>NZ_QWET01000002.1 GCF_003573545.1 Mariniphaga sediminis | reverse complement strand
AGAGTGCTGCCTATCTTGAGTTTTATGAGTTTTTTGAGAACAGTGTTTTGATGGGGGTCCCCGATTATGTCCCGGCGGAAGTAGTGGAAGGAAAAGTAAAGGTAAAACCGGCCGCATTCGGAAATATCGGCGGCGGCCTGCTGAACATCTCAACCATGAAGACCGGCAGGCTTACCCTGGCCAGGTTGTCCAACACCGGTAACCGGTACAGCATGCACATCTGCACCGGCGAAGGAAAACTAAAAGCCTGGGAAGAGGCCGGCTGGGATTACCCGGCGCCCCAATTGCCCAGCCTGGATATCCACCTGGATGTGCCGGTAGATGATTTTGCACAGAAAATATCGGGGCAGCATTATATTATTGCCTATGGCGACCACACCGGGCCCTTGAAAGACTATTGTTATTTAAAAAACATCGAAGTTGTATAAATAGCTGGTATGGAAAAACAGTACGACGCCGTGATTGCCGGTTACACCTGTGTTGATTTAGTCCCGGGGTTCAGAAAAAATTCTCCGGTAGCAGGCACCTCCGGTTTTTTTAAGCCCGGAAAGCTCATTGAAATCGGGGGGATGGATTTTGTATTGGGAGGTGTACCGCCCAATACCGGGCTGGCCATGAAAAAGTTTGGGAAGAAGGTATTTTTAAACGGGCTGATTGGTGAGGATTTTATTGGCGAAATAGCAGCGCAGGGGTTAACCCGTGCCGGGGTTTCCTTCAACATGATAAAAACAGGAGGGGCAGGTACTGCTTTCAGTATTGTACTGGCCCCTCCCGGGGTGGACCGTATATTTTTGGAATCACCGGGCTGTAACCGGGTTTTTGGCATGGAGCACATCGACTTTGACGCCATACAAAAATCGAGGCTTTTCCATTTTGGCTATCCGCCGCTGTTACGGGAGTTTTACCTGAATAACGGGCAGCAGCTGCAGCAAATGTACGGGGAAGTTCAGAAAATGGGCGTTGTTACCTCCCTTGACTTCAGTCTTCCCGACCCCGAAAGCGAATCGGGGAAAGTCAACTGGCCGGAGGTACTGGAAAGAACGCTTCCCGGTGTGGATATATTTGTCCCGAGCCTGGAAGAGCTCATTCAAACGATGGTCCCGGAAGCGTATGCAAAAATACAATCATTGCCCGGGGACACAGAGATTGTGGACAAAATCCCCCTTGACCTGGTAAAACAGGCCGGGCGCAGGATTATCGGTTTGGGGGTAAAAATCCTGCTGGTAAAGATGGGGCACCGGGGGGCCTTGCTTTTGTCAGGAAATATCTCTTCCTTAAACAAAAAAGCTGGCTTTGCTTTGGAGGAAAACAAATGGAACAACCGTGAAATACTGTGTGGCGCCTACAAGGTGGATAAATCAAAGGGGATTAATGCTACCGGGGCAGGAGATACGGCAGTGGCGGCATTTCTTACGGCGGTATTAAATGGTGAATGCCCCGAAGCAGCTGTTAAGTATGCAGCCATGGCTGGAAGGGAGAGCCTGTACTGCGAAAATATTTATAAAGAGATAGGCAGCTGGGAGCAACTGGCCCATAAAATACATGTTGAGCAAAATGAACTAAAATGCTTCTTGTAAATGGCATTAGTATCCGGAGTATCTTACCCTGAAATAACTTGACGTAAAAAGTGTCAGAAAAAATGAAAAAAGGGAAAGAAATCATGTTGACAGACTCCATGGAGGGATTTCAGGGAAAGGCAATTAATTACCATGATTATGAAGTAAGTTTTCGCCGATGGCTGGTCATTCAGATCGACTCAGGTAATATAACTTGCCAGGAAGCTTGAAAAGCAGTTGGAACGGACGCAGATGAAGAACGCGGCGCTGAACACGATGATTGATATTGCCGAAAACGACTACAAACTTGAAATCAGAAAAAAGTCTGGACCCAAACAGGAGATGTACTGGCGCGCATGTATCCTATGGTTTCCAAGGCGGTACTATGCGAACTGTTTGGGTTTACCCGCCAGGCCTGGTACGACAGCAAGAAACGTCAATCCGGAAATCAGGTTTGCCAGAAAGTTCTCAAAACTTCTGTGCCTGGTATGTTCTATTTGACATTGATTTTTAAGTTCATCATTAACTATCTCCGTCAGAGCTCTTTTTCTTAGTGAAATCATATCCTGAATATGCATCAGTGAGTTTTTTATGTTTTTACGAATCTTTGTAATCAGATGTATCCCTCCTTAACTTTGTCAAATTCTTTGCAGAATTCAAAGATAAGATAGAAAATTTCGGTAGTTTTATGCTCCATATTGAGCAAGGCTTTGTTTTTGTATATATTTGAATTTTAGACACTTTAACGTAATAGAAGCCTTGCTTTTTTACAACAATTATTTTTAGTTTCTTATATCGAACTCACGTTAATATTATGTTTTGGTATTTTAGGGCAAATTTTTTTCAAACCAATGATGCAATGAGATTCGACACAGTAAAGGAAAATTTAGGAAGCATGGAATGTGCTTTTTTGATTATTGGTAGCTATCTAAGATTCAAAAAATCCGGCAATATAAAATCAATCTTTCTGTTATTTTTACTTTTCTTTTCCTTCAATTCATTTGGACAGAGGGAGATGCAATTCAACCACTATTCACCTGCATATTTTGATTCTATCAGGCTATTGGTATATGATACGGCAACGGAACATTACGTGATTGAGGCCCATCGCCTGTCGGGAGAAAATGAAATTGTAATTGATGGACAATTAAACGAGCCCGCCTGGTGGAAAGCTGAGCACAAAGGCAATCTTTTGGAAAAGGAGCCTTTCCCGCTAATCCCCATGAGCGAAGAAACCGAATTTGCCATTTTACATGATGATGAGAATCTATACATTGGTGTATGGTGTTGGGACTCTGAACCCGGTAAAATTATTCAGCAGTTATCCCCACGTGGGACTTCAGCGCCAGATCACCTAATGTTTTTTATTGACAGCTACCACGACCACCGTACCGGATATAAATTTGTAGTGTCGCCAACGGGTGTGCAGGTTGATGAACTTCGGTATGATGACATAAAACGTGACAACAACTGGAATGGAATATGGTATTCAGAAGGGAGTGTTGATGAAAATGGCTGGTATGCAGAAGTTAAGATTCCTTTTTTTAATTTCAGGTATCCACGCGACAGCACTCAAACCTGGGGATTTAACCTGATGAGAAATATTTCGAAGAATGCCTCCCGCGGGCAATGGAAACCGCATTTACCGGAATGGGATAATACTACCCGTATGTCGCAGTTGGGACACATTGAAAATATCAGGAATATTCATTCCGGCAGAACTTTTGAAATCAGACCGTATGGCGTAGCCAGTTTTTCAGAATCGGCAGCTCAGAATTCATTAAAAACATTTAGTTTTGGAGGAGACATCCGGTACAGCCCCGGCCCTAACCTCACTGCGGATTTTACATTTAATCCCGATTTTGCGCAGGTAGATGCCGATATTTTTGAGATTAATCTGACCCGGTTTCCTACCCGTTTTAAAGAACTCCGTCCGTTTTTCACGGAAAGGATAAATATTTTCAATACTCCGCTGGAGTTATTTTACAGCCGCAGGATTGGTGCAAAAGGGGATATTCTCGGAGGAATAAAAATGACCGGGAAGTTACAACATGGAATTGAATTTGGGGTATTGGGAAACCTCACCGGCAAATCCTTATTTTCCAGTTCCGTACAAAATGTAGAAAATGCCCTGTTTAGTGTCATGCGGGTCAAAAAAGATATTTTGGGTTCAAGTAATGTAGGAATTTTAGCGGCAACAAAAGAAGACGCTGAAAACTATAACCGGATTGTGGGTGTTGATGGAAGTTTCATGCTAAACACAAATAATATAGTTGATTTTCAGGTTGCCTCCGGGCAAACTGAAATGGAGTATGACCACAATATGGCATATAATCTGGCGTATGTTCGAACCGGTGATTTGATGGGGGTTAAATTAAATTTCGATCGTGTAGAACCTGCTTTCGAAATTAACCGGGTGGGATATATTCAAAAAGAGCCTGACCGTGGCTGGAACAAATGGATTGGCCTTTTCCGGATTAGTCCCCGGATAAATAAATACCATATTCGCAGGATAACAGCCAACCTCGAATATGAAAACAAAAAAGATCTCTTTACATCGCGATACATTGATCGATGGCTTGAAATATACCCGGACTTTATTCCCGACCAGAAATTTGGGACAGTTGTTCAGACCGACACGGGCGAACGAACAATAAGCGGGGGAATAAAAGAAGCAAATAATTTCGAAACAGGCGGAGATTTAACCGTAAATTTCATAAATGAAATGTCTGTTTTTGCTGAATTAAAATACTTTTCCGACACTGAATTAACCGGCAGTTATTCCGGAAACGTCATAAAAATGAGCTATGCAACCAGGCCTTTGAGTTTAGGTCCTCAATTTGCAGGAAAGTTGTCGGCATCAAAGGGCACATTATACAATTTTGACCAAAAATATGTTGGCAGCCAAAAAAGTCTTTCTGCTGATGGAGAAGGCCGGTTTATGCATAATATAATAACCAAACTTCAGGGAGGTTTCACCAAAACATATAACCCGGAAAATGAGAACGACGGCCGATACTTCAAATTATCGTCTAATACCACATGGATGTTTACAAAAGACTTTTTTATCCGTGTGCATGCCCAGGGAATATTTGGCACAACATACTATGAACAAAAACAAATCTACAACGATTACTTACTCAGTGGTCTGCTCAGCTGGGAATACCAGCCGGGAAGTTTTCTTTACCTGGCCTACAATGAAGCCCGTTTCGATATTTTAGATTCAGGTATAGACAGAAACTTTGATTTTAAAAATCGTACGGTAGTTTTAAAGGTATCTTATTTCTTTAGTATTTAACGGTTCTTTGTCAATCAGGGGTAACACAAGTGCGCAGATGAAGAATGTGTGTATCCCTTCTATCAACCCCGTCTTGTTAGATGACTCCAGGGGGTGGTTGTGGACATTGAGTATTAGTTATTTATTATTGGATATTTTTACTGTTTTTCAGGAAATATTCGATGTAGAAAAAAATATTTTAGTTGGCAAAACTACTCTGCGGCTCTCTGTGTCTTCTCTGTGTCCTCTGTGGTTAGATAAAAAAGTTAACTACAAACAACCACAAAGGAGATGAAGAGAGGATTGGAAATATGTTTCTTTTTTCGGAAAATACCCAATGCAGAATACTCAATGTTTAATATCCAAATAGCAGTTTTTTGTTGGGTATTGGTTGTTGATTATTGGAAATTTCTTTTTTTTCTCAGAAATATCCAATGTAGAAAAAAACATTTGGGTTGGTAAAACTACTCCGTGGTTCTCTGTGTCTTCTCTGCGCCCTCTGTGGTTAAAGAGAATAAACCGGTAACAAAAGTCAGCGATAAAATAGGAAGCTGCACGAAAGAACAGGAAGAAGAATTTTATCTGTTCCTTTTATCAGGAATAAGACAGAAAGGAGTAAACATTTCCAGGGATAAAAAATTAAATAGTTTTGTAAACCAGTCATTGCAGAATAAGCATTTATACCTATCAGAAATAAAAGTTAAACCTGTCAAGCTATTTTAGGAAATTACATCGGGAGGTAGAAAATTTTCGTTGGGGCGGGACATTTTTCGTTGGGAACACAAAAAATCGTAGCGGGGAAGCTCAAATTCCGCTGGGGCCGTGAGAAATTACGCCGGGGCGGGTCATTTTCCACTGGGAGTATGAAATTTTCCGTCGGGGAGAGTCAAATCCCACAGGGGCGCTTAAAATCAGCAATTTGTAGGGACCTGTACGTAGCGTTTTTTAAGTTTGTCCTGCTTTTTCCAGTACACATACTGGCCATATTCGCAAATTATCCGGGCCTTTCCCCTTTGCTGGCGCTGATCTGTGATCAGTGTCCCGGGCTAAAAAACAAATATTTTTCTGGCTTCTCGTATTTCATCCACCCATTCTTTCAGGTAGGTGTAGCTTAACCACCGTTGACTATGGCAGATAGACTTTTCTTTTTACAAGACAATTGTGAACAAGGAACATGAAACATTCGTTCTTAAACTTTCAGATACATGGTTGAATCGAATAATTTTTCGTTGGCAACCAGCAAGTAAAAATGTAATTTTACGTTTTTTAAAAAAGTGAAAAACGAATGAAGCAGAAAAAGTGGTGGAGAATTGTAGTGCCATTTATTGTTGTGGCGTGTGTAGGGGTGATTGTTCTTTTTAGCATGGGCTCTTCGTATGAAGGTGAATCCAAAACGATAAGTACAGAAGCGCCAACGGTGTTTAAGTCAGTAAAAATTCCTGATTCGGTTTCGTTTGCAGGAGAGCCGGTCCCACTTGAAAGGTTCGATATAAAGGAATCGCTCGACCGCGAGTTGCTGGTCAACTCCTATTTTCATTCGCAAACCATTCGCTATATTAAACTGGCTCCACGCTATTTCCCTGTTATCGAACCCATTTTAAAAGAAAAAGGTGTTCCGGATGATTTTAAATACCTGGCAGTAGCCGAGAGCGGATTGAACCCGAGGGCTGTTTCTTATGCAGGAGCCGTGGGATTCTGGCAGTTTTTAAAGGGAACAGCCCGTGATTATGGCCTGGAGGTAAATGAAGAGGTGGACGAACGCTACCATGTGGAGAAGGCAACTTACGCTGCATGTGACTATCTTCTGGACGCTTACCAAAAATACGAATCCTGGGCAATGGTGGCGGCGTCTTACAATAGAGGAATGAACGGAGTGGATCGGCAGGTTACGCGACAGAAAAGTGATTCGTATTACGACATGCTTTTTGGGGAAGAAACCGGTCGGTATGTATTTCGGATTATTGCATTCAAGTTAGTTTTGGAAAGCCCGGAAACGTACAATTTTGTTGTGGCAGAAGAAGAAAAATACCCGTTAATTTCGAGCAGGGAGGTAACTATTTCCGGCAGGGTGGAAGATTTTGCCGAATTTGCTATAGCAGAAGGAATAAATTACAAGCTTTTAAAAGACTTCAATCCCTGGTTAAGAGAAAACTATCTGACCAATGCCCGCAATAAACAATATACCGTAAAAATTCCGGTACTGGAATAAATGATAAATCATGCAGGAGACAATATATACAGAAGATTTGGTTTTAGATGAAGGAGTTGAACCGGAAGAAAAAATTGTGGTTCAGGGGGCGCGGGTGCACAACCTGCGCGATATTGATGTTGAAATACCGAGAAATAAACTTACTGTTATTACCGGCCTGAGCGGGAGTGGAAAATCATCACTTGCTTTCGATACCATTTATGCCGAAGGCCAGCGACGTTACATCGAAACGTTTTCTGCCTATGCCCGTTCCTTTCTCGGAAACCTTGAACGGCCCGACGTGGATAAAATCACCGGACTCAGCCCTGTCATTTCCATTGAACAAAAGGTGACTACCCGCAACCCCCGATCAACGGTAGGTACTGTGACCGAAATATATGATTTTTTGCGCCTGTTGTACGCCCGTGCAGCCGAAGCATTTTCATATAACACGGGCGAAAAGATGGTGAAATATACCGAAGAAAAAATTCTGCAACGGATTAAAAATGATTTCTCAGGGAAACGTATTCACATACTTGCGCCGGTGGTAAAAGGGAGGAAAGGCCACTACCGCGAACTTTTCGAACAAATACGGAGAAAAGGGTTTCTTCATGCCCGGGTGGATGGTGAAATTACAGAAATCAGGCATAACCACCGGGTAGATCGGTATAAAAACCATTTTATTGAAATAGTAATTGATAAACTGGTTGTGGATGGAGCCGGAGATAAGCGACTCAAGGAGAGCGTTCAAACTGCTATGAAACACGGTCATGGAATTTTGATGATCCTTGATCATGACACGGACGAAATAAAATATTATAGCAGACTTCTCATGTGCCCTACCACAGGTATTTCATACAGTGAGCCGGCACCTCATAATTTTTCTTTTAACTCTCCGCAAGGTGCTTGTCCTAAATGCAACGGATTGGGAAGAGTTACGGAGATCGATATTGAAAAAATTATTCCAGATCAGGATAAAAGCATTGCCAAAGGAGGTATTGCTCCGTTGGGGGCTTATCGTAACTCATTAATATTTTGGCAAATTGAGGCGTTGGGTGAAAAGCTTGGATTCACCCTGAAAACTCCGGTTAAAAATATTCCGGAGGAAGGATTGCAGGCTGTGTTATTTGGTACCAACGAGCGCATTCAGTTAAAAAATACTCCGCTGGGCACCAGCATGAATTATATGATGAGTTACGATGGTGTCGTGAAATACATTGATAGCCAGAGGGAAGACAATCCGGCTAAAAAAGCGCAGAAGTGGGCAAATCAATTCGTGAAAACAACGGTTTGCCCGGAATGTAAAGGTCACCGGCTTAAAAAGGAATCACTTTATTTTAGAGTCGACGGAAAAAATATTTCGGAACTGGCCCAAATGGATTTGAACGAACTGGGAGAGTGGTTTCAAGGGCTTGAAGAACGGCTGACTGACCGACAGCGAAAAATCGGGACAGAGGTTATTAAGGAAATTCGGGACCGGCTGGGTTTTATGCTGGGAGTGGGCCTGGATTACCTGGCGCTCGACCGCACTGCTCAAAGTCTCTCCGGAGGTGAGTCCCAACGAATCCGATTGGCGACACAAATCGGTTCTCAACTGGTAAATGTGCTTTATATACTCGATGAGCCCAGTATTGGTTTGCACCACCGTGATAACCTGAAACTGATTCAGGCGCTGGAACAACTGCGTGATAGCGGAAACTCTGTTGTTGTTGTGGAACATGACAAAGATACAATGCTGCATGCTGACTGGCTTATCGACATGGGGCCTTTTGCCGGCCGGCATGGGGGAGAAGTAGTGGCAGCAGGGCCCCCGAAAGAGGTTTTGGCAACTGATACACTCACTTCAGATTACCTGAACAATCGCAGAAAAATTGAGATACCTTCCAAACGGCGCACGGGGAGTGGCAACGTTTTAACCGTTACCGGGTGCACCGGGAATAACCTGAAAAATGTAAGTCTGGATATTCCATTGGGTACTTTTATTTGTGTTACAGGCGTTTCGGGCAGCGGAAAATCAACGCTGATTAATGAAACGTTGCAGCCCATCCTGAGCCAGCATTTTTATAAATCGGTACAGGATCCGTTGCCTTATAAATCGGTAAAGGGGTTGGAGCATGTTGACAAGGTTATCCGCGTGGACCAGTCTCCAATTGGACGCACTCCACGGTCGAACCCGGTTACGTATACCGGAGTTTTTTCTGATATCCGCAGCTTGTTTGCCCAACTGCCGGAGGCAAAAATAAGGGGGTACAAGCCGGGCCGGTTTTCGTTTAATGTGAAAGGGGGACGATGCGAAGAATGTCAGGGAGGGGGAATGAAACTCATTGAAATGAATTTTCTCCCGGATGTATATGTGCATTGCGATAAATGCAATGGTAAACGGTATAACCGTGAGACACTGGAAGTACGTTACAAAGGGAAATCGATCAGCGATGTGCTGGAAATGACCATCAACCAGGGCGTGGAGTTTTTTGAAAGTATCCCCTCTATTGCTGTGAAGTTGAAAACGTTGAAGGAAGTGGGGTTGGGATACATCACACTGGGACAATCTTCCACGACTTTATCGGGAGGCGAATCACAGCGTGTGAAACTGGCTGCTGAACTGGCCAAGCGCGATACGGGCAAAACAATTTATATTCTCGACGAGCCAACAACGGGTCTTCATTTTGAAGACATCCGGGTGTTGTTGAGTGTGTTGAATAAACTGGTTGACAGAGGAAATACAGTGATTGTAATTGAGCACAACATGGATGTCATAAAAGTAGCTGATTACGTTGTCGATCTTGGCCCTGAAGGTGGAAAAAACGGAGGCAAAATTCTTTGTGCCGGAACCCCCGAAGAAATTTCCGGAGTAAAAAAATCATATACGGCAAAGTTTCTGAAAGAAGAATTGAGATAGTTTTGAATATCAGGAAAAAGAAAAGGGCAGCTCAATAGCCGCCCTTATTAATGTTAACCCCCAAACACACAAGCAATACAGGACGTATTGCACTACAAATGTAAAATTAATATTAAACTTTTCAAAATTTTTACGAAAAATATTCTGATGTAATCATAATTTACCTGAAGTTGTTAAGAAGTAAGTATTGATAAGGATGTGTATTCGTTTTGTGTTGAAAATAAGCGGGTTATTTTATTGTTTCAGCGGTTTGTTATAGGGAGTAGGTGTGCAATAAAAAGTGATTTATTTCGATGTGAAATTTTGGTATTCGAAGAAAAGTATCAAAGTAGAAGATCGTCAGGTATTTCTGATATTCTTTTTGTTAGAATGGGATGCTGGCGGTTTAGTTATCGATGCAGTATATTTTGCAGTACAACAGGAGCGAAGGAATATTTACTTAGCGACTTGATGTAATTTGGTCAATCCGGATGTATCAAAACAAACCGGCTCCCTTAAACCACCTCAATAATTCAGTTGAATCCACCCAGAATGTCCCGTACGGAAATTTTCTGAAAATAAAGCTCTTTCACTCCTTCGTACAGTATTCCTACCGTATTTTCATCAACCATAGTCATACAGGAGTAGCCGAATCCACGTGTTTCGTTTAGTTCTGCCTGGTTTTTTTCAGGCCATGTGTTGCCACTGTCCAGACTGGTTTTAATGGTCAGATTAGTGCGGGCTTCCCTGTTGTTGGGATTGGAAAAGAAAAGTACCTTCTGTTTTTGCCCGTCAATTTCAACATCAGCAGAAATAAGACTGGCCATGCAGTTGGGCTCGGGCAATACTGAATTGGAAGACGGGTGAATTGTCCATGTTTTGCCTAAATCGGAAGTAACCGCTACCGCCCGTCCATTGGTTTCGTCTTTTATTTTACGATTTCGATCGTCGCGCATATTGAGCATCAGACTGCCATCGGCCAGTTGTGCTACCTGCGATTCAGTGGTGTTTGGTTTGGCACCGGTGCCAATATGCCAGGTTTCCCCGCTGTCATGGCTGTAGATAATAGTGGAATGGCAGGTATATTGTCCGCCGTCGATGGCTTTTTCTCCCAGATCGGCTTTAAACTGCGCCGGAAAAACCAGGGTGCCGTCATCAAGGGTAATTCCCCGCCCCGGACCTTGCAGCAACAATTGCCATTCGGGGTCTTTTATTTGTTTGGTAATATTGATGGGGTCTGACCAGGAGAGACCATCATCAGTGCTTTTTGTCAGCATAAACTGACCTGTCTCTTCAGGAGTCATTCCAGGTTTTGAATCCCACCAGAGGCCGGCGTCTGGAGAGGGGCCACTCATCCATAAAGCTGCTACCCATAATGTTTCGGTGATATGGTCGTAGAGCACACACGGGTCTCCGATTCCGTTTGAATTTTCCGGGCGACCGCCCCATTCCCCCATGTCCATAATCACGCGCATGGGCTCCCAGCTCTGTCCTCCATCTGTACTGCGACTCATGCCAATGTCAATGTTCCCCTGAAGGTCACTAACGTTGTCGTAACGATTGTCATAAACGGCAATCAGTGTTCCGTTGTTTGTGGTTACCAGCCCGGGAATCCGGTAGGTATCGCAATTGTCTTGTCCTGCTGCCCTGAGCACTTTGGCCGGGCGGTAAGCAAAATCCGCGGGTGTCTCCAGTATCAGGTTTTCCTTTGCCCCAAAGTCCAGTTCAACATTTTTTATCCGAAAGCTTTTCTCAAGCGAGGCATTATCTTTTATCCTAAAATTGAAGGAGAGAAGGTGGCGACCCGCTTCAAGTGTTAAAGAGCCCCTTATTTTAATTTGTTCTGAATTAAATTTTTTAGTTTCTCCAAAGACTGAAAGAGAATCTTTGCTGGTTTCAGTTTTTGCATGTTGAACTACTACTGATTCCAAAAATCCGGTCTGGCTGTTTTTTCCAAGATGGAAAACTATTGATTCTAATTCAAGGGGTTCTTCTCCTTCGGGAACCGTTAGTTCCAGTTCAACGGCATTGTTATTTTTCTTTTCGATAAAAAGAGGTATTTTTTTTAGTATAATGTTTTTATGACTGAATTCCGGGAGCGTTCTTTGGTTTGTAACGGAGCAACTCAGGATAAAAGCCAAGGGAAAAAGCAAGCTGAATAAATGATATTTTATTTTCATCAGTTGTAATTATTTAATGAGTTGCCAAAAGTTGATTTCTGAAAAAGAAAATGATGTAAAGTGCAGAATTTCATTTTCTAAAATCTTATCGTGTTGAACAAAAATAAAATAAAAAGTGAGAGTTTTCCCGTTTTTAATCTGGGTAATTCGGGGAAGAATGCCCAAGTGGAATATTATCAGGTGTTTAAGTTTTTTGTTGAAGATTAGCTAGTTTTTTGTGCAGGTTATTCGCAATGTTTTTTGGCGTTACGTTAAATGAACTTATCAAACAAAGCAATTATTGTACTTTCTTCCCGAATCGCTATTTTTGAGAAAATTTTGAAAAATACTTTATGCAAAAAATACATATTGGATTTTTGGGAGCCGGGGGAATTGCCCGTGCACATGCCTATGCCCTTCAGTCATTAAAGTTTTATTATGACGAGATTCCGGAGTTGGTTTTTGAATCAGTAGCTTCGGCACGGAAAGAGAGCCGTGAGAGTTTTGCCGCAAATTACGGTTTTACTTCAGCGCAAACAGTGGATGAATTTTCACGGAATTCAAAAATCGAAGCTGTTTTTATTATGGGGCCGAACAATGTCCATTTTGAGCATTTGAAGCTTGCATTGAACATGCCCCGGGTAAAATATATTTACCTCGAAAAACCTGTTTGTGCTTCGTTAGAGGAAGAAGAGGCGATGAAAAAATTGGAAGAGGAAGTTGCCAGGGATGTAAAAATACAAGTAGGTTTTCAGTATTTACAAACCTCGTCGGTACGCGAAGCAATGCAGTTCTGGAAGTCGGGAAAACTGGGTAAACCTGTTCATTTCGATTTGAAATATTATCACGGTGATTACCTGCAACCAGCATACCGCGAAAAGCGAGTAACCCGCCTGACTCCGGCGCCTGATGGCGGCGCCATGGCTGATTTGGGATCGCATGGAATTAGCCTGCTGATGGCTTTTTTAGGGGAAGAACTGCAAATTGCCAGTGCACTGCAAGGTGGTGAGTTTCCTGATGTTCCGGCAGGATCCGATCTGTTTAGTTCTCTTTCTCTGGTGGACCCGAAAACCGGTGCGGTGGGAAATATGTCAGCCAGTCGTATCAGTTCAGGAACAGGTGATCTTGTGCACTTGGAATTGTATGCAGAAGGAGGTGCTTTGAGGTATTCTTCGAAAAAATCGGAGTATTATGAATATTACCTGGAAGGCTCCGGGCAGTGGGTTAAACAGATGGTGGGAAGTAACTATAAGCCGGTTACCAGTTTCCCTTCCGGGCATGTGCCTCCGGGGTGGCTACGCTCCATGGTGCATGCACATTACGTGTTCTTCACCGGAGGTGATCCGAAAGCCTTTTTATCTGACCTGAAACATGGCCTGGCCGTACAACGAATTGTGCGCGAAACGGCAGAACACCTTTCTGAATTCCGAAATAAATTCCGAAATGGTTGAGCGAAATAGCGGCATTCTGCTGCATATCACTTCGCTCCCTGGTCCGGAAGGAATTGGAACATTGGGTAAAGAAGCTTTCCGGTTTGTAGATTTTCTGGAGCAGACCGGGCAAAAGCTTTGGCAGATTTTGCCCCTGGGCCCGGTGGGGTATGGGAGTTCACCCTATCAGTGTTATTCTGCTTTTGCCGGAAATCCGCTGCTCATTAATTTAGATCTTGTGTCTGAATGTGGACTCCTTTCCAAAAAGAACCTGGAAAACCGTCCCCGATTTTCATCGGCGGAGGTCGATTTTCAGAAAGTGGAGGAATGGAAATATCCACTTTTGAAACAGGCTTTTGAAAATTTTCAGTCGAAAAAGAATGAGGCGCTTGAAGTTGAATACCATCATTTTTTAAAAGAACATACCTGGTGGTTGCACGATTATGCGCTGTTCATGTCTGCCAGGAATCATTTTAATAATTTGCACTGGAGTGACTGGGAGCATGATTTGAAGTTTCGGAAGAAGAAGGCTTTGCAAGAATATAGCGAACTGCTTTCCGTGGAAATCGAATTTCGGAAGTTTAAGCAGTTCCTGTTTTTTAAGCAATGGTTTGGTTTGAAAGATTATGCCCGATCGAAAAAGGTACAGATTTTTGGCGACATGCCGCTTTATGTTTCGGGCGACAGTGTGGATGTTTGGACCAATACCGACATTTTTATGTTGGATGAAACCTTCAAGCCTACACATGTTGGAGGTGTGCCGCCAGACTATTTTAGTGAAACGGGCCAGCTTTGGGGGAACCCGCTTTTCGATTGGGGGCGCCTGGAAGAGCGGGAATTCGACTGGTGGCTGGCACGACTACATTTTAACCTGAATCTGTTTGACAATGTTCGTATCGATCATTTCCGGGGGTTGGAATCTTTCTGGTCAGTCCCGGCAGACGAAAATACAGCAATTAACGGGGAGTGGCTGCCTGCCAAAGGATATCAACTTCTGAAAAAGTTTAAGGAACAGGTAGATTACCTGCCTCTGATTGCGGAAGATTTGGGGGTAATTACCCCGGAAGTGGAACAATTACGCAATGATTTTAGGTTGCCGGGGATGAAAGTTTTACAGTTTGGTTTCAGCTCTGATGCAAAAAGCCAACATTTGCCACATAATTACCGGCCCCGTTTTGTCGCCTACACTGGTACGCATGATAATGACACAACCCTGGGATGGCTGCACTCTCTGAAGGGAGAAGAAAGGAAGCTGGTTCGGCGCTATCTGGGCAGGCCGGGAAAAAGAGCATTGAAAAAAGGGATTGAATGGATTTGGGCTTCGGCTGCCCAAAGTGCTGTGATGCCCATGCAAGATCTACTTGGACTGGGAACCCATGCCCGTCTCAACACTCCGGGTGTTGCCAATGGAAACTGGAAGTGGCGGTTCAGTTGGAGGCAGTTAAGAGTGAAGCATAAAACATTTTTGGCTGAAATTACCCGAAAATATAATCGATAAGTTAGCAGCACCGCATTACTGCTTCCATAAATTCATTTGGTTTTTCTGCGTGCAGCCAGTGGCCTGCGCCGGGAATATCCACAATGCTTGCCTCAGGGTAGATTTCTTTAATCAATGGAATATCTTCATCCATAATGTAATTTGATCTCAGCCCGCGGATAAAAATTACCGGGTAGCTGGTTATCGGGATTCGGTCTTCAAACCATTGCCGGTTCACACCACTTATAATCTCGTCTAAATAGTCGTAAAGCACATCCACATTCAGCCGCCAGTTGTATTGTTTGGTTTTTTTATCTTTTGCCACATTCTTTAGCAAAAACTTCCGGATGCGTTCATCGTCTATTTTTTCAGAAAGCAGGTCGTCCACATCATTCAGTTTTTTTATCCGGCTAAAATCCAGTTCCTGCATAGCCAGCAAAATATTGTGGTGAAGATAGTACTGGCTGTCCTTTTTTTGTATCAGGTAATTTTTGGGAGCTATGTCAGCAATGACCAGTTTTTCCACTTTTTCAGGGTAATCGGCTGCAAACCACATGGCTGTTTTCCCTCCCATACTATGGCCCAGCAACGTCGCTTTTTCAATGTGGTGGGTTTCGAAAAAATTAGCCAAATCATCCTTCATGGCGTTAAATGTATGCTCGTCTGCAAAGGGGGAGCGACCGTGGTTTCGCTGGTCAATCATAAAAACTGTGTGGCTTTCGCCCAGCTTCTTACCCATATTCACCCAGTTGTCCGAAGAGCCATAAAGCCCGTGAACAATAACAATTGCAGGTCCGTTTCCCTCTTTTCGGTAATAAAGTTTCATGCTATTTCATCTCATTTATATTATTTACTTCGGGCGGTACTTAGTTCTATTAATTTCAATATCTAAAAGATATCTGATAGAATGTACAGCTCATTTCGATGGAAATCGAATGAATCTCAATAGTGTTCAGATGATTAGTCTATCTTTTCGGTTTCAGGCAGTCGAGGTATTTTTGAATGGTTGTTTCCAGTCCCATATACAAGGCATCGGCAATGAGCGCATGACCGATGGAAACCTCTTCCAGGTTGGGAATATTTTGGTAGAAATAGTTTAAGTTCTCCAGGCTTAAATCGTGACCCGCATTTACCTCTATCCCAATATTGCCGGCAAATTTAGCTGCCTCAGCAAAAGGTTGAATCGCTTCTGCTCTTCCCAGTGGATAAAGTCGTGCATAGGGTTCGGTATATAGTTCGATCCTGTTGGTACCAGTTTCGGCAGCCCCTTCGATGACCTTCGGATTGGCATCTACAAAAATGGAAGTCCTGATCCCGTTTTCCTGCAACCTGCTGATTATCTCTTTCAGAAAGGATAAATTTTTCCAGGTATCCCAGCCATGATCACTGGTTAATTGTTTGTGAGTGTCTGGTACCAATGTTACCTGATCGGCTTTTACCTCCGTAACCATCTTTAAAAAATCTTCGCTCGGATAACCTTCAATGTTAAATTCAGTGGTAACCACAGGTTTTATCTCGTAAACATCTTTGCGGGTAATGTGGCGTTCATCTGGTCGTGGATGAACTGTAACTCCTTGCGCTCCAAATTTTTGGCAATTTATGGCAGCGTCTTTTACATTGGGGACATTTCCACCCCGGGAGTTTCGCAGTGTTGCTATTTTATTTATATTTACACTTAGTCTTGTCATTGATGTATTTTTGATGCGCAAGTTACAATTTTTCACGTTGAATTGGAAAAACAAAAAATAAAGAATTGCTGGCGAGTAGATTGATATCGGATGTTATTCCTGCCATCGGATGCGATGAAAAGGGGCAAAAGGCACTGAACTTTATGGATGTATTCAGGGTTTCGCACCTTCCGGTGGTCTGTGATGAGAGGTACCAGGGGTTGGTGTCGGATAAACTCATTTATGATTTGAACCTGCTGGAGGAACCCATTGGAAAAGAAAAGGAAAAGTTTGATACCACACATGTTCATGAAGATCAACATATTTTTGAAGTTGCTATGTTGATGTATAAACTGAAGTTGAGTGTAATTGCCGTTCTTGATTCAGACCATGGTTATATGGGGGCCATTACACTGTACGATTTGGCCAGACGTTTTGCCCGCTATTTTTCGTTGCAGGAAATTGGCGGTGTGGTTGTGCTGGAAGTGAATGTGAACGATTACTCACTGGCGCAAATTAGTCAGATTGTGGAGAGTAATGATACAAAGATACTTAGCTTTTTTATGAACCGATTACCCGGAACCAATACGCTGGAGTTGATATTAAAACTTGACAAGGAAGATTTGTCTCCTGTTATACAGGCGTTTACGCGCTACGATTATAACGTAAAAGGAACCTACCTCGACCACTCCATGTTAAGTGATTTGTACCAGGACAGGTATGAGCAATTTATGAAATTTATGAACATTTAAAACCCTGTAAATGAAAGTGGCTGTTTTTGGAACTTCTTTGTCGAAGAGGTTTTTCCCTGTTTTGGATGAATTTTTTGGCTTTCTTAAAACAAATAAAATTGAAGTTCAATTGTTCAGGCCATTTTATAACTTTTTAAAGAACGAACTGAATATTGTACCTTATTATACAACATTTTTTCAATCACCTTCCGACTTCGATAATACCAATCAGTTTATCTTCAGTGTAGGGGGAGATGGCACCTTTTTACATTCGGTTGTAAATATTCGCAATTTTGATATTCCTGTAGTAGGAGTGAACAGTGGAAGGCTCGGCTTTTTGGCCGACATTTCGCAGGAGCAGGTTCAAGGTGCCCTTACCGATATTTTTAATGACCGGTACAGTGTGGTGGAACGTTCATTGCTGGAAGTAGACTTTTGTGGCAGAAAGAACTTAAATTTCAATTTTGCCCTGAATGAATTGGCGGTGCTAAAAACGGATTCTTCTTCGATGATAAATATTTCGGCCAGGTGTGGGAATAACCTTCTGAACAATTACTGGTCCGACGGATTGATTGTTGCCACTCCTACGGGTTCTACTGCCTATTCTTTGAGCGTGGGTGGCCCTATCCTGACTCCGGATTCAGAGAACTTTGTCATCACTCCCCTGGCTCCTCATAACCTTACCATCAGACCGGTAGTGGTTCCTGATAAGTATGAGATTGAGCTAAAAGTGGAAGGAAGAGGTTCGCATTATCTGACTTCACTCGATTACCGTTCTGAGGCTGTGGAGTTATCAACTACCTTGAAAATCAGGAAGGCAAAAGTTACTTTAAAAACACTGCAATTACCCGATCAGGACTTTTTTAATACATTGAGAAACAAGCTGATGTGGGGGGCTGACAAACGCAATTAATTATTCTGGAAGGCTTAACAATTTTTAATCTTTCTTTGGGTTTTATAATAGCATTCGGGTATGTTATATTTAGAATTATATTACTTTTGTACCTCTTGAAAGCTGAATAATAAAGGGGCAAGTAAAGTAAGTTCGTTGAAAACCAGTCGATTGTGTGATGATTTTATGATGTTTAATAACGGGAGATACACTGAATAAACAAATTTTTTGATTTTTGTGAATGTTCTGTAGGTCATTGCATTACGGATAAAACGAACCGTTAACATGCCTGAAGCTATTGTTGAATAAACGATTTGGACAACCAAATGAGAAAAATTGTATTGGTGTTTACAGCAATTGTTTTAACTGTTTCAGGGTTTGCTCAAAAAACAGCGGATATAGGCATTTGGGGAGGTTCTTCAGCTTATTGGGGAGATATAAAGGAAGCGCCTCCGATGCAGACGTTCAATTTAAATATGGGAGCTTTTTTCAGGTACAATTTCAATGCACGGGTTGCTTTGAGGACCATGTTTTTAACCGGTAGTATTTCGTCCGAAGGGGTTGTGGAAGATATCCCTTTCAGCTTTAAAAAAAATGTACAGGACATATCGGTAATGATGGAAGTAAACTACCTGAAATATATATTGGGAAATAAAAAAACACCGTTTACACCATATATTTTAGGAGGATTGGGGGTAACATATTTCCCTTATGCATTTGATCCGGCGGTATTTTTGCTCATTAATCCGGATTACCCGGTTCCTGATCCGGCGGAAGAGTCGGTTATCGGGCTGACAGTCCCTTTCGGATTTGGGATCAAGTTTTCCATTGGAGAAAGGTTCGGTATTGGAGCTGAATGTCAAATGAGAAAATTGTTTAGCGACAAACTGGATAATGCAGATGATCCGTTGTCGTTTGAAGTGGATAATGCAGACGGAGTTCCCGTGACGGTGAAGTATACTGACTTTTTGCATAATAATGATTGGCCGGGGTATGTTGGGATTCATTTAACGTACAAAATATTTTTGGAAAAGAAAGCCTGCCCGGCCTACGACAGGAAATACTGGTAATGAAATCGTTTAAGAAAAAATTGAATAACGAAAAAATCCCCCGGCATGTTGCCATCATTATGGATGGGAACGGGCGCTGGGCTGCCAAGCAAGGCAGCGAGCGGATTTTCGGGCACGAACACGGCGTCGAAGCTGTTCGCTCTACCGTGGAAGGGGCCGGCGAAATCGGGATTGAATACCTTACCCTGTACGCTTTTTCAACCGAAAACTGGGACCGGCCAAAACATGAAGTCGATGCATTAATGGGGCTGCTTGTACAAACCATCGAAGGTGAAACCGACGAGTTGATGAAGAAAAACGTCAGGTTGGAAGCCATTGGTGATTTGGAAAAATTACCTCCTGATGTGAGCCGGAAATTGAATGAGTGTATCCGTTTATTGGAGTCCAACACCGGGTTGAATCTGATTCTCGCACTTAGCTACAGTTCGAAGTGGGAAATTACTCAGGCCGTTAGAAAAATAGCATCCGATGTGAAAGACAAAAAAATTACCCTGCAAGAAATTGATGATAAACTGTTCGAAAGTTACCTGTCGACTGCCCGTTTCCCTGATCCGGAATT
Organism: Mariniphaga sediminis; assembly: GCF_003573545.1. Taxonomy (GTDB): domain Bacteria; phylum Bacteroidota; class Bacteroidia; order Bacteroidales; family Prolixibacteraceae; genus Mariniphaga; species Mariniphaga sediminis. Next base: position 435,912 of record NZ_QWET01000002.1, on the reverse strand, counting down.
GTTGATCCGGACCAGTGGAGAATTCAGGATAAGCAACTTTTTACTTTGGCAGATAGCCTATTCGGAATTGTACTTCACCGACATACTTTGGCCCGATTTTAGAAAGGAGAATTTGTTTGAAGCAGTTTATGATTTTCAAAAAAGAGAAAGAAGATTTGGTAAAATCAGTGAACAGTTATTTAGTTAATTTATTTATGATCAGAATGCGAAAGCTATTTATATCCCTCTTGTTTTTTTCCATTGTATTTTCCTCGGCTGTGGTTGGTCAGATTACCGAAGATACCAATTTTTCAATTTACTATTCCAGCCCGCGTAAATATACAATTGCCGATATTCAGGTTACAGGGATTCGTTATCTCGATAAAACCGTACTTGTACAATTGTCGGGATTAAGTGTGGGGCAAGTGATTGAAGTACCGGGAGAGGGCATTACCAACGCCATTAAAAAATTGTGGGAACAGGGCCTTTTTTCCGATGTAAAAGTAACTGCCAGTAAAGTAGATGGAAATAATATCTGGCTGGAAATTTATTTGCAGGAAAGGCCCCGTTTATCGGACGTAAACTTTTACGGAATTAGTAAGTCGGAACAAGATGATATTACCGAAAAGGTTTTGCTGCTCAAGGGTAGTCAGATAACAGACAATCAGGTAAATAATGCCGAACGAACGATAAAGAATATTTTTCTGGCTAAAGGTTTTTTGAATACCGAAGTAAATATTGTACAGCGCGATGATACCACGCAAAACAACAGTGTAATACTCGATATTCAAGTAGACAAAAAAGAAAAAGTGAAAGTCAATGACGTTACTATACATGGGAATGAAGCCATAAAGGATAAAGTGCTTGAACGTTCGATGAAAAAAACAAATGCCAGGGAACTAAAGAACTTTTTTCGCACCAAAAAATTCCTTGAAGAAGAATACCAAAAGGATAAGATAAACCTTGTTGACAAATACAATGAGAAGGGTTACCGGGATGCGATGATTGTAAAAGATTCTTTATACCAGGTTGAAGTGGGTAAAAAGAATAAACCCCGCGTAAATGTTGAACTTTGGGTTGATGAAGGCGACAAATATTACTTTGGAGATATAAAATGGGTAGGTAATACCGTTTATCCGTCTGAATATTTGAGCAGTTATCTCGGAATTGAAGGAGGTGATGTTTTCAATCAGTCGATTCTTGAAAAACGGTTATTCGATAATGATGAAGGGCTCAATAATCTGTATCTGGACAAAGGCTATCTGTTCTTTGATTTACAGCCCATTGAAGTGAATGTTGAAAATGATACCATTAATTACGAAATGCGTATCCGTGAAGGGCAGCAGGCAACAATTGATAAGGTACTTATTTCCGGAAATACCAAAACGCACGAACATGTTGCCCGACGAGAGATTCGTACCTATCCGGGAGATTTATTCAGTAAATCGCAAATTATCCGGTCGGTAAGGGAATTGTCGCAGTTGGGGCATTTCGACCCGGAGGCCATTAATCCCGATGTCCGGCCACACCCCGAGGATGGTACAGTGGATATCGAATACCAGCTCCAGGAAAAGGCCAACGACCAGATTGAACTTTCCGGAGGTTGGGGTGCCGGTATGTTTGTTGGTTCTGTAGGATTGAAATTTGCCAACTTTTCAGCGCGCAATATTTTGAACAAAGAAGCCTGGCGACCTCTTCCTACAGGTGATGGGCAAACCCTTAGCCTGCGTTACCAACTAAGTGGCAAGTATTACCGTACAATAAGCCTTTCGTTCATTGAGCCATGGTTTGGCGGGAAAAAGCCTAATTCTTTTTCTGTCTCATTGTCTCATTCGAAGATAAATTACAGTGCCAATAAGTATTATCAAAGTTATAATCCCTATTATGGCGGTTACGGTGGCGGTTATGGTGGCTACCCGTATTATGGCGGTTATGGTGGAGGTTATGGTTATCCGTACTCTAGCTACGGTGGTTATGGTGGTTACGGAGGTTATGGTAGCTATGGTGGCTACGGCGGTTATCCACAGTATCAATACAATTACGGATCGGAAGATAACGACAGCGGGAATGATCAGATTTGGGAAACAACGGCATTGGCTATGGGATACGGTTACCGGCTTTCGTTTCCTGACGACTATTTTACCGTTTATCACGAAATGTCTTTCGAGCACTACCGCTTGCAGAATATGGGAAGTTACTTCTATTTCCTTGCCGATGAAAACGGCAAAGTGAACGGTACATTTAACAATGTGAGTATTAAAACAACTTTTGGAAGAAATTCAGTAGATAATCCGCTTTATTCAAGGCGCGGTTCACAATTCTCACTTACATTGAAGGCAACACCGCCATTCTCTCTGTTTTCCGGGAAAGATTATAGTTCTGAGGATATCACAAACGAAGAGAAATATAAGTGGATTGAATACCACAAATGGTTGTTTAAAGGACAGGTTTACAATCCGTTGTCACGAAATGAAAATTTGGTGCTGCGTACGGCAGTTGAGATGGGTTTTTTGGGATATTATGATCCCTACCGGCCTTCGCCTTTCGAAGGGTTTATTGTTGGTGGTTCGGGAATGTCTGGTTACAACATATATGGTACCGACTATGTGGCTTTGCGCGGATACAAAGATTTTAGCCTGAGTCCTCAGAGCGGTTCGAAAATGTATTCTAAGTTTACGATGGAAATGCGCTATCCGGTCACATTGAAGCCCAGCGCTACCATTTATGCCCTGGCTTTTTTGGAAGGGGGGAATGCCAACATGAGTTTCCAGAATTACAATCCTTTCAAACTTCATCGTTCTGCAGGTGTAGGCGTACGTATTTTCCTTCCCATGTTTGGGTTAATGGGTATCGACTGGGGGTATGGTTTCGATCAGGTTCCCGGAGCTCCTGATGCAAGCGGAAGCCAATTCCACTTTGTTATCGGGCAACAGTTCTGATAGTTACATATTTGGCATAAAATATGATATTGTGCATCTTAGTTATAACGAAAAATTAGTTAGCCATGAAGAAATTAATATTGACTATTGTAGCAGTAATTGCCGTTAGCGGGATTACTTTTGCCCAGAAATATGGCTTTGTCGACTCCGGTTATATTTTGGAAAATATTCCTGCTTTCAGGGCAGCACAGGAGCAGTTGAATCAGCTTTCGGCACAGTACCAGAAAGAACTGGAGACGATGCACGCTGAGATTGAACAAATGTACCAGGATTTTCAGGCTGAAAGTGTGCTTTTGTCTGAAGATATGAAGCGCAAACGTGAAGATGTAATTATCTCGAAAGAAAAGGACTACAAACAGTTGCAACGTAAATATTTTGGGCCTGAAGGCGATTTGTTTCAAAAACGCCAGGGATTGGTTAAACCCATCCAGGATGATATTTTCGGTGCGGTTCAGGAGATTGCCAATGAAGGAAGTTATGCCGTTATTTTTGACAAATCGGGCAATACAACCTTGTTTTATACCAATCCACGGTATGATTTGAGTGATCAGGTACTTCAAAAACTCGGATATAAATAATTAATAATTATCTTTGTGACCAAAAATTTAATACTACGTTGATTATGAGAAATTTAATGAAATTGTTTGTGTTGCTTATTTTTGCAACCGCTACCATTTCGGCCACTGCGCAAAACCTGAAGTTTGGGCATATAGATTTACAGGCGTTAGTACAGCTTATGCCGGAAAGAGCCACTGCCGAAACTGACTTCAATAATTTTCAGACAGAACTGGAGGATGTGCTTGGAGAAATGCAACAGAATTATCAGCAAAAACTCGCTGAACTGGAACAATTAGGTGAAGATGCCTCTGAGGTAAGAAGGAATGCCAAAATTACGGAACTTCAGGAAATTCAGCAGCGTGTTCAAAACTACCAGGTAACCGCTAACCAACAACTTCAACAAAAACAAGCCGAATTGCTGCAGCCTGTTTTTGATAAGGCTGAAAAAGCTATTGAAGAAGTGGCCCAGGAACAGGGATTACTTTATGTATTCGACGTAGGGTCAAGAGTTGTTTTATACAAATCGAATCAAAGTGTCGACCTTCTTCCGTTGGTAAAGCAGAAATTGGGTATTCAATAAGGAAAGAATTGTATCTATATATTGGCCATCTGTCACCAGGCAGATGGCTTTTTTTATGCTTTAAAACCATTTTTATTGGATAGAAGTGGAATTCGGTTTATATTTAAAGATGTGATTTTTATACATACAGAAGTTTATGAATTCACCAGTAGAAAGAGAAAAAGCAGGCAAAATAGAAATTCCATCCAATACCATTTTGTTTGAAATTGCATGGGAAGTGTGTAACCAGGTAGGAGGTATTTATACGGTGATCCGTTCCAAAGTGCCGTCGGTTATCGAAAAATGGGGTGATGAAAATTATTTTCTCATTGGTCCCTATTTTGAAGATCAGGCTTCGGCGCACTTCGATCCTGCCACAGACTATTCTACACCTGTTGGAAAAGCAGTTTTGAAGATGCAGGAGCGGGGTTTCGATGTGCATTACGGGCAGTGGATTGTTTCGGGGCGACCTCATGTTGTCCTGTTTAATCCATATTCTGTGTTTGACAAACTGGACGAAATAAAACATTTTGTTTGGCAGGATTACCACATTTCGCTTCCCGGGCAGGATGAATTGATGGATAAAGTGGCAGCATTCGGGTTTCAGGTGAAAGAATTTTTGCGTTACCTGTGTTCTTCCGGATTTTGTAGCAGCCGCGTAGTTGCCCATTTTCATGAATGGATGGCCGGACTACCTATTCCTGGATTGAGGAAGGAAAACCTTGATATAAAGATTGTTTTTACCACCCATGCCACTCTTTTAGGACGTTACCTTGCCATGAATGACAACCGGTTTTACGACCATCTGCCATTTTATAACTGGGAAACCGAAGCCAATAATTTTAACGTACGTCCCATTGTAGAGATTGAACGTGCTTCGGCACACGGTGCCCATGTTTTTACTACAGTGAGCGAACTCACTGGAAGGGAATGTACCCACCTGCTGGGGCGAACCCCTGATTTGATATTGCCAAACGGGCTTAATATCCAGCGATTTGAAGCGCTTCATTATGTCCAGAATCAGCACCTTCAGTTCAAGGAAAAAATACACGATTTTGTGCGGGGCCATTTCTTTCAAAGCTATTCTTTCGATTTGGATAATACCTTGTATTTTTTTACTTCTGGTCGCTACGAATACCATAATAAAGGGTACGATTTAACCCTGGAGGCGCTGGCCCGTCTTAACTGGAGAATGCAGCAATCGAACTCTAAAATGACGGTGGTAGCGTTTTTTATTACGCGCCGGCCTTTTTATACATTCAACCCCGATGTATTGCATTCCAAGGCGCTGATTGAAGATATCAGTCGTGTTTGTGAAGAGATTAAAGAGCAGGTAGGTCGCAGGTTATACACAAAAATTACTTCGCAGAACGGGCAATATGAGTTTCCGGACCTGTCTGAAATGGTAGACGACTATCTGCGATTGAAACTCCGGAGAAATGTACAAAGCTGGAGAACAAACCAGTTGCCAAAGATTGTTACCCACACGATAGTTGATGATACCAAGGATGAAGTACTGAATTTTCTCCGCACTGCCAACCTGGTAAACAACAGACACGACAGGGTAAAGGTGGTGTATCATCCTGATTTTATTTCTACCTCCAATCCTTTGTTCAAAATGGATTATAACCAGTTTGTGCGGGGATGCCATCTCGGTATTTTTCCCAGTATGTACGAGCCCTGGGGTTACACTCCGCTGGAGTGTCTTGCAAGTGGGTTACCTTCCATAACCAGTAATCTGGCGGGATTTGGCGATTATGTATCACGAAATATTCTGGACGGCGAAAAGCTGGGGATGTACATCCTTGATCGTAAGAGCAGAGATTTTAATCTGACCGCGGATGAATTGGCTGATATTATGATGCAATTTGTACAAATGACGCGCCGGGAGAGAATTGCCCTCAGGTATCGTAGTGAAGAGGCTTCACTTCATTTCGATTGGTCGAACCTGGGAAGATTCTATGATGACGCTTACGAACTGGTCCTTAAAAGATAATTCTCAAATTTGATTTTATGCAGTACTTCCCAATTGGCGTTTTCGATTCGGGTTACGGTGGACTGACCGTTTTAAAACAATTGAAAAAAAAACTTCCTCAGTACGATTTTTTGTATTTGGGTGATAATGCCCGGACTCCCTATGGGTCAAGGTCATTCAGGGTGGTGTATGAATATACCCTTCAGGCTGTCCAATATCTTTTTAGGCAAAACTGTCCGCTTGTAATTATTGCCTGTAATACAGCATCCGCAAAAGCTTTGCGGAATATTCAGCAACTCGATTTGCCGGGGTTGGCTCCCGACCGGCGTGTATTGGGTGTGATTCGCCCCAGTGTAGAGAAGGTGTCAGAAATTACGCGAAACGGGCATGTTGGTGTACTGGGTACAACGGGTACCGTTATTTCAGAATCGTATCCCATAGAACTGGCAAAGTGGTCTGGAGGGAAGGTCAAATCAACAGTTCAGGAGGCCTGTCCGCTTTGGGTGCCTCTGGTTGAAAACAATGAAATAGACTCAGAGGGAGCTGCCTATTTTGTTGAGAAAAACATCCGGAATATTTTTCAAAAAGACAAAGATTTGGACACTTTGATTTTAGGATGTACTCATTATCCGTTACTGCTTAGTCAAATAAGGAAGTTTGTTCCTCCAGATGTGCAAATACTCGAGCAGGGTGGGATAATAGCTGAAAAGCTGGGTGATTACCTTAACCGGCATCCCGAAATGGAAAAAAAATTATCGAAAGGAGGAAATGTTGATTTCCAGACAACGGAATCATCAGAGACCTTCAATGAAATGGCTGCTTTGTTTTTAAACCAAAACGTGGATGCCAAAACAGTCCATCTTTAATTTCCTCCCTTCGATAGGATTTGTTTTGATAAAAAATCAGGAGACCAGTTTTTTTATCACCTCTTTCATGGCGTCGTATTGTTCTTCAATACTGGTCAGTAGTTTATACTGCGCCCTGGTGCGTACCAGGTTGTGATCTTCCGATTTGGTTTTGTAATAGTTGTCACCGTCAATGTAATCCATCAAAAACCGGAGTACCTGCTCGTACGTAATGTATTTTGCAGAAAAAGGAAGGTATTCAATTTCCTTTTCCGTCAGGAACGAACCAGCCCCTTCCAGGTACCCTTTGGCAAAGGCTTCGAAGATTTCCATGTTCATCGATACATTATCGAGGTTGGTATCATCTTCTTTTCCGGTATTGGTATAGTAACGGATGGCATCTCCAAAATCGTTTAGTACGGTACTGTTCAGCACGGTGTCCAAATCGATAGCACAAAGCACTTCCCCGTTTTTATCGAACAGGATGTTGTTGATTTTTGTATCGTTGTGGCTTACGCGCGTAGGGATTGTTCCGTTTTCCACCAGTTTCCAAAAGTTCATCATTTCTTCGCGGCGACTTTCAATCCACCCAATTTCTTCAGCCACCTGGGCTTTCCTTCCTTTGGGATCTTCGCTCAACACCTTGTCCCATTGTTCGTAGCGGATACGAATATTGTGGAATCCGGGCAGGATATCGGTCAGCGGTTCTTTTAAGTCGGATACAAGCGACTGAAATTTTCCGACTCCCTTACCACCTGAGTAAGCCAACTCCGGTGTTTCGGCGGCTTCATAGGCAATGGTATCTTCGATGAAAAGGCACACAGCCCAGTACTCGTCCTGCTCATCAAGGAAATATAGTTTCCCGTCGTTGGCAGGGATAACAGTCATTGCTTCCCGCATGGGATCACCGCCTGCTTTTTCCACTTTTGCCTTGATGTGATCACATACCTTTTGAATATTCTCCATCATGGCCGGAATAGGAGAAAAGACCCTTTTGTTTTTTCGCTGAAGGATATATTGAGGCGAACCCTCTTCTGTTTTTATAACGAATGTGTCATTAATAAATCCTTCGCCAAGGGGAACTACTTCCTTTACTGTTCCTTCCAGTTGAAATTGATCGGCTATTTTTAGCAAGTCGAAATGCATAATAACAAGTTTTTAAAATAGTTTTTCAGGATATTCTCCCGCATCAATCAGTTGATTTATTTTGGCAACCACTCGCGGCTTGTCTTCTTTGTAAGTGACGCCAAACCACGGAGAATCAGCCTCTAATACCTTCACAGAGGCTTTCTCCTCCTGTATCATATCGAAAACGACCGATGGAATGAATATTTCCGATTTGGGTTCATTGATATGATTCTTCAGAAAGGCCGAAAACTTTTCTTCCAAAGAGTTGAATATTGAAGGTTTGAATCCCCAAATATTCATCGATACACTTTCGTTTCCTGTCAGTTGTTTTTCTGTGCCGTCGGGCTCAACAGAAATAATTTTGTCTTCCCTTTTCAGGATTTTTGTGGTTTCCACTATTTTCTGCAGCAGGTTGTTTTCGTCAACATCACAAACACCGCGGGACACTGAACCATAGTCAGATAAGGTGTTGTGAAGTTTATACCCAACCATGGAGTATTCAGTCGCATCAGAAGACTGACTTAGATATTCTGCCATTACTTTGTAAGCATTAAACCCGTAAAAGTCGTCCGCATTTAATGCACAAAAAGGTTCATTTATTAAATCTTTCGTTACAAGAATTGCGTGGGCGGTTCCCCACGGTTTTTCGCGTCCTTCCGGAAGGCTGAACTCTTTCGGGAGGTTATCCAGTTCCTGATACACATAGTCTACCTCAATTTTCCCTTCCAGCTTCGGACCAAATTTTTCCCGGAAAGCATCTGCAAAACTTTCACGAATAACAAAAACGACCTTCCCAAATCCGGCCCTGATGGCATCGTAGATGGAATAATCGATAATTGCTTCTCCGTTAGGGCCTACCGGTTCCACTTGTTTGAGGCCTCCGTAACGGCTGCCCATTCCTGCTGCAAGTATGAGTAATGTTGGTTTCATAAAATATTTTATAATTATACTTTTGATGTTCTGATTTTGTGTCCGCTTAGTGCATAGTAAAGAATAAACAGGAAGCAGGGAACAGCAACCCAGTAAGCATTTTGCGCCCCAATAGCATCTTTAAGAAAGCCATAAATCGTGGGGATTACGGCACCACCAACAATTGCTGTAACAAGCAGCGAAGAACCTGCTTTGGTAAATTTACCTAAGTCGGCCATGGCGAGAGGCCACAGAGCCGGCCACATTAATGAACAACCCAGTGCCATAAGGAAAACAAACCAAATAGAGATTACTGCCGGAGTGAATACCACCAGCAATGAACCCGCCAGGGCTACAAGGGCACTAATGAGTAATGCTTTTGACTGGCTTAAGTATTTGGGAATTAAGATAACGCCGCAAATATATCCTAAGGTCATCCCAATCGGCGCAATCCAGGCGTAAAGGTCTGCATTGGGAAGATTGAGGCTTACTGCATAATCTACGAGAGTTCCAAGCGAAATAGTCTCAGCACCTACGTATAGGAAAAGGGTAATACTACCCAAAATGAGGTGTGGAAATTGGAAAATAGATGTTTTATTGGCTGCATAAGGAGCATCTTCCACATTGTCAGAGTCTTCGCCAGCAGCTTTTACTTCTGGCAGACCTGAGAAGTAGGCAAGCACTCCAAGTAAAATAAATATCCCGATAATAATATAAAAAGGAAGGTTGATGTCGGTAAGTCTAACGTCGTCAACACTCTTATTGATTACCAAAGCCAGAAATACAGGTGAGATAGGCCATGCCAGTTTGTTGGCTATTCCCATGATACTCATTCGCTTGGCCGCACTTTCCATGGGACCCAAAATGGTTATGTAAGGATTTACGGATGCCTGTAAGAAAGCATTCCCCATTCCGCTGATAAAAGAGGCCAAAAGGAACAATGGTAAACTCTCCAATTCTGCAGATGGAATAAAGAGGTAAAAACCCAGCGCAAACATCAGGAATGAAAGCGCCATAGTATTTTTGTAACCAATCCGCTTAATAACCATTGAAGCCGGGTAGCTGAAAATAAGAAATGCGGAGAAGGTAGCCGCAATAACCAGGTAGGATTGCCCCGATGAAATTTGAAGGGCTTTGTTTAGTAAAGGTACCAGATAACTGTTAATGCCCAGGGCAAACCCAATGGCAAAAAACATAATTCCTACGATGATCAGGGGGAAAGTGTACGACTGCTTATTTACGGCAGCGGCTGTAGCTTTGGTACTCATAATTTTTGATTTTAACAGATTAATAACCGAACGCAATTTTCGATTACGAAAGAAGGAAATCTTTTTGATAATAGAAAATGTTGCACAAAAAAGTTCCTAATTTTTTTAAAAAGGAGAATTATTTTTTTGTGATAATTTCAAAAGAGAGGTTTAGGCGATTTCAGGCTATTGATACCAACCAGCATACATACTGTAGGCACCGGCGATCCGCTTAATTTCGCCCTCCAGCAAATCGGGGCTTATTGCCTTCATTTTTTTTGCCGGAATGCCTGCATACACACTTCCGCTTTCGACTACCGTACCCTTGGTAACCACCGATCCGGCAGCAATAATCGAATTGCTTTCTACAACAGCATCATCCAAAACCACTGCATTCATCCCAATCATCACATTATCGTGAAGAGTACAGCCATGAACAATGGCGCCGTGCGCAATAGTGACATTGTTGCCAATTTGGGTAGGTGATTTTTGATACGTGGCATGTATCACGGCGTTGTCCTGGATGTTTGTGTTGTTGCCAATTTTAATAAAATGCACGTCCCCTCGCAATACAGCATTAAACCAAACACTACAGTTATCGCCCATTTCTACATCGCCAATGAGGGTAGCAGTTTCTGCCAAAAAACAGTTTTTGCCAGTGATAGGCGTTTTCCCGTTGAGTGATTTAATAAGTGCCATTTTTGTGTTAATATTTAAATTCATTCCAAATATATCAAAACCTGTAAATATTTGTATATGTCATTAGTAACTTGTTAAATAATGGTTATTTTTGCTATCTAAGAATTACAAGTTAAAAGGGGTAGTCGATTCTAAAATTATAGTTCATTAATTTTAGGGTCGTTTTTCTTTTGAACTAAAAAAGAGGTAACCAAAAACCATATTTAAATGAAGGATGCAAAAGTAATTGAGTTGGAGGAAGTGGCCATTCGGTTTTCCGGTGATTCTGGTGATGGGATGCAATTAACCGGAACCCTGTTTTCGGATGCTACTGCATTAATTGGAAACGATATTTCAACGTTCCCTGATTACCCGTCTGAGATCAGGGCCCCACAAGGAACTGTCGGGGGAGTTTCCGGGTTTCAGGTGCAATTTGGGCAAAAACAGGTAACCACTCCGGGCGACTATGCGCATGTGCTGGTTGCCATGAACCCTGCTGCCGTAAAAGCCAATGCAAGGTTTATGAATGCGGGAGGGACCATTATTTACGATTCGGATTCGTTTACCGAAAAGAACCTGAATAAGGCAGGCTTCAAAACAGATGATCCTTTTTCGGAATGTAATTTGGATGACTACCGGAAAATTGCTGTTCCGGTTACCAGTATGACACGTGAAAGCCTGAAAGATTTTGGTCTCGATAATAAAAGTATTTTGCGAAGCAAAAATATGTTTGCTCTTGGCCTGGTGTGCTGGATGTTTAACAGGCCGTTGGAATATATCGAGGAATTTATTCGGAATAAGTTTGCGAAAAAGCCGGTAGTTGTTGATTCGAATATAAAAGTGCTGCATGCCGGATATAACTACGGGATGAATATGCAGCATATGACCCCGACCTACATGGTACATCCTGCAGAAATTGAACAAGGCACTTACCGAAATGTAAACGGGAACTATGCCACTGCCTGGGGATTTATTGCAGCAGCAGAAAAAGCCGGATTGGAACTTTTTCTTGGGTCGTATCCTATTACTCCGGCTACTGATATTCTTTCAGCACTTTCTGAGCGGAAAGATCTGGGGGTAAAAACTTTTCAGGCTGAAGATGAGATTGCCGGGATTACTTCTGCCATTGGCGCTGCCTTTGCCGGCGACCTGGCTATTACAACTACCTCGGGACCAGGGCTGGCGCTGAAATCTGAAGCGATTGGCCTCGCAGTAATGGCGGAACTTCCGATTGTAATTGTAAATGTTCAGCGTGGTGGCCCCTCAACAGGGTTGCCTACCAAAACGGAACAATCTGATTTGATGCAGGCGCTGTACGGGCGAAACGGCGAAAGTCCGGTGGTTATTCTGGCGGCCAGCTCTCCATCCGACTGCTTCTTTTACGCTTTTAAGGCGGCCAAAATTGCACTCGAACGAATGGTGCCGGTTATTCTGCTTACCGATGGTTTCCTGGGTAATGGCAGTGAGCCGTGGAAAATTCCGAAAATGGAAGAATTACCGCCAATTACGCCGCGTATTGCCAAAGATGCAGATGCATTTAAAGCTTATAAACGAGATGAAAACTTACTGGCCCGTGACTGGGCTTTCCCGGGAATGGCCGGATTTGAGCACCGCATTGGTGGTCTCGAGAAAAATATAGCAGGAACCGTGAGTCACGATCCTGAAAACCATCAGATGAATTGCCAGATTCGGGAAGATAAGGTTCAGAAAGTTGTGGATTTAGTGCCCGACCTGGAAGTTTGTGGAGACGATGATGGTGACGTGCTGGTGGTAGGCTGGGGTGGAACTTACGGTCACCTTATAAGCACAGTTAGGGAGCTTAGAAAAGAAGGTAAAAATGTAAGCCTTGCTCATTTTAATTATATTAAGCCCCTTCCCAAAAATACTGAAGAGGTATTCCGAAAATTCAAAAAAATAATTGTTTGTGAATTGAATCTGGGACAATTTGCAAGTTACCTGCGCGATAAAATGCCTGGATTTGAATACCATCAGATCAATAAAGTGAAAGGGTTGCCTTTTACTGTGAATGAATTAAAGGAAGGGATTTATAAATTACTGGAGGAATAAAAATGACGGATTTCAATTATACCATAAAAGATTTTAAAAGCGAAAATGAAGTGCGCTGGTGTCCGGGGTGCGGTGACTATGCTATTATGAATGCCGTTCAGCGTACTATGGCAGGAATGGGGCTCCCCAAAGAAAAGTTTGCCGTTATTTCCGGTATTGGCTGCTCCTCCCGGTTTCCTTATTATATGAATACCTTCGGTTTTCATACCATTCACGGAAGGGCTGCAGCGGTGGCGTCAGGTGTAAAACTTGCCAATCCCTCCCTGAGTGTTTGGGTTATTACCGGCGACGGCGATGCAATGGCTATTGGTGGAAACCATTTTATTCACACCATTCGCCGAAATATCGACTTGAATGTCATTCTTTTTAATAACCGTATTTACGGTCTTACCAAAGGGCAATATTCGCCTACTTCCGATCGTGGTTTCAAGAGTAAAACATCACCTTACGGAACCATTGAGGATCCATTTGTTCCCGGACAGTTGGTTATTGGATCGCGCGGAACTTTCTATGCAAGGGGTATTGACACTAATTTGAAACTGAGTGAATCCATCTTTCAGGCTGCGGCAGAACATAAAGGAACTTCGGTGGTGGAAGTTTTGCAGAATTGCGTTATTTATAATAACGGCGTTCATAATGAAATTACCAGCCCGGAGCATCGTGCCGACCGTCAACTGATTTTGGAACATGGAAAACCAATGCTTTTTGGCGCCGAAAATGAAAAAGGTATCATTATGGAAAAAGGCAGGTTGAAAGTAGCCTGGATCGGGGAGAATGGAATTACGGAAGACGATGTGCTGGTACACGATGCACATGAACCAGATCCTACATTACATATGGCTCTTATTAATATGTCGCTTCCCGAATTTCCGGTGGCTTTCGGAGTTATCAGAAGTGTCCAGGCACCGGTTTACGATATTGAAATGGAGAACCAAATTGAACAGGTGCAAAAGTCACGTAAAATAACCAGTGTGGATGAACTTTTAAGTTCAGGAAATACCTGGGAGGTTACCGGTAATGGAAACGGTAATGGCAGCCCGAAGGACTGTCCGGGGAAAGAAATAAAATAAAACGCAAGAGGATAAAGTTCTTATAGTATAATTAAAACGGGCTGGTCAGCGACCAGCCCGTTTTAATATATAAATTACCCATAAATCAGGATAATCAGGAAAGGCGAATTGAATTTGCAGGGTTTAAAACTTAAGGGCAACACCAATGTTTAAGTATGAAACTCCATACCCCAGTTCCAGTAATCCGGCAATGCTTTCATTAAAATAATACCGTCCTCCTAAAATCCATGAATACGTCAGGCCACTGCCCACAGAATTGGTAATAGTTCCTACCGTACCGTGGGATTTTGAGCTTACTATATTGTATCCCAGCATCAGGCCTGTGTAAGTGTCCAGTTTTTCTATAAACTGATAATGTAACGCTCCTCTTGCTCCAATGATAACACTGGAGTAATCCCAGCCATATCCCGAGTATTCCCATTTGGCGCCGGTGTAGCCAAAGTAGCCTCCCACGCCAAGCGAACTGTTTTCGTCAAACAATTCGTCTTTTACACCCACCTCAAATGATGCAGATACAGGAGGAATTTTGCTCTTATAATAGCTCCCGGAATAAAGGGTGCTTCCAAATCCTAAACCCAGATTCAGTACTTTGTCTCCTTCGTTGAAGGTGGTATTTTGAGCTTCGGAAGAGAAGGCACAAAATACGGCTACCAGAATAAGTAAAAAACTTTTGTTCATAATTTCCTTTTAAAGGTTAATAATTTTGCAATATTAAGATATTAATATGTTAATATCAATATTCGGTCTGAAATAAATCTGTTTTTAGTTCGGATTTTTTGTTTTTATAACTTCAGGCTAATATTTCCAGTCGTATTACCAGTTCGGGCGGTATTCTTTTTCCTGTTTCATCGTAAAAACTTATTTTCGGCAGGAACTTTTAAATTTTATTGGTGTATGGAAGTAATTGAGGTGTCCGGTAAAAAGACCAGAAATGAATTTTATAAAATGCCGGAAGGAATTTACAGGAATGATCCGAATTACACACCCTTATTGCGCCCAATGATTGAGAATACGTTTCATCCACAGAAAAATGCCAAATTTAAGGAGGGAGATGCCCGCCGCTGGATTGTGAAAAAGGAAGGAGAATGTGTGGGGAGAATAGCTGCATTTTTCGATAACAGTTATTCTTCCGGTTACGACCAGCCAACCGGTTGTTTTGGTTTTTTTGAATGTATAGATGACCAGGAAGTAGCTGACTTGCTTTTTGGCACGGCCAGAAAGTGGCTTGAAGAAAATGGTATGGAAGCCATGGACGGACCCGTGAACTTTGGCGAAAACTTTTTTTACTGGGGCTTGCTTGCTGATGGTTTTCAACCCCAGACCTTCGGGATGCAGTACCATCCTCCTTACTACCGGAAGTTGTTCGAAAACTACGGTTTTCAAATTTTTTATGAGCAATATAGTTATTCCCTGGATGTGACCAATCCCGACCTTCCCGACCGGTTCTGGAAAATTGCAGCCTGGGTTGCCAAAAAGCCGGAATACAGTTACCGGCATTTTACCTTCGAAGAGCAGGAGAAATACATAAATGATTTTCTTGAAATTCACCGGCAGGCCTGGGCCGATCACAGTAACTACAAACCGGCTGACTTTGATGAGCTCAAAGAAATGATAGATCAGGCAAAATTTATTTTGGAGGAGGAGTTTATCTGGTTTGTTTACCACAAAGAAAATCCCATTGCTTTTTTTATGATGATTCCCGATGTTAATCAGATTATGAGGAAGCTAAAATCAGGCAAAATGAATTGGCTGAATATTGCCCGCTTAATATATTATAAAAGAAAAAAGGTTATTTCGCGTTGCCGGGTAATTGTTCTTGGAGTTATTCCGCAATTTCAGCGTTTGGGTATCGAATCAGGAATTTTTTACCAGCTTAAACAGGTGATGCTTCGCAAACCATGGTATAATGATATGGAGATGAGTTGGGTAGGTGATTTTAATCCGAAAATGAATGCGCTTTTTAAATCGTTTGGAGCAACCCAAACTCTTACTCATCTGACCATGCGTTACCTGTTTGACCCTAAAAAAGAATTCAAACGGGCAGCAATAATTAGCTGACTATGGCGTATTTTTGTACGAATTACTAACCCGGCTTAATAAATATAAGATGCAACTGATTGAAGTAACAGATAAGAAATCGCGAAAACTTTTTCACCAGGTCCCTCATCCGATTTATAAAGGCGATCCCAACTGGGCTTGTCCGTTGGAAGGGATGGTGGAGAATGTGTTTGATCCGCAAAGGAATCCTTCGTTTAAAAACGGGGAAGCCATTCGCTGGGTTCTGTTTGATGAAAAAAACAATCCCATTGGCCGGATTGCTGCGTTTTATAACCTGGATAAGGCCAAAACCTTTGAACAGCCAACCGGCGGTTGCGGCTTTTTTGAGTGTGTCAATAATCAGCAGGCTGCCAATCGGTTGTTTGATACTGCCCGTGACTGGCTCAAATCCAAAGGGATGGAAGCCATGGATGGCCCAGTCAATTTTGGAGAAAATTATATGAATTGGGGCTTGCTGGCCGAAGGGTTCATGCCACAGGGGTTTGGAATGCCTTACAATCCACCTTACTATCTGGATTTGTTTGAAAATTACGGTTTCAAAATATATTTCAGGCAGTTTAGCTATCACTTAGATACCACGTTGCCCGAATTGCCCGAGCGGTTTTGGAAAGTGGCTGAATGGGTGGCCAAAAAGCCGCATTTCAGTTTTAAACATTTTTCATGGAAAGAAAAGGAGAGGTTTATCGATGATTTTGCCCGTGTGTATGATAATGCCTGGCGTTTCCACGAACATTTTAAGCCGATAGACAAAGACGATTTGGAAGATTTTATACAAAGTGCCAAATCGTTGATTGAAGAGGAGTTTATTTGGTTTGCCTATCACGAAGGCGAGCCCATCGCACTGTTTGTAATGGTGCCTGATCTAAACCAGATACTGGCCAAACTGAAAGGCCGGATTACCATCTGGAACCTGCCGAAGGTATTGTGGCTAAAATCGCGTAAAACAATGACCCGTACACGCGCCCTGATAATCGGTATAGTTCCTAAATTTCAGCGATCCGGGATTGAAGCTGCTATTTTCTGGAATCTTCGTCCGGTGATGTATAAAAAAAGATGGTATCGTGAAATGGAACTTTCCTGGGCAGGTGATTTTAATCCTAAAATTGTGGCACTTTATGAATCGGTGGGAGGTAAACGTGCCAAAACACATTACACTATGCGCTATCTTTTTGACCGAAATAAGCCATTTACAAGGGCTCCCATTATTTCTGCAGATCAAGGAAAAGAAAAATCAAAAACCGAACAGGAAAATTAAATTTCGTTTTTGCATTCTTAAAAACAATATTTATCTTTGCAGGCCTTTAAAAAATTAAAAATGAATGTTGAATGGATTGTAGTTTTAAATGCAACCATTCAGAAAAATAATAAAAAATGAAAAAGGGAATACATCCGGAAGAGTACAGGTTAGTGGCATTTAAAGACATGTCTAACGGACATATTTTTATTACCAGATCCACAGTAGAAACCAAGGAAACAGAAGAGGTCGACGGCGTGGAATACCCGTTGTACAAACTTGAAATTTCCAATACTTCACACCCATTTTACACCGGTAAGGTGAAATTGGTTGATACCGCAGGTCGTGTGGACAAGTTTATGAGCCGCTACGGAAAACATATGGAACAGAGGAAAAAGTAAAATATGTAACCGAAAGGTTAAAAGGCTCCGTAAATCGGAGCCTTTTTTTTGCCCTGCCATGCAATTTTGTCGGGTTCAAAAGGTATGTTTGGTGAACATCCTACGGTATCCAATCGTTTGTGGGGAGTGGCACGACTATTGCCAATAGCCCACGTTGAAATTAAAAACGACAGGTTCCGACAGAATGTCACATATAAAAAAGAAACATGGGGAAAATTAAAAATTCAGGATTCGAGAATATATTTTTAAGCGGAATGATGCAGGACGATTCAGACTTTATCCCGATTATTGCTGATGGCGATGATGCAGACTTGAAAAATACGGAGGTGCCTGACGTGTTGCCTATTCTGCCGTTACGGAATACAGTCCTCTTTCCGGGGGTGGTTTTGCCAATTAATGTGGGTCGTAAAAAATCATTGAAACTTGTTCAGGATGTTTATCGTGGGAGCCGTTTGCTTGGTACGGTGGCCCAAAAAGATTATACTATTGACGATCCTTCCATCGAAGACCTTTTTTCAGTGGGTACTGTTGCTGAAATACTGAAAATTCTTGAAATGCCTGACGGTTCAACTTCGGTTATAATTCAGGGGAAAAGGCGATATTCTATTCGTGAGTTTGTTTCGGAAGATCCTTATTACAAGGCTTCTGTCGAGCCCTTAAACGATATTCTGTCTCAAAATGATTCGGAGTTTAACGCCATTGTGGGATCGTTGAAAGACCTTTCTATTAAGATTGCCCAGTTTTCTGCTAATGTTCCCCCTGAGGCAACTTTTGCCGTAAAGAATATTGAGAATTCTACGTTTCTCATCAACTTTATCTGTTCCAATACTGATATTGAAGTAGATGACAAACAAAACCTGCTGGAAATTGAAAGCCTGAAGGAACGTGGAATTCAGGCAATCAGCTACCTCGTGAAGGAGGTGCAGATGCTGGAATTAAAACAGGATATCCAAAAGAAGGTGAAAACCGATATGGATCGCCAGCAGCGTGAATTTATGCTTAACCAGCAAATGAAAACCATCCAGGATGAGCTGGGCGGAAATCCGGTAGAGCAGGAGATCAATGAGCTTAAAGAAAAGGTGAAAGACAAAAAATGGGATAAAGAGATAGCCCGTTTTTTCGATAAGGAAGTTGAAAAACTACACCGACTGAATCCGGCTGCAGGTGAATATTCTGTGCAGTTTACATTTTGCCAGACATTGGCTGAATTGCCCTGGAATGAGTTTACCACCGATAATTTTGACCTGAGAAATGCCCGGAAAGTGCTTGATAAAGATCATTACGGGCTGGAAAAGGTGAAGGAACGCATACTGGAGCACCTTGCCGTACTTAAACTGAAAAAGGATATGAAATCGCCCATCCTTTGCCTTTACGGCCCTCCGGGGGTTGGTAAAACATCATTAGGGAAATCAGTTGCCCGTGCCCTTGGCAGGAAGTACGCACGTATGAGCCTTGGAGGCCTGCACGATGAGTCAGAAATTCGGGGGCATCGAAAAACCTATATTGGCGCCATGCCCGGTCGCATTATACAAAACATTAAAAAGGTTAAAACATCCAACCCGGTTTTTATTCTTGATGAAATCGATAAAGTATCCAAACATTTTCATGGCGATCCGGCTTCTGCATTGCTTGAAGTGCTCGACCCCGAACAAAATGCCGAATTTCACGATAATTACGTGGAGGTGGACTACGATCTTTCCAAGGTAATGTTCATTGCCACTGCCAACACCCTTAATACCATTGCACCGCCTCTGCGCGATCGTCTTGAGCTGATTGAAGTGAGTGGCTACCTGGTAGAGGAAAAAATAGAAATTGCCAAACGTCACCTTGTTCCAAAACAATTGAAAAACCATGGGTTGAATACAGGAGACGTTGTGTTCCCGAAAAGAATTATTGAAATAATTATTGATGGTTATACCCGCGAGTCGGGTGTAAGAGAGCTGGATAAAAAAATTGCCAAAGTTATCCGCAGGGTAGCCAAAAAAATAGCTTTTGAGGAAACTTACAATAAAAAACTAACAAAAGAGGATATACGCGAATATCTTGGTGTAGTTGAATACACAAAGGAGAAATATCAGGGGAATGAGTTTGCAGGGGTTGTTACCGGCTTGGCCTGGACGGCAGTAGGCGGTGAAATTTTGTTTGTGGAAACCAGTTTGAGTAAAGGAAAGGGAGCTCTCACTTTAACAGGTAACCTTGGCGATGTAATGAAGGAATCGGCTATGCTGGCTCATGAATACCTGAAATCACACGCCGAACAACTGGATCTGGCCCCTGAGGTTTTTGCCGACTGGAATGTCCATGTACACGTACCTGAGGGAGCTATTCCCAAAGACGGCCCATCGGCGGGTGTTACTATGGTTACCTCCATTGCTTCGGCTTTTACCCATCGTAAAGTGAAAAAGAATCTTGCCATGACCGGGGAAATCACACTCCGCGGGAAAGTGCTTCCGGTAGGTGGAATTAAAGAAAAGATACTGGCAGCCAAGCGCGCCGGCATTACTGAAATCATTCTTTCTGCTGAGAACCAAAAGAACCTGGAAGAGATTAAAGAGGAGTATATTAAAGGACTCCAATTTCATTTCGTAAATACCGTTATGGATGTGCTGGACATAGCTCTTTTGAATACCAAAGTGAAGAAGCCCGCAAAATCTGTTTAGAAACATTTGTTTGTTTTGAAGGCATTGGTCCCCGGTGGTACTTAGGGGGTGGGTATTCAATAAACATTTTCTTCTGCAGCTTGTTTTATGTCTGTATTACTTAAAACAGATATAAAATGAAGAAAGGTATAGTAACATTTGTAGGAGGAATTATTGTTGGGATAGCCGCAACTTTTTTTTCAATATTATTTATTCTTCCCGGCCAAATGTTTTTGGTGAATGAGAGCAGGTTGGGATTTGATCAAACCATGGAGGAAATTATTGAATCGGCCGAAGCCAATCAGTGGACGATTTCCCACATTTATGATTTGCAGGCAACCATGAAAAAGAAAGGCTTTGAGGTGGCGCCGGTAAACGTTATTTCTCTTTGTAACCCCATGCATGCCCACAACATTCTAAGTAGTGATGACGATCGCGTAGTTTCATCTCTCATGCCGTGCAGGGTTGCTGTTTACGAGAAAGATGGCAAAACCTATATTTCGATGTTAAATAGCGGGCTTTTTTCCCGGTTTCTGAGTGATAATGCCAAAGAAACCATAAAGGCTGCCGGCGAGGAAACCCTTCAGATTTTGAAACCAGTAATTTAAATGAAATTATGAAAGTTGTCGTTTTTATGGTAGTAACCTTCCTGATGGTCGGTTGTCAGAGCGGAAATAAAAAGCAGAACAATACCGGAGAAACTCCCGCTCAGATAGTATTGTCTGAGGAGACTTTGAATATTAGCGGAATGCATTGTAACATGTGTGTTGCCTCCATCGAAAAAGGTGTAAATGAAGTGGAAGGTGTTCAATTTGTAAAAGCAAATCTTGATGATTCTACTGCTGTGGTTCGGTTTGACAAAAACAAAACCAACCTGAATGAAATCAGCAGGGCAGTGGAAAAACGAGGCTACTCAGTAATACAAATGCAGTAGAAAATCCTTGAAAAATGTCTTTTTAGACTGTTTTTTCGCTGATTTACCGATTATGGCATTTTTTTTGTTTGTTTAAAGCATATTTTTGAATGAATACAGAAAACAAAATGCCATGGAAAACAAAATGAATCAAGATGAGGGACTAGTAGCATATTCATCAGCGGTTTGGAACATACAGGTAGGAGTTTTTAAACCCGAGCTGGTTTCAGCCAGAATGCTACCACCTGAGTTAAAATATTGGAAGTTAAAGGTAGTGCTTAATTAAAAAAAAATGCTTCCGCCATTTGGTGGAAGCATTTTTGTTTGGTCTTGTTTTTACTTTTCAGTATTGATCCCAACTTTTTATTGTAATATCATTTAAACTGTATTTGCAGATACTGTAAATGAATGCGCTGGCCACTCTTGAATTGGTTATCAGCGGAATGTTAAAGTCAATCGCATTCCTTCTGATTTTGTATCCGTTTTTCAATTCCCGTTTTGTATAGTTTTTCGGAATATTTACCACTAAATCAATTTTCTTTTCTTTGATAAAATCGATAGTGTTCGGGTGCCTGTCTTCTTCATCCGGCCAGTGCAGTAATGTGTTTTTAACACCGTTATCCTGCAAATACCGGTGGGTTCCTTCGGTCGCAAACAGGTTGTAGTCCAATTCCTGTAGCATTTTTGCACTTTTCAGCAGCTCTACTTTTGAGCGGGAAGGACCTGACGAGAAGAGGATGTTTTTTACCGGGATGCGGTAACCAACCGAGAGCATCGATTTTAAAATGGCCTCGTAATAGTTTTCTCCAATGCAGGCCACTTCGCCAGTAGATGCCATATCAACGCCCAAAACAGGGTCGGCATTCAGCAGGCGTGCAAACGAAAACTGAGGAGCTTTTACTCCTACGTAATCCAGCTCAAACAGTGATTTGTCTGGCTTTTCAACAGGCACTCCCAGCATTACTTTGGTTGCAATCTCAATCAGGTTCAGTTTCATTACTTTCGAAACGAACGGAAAACTCCTCGAAGCCCTCAGGTTACATTCAATAACTTTAATATCATTGTCTTTTGCCAGAAACTGCATGTTGAACGGGCCTGTAATTTCAAGCCCTTTGGCAATCTGCCGTGCAATTCTTTTAATGCGTCGTATAGTCTCCACATAAAGTTTTTGCGGAGGAAAAACAATCGTGGCGTCGCCGGAATGTACTCCGGCAAATTCAACATGTTCCGAAATAGCATAGGCAATAATCTCTCCTTCCCGGGCAACAGCATCAATTTCAATCTCTTTGGCTTCTTCAATAAATTCGGTCACCACCACCGGGTGTTCTTTGGAAACATTCGCGGCCATTTCAAGTAGGTGTTCCAATTGGTCGGGGTTTGAAACCACATTCATGGCAGCCCCTGAAAGGACATAGGAAGGCCGGATGAGCACCGGATAACCAACTTCTTTGATGAACTTGTGAATTTCATCAATGGTAGAAAGTCTTGCCCAGCGTGGTTGATCAATATGTAGCTCGTCGAGCAGGGAAGAGAATTTTTCCCGGTCTTCAGCATTGTCTATTTTTATAGGAGATGTTCCCAGTACCGGCACATTCTGGCTGTGTAATCTCATTGCCAGGTTATTAGGTATTTGTCCGCCCATTGAGATAATAACGCCGTGTGGAATTTCCAGGTCAATGATGTCCATCACCCGCTCGAAGGTCAGCTCATCGAAATACAGCCGGTCGCAGGTATCGTAGTCGGTACTTACAGTTTCAGGATTGTAATTGATCATTACCGACCGGTAATTTTCTTTTTTGATGGCTTCAATGGCATTTACACTACACCAGTCAAATTCCACAGAACTACCTATTCTGTAAGCGCCGGACCCCAGTACAATAACTGATTTGTCGTCGAAAGCAAAGTCAATATCATGTTCTTGCCCATTATATGTCAGGTAGAGATAATTGGTCAATGCCGGATATTCGCCTGCCAGGGTGTCGATTTGTTTTACAACAGGAAGCACATTGTGCTTTTTTCTGTAGGCTCTTACTTTCAGTAAGTCTTCCTGGATACGTTTATTGGAACTGTTGAGAACCATTCGTGCAAGCTGAAAATCAGAATAGCCGGCCTGTTTTGCAAGTCTCAGCAAATGAACAGGCAGGTCTTCCAGTTGATTCACCTGCTTTAGTTCCTTTTTAATATTGTGAATATTCTTTAACCGATACAGAAACCACCGGTCAATTTTTGTTTTGTCATAAATATCGTCAATCGAGTAATTTTTGTTGAAGGCCTCGGCAATTGCAAAGATTCGCCGATCTGTCGGATTGGAAAGTTCCGATTCAATTTCTTCGATATTAATTTCTTCCTTGTTTCCCACAAATCCGTGCATGCCCAGTCCAACCATGCGGATACCTTTTTGAATGGCCTCTTCAAAAGTACGCCCGATGGCCATTACTTCGCCCACACTTTTCATCGAACTGCCAATGTTTTTGGAGACTCCGATGAATTTGTTAAGGTCCCAGCGGGGGATTTTAACCACACAATAGTCGAGCGCAGGTTCAAACGCAGCCGTGGTAACTTTGGTTACTGTGTTTTTAAGTTGATGAAGACCGTAACCGAGTCCCAGTTTGGCAGCTACAAACGCCAGCGGGTAGCCGGTAGCTTTGGAGGCCAATGCCGAAGAACGCGAAAGCCGCGCATTGACTTCAATAACGCGGTAATCTTCTGAGTGCGGATCGAGGGCAAACTGCACGTTGCATTCGCCAATAACCCCTACGCGACGGATAATTTTGATGGATATCTCCCTGAGTTTATGGTATTCCGAATTGGTTAATGTTTGAGATGGCGCAACTACAATACTCTCACCGGTATGGATTCCCAAAGGATCAAAATTTTCCATGTTACACACGGTGATACAATTGTCGAACCGGTCACGCACCACTTCATATTCAACTTCTTTCCATCCTTTTATCGATTCTTCAATCAATATTTGAGGAGAGTAGGAAAATGCTTTGGATGCCAGTGACTCCAGTTCCGATTCATTTTCACAGAATCCGCTACCCAAACCTCCCAGCGTGTAAGCGGCCCTGATAATAATCGGAAAGCCAACTTCGCGGGCAGCTGACCTGGCTTCCTCCATGTTGGAAGCGGCAATACTTTGAGGGGTCAGGACATTAATTTCTCCCAACATTTTTCTGAAGATATCCCGATCTTCCGTATCAATTATCGATTGAACCGGGGTTCCTACCACCTCTACGTTGTATTTTTCAAGAACGCCGGATTGAAAAAGGGCCACCCCGCAGTTTAGCGCTGTTTGACCTCCAAATGCCAGTAAAATGCCCTGTGGTTTTTCTTTTTTTATAATTTCCTCCACAAAGAAAGGGGTAACAGGCAGGAAGTAAATTTTATCGGCAATCTCTTCGGAAGTTTGAATAGTGGCAATGTTCGGGTTGATGAGTACCGTTTCCACTCCTTCTTCCTTCAGTGCTTTCAGTGCTTGCGAACCTGAGTAGTCGAATTCTCCTGCTTCTCCGATTTTTAATGCCCCGGAACCGAGGATGATTGCTTTTTTTATGTTTGTATTTATCATGATAAACGATTGAATTGCGAATGTTGATTAAGCATTTTTGATTTTGTCAATAAAATCATCAAATAAAAACTCCGTATCAGTAGGGCCGCTGGAAGCTTCCGGGTGAAACTGAGTAGAAAAGAAAGGCTTGGTTTTGTGTCGAATGCCTTCGTTGGTGTTGTCATTTACATTGGTAAACATCGGTTCCCAGTCTTCGGGTAAAGTTTCGTCGGCCACAGCATAACCGTGGTTTTGCGAAGTAATAAAGCATCGTTCGGTTCCCCTGAGTAATACCGGCTGATTATGGCTGCGGTGACCATACTTTAGTTTGTAAGTATTGGCTCCGGCTGCCCGGGCCAGCAATTGGTTGCCAAGGCAAATACCCATTACCGGTTTGCTCCCGGTTAGTGTCTTTCTAATATTGTCTACTGTCTCAGTACACATGGCCGGGTCGCCCGGACCGTTGGAGATAAAAACCCCGTCATAATCTTCGTTGCTGAAATCGTAATCCCACGGAACACGTATAACGGTAGCTCCCCGTTTTAGCAGACAGCGGATGATGTTGTTTTTAACCCCGCAATCGATCAGTACCACCCGGGGATTCCCATTCCCGTAAACTTCACGTTGGGTACAGCTTGCACGGGCTACCAGATTCTCCTTGTTGGGGTCGTAAAAGTCGATTTTCTCATCTTCAAATTCAATTTTTCCCAACATCGATCCTTTCTCACGTAAAATTTTTGTTAAGGCTCGTGTGTCAATATCAAAAAGACCAGGGACTTCATATTCCTTCAGCCAGTCTGAAAGACTTTTTTCTGCATTCCAATGACTGAACTCAAAGGAGTAGTCAGAGATAATAAGTCCACTGATGTGTAACTTGTGCGACTCAAAGTATTTGTGAATCCCATTTTCTGTTGCTCCGGCAGGAACACCGTAATTCCCAATCATGGGGTAGGTGGAAACGAGTATCTGTCCGGTATACGACGGGTCGGTCAGGCTTTCGGGATACCCCGTCATACCTGTGTAAAAAACCACTTCGCCCGCTACCGGTTTTTCGCTCCCAAACGATTTTCCTACAAAAACATTCCCGTCCTCGAGGGTGAGTTTTGCTTGTCTAACTTGTAACATTTTAAATTATCTGTTAAAAAAAATGCGCTTGCCCCGCAAATGGTTCAAACGCATTTCTCTGAATTATCTTTTTTTATTGTACCCGTTTTGTTTCCCATAAAGACTTCTAATCAAATTTCTTCTGAAAACCGGGACAAAAATAATAATATTTCCCGATATTTTTATTGCATTCCTAAATAAATGTATAAATTTGCACAATTATTGGATATTTATTCAGGATGAAAAACCGGGTACAGCGGCAGCTTGAAATAAGAAGAATAATTGCAAAGGGAAATGTGCGCAGTCAGGAAGAAATGTTGGCTGCATTAAAGAAAAGAGGTTTTGATTTGACTCAGGCTACGCTGTCGCGTGATTTGAAGTTTCTTCAGGTGGCCAAGGTGCCTCATCCGGTAAATGGTTACGTATATCTTATTCCGAATGACGGACAAGATGATGTGAGGCCGATAAGATCGAAAGATAATTTTTTGGCGGATGGGTTTCAGGGATTGAATTTCTCAGGTAATCTTGCCGTGATGAAAACACTTCCTGGTTATGCCAGTACCATTGCTGCAGTCATTGACAGCGCCCGGCAATGGGAAATTTTGGGGACAATTGCAGGGGATGATACTGTGCTGATTATAAGAAGAGAGGGGACAACGAGCAATGATTTGATGAATGCGCTGATTTCGATTATCCCCAAGTTAAAGAACAAGTTGTAGAAATGAAGGATTTGAAGAGTATAAAAGTGGATGTGGCAAAGCCGGAACATGTCAGGTATGTCGACGAAATAAACGATGCCATCGATCTTGCGTCCAAGCAACGCGGTACCGGCATCGCGAGACGGTCGAACGAATATCTTGCATCGAAGATGGAAGAAGGCAAAGCAATTATTGCTTTTGACGGTGATAAGTTTGCCGGATTTTGCTATATCGAAACCTGGGGGAACAAAGGATTTGTGGCCAACTCGGGCCTGATAGTTGTTCCTGAATACCGTGGGTTGGGGCTGGCCAAGGAAATAAAAATGAAAGCTTTTCAGTTATCGCGTAAAAAATACCCAAATG
Organism: Mariniphaga sediminis; assembly: GCF_003573545.1. Taxonomy (GTDB): domain Bacteria; phylum Bacteroidota; class Bacteroidia; order Bacteroidales; family Prolixibacteraceae; genus Mariniphaga; species Mariniphaga sediminis. The sequence continues at coordinate 408,998 of NZ_QWET01000002.1, read as the reverse complement.
CAAAAATATTTGGGTTGACAACAGGCCTGGCCGTAATGAAAATAAATCATGAACTGGGATACCGCCCGGTAACTTTTTCAGAACTAACAGATGACGACCAGTTTTGGAACGGTTGTAAAGGCTGCGTGAATTATGACATTCTGGAAAGAATGGGACGTGGTAAGTGTTTGTGTACCGGAATGTTGTATGATCCGGCATGGGAAAAAGCTCCCAAAGCGGGCAATGGTATTCGGAAAAGGAGCCTGCTGGAGGTAGTTCAAAAGTTGAAGCCTAAAAACGGCTTTAAAATACAAAAGTCTGAATTGATAAAAAAAACAAAAGAGTGACAGGGCGCCGCAAAAATTAAACAGTAACGCAGGGGTAATCACCCAAAAAATGAAAAGTTTTTAAATTGGATTTGGCGCTGCTGTTACTCTTTTTATATTAAAAATCACTATGGGGAAAAAATTAGTTTTGGCATTCAGCGGGGGGCTTGATACCTCGTTTTGCGTAAAGTATTTAAAGGAGGAAAAAGGATTTGAAGTGTATACCGCTATCGCAAATACCGGAGGGTTTTCTGAAAGCGAATTAAAATCCATTGAGGAGAAAGCTTATCGCCTGGGAGCAAAAGAACATATAACGTTGGATGTTACGGGTGAATACTATGAAAAGTGTATTCGCTACATGGTTTATGGTAATATTCTCCGGAATAATACTTATCCGGTTTCGGTAAGCTCAGAAAGGGTTTTTCAAGCCATTGCTACGATTGATTATGCAAAAAAGATTGGAGCCGGATACATCGCTCACGGCAGTACAGGGGCCGGAAACGATCAGGTGCGCTTTGATCTTACATTCCAGGTGCTGGCTCCTGAAATCGAAATTGTCACACCCATTCGCGACTTAATGTTGAGCCGTCAGGAGGAAATCGACTTTCTGAAAAAGCATGGAGTGGAAGAGGATTACAAAAAGATGGAGTATTCCATTAACCAGGGAATCTGGGGAACGAGCGTGGGAGGAAAAGAAACCCTTACTTCAAGCCAGGGGTTGCCAAACGAAGCATTCCCAAGTCAGTTGGAAGCAGAAGATGAAAAAACGATTGAACTGGGTTTTGTAAAAGGAGAACTGAAAACCATAGATGGAAAATCTTTTTCAAATGGACCTGAAACCATTCAGGCACTGGAAAAAATAGCTTCAAAATATGCTATCGGTCGGGACATCCATGTGGGTGATACCATTATCGGTATAAAAGGCCGGGTGGGATTTGAAGCCGCCGCTCCTTTGCTGATTATTAAAGCACACCATCTTCTGGAGAAACATACTCTTACCAAATGGCAGGCCTACTGGAAAGAACAACTGGCCAATTGGTATGGAATGTTCCTTCACGAAGCAATGTATCATGAGCCGGTGATGCGCAATGTGGAAACTTTTCTTGAAGCAACACAGGAAAATGTAACCGGAAAGGTATTTTTAAAATTGAAGCCTTACCACTTTGAGCTTCAGGGAATAGAGTCGGAACACGACCTGATGAATTCAGGGTTTGGCGATTACGGCGAAACAGTAAAAGCCTGGACTCCCGATGATATTAAAGGTTTCACCAAGATATTGGGTAACCCACTGAAAATTTACCATTCGGTAAACAAAAAAATCTGAAAAGGAGAAATGGTTAAAGTTGGAATAATTGGAGGGGCAGGATATACAGCCGGCGAGTTATTGCGGATATTGCTGAATCATCCGCAGGCAGAGATTGTTTTTGTGCAGAGTTCGAGCAACGCCGGAAACCTTATTTCAGATGTTCATTTAGACTTGTTGGGGGATACCGGTTTGCGATTTACGGATTCTTTTTTGTTCCATGATGTGGATGTGGTTTTTTTGTGCATGGGGCATGGAAAATCCAAAGAGTTTATAGAGAACAATAATCTGCCGGCAGGTTTAAAGGTGGTGGATTTGAGCCACGACTTCAGGCTAAAAAGGGAAGGCAATGACTTTGTTTACGGCTTGCCTGAGTTGGATCGTGAAAAGATTAAGAAGGCTTTGAAAATTGCCAACCCGGGTTGTTTTGCTACGGGTATTCAGTTGGCGCTGCTGCCCCTTGCAGCTAATAATATGCTGGTTGATGAGATTCATGTGCAGGCCGTTACCGGTTCTACCGGAGCCGGGCAAAAACCTACCGACGCATCGCATTTTAGCTGGCGTAACAACAACCTTTCAGCTTATAAAATTTTTCAGCATCAACACGAAGGAGAAATTTTACAGAGTTTAGGACAGTTGCAGCCGGGATTTTCCAAAGGGTTTAACTTTGTCCCCATCCGGGGAAACCACACCCGGGGTATTTTTGTTTCTGCTTACACGCGTTTTGACGGAACGTTGGAAGAGGCAACTGCCTTGTATCAGGAATTTTATAAAGATCATCCGTTTGTGGTGTTATCCGAAAGGAACCCATCACTCAAGCAGGTTGTAAATACCAATAAAGCCATTATTTATCTTGAGAAGCAACGAGATAAGCTGGTTGTTATAAGTCTTACCGACAATCTTATAAAAGGTGCGTCCGGGCAGGCGGTACAGAATATGAACCTCCTGTTTGGTTTAAGTGAAACAGCCGGGTTAAGTTTAAAACCGGTGGCGTTTTAGTACCCGGGATTGATTTTAAAAGAAACAGTTTAATGTGATTGCCGAATGACCGGTCGTATCGGAATAATTTCCCGATCAGGCATTCGGTTTACCTACTTTATATTATGAAACTATTTGATGTTTATCCGCTTTTCGACATAGCTCCCGTTAAAGCAAGCGGTTGTTATGTCTGGGATTCCGAAGGGAACAAATACATGGATTTGTATGGCGGGCATGCCGTAATTTCCATTGGGCACAGCCATCCCCACTATGTTTCGATGATTTCGGAGCAGCTAAAAAAAATTGGTTTTTACAGTAACTCCGTTCAAAACCCGCTGCAACAGGAACTGGCAGACAAACTGGGAAAGCTTTCAGGGTATTCTGATTACCAGCTTTTCCTGTGTAACTCGGGCGCAGAAGCAAATGAAAATGCTATTAAACTGGCTTCATTTGTTACGGGCAGGAAAAAGTTTGTTAGTTACAGAAAGGGATTTCATGGGCGCACTGCGGCAGCAGTTGCCTTAACTGACAATCCAAAAATTGTGGCCCCGGTCAATAAAACGGAGAATGCTATCATTCTTCCATTCAATGATTTGGATGCCACGGAAGCCGAATTGAAAACCGGACAGGTTGCGGCTGTAATTATTGAAGGTATTCAGGGAGTTGGCGGGATAAACGTTCCTGATTCTCAATTTTTGGAAGGATTAAAAAAGCTGACAGAAAAATACGGTAGTCTGCTGATTCTCGATGAGATTCAGTCAGGGTACGGACGTAGCGGACGGTTTTTTGCACACCAATATACATCAGTGAGACCCGATATTATTACTATGGCTAAAGGAATGGGGAATGGTTTTCCCATTGGCGGGGTACTCATTCAGCCTGAAATAAAACCCTGGATGGGAATGCTTGGTACCACGTTTGGCGGAAACCATCTTGCCTGTGCTGCAGCTATTGCAGTACTTGATGTGCTTGGCAGTGAAAAACTGGTTGAAAATGCCGAAGAAACAGGTAATTATTTGATGGAGAAACTGGCGAAAATCAGTCAGAATATTCAAATTCGTGGCGAAGGGTTAATGATTGGCCTTGAATTTCCGACGCCCATTCAGGAGTTGCGAAAGAAATTGTTGTTTGAGCACAAGATTTTCACCGGGGTTTCCGGACAAAATATGATTCGACTTTTACCGCCGTTAAGTTTAAAAAAAGAAGAAGCCGATCTATTTTTAAAAGCATTTGCTAAAGCATTTGCTGAAGTTTCTGCATCTTTGATAGATAATTAATTGCTGTTAAAATGAATGATAAAAAGATTGCCGTAATAGGGGCAGGGAATATGGGAGGTGCCATTGTGCTGGGTTTATTAAAATCCGGCTTTGTGGATGCTTCTGATATTTTTATTTCAGATCGAAAAGAGAGTGTTCTGAAAGATATGAAGGAGAGGGGAGTACATGTATCCGAAGACAACCTTGAGACTACCATGGGAGCCGATGTGGTTATTGTAGCGGTAAAACCCTATCATATTGAACATGTTCTAAAAGAGATCAAACCTGCACTAAGCCCGGAAAAAATACTGATATCGATTGTGGCCGGAGTGGGAATAGATGAGTTGGATAAGATGGCCGGGAACGATATTCCGATTTTCAGGGTAATGCCCAATACGGCGATTGCCTTGCAGGAGTCGCTTACGTGTATTTCAGCCAATGGAAATTCAGATGTGCACAAGAATTACGTGGTTGAGCTTTTTGATAAACTGGGTAAGACCGTTGAAATCCCGGAAGAGCTGATGGCTTCGGCCACTGTTTTGTCATCATGTGGTATTGCCTTTGCCTTGCGTTACATCCGGGCTGCCATGCAGGGGGGAATTGAAATCGGTTTTGGTGCTGAAATGGCTCAGTTTATCACGGCACAAACTGTAAAAGGAGCCACGGAACTGGTGTTACAAACCGGCCATCATCCAGAGCGTGAAATCGACAAAGTGACCACCCCGCGCGGCGTTACCATTACAGGGTTAAATGAAATGGAACACAAGGGGTTCAGTTCGTCATTGATACAAGGCCTTTTGGCGTCTTTTAAAAAAATAGAAAAAGATCTAAAGTAAAGATAAATTGATGGGTTTCAGGTATAGTAAAATAACGGTAAAGGTTGGCAGCAATGTTTTGGCTAAGGCTGACGGCACCCTTAATGTTGCCCGCATCGCCCATTTGGTTGACCAAATTGCATTTTTGCATAAAAACGGCATAGAAGTAATTTTGGTTTCTTCAGGTGCGGTTGCTGCAGGCAGGGCCGTTTTGGAACCTTCAAAAAAAACAGATGCCGTTTCGAAACGACAGCTTTGGGCAGCGCTGGGACAGGTAAAACTTATCAGCCGTTATTCCGATTTTTTCAACGAACACGGCCTTACCTGTGCGCAGGTATTAACAACCAAAGAGAATTTTTCAAGCCGTGCTCATTACCTGAACATGAAAAACTGTATGACTACCTTGCTTGAAAACAGAGTCATACCCATTGTGAATGAAAATGATACCATCTCGGTAACAGAACTCATGTTTACTGATAACGACGAGCTTTCAGGGTTGATTGCATCGATGGTTGATTCGGAAACGCTTATTATTTTGAGTAATGTAAACGGAGTTTACAATGCCGATCCGAAGGAGGAAGATGCCGAACTGATCCCAAAAATCGGCTTGAATGAGAAAGAGCCTGAAAATGCTATTTCTGCAAATCATTCCCAGTTCGGAAGAGGAGGAATGCTTACCAAATTCCGGCTTGCCAAAAAACTGGCCAACGACGGTATCGGTGTTCATCTGGCCAATGGATTTAAAGAAAATATTTTAATTGATTTACTCACGGGCAAAGAAGTGTCGGGACATACTTTTTTCGAGCCTTCTCCCAAACCGGCGAGCGGAGTAAAAAAATGGATTGCCTATTCCGATGGCTTTGCCAAAGGAAGAGTGGTTGTTAATCAGGGAGCAACGGATGCCCTGAAATCAGACAAAGCAGTGAGCCTTTTGCCCGTTGGAATTGTTAAAATTGAAAACGAGTTTAAGAAAGGTGACCTGATTCGAATTGTAGATGAATCCGGAAACACCTTGGGGTTAGGGAAAGCGCAGTATGGTTCCGAAAAAGTAGGAGTTGAAAAGCGTTCGGAGAAACAAAAGGCGCTGGTGCACTACGATTATTTATATATGGAAAAGTAACGGACAGTAAGTATGAAGATTGAACAGCAACTGAAAAAAGTTTTGGAGGCGTCGCGGAAGTTGAATTTGGTGGAAGAAGAGACGGTGAAAAGTGTTCTTCTCGATTTGGCGGATAAAGCAGAGGCCGGGACAGATTTTATTTTAGCAGAGAATAAAAAGGATTTGGATCGTATGGATCCGAATGATCCCAAATACGACCGGCTAAAACTTACAAAGGAACGAATCGAAGGAATTGCTTCCGATATCAGAAACGTAGCGGGTCTGGATAGTCCGGTGGGGAAAGTTCTGAAAGAATCAGTGCGTCCTAATGGGTTGAAAATTAAAAAGGTGACTGTTCCTTTTGGGGTTATTGGAATTATTTATGAAGCACGCCCCAATGTAACGTTCGATGTTTTTTCCCTTTGCCTGAAATCGGGCAATGCCTGTGTGCTGAAAGGGGGTAGCGATGCTATTTACTCTAACCAGGCAATTGTTTCCCTTATTCAGGATGTGCTAAAAAAATATCAGGTAGATGAGGATACAGTAGCGCTTTTGCCCGCCGGACGTGAAGAAACCAACGAAATGCTCCGGGCCCGGGGATATATCGACCTGATTATCCCCCGCGGAAGTCAGGGGCTTATTAATTTCGTGCGCGAAAATGCAACCATCCCGGTGATTGAAACCGGTGCCGGAATTTGCCATACTTATTTTGATGAGTATGGCGATGCTGATAAGGGACGGGAAATTATTTTCAATGCCAAAACCCGCCGCCCATCGGTGTGTAATGCACTCGACTGCCTGGTTATTCACCGGAAGCGCCTTGGTGATTTACCTGCCTTTGCCAGGCGGCTTGCTGAAGCAGAAGTGGTTATTTACGCCGATGAAAATGCGTACGAGAGTTTGAAAGGAAATTATCCGGGACAACTCCTGTTCCCGGCCACGGATGAATCATTCGGTACCGAATTTCTTTCGCTGAAAATGGCGGTAAAAACAGTCGGTTCATTCGATGAAGCGCTTGCTCACATTAATAAATATACTTCGAAACATAGTGAAGCCATTATTTCGGAGGATCCGGAACGTGTTGGAACTTTCCGTAAACTGGTAGACGCTTCTTCCGTTTATTCGAATACTTCAACAGCTTATACAGATGGTGCGCAGTTTGGTCTGGGGGCAGAAATAGGTATCAGCACTCAAAAGTTACACGCCCGTGGTCCTATGGCGCTTGAGGAGCTCACCAGTTACAAGTGGATTATCGAAGGCGACGGGCAGGTAAGACCAAAATAACCAGGCAAAAAAATGTATACTTAATATGAGAAATTTCACATCAGTAAAAGATATTCCTGACTTAAAAAAGGTAGTTGATGCTGCCTTTGAGATTAAAAAGGACCGCTTTGCCTTTCAGCATCTGGGTAAAAATAAAACGATGGTCCTGATATTTTTTAATCCCAGTTTGCGTACACGCCTGAGTACCCAGAAGGCGGCCATGAACCTTGGTATGAATACTATGGTCATGAATGTAAGCGAAGATGGCTGGCAGCTGGAATCGGAACTGGGCGTTGTAATGGACGGCGACAAACCGGAACACTTGTTGGAAGCCATTCCGGTAATTGGAAAGTATTGCGATGTAATTGGCGTACGTTCCTTTGCGAAGTTTCAAAACAGGGATGATGATTACTCCGAGAAGATTCTGTCGCAGTTTATTGACTATGCCGGCGTACCGGTTGTGAGCATGGAAGGCGCTACCCGCCACCCGTTGCAAAGTTATGCCGACCTGGTTACCATTGAAGAATTTAAAAAGAAAGAACGTCCCAAGGTTGTATTGACATGGGCGCCACATCCCCGGGCGTTGCCGCAGGCAGTGCCTAATTCGTTTGTGGAATGGATGCGCGAAACAGACTATGAGTTGGTTGTTACCCATCCCGAAGGGTATGAATTAGCGCCTGAGTTTATGGGGGATGTGAAAGTAGAATATGATCAGAAAAAGGCTTTTGAAGGTGCTGATTTTATTTACGCCAAAAACTGGGCTTCTTATAGTAGTTACGGGCAAATTCTTTCAAAAGATTTTGGGTGGACTGTGAACGAAGAAAAAATGGCTTTGACCAACGATGCCCGGTTTATGCACTGCCTCCCCGTTCGTCGCAATGTTATTGTGGCCGATGGCGTGCTTGACAGTCCTTCCTCTATTGTTGTGGAACAGGCTGCGAACCGCGAGATTACTGCTCAGGCCGTGTTAAAAATGATTTTGGAAAATAACAGGTGATACGGTTTCCCGCGAAGCGATCGTTTCGGTGCGAACCGTATTGAGAATGGGGAAATTTTAATTCATACCCCGTTCAACTTAAATCACCTTCTTCATGTAATAAGAATGAGTAGCAAGAAAATTGAAATCATTCCGGCTATCGATATCATTGGTGGCAAATGCGTGCGGCTTGCACAAGGCGATTACGAACGCAAAACGGTGTACAATGAAAATCCGCTGGAAGTGGCCCAAATGTTTGAGGATGCCGGAATCAGAAGGTTGCATCTTGTGGATTTGGATGGGGCTAAAGCAAAACATATCGTAAATTACAAGGTGCTGGAACAGATTGCCTCCCAAACCAATTTGATTATCGATTTTGGGGGAGGTCTGAAATCGGATAAGGATTTGGAAATTGCGTTTGATTCAGGCGCAGCCATGGTGACCGGCGGCAGTATCGCCGTAAAAGAGCCTGAAACTTTTTTGAGTTGGCTCGGGAAATTTGGGAGTGAAAAAATCATTCTTGGCGCCGATGCCAAAGATGGAATGATTGCTGTGAGCGGTTGGCAGGAAGAAACGGAATTACCCGTAATCGATTTTATCTCCGGATTTCATGAGAAGGGAATTTCCAAAGTGATTTCTACTGATATTAGTAGGGATGGAATGTTAACCGGACCTGCATTTGAGTTGTATTCAGAGATTATGAAAACATTCTCTGACGTTGAAATTATTGCCAGTGGAGGCATTGCTTCCATGGATGATATTTTCAATCTGGCCGAAATGGGTGTCCCGGGTGTTATTACCGGAAAAGCTATTTATGAAGGGAAAATTAGCTTAAAAGAGGTGGAAAACTATAACCTCTAAAGTGTATGTGTTGAAATTATAACCTTTCCCGGTTATTTTTTTATTTATAACCTATATTAGTTATATTTGTACTGTGAAACAACAAAAACAAATAGCGGTTATAACAGGAGATATCGTCAACTCTTCCATTTTAAAAGAAGATCAGAGAAAGATAATTCAGGCAAAAATTGAACGTTTTGTACATGAAGGTATTCTTCTGAAGACGCGATTTTACCGGGGCGACAGTTTCCAGCTGGCGGTAGAACCTTTCGCGGCATTATTGCTGGCCCTGAAGTTCAGGATGGCTGTGCGGCGTCTAAATGAAGGGAATGATGTGAGAATATCGATTGGCATTGGCGAAGTTTCAGCCTGGAATGAAGATGTACTTTTGTCGAATGGCTCTGCTTTTGAACGGTCGGGAAAAAATTTGGATAAACTGAAAAAAAAGGGCCTGCACATTATTATTGTTACCGGAAACAGTGAACTGGATAATGAGCTGGAAACCTATTGTTACATGGCCGACGTACTGATAAAAAACCTGACTTCCGTTCAGGCGAATGTTATTTTTCATAAATTGGACGATACCCCTCAGGAGCAGATTGGCGAAATGCTAAATGTCTCTCAGCCGGCAGTTAGTAAAACTTTAAAAGCAGCCAACTGGAAGGCAATTGAAAAGTTTCTGGGCAGGTACAGACAAATAGTTGAGAAAAATTATGGAATTACTGAATAGTGTTTTCCTTCCGATGCTAACGGGGCATCTGGTTGCCGATTTCTGGCTGCAACCGGGCTCCTGGGTGCACCACAAAAGAGAAAACGGATGGAAGTCGGCGAAACTGGTTTTACATTCCGGGATCGCATCATTGCTGCCTGTACTGTTTACTTTTCAGTTAGGTTTGTGGTGGTTCTTTCCGGTAATTTTTGTTCTGCATTTTTTTACGGACTTCTTTAAATCGAAATTACCGGACACGATCCTTGCTTTTCTGGTTGACCAGCTTTTACATATAGGAGTGTTGTTGGTTTTAGCAGTTTTTGCAACATCTGCAGAAATTTCAGAAGGTCTGACCGGGTTTTGGATTTATGCTGTCGGATTTGTTTTGGTCACCAGTCCTTTGGGTATTTTTACAGGGATGTTTTTAAATGTTGTGATACCCGATAAAAGTAAGGCATTTAAGCTTGATGTTTCAGCCTGGATAGGTATTTTGGAGCGTGTACTCATCCTGGTGTTTATCACGTCAGACCAGGTAGCAGCACTCGGTTTTCTGATTGCCGCAAAATCCATTTTTCGATTTAACGATACCCGTGAGGACGGGAACAAGAAAGCAGAATTCTTTCTTTTGGGGACACTGCTTTCCTTTACATTGGCTATTGTAGTTGGGTTGGTAATCAATTGGTTGTCATCATAAAAATATTTTGAACTTTTAATTTTAAACAGAGAATGCTTGCAAAAAGAATTATACCATGTCTGGATATTCGGGATGGTCAAACCGTGAAGGGAATCAACTTCGTAGACATCAAAGAGGTGGGTGACCCGGTTGAACTGGGAGCCAAGTATGCGGCAGACGGAGCCGACGAGTTGGTTTTTCTTGACATCACGGCTACACACGAAGGGCGCAAAACTTTTGTGGAACTGGTAAAACGTATTGCCCGTCATCTGAATATCCCTTTCACTGTAGGCGGTGGTATCAGCGAATTGGCAGATGCAGAAAAATTGCTGAGTGCCGGTGCGGACAAAATTTCCATCAACTCTTCGGCTGTACGCAACCCGCAACTGATAGATGACATGGCAAAAAGTTTTGGAAGTCAATTTGTGGTGGTGGCCATAGATGCACGAGGTGATGAAAAGGAGCACTGGACGGTTACCGTAAACGGAGGGCGCATTCCTACAGATAAGGAACTTTTTTCATGGGCAAAAGAAGCAGAAGATCGTGGCGCCGGAGAAATCCTGTTTACGTCCATGAACCATGACGGAACTAAAAACGGTTTTGCTAACCAGCAACTGGCCCGGCTGGCCGATTCATTAAAAATTCCGATCATTGCATCGGGCGGGGCAGGAGCAAAAGAACATTTTGTAGATGTATTCACGAAAGGAAAAGCAGATGCCGGACTGGCAGCTAGTATTTTCCATTACAACGAGATTCCAATTCCTGAACTTAAAAAGTATTTAAGAGAACAGGGGATTGTGGTGCGTTAATTTGTAAATCGTTAAATTCGCGGCAAATTATTATTATGATGGAGTTTTCAGGTATAGAACAAATAGATTTCAATAAACTAAACGGCTTGGTTCCGGCAGTTATTCAGGATAATTCAACACAGAAGGTGTTAATGGTGGGGTTTATGAATAAGGAAGCCCTGCAAAAAACCACCGAAACAGGAAAGGTAACCTTTTTCAGCCGTACCAAAAACCGGTTATGGACAAAAGGTGAGGAATCCGGTAACTTTCTGAATGTGGTTTCCATACTGGTTGATTGCGATAAAGATACTTTGCTTGTTAAAGCTAATCCGGTTGGACCGGTTTGCCATACCGGCGCCGATACCTGCTTTTCAGAAACGAATAAAGAGGCCGATATTCAGTTTCTGGAATATCTGCAGAGTTTTATTGATAAGCGGAAACAGGAGATGCCTGAAGGGTCTTATACTACATCTCTTTTTCAAAAGGGAACATCCAAAATTTCACAGAAGGTGGGAGAGGAAGCCGTTGAAACCATTATTGGTGCTATGGCCAACGATGATGAGAATTTTATTTATGAAGCAGGTGATCTGATTTACCATCTTATTGTTTTACTTACGCACAAAGGCTACCGTTTGGAAGATGTGGTTAAAGAATTGAAAAAGCGGCACAAATAGTTTGCAGGCCTGTGGCTGTACCTTCGGTGGATTTTTGCTTTAACCCCTCTTTTAAAAAATTGTTATGTAACATAGTTTCAAAACATAACTGTAAAACATTTTATATTTTTTATCATTTTCAGGGAGTTTTGCGTATAAGTTGGTAGTTTTGTATTACTGCTAACTCAAAAAAACTATATCATGGAAACCGCAACTGCTTGTCCGACCAGCACAGCCACCATTCTGGCCTGTCAGAAAATTGCCAAATCATTTAAGGAAAACATTTACGAATTGTCCAGCATCCGGAATGAATGGGATCCTGAATATGCCATTTCCCTTAATGTTTGGATAAATGATACCATTGAAAAGTATTATGCTGAAAGCTTTGACAGCATTAAAGATGAGAAATACCGGGAGTGGCATGAGGTGTTGGTGGCAGGGCTTCAAAGCCTTAAAGTTCTTCGGGCAGCATTAAAAGTGGATTTTAAAAAAGATAAACCTTTTGTTAAAGAAGTTTTTAAGAAACTGGGATACAACGATTATTTCAGCGACGCCAAGAATGGGGATCATCTGAGTTTATACAAGTTTCTGGTTACTTTTGCCGAGAACCTTGATGAGGATACCCGGAAAAAGATTTCTGACAAAGGTGTTCCGGATTCTTTATTTCATAAGATTCTGGAAACAGCCCGGCAGATTGAAGACTTCAAGTGTTGTTTCGAAGCGCTGGAAAGCGAAAACGAGTTGAATACCTTTGCTCAAAAAGATGTAATCGAAATTTATGAAATCGTCCAGGATATATGTCGCCTTGCAGCTGCCTATTACCAGTTTGATCCCATCAAACGGGACGAATTTAATTTCTATAAAGTTATGGTAAATCTTTAAACTGTCTGATAATTAGCTGTAAAAGCAGTCTGCTGAAGTTTCGGCAGGCTGTTTTTTTTTTAATCCCTGACAGGCTTTGAAACCTGCCAGGGATTAATCAATTATTTCCCTCTGAATAGTGGATCGGCACCAATAGTACCCACCAGTTCATCCAGATACTTGTCAGATTCAACATGTTGCAGGTTGTTGAAAGCGCTTTGCAACCGACCCGAAATTTCCATTTTTTCAACCAGCTCCTGGTTGTTCGGATCCGACATAAAATCTTTCAGGTACCGGATTTGTTTATTCAGGAAGGCTGTATCCTTTTGTTGTTTCAGCCTTAGCCGTTCTTTGTACCAGTCTGTTTGTAGTACAAAATCCCTGTCGAATTCCTTTCGGAGTTCCGGGCTGCTCAGCTCTTTTCCTTCGTAGTGCCCATAGGCCATAATGTGCAGAAGGATTTTCAGGGGAGGAATAGCTGCTTCCACACTGCCTTCTTCAAAGTACTGAAGCGCTACTTTTTGTTGAGCTTCTACAATGTTTTTAATTCCGTCAACATATTCTTCCATATCCTGAAGTTCAGGCCGGAGCATTTTGTCGTTAAATACAGCTAATGGCTCATCGAAAAGCCTGTTCATACAGCGGAAGGCAAAGTTCTCATTGATACGATAACCGAGGCGACTGGCCAGGATTTTTTCTCCGTTGTATTCAAAATCTTCCAGTTTTTCGAGGCAGTTATGACTGATAAGCTTTTGAGCATCTCTGTCATCGGGTTCAAGGCGGGCCCATATTTCCGGGACGAGGATACTGATATCATGATCAAACCGTTTGTATTGCCCGATGTATCCGGCAGCCGAACTGAATCCCTGGTACTCGGAAAGAATGTAGGAGAGCAAGGCATTGTTCAGATCGGTAGTTGGCACGAGCATATTGAACGGCCCTTTGGTGAGCGCCCCTTCGGAGCCTGCTCCTGTGGTGGAAGGTGACTTTCCGGTGAGGCTACAGATGAAATCCATGAACAGTTCCGGGATTTCCTGGTAATGAATCGGGTTATAGACACTGAGCGGACGGATGCCTTTTTCCCTTTCTGCAGGGTTGTTGCGCCGCCCGGGAAGCACAGCGTTCACCGGCAAATGAACAGGGTTCTCTGCCGGAACTTTTCTGAATAACCTGATTCCTGTTTCGGCAAGGTAAGTTTCCTGGTTTTCATGTTTAAACCGGTTGACCTGCAGGTAACGCGGGTTGTTGGTCGGAACGCCATTCACGACACGTGTGTGGGCAGGCGAAACAAAATAACAATCTTTATGTCCTTCAGCTACCTTTTTAATCAGATCCTGCACAGGGGCAGTATACTCATCGAAGCGGATGGCATCCTCATAAATTTCGGTGGCGTCCTCGCGCGTCAGCGGTTCATAGTTGGTAAGGAAGGTATTGTTGCGTACAATATCTGCTTCGGCTTCCTTGTCGTAACCTCTTATTATCGCTTCATCCGGCCGTTGAAAGAGGAAGCTTTCGCAGTTGGAAACCAGCTTCACGCTTTTATTCCTGTATTCAGGATTTAAATGGTTTAACCGGTTGGCCGGCACAGTAATGGAAGCCGTAATGTCATCTTCCATCTGGATTTTTTCGCTGGGAATAAAGTCGGAGCGCAATTTATGTAAATACCATTTTCCTTCAGGGCTAAAACCTATTCGTGCGTAGCTTGCTACAATTTTATTGTGTTTGTAGCGCAAGGCATTTCCGTCTCTGCCATTCACTATTTCCACATTCAGGTATTCCTTCCAGGTCCCTTTATCCTGATGGGTGCGGTACATTCTTTTGATATACAGCGCCAGGTTTTTTACATGGATGGGAATACTTTCCAGAAAACGGTTGTATTTATCGCTGTACTGATCGGATGGAGTAAGCAGTTTCACTGCGGAGCCCAGTGTCCGGTGCGGACTCAGGAAGGGTCTGGATGGGCGCGCATCCGGGTAAATGGATTTCCAGCGGTTGGAATAGTCGTATTGAATGAGCATATCCACCATTTCTGAGTCTTTTTCCAGATCCTGGATGTAAAATGAACCGTATTTAATGGCATTCTGCATCGATTTGGATATTTCGGATTTTCCCCCTCCGGAAACCGTGCTGGGTTTGTGGCAGAAAATACCTTCCGGTGCTGTGTCTACAATTCGCCACAACTGCTGTTCCGGGTGTTTTACAAGTTGAAACTTGTGTCCCGAAGGATGGATGTAAATTTTTTGGGGCGACAGTTTCAGTTTTTGTTCTTTGCCATTATGCTTCCAGATAACTGCACCTTTTTCCAGATCAATGTCAGCATGTTCATGAATATAAATGATGTCCGGATATTTTTTATCGATCGCATAGTTTTCCGGCATTACGTCGATTTTTCCGGCCAGCAGGTTTTTTACTTCCTCAAAAGTATATTTGTTGTTAAACTTTCCGGAGAACGGCTCTCCAAAAATATTGTCTCCCATATTTCCCCGAGGGAAAGCAATGGCACCACCTGCATGTTCTTCTTCAACCAGTCCGTAAAGGTTGGCAGAGTAGCTTATCTGCGTTTTTATCTCTTTTTTCGAGTATCCGTAATAGTTGTCGGCAATAAGTGTTACCACCACGCCCCGGTCGTCGCGACAAGTGACTTTAAAGGCGCCGCCATCATTATAAAGTTCGTTTTCATCCTTCCAGCACATGCCGTTGAGCCGCTGGCGTTCGGTGGCATCATTGAAATGGGGCAGACCGATGTCTTTCTTTTTTAGTTTGGTAAGGTGTGGCGCCAAAATAATGCACCCGGTGTGGCCGGTCCAGTGTTCAATGTCCAGCGCCGCATCGTTTTCTGCGAGGTTGTGGTCTCCTGCATTTCCAAAAATGGTTTCCACAAAATCGAGATTACTCACCAGGCTTCCGGGGGCGAAAAAGCGGATTTCCATACTTTTTTCACTGATTACTCCTTTCACCTCCGGGCAAACCACTGGTCGTAGTAAAAGCGAAACCATTAGTTTGGCTTTATCCTTCTGGTTCGATGTAAAGGGAAGAATATTTATCTCGTCCGACGGATGAAGCGCCGCGTGTAACATGTGCGCAAACGCAATTTTAGGTACTTCCTTTTTATCGAGGGCTACCGGAAGTCCGCCTTCCACAATATGAAATGTCCCTTTGGTTGTACGCTTGTCGGCTGCCGGGTTGTTCAGAATTCCCTGTTTGAGCCGGTAAGAACTCAACAGATCGTTTTTAAATGAGTTTCCGTTGGGAGGGAGACTCACTTCGCGGGCCATCCCAGGCTGGTTTAATACAAGCGTGTCATTTGGCAACCGGCAGGGTTTATCGAAACCAGTGTCTTTTAAATAATCATCTATAAATTCCTGAATACGAAAATCAGGAGGGGAGAGATGTCCGGCAAGCAGTCTCGATTTTTCACGAAAGCTGCTAATCAACCCTTCGGTAAGTGAAATAAAACGGGCTCCTGCGTATTTAGCCCCTTCTTCCGCCTCACCTGTAAACAATGGCTGTCCTAACGAAGCCAGTTGCAGGTTGATGTATTGAATCATTTCCCTTCTGTCTTTTTTTCTGGATTTCTGGATATCCTTTTCATCGTTTTTCATCTGTCGAAAATATTTTAACCGTCAGTATTTTGAATAAGATTGGTTGTGTGTCTTGGGTTAAAAGAATGCTCTGTCCCATGGAATTCCGGCCAGTACCAGAATGAGGGCAAGGCTGTACCAGATTGCGGCAGAGCAGTGTTTTTTTACTGGTATGGCAGCTTTTTTGGATTTGCTTTTTCCGATATGGACAAAAACCAGGGCAACGAGCATCATCAGGATATGTTCTACTGCGTAGAAACGTAAATCGGCATTTTTCATAGCTGCACCGAAATCGGCAAAAGCTGCTTTGGTGAGCGGACTTACAAACGCGTAGAGTATTAGTCCAACCAAGAATTGAATGTCAACGAAAATAGTAAGTACCAATCCCAACATATTGTCCCGTTTCGACCACTCTCTTTTACTGAACCAGCCTGTAAATGCAGAAACAATTGCCAGCAACAATACAATTAAAACTAACCAGCGAAAGAGATTGTGGGTGTGAAGTAATCCTGTGTACATGATTTTTAAATTTATACATTATATATTAGAAAGAAACACTTTTTTCAGACTTTAGTTGAAAGGAATTGTATTGGCTAGTTTAAAAATTTCATCGGCCTCCCAGATTGTTTTTTCAGTATGGGAATTTATGGCCGCATTAATCATCGCTTGTGCAACTGTTCTATCTTCAATGGGGCGGTATTTCTTAAAAACGAATCGGGTTACCAGGCGTGCAACGGGAATGGAAATATTTTCCATCCAACGTTTTTCTCTACGCTCTCCAGTCAGGGAAGAAGGCCTTAGTATGGCCAGTTTCTTGAAGTTAAGGTTAGCCACAGCTTTATCCAGTTCACCTTTCATGCGGGTGTAAAAAATTCGCGACCTGGGATTGGCACCAACCGAAGAAACCAGTACGTAATTTTCTATTCCGTTTTCTTTGGCTTTCCGGGCAAAATTCAGGTTGTATGTAAAATCCACTTCATATTCCTTTTCTTTACTTCCGGCTTGTTTTAAGGTCGTTCCCAATGCCGAAAAGAGGATGTCTCCCGTCAGTTTTTCGCCCCAGGTTTTTTCGTTGCTAAAATCAACAACTTCCTGAGTCAGTTTCGGATGTTGCATTTCCGTATTGCGCCGGACAAAAATGCGTACTTTTTCAAACTGATCATTCTGCAAAAGTAAATGTACCAGTTGTTTCCCCACCAGCCCGGTTGCTCCAATGACATTTGCCGTTTGTTTCATGCGCATCCTAATTATTCATTTTTGAGGTATCCTGATGGCCATGGGGAGAACTTCCATAAAATTTAGGATCATGATTCATTATGAAAAATTTATTCATCACCATTTTATTTCTGTTTTTTACTTCCCATTGCCCGGTTCAACCGGAACCATTTCCAAAAGTTTCTCACATCTGTTGGGACTCCTTAAGTCCATCTCTTATGTGAAGGTAATCAAATGTGGTGTATATTTTGGTATTTGATAACAGTTTCTAACATAAAAATAAAAAAGGCAGGAGTTTATTCCCTGCCTTTCCATTGTGAAAATCATTTATCCTCCTTTTAGTCCAAGTTTTTTTCAAACGACTGCCCATATTAGGAGCAGTATCATAAGCAATCCGATGCCAATAATAAATGCCACACTATTGCCTTTGCCCGGTTCCTCATTTTTTTGATTCATAACTTTTCAATTTATTATTCTGACGGAGCCAGGCGAAAAAGTAACACGTTTTGAGATGAAATTATTCAAAGATATTTTAACATGTGGGGTATTTCAGAGTTTATGTGAGTCCAGTAAGTCGCCATTTTCGTTAAAAAGGAGCAGGTTACGTTTGAGCGCAGGATCTCTTATGATCACCTCAAAAAAACGGTTCTCTTTTCTGAGAATGACAATGGCATTCATAATTTCACCTAGTTTATTACATTCATCCGCAATTTCTTTTGGCAGTTCGCTGGGCCAAAGATTTTTTTTGTATTCTTTTAAAATACCTTCGTGGGAAAAACGGGCAATGTGTTCTATATCATTCATATAGAAAATAGCCTCGTAACTTACTTTTTTCTGTTCCCAATCAATGTTAATGGCACCGGGAAAATGACTAAGCAGTACTTTTTGAATAGCTTCAGGAACCGACTTCGGCGGACTTTTAAATATTTTTATAAGTGGTCTTTTCATAATTTTTCGGATGGATATTGTTGCAGACTTTTTTATGGTTTGTTATATGAATATTACATTTTTTTTTAGTCATTGCTAAACAGTTTAAAATACATGTAAACGACCCGGGCTCTTGCCCGTTTCAAACGCATTTTAACAGCATCTTCACTTATAGTAAGGCTGGTTGCTATCTCTTTTAGAGATAAGGAATCCTGGTATTTCATGAGTAACAGGGCTTTTTCTTCAGGGTGTATTTTTTCGAAAACCTCCAAGAGGTTTTCATAACTCAGTTCGTTTATTTCAGTGTCTGACTCATCGATTATTTCGGGGAGTTCGTTATTTTGGTTCCAGTTGGGGTAGTGCAATTGTTTCTTTTTCCGAAGGTAATCTATAATTGCGTTATAAGAAATGGAATACAACCACGAAGAAAACTGTGATTTTCCCTGGAAGCTTTCCAGTTTCTCAAATGCTTTACTTAAAATATCGTTGGCAAATTCTTCCGATTGAGATTTGTTTTTTAAAAAACTGTAACATTTATCCTTTACCCTGGGAAAATAACGGCGATATAAAACGCTGAAAAGTTCATTGTTCTTTTCGCTTCTTAATTTTTCAATTATTTGATCATCTGTGAATTGGTCTGTTGTGAGATCGTTCATGACACTAGTTGGATTTTGAATGATCATTTTTTCAGGAAAATTACAATTTTTTTTTCTGTTACTTCATGTTATGCGCCCGTCAAAATAGATGAATGAAATATGAAATAACATTCAAAAAAATAATCATTTAAATGTTTGAAATCATGAAAAGAATTTTTTTCGTTTTAACCTTATTTGCTGCTGCCTTTATTTTTGTGTGTTGCGGTAAACTTCCCCAGGCTGAGTTGGATGGCGCCAAAGCTGGGATAGAATTGGCAAAAACAGCCCAGGCAGATATGTACCTTGAAACAGATTTTTTTGCGTTACAGGATTCATTAAATGCCACCATAGTGGTTATGGAAGCGCGGAAATCAAAAATGTTTGCAAATTATAATGATGTTACGGCAAAGCTGAAAGAAATTACTGAGCAGGCCACAGAACTGGTTGCGAAGACAGAAACCAGAAAGGAAGAAATAAAAAGCGAGTTGGTTTCGGCTCAATCGGCCATTACTGCCTTGCAGGAAGAGAACCACCAGCTTTTGGGGATAGCTCCAAAAGGGAAGGAGGGCAAAGAGGCGCTTGATGCCATTAAGGCCGATATAGACGGAATCAGCATCTCCGTTTCCGAGGTTCCCGCTTTAATTGAAAATGGGGATTTGTTAAATGCGCAAACTAAAATTAAAGCTGCGCAGGAAAAAGCTTTGGGAATTAATACTGAATTGAAAACAGTATTGGAAAAATACATGAAAAAGAGTTAGCAAGGTCATCAAAAAATAAGATTTCATAATTACCGGGGATTTTCCCCCGGTAATTTTATATGCAGGTATATAGAACGAACATGAATTTTTATCATTCTAAATTCACAAACAAGAATGATTAAAGTTTATACGAGTCTCCGGATGTCTTCTCGGTCAGCTGACTGAGAAGGCATTCGGAATTCAAAAAATATGGAAACAGATGAAAGCGAAGAAATTAACCCGGCTACTCATTTATTTTTTTCTTGCTGTTTTATTTGCTTTTTCGGGATACGCGATAATTATTTATACCGCCAATAAACCGCCCGTGGAAGAAATAAACAGAGCCCGGGAAGCACTCGCTTCAGCGAAAGGGAAAAAAACCGGGAAGTATGCAGTAGAGTCATTTAAGAAAGCTGAAAAACTTTACAATGATGCAATTGCTGAGTGGGAATACCAAAATCGTCAATTTTTTATGAGGAGGGATTTTTCTTTTACTTCTGAACTGGCGGTTAAATCGTATAACCAGGTAATGTCTTCAGTGGAAGAAGCTGATGAGTCAAGAATGAAACTGAAACAAGACGCAGAGCATAAACTGGCTCTTTTGAAAAAGCAAATTGAATATTTTGAAAAATACTATAAAAACCTGGCGCTTGGAAGTTCCATCCTGCACTTGTTTAGTAAAGGGAAAACGTACTTTACGGAAGCGCAAATCGAATTTAAAAGAGATGAGTATGTGCAGTCGCTAAGGTCGATTTTCAGGGCAGAACAAAAACTCTCGCAAGCAGAGAAGCTGGCGTTTTTTAAGTTAACGGAGTTTTATAATAATTATCCGGGCTGGCAGGAAAATACCCGATTGGCGTACAACCTATCCCAAAAAGGGCAAATCGTTTTTTTGATTGACAAAATGGAATCCTCACTTATTGTGTTAAAATCGGGGAAAGAGTTTAAAACGTTTGCCGTTGAGTTTGGCGAAAATTGGATGGGAGATAAGGCCATCAAGGGGGACAAGGCAACGCCGGAAGGAATATATAAAGTTCAGACCAAAAAGAGCAACTCCAAAACGAAATATTATAAAGCTCTTTTATTGAATTATCCCAACAAGGAGGATCAAAAGCAGTATGATGAACTGGTGCGTTTGGGTAGAATATCAAAAAATGCGGGTATCGGCGGGTTAGTAGAAATTCATGGCGAAGGCGGAAAAGGAGTTCATTGGACCGATGGGTGCATTGCACTCGAAAATGGAGAAATGGATATAGTTTACAGGCTGGGGACCGTCAATACCCCGGTAATTATCGTCGGATCAAGGAAGTCAATGGAAGAATACCTGAACTAAAAATGTGGAATATCAGAAAATACCTGCACTCTTTTGCCCGGATGTTTTTTTGGGTTTTTGTGTTAGGGCTTTTTGTTGCAGCTAACCTGTTTTTAGTGCCGTTTGTCCAGTATTCCGTTTACCGGGGCAAATCATCCGGGAATATACTGCCTGATACAGTCCGGGTTTCTGAAAGGGAGTTGAGTCAGATGAAGCAGAAAGCAGAGATGCTAAAAAGGAAGTTACACCGGCTGACCTTCGCAGGAGATGCATTTCTGATTGTTAATACCACAAACAATACATTCCGCTTGTACCAAAACCGGCAAGTGGTAAGAAGTGGTTTGTGTTCCACCGGGAGTTTCATTCATCTGGAGGCCGACAGTTTACAAAGTTGGTTGTTTGAGACGCCCAAAGGAGTGTTCACCATAAAAAATAAAATGACCGACCCGGTTTGGCGCAAACCCGATTGGGCATTTATCGAAGAAGGATTGCCGCCACCCCCTCCTGGCCACCCTTCCCGCTATGAACGTGGAGTTCTTGGCGATTATGCCCTCGACCTTGGAAAAGGATACCTGATTCACGGTACTCTTTATCAGAGGCTAATCGGACAGCCTGTTACACATGGTTGTATCCGGCTAAATGACCAGGATCTGGAGCATATTTACAAAACACTTCAAGTCGGGTCTAAAGTGTATATTTATTAAACCGGGATAAAATGAATTTTTTGAAAAAAAGAAAAGGATTATTTTCAATTATTGCTGTGTTTACATTGCTGCTCGTTTTTTTTGTAGTTCGGCTGGTTTTTGCAGTAAGTTCTTCATATACAGGCTTTGGGAAGTCTGTATCCGTTCCCCTCAGGAGTGATGTACACACTGCCGGTTGGAACAACAGCGAGGTTCGTAAGTTACAGAAAGATATCTTTTTGCTTGAGCAACTCCGGGTTTTAGCCCAATCAGATTCGATAAGTATGGTAATCGACTTGTCTGACAGTACCGTGCAGTTACAATTGAAGGGCATGGAACTTTTTCATACAAAAATCCTTCGAAAGTATCCTGGAGTTTTTTTAGATGACCTGAGTCAGGAGGCATACAGGCGTTTTGCACAAATTACATGCATAGGAAATGAAAAGGCCAATCTTAGCAAAAAGCCTGTTAAAAAGATTCAGGCTTTTCAAAAAGAAACAATTGGCTCCGGGGCAGAAACCGCTAATTTGCAAAACGCTCCGGTGAATTGGTCATTTGTAACCGGCAATAATGTGTGTGTAGTGATAACCGGTGTAAAATTGAATCAGGATTCAACATTTATAATGCACCCTACATACGATTTAATAAAGTACTTTACCCGCAATTTTTTTAATGAAATTTTCCCGGAGACCTATTCTCCCGTTCTCTATTTGTGGCTGAATGACAACGATGCCAGGGCTATTTACCGCGCCGTTCCGTTAGAGGGGAAGATTTTGTTCCGCAACTAACTATCTGGCCAATTTGCTGAATAAGTCCCTGAAAATAGCGTCGCGACGGAGGTCTGTAGCCATTCGTATAAAGTGGCGGGAATGATCGACACTGAAGGTCATCTGGTCGGTGAGTACCGGACTGTGAACCAGATCGGTTTGAATCCACGTCGGATTTACAAGCCAGGCCACTGTTGTTACATCCCAGATTACTTTGGAGTAGGCCTCTTTTCCTCCGCTGTATTCACACACAATGTTGTACAGGTAATCCGACAACTCGTTTTTCCCTTCCAAATAATATTTTAACTCGGGAATAGTTGTATGAAAGTGTGATACCACAGGGCGACAGGGCATGACGACAAGAGGTACCCCTGAATCGAAAACCACACGGGCTGCCAGTACATCCTGTTTCAGATTAAATTCCCGCTGGTGGGGCCAGTTTAACCCGTTGCCGCCTAACCAAACAACTACTATGTTTTTAATAATTTCAGGTTCTATCAAAATAGCCGAAGCAATATTGGTAATACAGCCAACCGGCACCACATAAAGCGGGTTCTCCGGACTGCTTGCCATCGCTTTTTGCACCAGGTCGAGTGCTGCTTCGCTACGAACAGGACGGGTTACATCTTCCAAATAGCGGTCGGAACCGCGAAAGGCAAATTTTTCAGGAGATTTTCCCAGCATCTTCAAAAGCCGCAGAATTTCCTGATAGCTTTTTTCCATGCCGTCGGCAGGACCTTCTGAACGGGCATTGTGAAACGGGGCAGCGTACACCGCTTCCAGTTGTATTTTTTCTTTCGACAAATAGGCATAAGCCAGCGCAAACTGGTCGTCCACTTCATTATAAGTATCGGTATCCAGTACCACACGTACTTTCCCGGAAGGCGGTTCCAGTTGTTTCAACCTGAAAGCTTCTTCTAACTTCGGGAAGGTTTGGGAAGATGCAAGGAGTGATGAAATTGAAATTACCATGCCGGTTAAAATTGTTTTTAGCATAAAAAATTATTTTATTGAGTAGCTGTTCAGATATACCTTCTTTTCAGAAAAGATAAAAATAGGAATTAATTCTGTTCCCTGTTTCCCCTGTCAGATAATTTGCTGCTAATCAATGTTTGAATCAGTTAATTCTAACAAAAGTTTGTATTCTTCAAAAATGTTTTATTTTTAGGGAATCTAAATAAACCTAAAACTGAAAAGATGGCCGAGAAAAAAAGCAACCTTATTTATGTTGTGGAGGACAACGAAGTTTACAACAAGCTTGTAACCGAATTCCTGAAAAATCAAAATTACACACATGTTAAATCGTTTTTTTCTGGAGAAGAATGTGTGAAAACGATTGAAAACGGCGAAAAGCCGGATATAATAATCCAGGATTATTTTTTGGAGAAAATGACCGGGATGGATGTTTTTCTTAAGGTTAGAAAAATAAGCCCGAAGTCTGAATTCATATTTTTGACCAATAACGAAAGTATGGAAGTAGCTGTTAATACCATTAAGTTTGGAGCCTACGATTATATTATCAAAGACAAGATTACCCTCGATAAGGTAATGGATCGGATTCGGAAAATCAGCAGGACAAAAAATCTTGAAAGGAAGAACAAACAAATACAGTTATCTATTATCCTCTTTTTGACCATCGTCTTTCTTATTGTTCTTTTTGCAGTTCTCTATTTTGTTGTTTTTGGGGCTTCCTGAAATGGAAGTTTCCGGTTAGTCTTTTATTTTTCCGGTGCGGCTGAGTAAAATGGCAAACGGCCGTGTTTCCGGGAATTCTGACATAATGATAATGAGAATAACCGTAATGGGGATACTAAGTAACATGCCCGTAATTCCCCACATAAGGCCCCAAAGTGCCAGTGTCAGGAAAACCGCTAACGGAGTAATATTAAGGGAGCTGCCCATTACACGGGGTTCCAGTAGGTTGCCAACAACAAGTTGTATTGCTCCCACAACGGCCAGCACAAGAATGGCCGGGGTAAATTCTCCAAACTGGAGCAGGGCAAAAACAGTAGGGAAAAGTGTGGCGACCAGCGACCCAATGGTGGGGATAAAATTCAAAATAAAAATGAGGAAAGCCCAAAAAATGGGGGCATCAATGCCTGCAAAAAGTAAAACAAAGTAGCTTAAAAGACCGGTGAGTAAACTCGCCATTGTTTTTACGGCGATGTAGCTGCTTACCGAATGATCAATTTTTTTGACCAGACCGTTTACCTGCTCAAAACGTTTTTTGTCAGGATACATGGCTTTCATTTTTCCCGGAAATGTAGGCTCCTCAAGCAGCAGAAAGATTAGGTACAAAAGTACCATAAAAGCATCGCCAAAAAGATTGGTGAGTGTCGAAAAGATTTTCGAAAGAATACCACCAAAATTCAAATCTTTGGCAAAATCATTCAGAATATCAGATAAATCTACTTCAAATTGCGCATTTATCAGTTGCGTTATTTTATGGATATTGGCTTCGTAAACAGGCAGTGTGGCAGTGAGGTGCTGAATATTGCGCGTAATCATTTCTACTGTAAATACCAGAAAACTGAGTAGTATAACAGAAGAGAAAAGCGTAAGAATCCATTGGGGCCACCGGCTTACGAATTTAATTTTTGCCAGTATTCTTCTGATGACGCGTATCAAAAATAAAAAGAGAATGGCCAGGATGAATGGGATGATAATACTTTGTGCATAAATGAGAACTACTACGATGGTTATCAGAATCAGGAAAACATAAATCTTTTTTGCTGTGTCCATTTTATTTTTTTGAAAAGTTAAAAGTAGAAAATCCGGCATTTTATAACAACATTTTATTCTTCTATCTTTGCCGAAAATTTTTTACATGATTCGTTTTTCCGAGAACTACGCTTTAACACCGCATAATACTTTTGGTTTAAAAGCCCGCGCCCGTTACTTTTTTGAATTTACCGAAACCGAGGACTTGCAAACGTTTGTAAGTTCGAATGAATCCTGGAACAACCTTCCGTTGTTTGTATTGGGAGGGGGCAGCAACGTGCTATTCCGGGATGATTTTGAAGGGTTGGTCATCCATCCGAATATTCCGGGGATTTTTAAAGTAAAAGAGGACAGGCAGTATGTATGGTTTGAAGCGGGTGCCGGCGAAGTGTGGGACGATTTTGTAAAATATTGTGTGGATTTCGGGGCCGGTGGAGTGGAAAACCTTTCTCAGATTCCCGGTTCAGTAGGCGCTGCACCGGTGCAAAACATTGGTGCTTACGGACAGGAAGTAAGTCATGTGATAGAACGGGTCAAAGGATTTGATCTTCAGCAGAAAATGCCAGTAGAATTTCCGGCTTCTGCTTGTGAATTTGCTTACCGTGACAGCCTGTTCAAAAAGGAACTGAAAAACCGGGTAGTTATCACATCAGTCATTTTTAAACTGGATAAATTTCCGGAATTTAACCTCGCTTACGGACAGGTGGAAGAAAAGGTAAACACGCTGGGAGAAGTCAGCCTGCAAAACATACGGAAGGCGGTGATTGAAATCCGCGCCTCCAAATTACCCGATGTAAATGAGCTTGGCAATGCCGGCAGCTTTTTTAAAAATCCGGTAGTAACAGTTGAGTTTGCCGAAAAGATTCGCGAGCGTTTTCCGGAGGTGCCGGTTTACCCGGTCAATGAAAAGGAAGCGAAACTGGCGGCGGGATGGCTTATCGAAAAAGCAGGTTGGAAAGGCCGCCGAGAAGGCAATGTGGGGGTGCATGAAAAACAGGCGTTGGTGCTGGTAAACTACGGCAATGCCACAGGAAAAGAGGTTTTTAATTTTTCAGAAAAAATAAGGCAGGCTGTTTGGGAAAAATTTGGTGTTCAGCTTGAACGGGAGGTGAATTGTATCTGATTTTTTTGTGTGTTTTATTGTCAGGGGGTCTGGAAATAGTCTGAGAAAGGTTCACATTCGTCAAAATATTGTTTGGGAGTCATGCCGGCCAGCTTTTGGAAATCATTTATCATGTGCGATTGATCGTAATACCCGCAGCTGTAAGTAAGGTCTGTTAAGTTGGGCGACTTATTCTTCGACTTTACATCCAGTGAATTTTGAAATCGAATTGTTTTTAAAAATTGTTTGGGAGTGGTTCCAACATAGTGGGAAAAAACTCTTTCAAATTGTTTCCGGCTAAAACATGCTTTGGAAGCGAGAAAATCAATCGTAACAACTCCGCGCGTTTGGTTGATGATGTGAATACTTTGTTCAATCCTGTTGTAACTATATTTGTTCGTGCTTTTGCTCAGTAGCTTTAAAAGATAGTTTTCAATAACTTTTATTCTCTCTGTAAATGATTTTGCCTCAGATAATTTTGTTTCAATTTCAACAATGTCATGTTTGAACAGGTACTTTAAGGGAACATTTTGATTGTACAATTCATTCAGGGGGATATCCAGAAACATACTCAGGCCGTGAGGTTCAAACAAAACAGAAAACAATGAAAGTTTTCCGGAAATGTGAATGTCATAAAATGCACCTAGATGCCCGGATATTACAGTATTTTCGTTGATCGATTTTGTCGTGTCATTTGACACGGGCCTGTCTCCCAAATAGAAGATAAGTTCCAATAAACCGGTGGGGACAATTCTTTGAGTATGTCTTTGATGAATGGGTATGCAGCTTTCAATCGTCCAGTAATGTTTTACGAACTTTGATAACGGCAACGATGGTTTTGCAATACGATACTCCATTTTTACTGAGTCAGTAATACAAATTTAGTGAATTGAATCAAGAATATGGCCTGAGAGTAACCAGGCCATAACTTTAATTTACATTATTCATCGCCGTAAAGTCCTACTTTATTGCCTTCACAATCAATGAACAGCGCGAAGTAACCCCTGCCTTCCACCTCAATCTTTGTTTTGGACTGAACAAGGGTTCCTCCATTTTCTGTAACCCTGTCAATTGCTCCGTCTAAATCCTTTTCTACATTGAAACTGACCAGTGTTCCGTCCTTGCCGGGGTTAAAACCAGGTGCGCAGGAAATGGCGCCTTCACCGTTTGGAAAACAGGCCATTTTTTCCTGACCACAATCAAACACCTGTAAGTCAATTTTTAGTACAGAACCATAAAATTTTACGGCTCTTTCGAAATCGGTTGCCGGGATTTCTACCCACGAAATTAGCTTTGTCATTTTCATTTCTTTTTTAGTTTAAAATCAAAACACAATGCAAAAGTAGTTTCAACCGACTGGCTAAAATTGGAAATTTGCGACATCTCTCACCGGGTATTGTTGGCACTTTGCGCTTTCATCCTGGATGAATTATCTATCCCACTTTTTTATATTGAACCCCAGGTTTAACTGTAGCATAACAGGAAAAAATCCATTATTCCCTTTTGTGTCAAAGTAATACACAGATCCGATGTCAAACATTAAATGCATTTTTCCATAGGCTCGTTGAATTCCCCAGGTTGGTCCCAATGCAAAGCTTGTTTTGTCCTTTCTTAAAACATTATGAGATTCTACTTCTTTAAAATTGGTCAGCAACCTGATTCCCCAATAATTTCCGGAATTGTAGTCCAGATTTTTATTCTTTGATAATCTTGATTCTCTGTTGTAAAGCTTTTTGTAGGTTACATCTAAAAATGGGGCGATATAGTAGGTAATTCCCGAATTGGTATAGTCCAAATGCAGATAACTTCCCTGTATCCCTATTCCTGTATTGGCCGCCAGCGTTGATTTTTCAGAGAGTGGCATTTCAAATTCTATCCCCGGACTTAGCACGTTTATTCTAAGTACATTGTTCAAATCATTGCTTTTTTCTTGTGCCAGGCCTGCCAGTGAGATAATTAAACTCAATAGTAATAATTGACTCTTCATTATTTTTCTTTTGCTTTAAATTAGGAGGTCAATATTACATGATTTTTATAACGGTAAGAACCACTTGTAGTAAGGATAACGGGAAAATTAAAATTAAAATCAATTTAGAAAGCCAGTTGTTAAATTCATGTCGCCCTTTTCTTAAATGATAAAAATGAAAGAGAAAGGCAAAAATTCCACTTGTGGCGACAATTAAAGAAATTATATATCCTGCAACGAGTCCCCGGTCAATCAAAAGAAGGCCTAAGAGTACTGCAAAAAGTAATGGGAAATGAATGATTAAAAATCCTTTTATTCCTAAGCTGTCAAGTTTAAATAATTTCCATTCTTGCCAGAATGCAGAGTCAATCTCATGGTTAATGATAAATACGGAGTTGATAAGATATACCCAAAACAGCACATTAAATTCCGGTAACATATATTTGTGTTTTTATGCTGATAGTTGAATTTTTGTTCGGTTAGTTATTTGCTTTTATTCTTTTCACTTCGGAACTAAAAAAATCTTCAAGTCGTTTATTGCCATATTGATTTGCTATATTGTCACAGGCCATTGCCGTTAAAAAGAACTCAATTGGGCCGTACGTTTTTGATGATGTAAAAGTTCTTGTTAACTGTATCGTTAATCTTCTTGTCCAATCAGGAAGGTGACTTATTTTAATGGGTTTTCCCCAGGCTTTTAAGGCTAAAGCTGCTATTTCATTATGGCTCAAAATGTCAGGGCCACCTACTGTTGTTTCAGTTTCACCTGTCTCCATTTTGTCTACACATACTTTTGCCAAATCTTCACCATGAATAGGGTTTAATTGTAAGTTCCCCTCTCCAAAGAGATATACTCTGCCTCCCCGGGCCATATCTAAAAAATCCTTCATGTCAGAGAAAAATCCGTTGGGACGTATTACCGAGTGGCTAATGGCTGCGTTTTTTAATTCATCCACAAATTTTTCTTTTGCCTCAAATATTTTTAAATGCCGTAGCCTGTCCCCATTAATGGCAGAAATATATTGAAATGCAGCGGCTTTATTTTTTAATGCTTCTTTTAAAAGATTTAGATTCCCCTGATAGTCAACATTCATATAAGTCATCCCATCTTTTTGACGCGTAATTCCGATGGTAGAAAAGATCCAATCAATATTTTTTGCTACGTCTTTTGAAGAGCTGGGTTCTGTGACCTGACCAATATAAAAGTCATCAACATTATCAAACTTTTCTTTTTGACTTTCTTTACGAATCAACACCCTTACCCAATAGCCGCGTTTCTTCAGTTCCTTAACCAAGTATTGTCCTAAATATCCTGTTGCTCCGGCAACTAAAACCCTCTTTGCGATCATTGTTTTTAGTGCAAATTTAGTGAATTGAATCAAGATTATGGCCTGAGAGTAACCAGGCCATAATCTTAATTTGCATTATTCATTGCCATAAAGCCCTTCTTTATTCCCTTCACAATCAATGAACAGCGTGAAATAACCCCTGCCTTCCACCTCAATTTTCGTTTTGGGCTGAACAATGATCCCTCCATTTTCTGTAATCCAGTCAATTGCTCTCTCTAAATCGGTCACCGGGATTTCAACTGACTGACTAAAATTGGAAATTTAGGACATCTATCACCGGGTATTGTTCGCGCTTTGTGCTTTTATTCTTATTATTCACAATTTAAGATATCATCTAAAGAAGGATTCTCACTGTTGCGACTTATGTTGATATTTATCGATGGATTACTTTCTATCAGGCTCTTTAGAGGACAAAAGTCTTTAAGGGAAGTGTTGTCCAATATGTCCATGGACATAGAAACCGTATTTAGGTTTTCCAATCCACTTAAACTTTTCAGAAACGAATTATTTTCTATCCTAATTCGTTCTGTCATTTCAAGTTTAGGTATCCATCTAAAGTCCTGATTGAAACAATCTTTAACTTCCATATTGTTAATCGATTTTAATTCGGGAAACATAATATCTATAAAAAAACGGCAGGTGGCGATTTTAAAATTATAGACATGGTTTAGAACGGGGAAGTTACCTTTACTTATAAATGAACAATTCTGGATGGTCAAATCTAAGATTTCTGTAATACCCGGCAAATGTAGAGTAGATAGCTTGCACCCAAAAAGCTTTAGTTCAATGAGTTTATTCTCTGTAAGAGCGGGAAATGAAATTGTATCATAGTTGTATGCGATATTTATTCTATCTATAGATTCAAGTTCCGGGAATATAACATTGGTAAGATTTTGTTCTTTTATTGAAAGATTGCCTATGTTTTTTAGCTTATTAAGTTCTTCTATTGACTTAATTCCATTGTTTTCAAGGTATAAAGTTCCGGATATTCCCAGGAGATTTGACAGACCTTTTAAATTTTGAAGAGTATCGTTTTCTACTATATAAATATTTTGTGTCGTCGTAGGATTATCCAGGCCATCCAAAGAAACCAATTGATCATTATCCGCAATATGTACTGAGACCCATTTTGTATTTTTTAGGTCTGTTATCTGTTTAAGATTTTTATTGCTGAATAAAGATATGTCTTCAATCTCCTGGATTGACTCAATTCCCTTAAGATTGATTAATGAGTTGCAATTCTGGATACTTAAATAATGGATCGAACTTAGTTCGGGTGAAAAATAAAAAGATTCGAAGGAGGGCATATCCAATAATTGAACCCCGGAGATTGATTTTAAACTAAGCAGATTATCTATTTTATTCAGCAAAGGATTATTTTGTAATGACAGATTTCCTCCAATTTCTTCCAACGATTCCACCCCTTCAAGGGTTTCCAGATTTTTATTTCCTTTGATATTAAGGCTTCTTCCAATTTTTTTGATGCTCTCTAATCCTCGCAATGACTTAAGACCATCAGTAGTTGTATTGGAGTAGTTGGATGAAATTTCGAATGTACCTCCTATTTCTTTTAGACGTAAAAGTCCTGTTAAGTCAATACATTCAGTTCTAAGAATCCTAAAGTGGTCGCCTATGTACGTGAGGCTTTCTAGTCCCTTAAGACTTTTTATTGCTTTTGAATTAATGGTAAATTCACCTGAAATACTGTGAAGGTTTTTTAGTTTATCTAGATTGGTTACTGAATCTCTTGTTATGTATATAGATCCAATAAGATCTATATATTTTCCCTTGAGAGAATCCTGTCCAAAATATTTATCAAAATCACCATCATTTTGAATGATAATATATTTTGTTAGCGTAACAAATGGCCCGGTTATTTCGGGTATTTCCTCAGACTCTAGTGAGGAATCATCTTTATTACATGAGATGAAAATGCTAAGAGTCAAAAACAAATATTTTAGTATAATTTTTTCCGGGTTGAAGCGTCTGTAAGAAAACTGATAGGAGGGGAGTTTCATTTTTCTCTGCGATTTCGGGTTATATGTCATTTGGCTTAAGTTGTTGTTTATTTAGAGTTTAAAGCTAATGAATGGCAGGGGATATTGCAAGTGAATTTACAAATTTGTTCAGGAGTAAATAGTATGCTACCTCTGGCAACTTTTGACGTTAAGCAGGGAATATTGCGCTGTGAAGTAAATCAGGAAGTGTAAAGCGGAGTGTTATTCAAAGGGCAGTGTCAGTAAAAATCGTAAGGCTATTGTTTTGTCGGATAAGCCTGAATGACAGGCAGGTTTATTATCAAAAATGGTTTCCCATTCACTTCTGTTATTTCCAGATTTTTCGATCATTCAGTGCGGCGCGGTACCTTGCGGCGTGCCGGTTGTGTTCAGCCAGTGTTCTGGAAAAGTGGTGGTATCCCGAGAAATCCTCGCGGGCCACCATGTACAGATAGTTGTGCTTTTCATAGTCCAGTACCGCTTCAATAGCAGACACTTCAGGGAAGTTAATGGGGCCAGGGGGCAACCCGGCATTTTTGTAGGTGTTGTAGGGAGAGTCCATTTCAAGATGGGTATTCAGCACTCTTCTCAGAGAAAAATCACCCACAGCAAATTTTACGGTAGGGTCGGCCTGTAAGGGAATGCCCCGTTTTAACCGGTTCACATAAAGGCCTGCCACGCGTTTTAGCTCATCGGTTTTGGCCGTCTCTTCCTGCACAATGGAGGCCAGGGTGGTAACTTCCACCGGGGTGAGACCTGCTGCGTCAGCTTTTTTTCGGCGGGTTTCGTTCCAGAAACGATCGTACTCTTTTTTCATCCGGTCGGCAAACTCCGCGGCATCGGTAGTCCAGTAAAACTCGTAGGTATTGGGAATAAACATCGCCTTAAATGTTTCGGGCGTAAATCCGTAAGCTGCTATTTTTTCATGATCATCGAATAGTTTCAGGATGGAAAGTGAATCAGCCAGAATGTAGCGGCTGACCTTTCCGGCCAAATCCTGTTTGAAACGGGCATTGTTGAAAGTGACATCCAGTGGTTCCTGTTCTCCGGCCCTCAGCTTGTTCACAATCTGGTTGGTGTTCATTCCTTTCCGGAACAGGTACCGTCCCGGTTTTACCGCCTCCCGGTATTTTTTCTTTTTTGCCACCCATCGGAAAGCTTTGTAGTTGAGTAAAATGTCATTCGCTTCCAATGTGTCTGTTACCTCACTAAATGTGGCGCCTTCCGAAATAAAAAAAGCTTTTTCGGTTTTTACATTCTCATGGAAAACATACATGTAGAGCTGATATCCCCGCAACCCTGCAACAATAAATGCGAGGGCAAAAAAAATGATGATAAATTTTCCCATGCGCGGGAATAACATAAGTTTGCTCTTTTTGTCGATGGTCATTTCCAATAAATAAATTTGCACTCAAAGATAAAACAATTTTACCTTTTGCTATTTCTGCTCGTTCTTTGTCCTCACGTTCCCGGCAAATTCCTTAAATTCGCAATCTGAATACAAAAAAAACTGGAACCATGCAGTATGTAAATCTTTCAAATGACATTTATTTTTTGGGATACAACGACCGGCGAACCCATTTATTTGAGAACATCTGGCCCATTCCGAATGGGATTTCTTATAATTCCTACCTCATTGTAGATGATAAAATTGCACTGATAGATACAGTAGAGCGCTCGTTTTTCGATGAATACCTCGACAACATCGAAGAGATAATTGGCGACCGCAAAATTGACTACCTCGTTATTAATCACATGGAGCCCGATCATTCAGGGGCGCTAAAGTCTATTATGCAAAGGTATCCGGAGGTTACGCTCGTTGGAAATAAAAAAACTTTTGCGTTTGTTGAGAGCTTTTACAAGGAGCCTGAAAATGTGCACCTTGTTCACGACGGTTCTGTTTTGGAACTGGGCAAACACCGCTTGCAGTTCCAGACTATTCCTATGGTGCATTGGCCGGAAACAATGGTGACCTACGAAGAAACCAATAAAATTCTTTTTTCTGGCGATGCATTCGGCAGTTACGGAACATTGGACGGAGGTGTTTTCGACGATGAAATTAACCTCGATTTTTACGAAGTGGAGGTGATGCGCTATTTTACCAATATTGTAGGGAAATATTGTCCGCATACCCAGCGCGCCATCAAAAAACTGGCACCGCTCGATATTAAAATGATTGCTGCTACGCATGGTCCGGTGTGGCGCAGCGATCTCGACTGGGTACTTACCCGTTACAACAAATGGAGTTCTTACGATCTTGACAAAGGCGTGGTCATTGTTTACGGCTCCATGTACGGAAATACCCAGAAAATGGCAGAAGTTATTGCACGGCGTTTGGCTGAACGCGGAATTAAAAACATCCGGGTTTACGATGCTTCCAAAACGCATGCTTCCTATATTATTAACGATATTTTCAAGTACAAAGGTTTTATTGTGGGCAGTCCGGCTTACAATAACTCGATGTTTCCGAATGTGGAAATATTGTTGTCAACCATTGAACACATGGCGCCTAAAGACCACTACCTCGGTATTTTCGGAAACTTTTTGTGGAATGGCGGCGGCGTAAAAAACCTGAAAGTGTTTGCTGAAAAGATTAAGTGGGAACTGGTGTATGATCCCATTGAAGAAAAAGGCGCAATGAAGAAAGACAACAAGGAGCAGTTGTGTAAACTGGCCGATGCCATGGCGGATAAGCTTATGGCGGAATAAGTTCTGAAGAAGGTGCAGCGGATTCCAATCCGTGATTCGGATGTGGCGATTTACGAATCGCCAATTGTGTAGTGTGCGGTTAGGAAACCACACCAACCTTTCCAGTTATTATCCTCTTGTAAAGACAGGTTGGCCAGGCCGGGATAACCGCGGGTTAAAATGGTACCCTTCGTAATCGAAAGCCTGCAGGTCATCGGCATTGTCGATGTTATTTTCCAGAATGAACCGGCTCATCAGTCCGCGGGCTTTTTTGGCAAAAAATGAAATCATTTTGTACTCCCCGTTTTTCATGTCTTTAAAAGCCGGGGTTACAATTTCCGCTTCCAGTTTTTTCGGATCAATGCTTTTGTAATATTCGTTTGAGGCCAGGTTCACCAAAATTTTTGAGCCCGACTCATTAATCGCTTCCTGTACTTTCGGGGTGATTTTTTTACTCCAGAAGGAATATAAATCCTTGGCCTTTCCCGCGCCAAATTTTGTACCCATTTCCAAGCGGTAGGGCTGAATGAGGTCGAGTGGCTTCAGTACGCCATACAATCCCGATAAAATCCGAAGTTTTTGCTGCGAAAGATGCAGCTTTTCTTCTGAAAGTGACGGAGCATTTAGCCCGACATAAACATCGCCATTGAAAGCCAGTACAGCCTGCTTGGCATTTTCAGGTGTAAATGGCAGGTGCCATGTTTGAAACCGTTCGTAGTTCAGGTTTCCCAATGAAGCGGAAATTCCCATTAGTTTCGAGATTTTTTCCGGTTTCATTTTTTTGAGCCTGGCAACCAGCTTCTCCGACTCATTCAAAAACTCGGGCGTTGTATATTCAGATGTTGTCGGTTTTGATTCAAAATCCAGCGACTTGGCCGGCGATATTACTATTAACATGGCACGTATTTTTTTGAAATAAACGGTTTTAAAAGCGTAAAGTTCAATGAAAAAACAATGAAACTGTAATGCGGATGAAGTGTCTGTTTTGCATCGGATAATAAGTTTTAAAATGCCTTCTGTTTCGTGTTTATTCCTTAGGTTTTGAGTTCCGGATAGTATTTAGAATCTGTTGAATGGCATTTTTATCCTGAGGTGAAATTCCTTCTGTTTTCAGGGTTTGTTCATAAAGGGTTTCTACCTGTTTTAGTTTGTTATCCTTTGTATATATGTCTGCCAGAAAACTTACCGCATTCAGGTAAAGTGGATGATCGGCAATTAGCTTTTTTAAAGTCTTTTCGGCTTCGCTTTTTTGGCCGTTTTCAAGTTGGTAGAAGGCCAGGGTGTAAGCGTATTTTGGTTCTTCCGGGCGCGCTTCAGCCGCAATCCGGGCATACTGAATCGCTTTGTCCGGATTACGTTGCGAAACAATAACACTGAGATTGTAGGCTGCCACTGCCTGTTTGGGATTGGCATTTAGTGCCGAGAGTAGCATCTGCTCTGCCTCTTCCATTCTTCCCTGTTCGGCGAAAAGAAGCCCCAGGTTTAAGCTGGCTGCTTCATTGCCCGGATCTACTTCAAGCGCTTTTTTTAGATTTTCTTCAGCTTTTGGCTGGTTGCCAACGTAAGAGTAAAGTACACTGCTGTTGATGAGCGGCATGAGCGCTTCCGGGTATAACCGGGCAGCTGTTTCGTAAGAGCCCAGCGCTTTTTGGGCCTCGCCTCTGTTTTGGTGAAAGATTCCCTTGTTATAATGCGAGCTCCAATCGTCAGGACGGGCAACCAGTGAATTCATGTACTCTTCGGTTGCCTTTGCCACTGTTTGTGTTTCTTCTGGTGAAAAACGGTTGTCCGGGAAGCCAGACAAGGAGTTGGCTACTGAAACGCGTACCAGTCGCAAGTCGTCGGTAGCCGCAGTGAGCAGGGCTATTTTTACTTTTTCTGAGGTGTTTCCGGAAAGTGTTGTAGCGGCGGCGGCTCTTACAAGGGGCGATTCGTTTGTCTTCATCGCCTGAATCACCGTGTCCCACTTTTTTTCGTTGGGGCAGTTTGTCAGCAGTCTAAGGAACGAAGCTACTACCACCTCATTTATTTTATTTTCCCGGATTATTTCGAGCATTTCATCCAGACGATCCCATTTACTCTCCCTGGCCTCTTTAATAAGCTGGGCCCAGTAAAGCGTTTCTTCCTGATAATTACCGTTAGGGCGCATCTTTACAATTTGATTGGCCCATTCCGGCGTTTTGTCAGTGTGGCACTGATTGCATGCATTGGGTGAGCCAAACTGGATGGTTGCCTCAGGCATGGGAGGCCTGAACGAGTGGTCGCTGCGGATGAAGTGTCCTACAAATTCGCGACTGGGAACATGGCAATTCACACAGAGGGAGCCGGGGCTGTCGGGCAGGTGACGGGTGTGCTCCGTCAATGTTTCTTCCTTGTCTGTATGGCATGAAATACAGGCCTGGTTCGGGTTGTCTTTAAACCTGTTTCTCCCGCTGGAAGTGTGGCAGGTCACACAATGGATATCACTTTCTGTGAGACAAGGGTTCATCTTCCAACCAGTCATGGTGTAATTCTCTCCCAGGTCTCGGCCATCCGGATAAAAATCCGGATCATCCAGGGTTGCCAGGTTAAAATGATCGTAATACAATTCACCGGGCATATATTTCTCTGTAATTGGACTTCCTTTGGCATGACAGGTGGCACAGGAGGAGTTATGCTGTTCGGGTGTGAATGTGCTGGTTACGATAATCTTCAAATCGTCCGGAACATTTCCTTCGCCGGCCTCCATGCAAACGCGCACATGCTCTGCGCTGGGGCCATGACAGGTTTCGCAGTTGATGCCCGCCTCTTTCCATGTAGTTTGGTAGGTGTCTGTTGTTAAATCATAATTGGAGCTTAACTGACTTACATGACAGTTGTAGCAACCGGTATTGAAGGTATACATCCGGTCTTTCCATGGCAATGCCTCATCTGCCTCCTCCTGGTCGGTAAAGTGGCGTACGGCCGATTCCGGGTAATTGAACCAGGTCTGACGGTTCATATCGTAAGCCAGTGGAATGGTTTGCAGTTTGCCTTTTTCTATCGGGGCAAGGAAGGTAAATACATTTTTGCCTCCAAGCGACCATTGCAGCGGATATTTGTTCAGTAGTTCGTTTCCTTCTTTTTCAATCATCACCATGGATGAATCTTGGTAAACGATTTCGTAATTTTTCCCCTCAATCTCCATAAATCCGCTTTCAGGGAGACTGTACTCTTTTACAAAACCGGCATTTACCGGTTGCATGGCTTTTCCGTGAAATGAAGGTGCCCACAATTTGTAAAACTTTTCATGACACTGGATACAACTCTCCGAGCCGGAAAAGCCTTCGGTTGTTTCCTGCTGGCTTTTTTGTTGAACACAGGAGATCGTTGTTGTAATTACAAAAATGAATATACCGGCAATTCGGATGAAATTGTTAACTGTCATGGTTTTTGTTTTTACATTGCAAAGATTGCGATAATTTTGCAAAGAATGAATCTAATCTGTGCCATGATAATATTTTTCCAGGCAGGGTTTCTGCTTGTCCGTTAGCTACTTGGTCGGCTCCAGGGGAGGAGTTAAGTCTTCCTTTGGAAATAGTCTGTAAGGATATTCTTTAATTTTTTCAGGCAGTTGTCTGTACATTTTTGTGTGCATAAAAAGGTTATTTTTTTGCCGTAGAGTGAGGATTAGCTTGTTGTAATATTTGGTTTGAACTTAGATATTCATGTTTGATACGATTTTAATTTTAACCCAATGTTTATGACCGGCTGCGCTGCGGTAAAACTTTTAATGTGATTCATTGTTTTTTATTTCCGGAGAGACATTCGTTAGTGCAATTTTGATACGGAAAACATCAGTTTATCAAAAAAAGGTGAGAATAAAGCAAGGGGAGTGTTGCTGTTCTTCAAAAAATGTTTCATGGCTGAAATGACTAAATCAGCTACTTCAGAATAAAGAAGCGCCGGGGCAGGAGTTAAGCTTTCCAGGGTGCTGAATGAATTAAAAATCAAAATAAAAGCGTATGCCAATTTTTATGGATCGTCATGATGTTTCAGAAAGTGTTACCGCTGAAATAGTGGCGCAGTTGCATCAGCAGGATTTAAAAATTCAGCACAAGTTTGGTTGCCGGGGTTTAACTTATTGGTTTGATGAGTCCCGGAAAATGGCATTTTGTTTGATTGAAGCGCCCAGTGAAAATTCGATTAAGGAAATGCACAAGAATGCACACGGGGAAGTTCCACATCAGGTGATTGAAGTTGATGCAGGTATTGTTGAATCTTTTTTGGGTCGAATTCAGGATCCTGAAAAAGCAAAAAATACCGATTTGAATATAATCAACGATCCTGCTTTCAGAACTATTATGGTAATTGAATTTGTACGACATTCTGTCAAGGGAAATGGAGCACAGGTTTTGAATATTGCCGATTTAATGAATGAGATTAAAAGTGGCTTTGAAGGGAGCGTGGTTAAGCAGTATAGAAATCAGCTTCTTGTTTCGTTTAAATCAGTTTCTAAAGCAGTAACCTGTGCATTGGAGATAAGTGCCGGAACTCTTGGTTCCGGAATGGACAAAAATTATGGGTTTGACAGGTTGAAAATAGGTATTACTTCAGGTGTTCCGGTAACCGGAAAAGACTCAATTTTTGAAGATGCTATTAAATTGGCAGAGCGAATGTTATTTGCAACAGAGGCGGATATTTCTATTTCAACAGAAGTGAAAGAGTTGTATCGAAGTGAAAATTTCAATCAGTTTGTGGAGACTGACCAAGTGCTTGTGCTGACGCCCGACGACGAACTATTTTTAACCCGGTTAGTAGATTTTATAGAGGAGAAATGGCAAAATGCAGATTTGAGGGTAGAAGATTTTCAGCAATATCTTGGGGTCAGTAAATCCCAGCTATATAGAAAAACAATTCATTTAACGGGTAAGTCACCGAGTGCCTTTTTGATGTCATATCGTTTAAATATGGCCTTGAAAATGCTTGAAGAGCAAAAGGGAAACATCTCCGAGATAGCATTTGGTGCCGGATTTAACAGCCCTTCCTATTTTTCGAAGTGTTTCAGGAGAAAATATGGTATTATGCCCTCCGGGTATCTGGGGGCATATGCTGAATGATTCGTCTATGTTTCGGGGTTTTTCTGGGCCCAAATTACCTGCATTTGAACTAATTGTTATACCCGTTAAAGTGCATGATTCGTAAATTGCTTAAAATTTAATTTTTAATGGTTATGACAGAAACAGTAACAAAAACAAGTATTGAGAAAGCAACTCTTTTTGAGCGGCTTGGGGGCACAGAAGGTATCGCACAATTGGTGGATGACGTGGTTGAAAACCACATGAAAAATCCGGCCATTAAAGTCCGGTTTCTCCCGTATAAAGATCAACCGGAAAGATTGGCCAAAATAAAACAACATACAGTTGATTTCTTTAGTGCAGGTAGTGGAGGATCAGCTATTTATACTGGTCGGGATATGCCAGCTACGCATAGAGGTATGAATATTAGTGCCAGTGAATATATGCATGCTATGGATGATATTATGCTGGCGTTGGATAGCCATGAAATAGATGAAGAGTCAAAAAAAGAGGTGCTTGCCATTCTTTGGTCATTAAAGGAGTCAATAATGGCGAAATGATTTCATCATTTTCTTTCAACGTATTGAAGAAATATGAACGGTGTCTGTTAGTTTTTTAAAATCGAAAGTGTATTGGGGGATTAAGCTTTTGGGGTGAACCTGAAAAACAGGACAGTTGATACTGTCAGCTTAGGTTTTCAATCACCCTTTTTAGTCTTCCTGCAATTTCGGTTGCAATATCCTGTACCGTATCGTTTTTTACTGCCAGCATGGAAGCCTTTGCATCAACTGCGGCTACCTCCACGTCCCCATTTTCATGTTCCTGAACAATAACACTGCATGGGAGCAGCACGCCTATGTTTTTCTCACTTAATACTGCTTTGTGGGCAAACGATGGGTTGCAGGCGCCCAAAATTTTGTATTTTCTGAAATCTACATTTAATTTCTGCTTGAATGTAGCCTGCATGTCAATTTCTGCCGGAACCCCGAATCCTTCTTTTCCGAGTTCTTCCTTTACTACGTCAAGCACTTCTTCAAAACTTTTGTTTTTTACTACGGTATTAAAAAAATAGCTCATATCATTTTGTTTTTTGTTAAAGAATTATTTGTACCCGTATAAACAAAGTAAATGGAATTCCGTTCAATCGGACCCCTGATTTTTAAAAATCCGTATCAAGACATTTGTCAGGCTCCTTGAGTTTTTTAATTGAGGGGTGTCTTGTTGAATTTTGTGAATATTTACTTGTCTTTGGCTTGTGTTGAAGGGGTGTGGTAAAAATTTTTGCTTTTTTTCTAGAGCGTTTGTGCTTTTGGAAGGGGGTTGTATGGAAATATATTCATTATTAAAGAGTTTTGTTTTTATGGTATTTTTGATGATTGTGTAATGTAAATATTAGTTTTAGTAGAAAAAAGTCAATAAAAATTTTGTTTTAACGACAAAATGTATATTTTTGGCGCAGAAATTACACTTTTGTCTAATAAATAGAAAGGAATATTAATATGTGTGGCATTGTAGGTGTTTTCGATTTAAAAACGACCAGTATGCAGTTACGTCCGCAGGTGTTGGAGATGTCGAAAAAATTGCGTCACAGAGGTCCTGACTGGTCGGGGATTTACTGTGGGGAAAAAGCGCTGATAGCGCATGAAAGGCTTGCTATCGTCGATCCTGAATCGGGCGGGCAGCCACTGTACAGTAAAGACAGGAAGTTGATATTAGGCGTGAATGGTGAAATTTATAATCATCGTGAAATCAGAAAACAATTCGAGGGGAAATATGAGTTTCTTACCGGATCGGATTGCGAAGTCATTTTGGCTCTTTATCGTGAAAAGAAGGAAAAATTTCTCGACGAAATGAACGGGATATTTGCCTTTGCCCTTTATGATGAAGAGGAGGATGCATATTTGATTGCCCGCGATCATATTGGCATTATTCCGCTGTATCAGGGGTGGGATGCTTTCGGGAATTATTATGTAGCCTCAGAGCTGAAAGCCCTGGAAGGGTATTGTAAAAAAATAGAAGAGTTTCCTCCCGGGCATTATTTTTACAGTAAAGACGGTGAATTGAAGCGCTGGTATGTGCGCGACTGGATGGAATATGAAAATGTAAAAGATAATGCGGCAGATATTGATGAACTGGCTCAGTCACTGGAAGATGCTGTGCACCGGCAGTTGATGTCTGATGTCCCTTACGGGGTTTTATTGTCGGGCGGACTCGATTCGTCAATTACATCGGTGCTGGCCAAAAAATTTTCCAGGAAACGGATTGAAGATAATGACCAGAAAGATGCCTGGTGGCCGCAGTTGCATTCTTTTGTTATCGGGCTGGAAGGGTCACCTGATTTGGCGGCTGCCCGAAAAGTTGCCGATCATATCGGTACCGTACATCACGAAATTCATTATACTATCCAGGAAGGCCTTGATGCTATCCGCGATGTTATCTATCACATTGAAACATATGATGTCACCACTGTCAGGGCTTCTACGCCCATGTACATGGTGGCTCGGGTTATAAAATCAATGGGAATAAAAATGGTTTTAACTGGTGAAGGAGCCGATGAAATTTTTGGCGGCTACCTCTATTTTCATAAAGCGCCCAATGC
Organism: Mariniphaga sediminis; assembly: GCF_003573545.1. GTDB lineage: Bacteria > Bacteroidota > Bacteroidia > Bacteroidales > Prolixibacteraceae > Mariniphaga > Mariniphaga sediminis. The sequence goes on along the minus strand of NZ_QWET01000002.1, from coordinate 367,164 downwards.
CGAAGAATTTCACAAGGAGAGTGTGCGAAAGGTGAGCCGGCTTCATTTGTATGACTGTCTCAGGGCTAACAAGTCGCTGGCCTCGTGGGGTGTGGAAGGAAGGGTTCCATTCCTGGATAAGGAGTTTGTGGACGTGGCCATGCGGTTTAATACTGAAACCAAGATGGCTAAGAACGGACGCATCGAAAAGTGGTGCCTCCGCAAAGGATTTGAAAAATACCTGCCCGAAAGTGTGGCCTGGCGGCAGAAAGAGCAGTTTTCCGATGGCGTGGGGTATGGTTGGATTGACACCTTAAAGCAAATTGCACGCGAGCAGGTAAGTGATGAGATGATGGACAACGCGAAATATCGTTTCCCGGTGAACACACCCATGAACAAAGAAGAGTATATGTACCGGGTCATTTACAGCGAGCATTTCCCATCTGACCAGGCTGCAGCGTGTGTGCCTTCGGTGCCGTCCATTGCCTGTAGTACAGGGGAGGCCCTGGCTTGGGACAAATCTTTCCAGGGTAACGCTGACCCCTCAGGACGGGCTGTTAATACCGTTCATGAAAAGGGAGCTGTATTTGAAGATATCAAGCGTTCACAAAAAATGGAAGTTGTATGATTTATCGAAAATCCGTCGTGCTAAATAGCAGAATGGTTTTTCTTTTCGTAAAAAATGATCCCGATACGGGCAATGTGATTCAGAAGTTCCTGATTTGTGATTTGATGCGTCAGCGATAAATCAATTTTCCAGGGAAGTAGTAAATCGTCCAGTTGATTTTCGATCTTGAAAAGATCAGGGAGAGAGAGTCCGGGAGCTATCAGTGCCAAATCAATGTCTGAGCCTGGTTTAAAATTGCCTTTGGCCCGCGAGCCGTACAAAATGGCTTTTTCAATATGGCTGTGTGAAGCAAAAACATTTTTTATTTTTTGGATGGTGTGATCGTTTAATCCAAATGTCATAGCAAGGAAATTTAATTGTCCAGCCTTTCTTTCATCATTTTTGCGAATTCGCTGAAAAGAGGAAAATAGGTTTCAGTAATCTGGAGTACGATTTCTTCAGCTACTTCTTCATTATACGTATGTGATGATTTATTCCTACTCCTAATCATATCCATCCAGCCTTCTCCATTACGAATAATTCCTTTGTTAAATGCTTCGCGTGTGGCATCTCGCGACCCAAATATGGTGGTGTCTCCCTGGTATTCAAAAAAATCTTTCATTACATTCCATGAGAGTTCATGTGTGAATTCAAAAGCCTGAATCAAGCCCTGTTTTTCCAGGTTAGAAAGTTCTCTTTCTTCGCTGAGGTTAATGGCTTTTTTCAATTGCTCTAAGGCTTTTTGGAAGTTGGAGAATCGTTGCTGCCATCTGATATCGTTTTCTTTTTTCATTCTTCCATTCAAATTTGTAATAAAAGTAGGTATTAATTTTTGAATAGTTTTCAGGGACTAAAAATTAATCCGTTTGCATTGATTTCCGTTCAACAATCCTTAGAAAATTCCGAACCAGGTCGTGGTTGTAAAATTCCGGATGAAACTGACAGGTGTAAATAGGTTTTTCCCAATGTTTCATTATTTGATTTTTGCAGGTTTTTGAGGTGGCCAGTAATTTAAAGTCCGAAGGAAGGGAAATGGAATCGTTATGCATTTGTTTTACCTTAAATTTTTGTGGCATGCCACTGAATATAGGATCATCCATAACTGTTTCCACTTCATAATCGCCCGACTCAGGTTCTTTACTGCGATACAATTTTGCTCCGAAAATATACCCTGTGATGTGATGGCCTGCACATATTCCCAACACAGGGATTTCATTCGTTTTGAGCCAGGTGAAATAGGGCAGGTGGTGTTCGACAATATCGTTCCCCTGCGGTGAGCCGGTTAAAAGAATACCATCCGCTGATTTGAAACGGATGGTTTGGCAGTCCGGGTATTCAATTGTCTCAAAGTGAAAATTTATGTCGGTTTCTGAAACAATTCTCTCGAGCGGTTTCGAGAATTCGCTGATTCCTGGTTCCGCATTATTTATTATCAGTATTTTAACTGTTTTCCCCGGTTTCATATTACAAACTTATAAAATATTGACAACGGGTTTCTGTAAATTTTTCCCTTGTTAAATGATTTTCTATCTTTCGGGTGGAATTCACAACGATATAATATTTACGGAGATGAAAAAGTTTTTTGTTCTGTTATTAATGGTAGCCTTTTTTGCTTGTAACCAAAAGCAAAAAGGATTCGAAATAAAAGTTGATCTCAAAGGAGCAGAAGGGCAGGTTTTACTGGAAAAGAGAGGAGAATCGCAATGGGTGCCTGTGGATACGGCTGAGATTATAAATGGTGTCGCGGTACTTAAAGGGCAAGTGGATGTTCCTGAGGATCATTACCTGTCTGTGCTGGGGCAACGGGGAAAAACAATTGTTTTTGTGGAGAATAAGGACATGACAGTTCAGGGGAATATCGATTCTCTGGAGCAGGTAGTGATCACCGGGTCGGAGACACACGATGAATACCTGAAAGTAAACGACAAGATCAGGGAAATTGGCGAACAATACATGGAACTTTACAATCAGGCGAGGGAAGCAGCCACTTCAGGCGATACTACAAGAGCCACCCAGTTGATGCAGCAGGTAGAAGAAATGTATGAAAGTGCCAATACCATGCAGGAAGATTTTGTTCGAAACAATCCTGCATCGTTTGCTACACCCTATTTCCTTTCAAGGGTTCAGCATGGTCTGGACGTGGAAGAACTGGATGAGCTGGTCATTAATCTTGACCCACAGTTGAATGCGGTTCCATCTATTGTTCAACTGAAAAAGAGGCTTGAAAAACTCCGGACAGTGGCGGTCGGTCAAATTGCTCCTGATTTTACGATGAACGATCCCGATGGAAATCCGGTTAAGTTTTCAGAAGTGTATGCGCAGAATGAATATACCCTTCTCGATTTTTGGGCTGCCTGGTGTGGGCCGTGCCGGGCTGAAAATCCGAATATTGTAGCTGTTTTTAATGAATACAAAGACAAAGGATTCAGTGTTTTTGGCGTTTCGCTGGATCGGGAGAAAGATGCCTGGTTAAAGGCCATTGAAGATGACAATCTTACCTGGCTGCATGTTTCTGATTTGGCTTACTGGAAAAATGCTGCTGCACAATTGTATGCGGTAAATTCTATCCCTTCGAGTTTAATTGTAGATAAAAACGGGAAAATTGTAGCTAAAAATAAACGGGGAGAGGAATTGCGGCAAACAGTTTCAGAATTGCTCGATTAAATCGTATTTTTGCTGAAAATTAATGTTGATGAGAGGAAAAGAGCTCCGGATTGTTTTTATGGGTACTCCTGATTTTGCCGTTGCCAGTTTAAAAGCTTTGGTTGAAAACGGGTATAATGTGGCAGGAGTCATTACCGCTCCCGATAAACCAGCGGGAAGGGGAAAAAAACTGACCGAGTCGGCTGTGAAAAAATATGCTGTAGAGAAAGGGTTAAAAGTTTTGCAACCTGAAAAGTTGAGAGACCCTGTTTTCCTTGAAGAATTAAAATTACTGAAACCCGAATTGCAGGTGGTGGTGGCATTCAGAATGTTGCCTGAAGTTGTCTGGAGTATGCCCCGCCTTGGAACTTTTAACCTGCATGGTTCTTTGCTTCCTCATTACCGGGGAGCTGCCCCGCTTAATTGGGCAGTCATTAACGGAGAAACAAAAACCGGTGTGACCACTTTTATGCTTGAACACCAAATCGACACCGGCAAAATTCTTTATCAGAGTGAAATAAAAATCGGAGATAATGAAACGGTGGGAGACATTCACGACCGGTTGATGTTTGTAGGAGCCGATCTGGTACTTAAAACGGTAGACTCCATTGCTAAAGAAAAGGTTAGGCCTGTAGCGCAATCGGAACTTGTTGTTGACGAAAAAATAAAAACAGCCCCTAAGATATTTAAGGAGGATTGTAAAATTGACTGGACAAAAGATGTCCAGATTGTCCGCAATTTAATCCGGGGCTTATCGCCATATCCGTCGGCATGGGCAAACCTGGTACATAAGGAAAACGGGCGAACGGTTCCCTGTAAAATATTTTTTGCCCAACGTGTATTTGCTGAGGAAACAGCCTCTCCCGGGAGCATCGATTCCGACGATGAAACTTATATGAATGTTGCCTGTGGAAACGGGTGGCTCGAAATTACCGACTTACAGCTTTCCGGTAAAAAACGCATGAACACCGCTAGTTTTCTACGTGGGTTCAGAAACATATTCGACTACCGGTTTGAATAATCGTCTGCTTTTTTGTGTAGGCTCTGACACCCTGTCAGAATAAATGCCATTGAGGGTTTCTTTTTGATTGTTAGGGTGTTGTGTGGCTTTTTGCTTTGTCTTGTTTTTTGAGAGGTGTAATTTTGTCCATTTCTGACGGGAAAAATCTATACCGGATTTTTTGGTACGGAATGTGATTAGGCAGTGTGTCGATTTTTGAAAAGTATGTTTAATAATAAAACGGAAAAAACAATGGCAGAACTAAAAGGTAAAATTCTGGCAGGTAAAATCCTGGTAAGCCCCCAGGAAGCAGAAGAAAAGACTCAAAGCGGGATTATCATCCCCGATTCAGCAAAGGAAAAACCACAACAAGGAAAAGTAGTGTTGGTTGGAGCGGCTAAAAAAGACGAACCCATGGAAGTGAAAGTGGGGGATGTTGTTGTTTACGGCAAGTACTCCGGCACTGAGTTGAATATTGACGGCGAGGACTTCCTGCTTATGTCACAATCTGATGTATTGTACATCGCTTAATTTTAAATTCAAAAAAAGTAAATAAAAATGGCAAAAGAAATTAAATTCAACGTTGATGCCCGAGACAAATTAAAATCAGGTGTTGACCAGTTGGCTAATGCTGTGAAAGTCACATTGGGGCCTAAAGGCCGTAATGTAGTTATTGAGAAAAAATTTGGCGCACCTCAAATTACCAAAGACGGTGTAACCGTTGCCAAAGAAATTGAGCTTCCCGATGCATATGAAAACCTGGGAGCACAAATGGTGAAAGAAGTGGCTTCTAAAACTGGTGACGATGCCGGCGACGGAACTACTACTGCTACTGTTTTGGCACAGTCGATTATTACAGTTGGTTTGAAAAACGTTGCAGCAGGTGCTAATCCGATGGATTTGAAGCGTGGTATTGACAAGGCAGTTATCCAGGTTGTTGGCAGTTTAGCAGACCAGGCACAAACCATTGGCGACGACTACAAAAAAATTGAATCAGTTGCAAAAATTTCAGCGAATAACGATGAAGCTATCGGTGCTTTGATTGCTGAAGCAATGCAAAAAGTACATAAAGAAGGTGTCATCACTATCGAAGAATCAAAAGGTACCGATACCTATGTTGATGTTGTGGAAGGAATGCAGTTCGATCGCGGATATCTTTCAGCCTATTTTGTAACAGATGCTGAAAAAATGGCTGCCGAGCTTGAAAATCCTTATATCCTGATTCATGATAAAAAGATCAGCACCATGAAGGATCTGCTTCCGGTGTTGGAAGCTACTGCTCAGACTGGACGTCCGTTGATGATTATTTCTGAAGATGTAGATGGAGAAGCTTTGGCTACTTTGGTAGTGAACCGTTTGAGAGGATCACTGAAAGTATGTGCCGTTAAAGCTCCTGGATTTGGCGATCGCCGGAAAGAAATGCTCGAAGATATTGCCGTTCTTACCGGAGGAAGTGTTATCACCGAAGAAAAAGGGATGAAGCTTGAACAAGCTACCATCGATATGTTGGGAGAGGCAGAAAAAATTACTGTTGATAAAGAAAATACAACTATCGTAAATGGTTCCGGAGCACAGGAGGCTATTGCTGCCCGCGTTTCTCAGATTAAAAAACAGATTGAAGCTACTACATCAGACTACGATAGGGAAAAACTACAGGAGCGTTTGGCTAAATTGGCCGGTGGTGTTGCAGTAATTTATGTTGGCGCTGCTTCAGAAGTAGAAATGAAGGAGAAAAAAGACCGCGTTGATGATGCACTGAGTGCAACGCGTGCAGCCGTTGAAGAAGGAATTGTTCCCGGTGGTGGTGTTGCTTACCTGCGTGCTATTCAGGTATTGGATGAGCTCAAAGGAGAAAGCGAAGACGAACAAACAGGTATCGAAATCGTGAAACGGGCTATCGAAGAACCGCTTCGTCAGATTGTTGAAAATGCCGGAAAAGAAGGCGCTGTTGTTGTTCAGAAAGTTCGTGAGGGGAAAGGCGACTTTGGCTACAATGCCCGCATCGACGAATACCAGAACCTTTATGAAACGGGTGTTATTGATCCGGCAAAAGTGGCTCGTATTGCCCTTGAAAATGCCGCATCAATTGCAGGTATGCTTCTGACTACAGAAACTGTAATTGTAGAAGAAAAAGAAGATAATCCTCCGGCAATGCATGGAGGTGGTCCCGGAATGGGTGGAATGGGTGGAATGATGTAAAAAACTGCTCAGATAAAATTTAAGTAAAGCCTTTCCTTACGGGGGAAGGCTTTATTTTTTCCCTCCAAATACTGACGATTGTCAGACGCTGTTGTCTAACATTTTTCGAATGTATGTCAACTCGCTTTTAATGAGTCTTTTATTCGAGTTGTAATTGTGGCGATTTCCTTTGTTTTATTTTAAATAAGTTGGCAACTTTGCTCCTTTATTTTAAACCATTGATGAAATGAAAGCAGACATAAATGAGTTCATTGCGGATCTCGAAAATAGGACTCCCGGAGAAAAAGAGTTTCACCAGGCAGTAGAAGAAGTAATCGGTTCTGTTTGGGACTTTTATCAGCAGAACGCCCGCTATCGGCAGGCTAATATTCTGGAACGAATGGTCGAACCGGAGCGCGTTATCATGTTTCGGGTACCCTGGGTTGACGACCGTGGAGAAGTACGGGTTAATCGTGGCTACAGGGTGGAGTTCAACTCGGCATTAGGGCCCTATAAAGGAGGAATTCGTTTTCACGCCAGTGTGACGTTGAGTATTCTGAAATTTTTGGGTTTTGAACAAACCTTCAAGAACAGTCTTACTTCTCTTCCAATGGGAGGGGGTAAAGGTGGTTCTGATTTTAGTCCAAAAGGAAAATCTGATGGGGAAATCATGCGCTTTTGCCAGTCGTTTATGAGTGAACTGTACAGGCATATTGGTGCGAATACCGATGTTCCGGCCGGTGATATTGGAGTAGGAGGCCGTGAAATAGGATATTTATTCGGGCAATACAAACGGCTGAAAAACGAATTTACCGGAGTGCTTACCGGGAAAGGACTTTCATGGGGTGGCAGCCTCGTCAGACCTGAAGCCACCGGTTTTGGAGCTGTTTATTTTGTACAGCACATGCTGCATCGCGTGGATAAGGATATTCAGGGATTAACCGTTGGGGTTTCCGGCTTTGGAAATGTGGCCTGGGGAGCCATTAACAAAATCAATGAGCTCGGTGGAAAAGTTGTTACCATCTCGGGGCCAGACGGGTATATTTATGACCCGGAAGGGATTAATGGGGAAAAGGTGGATTATCTGCTGGAACTGCGAGCTTCCAATAATGATGTAGTGGAACCTTACGCCCTTGAATTTGGCGCCAGGTTCATCCCTGGAAAACGTCCGTGGGAAGTTCCGGTAAATATAGCTATGCCTTGTGCTACTGAAAATGAATTGAACCTGGAGGATGCAAAAGAATTGGTTAAAAATAATTGTACTTTGGTGGCAGAAGTTTCCAATATGGGATGTACTGCAGAGGCAGCTGAATACCTTACGGAAAAAATGGTTTATGCTCCGGGAAAAGCTGTAAATGCAGGAGGAGTAGCGGTTTCGGGTCTCGAAATGTCGCAAAATAGTATGCGTATCAGCTGGCCCCGTGAAGAGGTGGATGCCCGCCTGAAGGTAATTATGGAAAGCATTCATGAAACGTGTGTTAACTATGGGTTAACTAAAGGTGCCAAAAATAAGATTGATTATGTGAAAGGTGCCAATGTGGGTGGTTTTGTGAAAGTCGCAGATGCTATGTTAGCACAGGGCGTGGTGTGATATTCTCTTCACACTTATTTGTTTTTCAGGTATTTTATTTTGAAAATTTAATCTATTGATAAAATTGAAAATTGTTTCGGAATAAAACACTTTCCTACATTTGTCAAAATTTGAATTTTTGACATGCTGATTGATACGCACGCTCATATTTATTCAGAGGATTTTTTGCACGATGTGGATGAAGTCTTACAACGTGCTTATGATAACGACGTTAAGAAGATAATCCTTCCGAATATTGACTCAGGTTCGGTGAAGCGCCTGCTTGATTTAAACGATGCCTATCCTCATTTGTGTTTTCCGCTAATGGGGTTGCATCCGACATCGGTAGGCGCCGATTATAAAGAAGAACTTCAGGCTGTAGAATACTGGCTTGACAAGCGGAAATTTTATGGCGTAGGTGAAATCGGTATAGATCTGCATTGGGATCGTACATATTTGAAAGAGCAGCAGGATACATTCAGGTATCAGATAAAATTGGCAAAGTCGCATCAGCTTCCAATTGTAATTCATGTACGTGACTCTTTTGATGAAGTATTTTCTATTGTGAAAGAGGAGCAGGATGGAAATCTGAAAGGGATTTTTCATTGTTTCTCAGGAGATGAAGCAGAAGCAAACCAAATTATCGATTTGGGCTTTCTGATAGGCGTTGGGGGAGTTATTACTTTCAATAACAGTAATTTGTCTGAAATAATAAAGAATGTCCCTCTTAAAAATCTGGTGCTTGAAACTGATGCTCCTTACCTGACACCCGTTCCGAAACGTGGGAAACGAAACGAATGTGCTTACCTGGTATATGTTGCGCAGGCAGTGGCAAAAGTTTTTGACCTTTCGGTAAGTGAACTGGCGGAAATAACTTCAGAAAATGCCCGGAATTTATTCCGGATTTAATAGTTTGTTTCAAAATTATTATCGACTATGGTAAAGTCGGACAAAACAAGGCCTTCTGTTTTAATTGTATATACAGGCGGGACTATTGGTATGGTTCAGCGTCCCCATTCAGGGACCCTGACTCCTGTAAAGTTTGACCAGATTAAAGAAGAAGTCCCCGAATTGAATAAATTCGATTACAATATTAAAACCATTACCTTCAATCCAGCTCTTGATTCTTCAAACGTAACTCCGCAAGTGTGGATAAAAATTGCCAAAACCATTGAAAAACATTACAACCAGTTCGATGGTTTTGTGGTTTTGCACGGAACAGATACCATGGCCTACACTGCGTCAGCACTTAGTTACATGTTTGAAAACCTCGATAAGCCGATTATTCTTACAGGCTCCCAGCTCCCTATCGGTACATTGCGCACCGACGGGAAGGAAAACCTGATTACATCAGTTGAGATTGCAGCAGCAAAGGAAAAAGACTCTGCGTTGGTGCCCGAGGTGTGTATTTATTTTGATTTTAAATTGTACCGGGGTAACCGCACAGTAAAACGCGATGCAGATCAGTTTAGTGCATTCCATTCAGTGAATTATCCTGAACTGGCTGTGGCAGGAGTAGATATTCGTTTTAGGAAGGAGTTTATTCATTATCCTGAGAACAGAGGGATTTTAAAAGTCAATACGCAAATCAACGATCAGGTAGTGATTTTGAAAATGTTTCCCGGAATTAATCAGAAAGTATTTGACTCAATCCTTTGTATTCCCGGGTTAAAAGGTGTTGTTTTAGAAACCTTCGGGTCTGGAAATGTACCGACTTCGAGGTGGCTTATCAATTGTATCAGAAGGGCGCTCAAAAAAGATATAGTAATATTGAATGTAACACAGTGTCAGGGAGGCAGGGTTTCAATGGGACAGTATGAAACAAGTATTGAACTTTTGAAATCCGGTGTTATTTCCGGTAAGGATTTGACTACTGAAGCAGCTGTTACCAAACTCATGTTTTTATTAGGACAGGGATTTTCTACGGAACAGGTTAAAATATATCTGAATAAAAACCTGCGTGGTGAAATAAGTAATTAGTACTATAATTTCGTAAATTTTTATTACTTTGCGGCACCTTTTTCTGGCATGCCGGAAAAACCTGGAGAGGTGCAGGAGTGGCTTAACTGGCACGCCTGGAAAGCGTGTGTACTGCAAAACGGTACCGGGGGTTCGAATCCCCCTCTCTCCGCTTAATTTAAAAGAGAACGTGTTATTTCGCATATATTCTGAAAAGTGAATCTGACGGAATTTATTTTTTGCTTTTTCATATGATGGAAGAGGACTTCTGAAAATTCACAATTCAGGAAAAAGCAAGTATACTTATTTGGTAAACAACTGTGAAAATATATTATTCCGGTAAGTTTTCCGCTTGAAGAGAAGCACCCCCCAAAGAAAAGTTCTTTAAAAGTATTGAGGGATATAATTTTTAAGTTGATATATTTGATTTTTTCGCAGGAAAACGTGTTATTTGTTGTGAAAAAATTTATAAAATTCAAAATAGAACAAAAAATCAAGGAGATTATTAATTAAAAATTCAAATTAATTATGAAAAAACTATTCGCGTTAATGGCATTTACCGGAATGTTGCTTTTTATAGCATCGAATGCCGTAGTTGCACAAGACAACACAGCAATGCAAGACACCTCAACTGTTCAGGAAGAGCAGGTGGATATGACAGCTGATCCGGTTGAAGAAGCAGCAGCTGTTGCTGAAGAAGGAAAATCGTTGCACAGTCAGTTGAAACAAAAATTTATTGAAGGTGGACCAACCTTTATGTCGTTCGTATTGATTGCATTAATTCTTGGTTTGGCATTTGCAATTGAAAGGGTATTGTACCTGAATCTTGCAACAAGCAACACCAAAAAACTGTTGGCGAATGTAGAACAAGCACTTGAAAGCGGTGGCGTTGAAGCAGCAAAAGATGTTTGCAGAAAAACACGCGGACCGGTTGCAAGTATTTTCTATCAGGGACTTGATCGTTTCGATCATGGAATTGAAGTGGTTGAAAAATCAATTATTTCTTATGGTGGAGTTCAGGCAGGTTTGCTTGAAAAAGGTTTGAGCTGGCTTGCCCTGTTTATTGCTTTGGCACCGATGCTTGGATTCATGGGAACTGTAATTGGTATGATTGATGCTTTTGATGCTATCGAAATCGCCGGGGATATTTCTCCCGCATTGGTTGCCGGTGGTATTAAAGTGGCTTTGATTACAACCGTATCTGGTTTGTTAGTTGCCATTATTCTTCAGATTTTTTATAACTATTGTGTTTCAAAAATTGACAGCATTGTCAATAATATGGAAGATGCTTCCATTTCATTATTGGACCTGTTGGTTAAACATCAAATGAAAAAATAAGAACTTCTCATGGAAAAAGTAGGAAAAATAGTTACCATTTTATTATGGGTCCTGCTCATTGTTTCAGCGGTTCTTATTGTTTCAATGATGGTTAACATTAGCGAAAATGAGATGGATCCTACAATGGGAAGCTGGATTAATTCCAATCTGGTATGGGCCTATATATTACTGGTTGTTGGTGCTGGAATAGCAGTACTTGCCAGTTTATTTCATATGTTTACTGATATCAAAGCAGCGAAGAAAGGTCTTCTCTCCATCGCTTTTCTCGGAGTGGTTGCTCTTCTCTCATACCTGCTTGCATCAGATGCAATACCCCAGTTTGTTGGAGTACAGAAGTTTATTAACGACGGGACACTTACACAGCAAGTGGCGAAATTGGTAGATGCTGGTTTATATGCAACATATATTTTGTTGGGATTGGCCGTTTTATCTATCGCCTATTCTTCGTTGACCCGTTTATTTAAGTAGTTTAGGTTTGGTAAAAAACAGGAAAATTAATTATGGCTAGAAAAACACCTGAAGTGCCGGCAACCTCGTTGGCAGATATAGCGTTTATGTTGCTCATCTTTTTCCTGGTAACAACCACAATGGACGTTGACAGCGGTTTGGAAAGAAGGCTACCTCAATGGATTGATCCTGAAGAACTCGAAAACGATGACAGGATTAACGAACGAAATGTATTTGTTGTTTTGGTAAACCGGAACAATGATTTACTGGTGGAAGGGGAGTACGCCAATATCGATGACTTACGCGAGCGGGCAAAAGAATTTATGGCAAACCCTTATAATGAGGAAAATTTGCCTGAAAAAGAACCCAAACAAGTTCCATACTTCGGAGAAGTAATGGTTACCAAAGGGGTTATTTCGCTGCGAAACGACATGGATACCAAATACGGGACATATATTGCTGTTCAAAATGAACTGGTTGCTGCCATTAATGAATTGAGAGAAGAATTATCTAAAGAGCAATTTGGAAAATCCTATGAGGATTTGGATAAGGAGCAACAAGAGGCTGTTCGAGAAATTTATCCTTCCAAAATATCGGAAGCTGAACCTAAAAAGGTAGGAGGAAATTAAGTATGAGTAAGTTTAGAAAAAAAGGAGGGAAAGATCTTCCTCCCATATCAACAGCTTCATTACCTGACATTGTATTTATGTTGCTGTTCTTCTTTATGGTAAGTACTACCATGCGGGAGGTTACTTACAAGGTTCAAATTAGACTCCCGGAAGCTACTGAATTGAGCAAGTTAGAGAAGAAATCTCTCGTAAGTTATATTTATGTTGGGGAACCATTACAGCAATACCAAAAAACGTTTGGGCTGGCATCCCGGATTCAGCTGAATGATCAGTTTGCAAATGTAGCTGATATACAAGACTACGTTATTGCAGAAAGAGAAGCTCGTTCTGAGGAAGAAAGACCTCATATGATTACTTCGCTGAAAGTGGATGAAAATACCAAAATGGGTATTGTAACCGATATAAAACAGGAACTTCGTAAATCTGCTGCGTTGCATATTAACTATTCATCGCGCCAGAGAGTGGAAAGATAACAAATGAGTTACGACATAAAAAAAGGAAGCCAATGCTTCCTTTTTTTATGTCTTTATTTTATTTTCATTTTATTTTTTTCACTAGTTGAAGGTGTAACTCATCCAATTGTTCTTTCGATACAGGAGCAGGCGAATCATTCATTACATCGCGTCCGGCATTGTTTTTTGGGAATGCAATAACGTCGCGGATAGAATCAAGTCCTGCAAATAACGATACTAACCGGTCGAATCCAAAAGCAATGCCCGCATGGGGTGGCGCTCCATATTTAAATGCGTTCATCAAAAATCCAAACTGTGCCTTTGCCTGTTCGGGAGTAAAGCCGAGTATGTCAAACATTTTTGCCTGTAATTCCGAATCAAAAATACGAACTGAACCACCGCCAATTTCCACCCCGTTAATAACCAGGTCGTAAGCATTCGCCCTGACTTTCCCCGGCTCTGAATCCAAGAGGGAAATATCTTCGGGTTTGGGTGAGGTGAATGGGTGGTGCATGGCAAAGAAGCGTTTTGTCTCTTCGTCCCACTCCAGTAACGGGAAATCGATAACCCAAAGTGGTTTAAAAGTTCCTTTTTTGCGCAGTCCCAAACGGTTACCCATTTCAAGGCGAAGTTCACCCAGTGCATTTATTGTGGGCTGTTTCTCTCCTGAAAGTATCAGCATTAAATCGCCCGGCTCGGCCTGGAGCTTTTCCGCCCAGGCTTTTAAATCTTCCGGTGAATAAAATTTATCGACAGAGGATTTAAGGCTTCCATCTTCATTGTATTTTACATAAACAAGACCTTTGGCCCCAATTTGAGGACGTTTTACCCAGTTGGTCAGTTCATCTGTCTGCTTTCGCGAGTAACCGGCACAGCCTTTGGCACAAACTCCCCCGATATATTCTGCCGAATCGAAAACGACAAACCCTTTCCCTTTTGCTTGTTCCGTAAGGTCATTCAGTAACATTTCAAACCGGATATCCGGCTTGTCAGACCCATATTTTTCCATGGCAGTGGTATAGGGCATCCGTGGAAAATTATCCACTTCCACATTCAGTACCTCTTTAAAAGCATATTTGGTAAGACCTTCAAAGGTATTCAGAACATCTTCCTGTTCCACAAAAGACATCTCACAGTCAATTTGTGTAAATTCAGGTTGACGGTCGGCACGGAGGTCTTCATCCCTGAAGCATTTTACAATCTGGAAATATTTATCGAAGCCTGCTACCATCAAAAGTTGTTTGAATATCTGTGGAGACTGGGGCAGAGCATAAAATTCTCCGGGATTCATTCGGGACGGCACTACAAAATCGCGTGCTCCTTCTGGTGTTGATTTAATTAGAACAGGTGTTTCTGTCTCAATAAAATCATTTGCCGTGAGAAATGAACGCACCGCATGAGCCATTTGGGCACGTAGTTCCAGATTTTTTCGCACTGCATTCCGTCTCAAATCCAGATAACGGTATTTCATACGCAGATCATCGCCCCCGTCTGTATCATCCTGAATTGTAAAAGGAGGCACAGCCGAAGGACTAAGAATTTTTAATCCTGAAATTTCTATTTCGATATCTCCTGTCGGAATATTTTTGTTTCTGCTGGAGCGTTCGCGAACAGTTCCGGTCACCTGTATAACAAATTCCCTTCCCAGTTCTTCGAGGGTTTTCTTCACCTCTTCGGAAGTGTTTTCATCCGCTACTAACTGAGTGATTCCGTACCTGTCACGTAAGTCGATAAACGACATGGCACCCAAATCTCTCACCCGCTGAACCCAGCCGGCCAGTATTACCTCTTTCCCAATGTTTTCCGGGCGCAATTCTCCACACGTATGTGTTCTGTACATAATACCTTTTTTATGATTCAGTTGCGAAAATAAGAAGTTTTTAGCAATTTCAACCTCTAATTAAAATCCTTTTGAGAATCAATATGATTGAACCGTTTAGCGATGAATATTTTATGAAAAAAGCCTTCTCGGAAGCCCTGCAGGCTTTTGAGAAAGGAGAGGTGCCGGTGGGAGCTGTGGTCGTGGCTAACGGGAAAATTATTGCCCGTGCACACAACTTAACCGAAACACTGAACGACGTAACAGCACATGCTGAGATGCAGGCCATTACCGCCGCTGCTAATTTATTGGGAGGCAAATACCTTGGTGATTGTACCCTGTATGTTACCCTGGAACCGTGCGCGATGTGTGCCGGAGCATTGGGATGGGCACAAACCGGAAAAATCGTTTACGGGGCTTCAGATCCTAAAAGGGGTTTCCGAAAATTTGCCCCTAAAGCTCTTCACCCGAAAACGGAGCTGATTGGTGGGGTTTTGGAAACCGAGTGTTCCGAACTAATGCAGGAATTTTTCAGGGAAAGAAGGTAGCGGCGATTACGATGTCATATTTTCAATTTGAAAGTCTATTTTTTTCAGGTCTTCCCAAAAGGAAGGGTATGATTTGGTGACCACCATCGGGTCATCTATTTCCATTTTGAATCCGGCCAGGGCAAGTGGCGCAAATGCCAGCGCCATGCGGTGATCGTGGTATGTTTTTATAAGCGGGATTTTCCCTTCTGCTGCGGAATCAAAGTTTCCATCCCATGCCAGTTCACCATCTGATGGTTCCGTTAATGCAGCACCAAACTTTGCCAGTTCGTTTTGCAGGGCAAAAATCCGGTCGGTTTCTTTTATTTTTAGTGTCTTTAATCCGGAAAAGTGGAACGGCACTTTTTGTGCCACACACAAGCAGGCAAAGGTTTGAGCCATATCCGGATTTTCCAGAAAATCGAGTGTCAGCTTTTCCGGTTTTATATTCTCTGTTTTGATAAGCAAAACACCATCCTTTTTTTGCTCCGATTTTACCCCGAATTGTTCAAACCAACCGGCAATGGTTACGTCTCCCTGCAGGCTGTCGAGTTGCAGGTTTTTCAAAAGCACTTCGCCCTTTTCCGCCAGAGCTGCAATCTGGTACCAGTAAGATGCGCCCGACCAATCGGCTTCTACGGTAAACTCTCCGGGAAGGTAGTTTTGCTCCGGAACATGAATGATATTTTTATTCCAGTTGTATTGTATCCCAAACCTGGCCATCAGCTTTAAAGTCAAATCAATGTACGACTGCGAGGTGACTTCCCCTTTTAGCTTTAGCGTCAGCCCGTTTTCAATCGTGGGGGCAATCATCAGCAAAGCAGAAATGTACTGACTTGAAATGCTACCGTCCAGTTCCAGTGTTTTGCCTTTCAGGTGTGACCCGTATATTTTAATTGGAGGAAATCCTTCTTTTTCAAGATATTCGATTTTAGCACCCAACTGGGTTAATGCATTTGCCAAAATTCCGATGGGGCGCTGCTTCATTCGTTGCGAACCAGTAACTTCCCATTCACCTACAATTTTGGAAAGAAATGCCGTAAGGAAACGCATGGCTGTTCCTGCATGGCCGATGTCGAATTTATTTTGATTGGAAAACAGCGCTTTTTTCAGTACGCACGTGTCATCAGAGTCCGACAGATTGTGGACAGGGTAGGGGTTGTAGCACAGTGCGTTGATAATTAACACCCGGTTACTGATACTTTTGGATGCCGGAAGGTCAATGTTTCCGTTCACTGTTTTGTTTTG
Source organism: Mariniphaga sediminis (assembly GCF_003573545.1). GTDB lineage: Bacteria > Bacteroidota > Bacteroidia > Bacteroidales > Prolixibacteraceae > Mariniphaga > Mariniphaga sediminis. Next base: position 350,768 of record NZ_QWET01000002.1, on the reverse strand, counting down.
CGTAGATACAATATATTTCATTTTACTGAATGGTTCGGAAATATTCCAATGCGTCAAAAATCAGCTCTTTATTACAGTGTTGGTTGATTTCAATCCGACCTATTTCAGGAAGCAGGGTGAAGTTGATTCTGCCTGCTTCATTTTTTTTGTCGTGAGTCATCAATTCATAAAGGCGTTCAAAGTCATCTTTTTCGATGTTCATCTTTCCGTAAATTGAGAGCAGCCAGTTTGTTATTTTAGTGCATTCCATTTCATCAAGTCCACATTCTTTTACAGAAAGATAAAGCTCGACAATCATTCCCCAGGCCACATTGTATCCATGTAATGCCTGATTTTTTTGTCCCATGCCAAAGCTTTCGAAAGCGTGGCCTACTGTATGCCCAAAATTCAGTGCTTTGCGAATATTTTTTTCTGTTGGATCATGACCGACAAAATATTCTTTCACCTCTACCGAATGTCGTATGATTTCCTGCAAATTCTGGTAATCGATTTTTTTTAGGTTAAAATTTTCCAACTCTTCAAGGTGTGCCGGGCTTTTAATCAAACCATGTTTAATCATTTCAGCAAAGCCGGAAAGAAAATTTTCAGGATCGATTGTTTGCAGAAACCGGGAATTAATAATGACCGCTACCGGTTCTTTAAATGTTCCTATCTCGTTTTTCAGTCCGTTGAAGTTAATACCGGTTTTCCCTCCCACTGATGCATCCACCTGGGAAAGGAGCGTGGTCGGGATATTCAGGAAATCGATACCGCGCTTGAAAGTTGATGCGGCAAATCCTGCCAAATCGGTAAGCATACCACCGCCCAAATTAATAAGAAGCGATTTGCGGTCAGCGCCGTTTTTCGATAAAAACTCCCATATTTCAGTTACTGAATTCAGTTTCTTGTTCTTCTCTCCCGACGTTACAACTACCTTCCGGATAAAATGTTTGTCCAGGAAGGAGTTGAATTGTGGCATCCACAACTGATCCACATTTTCTTCAGTGGCAATAAAAACCTTCCCCTTTTCATACTTGTCAATCCATTGGTTTAATTCGTTTTCAGGAGACGTGGTATAAATTATTTTTGAATAAATTTTTGAATTTCCCATAGTTACCTGCTAAATTGCGGTAAAGTTACAATAAATTTGTTTTGCGGTTTTGTGAGGCATGAATGAGACCGTTATTTTACAAAAAATTATAAAAATGACTATTTCAAATAAACCACAAACCGTTTTTTTGCGACGCCTTTTTTTTCTGGTAAGCCTTGTAATTGCTTTAACAGCACTGGGTTTGTTCCTGCTTGATTTCACCCTTTACGGCATCGCAGCGGTAGGCGTTTTTGCATTATGGTTTCTGTTTTTCCAGGTGGCCGACTACCAGTTTATCGAATTCAACGATGCTAATGATAGAATTGTATTAAGGTATTACAAAGCTGTTCGTTTTGGTAAAACAAGTTTCAATTCGATTGAATTTCCTCAGCAAATATTGCATAACGCCCATTTTGAAAATTCGTTCTTCGGAAAAATGTCTGACCTTACCCTTATTGTGAAAACCAGGCGTGGTATGGCAGAATATCCGTCGGTGAGTTTAACTGCACTTCCAAGGGAAGAAAGAAAAAGGTTAAAAGAAAGGTTCTTACAAATTATGGGTGTATAGTTTTTCAGTCGTTTAATTTTCCCTCGAAAACATGATGAAAAATGAACTATTCTATAAAGTAGCGCTTTCACTGGCACCAGGAATTGGAGGCGTGTTGGCGCGTAACCTGGTGGCATACACCGGCAGCGCCAGGCAGGTATTTTCAGAACCTCACAAAGCTTTGGTTAAAATTCCCGGAATTGGTGAGGTGAATGCCAAACGATTAAAAAACACCAGCATTTTTGACAGGGCAGAAAAAGAATTGGCTTTTATTGAAAAGAATAATATCAATGTTTGGTTTTACACCGATAAGAATTACCCGAGACGATTGAAGTCCTGTCCTGATGCACCTGTTATTCTTTATTCGAAGGGGAATATGAACCTTGATGAACAGCGGGTGGTAAGTATGGTGGGAACACGGAATGCCACTGATTACGGGAAAATGATTTGTGACCAACTCATTCATGCTTTTTCAGAACGAAATTATTCGGTGTTGGTGGTGAGTGGTTTAGCTTACGGAATTGACATTCATGTACACAAATCGGCCTTGAAATATAATATTCCAACCGTAGCTGTGGTCGGGCATGGAATGGATAGAATTTATCCGTCGTTACACGCTGATACTGCCCGAAAGATGCTCGAAACCGGAGGACTGATTTCCGATTTTCCCAGCGAAACTTCCATTGACCCCTCCAACTTTGTCCGGCGTAACCGAATTGTTGCGGGGCTGGCCGATGCCACTATTGTGGTTGAGTCGGCAGAAAAAGGAGGAGCGCTGATTACAGCTGAAATGGCTTCGTCATACAACCGCGACGTATTTGCTTTTCCGGGGCGAACCGACGAACCGTATTCCAGAGGTTGTAACAAACTGATTCGGTTGAACGGTGCCAGCCTGATTCAGGGAATCGATGATTTGGAATATTTTATGGGATGGGAAACCACTGAAAAAGAAAAAGTGGTGCAGCCAATGTTGTTCGTTGATTTATCTCCTGAAGAAGAAAAAGTGGTTGAGTTGTTGAAAAAAGAAGGCGATTTGTTTATTGACCAGATTTCGGCTGAACTGAAAATTCCGGGGAGCCGGGTTTCAGCATTGCTGCTAAATATGGAGTTTAAGAATTTACTGGTGGCTTTGCCGGGGAAGATATACCGGTTGAAATAGTTTAACTATTCTGTTGAGTTACAAAAAACGAAAAAGAATTACCCTGCTGTAATTTGAACAGGATAAAATTAACATTGTCGAATTTAATGAGCGGGTATAAGAACTGATTTAGCGGCTTAGAGTTCGTGAGCGGGAATACGTACAACCCTTCCTTCGTCGTCCGAAACAACCAATTCAAGGTTTCTTACTTTTTTTGTTTGAATAAGTCTTTCCTGATAGATTTCAAGACCCTTTAAAACCTTCTCCCTAATTTCATTTCTATTTTTCATCTCCATCAGCCATAATTTTTAAGCGGTCAAATTTAGTAATATTTTTTATAATGCTCGATTTACTTTTTATTCCTTCAGCAATTAGCTCAGAAGACATTTTTTGGGAGTTGTCAAAAATCATCCAGTAATCACTGATGGGGATGTAGATATTGAAGAGGTTTCTTATTCCTGCATAGTACCTTCGGGCAATAACATGTTTGTGAACGTGGTGGCCTCCTTCAAATACCCGGTTTTCAACGCGTTCGTAGGCCAGCTCAACCGAATTTAGCCAAAAAAATATGAGTGTGGTTTGGTACCCTGATTTTTTTGAATTTTGAATCGTATTCCGAAATGTTCTGGATGATAAGGTCGTTTCAAACGCAAAATCTTTTTGAAGAGGAATAAAATCACTGATTCTTTTTAACATTAACCGGCCTGCTTCAATCGACGACAATTCCGGGTTTAACGGAGAAAGGCCACGCGCAATTTCATCTGCATTAATAAAAATATCGCAATGTAGCATTTCCGGCAATACGGTAAAGGATGCCGTTGTTTTTCCTGCGCCGTTACATCCGGCAATAATATATAAATTTGGCATATTCGTAATTCTGGGTTAAAGATATAAATTAAACCTAGAATCAATTCGGGTTGCAATCAATCAGGTTTTCCTATTTTTGTACCATGAGAAAAACATTCGAAGAGCTTAAAATTGCCAAGTCGATACTGAAGTTGTTGGATGATATCGGTTTTATTGAGCCAACTCCAATTCAACAGGAAGCCATTCCGAAAATCAATTCGGGAGCTAATGTTGTGGGGGTTGCCCAAACCGGGACCGGCAAAACGGCAGCTTACCTGTTACCGTTGCTTACCAAACTCCGGAAACCCGAGGGAAATGATCCGCGTGTTGTTGTATTGGTGCCAACCCGGGAACTTTCTATTCAGGTGGGAGAAGATGTGGCAGAACTGACTTCCAGGTCGGAGTTGCGGCATGCCGCGATTTTTGGGGGGATTGGCTGGACCAAACATGCTGAACTGCTTGCGCCCGGTGTCGATTTGCTAGTAGCCACTCCGGGGCGGTTAATGGATTTGTACCATGCCGGGGCTCTGTCGTTGAAAAAGGTGAAGTATCTGGTAATTGATGAGGCTGATCGTATGCTCGACATGGGGTTCCTTCCGCAGTTGCGCAAGCTTTTCGAAATACTTCCTTCTAAAAGGCAAAATCTGCTGTTCTCAGCTACTTTTTCAGAAAGTGTGGAAAGCCTGGCGACAGAGTTTCTCGATTACTTTGAAAAACTCGAAATGGCACCTTCGGCAACGCCTGTTCAGGAGGTAAAACAAATAGCTTATAAGGTTCCCAATTACCGTACGAAATTGAACCTGCTCGGGCATTTGCTGGCCGATGAAGAAACGTTTTCGCGGATTATTATTTTTGTAAAAACCAAGGAACATGCCGACGGGGTTTTCAAAGTTATTCAGCGGAAAGTGGAAGGCGAAAAGCGAATTTTGCATTCGAACAAGGGACAAAATGCCCGGATCAATGCCATCCGTGCGTTTAAGGACGGAGAGGTGCGTATTTTAATTACCACCGATGTTTCTGCGCGTGGTTTGGATGCCAGTCAGGTAAGCCATGTAATTAATTTCGATGTGCCTCCTAATTATGAAGATTACGTGCACCGGATTGGGCGAACTGCGCGTGCAGGTAACAAGGGCGATGCTATTACACTCATAGATTCGTCGGAAGAGTGGCACTGGAAGAAAATAGAAGAGTTGATCCGGATGGAGATACCGCCGCAGGAAATTCCACAGGGGGTAGAGGTTGTAGAGACAGATTTTGACCAACGTCAGAGTCAACTCCGGGAAATTGACCGTCAGCGGAAAATCGATGATCCTGACTACCAGGGAGCTTTTCATCAGCGGAAGAAAAGGGATAAATCAAAACGATCGTTTGAAGACAAGTTTAAACGCACTAAGACCAGGCAAAAACGTTCAAAAAGAAGAAGGTAGTACTTCTTTATAGGGATCGGCGAATTTTATTCGCCGCTTTTTCTGCGATTAAAAATCGTAGTTCCCGGGCGCTACGCCTGCAGCAGGTTCAACGTTGCTTCTGCTTTAACTTCTCCGTTTACAACAATCTGCAGTTTATGTTCTCCGGGAAAATGTTTCCGGGTGGACACGTTGGCAAATGAATGTTGCTTTTCTACTCTGTGGATTCCCTTTTTCAGTTCAGACTCCCGGATTTGAAATACCTTGGGTGATGTTTTTCCAGAAGATTTTACAAAATGAAGAATGTATTCCAGCCTCACTTTTTGGTTGGCGGCTGAATTCAGTTCCAAATCAAACGAAAAAAGCAATTTCTCTCCAACCTTCGGGGAACTGGTTGACAACTTCAGGTTTTCAATTTTTATCTTGTCCGGGGTGGCAAACCCAAACAGCAACATGGCTCTTTTGTTTCCCTGTTTCAGGAGTGTACGGCAGGCATGTTTAATAATCCAGTCAGTACCTTCAGACTTGCCATGCCAACGTTCACATAAATCCAAAACCAGTTTGGGATGGTCTTTGGAAATATCGTTCAGGTTATTGGCCACGCTCTTTCTTACAAACAGTTCCGGATCGTTTTTCAGCATTTCAAGAATGGGAATGATTGGAGACGGATCTTTTTTCAGCGCCGGGACACCTGCTCCCCAAGGCAATCGCGGCCGGCACCCTTCGCTTGCAAAACGCCTTACCCTGAAATCCTCGTCTTCGGCCCATCTGTACATGTATTCCATCGCCTTTTTCAGGTTTTTATTTAAAAACGGGCGAATCGCAAATTCAGAAGTGCCACATTTTGTTAATACACCCAGCGCCGGCAGTGAAATGTCCCAGTGGTCTTGCCCGTAAACTTCCACGTAGTCGGGCAATACAATTGTTTCAAAACCTTCTACTTTGGGAACAATAGCCTGCAGAATTTCAACGGCCTGATGAAAACCGGCGGGTAAAAATTTGCGAAGGCAGAGTGTTGTGTGGCGCATCTTTTCTTTCAACTCCCTTTCCGGCCATTTCTTGTCACACACGGCGGCAACAAACTTTTCTGCTGCAAATGGAGGATAAGCTATTTGCAGCAGTTCTGCAAACTTTTTTACTTTTTCGGGAGGAAACAGAATGTCTTTTAATTTTTCGGGCATGACTTTGCTGTTTTCATGTTTTGGACTTGGGTTTTGCCTAAGTTATCCCTTCGGGGAATGTTACGGTATAATGAATTTATCCAGTTTCTCAAAGAGTTGTTTTTTCTCTTTTAAAAGTTGTTTATATTCTGTAAAGTTAAACCATTTTAACCAAAGCAATCTGCACCTTCCTTTGGTTTTTCGCAATAGAATGTACCAGTTGAAAGCCAGTTTTCCGGCAAAGGGCAGGCTGATTAAAAAAGCAATTTTCAGCCAAAATCCGGGGATGAGCCACGAAACAGCAAGCAGTTCCAGCAGGTAGAATAATGGAAACAGAATAAATCCTGCTACGAGGAAGAAAGTACTCCAGAACGAAGGATCTTTTACCTTTTTTCGTATAACCCGGTCAATAAGAAAAAACGGTATGGCATTAAACAGAAAACCATAAATAAACACCGGCAAACTTATCAGCAGGAACAAGGTGTTTGCAACGACTCGCACAGAATGGTTCTGTTTCCTGTTGATTAACCAGCTTTTCAGTTTTAGCCTTTCTGTTTTTTCATACATATTGTTTGCTGTGGTCACCAACTTTTCGGTTTCATCAGGGAAATTGGTTTCCGCTTCTTCGAGAAGGTGAACCAGCTTCTGATCCGATTTGAACAGGTTCAGCGCAGAATATTTTTGATTCAGCCGCTTCAAAAAACGGCGACCATACATTTCGCGTATTTTTTCAAAATCGGTATAATATTTTTTGCTTTTGATGTTGATGATAAGTGGGAGGATGCCATCATAAATTTTTGATTTTAAGGCCATTACTGCCGCATTTGGGTTCTGGCTGTGTGTTTCCATAAAATCTTTAACAGGGATGGGGTCCCCGAAATGAATCATGACCGTGCGGTTGAATTTCCAGTAATGACTGTAATATATTCCGGTGGGAATGATTTGAATATCGAGTTGATTACTGGTTTTCTCTTCGGCCATAAAAACGATGCGTGGCACGGCTTTTTTATGTGCCAACATCTGTCTTTTTGCCGAGTGGGCAGCTTCAGGAAAGAGTGCCAGGGCAAAATTGTTTTCCAGCACTTTTATAGAGTTGGCAAAAGTTTGTTCGTTTTTATCCAGGTTCTCTTTCCCGTCGCGCAGGCGGTAAACCGGCATAATTTTCAGGAATCTCAGGATGGAATCCACGATTTTTGATTTTCCGAAAATATCGGCCCGCGCCAGCCAGACAGGTTGAAAACGTGTATTCAGCAGTACAGCCATGGGATCGCTTAGTGCATTCTGATGATTGGGGGCAAAAACGATAGGTTTGTTTTTTGGAATTTTCTCTTTGCCGGTGACTACCGTCTTTTTGTGGATCAGCCAGTCGGCAAAAATGATGTACTGCTTTAGAAACCAGTACCCCAGCGACCATTTTTCGTATTTCATCTTACAGCAGGTTGGTATAACGGCTTTTTCGACCACAAACCGGAGAGCGCCAGTCCACTGATAATATGCCACACGCCCCACCAGGCGGCAATTACAGTCATTCCGCCCAACTCAAGTTCCGGAGGGAATATTTTCGGGTTGAACATGAGTACCAGGGCCAGTCCTGAATTTTGAATGCCTGTTTCAATGGTAATGGTTCGCCGATCGATGCGGGGTAAACGCAGCAAAGAACTGAAGGAAAAACCAGTTCCCAGCGCCAGGGCATTGTGGATTAAAACAATCAGGAAAACGATATGAATAAACCGTATAAAGTTGCTGAAATTGGCTGATAACAAAATAATTACAAACCCGATAAAAATGACAATGGAAAGTTGCCGGATAGGTTTTTTTATTTTTTTTGTGAGGCGGGGAAAATACTGGGAGAAGAAAAGGCCCAAAATAACCGGAATGCCGAGCAGAATGACTACCGTTTGTACCATTTGCAAAAAGTCAATCTCTATTGGGACAAGGTAATTTCCGGCACCGGCTGCATTGTAATATTTCAGGTACAGTTTTCCCCAAAGGGCAAAGTTAAGCGGTGTCATAAATGTAGCGGCCAGGGTGGCAATGGCGGTTAAGCTTACTGAAAGGGCTACATTGCCTTTGGCCATGGCGCTCATGAAGTTGGAAATATTTCCTCCCGGACACGACGCAATCAGGATCATTCCCAGGGCCACAGTGGGCGTGGGATGAAGTACCAGAATAAAGGCAAAAGTAACGGCGGGCAGCAAAATAAACTGTGAGACCACACCGGTTAACGCCGATTTGGGTTTCATAATAACGTCTTTGAAGTGATGCCACTTGATATCGAGCGCCACACCAAACATGATAAAAGCAATGGTGACATTCAAAGCAAGCAGGCCGGAGGGGGAGAAATTTAACCTTACATGGTCAAGGACTTCCAGCGCTTCGTTCATATTAATATATTTTTAAAGATACCCGAAAATAGGAAAACAAACGGGAACGGCAATAAAGTGCGTGTTAAATTAGGGAAAGGGATGTTTTGTGTTTCGATTTTAAGAAGGGGACTGAAATATTTAGTTTCTCTTAATTCGGACTTTCTCTAAATAGATGAAAATTCCTGCTTTTTTATTTTTTTACTCCCTTTTTTTCTAAGAAGTTATCTTTTTTAGCTGCAAAGTTTCCGGTACAATTTTAGGATTGGATATTTTTTGAATGTCCGGACTTTTTGCGTTTTTTTGCCCAATCAAAGGGAGAGTTGCCGGAGTGGTCGAACGGGGCAGACTCGAAATCTGTTGACCTGCTTTGCGGGTCCGGGGGTTCGAATCCCTCACTCTCCGCAGAAACATTGGGTTGTTTGAAGAATATCATACAACAAAAAACGTCAGGTCTGTGAAGGCCTGACGTTTTTTATGGAGCTAAAAATCAAATCATTTAATTTCCAAGCAGTAGTTTTTTTAAACGGTCATGCACGTCCGTATTTTCCATGATTCCAATAAATTCTTCGGCGCCGGGGCCGTAAGCCAAAATGGGGACCATCAAGCCGGTGTGGCTGTTGGTAGCATATCCGCCCTTTACCATACCGGTTTCAAAGTTGCCGTCCAAAACAGCCATCCCTCCGGTTTCATGATCGGCAGTGACAACAATCAGCGTTTCTTTGTCTTTTGCGGCAAATTCAAGTGCTTTTCCAACGGCACGGTCAAAATCAAGCACTTCATCAATGACCTGGATTGTGTTTCCGGCATGGCCGCCCCAGTCAATTTGAGAACCTTCAACCATTAAAAAGAATCCTTTTTTGTGGTTACTTAAAATATTGATAGCCGTTCCGGTTGCCAGGGGCAGCATATCGCCGCGTTCCTTCAACCCGGGATTATGCTCAGGAGCTGTTAAACCTGCCAGTTTTCCCTTTTTAACTCTTTTAATTTTATTGATATCCTGCTCTACGGTATATCCTTTCTGCTTAAGCTCTTTGACAAGGTTCCTCCCGTCTTTCCGCTTGGTGAAATGGTCGTATCCTCCGCCAATAAAAACGTCGATATCGGTTTTCAGGAAATCGCCGGCAATTTCTTCATACATGCTGCGTTTTTCCTGGTGTGCAATAAACGATGCCGGCGTGGCATGCGTAATGGCCGATGTGGAAACCAGTCCGGTTGCCAGTCCGTTTTCTTCGGCTTCTTCCAGGATGGTTTTTAACGGCTTTTTATTTTCATCCACACTGATGGCGCCATTGTATGTTTTCTTTCCGGTGGCAAGTGCAGTGCCTCCTGCTGCCGAGTCGGTAGTATATTTATTGGACGAAGCTGTTTTTGAAAAACCGATGTATTTCAGGTTTTCGAGGAAAAGACTGCCTCTATTGGCTGTTAGCCCAGCAAAAATGTGGCTGACTCCCATGCCGTCGCCAATCATAAAAATAACATTTTTGGGCTTTTTGTTTTTGAAATCCTGCCGGAATATTTCTACCTCATACGATTCTCCTCCCTTGTAGAGCTTTTCGTCTTCTTTTGCCCTGGCATCAAGGTACTCACTTTGGGCAACCGATGCGAAGCCCGTAAAAAGGGCAATCAAAAAAACCAGTGCTTTCTGCATCATACTTTCTGTTTTTATATTAATAGAGTTAATGACAAATTTTGACCTGCCAAAATAAACAGAATATGCGGGGAGAAGTTTGCAAACTGACGGGAAAAATGTAAAACTTTTGTTAAAGTTGTTAATCGTTCCTGAATTTTTCGAGTTCGGTTCTGTCAAATTCCTCATTCAGGATAAAACGGGTTCCATCCCTTGATGTAATTATATTGATGACCCCTATAATAACAAAGTTGCTTAGAATCTCTTCCGCCTTTTTGCGTGTAATATGGGCCAACCGGATAAATTTTGAAAATGAAATACTGTCATTTTTTTGGAGGTACTCGATGAGGAATTTTTCATCGCTGGAAAACGAAAAATGAATGCCGTGGGGGCTGTTTTGCTTTTTCCAGACTTGCAGTTGAATTTTATGGGCGAGCATGTTTTCATCTTTTACCCGGATGTAGGCCAGCCATTTTCCGTTTTCGTCTTTTGCAAAATGAGGTTTTTCCCCGCTGGGGCTGACATTGATTTCAAGTACTGTTTTCCCTTCAGATTGCCATTGCCGGGTCGAAAAAGTGACAGGTGGTTTACTGTAAATTTTAGCGGCCGATTCTACCATGTAATATTCTTCGTCGGTGCTGATGCCTATCACTTTGCCATTATCCTTCACCCCGATGAGCAATCGTCCGCCATCGGTATTGGCAAAGGCTACCAGCGATTTGGCAATTTTTTTTGAGTCGTTGATGCAGTATTTAAAGTCCTGCTGCTGGTGTTCGCCTTCCTCTATTAATTTGTAAAGCGATGCATTCAATTTATTTAAATTTCAATTCCAAAAATAACCCGGGCTAGGTATCCCAACCCAAATGAAATCAACCCGACAACTGTGCTCAGCATAACCATCTCGCCGAATCGTTTTTTGAAAGGCTGATCGTTCGCCACCGAAATATAGTAACTAAACAGAAAAACGATAAATACGGAATTAAAAACGGCCCAGGCGAGACTCATCCATGGTGAGTCTAAAAGCAAAAAGGGTGTAACCAGAAAGAACACGGCAAAAATGTAGGCTACTCCTGTAAAAATAGCTGATTTTATGGCTCCCTCGGTTTTTCCCTCCGATTTGTTGGACAGGTATTCGGAAGAAGACATGGAAAGCGCCCCTGCAATGCCGGCAATAATTCCGGCCAGGGCCACCAGCCGGTTGTTCTGCAGGGCGAATGTCAGCCCCGCCAGTGTCCCCAGAATTTCAACCAAGGCATCGTTTAGTCCCAGAACAATGGATCCAATATATTTTAACTTGTCCTCTTCAATTAAGGATAAAAGTTCTTTTTCGTGCTCGTTTTCTTCGTTGCTTATTTTTATTGCCTCCGGTATTTCTTTCCCTATTTCCCGGTAGTTTATTTGCGCCTGTTCTTCGTTGCGCTCCATAAGTTTCAGGCCGAATGTCAAACCAAAAATACGCGCTATCCAGAAGTATTTTATAATATTCCACCTGTTTGCACCCACTTCCCGTCCACTGTATTTTTTCCAGATTTTGTAATGGCGAAGTTCATCATTGGCAATTCGCACGAGTAGTTCTTTGTTTTTTTGCAGGCGTGCTTTTCGTGCCAGTTTGTTATACAAATGGTATTCGGTTATTTCATTCCGCTGTGCCTGGATAATTTGTTTCCGCACCAGAGGAGGGAGTGATTTTATTTCGCCTATGGTTTCCATTTTATTTAAGCCATTCAAAAGTTAGGTAGTGATCGGGAGTCATTCCCAGTTTGCGGTAAACTTTTTGGGCGGCTTCATTCGACTTGTCAGCATACAAACGAATGCCTTTCAGGTCGGGATTGTGGAGAACCCGATTTTTTACATGTGCATAAAGAGAGCTGTAAACACCCGTCCTTCTGAACTCAGGTACCACATACACCGACTGAATCCAAAGAACTGTTCCGTTTCGCCAGTCGCTCCATTCGAATGTGGTAAGTAGCGAACCAATCACTTTGCCATCTTTTTCGGCAACATAATACTGTCCCTTGGTAGCATCCTCCAAAACGGCTGATACTCCTCTGTAAACGGTTGAATGTTCCAATTCGATATTCTCTGTTTCCCGAGCCATTACCCGTTGAAATTCCGTAATTGAATCGAGGTCGTTTGATTTTGCTTTTCTGACTAACATTTTTCAAATTTAACAGGCGAAAATAATAAATCTTATCCAAAAAGAGGGATACCGAACCCGGAGCGTCGCCTGTTTGGTGAAAACGGTGATGGCAGGCAGGTTTTGCTTTCGGATTGTTGCCTGTTGACAAGGGGGTTGATGTTTTGAGAAACTGATTCTTCTTCGTAGATTTGTTTCAAATAATCTAAATGGGTTTTATTTATTTACCTGTATTTTGTGCGTTGAGCGGCTGCAAAAAACTTAATAAAGGATAGCACTTATACGAAAAATTGATTTAAAGAAAAATATGAAAAATTCTTCCGGAAAAAGAAACAGTGCCCAGCGGCACAGGGCGATTTTAAATGAAATGGAAAAAAAGGGATATGTTACGGTACAGGACTTCAGTCAGGAACTGGGGGTTTCGGAAGTAACCATTCGTAAAGATTTGAAAGAACTTGAAAAAAAGAAGCTGCTTCTGCGCAGTCATGGAGGAGCGAGCCCCTTGAGTTCATTGATCAGCGATCGCCATATTGATGAAAAGGAAAAGATTATGGTAGATGAGAAGCTGCGCATTGCAGATGCCGCAAATCAATTACTGGTGAAAGATGACCGGATTATAATCGCATCGGGTACCACCCTGTTGTATTTTGCACGTAAAATTTCCATGACGGAACCTTTAACGGTAATTACCCCTTCGGTGAAGGTAGCGTTAACACTGTGCTACAACCCAAACATGGAAATAATACAGTTGGGGGGCAGTATGAGAAAAAGTTCTGCATCGGTTATTGGTCCTTATGCTGAGCAGTTCTTGAGCGGGTTAATGTGCAATAAGCTGTTTATTGGTGTGGATGGAATTGATATCGATTTTGGATTGACGACCAGCAATATTGGGGAGGCCCACCTGAACCATTCTATGCTGAATGCGGCCAAGGAGGTTATTGTTCTTGCCGACTCGTCCAAGTTCGGGAAACAGGGGTTTGGCAAAATTTGTAGTATTGAACAGGTGCAACATATTATAACCGATAAGAATGCACCGCAAAATGTGTTGCAAATAATCAGGGAAAAGGGGATTGAGGTTACGCTGGTTTAAAGAAGGAGAGTATTTCCTGGTTTCTTATCTTGACATTGCTTAAAAGTTTGTGAAAGAACAGAAGAACCAGGATATATCTTTTTTTAACTTCCCTTTTGTATTTGTGCCAAATAGTTTCATTTTTGGGTATTCATTTTTTAGTTGTCAGCAAATAATCTTCTTTTTTCTGTATTCCATGTAAACGTGGTGAACAAAATGGCAATAATGCAGGCCGCAAGCATCAGTATAAATGCAGCATCCCAACCCAGGTGATCCACAATAAAACCAATGGCGATATTTGCGCCAAGAGCGCCTCCCAGGTAACCAAATAGCCCGGTCAGGCCTGCCGCTGTTCCCGCTGCTTTTTTGGGTACCAGATCAAGTGCCTGCACCCCGATTAGCATCACCGGGCCATAAATTAAAAAGCCAATGGCAATCAGTGCAATGTTATCGAGTACAAGGTGTCCCGGAGGGTTTTGCCAGTAAATGTAAATAGCCACCATTACCAGCAACATGTAAATTACGATAGCAGGTGCCCTTCTTCCTCTGAACACTTTGTCTGAAATCCATCCGCAGAGAAGGGTGCCGGGAATTCCTGCATATTCATAAGCAAAATAGGCCCAACCTGATTCTTCTACCGAGAATTCTTTAACTTCTTTCAGGTAGGTAGGTGCCCAGTCAAGGATTCCGTACCTTACCAGGTAAACCATGATATTGGCGATAGCTATCAGCCAAAGAAATTTATTTCTAAACACGTATTTGAAAAATATCTCTTTAGTAGAGAATTCCTTTTCGTAACGTTCATTGTAATCTTTGGGGTAATCGTTTTTGTGCTTTTCAATGTTGGGCAATCCGCACGACTGTGGTGTGTCGCGAATAAGCAGGTAGGCAATAAATGCGATTCCAATAGCGATTATGGCAGGAAAATACAGCTTACTTTGCCAGTCGCCGAAGATGGCAATTCCAAGTACAGCCAGCGGGCCGATAAGGCCTCCTCCTACATTGTGAGCGATATTCCATATTGACATTTTTGTTCCGCGTTCTTTTGTGGAGAACCAATGGACCATTACGCGACCTGATGGGGGCCAGCCCATCCCCTGGAACCACCCGTTTATAAGCATAATCAAGAACATGATAGCGACGGAGGATGTAAGTACCGGTATGGTACCAAGACTAAATATCGTGATTCCGGACAAGAGTAACCCCAAACTCATAAAGGTACGGGCATTGCTGCGGTCAGAGATACCTCCCATCAGAAACTTACTGAGCCCGTATGAAATGGAAACAGCTGATGCGATAATTCCAAGCGCTCCCCTGGAATATCCCTGCTCGATCAGATCAGGCATTACCAGCGAAAAATTCTTTCTGACAAGGTAATATCCGGCATATCCAATAAAAATTCCCATAAAGACCTGGAAACGCAACTTTTTGTATGTTGGATCTATTTTTTCTTTCGACAGTTGCTCTTTGTGTGCGGGTGGTTTTAAAATACCTATCATTCTCAGAGTTTTTATTATGTGGTTAAAGTATATTGTAACTGATTACTGCAATTTCAGGAGAGGAAATACTCATTGGCTATTTGGGTGTATTCCTTTACCTGTTCATTTTCCCAATTATTATCTTTTTGAAGTTCTTTTGCCATGATGGAAGCAACAATCGGGGCCATTTCAATGGATGCTTTGGCGTCCATATACAAAGCTCTTACCCGGCGGGCCAGCACATCATCCACGGTGCAGGCCATTTCTTTCTGAACTGCCCAGACTACTTCAGCTAAAGTGAAATCCAGATTTTTGTGGAGTTTTTTTGCATAGTTCTCATTCTTTTTTTGCAATGATGTGATTTCGGTCTGATCACTGCCATAAATATATAAGTGATTATTTCTATCCGGATTTTTTTGGTAGCCGTGAATTTTCAGGTTTCTGGTTATGCATGGTTTGAAGGGCAGCTTTTTTGTTTTGATGGCCAGATCAATTGTTTCTTCAGCCATTATACGGTAGGTGGTCCATTTCCCTCCGGTAATCGTTATTAATCCTGAATCGGATGCCAGTAATTTATGACTGCGGGAAATCTCTTTTGTTTTGGCCTCTTCGGCATGTTTCTGGGGAGCAGCCAGAGGCCGAAGGCCGGCAAACACACACAGAACGTCTTTGCGTTGAGGTTTTTTTGAAAGATATCTTCCGGCTGTTTCCAGAATGAAGTCAACTTCTTCCTCTCTGGCTTTAGGTTCCAGAACAAAGTCTTTTACCGGGGTGTCGGTGGTGCCAAGGATTACCCGGTTGTGCCACGGAACGCCAAACATTACTCTGCCGTCGCTGGTTTTAGGAATCATAATAGCATCGTCGCCACCTAAAAATGATTTGTCAACCACTACATGGACGCCCTGACTTGGACGGACCATTGGTTTCCCTTCCGGGTTATCCATTTTTATGATGTCGTCAACAAAAATTCCGGTGGCATTGACTATGCAATTCCCCGTTAATTCAATGGAGTCACCCTCAATTAGATTATCCACAATTACGCCTGTTATTTTCCCCTGGTCGTTTTTTGTCAGTTTTGAAACTTTTGCATAGTTAACAACTGTAGCGCCATAGGAAATAGCTGTTTGCATTAAATTGATTGCCAGACGTGAATCGTCGAACTGTCCATCTTGGTATGAAACACCTCCTTTTAGTTTGTTTTGTTCTATTTTTGGGATATGCCGTATTACCTCTTTTTTACTCATTGGTAGCGAGTGACCAAGACCCATTCGGCCTGCAAGGATATCATATAATGTTAAACCGATAGTGTAAAATGGCTTTTCCCACCATTTATAGTTACCGATAATGAATCTTTGGTTTTTTACCAGGTGCGGTGCATTCCTGTTCAAATAGCCTCTTTCGCGCAAGGCTTCCCTAACCAGGGCCACATCGCCCTTTTGCAGGTAGCGGACTCCGCCATGTACCAGTTTTGTGCTTCTGCTTGAGGTGGCTTTGGCAAAATCAGCTTGCTCCAGCAAAACCGTTTTATAGCCCCGGCTGGCTGCATCTACTGCAATCCCAAGGCCTGTGGCACCTCCTCCTATGATAATAAAATCCCAGGGTGTACCGGAGTTCGATTTTTTTAATTGATTGATTTGGTATGCTCGTTTCATAGATAAAGATCTTATTTGCCAAAAATATGAGATTTGATCAGTAATACAAAATAAATACGAAAGAAATTGAAATAAATCGAAACATTATCTTTCGTTATTGGGGCGGCATCTAATTTATTTCTTCTATTTAATTTGATTGTTAGGCTTCGCTTACGAAATAGAATATTTGTGAAATAAAATTCACAGAGAATAAAAAGAGTCAGTACCCTTTTGGCTTTTGGGGGTAGTGTGTGGGCTGTTAAAGTTTCTCTTAATGAGTTGTATATGGTGAGATGTTACGAGCATCCGGTTTGTGGAAAGAGGAATGTCCTTCCATGTTTAATTGGAATTAAGCTTGTTTGATTTTGCTTTTCTGCTTAACATTTTTCAAATTTAGCAGGTGAAAAAAATAGGGTTGACTCAACGCTTGAGTGAAAAAATAAAATTGAAATAAGTTACCGGTTTATTTCGGTAAAAAAACCAAAAGAGATGAAAATTGTTGTCGCATCAGAAAATCCGGTGAAATTAGGTGCAGTGAAAAGTGCTTTCAATTCCTGTTTTAATGATTTTCATGTAGAGGGAATTGAGGTCGGATCGGGTGTTTCGGAGCAACCGTTAACCGATAAAGAGACGCTCATCGGCGCACGAAACCGGGCAGCAGAAGCAAGAAAAAGGATACATGATGCCGATTTTTGGGTGGGAATTGAGGGAGGTGTCCAGGCAGAAGAAAACGGGCTGGCTGCTTTTGCATGGATTGTAATTAATTCGGCTGGTAAAAGTGGCGAAGCACGCACCGCCGCTTTCATGTTGCCGGAAAAGATAGCACACCTTGTCGCCGGTGGACTGGAACTGGGAACGGCCAATGATCTTGTTTTCCGGAAGTCTAATTCAAAACAGAAGGAAGGGGCAGTGGGCCTGCTGACCCAAAACAGGATCGACCGAACCGAATTGTATCGGCAAGCGGTAATACTGGCCCTTATCCCTTTTGTAAATCCCGGACTGTATTGATTTAGCCGGGTTTTTTGCTCAGACGGGCAATAATTTCATCGATTTTAATTTTTTCCTCCTGAAGCAAAACCAATTGCAGTTTTTCCTTATGGATCATGTCGCTCACTGCTGGTCCAACTTCACCTGTAATGATAACCGATACTCCTTCTTTCTTTAGGAATTTGATCAATTGAACACCACTGTGGTCAGAATTTTTGTAGGGGTTTTCAAGGATGTTGTACTGGCCGCTGTCCCCGTTGTAAATAACGACATTTTCACATTTCCCGAAACGTAAATCGAGAAACGATTTTTCAGTTTTCCCGTTAGAGGAAATGGCAAATATTTTATTCATATTGTGTAAGTTGTTTGTTAATATAACAAATATTCAGAAGAAAGTTTTATCCGCTATCTCTGTTTTACTTCTTCGAGTATTCCAAAGCCCTTTGTGTGGCGGGGAGTATAAAGGTGTACCCCGCCACTTTAGCTATCGAAAAAACATTGAATATTTTACTGGTGATAATTCCATATCCTGATTTTTTATCACGAAAATGGGATATCAAAACAGTTCAATTTATTGCACAGGTTTTAATTTGGCTCGCAGAATAAAGTAGCCAAAAGCACCTGCAATTACAGAGGCAATCAGAACGGATAACTTCGCGGTATCAGTATATCCGCCTGTTTTAAAGGCAAGTTCTGTTATGAAAATAGACATCGTAAATCCAATACCCCCCAGGAACCCGGTTCCCAAAATGTGCACCATTTTTATGCCCTTGGGAAGATCTGCCAGTTTTGTTTTTATGGCAATGTAGCTTAAAAGTGTTATCCCGATTGGTTTTCCCAAAGCCAATCCCAAAATAATTCCGATAGGTAATGTAGCCGTTTCGCCAGCTAAAAAGTTGCCGCCTGCCAATTCTATACCGGTATTGGCAAATGCAAAAACTGGCATAATAATAAATATGGAGAAATATTGCAGGGAATGTTCCAGTTTCTGTAATGGGGAGTTTACCTTTTCGCATTGATCAGAAATATTCTCAATGGATTCAAATTGTCTGCGAGATAATGCGAACCTCGATTCCTTGTGTTGACTTTTTTCCAGATTCCCGAGATTGTGATGAATGTTTTGTATAAAATCCTGCGAGAGGATACTTCTTTTGGCCGGTATGGTGAAGGCCGCCAAAACCCCCGCCATCGTGGCATGTACTCCGGAAAGCAGAAGCGGCAACCATAAAAGAAAAACGGCAACGGGGATGTAAAACCAGATGTTCCGTGTGTTTGCCATATTCAGCAGGATAAGTATCAACAGTCCGCCGCCTGCAACCAACAGTGCGGTATAGTTAATGTCTGAGGTATAAAATACGGCAATGGCAAGTACTGCACCAATGTCGTCCACAATAGCAAGCGCCGCCAAAAAAATCTTCAACGGAAGCGGTACCCTTTTTCCCAGCAGGGCCAGTATCCCCAGAGAAAATGCAATGTCTGTAGCCATAGGAATGGCCCACCCGTTTAGTAGGGCATCATTGGAATAATTCAGCGCCAAATATATTCCGGCAGGTATCAACATCCCGCCAACAGCAGCAAAAATGGGCAAAAGCGAACTTCTTACAGAAGACAGGTTGCCGGTTAATATTTCTCTTTTTATTTCGAGTCCGATAAGAAAAAAGAAAATGGCCATCAGCCCATCATTCACCCAGTAATGCATAGGTTTTGACAGTTCAAAATTTTTAAAACTGAAGGAGAGCGAGGTTTCGTCCCAAAATTCATGGTAGTAATGCGCCAGGGGAGAGTTGGCAACTATTAATGCTGCAATTGTGGCGACAATAAGTAATATGCCGGAAACACTTTCTGATCTGAAAAATCTTTGAATCGGATTTAATGTATTCTCCATTGTTTGCTTTTTAATTGTATAATTTAATCAATATTAATGTAATTTTCGACTAAATGTTCATGAAACAAATCGTGTAATATATTTTTTTTAAAAGCCACAAAACTAAAAGAATTTTTCAGGTGGCTGCTTTTTTCGATTGGCTTCCGGATCAAAAAAGAAGTAATATTCATCGTCCATTTTCAAAACAATTGCGCTTTCTTGCGTGTTATTATTTTTCTAAATGGTGTCACCTTTTAGTGCCAATTTTATATTCGGGATTGAAGGAACACCTTAAATGACAAGCCTATGCCGGAGATCGCAGAAAATTTAGCGCTTACATTAAATAAACTCGAAAAGTGGTATTCCCAAAGGAAGGGGTCTATTGTGGCTTTTTCCGGAGGAATCGATTCTACCCTGGTTCTGTTTCTTGCCCGAAAGTACCAGGGAAAGTCCAATGCTATTGGGGTCATTTCCAACTCTGAAAGTTTAAAGAAAAAAGATTTTGAACTGGCCCAATCGGTTTGCCGGGATTTCGATATTCATCTCGAGGTAATTAAAACCAATGAGTTAGAGGATGAGAGATATAACCGGAATCCTGTTGACCGATGTTATTTTTGTAAAGAACACCTTTACAGTGATTTGAGTAAAATCGTTGAGAAATATCCTGATTTTGATGTACTAAACGGAACTAACTTTGATGATTTTGGCGATTATCGTCCGGGCCTGAAAGCTGCTGCAAAATTTCGAATAAATTCCCCGATGGCCGATTGTGAGGTATCAAAAGAAGAGCTGAGGCAAATAGCCCGGTACTTTAATTTGCCGAACTGGGATAAACCGGCAAGTCCCTGTCTGAGCTCCCGCATACCTTACCATCATGCTGTGACAAACAAAAAATTGCGCCAGATAGAAGATGCTGAAAATATGCTGAATGAAATGGGATTTAGCAATGTTAGAGTAAGACATTACGATACTTATGGAAAAATTGAGGTGCCCAAAGAGGAACTGGCTCAATTGTTTTTACTTCAGGATAAGGTAACCAAAAAATTTTCGGCACTCGGTTTCGAAGAATGTGTTATTGATACCGAAGGCCTTGTTTCCGGGAAATTAAACCGGGCAATAAAAGATGTAGTTAGTAAATCCAACTAAATATTTATGCAAAAAATATTGTACTATGATTGTTTTGCCGGTATTAGCGGCGATATGAATCTTGGAGCTTTAGTTCATTTGGGAGTCGATCCCTCATACCTGAAGGCGGAACTTGAAAAACTTAAAATTGACGGTTTCAGGCTTGAGATAAAAGAAGATAAAAGACGTGGTATAAGCGGTATAAAAGCAGAGGTAGTGATTGATAACCCTGAAAATGAAAAGCACAGGCATTTGCACCATATCGAAAGTTTGATAAACGATTCGGATTTGCCGGAAAGGGTTAAGTCAACATCGCTGAAAATATTTAGTCTGGTGGCTGAGGCAGAGGCCAAAGTACACAGCATACCGATACAGAAAGTTCATTTTCATGAGGTCGGAGCGCTCGATTCCATTGCCGATATTGTGGGGGCAGCCATTTGCCTGGATTACCTGAGGGTGGATAAGGTGGTTGCATCACCGGTGCAGCTTGGTGGCGGAACCGTAAAATGTGCGCATGGGATAATGCCTGTTCCGGCACCGGCAACGGCTGAAATCCTGAAAAATATTCCGGTAAAAACAGGACTCGTTCAATACGAAGCCACTACGCCAACCGGGGCTGCTATTCTTGCTGCTACTGTGGATGAGTTTACGCCGGTTTTTAATCTCGATATTTTAAAAGTGGGTTACGGTTTGGGAACCATAGATACGGAAGTGCCCAATGTTTTGCGGGTGTTTCTGGCAGAGGAGGAAGGTTCGGTGCAGGATGTGATTCAAAGTGATGCCACTTTGCTGGAATGTAATATCGACGATTTGAGTCCTGAAAATTATGAATTTGCCATGGATCTGCTTTTTGCTGCCGGAGCCAGCGATGTTTGGATTGAACCCGTTATTATGAAAAAATCAAGGCCGGCCAGTAAGTTGTCTGTTTTATGTCAGCCAACCGACACGGGTAAAATGAAAACCATTCTGTTTACACACACAAGCACCATCGGACTACGTGAGTCACTGCTGAAAAAAAGTGCCCTTCGCCGGGAAGAACAGGTGGTGAATACTCCCTATGGAAATGTGCGGGTGAAACAGAGTTTTTACAAGGGAAAGATTGTAAATGTAAAACCGGAATTTGAAGATTGTAAAAAATTGTCGCTGGAGCATAATATTTCGGTTGGAACGGTTCAGAGTTCTGTATATAAAAGGATGGGTAATGGGAATAAATGAGTTGCTGGAGAATTATAAAGAAGGTTCGCTGAGTTTACAGGAAACGTTGTTTCAGCTGAAAGAACAGGGAATTGAAGATTTGGGATTTGCCAGAATTGATTCAGCCCGGCAGGCTCGGACCGGAATTCCTGAAGTTATTTATACGCCGGGGAAAACAAAAGAGCAGGTCAGGCAAATTGCCGAACGGATGTATAAGTCGGGGATTGATATTCTGGCAACCCGTGCATCAGAAGAAGTATTTATGCATGTGAGGGAGGTGGTGCCGGAGGTAACATTTAACAAAATGGCCCGCACGATCGTTTTTCATCACCATTCCAACCGGGAAGAAACGAAAGATTACATTGCTATTGTGGCTGCCGGCACGTCCGATCTTCCGGTAGCAGAAGAGGCTGCCGAAACGGCCCGGTTCCTTGGAAACAAAGTAGAACGGATTTATGATGTGGGAGTGGCGGGTATTCACCGGTTGTTTAGTAAAATAGAAGGTATCAGAGAGGCAAGAGTTATTATTGTTGTTGCCGGCATGGAGGGAGCCCTGCCAAGTGTAGTTGGCGGACTGGTAAATAAACCGGTTATTGCTGTTCCTACCAGTGTTGGTTATGGGGCAAACCTGGGAGGGATTACCGCCTTGCTCGCCATGCTCAACAGTTGTGCTGCCGGAATAAGCGTGGTGAATATTGATAACGGTTTTGGTGCCGCTTGCCAGGCCAGCTTAATAAACCAACTGAAGTAATTTCAAATGAAAGAATTGTATTTGCTGTATGGTACGGCTGCATCGTTGGGGTTTTTTCATACTATTTTGGGACCCGACCATTATGTGCCGTTTATTGTGTTGAGTAAAGCCCGAAACTGGTCCCGTTCCAAAACATTGTGGATTACTTTTATTTCCGGCCTGGGGCATGTGAGTAGTTCGGTATTGCTTGGGTTTGTGGGGATAGCTTTGGGAATCAGTATACATAAGCTGGAGTCTCTTGAAGCTTTCAGGGGAAATATTGCCGGCTGGATGTTGCTGGTTTTTGGACTGATTTATTTTTTCTACGGAATATTCAGGTACATGAAGAAGAATGGGCACAGTCATCCTTTTCGTTTTCTGCTTCCTGAAAAAATCCGGAAGGCACAGCATATTCATGCTGATAGTGAGGAAAGTATAAAAAAATCCAATAAAGCAGGCATTACTTCCTGGATGCTTTTTTTGATTTTTGTTTTTGGTCCCTGCGAAGTACTTATTCCTATGCTGATTTTTCCGGCGGCCCAGCACAGTACCATTGGGATTGTAATGGTAGCAGTCATTTTCGGTCTGGCAACTATTCTTACTATGTTAGGGGTTGTTTACCTGGGGTACAAGGGTTCAAAACAACTGAAACTAAAGCAAAAGAGTGAGTATATTCATATTGCCGCCGGCTTTGTTATCGCATTTCTCGGAGTGAGTATTCAATTTCTGGGGTGGTAGCGGGATGTTCTAATTTACAGAGTCTTCCGGTCTTGTTAAGTTGGCAGTGAAGACAAAAACAATTTTTTTGCAAAAAGCTTTGATATTAAAATGGGAGTATTTTTAATGGAGGAGAAGTATTGATAAGCAGAATTTGGTGGGCAGTACCTGATTCATTGGTTTATTGTATTTCAGTTTCCTTTTTTTATTTTTAACGGAAACTTAAAAAAACATCACTTTTATGTCAGGTCACAGCAAATGGTCTACGATCAAAAGAAAAAAGGGAGCGCTGGATGCCAAACGTTCCAAAATGTTTTCCAAGCTTTCGAAGGAGATTACTGTTTCGGCCAAACTCGGTGGGGCAGATGTTGAAGCCAATTCCAGGCTGCGCCTTGCCGTGCAAAATGCGAAAGGCCAGAATATGTCGAAAGATGTAATTGAGCGTGCTATCAGTAAGGCTGAAAAAGATACCTCCAATTTCGAGGAAATGACTTTTGAAGGATACGGTCCGGGAGGAGTTGCCATTTTTGTGGAATGTTTGTCAGACAATAATAACCGCACTGTTGGGAGCGTTCGTTCAGCCTTTTCAAAGCATAATGGTCATCTGGGAACGAATGGCTCCGTTGCTTTTCTTTTTGAAACCAAGGGAATTTTTACCGTTCCGGTAAGCGGGAAAACCAGGGACGAAATGTTTGAGCTTGAAATGATTGATGCCGGTGCTGAAGAGATGGAAGAAACCGACGGATATGTGGGGATTACCACCGCGATGGAAGATTTTGGCAATGTGTCTAAAAAATTGGAGGAATTGGGTGTTGAGACAGAAAGCCAGGGGTTGCAGCGCATTCCCACTACCAGTACCGCGCTGGAAGTGGAGGATGCCAAGAAAGTGCTGCGGCTGGTAGAGCGTCTCGAAGAGGATGACGATGTGCAAAATGTGTATCACAATCTTGAATTTACTGCTGAACTGGAAGCGGCTCTGGCAGAAGAATAGCCTTCAGCTTTTGGATGTTTTAACATATTTTTTGTAAACCCCCGGACAATGGAAGTGGGAAGCGGATCGTTCTGAATAAGGTTTTTTAAGTTATATTTGCACCCTCGATTAATGGGAACGATGAGGAGATATTTTTTATTTATAGCAGGATTGTTCTTTTGTCAGATGCTGACGGCACAGGTCATTTTTCCTTCTGCATCTGACATTGCAGGAACTGACTCCGCCCATATCGAAACCGTCCCTTTGACTATTTTCGAGAATGTAGAAGTCAATCAGGATCCGCGCCTCGAAAAAATGCTGAAATGGCATGTGGAAAATAACCAGAAACGTGACGGAATAAATGGTTTTCGGGTCGAAATATTTTTTAGTTCGGCCCTTAGTGCCAAAGAGCAGGCCCTGAAAAAGAAAAAGGAATTTTTATCGAAGTATCCGGAATACAACGTCCATGTAAAATTCAGTGCGCCCAATTTCAGAGTCCGTGTGGGCGATTTCAGAACTAAAAATGAGGCATTGAAACTGTACAAGGAAATACAAAAGGATTATCCCGGAGCATTTATCGTACCGGACATTATTGATTTTCCGTTGCTGAAAACAGAAAATAATTATGAGCGACCAGATTAAGCACGAGTGTGGCATTGCCTTAATTCGTTTACTTAAGCCCTTATCGTATTACAAGGAAAAATACGGAACCTGGAGGTACGGCCTGAACAAGCTCTACCTGCTGATGGAAAAACAGCATAACCGCGGACAGGATGGCGCCGGGATGGTATGTGTGAAAGATCATCTCGATCCCGGAAGTTCTTATATTAACCGCATCCGTTCCATCAAGCAAAATCCCATTCTCGATGTATTTGATAAAGTAAACAGGCCCCTGAAAAAAGCTGCGCGAAAGGGAATGGATGTGGAAAACTGTGATTGGGCATATCAGAATTATCCTTTTGCCGGCGAGCTTTATTTGGGGCATCTGCGTTACGGAACCTTTGGGAAAAACAGCATTGACTTTGTGCATCCGGTGATGCGGCAAAACAACTGGAAATCCAGAAACCTGGTTCTAGCCGGAAACTTTAACCTGACCAACACCGACGAACTTTTTAAGGTACTGATTGATTTGGGGCAACACCCCAAAGCTTATACAGATACGGTTACTGCCCTTGAAAAGGTGGGGCATTTTCTCGATGAAGAAAACCAGTTGCTGTTCCGGAAATATAAAAATGAAGGGTACAGTAACGACGATATTTCACCGCTCATTGAAGAAAATCTCGATATTCAGAATATCCTTGAGCGGGCCACCAAAGATTGGGATGGTGGATATGCCATGGCCGGGCTCATTGGTCATGGCGATGCTTTTTTGGTGCGTGATCCCCTGGGAATCAGACCGGCATTCTATTATCACGACGATGAAATAGTGGTCATAGCCTCAGAGCGGCCAGTCATTCAAACAGTGATGAATGTGTCGTGGGAAAAGGTTAAGGAAGTTGCACCCGGAGACGCTTTGATTATTAAAAAGAATGGGTATGTAAGCCGGCAAATGATAAGGGCCCCGCATAAAAGAAGCTCCTGTTCGTTTGAACGGATTTATTTCTCCCGGGGCAGCGATCGTGATATCTATCGCGAAAGAAAAGAGTTGGGACGCCTGTTGAGTTCTACAATTTTGGAAACGATAGATTATGATTTTGAGAATACGGTTTTCTCCTACATCCCAAATACTTCCGAAACCGCATTCTATGGAATGATTGAAGGCATAAGGGAATACCTGACTGACTGGAAAATTGAAAAGCTGAAAGAGGGCAACGGAAGTATGACCGACGATGATATTAAACGGATTATTTCGTTAGAGCCAAAGGTCGAAAAGATTGCCATTAAAGATGTAAAATTGCGCACGTTTATTGCCGACGATGCCAGTCGCGACGATTTAGTGGCGCACGTTTATGATGTAACTTACGGCGTAGTCAGGAATAAAGTTGACACCTTGGTGGTTATCGACGACTCCATCGTGCGCGGGACAACACTGAAAAACAGTATTCTTCGGATTCTGGACCGGTTGCATCCCAAAAAGATCATTGTGGTTTCTTCTGCGCCGCAGATTCGTTATCCCGATTGTTATGGTATTGATATGGCGCGACTCGATAAATTCATTGCGTTTAATGCGGCCATCGAACTGCTGAAAGATAAGGGAAAAGAAGATGTAATTGAGAAGGTTTACCGCAAGTGTAAGGAGCAGGAAAATCTTTCTAAAGAAGAAATGGTGAATTATGTGCGGGAAATTTACCGTGCGTTTACCCCCGAGGAGATTTCAACTAAAATTGCTGAACTTCTGAAACCCGATGAATGTGAATCGGAAGTGGAAATAGTTTACCAATCCATAGAAAATTTGCATAAAGCGTGTCCTAACGATACCGGTGACTGGTACTTTACCGGAAACTATCCAACGCCGGGGGGGAACAGGGTGGTCAACTCATCTTTTATTAATTACATAGAGGGCAAGGACGAGCGCGCGTATTAATTTTTTGTTATCCGCAATTAAAACATTTTCAGGCATTGCGTGTTTTAGTTTATGCCTCTGGAAATGGGAGAAACAATTTGTCATGGCGTATTATTAATCTTTCCCTCGGGAAAAAATTATCTTCCAGTTTTCCAGGGGTTTTTCTTTTTTTATTCAAGGAATACATTGTACTTTTGCCTGCCCAAAAACAACAGAGATGCCTTGTAAAATATTGAAAAAGGATGTGCAGGACATTATAGCAAGTAACATTGTCCAGCAAACCTGGTTTTGGGCTAAAATAAAAGACCGGCAGGGATTTAGCCCGATTGCATTTGAATACCAGGCCACCGATGATTTATTTTTTCCTGCGTCTTTCGGGGGAAAAAATATTCAGGACGATATACTGGTACTTATCCGGTATATTAATGATACCCACTGTTTTGCCTACGTTCCTTACGGACCGGAAGGCGAACCTGATTTTGAAAACCAGGGAGTTTTTCTGGAAGAATTATCCGAGGTGTTGCGGGAATACCTTCCCCCAAACTGTATATTAATCCGCTACGATTTGCCCTGGGAAAACCAGTGGGCAAATGAAGAGGATTTTTTCAATGACCAGGGAGACTGGATTGGACCGCCGTCTTTTAAGAGCCAGGAGTTCAGGGTGAATTTTAATACGCATAACTGGAACCTTATGAAAAGTCCCAGTGATAATTTGCCTTCCAATACCATATTTCTGGATTTGGAACAAAGTAAAGAATCCCTTCTCCAAAAGATGAAACCAAAAACACGATACAACATCAGACTTTCAGAAAAAAAAGGAGTGAGGGTAAAAAGTTACGGCATGGAGAAGCTGGATGAATGGTATAAGCTTTATCGGGAAACAGCTTTTCGAAATAATTTTATTCTGCACCCTAAAGAGAATTTCAGAACGTTTCTGGAAAAACAACAAAATGATAGAGAAGATGTGGATATCCGTTTGCTGATGGCTGATTATGAAGGGGAGTATTTGGCTGCCATGTTTTTGACGTTATCCAATAAACGGGGTACTTATTTGTACGGTGCATCATCAGGTAGTAAACGCAATCTGATGGCCACCTATGCGGTGCAGTGGGAAGGTATCCGGCTGGCTCATCGGGCAGGTTGTGAGGAGTACGATATGTTTGGTGCTGCGCCCAATTCCAATCCGGGTCATCCCTTATTCGGCCTCTACCGGTTTAAAAGAGGCTTTGGAGGTGATTTGTATCACCGAATGGGCTGTTGGGATTATCCGCTTGATAAGGAACAATACATGGCTTTTCGTGCACAGGAGGTGAAAAACCAGGGATATCACATCAATTGATCTTATAAAAAAAGCCGCAGTATTTCTACCGCGGCTTTTTTTATATAATAACAATTGGCTTTTTATTCTTCATTGTTTGAAAAATCCATCACTGCCATACGTTTGTATGAGTTGTGACGCCACTTGGCATTCTCTTCTGCTGCGGCAAATAATTCATCGGCCTCGGCAGGGAACGATTTTTTCAGTGAAGTATAACGAACCTCTCCGTTGAGGAAGTCCTGGAATTTACTCCAGTCAGGCTCTTTGGAATCAAGCTGGAATGGATTTTTTCCTTCATTTTCCAAAAGCGGATTGTAACGGAAAAGTGACCAGTAACCTGATTGAACAGCCCGCTTTTCTTCATCCTGTGTATTTCCCATGCCTGCTCTCAGGCCGTGACTGATACATGGAGAATAAGCAATGATAATGGATGGTCCCGGGTAAGATTCGGCTTCCCTTAATGCCTTCAGGTATTGTGTTTGGTTTGCACCCATGGCTACCTGCGCCACATATACATACCCGTATGTCATCATCATCGCACCCAAATCTTTCTTGCGGATTTTTTTGCCGGATGCGGCAAATTTTGCCACGGCTCCAACAGGTGTCGATTTGGAGGATTGTCCGCCGGTATTGGAGTACACCTCGGTATCAAGAACCAGTACGTTTACATCCTCACCGCTGGCCATCACATGGTCGAGGCCGCCATAACCGATATCGTAAGCCCAACCGTCGCCACCAAATATCCAAATAGACTTTTTGACCAGGTATTGTTTCAGCTGAGTAATAACTTTGGCATAATCGCTGTCACTGTTGGCAATAGCTTCCAGTACCTTAGAAGAGGCTTCTGTCGAAGCATCCCCGTTGTCTTTGTTTTCGAGCCAGAGCTGGAATGCTTCTTTTTCAGAGTCGGTAGCTCCGTTTTCCAGCGCTTGTTCCATAACATAAGCAAGGCGGTTACGATGTGCGGCAATACCTTCGGAAAACCCAAAACCATATTCTGCATTGTCTTCAAAAAGTGAATTTGCCCATGCAGGTCCGTGTCCCGATTCCTGATGTTTGCAATAAGGAGTTGATGGCGCTGAGCCTCCGTAGATTGAAGAACATCCGGTAGCGTTGGCAACCATCATTCTTTCGCCATACAATTGGGTGATAAGTTTAATATATGATGTTTCTCCACAACCTGCGCAAGCTCCTGAGAATTCAAAGAGTGGCTGTGCAAATTGAGAATTTTTCACCGATTTGGTTTTGTCTACCACTTTTTCTTTCAGTGACACTTTGTTCACCATAAAATCCCAACGTTCAATTTCATCGCGTTGGCTATCGAGTGGTTCCATTACCAGTGATTTAACTTTCGATGGGCAAACTTCTACGCAATTGCCGCATCCTGTACAGTCAAGTACGCTTACCTGAATTTTGAAATTCAGCCCTTCAAATGTTTTAGAAGGCGTAGCTACACGGGTTTCAGTACCTTCGGGAGCTGCATCCACTTCTTCATCTGTTAAAAGGAAAGGACGGATAGCAGCATGCGGACAAACATATGAGCACTGGTTACATTGAATACAATTTTCAGCCTGCCACTCCGGTACGTTTACGGCAATTCCCCTTTTTTCATAGGCTGCTGTCCCTGATGGGAAAGTGCCATCTTCCGCTCCGGCAAAGGTAGAAACCGGAAGGTCGTCTCCTTTTTGACCGTTGATGGTATCTACTACTTTTACAATGTATTCCGGACGGTCAGAAACTCCGTTGGAGTCTTTCACTTCCAGGTCTTTCCATTCTTTCGGAATAGCAACTTTCTGCACATTTTTTCCGCCGGCTTCCACGGCTGCGAAGTTCATATTCACCACCTTTTCACCTTTTCTTCCGTAGCTTTTTACAATGGCTTTTTTCATTTCATCTACCGCCATTTCGTAAGGAATTACGCCAGTAATTTTGAAGAAAGCTGATTGCATAATAGTATTGGTACGTGTTCCCAGACCAATATCTTCGCCCAGTTTGGTGCCATTAATAATATAGAAATTAATGTCGTTTTCTGCCAGGTATTTTTTCATATGATCAGGCAGGCGCAGCTTGGTCTCTTCTTCATCCCAAATGGAATTGAGGAGGAAAGATCCGCCTTTCTTTAACCCTTTAAGTACGTCGTACATGTTAATATAAGCAGGAACGTGGCATGCTACAAAGTCAGGAGTATTAACTAGGTAGGTTGAACGTATGGGTTTGTCGCCGAAGCGAAGATGCGAACAAGTGAAACCACCGGATTTTTTGGAGTCGTACTGGAAGTATCCCTGGCAGTATTTATCCGTAGCGTCACCGATAATTTTAATTGAGTTTTTATTGGCCCCAACCGTTCCATCGGATCCAAGTCCGTAGAATTTTGCCTGGTAAGTACCTTTGGGTGTAATGTCAATTTCTTCTTTTGGAGGAAGAGATTTAAATGTTACATCGTCAACAATACCAATGGTAAAGTCATTTTTGGGCTCATTCATTTCCAGGTTTTCATACACAGAAAGAATTTGAGAAGGAGTGGTGTCTTTTGAACCTAACCCGTAACGTCCCCCCACGATAATGGGCGCATTTTCTTTCCCGTAGAAATTGGATCTCACATCAAGATAAAGAGGCTCTCCTGCTGCTCCCGGTTCTTTGGTGCGGTCGAGTACAGCAATGCGTTTTACATTTTTAGGTAATGCCTGCAAAAAGTATTTTGCGGAGAACGGTCTGAAAAGATGTACTGAGATCATTCCCACTTTTTTACCCTGGCTGGCAAGGTAATCAATCGTTTCTTTAATGGTTTCCGTAACGGAGCCCATTGCTATAATGATATTCTCGGCTTCCGGATCACCGTAATAAGTGAATGGTTTGTAATCCCTTCCTGTAAGTTTGTTTATTTCCTTCATGTAGTTGGCTACAATGTCAGGTACGGCATCGTAGAATTTATTGGCTGACTCTTTTGCCTGGAAGAAAACATCGGGATTTTGAGCTGTACCGCGTGTTACAGGATTTTCAGGATTTAAGGAGCGGTTACGAAATTCCTGCAAAGCTTCCTGATCTACCAGCGGGATCATATCCTCCATTTGAAGAGCTTCTACTTTTTGCACTTCGTGTGAGGTGCGGAACCCGTCAAAAAAGGCCAGGAAAGGAATCCTGGATCTAATGGCTGCCAAGTGGGCTATACCTGCCAAATCCATTTCTTCCTGAACCGAACCTGCGGCGATCATAGCAAACCCGGTTTGGCGTGCAGCATAAATATCGCTATGGTCGCCAAATATTGAAAGAGCATGTCCGGCTATTGCACGTGCACTAACATGAAAAACCGAAGGAAGTAGTTCACCGGCAATTTTATACATGTTCGGTATCATCAATAACAATCCCTGTGAGGCGGTATATGTGGTGGCTAAAGCGCCTGTTTGAAGGGCACCGTGTACGGCCCCTGCAGCTCCTCCTTCACTTTGCATTTCCGCAAGGCGAACCGGGCGACCAAACATATTTTTTTGTCCAAATGCAGCCCATTCGTCAACATATTCAGCCATGGTCGACGAAGGTGTAATCGGGTATATACATGCGACTTCACTAAACATGTAACTCATATATGAAGCAGCATAGTTCCCGTCACAAGTGATAAATTTTTTTTGTTTTGTCATTATTATTCTCCTTCTTTTTCAAAAATTAATATTTCTTGTAACTCTTGTTCTTAATATAAAAAGCCGAAAAGCCAAAGGGGGATTTTATTTTTATTTCCGATTTCAATCATATCTGCGGCAGCGAACGAATCTTTTCCCGGCTCGGTTTTATGCCCGCCAACAAAAAAATGGTGGGTGTTGTTAACCAGGAAGTCGGCTGTTTTTGAACTGTTAACACGTTGAGTATAACCTACCTGATTGTAAAAGAACGTTTGGCGCAGATTCGCGTTGTCCACGTTATTGGGCGCTATAGCATACAACAGGTTTGTATTATGCATATGAACTCTATCCGGTTTTTTTAGCTCATTTTCGTCGCCATTTGAATAGAGCAACTGAATGAGTTTTGCATTTTTGAGGTAGCGGAGGTAATTCATAACCGTCGCCCTGGATGTTTCAATATCAGCTGCCAATTTACTTACATTTGGCGAAAAAGGTGTCTCCGAGGCTATGATATGCAGCAGTTTTCTGAGTTTTGGTAAATACTTCAGTTCGATTTGGTTGATATATGGTACATCGATTTCGAGCGCAAGGTTGATATGTTTTAGAAGACGATTGGAATAGAAATTAGGATCATTGATGAAGTACGGGTAGATTCCACTTCTCAGGTACTCTCCGAAATAGGCCAGCGGTCTTATTTTGGAAACAATTTCACGGGATATTTCAACATGGTTGTTTAAAATATCGTTAAAAGAGTAAACAGGGAAGTTTTTTTGAGCCGAATGATTTAAATATTCCCGAAACGAAAGTCCTTCAAGGTGGTTAACCTTTACAAGTCCTTTCAGGTCAGGATTATCTTCCGTAATACGTAAAACCGGTGATGATGTAAAAATAACCTTCAGTCCGGGAATACGATTGTAGCACTGTTGCAACTCTTTTGACCAGTTCGGATATTTTTGGACCTGGTCAAGTAAAAGTATTTTTCCTCCTCTTTTGAAGAATTCATCGGCAAAGGAAATAATGGTTCGCTGTGTAAAATAAAAGTTATTAAGGTTAATATAAAGCGCTGTAGTGTCTTTTGGATATTCCTTCCTTAGGAAATCCAGTAAAAAAGTGGTCTTGCCCACACCGCGAAATCCTTTGATGCAGATGAGTCGCTCGGACCAGTCAATGGTATTTAGCAGCTCCCTTCTCAGCGTGGGGTGCGTGCTTTCGAGCAATGTTTTATGGATATGATGAAAAAATTCCAATGTTCTAATTTTAGTGCAAAATTAACAGTTTTTGGCTGAAATTGTAATGCGCAGATGCCAAAATAAAAGATTTTATGTAATTTATAATTGATAAAAATAAAAAAAGCAGGCGCTTAAGCCTGCTTCGCTATTTTTTGAAATGGTAATTTTTTTTGTCCATTTTTAACTGTCGTTCATCGAGGCCAGAAACTCGGCAACGGAATTAGAACGCATGAGCCTGGTTTTCATAAATTCCATCGCTTCCAAAGAGTTCATGTCGCCAAGATAATTGCGTAGTATCCACAGTTTGTCCAGTATTTCTTTGCGGATAAGCAAATCTTCGCGGCGGGTGCTTGATGAAGGAATATCCACGGATGGGAATATCCGTTTGTTGGAAAGCTTCCGGTCGAGTTGCAGTTCCATGTTTCCTGTTCCTTTAAACTCTTCGAAAATGACCTCGTCCATTTTGGAGCCGGTTTCGGTAAGCGCTGTAGCGAGAATTGTGAGCGAACCACCTTCCTCTATATTACGTGCGGCTCCAAAGAACCGTTTGGGTTTGTGCAATGCATTGGCATCCACCCCGCCCGAAAGTACTTTGCCCGAAGCCGGTTGTACGGTGTTGTAGGCACGTGCCAAACGGGTAATCGAGTCGAGCAGGATAACTACGTCGTGGCCGCATTCTACCAACCTTTTTGCTTTTTCCAAAACAATATTGGCTACTTTCACATGTTTGTCGGCTGGCTCGTCGAAAGTAGATGCAATTACTTCTGCATTTACACTACGGGCCATATCGGTAACCTCTTCGGGGCGCTCGTCAACCAGCAGCACAATCATGTAAACCTCCGGATTGTTGGCGGCAATGGCATTAGCTATTTCCTTGAGTAGTACGGTTTTACCAGTTTTGGGCTGGGCTACAATCAACCCGCGTTGTCCTTTCCCAATGGGAGCGAACATATCAACTACTCTGGTTGAGATATTGTCGTGCCCTTTTCCCGTCAGCTCAAACTTTTCATCGGGGAAAAGCGGGGTCAGGTGGTCGAATGGCACGCGATCACGGATATAGTCCGGACTTCTACCGTTAATCTCCAAAACCTTTATAAGCGGAAAATATTTTTCTCCCTCTTTGGGCGGACGAATGGTGCCTGTAATTGTATCGCCGGTTTTTAACCCGAAGAGCTTTATTTGTGATTGTGACACATATACATCGTCCGGCGAATTGAGATAGTTAAAGTCGGAAGAGCGTAGGAATCCGTATCCGTCCTGTAAAATTTCCAGCACGCCGGTGTTTGTAACAATGCCATCAAATTCATAATACTTCCCGTTTCCTGATTGTCCACCTTGTTGGTTCCCGTTTTGTTGCTTATGTTGAAATGATTTTTGGTCCCGGTGGTCCTTTTTTTGAAAACGAATTTTTTCCTGTGGCTTTTTCGTTTCGGATGCAGCCTGGGGCTGGTTCTGATCCGATTTTACAGAAATTGTTTTTGGCTTTTCATTTTTGGCTTCCTGAGCCTTTGGTTGCTCTTTCTTCTCTTTTTCTTTGTATTGTATTTTTTTCTCTTCTTTTGGAGACTTGTCATCGTCCTGAGAATTTTTTGACTTTTCACTAAAGCCCTGTATAATGGCTTTTATCTGATCCTGACGTGATTGAACCTCATCTTCTTTTTCCTTGTTTGAAGGGGCTTCTATCTTTTCAGATTTAGGTAAAGGTTCTACTCTGTCCCGACGCGGACGTTTCCCGCGGCGTAACTTTTCATCTGTTTTATTATCCTCTGTTTTGGCCGTATCCTGTTTTTTGCGTAAGAAGTTTTTAAAAGTGGATCTTTCCTCTTTTTTTTGGTCGTTCTGATCTTTGGAATCGGTCTTTTTTATTTTCTTTTCAGCTTCCTGAATGGCTTGTGTGTCAAGAATTTTGTAGATAAGATCCTGCTTTTTGTAGGACTCTACGCGTTTGATTTTTAGTCCCTTGGCTATATCACGCAACTCAGGGACGAGTTTTTTATTCAATTCTAAAATGTCGTACATTGGTATAAAATTATTATTCTCTTATCCTGATTAAAACTTATAATGATAATCTATTTGAAGTAAATAAAGTGGAGCGAGAATTTGTTGAAATTCGGCTGCAAGTATAGTAAATACTTATTACATACCAAAGATTAAAATTCTTTTTTTATTTCATTCTTACGTTTTATTCAACTAATTTAATATTAGAACGTTTTGCGTTGTGTAATATGGTTTTTGTCCCTTGGAAATTGTCAGCATCAGTTAATCTGCATGTAATTTTTTACGTCTGTTAAAGATAAAAGTTCTGTTTTGCCGGGAGAATATACTTTAACAACGAAAGGGGAGTACATTTTGTTTTATTTTTTTTAGAATTTACTTTAGGTTCTGACTGTTGCTGAGTCATTAGCCTCAAACAGACTCTCTGAAAATTTTGTTTAATCAGGTGTTTTTTACTCCATTTCGGATTTGTAAGTAGAATAAATGCCGGTTAAATAGGTTTAAGCATATTATTTGAAGCCGATCATGTGAATGACAGAAGCATTTCCCAAATGAAATGTCCCTTCATCCAGTTCCGTTTCCAGTTCCTGAATTTTTAATTCGGAAAGGGATTGGAAATCTGATTTTAGTTCTTCTTCTGAAAAAAGCATCTCAATGTTTCTGGGGCCACCCGAGTTATTTTTAATTTGATTTTTTGAGAATCCCACCAGAATGATCGTGCCTTGCGGTTTTAAAAAAGTCAATAGCTTTTGGTGGTAGCTTTTTCTTTTATCCGGTTGAAAATGGGCAAATATTAAAGCGATGCAATCAAATTCTTCAGGTGGGTAATGTACATGTTCCAGGCTTTCTACCTGGTACTTGATGGAAACTTCTTTTTCTGAAGCCAGGTTTTTTGCTTTGACCCGGGCTTCGCTACTGCTGTCGAATGCAAAAACTTCCCATCCTCTCTGTGCCGCAAACACAGCATTACGTCCTTCTCCTTCCGCCGGAAAAAGGATTCTGCCCGGAGAGAGTTTTTCTAAATGCCCTTTTAAAAATTCATTGGGATCCGTTCCGTAAACATATTCTTTTGCAGCATAACGTTCGTTCCAGAATTCACTCATTTGTTTCATTTTATTTTGGCCAATTTTAACAAAAAAATAGTGATTCGGTTTAAAAATGCGCTCATTATATAGTATTTCCTTTTGGGGATATTTGTTGTTTGAATATGAACTGATATTTTTATTGGTACATTAAGTTAGTAGAAAAGGTTTCTTTTTTATTTTTGCAAAAAAGTGAAAACGATGAGAATTGAAATTGAGCAACCGGACCAAGAGGAACTGGAGGAAGCAGGGGTATTTTCCTGGCCGGTTTGGGAGCACGATGAAGACAAATTCGACTGGTATTACGACAAAACCGAACATTGTTATATTGTAGAAGGCGAAGCAACGGTTGTTTCCGAGTTCGATTCGGTTACAATAAAACCCGGGGATTATGTAATTTTTCCGGCCGGATTGGAATGCGTGTGGGACATCCATTCCGCCATACGGAAACATTATTCCTTTGAATAATGGTATGTTTTCCCCTTCCGGAAATTAGGAGATAGTTAAAATATTTCCCGCTTTCGATACCGTGTAAGCTTTTAAAGCGTTTTCTGCCGGTCCGTTCACTACTGCTCCGGAAATGGCATAAAGCGAACCATGGCAAGGGCAGGGTAATTGATTGGTCGAAGAATTGTAACTTACTGTGCACCCCTGGTGGGTACAAATTTTTGAAAGAGCTATGTACGTACTTTCGCCGGTACGGATAATAATAATATCACCACTGTAGGCAAAGCCACCTATATCCTGCAGTGCCGCAAAACTTGAGTTACCCAGATCAATCGTGGTTTTTCCGGCTGGTTCCATATCGTCTTCACTACAGGCGTTAAAAAGTATGGGCGCCGTCAGTAAAATACTTCCGCCAACTGCAAACTTTTGTAAAAAATCTTTTCTTTCCATCGTTTAATAATATTTAATTCTGAATTTCCGAATGAGGTTGAAACCTAAAAAGAGACTGCCGTTTCCCCAGTCACCTGAAGTAGATGTGTAAAGCCCGCGGGTAAAAAATTGTTGCGAGTTTGATAAAACTAACTGGAACAAATGCCCTCCTGTCTTAATATCGACCCCGAGCGAAAGCGGCCTTGAAGCTGAAAGACTGGAATGGAAATAGGGCAGATATTCGATATTTGCCGAAACGTTATCCGATATTTTTGCAGAGCCTGCCAGCCCCAACGTAAAAAAGGATAAACTTTGGTTCTTAACAGGGATGTATCCGGTAGAAAGGAATCCGGGGGAGACCTGTAACCCGACATTCCCAAAGGTTTTACCCAGTAATAATTGGATATTTCCTGCAGCTTTGGAAGAAAAGTTGTCTTCCGTTTCCGGGAAGGTGTTGCGTATTGTGGGAAGAGAGCCTGCAACCACGGCAGCTATTGTCAGCGGGAAATCATTGTCCTGGGTTGCAAACCGGGCTTTTATGAAAGCATCGTAGGTTTTCATGAAGGAACTTCGTCCAATACCAATGTTCAGGTTTTTCCCCGCGCCATATTCAAATCCCAATCGCATGGTTGCCTGATCGAGCCCGAAAAGTTCGTAAAATCCGCCGTCAATTTCACCAAAACGGTGCTGGATTAAAAGAATCAATTCCCCTTTATCGGCAAGGTTTACTGACTGTTCGTTTACAAAACGGGTCCCCTGAAAAGCCTGGTCTGTAACCCCTTCTTCATCCTGAGCTTTTAATGATTGTATAATCAAAAAAAACAGTATTGTTAATGCAAAAACTTTCATAAACACATATTTAAGATATAAAAGCATATTTAAATCCTTTATAAGGATAAAAATTAAGTAGTTAATTTGTGCTTACTTCGCACATGTTTTAATTCCAAATGGCAAGTAGGTAGGACAAATCCGGAAAATACTTGTAAGCAAAATGATTCCGGCAAGAATCAGCAATATTGTTCCAATCGTTCCGCTTATAATGTTTGTGAGGTAAAGCACTGCAACTGTTGCTGCGATTATTACCCGGATAATCCGATCTGCCACTCCCATATTCTTTCTCATAATGCTGTTGTTTGTATATTTATACTTCACCAAATTTAAAGTGTTCAAAATTAAGATGCTGTGACTGTGGTCACGACTTTAATATTTTTATTCCGTCCTGATTTTGTACAAGCTTGCTTTCGTATTCCAGTTTTTTTAGTACTCTGCTTACAACTTCCCTGGCTGTCCCCAAATCATTGGCAATTTGCTGATGCGAGATTTTTAAAATGTCTTTCTCCCATATTTTTACTTTGGTAGATAAATATTCGTATAACCGTTTGTCCATTTTGTCGAAAAGTACTTTGTTTACCATCTGTATCATTTCGCTGTACCGGATATTGTATTGCCGGAAAAACAAATGATTCAGTTCCGGGAATTCCTTCATCCATTGAAATACTTTTTCCAAAGGCATAAGCAGTATTTTAGAATCTTTTTCAGATTGGGCAAAAGCTTTGCTCGATGTATTTGTCAATACAGAATTAAAAGAGACGATACAGGTTTCCTGCGGCCTTATATAATACAGTAGTAGTTCTTTGTCCTCGTGTTTGGTGAAAACTTTCACAAGCCCCTCCAAAACAATCGGGATTCTTTTCACATATTGGCCCTCTCGCATTAGCTCCGTATTTTGCGGAACATCCTTTATTTCGGAATGTTTTACTAATTCTTCCTTTAATTCCAGAGGAAAAGGCAGAAGAGAAAGCAATTTATCTTCAGTTTTCATACGAGTATATAAAGTTTAAAAGTCTTCACCAGCTATTGATTTTCCGAGTTTCTTTTACAGAAATTGCCCAATAATATAAAACAACAACTCAGTTTGTTTTGTTTGATAACCGGGTTAAAATTAATGTATTAAATAGATTTTTTTATAAAAACAGACCCGGGGCCGGAGTTTCAGGAAGAGATAGGTTTTTTTTTGAGACGGTAATAAAAGCTAAATTTGTATTTTTAAATCCGAACTTTTGAATAAACATTAGAAAATCTGTATTGTTTTTATATTGACTAAAGGTTAATTATATAATTGGCAATGGATAAATTTTCATCAGTGGGTAATCAGGAACAGGAAACGATGGACGACCTGTACCAAATATACCTGAAGAGTCCGGAAAAACTGGATAAAAGCTGGCAGCATTTTTTTGCAGGGTTTGAGTTGGCACGAACCAATTACCCGGCCAGTAAGACCATGCATTTGGAAGGCGATATTAACAAAGAATTTGCTATTTTAAGCCTGATTCACGGTTATCGTCAGCGTGGACATTTGTTTACAAAAACCAACCCTGTAAGGACTCGCCGTCAATATGCTCCGACGCTGGATATTGAAAACTTTGGGTTGGAAAAAAAGGATTTGGAAACCACTTTCCAAGCCGGGAATGATATTGGTATTGGCCCGGCGAAGTTAAAAGACATTGTGGAGCATCTTGAGGCCACTTATTGCCGTTCCGTCGGTGTGGAGTACGTTTATATGCGCGATCCGGAAGTGGTAGCGTGGCTGAAGCAAAAGATGGAAAGCAGTCGTAATTCACAGGAATTCTCAGAAGAACACCGGAAGGATATTTTTTATCACCTGAAAGTGGCAGTGGGCTTTGAAAACTTTATCCATAAAAAGTTTGTGGGACAAAAGCGCTTCTCTCTCGAGGGGGCTGAAAGTCTTATCCCTTCGCTGGATGCAGTTATTGAGCGTGGTGCCGAATTGGGAATTGAAGAGTTTGTTTTGGGAATGGCTCACCGGGGTCGGCTTAATGTTTTGGCCAACATCCTGAAAAAGCCGTATGAGAATATTTTTAAGGAGTTTTACGGGAAGGAATACGAAGAAGACCATTGGAATGGTGATGTAAAATATCATCTGGGCTATGAGAACGAAGTAATGACCGATTTTGGGAAACAGGTCAGGTTAAATCTTATGCCTAACCCGTCTCACCTCGAAGCGGTGGGGCCTGTAGTGCAAGGTATGGTCCGTTCGCGTATCGATTCGGTTTACAAAGGAGATTACAGTAAGGCTGCAGGAATTATTATTCATGGCGATGCCGCCATTGCAGCGCAGGGTGTGGTTTATGAAACCATACAAATGTCGCAGCTTAAAGGATACCGAACAGGTGGAACCATTCACCTTGTAATTAATAACCAGGTAGGTTTTACCACAACATATCTTGACGGCCGGTCGAGTACCTACTGTACAGACGTGGCAAAAGTTACGCGCTCTCCGGTGTTTCATGTAAACGGAGACGATGTGGAGGCTCTTGTTTATACCATCAGGCTGGCGATGGAGTTCAGGCAAAAGTTTAGTACCGATGTGTTTATTGACATACTTTGTTACCGTAAATACGGACACAATGAGGGAGATGAACCCCGCTTTACGCAGCCGATGCTTTACAGGGCAATCTCAAAGCATCTGAATTCGCGCGATATCTATGCGGAGAAAATGGAGAAGCTGGGTATTATGACGCAGGAAGAAGCCCGCAAGAAGGTGAAAGATTTCGACCGGTTTATGGAAGAAAAGTACCGGGATTCAGAAAAAATCGAAAAGCTGAAATTGCGAAAGTTTCTGCTTAATGAATATGAGCCTTATGACATGCCTCAAAAGTCGATGTTTGAGCAGTCGGTAAATACAGGTGTAAAAGCAGGGCAATTGGTGCAGATTGCGGAAAGCATCAACAATCTGCCGGAAGATTTGGTTTTCTTTAAGAAGGTGAACCGGATTTTGTCCGATCGGCGGATGATGATACTCGATAATCGCCTTGATTGGGCCATGGCTGAATTGCTCGCCTACGGAACATTGGTTACAGAAGGGCATCCGGTGCGGTTGAGCGGACAGGATACCGAACGGGGAACTTTCGCCCATCGTCATGCGTCTTTTGTGGTGGAAGGTACCGACGAAAAATACTTTCCCTTGAAACATGTTGAGCAAAACCAGGCACCTTTCCATGTTTTTAATTCACTTCTTTCAGAATATGCGGTAATGGGATTTGAATATGGGTATGCACTGGCCCAGCCGAATGGCCTGACCATTTGGGAAGCTCAGTTTGGCGATTTTGTCAATATGGCCCAGGCTGTTGTTGATCAATACATTACTTCTGCATTTGAAAAGTGGGGCTTGATGAATAACCTGGTGCTGCTGTTGCCGCATGGCTACGAGGGGCAGGGGCCGGAGCATTCCAGTGCACGTATGGAAAGATTTCTGGAGCTTTCAGTAAACAACAATATGCAGGTGGTTGTGCCCACAACTCCGGCCAATATGTTTCACCTGTTACGCCGGCAGGTAAAAATGAAAATGCGTTTGCCGCTGGTTGTTTTTACGCCCAAGAGCCTGTTGCGACATCCTCAGGTAATATCTACCATTGAAGACCTCTCCAAGGGAGCCTTTCAGGAAGTTATTGATGATCAGACTGCTGATCCTGAAATAGTAGAAAAAGTAATATTTACTTCTGGTCGCCTGTATTATGATTTAGTTAAACATAAAAATACGAAAAAAATATCCCATGTGGCAATTGTTCGTTTGGAGCAATTGTATCCCATTCCCTACAAACAAATTGATGAAGTAGTGAAAAAGTATCATACTTCCAACCTTGTTTGGGCACAGGACGAACCGGAGAACATGGGGGCATGGCCTTTTCTTAACCGGAAACTCGATTATCTCGGATTAAAACTGGTTTCCCGGAAAGAGAGTGCCAGTCCGGCGGTTGGGTTAACAGAAAAACACACCCAGGCCCTGGAGAAAATTTTAAGTACTGTTTTTGAAGAAAAAGAAGTAGTAGCTTCATAAAAAAAACCAAAGATGATAATAGAAGTGAAAGTTCCCAGTCCGGGAGAATCTATAACCGAAGTTGAAATTGGTGCCTGGCTTGTTGAGGACGGCGCAGTGGTCGATAAAGATCAGGAGATTGCCGAAGTGGAATCAGACAAAGCAACGCTGACCATTGTGGCCGGCGAAGCCGGAAAAATTGAGTTAAAAGCTGAAGAAGGGGCGACGGTTGAAGTTGGCGCGGTGGTTTGTACCATCGATACCAGTGTAAAACCTGCTGTCAAAAAAGAGGAAGAAAAGGCCGGAGAAAAAGAAGCTGCAGCTGATAGTGAAAAGAAAAAGGAAGAGGGGAAACTGCAGAAAGATGAAAAAGAAGCGCCGGAAGCTGCCGGGAAAACAGAAACAAAAGAGGGAAAAGAGTCCGCAGAGTATGACCAGGTGAAAGTGACTCCGGTGGCAAAAGAGTTGATGAAAGAACACGGAGTTTCTGTTGATGATATAATAAAAGGGTTGAAACGTATCGGAAAAAAAGAGGTAGAGGCTGCGATTTCTGCGCCGGCCGATTCCCCGGTTCCTGCTGCAATGCAGCCCAAAGAAGCTTCGCGGGAAGTGGACAGGCAACGGATGACTGCACTGCGACGTAAGTTGAGCCAACGCCTGGTGGCCGTAAAAAATGAAACGGCAATGCTTACTACTTTTAATGAAATTGACATGGGCCATGTGATGGACTTGCGTAAAAAGTACCAGCAGCAGTTTGTGGAAAAGCATGGATTCAAGTTAGGTTTCATGTCGTTTTTTACAAAGGCAGTTGCCCTTGCCATGGACTTTCACCCCATGGTAAATGCCCAGCTTGATGAGGATGAAATTGTTTCACCCCAATTTGTGGATGTGGGAATTGCAGTGTCTACACCGAAAGGATTAATGGTGCCTGTTGTTCGTAATGCTGAAAGTAAAACCATTCCGCAAATCGAACTGGAAATTAAAGAACTGGCTGAAAAAGCCCGCAACAAAAAGATTTCTGTGGATGAATTAACGGGAGGCACATTCACCATTACCAACGGAGGGGTTTTCGGTTCGCTGCTTTCTACCCCCATTATTAACCCACCGCAGTCGGCTATCCTGGGAATGCACAATATTGTGGAACGTCCCGCGGCCGTAAATGGTCAGGTGGTGATACGTCCTATGATGTATGTGGCTCTATCCTACGACCACCGCATAATCGACGGAAAAGATTCGGTAGGCTTCCTGGTAAAGGTGAAAGAATTCATTGAAAACCCGGAACGGATGTTTACCGGAGGCCGGGAACCGGAAAGGCTGCTTCTCGGGATTTAATCGTTTTGAATGGATCAACCCCGAAAAAGTTTCTATACTTTTTCGGGGTTGAAAATATTTTTACTTCAATCTTTTTAAATTCAACCCATAACCTCCCACAAAAATTAGTGTGAAAATGGCATTGGTTACGGAAAATGCCTGCCAGTCTGTCCAGATAACCGGGATAAAAAGGATGCAAAGCTGGGCAAATGTGTACAGCAGAAAACCGTCACGGTGTAGCTTCCACATGCGTATTGCTCCCGTAAGCGAAAGGGCATACAACGCCATCAGAAGAGTGAAATAAACAGGAGAGAGCGCCTCTGTTGTATGCCAGGAGGAATACTTTATGATAAGTTCGGTGCTTTGCTCAAAAAAAAGCGATACCAGGAAATACCCTAAAAAGCCAATGCTACTGCCAATAAAAGTCAGGTTGCAAAGAGCACTTAAAAATGGCGGACGTTTAACAGGTATTGTATTCATATTCAGAATTTATTTTATCATTTTCTCTATATAAAGAATCTCTATGACAGAGATTCCCTTGTTTCTTTCCGCTACTCCTTCATTTTTCGTAAAATTGTACTGTAATTAAAGGAATATGCAAATTTAAAATAACAATGCGATGAACCAATTATTCATAAAATCTATTGCCCTCCTGTGTGTGGGGATAGGTATGATTAACTGCACCCCTCAAAAGGAAGAGGTGCAGCGCCCCAATATCCTCTTTATTATGAGCGACGACCATGCATACCAGGCCATTAGTGCATACGGGCATGGGCTGAACGAAACTCCTAACATTGACCGGCTGGCCGATGAAGGTGTTATTTTTACCAGGGCCACCGTGACCAATTCGATTTGTGCGCCCAGCCGGGCGGTTTTGCTCACGGGTAAACACAGTTTTGTAAATGGGAAAGTGGACAATGTTCAGCCATTTGACTGGGACCAGCCCAACTTCCCGAAACTGATGCAGGCCAATGGCTACCAAACAGCCATGATTGGTAAAATCCATTTGGACGGCATACCACAGGGATTCGATTTCTCGATGGTGTTGCCAGGCCAGGGACAATATTATAATCCCGATTTTCTTATTGAAGGGAAACGGGTTAGAAAAGAAGGTTATTGCACAGAGATCATTACTGAAACAACACTCGACTGGCTGAAGAACAAACGGGACCCCGACAAGCCGTTTTGCGTGCTGTACCATCAAAAAGCGCCTCACCGAAACTGGCTGCCGGCGCCAAAGTATGTGAATTTATATGATGACAAAACGTTTGATCCGCCGGCCAACTTTTTCGATGATTATGAAGGACGCGGTACAGCAGCCAAAGAGCAGGAAATGCAGGTAGACGGCCATGCCCAGTGGGGACATGATTTTAAGTTGATTGTCGATCCGTCCGGAGATTCAACCGGTTTTATCAGGGATTTGAAAAGGATGAACGAGGAGCAGCGTGCCAACTGGATGGCCGCTTACGAAGATGAAAACCAGGAGTTTTTAAATAATATGCCCGAAGGGAAGGATCTGGCTCTTTGGAAATTTAACCGCTACATAAAGGACTACCTGCGTACCATCAAATCAGTAGACGACGGAGTAGGAGAG
This sequence comes from Mariniphaga sediminis, assembly GCF_003573545.1. GTDB lineage: Bacteria > Bacteroidota > Bacteroidia > Bacteroidales > Prolixibacteraceae > Mariniphaga > Mariniphaga sediminis. Next base: position 306,348 of record NZ_QWET01000002.1, on the reverse strand, counting down.
GTGCTCGATTATTTGGACGAATCTGGGTTGGCAGAGAATACCATCGTGGTTTACACTTCTGACCAGGGATTCTACCTCGGCGAACATGGCTGGTTCGACAAGCGCTTTATGTACGAAGAATCATTCCGTACCCCGTTGCTGATTCGGTATCCGAAAGAGATTAAACCGGGAACAGAAATTGACAAGCTTGTGCAGAACCTTGATTTTGCACCAACATTCCTTGATTATGCCGGAATAGAAGCCCCGGAATCAATGCAGGGTGAATCCTTCAGGAAACTGGTAGCCGGGGAAACAGATGAATGGCGCGATGCCGTTTATTACACCTATTATGAATATCCTTCGGTACACATGGTGAAACGGCACTACGGCGTGGCTACTGACAGATATAAGCTCATGCATTTTTATTACGATATCGACGAATGGGAGATGTATGATTTGGAGACCGATCCGGCGGAAATGAAAAATATTTACGGCGATCCGGCGTATGCCGATGTGCAGAAAATGTTGCATCAAAAGCTTGAAGAACTGCGCGAATATTATGGAGACAGTGATGAACTGAATGATAAGTATCTGAAAGCGTACCTTGAACACCGGGCTAACAGGTGATCTGTTTTTTATAAATTTCAGCGTGTAAATTTCGGACAAAATGAATAGAATTAAAGTCAGAAACAATTTGGAGAATCAAAAGAATTGGGCAAAACCTGTATTTGCATTTTTCCTGTTGTTGTTTTTTTATCAGGGAGTACATGCTCAAAAACCGAATATCCTTTTCATTGTGTCCGATGATTTGAATACACGTATCGGGCCATTCATGGATATAGATGATCACACGCCGCACCTCGATCGGCTCGCTACCGAAGGGGTGAGATTTATCCGCGCTTTTTGTCAGTACCCGTTATGCGGCCCTTCGCGGGCATCGTTTATGAGCGGGTTGTACCCGGAAACCAACAGGGTACTTACCAATAACGATCAGCCGGGGAGTTACAGAAAAGAGACTCCGGCGTTGGCAGACCACCCTTCTCTGGCAGGTTTTTTTCGGGAGCAGGGATATTTTACAGCACGGGTATCAAAAATTTACCACATGGGAATCCCGGGAGGCATTGAACGGGGAGAACCCGGAGGCGATGAACCCGACTCCTGGGATTACGCTTACAATGTGATGGCGCCGGAAACTTTAAGCCCGGGAGAGATGGAACTACTCTCTCCAAAAAATCACCATTATGGTTCCAATTTTGCCCGGATGGTTATTCCCGATGAACTGGAGGGTACGCAGGCCGATTATTTGGCGGCCAGTCAGGCCATTGCCATCCTGGAAAACAGGGCCGGGGAAGTCCCTGAATCCGGGACAAACAAGCAGAGGATAAAAAATGATGCCCCGTTTTTTCTTGCAGTGGGGTTTGTCAGGCCGCATGTGCCGCTGATTGCTCCTGAAAATTGTTTTGTTCCTTATCCCGAAAACGAGGTCGTACTGCCTCCTGTTAAGATTGGAGAAAATATTCCGGAACAAGCATTACAAAGGCAGAATGAAAAAATATGGGGAATGAGTGAAATCCAGCAACGCCGCACCATTAGCAGTTATATGGCCAGCGTACGGTTTATGGATCAGCAGGTGGGGCGCTTACTTGACGCCCTGGACCGGCTTGGAATCAGAGAGGAAACTATTGTTGTTTTTTTATCTGACCACGGTTATAATTTGGGCGAACACGACTGCTGGTCGAAAACCAGTCTGTGGGAAGGCAGTGTTCGTTCTCCTCTTATTATTTCTGTGCCGGGCTACGAGAAAAACTACGGTACATCCTGCAATGCCATTACGGAATTGATTGACCTTTATCCAACACTGACAGAGTTATGTGGCTTTCGCGATAAACAACCGGAGATTTTGCAGGGGGAAAGCATGAGAGGATACATCTCCGGAGAAAAGGAAGAAGATTCGGCTGCCTTTGCCTACACTGTTTCTTACCGGGGGAAGGATGGCTCCATCCGGACGGGCAGATGGAGATATACCCGTTGGGGAGAAGAAACCGGAAAGGGAAATGAAGAATTATATGATCATGTAAACGATCCGGAGGAGTATGTAAACCTGGCCGGCGATTCGGATTATTTTAACGTGTTGGAAGAGATGCGGATGAAGTTTGAAGAAGCAAGGGAAAAGGCAAAAAGTGGATTAACAATAAATTAAGTAAAGTCAAAAATAGGATGAAAAGGTTGAATGCTGGATCTATTTTTTTTGTAATAATTGTGCTGACAGTATTTTCCTGTGGAAGGCCGCAACCTGAGGACCCCAAACAGCCCAATTTTATTGTTTTTATTGCGGATGATGCTGCCTGGAACGACTGTGGGCCTTATGGCAACCATAAAATTAAAACGCCCAATATTAATTTGCTCGCAGAAGAAGGAGTTGTTTTTAACAATGCTTTCCTGACAACCAGTTCCTGTAGTCCGAGCCGTTGCAGCATTTTAACCGGGCGCTACCCGCATAGTACCGGTGCGCCTGAGCTACACATGCAGCTGCCTGCCAGTCAGTTGTTGTTTGCCGGGGAGTTGCAGAAAGCAGGGTATTTCACCGCTGTGGCCGGAAAATACCATATTGGTCCGAAGAGGGCAGAGTTTGACACCATTTACGGAGGGGCTCCCAGTGGTTGTGAGTACTGGGTTGAGGCGCTGCAAAACAGGCCAAAAGACAAGCCTTTCTTTTTGTGGCTGGCAGCCATCGATCCGCATCGTAGTTACCGCCCTGGCATTATTCCGGAACCCCACCGCCCCGAAGATGTGATTGTTCCTCCCTATTTGCCGGATAACGATTCTACGCGTAAGGATTTAGCTTTGTACTATGACGAAATTTCAAGAATGGACAGCTACATCGGGCAAGTGATGTACGAGTTGAAAAACCAGGGAGTGGATGAAAATACACTGATTATTTATATGACAGATAACGGGCGTCCTTTTCCCCGGTGTAAAACACGGCTTTATGACAGCGGAATCAAAACGCCCTTTATTGTCCGGTGGCCTGAAAAAATTAAAAAAGGAAGCACCGATGCACTGGTGAGTTCCATAGATATTGCTCCCACTTTTTGCGAACTGGCGGGTGCCGGTACTTCAGAGACATTTCAGGGAGTATCTTTTGTTCCGGTTTTGGAGGATTATTCGAAAGAAACAAGAGAATACATTGCTTCCGAGCATAACTGGCACGACTATCAGGCACACGAACGAGCTGTCCGTAATCATCAGTATCTGTACATCCGGAATGCTTTCCCTCATCTGAATGCTTCACCGCCTGCCGATGCTGTGCGAAGTATAACGTACCAGGAGATGGTGAATAGGTATAATGAAGGCCATCTGAATGAAAACCAGCTGGATTGTTTTGTCTCGCCCCGACCCTCTGAAGAATTGTACGATGTGGTTAATGACCCGCACCAATTGCATAACCTGGCCGGCAATACGGATTATGAGGGTGCGCTTAATGACATGCAAAAACTGCTTGATAATTGGATGGCAGAATCCGGTGATGAAGTTCCGGAGAATCCGACGCCTGACAAGTTCGATCGGTGGACAGGGAATAAGCTGTAATTTAACTGATTCAGATAAAAAAAACAGAGTGGAATGAAACGAAATACAATATCAATAGTGCTGGTGTGCTTGCTTTTCCTGGGATTGACCGGGCAGTACCCGGCATTGTCTTCTGAAACAGAAAGCGGCCAACCACCCCGTCCCAATTTTATAGTGATATTTGCCGACGATTTGGGGTATGGCGATCTGGGAGTTTTCGGGCATCCCACGATCAAAACGCCTCATCTTGATAAGATGGCTTTTGAAGGGCAGAAGTGGACCAACTTTTATGTGGCTGCACCGGTTTGTACGCCAAGTCGTGCAGGATTGCTTACAGGAAGGTTGCCTGTTCGCTCAGGAATGTGCAGTGACAAAAAGCGCGTGCTGTTCCCTGATTCCAATGGCGGGCTTCCTCAAACCGAAATTACCATTGCTGAAGCGTTAAAACAAAGTGGCTACTATACAGCGGCTATCGGCAAGTGGCACTTGGGCCACAAATCACCTTATTTACCCACAGATCATGGGTTCGATAGTTATTTTGGAATCCCATATTCCAATGACATGGACAAGGTGGAAAAGACCAGCCATTTTACCCTGGCAGAAAACGAGCGCTACCAGGCTTACAATGTGCCGTTGATGCGGGACAAAGAAATTATTGAACGGCCGGCCGACCAGCGTACCATCACAAAACGCTATACAGAAGAAGCTGTTTCAAAAATAAAAGATTTAAAAGATGGACCCTTTTTTATATATCTAGCCCATTCGCTTCCACATATTCCGTTGTTTCGTTCCAAAGAATTTAAAGATACTTCACTGGCCGGCTTTTATGGCGATGTAATTGAAGAAATTGACTGGTCGGTAGGGCGTATTCTTAAAACCCTAACAGAAGAAGGAGTTGCCGAAAATACACTGGTAGTTTTTACTTCTGATAACGGGCCGTGGCATATTTTTAAAACGCACGGTGGTTCAGCCGGCCTGCTGCGGGGGGCCAAAGGAGGAACTTTTGAAGGAGGGATGCGTGAACCTACCGTTTTTTGGTGGCCGGGCCATATCAAAACGGGAGTGGTGACCGACATGGGAACAACGATGGATTTGCTGCCTGCCTTTTGTAAATTATCCGGGACAAATCTTCCCGAAGACCGGGTTTACGACGGGTATGATATTTCTCCATTGATTCTGGGAACCGGGAAAAGTGAGCGCGACGTGGTATTTTATTATCGGGGCCAGCAGGTTTATGCTGTCCGCAAAGGGGATTACAAGGCCCATTTTATTATTCAAAATGAATACCGGACCCAAACGGCGCATCCCGTAACCGATCCGATGCTTGAAATTCCAGATAGTCCGACGGTCTTAAAAGAACCCATCCTTTATAATGTAAATGTCGATCCGGGAGAAAAGTTTAATATTGCCGGAGAGCATCCGGAAGTTATTGCAGAAATCAGAGAGGTACTGAAGAAACATCTTGCTGGTGTTGAGCCGGTGGAAAATCAATTGGAGAAATAAGAAAATGTTGGAACAAGGGAGAATAGAACAGAGAAAATACGTTGCTACCTGGTTGCCTTTCTGTATCTCTGTTCTTGTTTGCACCGGTCAACACCGAAAATTTACATCCGAATATCGTGTTAATATTGACTGATGAGCAGGTTATGGATTCTTGATTGCATAAGTTGAATCGCATTGGATAAAAATTTCAGTTCGAAAGAGGCTGTAGATTTTGTGATTACCTGGAGGGAAAAAGGAGCAGTAATTCTTTGTATTGAATCATAAATATAAATCGTTCCGGGGCTATACTTCTGGTAATTAGGGTAAACAAACATTTGCTTTTGAACGAAATCATTTTTATTTTTAGGCCGCGAAAATCAATAGAATAAAACCGATATCTCTGATGTAAATACCGAACCAATATTGCTTTAATTGCCGAAACAAAGTTTCAAGATGAAACAATCCAATAAGAAACGCAAAAACAGATACTTTCACTATCAGAAGGAGATTTTGAATACCATCTTCGAACCTGCATCTTTTATCGGTAGTAATTACCGGTATATATTTGTTAATAATGCGTTTAATAATTTTTACGGAAAGGAAACCAATGAAACCATTGGAGAGACCGTGGAAAAAATATGGGGTGCCGAAAATTTTGAGAAGAAGCTAAAACCCGGCATGGAAAAGTGTCTGGCCGGCCAACCTGTCTTTTTACAGTATGAAGGTAAAATACCAAATGGAGAGGTTAAAGTATTGGAAATGAATTTTTACCCGCATCGCAAACCTTCGGGAAAAATTGACGGGGTAATTTCCACGGCAAATGATATTACCGAGCGTGTAAGAGCAGAGCAGGCGCTGAAAAAAAGTGAAGCACAATTACAAGAACTTAATGCCACCAAAGACAAACTGTTTTCTATTATTGGTCACGATCTCAAGGGACCTTTAAACAATATTCTGGGCTTTTCGGAACTCATTGAAAATGGTTTTGATAAATATTCCTGTGATGAAATAAGAAAGTACAACAAAATTATTTATCAATTATCCACGTCTGTCTCCGATTTGTTGGAGAACCTGTTGACATGGTCGCGGGCACAGCGGCAAAAGCTGACTGTTTCACCTCAGAATCTTGCGATTCATTTTATTGTGGAAAAATGCTTTGGCCTTTTGGGGCAGAATGCCTTGCAGAAAGAGATTCGTTTTAAAAACAATATTTCTCCCGAAACAATTATTTATGCCGATGAGGAAATGATGACCATTGTAATGCGTAACCTCATTTCCAATGCCATAAAGTTTGCTTACCGGGGAGGAACCATTTCGGTTTCCGCCAAAAACTCTGATGAAATGGTTGTTGTTGGCGTAAAGGATACGGGCGTGGGAATTCAGAAAGAAAAAATACCCTGCCTATTTCATCCCGACGAAAATCACTCGAATTTAGGGACCGAAGGGGAAAAAGGTACCGGCCTTGGTCTGATTATTTGCAAAGACTTTGTTGAAAAAAACGAAGGGGAAATATGGGTAGAAAGTGAGCCCGGGAATGGGACTGTTTTTTATTTCTCTCTACCGGCAAAAAGTAATTCATAGAGTGGTATGAATTGTATTTCTGTTTAATGAAATCCGGAATTAGTATTTCTCTGTCTCCGAACAAAATCAAAAAGCAAATTAAGGTTGAATGATAAGAAGATATTCCATTCCTGTGATCAAGCGTAGTAATTTTTGAATCATAGAAAATTTAGCTCTTTGGGCAATGCTAACTTCAACCCATGGTTCATACTCAAAATAACATTGCGTACTAAAATTATATTGGGGAAAATGTTCTAACGTTAAGCCAATATTAAAAGATTAAAAAACCTTCCATTCCTCAAAATAGTCACTTAAAAGTGTTGGGTTGATTCATTATTTTGTTTTGTAATGAGTTGTTTGTTAAGGGTGTGATATCATAATTTTAATCTTTTATAAATCCCTTTTTTTCGCTTTTTCCGTATTTTTTGTACCGATCTTAAAACATATTTTGCGACATAAAACCCAAAATTAAGGTAATTTTCCTTCCGTCTTATTAAAATCTTGTTAGTACATTTACAACCCTTTGAAAAGGAAGTATTTTTCAGGATAGAGAATATATTTTCTTTTAAATAAAGAAAAATTTCAATATAAATGAATTTTTAAACATCAGGAATATATGAATTCAAAAATTCAGGAATTAACCGAAACCATTTACAACGAAGGCGTTCAAAAAGCGAAGGAGGAAGCAGAAGCCATTGTGAAAGAGGCCAGGGAAAAGGCTTCGGACATTGAAAAAAATGCACAGAAAGAAGCGGAAAAGCTGATTGCCGACGCGAATGATAAAGCGCAGGAATTGAAAAAGCAGGTGGATTCGGAGATTAAAATGACATTGAACCAGGCTGTTTCGGCTATGAAGCAGGAAATTACCTCGCTCATCGCCATGAAAGTAATTCAACCTTCGGTGAAAGAACTTTTTGCCGACAAAGACTACCTGCAGACATTAATTTCTGGCGTGGTGAAAGGTTGGATGGAAAAGGAAAGTTTCGATTTGAAGGTTATTCTGCCTGAACAAGACAGGGGACAACTGGAAAGCTTTTTCAAAAACAACCTGGCCGACGAGTTGAATAAAGGCCTGGAAGTTTCTTTTGCCCAAAACGTGAAGTCCGGATTCAAAATCGGACCGGCGGACGGGAGTTATCTCATCAGCTTTACCGATGAGGATTTTACCAACTTCCTGAAAGGGTACCTGCGTCCCAAAACCAGTCAACTGCTTTTTGAGGAGGGAAAATGAATAAGCGGAACTACTACTGCCTGGTAGCAGGCTTGCCCGATCTTATTCCTGATGATAAAAAGCTCCACTTTTCATCGGTGGAGTTGCGCGATTATCTGCGGGAAGAACTTCATGCGTCAGATTTTGAACTGGTGAAGTTATTTTACCTGCCGTGGGATCACGAGAATTTAATCAACCTTTTGTTTGGCGGTGAGTTTGAGTGGGACGAACGCGGAAATTACACCCGAGAAAGCCTTGAACAGCTTGTCGATAAAAAACAATTTGAGCTGATTGATACTTCGGCATTCCCTTCCTATTTTTCCGACTTTATTGAGTTTTACCACGATGATGAAGAAGAGTTTCCCAAAGTAGCTACCGTAAAATTTCTTACGGAAAGGTGGTATAAAACGTTGGCCGGCTCGGGGAATGAATTTGTAGCGGCATTTGCAGAATACAAACAAAACATGGCCAATATTATGCTGGCTTTGAACGGGCGAAAGCACAGTATTCCTTTTGAGGATGCCATTATTGGCGACGATGAAGTAAGCCACGCCCTGAAAAAAAGCCGTTCGCGTGATTTTGGACTTTCCAATGAAATCAACGATATCGAGAGTATCGTTCAGATTTTCGAGATAGAGAATATCCTGGACAGGGAACTGAAACTCGATAATCATTTGTGGCATATTCTGGATGAAATAACCTTTTTTAATTATTTCACTATTGAAAAAGTGCTGGCGTTTGTTCAGAAACTTTTTATTGTGGAGCGCTGGTTTGAACTCGACAAAGAAAAGGGCCAACAAATATTTAACCAGTTATTAGAAGAATTACAATCCAATTTTGAATTTCCTGAAGAATTCGCGATAACATATGGAAAAAGAAAATAAAACAACAGGCAAAGTGGTTGGTATCGTTTCCAACCTTGTTATGGTAGAAGTGAACGGGCCGATTGCCCAAAATGAAATTTGTTATATCTCTTTGGAAAAAGAGCGGTTGATGGCGGAGGTGATTAAAGTGGTGGGGAAACATGCCTATGTACAGGTATTTGAAAGTACCCGCGGCCTGAAGCCAGGATCGGTGGCAGAGTTTCAGGGGCATTTGCTCGAAGTGACTCTTGGTCCCGGAATTCTTTCGCGAAATTATGACGGGCTGCAAAACGACCTCGACAAAATGGAAGGTATTTTCCTGAAACGCGGAGAATATACCGACCCGCTCAACCGGGAGAAAAAATGGGAATTCAAACCCATTGTCAAAGTAGGCGACGAAGTGCAGGCAGGTGCCTGGCTTGGCGAGGTAAATGAAAATGACCAGCCGCATAAAGTAATGGTTCCGTTCAAAATGAAAGGAACATTCAAAATTAAAGAAATTGTTAGCGAAGGCGAATATACCGTTGACCACAAAATTGCTGTGGTTACCGATGATGATGGCAATGATACCGATCTGACAATGGTGCAGAAATGGCCGGTGAAAGTGGCTATTGGCTCCTACAAAGAGAAACCGCGTCCGTTTAAACTGCTGGAGACAGGGGTTCGGTGTATGGATACGTTAAATCCGATTACCGAAGGAGGAACTGGTTTTATTCCGGGGCCGTTCGGCACAGGAAAAACCGTTTTGCAGCATGCTATTTCAAAACAGGCTGAAGCGGATATTGTAATTATTGCAGCCTGTGGGGAGCGTGCCAACGAGGTGGTGGAAATTTTTACCGAATTTCCGGAATTGGAAGACCCGCGTACTGGTAAAAAGCTGATTGAGCGGACCATCATTATTGCCAATACATCCAACATGCCGGTGGCTGCCCGTGAAGCTTCGGTTTATACGGCCATGACCATTGGGGAATATTACCGGGCCATGGGATTGAAGGTACTGCTGATGGCAGACTCTACTTCGCGCTGGGCACAGGCATTGCGTGAAATGTCGAACCGGTTGGAAGAACTTCCCGGACCAGATGCCTTCCCGATGGACTTGTCGGCGGTTATTTCGAACTTCTATTCGCGGGCAGGATTTGTTTACCTGAACAACGGAAAAACCGGTTCAATTACGTTTATCGGTACGGTGTCGCCGGCAGGGGGTAACCTGAAAGAACCGGTTACCGAAAGTACCCGGAAAGCCGCCCGTTGTTTTTACGGTCTTAGCCAGGCGCGTGCCGACAGTAAGCGTTACCCGGCAATTGATCCTATTGACAGTTACTCGAAATATCTTGAATATCCGGAGGTACAGGAAAACCTTGAAACGAATGTAGGCGACTCATGGCTCAAAGAAGTAACAAAAGCCAAAGACGTTCTTCTTCGCGGAAAAGAAGCCATGGAACAAATAAACATCCTGGGCGACGACGGTGTGCCCATCAGCTTCCACGAAACCTTCTGGAAATCGGAACTTATTGATTTTGTTATTTTGCAGCAGGATGCTTTTGATAAAATCGATGCTTCCACTCCCATGAAACGTCAGCAATACATGCTTTCAAAAGTGTTGGACGTGGTTGACAGCAGCTTTGTATTCAGCCATTTTGAAGATGTGAGTTCATTCTTCAAAGAGGTGATTAACGAGTTCAAGCAGATGAACTACTCCGAGTTTGAGTCGGATAAGTTCAAACAGCACGAAGGAGCGCTGAATGAGTTGCTTAAAAAGCAGGCAAATTAATTAAGGCATACATTTAATACTGAAAAAGAGATACTATGGAAAGCCAGGCATTTCAGAAAGTATATACCAAATTAACCAACATTACCAAAGCTACGGTGACGTTAAAAGCCGACGGCGTGGGCTATGACGAGATTGCCAGCGTGAACGGCAAACTGGCACAGGTGGTAAAAATTACCGGAGACGATATTACACTTCAGATTTTTGAAGGGACCGAAGGGATTCCAACCAATGCTGAAGTAAGTTTTCTGGGAAAACCGCCTCAGTTAACCGTTAGTGATGAACTGGCCGGGCGTTTTTTTAACGCGTATGGCGCTCCTATTGACGGGGGGCCTGAAATTCAGGGAGAAGTGCGTGATATCGGTAGCCCCTCGGTAAATCCGGTGCGCCGTAAACAGCCATCGAATCTTATTGCCACAGGTATTGCAGGTATCGACCTGAACAATACACTGGTGTCGGGACAGAAAATTCCGTTTTTTGCCGACCCCGACCAACCTTATAACCAGGTGATGGCAATGGTAGCCCTGCGTGCAAAAGCCGACAAGATTATCCTGGGCGGCATGGGGCTCACCAACGACGACTACCTTTATTTTAAAAATGTATTCGACAATGCCGGAGCGCTCGACCGGATTATCAGTTTTGTAAATACCACCGAGAATCCTCCGGTAGAGCGTCTGTTGGTTCCTGATATGGCATTGACAGCCGCCGAATATTTTGCCGTAGATAAGAATGAAAGCGTTTTGGTGTTGCTTACTGATATGACTCTGTACGCAGATGCACTCAGTATTGTATCGAACCGTATGGATCAGATTCCTTCGAAAGACAGTATGCCGGGATCATTGTATTCCGATCTGGCCAAAATTTATGAAAAAGCCGTGCAGTTTCCGTCAGGAGGTTCCATTACCATTATTGCTGTAACCACTCTGTCTGGCGGGGACATTACCCACGCTATTCCGGATAACACAGGGTATATTACGGAAGGGCAGTTATTCCTTCGTCGCGATTCCGACATTGGGAAGGTAATCGTTGACCCGTTCCGGTCACTTTCGCGTTTGAAACAGTTGGTAATCGGGAAACAAACCCGTGAAGATCATCCGCAGGTAATGAACTCGGCCATCCGTTTGTATGCTGATGCGGCTAACGCACGGACCAAGCTGGAGAACGGCTTCGACCTGACCGACTATGACGAACGTACGCTGAAATTTGCCAGGGAATATTCCGACAGCATTCTTGCCATCGACGTGAATGTGGGTACAGATACCATGCTCGATATTACCTGGGATCTTTTCTCAAAACACTTTAAAAAGGCAGAGGTAGCTATTAGGGAGAGCCTGGTTGAGAAGTACTGGAAGAGTTAAATCAAATAAAGAAATTACGTGGCCATAAAATTTCAATATAACAAAACAGCTTTACAGGCGCTTGACAAGCAGTTGAAGGTCAGGGAACGGGCATTGCCCACACTGAAAAACAAGGAGTCGGCTTTGCGTGTGGAGGTGAAACGGGCCAAAGACAGGGCTGCTGCCCTTGAAGAGGAATACAGCAGCCAGATTGCTTCGTATGAAACCATGGCCCGGCTGTGGGGGGAGTTTGATCAAAGTCTTATAAGCATCAAAGATGTAGAGCTTTCTTCGAAAAAAATTGCCGGGGTTTTTACGCCGGTGCTGGAGAAAATCATTTTTGAAACCAACACCGACAACCTTTTTAACCAGCCGGTTTGGTTTCCCGATGGTATGGCGATCATCCGAAAAATTGCCGAGATTGCCATTGAAAGGGAAGTATTTCTGCGGAAAATGGAACTGCTTGATTTTGCCCGGAAAAAAACAACCCAAAAGGTAAACCTTTATGAAAAGGTGCAAATTCCAGGCTTTCAGGATGCAATCCGTAAGATAAAACGGTTCCTGGAAGATCAGGACAATTTGTCGAAATCGGCACAGAAGATTGTAAAAGACAGGCAGGAAAAACAAAGACAGGAGGTTGAGGTATGATTGTTCCGATGTATAAATATGCTTTCCTGGTGTATCATTCCGCTTATAAGGATTTTTTGAAGGAGATCCGGAAGATTGGCGTGGTGCACATCAGCATTAAAAACAACGAACCCACTCCCGAAATGCAAGAGCTTTTCAGGCACCTCAATGAGGTAGACAAAGCAGCCAAAAAGCTGGATATGCTGGAACCGGAGAAATCGGAAACCAAACCTGCGTTTAAAACAGGTGAAGAGGTTTTCAACCGGCTGAAAGCCATGGAAAAGGAGATGGAGCATAACCATCATCAGGTTTTACAGCTTGAAAAAGAGAAGAAACAATTGGTGCCGTGGGGCAATTTCGACTGGAAGCAGGTTCAAAATCTTGAAGGACAAGGCGTGCATATCCGGTTTATGTCTTGCCCCGTAAGAAAATATAATCCGGAGTGGGAAGAGAAATTTTACCTGCATGTAATTGGCGACCAGGACGGGTACCGTTATTTTGTAAAAATCGAAAAAACCGAAAACGGAATTCCGGAAAACGGATTCGATGAAATATCGGGAGCCGATGAACTGATCTTGCCCAACCGCTCATTAAGCCAGGTGAAGGAAGAGATCGAAAAACGGGAAGGTGATGCGGGGACACTGACTCACGAACTGCACCAGATTGCATTTTACTGTAAGCCTTTACTGAAAAGTTACCATGATGAAATTCAGCAGCAACTGGCAGAACAAAATGCCTTACTGCAAACCACAGAAGAGGTTGAGGGGAAGGTAAAAATGTTGGAAGGCTGGGTGCCCGAGACTAAAAAGGCAGAACTGGATAACTATCTGGAAGAAAATAGAATTCTGCATACTACAGATAAGGCGGAAGAAGAGGATAAAGTCCCGATTTTGCTGAAAAATAACCGGTTTGCCAAACTCTATGAAGTAATCGGGGAGCTGTACGAATTGCCTAACCATAAAGAGCTCGATCTGGTGCCTTTCTTTGCACCATTTTACATGATGTTTTTCGGGTTCTCGCTGGGCGATGCCGGGTATGGACTGATTATTATTGCAGCCGCCCAATTTATGAAAAAGAAAATGCCTAACCTGAAATCGGTGATGAGTCTGGCTCAATGGTTGGGATTAGCTACCGTTATTTTTGGAGTACTCACCGGTACCTTTTTCGGAATTGATTTGATCAACTCCGACATTCCCTGGCTGGAAAGCGTAAAAACTTACATGATAAGTACTGACAAGTTATTCAATCTGGCCATCATTTTCGGGGTCATTCAGATTATTTTCGGCATGGTACTGAAAGTGATCAACATAACCCGTGTGAGGGGATTCTTGTATTCCCTCTCTACTATAGGATGGCTGGTGCTAATGGTCGGATTTGGAAGTGTTTACGGCTTACAAACGAAGGAAATAATTTCACCCCAGGTTGCCGGAATTGCCCAGATTGCCGTCTTTGCTGTAGCGGGTGTGCTTATCCTGTTGATTAATCATCCCAAGAGGAACATTTTTATGAATTTTGGCGCTGGTTTGTGGGATGTTTACAGCATGGCTACCAGCCTGCTTGGCGACATTCTTTCGTACATCCGGCTTTTTGCACTTGGGGTTTCAAGTGCTATTCTGGGACTGGTGTTCAACAGTATGGCTTTGAGTATGAAGCCCGACATCCCGGTTCTCGGACCTTTGGTGATGATCATCATCCTTGTTGTAGGGCATGGAATTACCATATTTATGTCGGCGCTGGGGGCATTTGTGCATCCCATACGTTTAACGTTTGTTGAGTTTTATAAAAATGCCGGGTTTACCGGAGGGGGCAGGCCTTACAAACCATTTGCAGAGCCGGCTTCAAAAAATGAATAAATAAGTAATAACATTTAAAAATAAATCGAGAATGGAACCTATTGTTTTAGCTTACATTGGAATTGGATTAATGGTCGGCCTTGCAGGGGTTGGCAGTGCATTTGGAACTACCATTGCCGGTAACGCGGCTGTGGGGGCCATGAAAAAGAACGGGGAAGCTTTCGGGAACTACATTATGCTTACGGCACTTCCGGGTAGCCAGGGGCTGTATGGTTTTGCCGGCTACTTCCTGCTCGACAGTTTTGGTCTGTTGCAAACAGATATTGGCTGGGGTGTTGCTGCTTCTGTTTTTGGTGCCGGACTTGCTTTAGGGCTTGTTGGTCTTTTGTCGGCCATTCGTCAGGGGCAAGTGTGCGCCAACGGGATCGCCGCTGTTGGTTCGGGGCACGATGTTGCCGGGAAAACCCTTATCCTTGCTGTATTCCCTGAACTTTATGCTATTATTGCACTGGCTGCCACCTTCCTTATCGGTAGTGCAGTTGCAGGATAAAAGGATTACAAAGTGTCTGGTTGTGTTATAAGGTTTACGGGCTGAAGCCCGGTTCGATTCAACCCGGTGGTGATAACATCCCGGGTTGAATCTGTTAAGTTGAATTGTTTCTCCCCTTAGCTCTCGTTGCTTAATTCAAGTAATTTGTCAGCAATATTTTCAAGGTCAAGTACATAATCCGGCTCGAAGAGTTCTGTTGCAGCAGAAGGCATAGATTGGGCAAAAGCCGTTTCAGGATTCTCCACGATGGTTTTTCCCCCGTATTTTTTGATGGTTAGAAGTCCCCGGGCGCCGTCGTAATTAGAGCCTGTGAGCAAAATGCCAACAAGCCTCTCTTTAAATGTCCAGGCAGAGGTTTCAAACAAAACATCGATGGATGGGCGCGAGTAATTTATCTTTTTGTCTGTCGAAAGGCTAAACGAATAATCATCCTCAACTTGCAGGTGGTAGTTTGGCGGAGCAAAGTAAACGGTTTTTTCCCTTATCGTTTCTTTATCTTCAGCTTCTTTTACAGTGAAGTATGTTTTTTTGTTCAACTGCGTCAGAAAGGAAGTGATATTATTATTCCCGATATGTAAAACGATAATAACCGGTAAATGAAAACTATCAGGGAGTTTTGAAAGCAGGGTCCGTATTGCCTCCATTCCTCCATAAGATGTGCCAATAGCAACTGCTTTAATCATTTCGGTATATATAATTTTTTGTAAATTCTCATTTTCTTATCTACTGCCTGGAACTTATTTTCATAGTCGGTAAATTTCAGGCTTTCTTTGGTACCAAGGCATAAAAATCCCCGTTTGGCAAGGCTGTCTGAAAACAGGCCCAGCACTTTATTCTGCAGGAGTTTGTCAAAGTATATCAGGACGTTCCTGCAAAAGATTAAATGGACTTCGGCAAACACCCCGTCGGTTACAAGATTGTGATCGGCAAATACAATGTTTTTGGAAAGTGATTTGTCGAACAATACAGAACCGTATTTTGAGGTGTAGTAGTTGGAGAGCTCACCCTTTCCTCCGGCCTCTTTGTAATTCCTTTCGTAAAGTTCCATCTCTTTTTTACTGTAAATTCCCTGTTTGGCTGTTTCCAACACACTTTTATTAATATCGGTAGCGTAAATTTGTGTGCGCGCTAACAGGTTTTCTTCTTTCAGGATGATGGCCAGGGAATATACTTCTTCACCGGTAGCACATCCGGCATGCCATACTTTGATGTGTGCATACGTTTTTAAAACGGAAACAACTTTTTCTCTGAAAGCAGCATAAAAATCAGGATCGCGAAACATTTCGGTCACATTGATGGAAAGGTCTTTGAGAAAAAGCCGAAAAAATTCCTTATCCCAAAGTATCTTGTTTTGAAGTTCCGAAATGGTCTCTAAATTACTTATGTTTAGTCGCTGGTTGATTCGTCGTTTCAGGTGTGCCTTGCTGTAGTTTCTAAAATCGTATCCGTATTTCAGGAATACGGCCTGCAGCAGAAGGTCGAGCTCAATGTTTTGTGTGTCGTTTTTCTCCGGGCTTACCGGAAATATCCTGTCGTTTTTAGTTTCTGACGGCATTTCTGATAATTTTCTTTAATTCAGCTACATTAAATGGTTTACTGATAAAATCATTCATTCCTATCTCAAAACATCTTCTTTTATCTTCTGAAAATGCATTTGCTGTTACTGCCGCAATATATACGGGTTTGTTGATTTTATGGGCTGCTTCGTGTTCCCTTATTTTACGGGTAGATTCGAGTCCGTCAACCTCCGGCATCTGCATATCCATCAGTATCAGGTCGTAGCCGTTTGATTTAAACATGTCGAATGCTTTCTTCCCGTTTTCAGCAATATCACAAACAATTCCGATTTTTTGAAGCAGAAGTTGCGTTACCCGCTGGTTAACAAGATTATCTTCGGCATATAGTATTTTTATATCCCTGGGAATCTCTCTGTTTTCGGGAGTATCTGTTTTACCATTTTTCCTTTCCCTGTAACCGAATTTTAAACTAAACCAGAATTCCGATCCTTTTCCGGGAGTACTTTCAACACCTATTTCTCCGTCCATCAGGAAAACCAGGTTTCTGCATATATTCAGGCCTAACCCGGTTCCCCCGTATTTCCGTGCAATGGAAATATTTGTTTGAGAAAATTCCCTGAATAACTTCTTTTGGTCTTCTTCCGAAATTCCGATCCCGGTATCGGTAACTTTAAATAACAAAACGATATTTTGGCCTTCTTTTTTTAGTGGTTTAACCGATATCTTTACACGGCCTTTCTCCGTAAATTTAATGGCATTGTTTACCAGGTTGGTAATAACCTGGTTGAGCCTGTAGGGATCACCCGTTAAGGTTCGCGGTATATTATTGTCTATATCCACGGAAAGTCTGATTCCTTTTGTGTCAGCCTTAAATTTCAGTAGTTTAACAATGGTGTTGACGATATCAAAAAGTATAAAATCAATGTTTTCAAGTTGAATCTGGCCTGATTCAATTTTTGAAAAATCGAGGATGTCGTTAATGATATTCAACAGGTTTTCACCTGATGTAGCTATTATTTCGGTTAGTTCTTTCTGGTCCTCATTCAATCCTGATTCTTCCAGTAATTTCGAAATTCCGATTATTCCGTTTAGGGGAGTGCGGATTTCATGTGACATGTTTGCCAGGAATATCGATTTTGCCCGGGTGGCCTCTTCTGCTTTGTTTTTTTGAACTTCGAGCTCTTTGTTATTTTCTTCCAGCCTTTTGAGAACCCCTTTCAGTTCCTGTTTCTGCGCAAACAGGTCGAGGAATATTTTTACCTTACCAACCAAAATTTCAGGAATGATCGGTTTGGGTATAAAATCTACGGCGCCGGTTTCTATTCCTTTGATTATATGCAGATCGCTTTGATGGATGGCTGAAACAAAAATGACAGGAAGGTACCTGGTCTTTTTTCTTTTTCGCATTAGGGATAAAGTCTCGTAACCATCCATTCCGGGCATCTGCACATCCAGAATGGCCATGGCAAAATCATTTTTCTGTGTAATTCTGAGTGCCTCCATTCCGGAGGTGGATCTGACAAAATCAACATCGAAATCTCCCAGAATCATTTCCAGGCTGACAAGGTTTTCGATTAAGTCGTCTACAATCAGTATTTTAGGTCTTTCCATTTTATTTAAACAACCATATTTTTAATAAAGATAAAAGTTTCGAAACATCTACCGGTTTCGATATATAGTCGTTCGCCCCGTTATTGATGGCTCTTTGGTAATCTTCTTTCATGGCTTTTGCCGAAAGGGTAATAATCGGGATGTCATCTATTCCAGGCGTATTCCTGATAATTTTCATCGCTTCGTACCCGTCCATTACCGGCATCATAATGTCCATTAATACAAGGTCTATGTCTCTGTTTTTTTTCAGTGTTTCAACGGCAACCTCTCCGTTTTCCGCTTCCATCACTTCAATTTCTCGTTCTTCCAGTATTTGGGCCAGGGCAAAAACATTTCGGATATCATCGTCTACCAACAGTACTTTTTTCCCTTTAAACCCATTTTTGTCCGGCACTTCTGTTTTTATCTGCACTTTCCTCGGAAGTTTATTCGCCACCTGGTGTAAGAAAAGGGTAACTTCATCCATTAACCGCTCATCGGACTTGATCCCTTTTATTACAATAGAGTCGGAAAATTTGTGCAATTCCCGAAGCTCTTTGGCCGAAAGTTCCCTGGCTGTATGAATAATGACATTTGGGATGGGAATATTCCCTGCTTTTAGCTTTTTCAGTAGTTCGTTTCCTGAGAAGTCGGGAAGCCCCAGATCCAGGATAATACAGTCGAATGCTTTGGCTGAAATCATTTCATAAGCCTGCTGCCCGGTATTGGCTTCGTGAAGGATTATGTCCTTGTCTTCAAAAAGTATGTGAATGGCTTCGCGCGTGCCGGGATCGTCTTCCACTACCAGTATTTGTTTGTACTCTTTGCTTATTTTGTTTTCAATGTTTTGTGTAATATTTTCCAAAGGAACTGATTCGGGCGTTCTTAAATCATCTATGTTGTCAAGGATTGAATCTTCAATCCGTGACACAAAGTGGAGGGGCAACTGCCTGGTAAATTTGTTGTTCTTTAGGTTTTGGAATTCGTTTGAGTCATTTAATTCGGAGGAAATGATAATGGCCTGCAGCGAAAATGCAGAAGCCAGTCTGATGCCTTCGCTGATACTGGCTGCCACCAGGGCATTGAAGTTTTTCTTATGGCAAAGTTCGAGTAGTTTATGCGCCTTTTTCTTTTCATTATGGATGATAAGCACCATTAGTCCGGAGGGATCCAAATTCCGGTCGTCGTCGATAAAAGCCGGGAGTTCGTTCTTGTCAAATTCTTCTTCGGCCGTTTCGTACGTCGTTGATGCAGGTTCTTCAACGCGTTCCACCTGTTTTTTTTCTGTTCCGGGTTCGTTGTAAACTTTCCCAACCAGGTTTCTGTCTGAGGGCAGGTAAACCGTAAAAACAGAACCTTTGCCTTCAGCGCTTTTTACATGTATCTCACCTCCCAAAACGTGGGTCAGGTGCTTCGATATGGAAAGTCCCAGTCCGGTTCCGCCATACTTTCGCGAAATACTTCCGTCAGCCTGCTGAAAGGCCTCAAAGATTTCTTCTGCTTTCCCTTCGGGGATTCCCACCCCCGTGTCTTCAACGGCAATAAAAAATGTATTCCGGTGGCTCAGATCGGGATTAACCAGTTTGGCCGTCGATGGGGTAATTCCCATGTTAACCTTCACCCCGCCGGAGTTGGTGAATTTAAACGCATTCGAGAGAAGGTTCCTGATTATCTGCATTAGCCGCTGTTTGTCCGTGAAGATGGTTTTGGGAAAGTCATCTGGCTGATTGACCTCCAACGTCAACGCTTTATTTTCGGCTACCGGCCCGAAATGCTGGATAACTTCAGACTTTATGTCGTCGACAGAAACTTCGTCAAAATTGTAAGTCATTTTGCCCGCTTCTATTTTCGAAAGGTCGAGAATTTCATTGATTAGATCGAGTAAGTCTTTTCCACTTTTGTGGATAATATTTACCGATTTTAGCTGATCTTCTGTTAAGTTTCCTTTTTTATTGTTGCTAAGCAGTTTGGAAAGAATTAACAAGCTGTTTAGCGGAGTACGCAACTCGTGCGACATATTGGCGAGAAACTCCGATTTGTATTGGCTTGCCAGTTTCAGTTCCTGGTTGGTTTCTTTAAGCTTTTCCCGTTGTTTTTTTAGGTTTTTTTCATTTTCGGCCAGAATTTTTGTTTGCTCCGCCAGTTCTTCATTGGCCACTCTGAGCTCTTCTTCCTGCGATTTCATCTCTTCGTTTGCCACCCTAAGTTCTTCTTCCTGAGACTTCAATTCTTCGTTTGTTGATTTGAGTTCCTCTTGTTGCTGCTTTAGCAGGTGGTTTACATCCATCAGCTCTTTCTGATTGGAAAGCAGTTGTTCGTTTTGTTTTTTTACTTCTACTTCCAGTTGTTTGATTTGGGTAACGTTTTTCGATATGCCAAATGTGCCGATACACTTTCCGGTTTCGTCATACATCGGAAGCTTGGTTACGGAAGTCCAATTTTCCTTTCCGTCTTTATCAATGCTTTGGCGGATTTCATCCACAACCCCTTCTCCATCTTTTATAATTTTCTGTTCCTCATCAAAATATAATTGAGCTTCTTCCCGGGAACGGAAATCGAAATCGGATTTGCCAATAACTTCTTCCGGTACTTTCACCCCAAATCGGTTTGCCATCGATTTGCTGATTCGCAGGAATTTGCTGTCGATATCTTTAAAATAAACCGAATCGGGAAGGGTATGCAGCATGGAGTCGAGCAACGCTTTTTCCCTGATAAGGCTTTCCTGTATCCGGGTAATTTCTTCCAGCTTTTTGCTAAGTTCTTCATCGCGGGCACGTAACGTTTCTGCCTGATCCAACGTTTTTTCAAGCAACTCTTTATGGCGTTCCCTTGCCACAGAAGCTGTGATACTTACGGATATTCTTTCGGCAATTGAGCTCAGAAATTCAATTTTAATATCGGATAACTCATTGACCGGTGCCAGTTCAATAACGCCCTGAATGCTTTCGTTATAAAACAGGGGCAGCAGGTATATTTTTTCAGGAATTATTTCTCCTGTTGCACTGAAAATTTTGTGATATTTCTTTTTCGTATCCACAATTTGCAGGGAGCCTTCCAGCGCCGCTTTGCCGATAAGTCCTTCCCCGATTTTAATATTTTCTTTCAGCTCTGCTGTGTTTAACCCGACAGAACTTGCGAAGCTGAGCTGGTCAATCGTTTCGTCAAAAACATAAATAGCGGCCAGTTCAATTTTAAGAAAGTGGCTCAGGTAAGTGATAATTTTTCCGGATAGGTCCCTTACCGAATGGTTGCCCCTTATGTGGTCGTCGAGGCCGTTTATGCCTTTTTGCAACCAGTTTTCCTTTCGGTGGTTTATTTCTGTTTGTTCCAGTTGATAGGCCATTTTGTTCAGCGCCGGAGCGAGTTCGTCCTCTTCCGATTTTGGTTCTAGTTTATCGCTATAGTCGCCTTGTGCAATTTTTTTTGAATGTGAAATAATATCCTGAAGGTTGGTTTGAAGTTGCGAAAACGATCTTGATAACTGGCCGATTTCATTTTTGGAGTCTATTTTTACTGAGGGTTTGATGTTACCGCTGGCCATCTTTTCAAAATTATCCGCCAGTTTGGTGATTGGATCAGAAATGGACTTGTTGATCCTTCTGGAAATCAACGTGCTTGTAAGAATCAAAAACAAAGCGAGGAAAATAATGAGGGCAGCGAATGAATTGGTAACGTATTTGTTAAGCTCATATAATTTCCAAGTAAACCTTTGGGTATAGGACCGAATTTTGGGAAATTCAGCTTGAAGGCGGGTCAGTTTTTCGGGCGATTTGTTTTCCCTGTATGAGTCGACTAATGACGTAATGTTTTGGATAAACAGCGAAATATCTGCTGCAATTTGCTGGATCTCATCCAGTTTTTTATGGTTAATGTTGTCAAATACACGTATCTGAGCACCCATAAATTTGATTTTATCAATGTCGTTATCAAAACCTTCTTTGAAAATTTCAAGAAAATAGGATTCCCATTCTTCCCGGGGCATAACATTCATAAGGCTGTCTGCTTTGGCAAAAACAGATACAATGTTAAAGGCATGACTAAAATATTCGTAGGCTTTTTCCAGTTCTCCGTTATTTCCTGAAACTTCATATTTGTAAAAATGGGCGACACCTGAATCGAAAGTTTCTACAAAAACTCTGTTCTCATTTCCCAACATGGTAAATGATTCACTTGATTTAAACAGAACATAGGCAGCCAATCCCATAATGATGATGCCGAATACAAAAATGTATATAAGGATGGCCAGCTTTCGCGTAATTTTGAAGTCGGAAAATTGTGGTATGAATTTGCCCATGTTTTATCTTGTTTAGCTTACATTTTGTTGCGGAACTGCAAAATAGACAAAAAAATGTTAAATAATTGTGCGAATTATAAAATTATTTGTCAGTCAGTTTTTTGAAAATAAAAAGAGTTCGCCTTCGCAGCGTTCAATAATTTTGGGTTTTCAAACCAAGGTGTAAAATGGATGTTTTTTTTCTGATTTTTATTATTTCGGAATGTCAATGAGAATAACCGCAAACTTTGTAACAGGTACACCTCTTTATCGCTTATGTTGGTCGGTTGCCTGCATTAAAAAAGTGTTAATTCGCCCAGGGGAGGTTATCTCCTTTTTCCTGACGGGGAGAAACTTCCATGGTTCCAAGCGGAATTACAATTCCCGCTGTAAATTTTGATACAATTCCATTGGCATGGTTTCTTACCCCGTTTGTATAATTGTGCACCCCGTCCAGGCAGGCATAGTTTATTACATTCGCAGTGTACGACAATATAATTTGCCATTTTTTGGGTGACCCGATTTTTGTGCCCAGTCCGAAAATGGCCTGCGCTACATTGGTGGGGGGAGTACCTTTGGTAACCCCTTTTTGAAAAATAATAGGTGAGGTTTCTCCGGGTGGAGTTGTTTTATACCGAAGCTCTGTGGCAAACGAATTGACACCACCGCCTGCCTCAATATAGGGATCCAGACGGAACTTATCAACGTTGGTTCCGGGCACTTCCCTGAAGTAAAACCGCACGACTCCGGATAATGAACCACTGAGAGAGACATATTCTACCGGAGTCTGGTAAAAGGGACCGCTGAATGAGGGATGGTTTCCGTTGGCTGTAAAATCAGGCGAATCGCTGTCTCCCGAAAGGGTGAACAGACTAAAGCGGATGGCCGGTTCCCAATGCCTGCCGATTGTCCGTCCCGCAGAGATATCAAAAGCCCAGCCTGGTTGGTGCCGGAACTCGTTTTCGAGTATAACGTATTCTTTTGAGAATTCAGTAGATAGAATCGCCATCCCCACACTGCCTGAAATCAGCCACTTGTGTTTCTTCGACGAGGAGGGTGGGGTAGCATCGCTTTTGGCAGGTGATAAAATCAAAAGAGTAAGGATGAATATCACCGTTCCGGTTAGTTGAACGTTTCGGATCATCTGGTATTTCTGTGTTTTTTTTGTAAGATATTGAATCATTGTAAACGGCTTTGAAGATAGCTTTTTCAAATAATGTACGTAAAAATACTAATTCAATGGAAAAATAACCCAGGAGATTCCACATCGTATTCCCCACGACTGGTAAAGAGATCCGCTGTCGAACCCAAAAGCTGCCTGAGCAGTAAAGTTCCGGGGAAGTTGTTGCGAAAGTTCCAGTAGGTAATAATTTTGTTTTTTAACCTCCCGGAAGTAATACCCTTCGCGTTCGTTGAGCCATTTTGTGTAAAACCCATTGTAGGTTCCAAAATTTTCGGAAAAGGTTACTTTGGCGTTATAAGTAAGCCCTTTTGTAATGGAGCCTTTCATTGCAAAGTGGTGTGCCTGCAACCGGTTGTTTCCTATGGTAGAATAATTGAAATCATCAATATCTTTAAAGTACTTTATTTGTTCTTTGGAGTGCATGAGGGGATATCCATAAAAGTGTTCGTCGTAAAAATGCCCCAACCGGTAGATTCCGTGGTTGAAATAATTGTCGCGGCCATACTCGGGGTACCCACGGTTTACATATTCTTTCAGGTAAGGGTAAAATTCTTCCCATGTATTTACATCCGCATCCAGACCAAAATTCTCTTTCAGAAAAAGGGAATAATCTTCAACTTCCCTGAATGGCGCAAGGTGAAGTCCCGGGCCGGTTTGGTGTTTGGTGTATGCATACTGATAGCTGAATTCTTCCAGCCAGTTTGTTTTTTTGATTTGGATTCTGAAGTTTAGTATTTTGTCTTTGGAGCGAAACAGGCCTGAATAATCGGTCATTGGGTCCTGTTTTGAAATGAACAGGTTTATCCTGTCCGTTTCATAATGAATTCCGAATTCACTTAATCCCACATGTTCTCCGGGGGCGTTGGTTCCTTCGCCGTGGTTAAACTCCTTCAGCGTTTCAGAAGAATTGATAAGGTAGGTACTTATCCAGTCGACAGGTATTTCGGTTCCATCGCTCAGTGTTCCGCCAAAAAGAACAGAGTGATTCATGCCTGCAAAAATATTTACCGGCAGGTTTCCTGTTTTCAGGTAAAGGCTTTTGAAATGGTAGTAGGGCTGGCGAACACCGGGCGATTCACGTTCGTCATTCAGGCGGCCTTGAAGGAGTGCCGCTTTGAATTGCAGGTATTCCCTGGTGAACGGAACCGGTGTGTAATCAAAAAAGCCGAAGGAAATTGCCGGCATAGGGCGAATGTTGCGAAAGTTAAAAAATGCAGGATCGGCTTCCTGCCCGGGTAAATAGTCCAGATTTTTTTTGCCTGCAATAAGTGTGAAGCTTTGAAAGCTGACTGCTGCAAACAGTTGCCCCGGAGTTACCCTGTCCAGTTCATTATCGGTCCAAAAGCCGGTGCCTGCCGTAAGCGACAATTTTTCATTCCACCTATGTTCATAGGAAGCGTGAATATGGCCCAGCAACTGCCCGTTTCCAAATGCATCAATCTGTCCGTACTGGTTGGAATGTAACCACAGTGGTACCAGGTGGTCTGAAGAGTAAACGGCTACTCCGCGGACGCCGATCTCAAGGCTGTCGGATTGTGCCCCGGCGGTTTGTTGCAGGAGTGTAAACAAGGTAAGCAGCAAAAGTATATTAACGGTACGCGATATTTTATTGAATAATTGAAGCCAAAGTCCCATGGGAAAAATTTTGTGCAAAAATAAGTAAATAGGAGAGGCCTCCAACAAGTGATCCGATTGAATATTTTGAACGGATGTTATTCTCCCCGCGTGTTTGTGTTTCACTCCTTTGTCGTTTTATTTTTTGGTTATACGGTGATGCAACCCTCTGATGCAGACGCAACCGAGTTCCGGTATTTTTTCAATATCCCGGTAAGTTCTTTCTGTGAAGGTTTTATCCATACTTTCCTGCGGGCCTCCAACTCTTCCGGTGTCAAATCCACATCAATCCGGTTTTGTATTACATCGATGGTAATCCGGTCGCCGTTTTGGATGAGCCCGATTGCACCCCCTTCATAAGCTTCCGGAGTAATATGCCCCACCACAAAACCATGAGAGCCTCCGGAAAAACGGCCGTCGGTAATAAGGGCGACATCCTTCCCCAAACCGGCTCCCATCACCGCGCTGGTGGGCTTAAGCATTTCGGGCATTCCGGGCGCTCCCCTGGGGCCACTGTTCCGGATAACAATTACCTCGCCCGGCTTAACCTGTGTCCGGATACCTTCAATGGCTTCAAACTCATCTTCAAATACTCGGGCCGGGCCGGAAAACAATTCGCCTTCTTTGCCGGTAATTTTTGCCACGGCTCCCTGTTCGGCCAGATTTCCGTAAAGTATCTGGATATGCCCCTTCTTTTTAATCGGATTTTCAAAGGAGTGGATAATTTTCTGTCCTTCTTTTAACCCGGGAGCTTCTTCCAGGTTTTCCCCTATCGTTTTTCCCGTAACGGTGATACAATTTCCGTTCAGGAAGTTTTCTTTCAGGAGAAATTTCATTACGGCCGGAATTCCTCCGACGTCGTGTAAATCTTCCATCAGGTAGGTGCCGCTGGGTTTTAAGTCCGCAATAAAAGGGGTTTTGTCGCTGATGTGCTGAAAATCGTCGATGGTTAGTTCCACGCCCACTGCTTTGGCCATGGCAATTAAATGAATTACCGCGTTGGTGGAACCCCCCAGGGCGATGGAGAGTGTAATGGCATTTTCAAACGCTTCGCGGGTCATGATGTCCCGTGGCTTAATGTCTTTTTCCAGTACATTTTTAATGGCTTCTGCCAGCCCCCGGCATTCCTCGTTTTTTTCGGGGCTAAGTGCCGGATTGGAAGACGACCCCGGCAGGCTCATTCCCAAACATTCAATGGCGGCGGCCATGGTATTGGCGGTATACATACCTCCGCAGGCTCCTGCGCCGGGAATACAGTTCCGAATGATTCCCCGGTAATCTTCATCAGAAATGGTTCCCCTTATTCGCTCCCCGTAAGCCTCGAAAGCTGAAACGATATTCAAATCTTTGCCCTTCCAACGGCCTTTTTTTACCGTTCCTCCATACATCAGGATGGACGGCCTGTTGAGGCGACCCAAGGCCATCATGGCGCCGGGCATGTTTTTGTCACAACCAACAATGGGAATAACGGCATCGTAAAACTGTGCGCTTACTACCGTTTCAATGGAATCGGCAATAATTTCCCGCGAAGGGAGGGAGAACTTCATTCCTTCGGTGCCGTTGGTAATCCCGTCGCTTACCCCGATGGTATGAAAAATAAGTCCATACAACTCCTCCTGTTTGTCCACCTCTTTTTTTAGAGCCGAAGCCAGTCCGTTCAGGTGCATGTTGCAGGGGTTTCCCTGGAAACCAGTGCTTACGATTCCCACCTGGGCTTTTTGCTGATCTTTTTCATCCATGCCAATGGCATACAACATGGCCTGGGCTGCCGGAAGCGTATCATCCTGTGTAATCAGCCGGCTATTAATGTTCCACTTATTTCCCATAATTTCAATTTATTTTGGTTGTGCGACGAAATTAAGATAAAAATATCCTTTAACTAAACGAACGGGATAAATTCTTAGTATTTTTTGATGGGGAGAGGTTTATTCTCAGCCGTGGCTGAGAAACTATTTAAATTTTATTCCACGGCACTATACTGCTTTGATTTTCAGTTTTTACCCCAATCTGACATCTGGTAGGAATTTACTCTCTTTAGGGACAAGGTTAAATAAATTGATTTTCAATATCATACTTTGTACAATAAAATTTAAATTCATTTTATATAATAATGCAAATCAAGAGTTGAACCCACTTCGGGGTTCTTTTCATATCCACTTCATTACCACGGGTTTTACCCGTGGCTATTATTATTTAATCCCTTTCGGGATAAAGAGATGTCCGAAGGACATAAATAAAAATAGCCCCATGCGAAGCTCGGGGAAGGCAATGCGGGGTTAAGACGCAACCCCGGAGTGGTTTGAATTCCTGATAATCAGCTAGTGTCAACTCTTGATTCGTATTATTATATTTTTACGATTTTTAAACAGTTTCTGAAGATAGCGGAGGTGCCGTTTTGTTTTTTGTTATGAATTGCCCGTTGTTGGGTAGCGGCTATTTCCCTCTGGTAGCTTCTGCAATAATCTTGTAATATTGCCTCGGTATAAATAATTTATTTTCTGAAAATTAGTAATTTGGCTGTGTTCCAATAAAGGGATGGATTTGTTATGGCATAAAAACAATTATTTGAGATGATTCTTTTTTATTGGCTAAATATTCCATTGCGCGACGGAGGGCATACTTACACGGAAACCAACCTGGAAAAGGTGATTGTGGAGCCCTGGAATTTTGTGACGGCCGCACTGTTTGTTGCCGTGGCGGTTTTCTGGTTTTTGAAAATCCGAAAAGAAACTTCCCGTTTCCGGTTTATGTTTTCTTTGTTGGTTTTGTTACTCATTGGCGGGGTGGGAGGGACCATCTACCACGGATTTCGCTGGCACCGTGCTTTTTTGATGATGGATTGGATGCCCATTATGCTCATTACCTTTTCTGCATCGTTCTATTTTTTTATGAAAGCCTGGCGGAAGTGGTGGCCACCGGTAATATTGCTGATGGTTTTCTTTTTTTCTCAGGGAGCGCTTTTTAACAGCGGCCTGCCGGTTCAAACCGCCATCAATGTAAATTATGCTTCCATGGCGGTAGTAGTGCTGTTTCCCATTGGCTGGTACCTTGCAAAAACCGGTTTCCGCAACGGATATTTGGTGGGGACGGCGCTCATCTCTTTTGGGGTTGCGCTGTTTTTCCGGTGGGCCGATACCTTTGCCTGGTTACCCATGGGCACGCACTTTTTGTGGCATGTGTTTGGCTTGCTGGCGGTGCATCTGATGCTGCAGTTTTTGTTCTGCGTAAGAAGGGCAGAAACCCGTTAGAAAATTCTATCTTTACCGCCTCAAAGATTATTGTAATTATGTCACTTGTTATTGAAGAAAAGGACCTCGAAAAGTTTATTATGGTGGGCGACCGGGTATTGATAAAGCCCAAAACGCCTTCGAGCAAAACCAAAACCGGCCTGTACCTGCCGCCAACGGTGCAGGAGAGCGAAAAGATTCAGAGCGGTTACATTGTAAAAGTGGGACCGGGGTATCCCATTCCGGCCGTTTCGGAAGAAGATGAAACCTGGAAGCAAAAACAGGATGACGTAAAATATGTACCGCTGCAGGCCCGTATGGGCGATTTGGCCGTTTTTATGAACAAAAGCGGCTACGAAATTGAGTTTAATAACGAAAAATACCTCATTCTGCCACACTCAGCCATCCTGATGATTATCCGGGATGAAAACCTGCTGGCCTGAAAATTACTTTTCCCTGCTTCGGGGACTTTAACGCATTCCTAAATCCCGGTGGTTTCCGATTGGTGAAGCCGCAATGTATGAAAGGTGCCTTCCCTCCTTATATTTGAGGAACGTTTTCCTGTTTGATAACAGCCTCCTGTTATCATTTCCGACTTCCTGGGTAGCGTTTAGTATCTGGGGTGAATAAAATATTTTAATCAAAAGTTCGATTAGTATTTTTTTTATCTTCGACGCTTGAAAACCAAATTATTGTTTTGTTGACTATAAAAGCGAAAGTAACCCGAAACAACGGCGACCGCAGAAAGCAGAAAGCTGGTATTTGTTTTGGCTGGGAATGCCTTGGGCGCAATAGTTTTAAAAGAACCTGTTCCCTTAGGGCTGCATCACTTCTGTGCGTGGGTAAAAACTGTTAGGCGGTTTACTTTTTGTTCTTTAAACATAAGTGAATGATTTTTTCTTATACGGTGAATATATGTACTTTACAGAAAGCAAAAATAGATGGAGTAAATATACGACAACGTTAGCACCAATTTAAAAAACCAAAAATGGAGGAAGAAATAAACCAAAAACTAAGAGTATCAAGCAGAAAAAGACGAATTGCTGCATTTATAATTGACCATTTTACAATAACATTTTTGTTGGTTTCAACCGTTTTTTTATCAATGGGCACAAGTTTCTTGGATAATAACGATATAAGTAAAATGACAATAACAATGTTGGCCGTAATGCCTATTGGGTTTCTTATATATTTTGTAAAAGATTCAATTAAAGGGATTAGTATGGGGAAATGGATTATGGGAATAATGATTCGAGATGCAGACGAACTAAATCAAGTTCCTTCTTTTGGTAGACTACTTATCAGAAACTTGCTTATAATAATCTGGCCTGTTGAATTTATTGTTCTTGCTTTAAGCCAAGAAAAGAAAAGACTAGGAGACAAAATTGTAAATACTATTGTTGTAAATAATCCTAATAAGCCAAATAAACTACCAAGAATCATAGCTTTAATTGGAGTTGGTATTACCTTTTTTACATTCATAATTTTGTTTGTTGGAGTTACAATGAAAAGCTCGGAGGCATATAAAGTTGCAATAATCGAAATAGAACAAAATCAAGAGATATTATCAGAAACAGGAGGAATCAAAGGATATGGAATAATGCCAACAGGAAATATTAGTATTACAGGTGGTAATGGACAGGCTCAATTGGGAATAAAAGTTCTTGGCAATGAAAAGGATTTGAAGATTAGAGTTTATTTGACAAAAGAATCAAATGAGAAATGGAAGTTAGTTGAAATGAATAAATAAAAAACTGGTGCTAACACAACGCATATTGCATAGCGGGGTTTGGTGGTGCGCCATCAGCAGATTCTCGCATCGCCGTTCAGTCCTACCGGACACTGACGCTCTTCGAAATCCGCAACGACAGCTTACAAGTGACCATTACCAGCCATTTTAGGAATTGACATCATTCTCGATGAAAAGCATTTGAGATGATCATGCATTAAAATTGATAAGAGAATATTATTAACCAATTAAATTCAAAAGAAAGTATGAATCTATTTAAAATGGGCAAATTGTTTGCCTCTGTATTGTTTATTAGCGCATTCACTTTAATTGCATGCGAACAAGAGCCGGAAGAACAGGAACAGACATCGACAATTAAAGGGGAAATTATTGAAGATGATCAAATTAAAATTATAAAAGTATATGGTAGCAATTACGAAATGGGGTATGCCTATGGTTCGCTATTGGCCAATGAGATAAGCCATGTTATTAAAGATTACATAAAAGCACTATTTGGAAGTGAGTATTATGCTACTGCAAAAACACTGGCAACAACCGAAGGTAACTTCAATATTAGTCAGGATATGATGGACGAAATGCAAGGGGTTATTGATGCGCTGAATGATTCGTCAGCAAATGTTTATTCGCTTGATGTTGGAGACTTAATTGTGGCAAATTGCTTTCTCGATATATACAATATGTTAATGAGTATAAGTAGCAATACCCGTAATGCCGGACTTGGCTGTTCGGCATATATGAGTTGGGGTAGTGCAACCGAAAATACTGCCCTTGCAGGAGAATCAGTAATTACCCGCCACTTAGACTGGCATGTAACACATGCTCTTACCCAAAATATCGTGATGTGTATCCATCAACCCGATGACGAGGATAAACAACCTTGGATCAGTATTGGTTTTGCTGGGTTACTGGGTTCATTATCCGGTATTAATGAGCATATGGCTTTGTTTCAAAATACGATGGACGATTATTCGGAAGCAGGCCCTCAATTAGGGCAAAACTATACTCCGATATGGTTTGCATTGCGTGAGGCAATCGAAACAGCTGATTATAATCTCGATGGCGAGAATACTCTGCTCGATATCAAAGATTATATAAACAGTAATGAATCGTATGCTACACCCGTATTAATATCAGCGCTTGCTATGGCCGATACCGATGAAAACACAGCTTTAGTTACCGAACTGGCTCCAACAGCGCCATATATTACTTTCCGTAATAGCTCATTTCCCGATTCCATTGCTGGAGATAATTTATATGTTGCTAATGGACAGGTAGCCAGAAATAACACCTATAATTTTGAAGATCGTTATACAGCAATGATTCAGGCGGTAAATGCCGAACAAAACATCTCTGCACAAAAAAGCTGGAATCTGATGCATGATAATTCGAGTTTATCGCATAACTTAATGGTTATCCAGTACGTTCCATCAACAGGTGAAATAAACCTGTCGGTTTATGATACCCAAAATAACGTTCCAGCATATGAGTGTACTCCTTACACGTATTATTTCAAAGAGCTTTTTGAATAAAAACAGAAAGTAGAAATATGAAGGAGGATAAATAATGATGCCTCCTTTTTTTATATAATTACGCTGATTGGATACAGCAAAGTAATCTGTTTATAATTTATACTTTATTGTTTTAGCTTTTTGGTGTATGCTGGGGGGTGTTTAGTCCCGGGCATGAATGAGTTATGCGCTTTCCGCACCCGTTGGATTAAGAAAATATTTTTTATCTTCAACGCTTAAAAACCAAATCATTGTTTTGTTGACTGAAAAAGTGAAAATAACCCGAAACAACAGCGACCGCAAAAAGCAGAAAGCTGGTATTTGTTTAGTAGGAACGCCTTGGGAACAGTATTTTTAAATAAACTATTCCCTTAGGGCTGTAACACTTCCGTGCGCAGGCAAAAATTGTTGGAGGGTTTACTTTTTGTTCTTTAAACATAAGTGAATAATTTTTTCTATAAAAGATGAATACAGGTGCTTTGCAGAAAACAAAAATATATGGAGTAAATATACGACAACGTTATGGGCAAGTTTGAAAAATAACTAACACAAATAATCATGGATAAAATTTTTAACCTACTTTCAATTAAAAAAATAACCTGACTAATTCTTTGTACAAAAAATAATTCTAAACAAAATCAACAATCTAAAAAAAACTTAAACCTTTCCCGAAAAATGAATTTGAGGGGGATTTTCTAAATAAAAAAATGAAATGGTGGACTAATGAAATTAAATAATTGACAATAAAATTTTTAAAAGAAAATCAAAAAAAATAGTGGAGACCAGAAATCACTATAAAAACGGGGCGTTACCGAAAAGCCAAATGAGTAGGGAGTAGGGAATAAAAAAATCAAAAACTAAACATTATGAATCAAATTTTAAATTTCGTTTTACTTGGATTTATTGGTCCTCAGGAAATCATTATAATCTTTATTATGCTTTTCTTGATTTTAATACCACTTATTGCAATGTGGAAGTTATTTGAAAAAGCAAATCAGCCAGGTTGGGCTGCAATTATTCCAATTTATAATTTAATTGTATTCATGGAAATAATAGGAAAACCATGGTGGTGGATTTTCTTATGGATGATTCCTTCTTTAAATTTTATTTGGATAATTTGGGGATGGAATCTTATGGTAAAAAGTTTTGGAAAAAGTGAAGGTTTTACAGTTGGTGTAATTTTGCTTAGTATTATTTTCATTCCAATTCTTGGTTTTGGTGATTCAAAATATATTGGACCAGCAGGACTTAAGCAATAAAACCAGCCCATAACAAAGTGCAAATGTAATGCGGGAGTGCGCGGTGTTCCAGCGCTTTTGCCTTGTTCAACCACCGCCAATCCGTCGTGGACGGATTATCGGTAAAAAACAAAATTTAGTGCTACGCCTGCTTGGCTCCGTGCAAACTTGACAAGTTGCCGTTTCAAAGCTCCGCACTACACTTGCACCAACCGTTATCTGCAATCCTCCTACTGGTTGTAAAACAGTTGAGTTTTTTTGCTAACGTCTTTTTTTAGCCATTATTTAATGAGAAAAAGCAAAACAACTAAATGTCAATAAATCAAAAGATTAACTTTGGCGTTAGTCAGAATTTTAACAGAGCCAACAACATAGCTAAATTACAATGAAAAAATTAACTCTTTTAACCTTATTAATCCTATCAGCGACAATTCTATTTAGTCAGGAAATAAAGCTCGGATTTATTGATTCAATAAATTCGAAAGAACTGAATGAGAATAGAAAAATCATAATTAAACTACCCAAAGGATACGATGAGACAAAAAAGTCTTATCCTGTCATTTATCGACTTGACGGCAACATTGACTTATTTTCTGAAACCATTGGGACAATCAATAGGTTAGCTTACATTGATGAGTTAATACCAGAAATGATTGTAGTTATGATTGAAAACACAAATAGGAACCGAGATATGATGCCGACAAAGACTGGTTTTTTCGACACAGAACCTGGTGCTGAAAAGTTCAAAAAATTCATCGACAATGAGTTGGTCCCATATATAAACAAATCTTTTCGGACAACCAATGAGAAAATTTTATGTGGACAATCTTTAAGCGCAATTTTCACATTGTATTATTTTTTGACAAATACTAATTCTTTTGATTCGTATATTGTATGTAGCGGAGCATTTCTTGATTGTGGAGAATATTTCGACGACTTAACAGCTAATTTTTTAAAAACAAAAAATAATAAACTGACAAAAATATTTTTAACACACGGACTAAAAGATTTTCTAGACCCGGATGGAATTAATAGAAAACAACTGTCAGATTTTAGCCAAAAAATAAAATCCAAAGAGAATGTTGTATGTGAGTTGAAAGTTTATGAAGACGAAGGACATGTACCTTTTCAAAGTTTATATCATGGATTAAAATTTATATATACATCGGATAAATGAATAAAAAAACAGCAGGTAACAAATTGCATATGGCAGGCGGGGGTTTTGGCGGTCTGACAAGTCAGACCTTGCGCCCACTTTCCTGCGGGTCTGACACGATTTCTTCCAGAAATCCCGCCCGACCACATACAAGTGACCGTTGGTGTTCATTGTAAAACACAGATAATTAGATGTTTCTTATAAAAATGAATATTGAAAATCAAACTATTAGTCGAGATTTTTTAGTTGACAAGGAATTAAATTAAATTTGTAATTATTCAGAAAAAATTGTCAATGTTATATAGAAAAAAAATATTACTTGCTATTGTTGAATTATTCGGCAATGAAATAAGTGCAACTGATTTTCAAAAGATTTTATTCCTTTTCTCAGAAAAACAAACGGATAGAAAATATGATTTTGTTCCATACAAATATGGATGTTTCTCATTTCAAGCGATGGCTGATAAAAATTCTTTGATAAAAGAAGGATATTTAGCAAATACTAGAAATTGGAAAACAAATATTGAACATGCAAATTTTATTCACACTATTGAAGAAACTGACAGGAAAATCTTGTCAAAGCTAAAACTGCAATTTGGCAATTTATCCACCGACGAGTTAATAAGACAAGTCTATTTAAATTATCCATATTTTGCAATTAACAGTGAAATTGTTTCC
The DNA here is from genome assembly GCF_003573545.1 of Mariniphaga sediminis. Classification (GTDB taxonomy): domain Bacteria; phylum Bacteroidota; class Bacteroidia; order Bacteroidales; family Prolixibacteraceae; genus Mariniphaga; species Mariniphaga sediminis. The sequence goes on along the minus strand of NZ_QWET01000002.1, from coordinate 271,878 downwards.
AAACACTTAAATGAAAAGGAAATTGAAATAGTTAATCGATTTAAACCTACTATTACAACTGAAGGAATTTTTACGATTGGATATGAAGGAAGAAGTCTTGAAAATTACTTAAATACGTTAATTCAACAAAATGTGAAAATCCTTTGCGATGTGAGAAAAAATCCATTAAGCAGAAAATATGGCTTTGCTAAAAAGACCTTGCAAAATGCTTGTGAATCAGTTAACATAAAATATATTCACCTGCCCGAATTAGGAATTGTAAGCGAAAAAAGAAAAAATCTTAGCACTCAAATGGACTATGACAATTTATTTGTTGACTATGAAAAAGAAATTCTTCCAAATCAACAAAAAGAAATTAGACTAATTCATAGTTTAATAAAAACTTATGGCAGAGTTGCATTAACTTGTTATGAAGCGTTGCCAAAACAATGTCATAGAACTAGAGTAGCAAATGCCGTACATTTATTAGACTCAAAAATCCCCATAATACATTTATAATGCCCAAAAGAAAAATCCTCATTACAGTAAAAACTTATCCATCAGTTTCATCGAAATATGAAGAACTTGTCTGCACTGCAGGGATAGATGAAGATGGAAATTGGATTAGAATTTATCCAATACCCTACAGAAAACTTGATTACAATAAACAGTATCAAAAGTACCACTGGATTGAAATGGACTTGGTAAAAAATACTCGTGATTTTAGACAAGAAAGTTATCGACCAGTAAACATAGATGCTGAGGATATTATAACTTTTTATGGTCGTATTGGCACTGAAAACAATTGGGAAGAAAGAAAAAAATGGGTTTTGAAAAATATTTACTATGACCTCAATTTACTAATCTCCGAAGCTAAAAATAAGGAGAAATATATATCACTAGCAATTTTTAAACCAACAAAATTTATTGATTTTATATACGAGCCATGCCAACGTGAATGGAATGCGAAGCAAAAAGCTGTCCTCTTACAAGGAAAATTATTTGAGGAAAAAAGGAATTTTGAAGTTGTTAGAAAACTACCCTATAAATTCAGTTTTGTTTTTTCTGATATAAATGGGAAAGTAAGTACTTTAATGAATGAAGATTGGGAATTGGGTGCTTTGTTTTGGAATTGCATGGAGAGGCATGATGGAAACGAAAAAGCAGCATGTGATGATGTTAGAAAAAAATATTGGGATGATTTTGCTAAAACAAAAGATTTATATTTCTATTTAGGTACAACTAAATTACATCATTTAGTTGCTCCCAACCCTTTTATTATAATTGGGACATTTCATCCAAAAATTGAGAATCAACTTAAACTAAACTTTGACTGAGAAAAAAATAAAAAAACAAAACAACGAAACGCCAACAAATTGCATATGGCAGTCGGGAGTTTTGGCGGTCTGACAAGTCAGGCCTTGCGCTCACTTTCCTGCGGGTCTGACACGATTTCTTCCAGAAATCCCGCCCGACCACATAGAAGTGACTGTAGTGTGTAATTTGAGTAACGAGTTGCTTTCCAATGACAATTAGTTCGTAACAATTTTATGTGATAAATGAAACTGAATGTATTAAAGATTGAAAAAATAATAGATGGTGAGAATAAAGTTATATTCCCAGTATTAATACAAAATGAAAATCGTAATTATCTTGTTGACTGCGGATATGAAGAAACTTTCGAAGAGCTTAAATCAGAATTAGAGTCTTTTGGAATAGGAATAAACGATTTAACAGGAGTGATAATTACACATGATGACTATGACCATTTAGGTAGTCTTAAATTATTGAAAAAGGATAATGTGAATTTAAAAATATACTGTGGAGAATATGAAAAAGATTCTGTTTCAGGTATTACAAAATCAGAAAGACTTATTCAAGCAGAATCTACACTAGATGACATGCCCACAGAATATAAGGATTGGTCGATAAATTTTATACAGAAGTTAAAAAATGTTCAGCGAGTAAGTGTAGATAAAGAACTTGTTGATATGGAATATTTTGAGCGTGACATCATTGTAATTCATACTCCAGGTCATACAAAAGGACATATATCTTTATTCTATCCTAAAACAAAAATATTAATAGCTGGTGATTCATTGGTTATTGAGAATGAAGAGTTTAATATTGCAAATCCATCATTTACATTGGATATTAAATCTGCGATAAAGTCAGTAGAAAAAATTAAAGGTCTAAATCCTCATACAATTATTTGTTATCACGGAGGAATTATGGATAGAGACATTAATAATAAATTGACAGAGTTGATTGATAAATATAAAAACTACACACAACATTTTGTAATAAGTAATGGCAGGTAATGTGATAAACATCAAGGTTTATAGCCTGCTCAAACTGCGTATCGGTTTGACAGGAAACTACCACACAATCTGCCACTACGCATACACGTTACTGTTGTATATAATAACCTAAACTAAATATGACCGATATGAAAAATGAGCGTTTTAACTTCTTAATGAATAACAGTGAACAAACGATAAAGCATTTACTTTTAAAACATTCAAACGTCGCAGGAAATGACGCGTATGGGGAAAGTTATGATGCTTTACTAAAACTTCCTGCCGTTTTATACTGGAAGCAAAATATTCCTTCTGAAGTAAACAATACAACCATTTTAGGGAGTAGCGATTCCTGTTTTGAAAATTCGTTTGGTAAACTTGTATCTTTTGGGCTATCCTTTGAAGATATATTGTCTCATGGCGATTTAAAAAAGTATGTTGCTTTTTTAAAAACGAAAGAGAGTAATAACATTTATGATTCTTTGTGCCGGTTTGTAGTAGCGGGATATCTTTTTGCCGCTAACTTTTCTGACGATATCGTTTATGAAACTGTTATAAGCAGGATAAACACGTTGTATAACTTTATTACTACCTCTTCAGCTAAATACAATATTTATGCAAGCGCCGCCAGTTTTAAGATTCCGAGCCAGTATAAGACGAAAAAATTAGTCAACCCTGTCCTCTACGAAAAAAATGAATTAGTATTGCCTTTGGTTTACGATATTTTCGTTTTCTATTATGTCTATGACAAATTACCTGAAGATACAAAGAAGAAAATAGATTGTATTCTTGAATATGTTTCAGACAATAGGTATCAGTCTTTTGATTACGGTTATGGTCTCATTAAAAGTCCACAAAACAAATATCATTTTATGGGTTGGAGCGTACATTTACCACTCTATAATGAAGCACTCTCAATTGATTATTTCAAAAACGGCCTTATTCACAGAATGGTTTTATTATCCAGGTTTAAGAACCCTGATATAGAGACGTGGATTAGCGGAGTACTTGAGAAATTAAGAGATTTCCAAATTGATGATTATCTGTATTGTTTTTCTAATGAATATCTGCCAGAAATAAAAAATTCTTACTTTATGAATGGAAGGCATACCAGTCTTAATGAGAATAGAAGAAAAAAGATCGGGAGAATTGTCGAATCTACTTTTTATATCCATTTAATAAATGATTGCAACTAATTTTTGATAGAATGATATTTGAAAGCAGTAAATGAATCAACAAACAACTACACACGGTGCATATTGTATAACGGAGGTTTAGTGGTGCGCCATTCGCTGATTCTCACATAGCTGTTTAGTCCTACTGAACATGAAATTTTACAGAAACCCACTTGGCCAAATGTATCAACACAGTGTACAAGCATAAAAAAGACACTACAAAACACTATAATGACTGATTGTTATGGTATTTGGTCATTATAATATTGGGTATTACCTTTGAAATCAAACAGAATCGTAAAATTTATTTTACGACAATGGTTTTAGAAATATGATTTTAGGAGATTCTAAACCATTAGTTCTTAGACTTGACAGGTAAAAGCCACGCAATCTGCTACTCATACAATTTACTGTTTAAATAAAGGGTGATATGACAAAAGTTTTATTAACAGGAGCTACAGGATACATTGGAAAAAGGTTATTGCCGATTCTGGTTCAAAGGGGATATTCTGTAGTTTGTTGTGTTAGGGATAAAAATAAATTCCATGTTGTAGAATCTATCAAGGATAAAATTCAAGTTGTCGAATTAGACTTAACCCAAAAAGAATCGCTTAATAACATTCCTCAAGATATTGATTTTGCCTATTATTTAGTCCATTCAATGTCAACTTCAAAGAACTATAATACATTAGAAAAACAATCTGCTGTAAACTTTAGGGAGGCAGTTAATAAAACTAATGCGAAGCAAGTAATTTATTTAAGTGGTATTGTTAACTCTGAGACTTTATCAAAACATCTGCTTTCAAGGAAAAATGTGGAAATAGAATTAAACAAAGGAAAATTCTCTTTGACTACAGTTCGGGCAGGAATTATAATTGGTTCAGGAAGTGCCTCCTTCGAAATTATTCGCGATTTGGTTGAGAAATTGCCAATTATGATTGCACCAAAATGGTTAAAGACTAAATGTCAACCAATTGGTATTTCTGATGTAATTAAAATATTAGTCGGGATATTGGGAAATGCTCAAGCATATAATAATTGCTATGATATTGCAGGTAATGAAATACTAACCTACAAAGAAATGTTAATGGGTTTTGCACAGGTACGTGGTCTGAAAAGAAAGATATGGACGATACCTGTAATGACTCCAAAACTGTCATCTTACTGGTTGTATTTTATTACATCCACCTCATATAAACTTGCTACTTCATTAGTTGATAGCATGAAAATAGAGGTGATTGCAAAAGATAATGAAATTAACAAGTTACTTCATTTAAATCCAATATCTTATAAAGAATGTATCAAAAAAGCATTCAGTAAAATTGAGCAAAACGAAATTATTTCCAGCTGGAAAGATTCGACCATAAGCGGCAGGATGGATTATAAAATTTCGGATTATATCAATGTGCCCGAATATGGTTGTTTTAAAGATATTCGTAAGAAACAAGTTAAAGATGATTTAAGCTGCATCGAAAAAATTTGGATGATAGGAGGAGAGACAGGTTGGTACTATGCCAATTGGTTATGGGAAATTAGAGGATTTATTGATAAAATATTTGGTGGTGTAGGTTTAAGAAGAGGCCGGACGAGTTTGAATCAAATTCACGCTGGTGATACTCTTGATTTTTGGCGAGTACTTTATGCTAGCAAAAATGAAAAGCGATTACTTTTGTTTGCAGAAATGAAATTACCCGGAGAGGCTTGGCTGGAATTTCAAATAAAGGGTGACATTCTTATTCAAACAGCTACATTTCGTCCGAAAGGATTATTAGGGAGGGCTTACTGGTATTTAGTATTCCCATTACATGGATTAATATTTAAAGGGTTAATAAAAGAATTAACTAAACACAACAATGTGAATACAAGATAGACGTGATAGTTGTAAGTTCAGGGGTTCGTGCGGTGCGTTGTCTCGGTTCCTTTCCTGACTATCATATACCGGACATGAACGCGCTCTGAAATTCGCAATGACAACATACAAATGACCATTCGTTACTTTCGGAAGTTCATACTATGTTGAATAACAGAAAGAAAATAGATGTACATTTACCAGGTAATAAACCTGTGAAATTGAGAATATGAAGATAGAATGGTTACTTAACTACAATCCTATACTCCTGGCTTTGGGAGCAACACTTTTTACCTGGTTTATGACAGCTTTAGGCTCTTCTATGGTATTTTTCTTTAAAACCATCAATCAAAAGATTCTTAATTCTATGCTAGGTTTTGCCGCTGGAGTTATGATTGCAGCTAGTTTCTGGTCCTTGTTAAAACCTGCAATTGAAATGTCCGAACAAAATGGTTCTTTACCATGGATACCTGCTGTGGTTGGATTTTTAGCGGGAGGAGCTTTTTTACTTTTGGTCGATAAAATATTACCCCACTTGCATTTGGGGTTATCTGTTGATAAAGCCGAAGGAATTAAAACAACGTGGCAAAGAAGTGTATTGCTTGTACTTGCAATAACTCTACATAATATCCCTGAAGGGTTGGCTGTTGGAGTTGCATTCGGAGCATTGGCAAATAATCCTGATATGGGTATGTTGGCAGGAGCTATTGCCTTGGCCTTTGGAATTGGATTACAAAATTTCCCTGAAGGTGCGGCTGTTTCTATTCCAATGCGACGAGAAGGCTTTTCTAGATTAAAAGCATTTAATTATGGTCAACTTTCTGGTATTGTTGAACCGATTGCAGGAGTAATTGGTGCTTACCTGGTATTGACAATTACTCCTTTGTTGCCCTATGCACTATCATTTGCAGCAGGAGCAATGATATTTGTTGTAGTTGAGGAGCTAATACCTGAATCTCAAAGAGGAAATGAGACAGATTTATCTACCATTGGAGCCATGCTTGGCTTTGCGACAATGATGCTTTTGGATGTATCTTTGGGATAGTCCGTAGCTGAAGAACAAATAAGCATCCACTTTAGTAGGGGAAATGACAGGAGAAGTACTAAATATCAAGGTTTATAATCCACTTAAATTGCATTGTGTTTTGACCGTAAACGACATGAAATCTGCCGCTACTCATACAAATTGGCGTTGTGTTTAATTAAAAAAACAAATTATGAAAGTATTAATAACAGGAGGCACTAATGGAATGGGAAAAGGGGTCGCAAAAGTATTGGCTGATGCGGATAACCAGGCACATGAGATAGTAATACTATGCCGTTCAAAAGAGTTAGGCGAAGCATTGATAAAGGAATTGAATGATGAAACGTCCAATAATAAGATTTCTATTATTTTATGTGACCTGACTAAATTTAGTGATGTTAAGCGCGCGATAATTGAAATGTACGAAAAACATGAATTTCTTGATGGCATATTTATAAATGCTGGTTTGGGGTATGCTGCAAAACGGATTGAAACCGAAGATGGATTTGATGCACATTTTCAGGTAAATTATTTATCCCAATTTATGCTGACCTTAAACCTGCTGGACTTACTTAAAAAATCAAAAAAAGGAGGAAGAGTGATTTTTAACGTAACCAGGAGAGGTGAAATATTCTGGGACGACATGCAAATGGAAAAGAAGTGGAGTTACGAAAGGGGTATACACCAGGCTATGGTAGCAAAGAGGATGCTTCTTGTTAAGTTGCATCGTATGTTTAGAGAAATCGAGGATTCAAAAATATCATTTATCGGGTTTGAGATTTCCAAAACAGTGTGGAGCAACCAGATAAATATCATACCAGGTTATATGAGAATAATGGTAACACTGATGAAGTTTTTTGGAACATTTATTTCAATAGAGGAGTGTGGGAGAATAATGAAGCCTCTGTTTGTTGAAAGCCAGCAAGATAGTCTGAAAAGATCCGGTACGCTTATTACCTGGAAGAAAAATCAGTTTATGGATATCAAAGAAGATTTGGCTGTATTGAATAAGGAAATGCAAGATAAGTTATGGAAGATTAGCCTTGAATTATGTGCAGATGAAAAAACCAATCAGATTGCAGAGAGTTTTCAAAACAGGTGAACGATAAACAGTAAGCCACATAAAACGTTGTATAAGTGATGACAGGGAGAGTACAAAATATCAAAATTTGTCGCTCGTTCAAACTCCGTAGAGGGTTGACAGGAAAGTGTCACGAAGCCGGCTGTTATTTTTATACCTTCTTGTTGTAGACACTACAGATAAACGATTAAGCAGATATTATGGAAATACAATTAAACTCAGTAATAACTTGTCCAAACTGTGGACATAAAAAAGAAGAAATAATGCCTGCAGATGCTTGCCAATATTTTTATGAGTGCGAGAACTGTAAAAGTATATTAAAGCCAAAACAAGGTGACTGTTGTGTGTTTTGTAGTTATGGAACGGTGAAGTGTCCTCCTGTTCAACAAAATAAAAAATGTTGTTGAATGCAAAAAACAATCTTTGAAATTGCCAAAATGGACTGTCCCTCAGAGGAAAATTTAATCCGAATGAAATTGGATGGTATTGCAAGTGTTGAAAATTTGGATTTCGATATTCCAAACAGAAAACTGACCGTTTTTCATAACGGGCAAATTGACCAAATCGAAAAATCAATTCTCGAACTGAATTTAGGTGGCAGAAAATTAAAATCTGAACGAACTGACCAAACGGAATTTAAGGAACATACAAATCAAAGAAGACTGCTTTGGGCGGTTCTCGCCATCAACTTTGCTTTTTTTATAATAGAAATGACAACCGGGCTGATTTCAAAATCAATGGGACTCGTTGCAGACAGCCTGGATATGCTTGCCGATTCATTCGTTTATGGAATTAGTCTTTTGGCAGTTGGTGGAACACTGACAAGAAAAAAGCGAATTGCCAAACTGGCGGGATACTTTCAGATAACCCTTGCTGTTATTGGATTTGTGGAAGTTTTGAGACGCTTTCTCGGAGCGGAAAAGTTACCTGACTTTACGACAATGATTTTCGTTTCAGTTTTGGCATTAATCGCTAACGGTGTGTGTTTGCATCTGCTGCAAAAATCAAAAAGCAAAGAAGAAGCCCATATGAAAGCCAGCATGATTTTTACATCAAATGACGTGATTATAAATTTAGGCGTTATCGTGGCGGGGCTTATGGTTAATTGGCTCAATTCGAATAAACCTGACCTGATTATCGGAACCATTGTTTTCGTTTTGGTAATTCAGGGAGCAATAAGAATCTTAAAACTTGGGAAATGAATAAACGGATAAAAATAATAGTAGCAGGATTGGTTGGAGGTTTTATTGGCGAAGGAATTATGGGAGGTTTATTTATGAGTCCTCCAATACATTCTATTCTTTATGACCCATCTGTTCAAAGTCAACTTTTTATAGAAATAACCCCCAATCGTGATCTTTTCAAGTCAATAGCGGGTATGGTAATTTTGAGTATCGCACATGCATGGTTTTATTCTTTGTTTATTAAATCGATACCTGGAAAAACATGGATTAAAAAGGGCTTGTTTTGGGGATTTACAATTTGGTTAATGTATTGGGTGTTTCAGGAATGGTTTATTTACCATACGCTTCTAAATGAACCAATTTTATTGAATTTACTTGAATTGGCCATATTGTTATTAGGATCTCTGGCTGAAGGGATTATTATTGCATGGTTCTTTAAAAAGGAACTGAAAAATACGTAGTAAAGAAAAGCAATTTTGTTTGTAAATGCTGTTGTTCAGTTGCGACGAGTTTGTGTTGTGCACAAAGGAAGAGTGAAATAATAAATATTGTCATTTAAAGCCTGAATCATTAGCTAAAATAGAAACAGAGTGGTTTGGTAAGGGAGAATTAAAGGTTTTCCCAACTGTTAGCGGTAAATATCGTCTGCCTTAATGAACAGGAAATATAATACGAGCCCGGACCTTAAAATCACTTATTTTTATAAACTGACTGCCTGTACTCAATTCCCCAATTTGCCAGCGCATCAATGAGAGGAGAAAGTGTTTTCCCGTATTCAGTAATGGAATATTCAACGGTTATAGGTTTTGAGTTCATTACCGTTCGACTGACCAAACGATTCACCTCTAAATCTTGCAATTCCTTGGAAAGCATTTTAGAGCCTATGCCATCCACTTCGCGCAACAAATCCATAAAGCCTAATTTGTCGCCCTCAATAAGTGTCCCCAGAATATGGAATTTCCATTTTCCTGATAAAATGCTCATGGCATCACTTATGGCTTGCATCCTAACCTGACAATCAGGAGTATTATTTACAGTTGCTTTCTTTTTCATGGATCTCAATTCGTATAAAATATAGTTCAAAATTAAAAACCTTTGAGGTAATTTCCAACAGGAAATCACTTTCCAAAAGGAAACCCATGGTGAATATACAATTAGTTTACTGTAGTTTTGTGCCATCGTTTAAAATCAAAAAGCGTACAGCAATGAACAGTTCAGAAAAAGAAGTAGTAGAAAAAATGTTTGCTGCATTTGCCAAAGGAGATGTTGAGGGTTTTGCAGAAACCGTTTCCGATAATACTGTTTGGATTTACCAGGGTACACAGGTTATTCCCAAAGGCATTTTTAAAGGGAAAGATGGAGTTCGAAAGTTTGTCAATAATATTCTTGATAATACTGAAATCATTAGTTTTGAACCTCTGGAATATATCATTGAGAACCATAAAGTAGTTGTCTTGGGAAGGGAACATCAAAAGGTTAAAAGTACAGGCAAAGAATTAAAGCAAAAATGGGTTCAGGTTTATACTGTTGAGAACGAATTGATTGCAAGAATGGAGGAGTTCGCCACTTCGGAGATAGTAAACTAACATTTTTATGTCAAAAAAAATCAGCATTATTATAATGTCGATTTCCTTGTTGAGCATTACAGCTTGCCAGGGACAATCAAAAAAGATTATGAATACAGAAATATCAAATACAAATCCGCTTTTATGCGACCCTGAAACAGGTTTGTGTGAAATTCCGGGCAATGACGCAAAAGATACCACTACAATAATGACTCAATCAAAGGAAAAACAAGTACGAGTAGTTTACTTTACCGACCCAATTTGTTCATCTTGTTGGGGCATAGAACCACAATTAAGAAAACTGAAATTGGAATATGGCGAAGATATCGCCATGGAATACAGAATGGGCGGTTTGTTACCAGATTGGAGTTACAACAGCGGGGGTATAAACAAGCCCGATGATGTAGCCCATCACTGGGATGAAATGAGTGTTTATTACGATATGCCCATAGATGGAGATATATGGTTGGAAGACCCGCTCCACTCGTCTTATCCGCCATCCATAGCTTTTAAGGCGGCACAGCTGCAAGATGAGGCTAAAGCCATCCTGTTTTTAAGGGAAGTACGGGAAATGGTTTTTTTAAAGAGAAGGAACATTGCCAAATGGGAATATATAGCCTCTGCTGCTATGAATGTAGGGTTGAATGTAGAGCAATTAAAAACCGACATGGAAGGTAAGGCTAAAACATGGTTTGAAGAAGATTTGAAATTAGCCAGAGAATTTGGTGTCAGGGGATTTCCTACCATGTTTTTTATGGACAGTTCCGGTAATAAAGAAATGGTATATGGCTCAAGACCCTACGCTTTTTACGAAACCGCCATCTTAAAAATTCAGCCGGCAGTAGTTAAACGTGAATACAAAAAAGATTGGGAAACGCTTTTTACCAAGTATCCATCATTAACAGCAAGGGAATTCGTAGAATTGTCAGGAACACCACGAAACGAAAGTGAAAAATTACTGAATGAACTGACAAAAAATGGGAAGTTGGAAAAACTGACCACAAAGAACGGAGCATTGTGGAGGCGAAAAAGTACCAGCAGTTAATTGTATAAATGTAATAGCGGTTCAGCGACAAGCTTGAACCGCTCTGTGTTTAATCAGTATTTTTATCAAAAACACTTTAGTATAATCTGCTACTTCATTTGTACAAGGCCGGTAGCAACTATTACAAAAGGATGTTCCCAATGAATTTTTCTCTCAATTGTAACAAGTTCCCTTGTTATGGCTCAGCCAATGCAAAAATTGGAATCGTCTTTGGGAAAAAGAGTGGACAGTGGCTATTAATGAGATTGTTAATGATTTTGAAAATACCTTGATTCAAATTTTTCGAAAAAAATGATAGCCAGTACGATAAGTATTTAGAAGAATTATCGAAAGGGAATCTTTCAAAAAATGGAGAATCAGTGATTCAAAAATGGATAAACATAAAAAGCACGGATGCTCTCCGCAAACTGCTAAAAAAGATTTGTTCCAAACCGTCAGACTGCCGTTAGCAAGAAAGTAAATTCGATACCTTCTATAATTTTTTAAAAGAACATTATTGTTGTTTTTCAATAATGTTTTATCGTTTTGCGATAATTTTATTAGATTTGAATAAAATTTAATAACAAAACTTTTCACGATGAAAAACTCATTTTTGTTCAAATCATTGATTGACATTCTTTTCTTCCTCCATGTATTAGGACTGTTTGTGATACTATTGAGATTTCCATTGGGTATTTTCGACGTTACCGAAATGGAACCGCTACATCTGGGGGAATGGATTATTCTTATCATTTATTGTTTTATATATTTGGTTCTTTTGCGAGGTTTGTTCTTTCTGCGAAAGACTGCAAGAAAACTCCTGCAAAATAAAATTTTCACTAGATATGTAGCTTACTCCACTATGATAAGCGGATATCATTTTATTATTGCTGGAATACTTCTATTTTTAATGAAGTTATCAGCGAATTTATTTCAATTAAATTTTGAATCTATTCCAAAATCGTTTTCAGTAACTCCTATTTTTTTACTGATGGTTGGACTATTCTTTATTCTTCAAAGTGAGATATTGTTAAAGGCAATTGATATAAAAGGTGAAAATGATTTGACAATATAATTATGGCTATAGTTGTAAATCTTGACATGATGCTTGTCAAACGTAAAATGAAAAGTTATGAGTTGGCTGGGAAAATAGGCATAACGAATGCAAATCTATCGATTTTAAAATCTGGAAAAGCCAAAGCCATAAGACTGTCAACTCTTGATGCAATTTGTAAGGCATTAGACTGTCAACCCGGAGATATATTGGAATATGTTGACGAATAAATTTGTTAATGAGTGGGACAGTGAACAGTGAAATTCCAACTTGTACCATTGGTTCCGTCGCAGTTTGGATTTACTTTTACGGTTATGGTGGATGAGCGTCCATTTAATTTTAACGGCACGCTTCCATCGGCGCCTACACATCCCGTATTAAAAATTATTTGGCCTCCCTGGCTTACCAAAATCTGGTCTTTAATATCGTATGTTTCGTAGTCAAATGTAAAAGTTCCAAAAGATTGCCCGAGATTTATATGATGTACTTCCGGGGCATTTCCACCGGCTTCCTGTTTGTCGTTGCAGTTACTTTGATGAACAACAGGTTGTTGTGCTTGTGTGCCAGTCATTGAACCCCCGGAAGAAGTGCCGCCCAATGGATTATTCCCGTTTGCTGCATTAATGATATTAATTGTGGCAGAAAGTATGCTATTCCAGTCAATATCCGGTTTTTTTCTTTCCTGGACACAACCTGTCCTGCTGCTATTCCATTTATAGCCCGGGAGGCATTCGCAATAGTATTGGTTTGTTGCCGGATCAAAAATAGCTTCTGCATTGGGATACAGCGAACAGTTTTCATTTTGTAATTGTTCGGTAGCCACTCTTTCACAGTGCAGGTTATCGTCAGCCCACTGGTAGCCGGCAATGCAGTCACAATATACTTCTTTCCCAACCGGATCCCAGACCGGTTCGGTATTTGGATATGAACTGCAGTCTGAATTTGCCAGCGCATCTTCCCAATCCGGAATACAACCTGTCCCTTCTTTGTTCCAGACATAACCCGGAAGACATTCGCAAATAACCTGCTCCAACTGATCGTCCCAAACCGGCTGGGAATTGAAATATCCCGAACAGTCGGAATTGGCTACCTGTAGCGCATGTCCTTCCACACAGGCAGTATTTTCTTTATTCCATACGTAGCCAGGTTTACATTCGCAAATGGGTTCATTTAACGAATAATCCCAAACAGGTTGTGTGTTGGGGTATTGTGAGCAGTTGGAGTTGTTAAGAATGGCTTGTATGTCGGGTACGCATTTTTTTTGTGTTTCATCCCAGCGGTAATAATCATCGGGACAACTGCACACCACCACTTCGTTTATGGCATCCCATTGAGCTACCGCACCCGGTACATTTGCGCAATCTGCCTGACTGAGTAAGGTATTGATGTCAACAGACGTAGTATCCGGATCGGGTGGTGGTGGCACAGGTACTGTATCCTGAGGGGGTACATTGGATGTATCGTTTTGGCTGACGGAGGAGGTTGTATCTGGTTCTTCATACGGCAAATTCAGCTCTACCCGATATGTGTTGTCTTTTAGTCCGGGTTCAACGCGTATGTCTGCGCTTACAGTATTTCCACCGGGTGTTGTTGCTGAAACGGTCATATTTGTATTGTTATCCAGCACCATTAGCAGATAATATGAGAAATACCCGCTGGTTGAGGTAGTAATTTTATGATCCGTGTCTCCTGAGGAAAACATTGAATTTAAACCAACCTGTAGCTTTGCTCCGCTAACCGGAACTCCGTTGCCGTTATTCACCGTTCCATAAATATTTACCGGAACATTCTCTTCCAGGTTCCTGATAATTTTGTCGAGCTGGTTCAGGTTATTATGATGTTTGCTCAGATAATAGTTTTTTATCATGGAGTTCAAAATATCATGCGTGGCTATATTGAGGATTTTCAGTTCGTTCCATGAGTATTCCAGTTCGTTGGAAGTGAGCAGCCTGACAAGCCAGTTAAACCCTATTTTGTCCATATAAAATTGCTCTGCTTTTTGTTTTTCGCAGATGTTAACGGTTGCGTAGGAATATTGGAAAAGTTGCTGTATCCTGTCTATTCTTTTTTGGACTTCATCAGTGTACGTTTTCCATCCGTACTCCTTTTGAAAAGACTTTACAATAAATTCCAGGTCGGTAGCTTTTTCAGCATGGCCGTTACTCCTTAACCAGCGGATAGTTGAAAAGATATCCTCCCTCCCAACATGTAATTTATCTTTTTTGCCTTGTTCCCATTTATTTTTCAGATAGAAATATAAATCTGTTGCGTAGCTGGTGCTTTGATAGGTATTATTGTACACCGGATTATAGACATCCTGGTTCAGCGGACAAACTCTTCCCGCATTCGGGAATTGTTTAATAAACAATGTTCTTTTGTTTTTATTCACAGAAGCGTAGGTTCCTCCGGACGAGTTAATGCAACCTTGGTTTAGATTTTTTTCCAGTACATTTTCCAACCCTTTGGCAGCCGAAAGAACGCCTTTTCCCAGGGTAAATATCGGTGTAATTAAATCGCCGATTATGGGCACTTTGCCCCCAAACGACTCTCCCAATTCAAATAACATTTCAATTTTATACACCGGATCGTCTGAACTCATAGCTGAGGCTACCGTTGAAAAAGCGCTTAGAGGGTCGGCCAGTTTTTCGTAACCTACAGAAAGGACTTGATCCAAATCATCGATAAGGTAAAAATAGTCCGATTTTATCCCGTATTTTTTTAGAATTGCGGTAACATCTGATTCATAGTCTGCGTCATCCGGCGCTAATCCGGAAATTCCTTCAGCTGCATCCAAAAGAGCCTCAATTTTTTCCTTTCCCGCTGAAAACAGGTTGGAGCACTGGTCATAAATCTCAAACGATTCCTTATCGACGTAGCTCGAAGCATAATTTATTAATCCCTGTTTTACCAATCCTTTCATTTCTTCTTTCAGAAGCCCGCTTCTTGTGAGTGAAGGATCGTCTTTAACTTTTTGTTGAATTTTTTGATAAATATCGTTTGCCTGATTTATAAAATTTGGATCAGAAGGACTTATCCCAAAGGGTTCAAGTGGTTCCAGAATAATGGAGAAATACGTTTCTTTGGTTACCCAGGCTTCTGCGCTCTGGACAGAGGAGGTCAGTTCATCTGTGATTTTTCCTTCTATTTCTTCTTTCAATGCGTTTGAAAGCTGGTTTTGATCCACGGTTATTTGTGCAGAGGAAAATTGAACAGAGAGAACGAAACAAACAACAATAATAGTGATGAGATTTCGAAACATTGTTCATTGGTTTAAAAGTAAAATCGAAGCCCCAAATAAATCGATGTCATATTGAAATCTTCGTAATTCTCGAATAGTTTGGTGAGCCAGAGTTCCGTTCCAAGTTCAAACATGACGGTTTCGCTGCCCATTTTTAGTCTTCCCAGTAAATTTACTGAACTGTCGGTTCCGGTTCTTCCCATTACACTTCTATCGTCTTCCGTAGAAACCATTTTTGTGTTTACCTGAACTCCCGCTTCTCCCATAAATACCATTCCGCTTGTTTTTGTCCGGTAACCTAAAAAGGCCGGTATCCGGCCAAAGTAATAAAACTGCGAATTTTCCCCGCCCTGGTCGATTGTGGCATAATACGCATTAAAAAGAATGCCGGTACCTACATAGATTTCTTTGCCAATGAGTTGCTCCACTCCCAGTTCGATTCCCGGAACAAGATTGTTTTTGAGCATCAGTGTTTTGCCGAGGTTGGAAAATTTGATGTCTAATAGCAACGAGGTGTTGTTAAATTTATCAGGAGCCTGAGACGATTGGGTTTGTAGGTTACTATTTCCCGAAGCCGGTTTGTTTTGCTGGGGGGTAGTAGCATTATTTTGTTGTGGGGGCGCATTTTGGGGCTGAGATTGTGTTTTGATTTGATCGATAATCTCTCCCGGGTTACATTGTGTAGTTGTATAATTTTGGTCGATCCATTTTTGTGCCACCTGGCGAAATGGAAACCCGCCTTTAATGGGAATAAAATTGGGGGATTTCACCTCCGATTCAACCACTTTGACTGTGTTGTCTGTTTTATCACAAATAACGGTAAATGTCTTTTGGGCATATCCATTTGAGGAGCAGGAAATACAGAGTACTACAATTATAAACCGTAATAATTTTTGGGCAAAATTTTGTTTCATACTTCATCAGGTTAAGTGAAAATTATGGCTTTTGAGCAAAATTAACTTTATTAAAGACGGCTTGAAATACCTACTACTAGGTATATTGGTTTTTACATGTTAATAATTCAAATTCAGATTCTTTAGTGCGTAGTTTACCAAACCCGTATTGCTTTTTATTTTTAGTTTTTTATGAATGTTTTTACGATGGGTATCGATGGTAAATTTGCTTAGCTTGAGTTCGTGTGCTATTTGCAAAGTAGTCCGTCCTTTGGCAATTAGCGCTAAAATTTCTTTTTCCCGGCGGGTTAATATTATTTCATTTTCTTCCGGCGCGCACGATGCCCACTTGCAGAAATCTTCCGGAATCGTTTTGCTAAAATATTTTTCTCCGGCCACCAGTCTTTTTAAGGCCAGCAAAAGTTCCTGTTTGTCTGCTTCCTTGGTAACGTAACCTTTGGCACCGGCTTCCAGCATTTCAACCACGTCCGCGCCCTGATCGTACATGGTTAAGGCAAGGATCGGGATATCGGGGTATTTTTTTGTTAGTTCTTTTGTTGCAGCAATCCCATCCATTACCGGCATTCTAATGTCGGTTACAATAATTGTTGGCAACGGGCCGTTTTCAATGGCTTTTATTAATTCCAGTCCGTTGCCTGCCTCCATTATAATATCTACATCAATTTCAGTCGATAGAATGGATTTTATCCCATCAATAAACAGTTTGTGGTCATCGGCTATGGCAACTTTTATTTTCATTCATCCGGAATTTTATAATTGCCACTTAATGAGATTGTAAAAAATGAAACTCATGGAGCCGCTTCGTTTTCGTATCATTTTATTCATCCAGTATCTGTGTGATATGATCATTGTTGTTTTATAAAGGAATGGTTAGAATGACTGTTGTCCCGTTACCGGGAGTAGAATCGATGACTAAATTACCATCGATGTTTTCAATACGCTTTTCAATATTTGTTAAGCCAAGTCCGAAAGTTACTTTGTTTATATCAAACCCTTTCCCGTTGTCTTCAACCATAATATTTAACCCGTTTTCATCTTCCGAGAACTGGATGGTCGCTTCTGTCGCCCCGGCATGTTTTATAATGTTGGTAAGCAGTTCCTGTACAATCCTGAAAACCTGAATTTCAATATTGTTTTTAATCCGTTTGTTGACGTTAATATTTATTACATCGATTTGTAGGTTTTCTGCCATCGAAATTTCCCCGGCAATATTTTTTACCGAGGGAATTAATCCCTGATTAATGAGCGCCCCAAAATTTTTGTTGTGCGCAATTTTCCGAACTTCTTTGTACGTTTCGTCGGCGAGCAATTTCAGTTTTTCCTCCAGAATTTCTTTTTCTTTTGCTTTGCTTTTTTGTGTTTTGAGTTCTTCAATATACAACTTTAAAGTGGCTATTTTGCTTCCCAAATTGTCGTGTAAATCATCGGCAATGCGGCTGCGTTCTTCTTCCTGGGCTGTAATAATGGCATCTATCCCGTTTAGCTCCTGGTTTTTCAAAATTTGTGTAATTTCCTGTTGTTTGATTTTGAGATTCTGTTCGGCAACAATCCTTTTTCTTTTGGAGCTTTTTAGTAAAATATAAACGAAGAAAATTGTTCCGGCTAAAATTCCGATAACAATAAAAAGCAAGTTCCTGTTTCTGTTCTTTTTAAATTCAACTTCCAGGTTTTTGGTTTGCAGTTCAAAAATCTCTTTTTCCTTTTTTTCGGTTTCGTATTTGGTTTGAATTTCGGTAAAAACTTTTTGGTTTTCAGCATTTAAAATACTGTCGTTTAAATGTTGGGCTTTGTCGGCATATTGCAAAGCGAGCGCCGGTTGGTTCAGTTTGGAGTAACATGTTTTTATTTGGTTGAAAGTAAACACCAGTTGTTTCCCTTTTACAATATCGGCCACCTGTTTGTAATACGAAACAGCCATGTTGTAATTGCCGTTTTTCATGCTCAAATACCCCAGGTTTCCGAGCGTAACTTCAATCCCGGCTTTCAGGTTTAATTCATTTTTTAGTTGAATGGTTTTTTCAAGATACTCTTTGGCCCTTTCCGGGTCGGAATCCAAAAATATACTTCCCAGGTTATTGTAAATGATTGACAACGAGCGTTTATTTCCCATCTTTGTGGCCAGTTTTTCAGCTTCGAGATTGTAATCGATGGCTTTCAGCGTATCTCCGTTTTTATAATGCTGGGCAGCCAAATTCGGAAGTGTTATCAACTGAAAAGGCAATAAGTTTTGTTCTTCAAAAATGGTGAGTGCATTCTCGTTGTATTTAATGGCCTGCTTATAATTTTCAAGTTCGGCCAGTGCGCTGGAAATGTTACTGTAGCATTTGGCCGCATTTAGTTTATCGCCCGTTTCCTCAAAATAGGTGGCACTTTCAGTAAGTGTTTTTATGGTTCCGTTGTAGTCTCCCTGCCGGAGTTGGACTGCCCCCAGGCTAATGTTTATAATGGCAACGCTTTTGGGATCGTTTAAATGATCTAACGTTTCTTTTGCTTTGGTGAAATAGAAAACAGCCGAGTCTAATTCAGCCATAAAAAAATAGAATCTTCCTAACTGATTGCTGGCTTCGGCGATTAGTGAGTCGCTGTCTGTAAATTGTAACGATTGGTAAGCAAACGTTGTCCCTTTTTTGAGGTCGATTCCTTCATAATGTTTTGAGATATGAAGATTTAGTTTTGCCGTTTCAAATTTATCGGTTGCAGCGTATAAGCGGGCCAGCAAACTGTCAATTACATTATTTTGCGCAGGAAGAGTAAAAATATATAAGCTGAACAATATGGTTAGAAGTAGCTTCAATTGATTTTTTTATAAAAGTACAAAATTTATTATGATAGTTATTTATTGGAAGCTTGCATGTTCTATTTCCGGCCGGTTTGCCCATTACCAGGGAACTTTCAGGATATGATGCAGGAATATAGGATTTACTGCATATTCTGCGGTTTCTTCGTACCCCATGCTGTCAGAATATTTATATTCTTTGGTGTCGCCTGTTAATGGATCCTCGCCAGTAACGGTAATGGTATAGTTCACCTTGTCTTCCAGGTTTGCAAATTTATACGTGAATACATACGCAAAATTGGCATACCCATCTTCTAACGTTGTGGCTTTTTTAATAAAGGTTCCTTTAATGGTTCCGTCACAATACTCCTTGTAAATGTTAATCTCAACATGTGCCCCCCAGTAACTTTTTCCATTTTTATTTTTGATATAAACCGCAGGAGAGAGTGACTTTTCAAACGAGGGTTGTTCTGTCTCTTTGCATTTGTTATCACTGTCATTTGATAATAAATCACAGGTGTTAAAGAGAAGAATAATAATAAAACTTAGAAATAATTTTTGCCATTGGTTTTTGGCAATGAATAGGTTTTTTACGGTAATCATAGCTTATTAATTTGGTTTTTACTTTTGATGGAAGTTTTCTTAGTTTTTTGTTTTTACCCCATCGGGTATTTATCCGTAGCAAAGGTAGCCCGAACAACTTCACAGGGAAATACCTAATGATAGGTATCTTTTGAAATGAAAGAGAGTATGATGGCAGATCAGGAAAGAGAGAAATGACACTAAAATTATTCCCGGTTTCCGGATTGTTTTTTACATTTGCAGCGCTTTGAATACTTTATAATACATATCTCATTCCTGTTCAGGAAAAATGACAAATACAGTGATAACCATATTATCATCGTCTGTTTGTTGTGTATATTTTAATCAATAGTTTATTAATATTTCTCTCATAAAGAGAGCTTAAAAGGCAAATAAATGAAAATAGCAGATATTATTTCAACGTCTGAAAAACCGGTTATTTACGAAAAAGGAACCTCCTTCATGTGGACAGATGAACATATTTCAAATCAGTTGCTGGATATTCACCTGAATCCGGACATTGATCTGGCTAGCAGGAAAATGTCAACCATATCAAAAACAGCAAAATGGATTTTAGATTCGCAGAAAGCAAAAGGGCAATTAAAAATTCTTGATTTGGGCTGCGGACCCGGTCTTTATTCTGAAATTTTTTCTCAAATGGGGCATAACGTTACGGGGGTAGACATTTCAAAAAATTCGTTAGACTATGCGCGAAAATCGGCTCAGAACAAGGGGCTTGATATTGAATATATCAATGCAAGTTATATTGATTACGATTTGGAAGAAGAGAAATATGACCTGGTTTTGCTAATATTTACGGATTTTGGTGTGCTAGCTCCCAACGAAAGAGAGTCTTTGTTGAGAAAGGTTTACAGGGCTTTGAAAAAAGGAGGAGTGTTTATTTTTGATGTACTAAAGGATAATCAACTGGAACAAAAAGTTGCACCTAAAAACTGGGAGGTTACGAAAAGTGGCTTCTGGAAAGATTCTCCTTACCTGGTATTGTCAGAATCATTTTTATATGAAGAACAAAAAGTAATACTGTATCAGCATGTGGTCATTGATTCTGATGAGGGGATTGAATCATATCGTTTCTGGACCCATTTTTTTAGCCGGAAAGATTTAACGCAATTGCTGGAAAATAGCGGTTTTTGCCGCATTCATTTCAGAGACGACATATTGCCCGATGGAAACATGTGGAATGGTGACAATGTAATTTTCTCGGTGGCATTAAAAAACCGATAATGTGATTTTAATTTCCGGAGGAAGGCACAAAGGTTATTATGATAGTCTCGTAATAATGAAAGAAAAAAGTAAATTCGGACAGTGGAACAGATTCTTTTTTGAATGTAATTGAAACGGCGGGAAATGGCGAGCGTATATTTTTAAGATGATATCAAATGAATCCAATATTGTTCACATGCCAGAATTAAGAAGAGCGACACAGGGCGAAGAAGAAAAGATACTGGAACTGGTAAAGAAAGTTTTAGCTATGTATGGGCTGGAGACGGATCCGTCGGAGACTGACTCTGACCTGTCGGATTTGAATAAGTACTATTTTGAAAATAACGGATGGTTTGCCGTGATAGAAGATCACGGTGAAATTATTGGTTCGTACGGGCTGTTCCAAATCGACAAAAATGTATGCGAATTGCGAAAAATGTATCTGAGTCCGGGGCATCAGGGAAAAGGCCTTGGAAAAATGATGATGACCGATTTTATAAATAAAGCGAAGGAACTTGGGTATAGTGAAGTAATTCTGGAAACGAATACCCGGCTGGATAAGGCCATCGGGTTATACGAAAAGTATGGATTTGTCGGGTTTGAACCTCCCCATTTGTCGGCGAGATGTGATTATGGCATGCGAAGAAAACTATAACCCAGGGGTTTTGGCCTGTTTCAATAAACCTTTCACTTTTTCATTTCCGGGAGGAAAGTAGGGAGTGTCATCATCTCCGGAGATTCAAGTTTTGGAATGGCATGCAGTATTTTGTAAACTGGAGGGCACAAATAAAATAGCCCGGATACTCTGACAAAATTCCTGATTTTGACGGAATATCCGGGCTTCAGCTTCATCGTTGAAGTGTTAGCTGCATTCCTCGCAAGCTTTGTAAATACCTTCAAACATTTCTTTTACATTGGTTGAAGCTACGGCAGAGAATGCCAGCCTTAATATACCATTCAGGCTAATGGTGCCAATGCTGTATTTATTAATAAGCGTCTGGCGCACTTTTTCACTGTCCAGTCCCTCTGCCAGTTGAACGCACATAAAGTACCCGGAATTAAAAGGCAGTGCAGTAAAGTACTTTTTATATTTTTCATCTTTCAGGGCTTCCTTTACAGCCACATACCGTTGCTGCATAACCTGGAATTTCGCCTGTTTTTGCAGGGCATACTCGTCGCTGTTGTATGCAACATACATCAGCGATTGAGAGATGTTGGCCGCGTTGGAAATGTTTCCGCGAATAGCGCCGGCAGTTTTTGACTCCAGTGCCCCGTAAAGTTCGGCGTCGCCTCCTTTCGTAGCGTATGTTATAAATCCGACGCGAAATCCCCAGACATAATCTTCTTTGGTAGCGCCGTCCAGTTTTACGGCCAGTACATTTTCATGCAGGCTGGCAAGCGGGGCGAAGATACTTTCCTGTGCAATTCCTTTTTCGTAGACCAGGCCAAAATAGGCGTCATCAGTAATACATACGAGTTTGTTGCCTTTCACCGCAGCCTTTCCAATGATGGAAATAATGGCATCCACCTCTTTTTGAGTAGGCGTGTAACCCGATGGGTTGTTAGGGAAGTTCAGAATAAGAATTTTTTTGCCAATTGGGCCTTCATTCAGTTTGGCTTCGAATGCATCCACATCAAAACCACCGTCTTTAAACAGGTTAAATGTAACAAGATTGGCTCCGTAACCGTTGGCTAGCGTGAGATTGTAATTTCCCCAAAAAAGGCTGGGTACAATTACTTCGTCGCCGGCATCGGCAAACAGGTAACCGGCCATGCTGATTCCATGGGTAAGCGCGTTGGTAACCACCGGCGAACTTATTTCCGTTTTTCCAAGCGACGGGTTCTTTCCATAAATCATACTTTTCCATTTCGAACGCAGGTCGGGTCGTCCGAAACTGGGAGCATAAGGAAATACCAGCGACGGGTCAAGATTAATTTTCGAGGCGATGGTTTCCAGACGCATAGGCGAACCGTCGTCCTCAATGGCAGCTCCAATCGTCGCATTGATACGGGTGCCTTTGGCTTCAGCTGTTTGTCCGAGGATTCCTTTTTTGGGAAAGAAAATATTTTTTCCCCTCTCAGAAAGCATTTCGAAAACCGGTGTACTTTTTTGCCGGATAATTTGATTCAGTTCTTCAGCCTGTGGATTCATAATTTGTCAATTTTAACCTGTTTTTTTCAAATTTAATATTCATACAATTTGGTGTGCAAGATAAAAAACAAGAAAATAAAAAAGACAGATTGTTGACAATTTGAATGGGTTTTTGATAAAATTCTAACATTATACACTCCGTAGTGCTCCTACGATAACAAAAAATCCCATAAGCCCTGCCAATCCGGTAAGAATCATCAGCAGGCTTTTGCCCTTTTTATTTTTCCATTCCAGAACAAATGCAGGAATAGCCAGCACACCTGAAGAGAGGAATGCGATGTAGGCGGGCAGAAGCTGAGCGACAAAAGGAATCTCCTGCAGTGTTTCCTCTTCCATCTCTTCGCTTAATATCTCTTCCGGGGTAAGAAATTCATGGGCAGAGAATGAGCCGTTTAAAAGAGTGAAGGTAGCAAATGCTCCCAGCAGGACGAAAATTGCCGGGCCCAGCATACGGAATCCCTTCTTGTGTTCCACCCAGCCGTAAACACTTGCAATAATACCGGCAAAAACAAACCACTGGGGAAGCGTATAAAGAAAGGTATCCTGGCTCATATTAAATTAATTTGAAACAAAATTGGGGAAATTTCCTTAATTTCAAAAGCTTTGGGGCATTTAGGCTTTATTTTTAATTTTGGGTTTTAAATAAAAAAGGAACATTGTGGTGAAATTAAACATCGATCCGAAAGCAAAAGCTTTAATTTTCGATTTGGACGGGACACTTGCCGATACCATGCCGGTACATTTTCAGGCATATAAAAATATTTTGCGGGATTATGGCATTGAGTTTACTCCTGAATTATTCGGCACCCTCGCGGGGGTCCCGGCAGTGGACACTATACGCAAATTGAATGAACAGTTCGGTACCCATATGGTGCCGGAAGAAGTTGGACATTTTAAAGAAGGGGAATACGAGAAAATAATGTATAAGATGAAGCCGGTGGAGCCGGTAGTGGAGTTGGTAAAAGAATACCATGGAAGGCTTCCCATGGCAGTGGGCACCGGTGGCTACAAGAGGCTTGCCTGGAAAACGCTTGAAATTTTGGGGCTGGATAAATATTTTGAAATACTGGTGTCAGCCGAAGATGTGAAGCACCCGAAACCCCATCCGGAAACTTTCTTGAAATGCGCCGAACTATTGGGGGTTCAACCCGAAGTGTGCCAGGTGTTTGAAGACGGCGATCCGGGAATTCAGGCTGCCACTGCTGCCGGCATGATCTCTACTTTGGTAACAGAATACTACGAAGTTACCATTGGGAAGGATATTTAAATTGATTTACTCCCTCTGAAGGCGGAGTGAAAAAATGATTTCCTGTTTATGAGCCTTTTTAAGGTAGACCGAGAGAATGGACAGACATTTAATTTAAAAGAATGAGGGAGCGTACATTTCATTTTCTGAACCATGCACTGTTTTTTGTCGCAGTCCTGCTTTTTCTGGGGGCATGTGCCCCATGGAAAAATGCAGCGCGCCGGAATATGACTGTCGCGTTTTATAACGTGGAAAACCTCTTCGACCTTGAAGATGAGAGCGGGAAAAACGATGATGAATTTACGCCGGATGGAGATAAAAACTGGGACAGAACAAAGTACCGGAAAAAACTGGCCGACATTTCAAGAGTTATCAGTGGAATAAATGAAGGTGACTTGCCCGAGATTGTGGGATTGTGTGAAGTGGAGAACGAAAGTGTGGTGACTGATTTGGTGCAGACCGGCCTGCTAGCAAATGGCAACTATCAGGTTATTCATTTTGAAAGTCCCGATTTTCGAGGAATAGATTGTGCGGTGGTTTACCGTCCCGACGAATTTAGAGTGGTTGACTATGTAGCTGTCCCGGTATATTTTGAGGGGAGCGCTGACTTTAAAACCCGCGATATTTTGTATGTGAAAGGCCGAACCCGGAACAGGGAAGAACTTCATCTGTTTGTAAACCACTGGCCCTCCCGAATTGGCGGGGTGGAGAAGACGGAACCGAAACGGGTAGCCGCTGCCCGTATTTTAAAGGAGAAAATTGATTCTTTGATGGAAGCCGACAACCGGGCCCGTATTATTATTTTGGGCG
Source organism: Mariniphaga sediminis (assembly GCF_003573545.1). GTDB lineage: Bacteria > Bacteroidota > Bacteroidia > Bacteroidales > Prolixibacteraceae > Mariniphaga > Mariniphaga sediminis. The sequence goes on along the minus strand of NZ_QWET01000002.1, from coordinate 246,701 downwards.
ATATGAATGATGAGCCTGACAACAGAAGCCTGCAGGAGGTACTGGGCGCCAAAGCACCCTCAGATGCAAATGCCATGTTGGTAAACCTTATGTTTCCTGAAGATGAAAAAGGGAAAGGTACCTACAACTACCGGGGAACATGGAACATGCTTGATAACGTTATTGTTTCCCGCAACCTGCTCGATGAAAAAGGTTTCCGGTGCATGGAGCAACAGGGACATATTTTCCATGAGGAGTGGATGGAAGATGTGGGCAGGGAAGGAGATATTTTTCCGCGCCGCACGTATAAAGGACCAAATTATAATGGCGGGGTAAGCGACCATTTCCCTGTTTATTTCAGGCTGCGACGGTAACCGGTTCTTACCATGCCCCGTGGTTAATGCAAGGAAATTACCATCCCAAATCGTCGCACACGTCCTGACTGAAATTATGCTCTACATAAATCCGCACACGTCCGTCTTCCAGTAATTCGGAATGAATGTTCGAGCCGCTTTCGTGAAGGTAATTCCCGTTCTCATCAAATTCGGTAACCAATGCGGAATACTCCCATTCGTCTTCCCAGAGCAGGCGGTACTGGTATTCCTGGTCGGGAAGCCCCAGCAGATCAACTACACCGCCGGTCATATCGGCACCCTGCCACGGATTATCACTATTTTTAATCCTTAGCTCGCCGCTGTAAGTGGGCGCTACGGCAATGGTCGGATTATCGGGGCAGAAAGCTTTCAGAACGATCTGGTATTCCTTGTATCCCTCAGTAGGAGAGACGGTCACTTCATAATTACCGGAACAGAAATCGGCAATTTCCAGCGGGGCAATGGGTTGAAAAGCAGGGTTGTTGTCGCGGAAAACAAGTTTTACTGCTTTTTGCGGGGTGTTCTCCACTTCAAAAGTTTCAGGGAAGCTCCCTTTAAAATTGAGTGTGGTTATCAGGTTGTCTTCGTTGTCGTAAACATCAGCATCAATGGAAAAGCTTGATATCACATTCGATTTGAATGTAATACTGCTTCCGGCCGGGCAAAGGGGCTCTGTTGAGGCTTTTACCAGGGTGTAGCTGAAATTCAGGCTGGTGTAACTGTTTTCCGTACCGGAAATGTCCCAGGCTTGTTCTGAAAACTGGGCAAACCCAAAAAGGTCTGGTGCCGGGAGGCCCGTGTAACTGCTGGTAGATGTGATTTTACCTCCGTTTAAGTCTGCCACTACTTTCCCGCCGATGGTCAGGCTGGTGAGTTTACCGGTTTCCAGTTTGTGGAAAAGAACACTCACCGGGTTCCCGTCAATGTTCACTACATCCGTTTCCGGTTTATAATCAGAAAATTTACTGATTGTTAATTTGATAAAATTTTCCGGGTCAGCTGCATAGGCAGCCATTAAATCTGTTTTCGACTGAAACAACAGATTGCCGCCGGCATCTTCAAATTTCAGGATCTCCGTCGGTGTGAACTCATACTGGATTTTATAAGGTTTTTCTTCTACAGCGGCAGATTTTAGCTGTTGTGCCTGGAGTCCGGAAACAATAAATGTAGTATCTCCGTCCCCGATAATTATCTCACCTCCCATTTCGGATTCTTCTTCGTCAGCTATTTTCGACAATTGTAGTTCAATGGTCTTTTTTCCTTCGGCCTGAAACTGGAATCCTTTTGAAAGCGTGTTGTAACCATCCACTTCCACATTCACTGCAAAAGTAAAAGGCGAACTTTCCGAAATAGATACATTCGGGTCCACTGTCACTTCTAATTGTCCTTGCGAAGTGGTAAATTCCGGTTTTTTGTCGCCGGAAAAAGTGACAATATCATTCCCGTTCTCTCCTGTAAAGCGAATGGTTGCGGGAGATGTAATAAGTGATCCGTCTTTGGCATCAAGTAGTTTGACCGAAATCCGTGTATTGAAAAAATTGAAGTCAAGCACAAGCAGGTTTATGTCTTCTCCTGTTTCTTTGTCTTTTAGCGGGTTGTCGAGGTAGTTGCAACCGGCTAAAGAAACGGTTAAAATTACAGCAAAGGCTGTGCGAATAATCCGGTGTATTTTACTATTCTTGTTTTTCATGTTTAATTTTTTTACGTGTTTAAGTTAAAAAAGGCGAAGGGCAATGGCAAATTTTACAACAGGGTAAAATTTATAGGCAGAAAACTGTTCTTCCAGTTGTTCTTTTTTCCCGTGGGCAGGATCGGCTGTTGGGGCAAGCAGCCCGTTAGCTTCTATGTTTAAACGGGGAGGCCCCATGTAGTAAAGTCCTGTTTCAAAATTATAGGTCACCATTTGTTTTTTTCCAATGAACCTGCGAAAACCTAATGCCGCATAAGGGGAGACTTTTAAGTCGGGTTCAAATTGAAAATCGAAACCTCCTACCTTGGAGGCAGGGATTGAAATGTCCCCGTATTCCATGTCGCTAACCGCCATGCCTTCCAGGCGGGGCTGAAAGTTATTCAATACGGCGCCAGCAGATAAATAAAGGGAACGGGTATAAAAATAGTCGGCCAGTAAAAACAACCCGCCGGTTTTATAATTGAGTTCCGTGTCGTAGGAAATATCGTTTTCGTCGAAGGTAAAATTACGACTCAGGTTAAACGCCTCTACTCCCATTCCCAGGGTTAGCCGCTTGCTGATGATGTAATGGAGGTTTAAACCCAGTCCGTTGGTAGTAGCCTGTCCGCCTACATAAAGTCCTGATGGGTTTTCCTGCGAATTGTTTTCGGGGTTTGTGCTGCCCTTTGCAAAGACTCCCTGGAATGCCAGGATTGAAAAAAACAAAACCGACGTTAAAACCCAACTTCCTGTTTTCATTGTATGTATTGTTAGTTTATTAAAATCAGGGCGCAAATTTATAATTATCAGTTTAACTTAAAACAAATTTCAATATAAAAATAGCTTAAATGGTTATATTCAGAAATTAAGCTTTAATAATCAGGAAAAAGGAAGGGTAAGAATCAGTAAATAAGGAAAGTTTCGGGGTTTTTCTTTTCGCTTTTTTATTGTTCTTCTCCTAAAAGTTTTTAGGTTTAACTTTCTGAAAAAGGAAAAAGATGAAGATTTGGGAATTGAAAACATTTCAGCAGGAAACATACCGGGCTGTATTGGCGTTAACGCCGCAGTTGGGGGAGGGCATCCCATTGCTAACGGAAGAACATTTTAAACAAATTCTGGAGTCCCAAAACAGTCACTTGTTTCTGGCTGAAAAGGACGAGGAGATAGTTGGGATGTTCACCGTTGGTACGTATGTTATTCCAACGGGAAAAAGGGTATGGATTGAAGATGTTGTGGTAGATCAAAAACATACAGGGAAAGGCTATGGAAAACAATTGATTCTGGAAGCGATAAGGTTTGCAGAATCGATAGGGGCAGTCTCTGTAGAACTGACTTCCCGGCCTTCGCGGGTTGCGGCAAATAAACTGTACCAGCGGGTTGGTTTTGTTAAACAGGAAACAAATAAATACAGGTATATTTTAAAGTGAGGCATTCATCATTTGGCTCTAAATCTCTCCTGAAAGGAAAGAATGGGAGGAGAATACAGATTGAATTGTTCGGGGGTTATCCGGTTGCGATTAACCGGAAAGACTGCATCAGGGGGCCGGGTTAAGGCGGAAGAAAGCTTTCCGAATAACCTTTCTTAAGAATAAAAATACCTTTCAGTCCTTTTTGTGGTTTCTGCTTTGCCATGTTCCCAAAATGAACTATTTTCAGCGCTTTAAAAGTTTATAGTAAAATGAAGAAAATATATGCGTTTATAACCTCCATGTCTTTTATGGCTTTTTTGTTGCTTGCTCTGGCTTTTTCCATGGCTATTGCCACTTTTGTTGAGAGTAGTTACGGCACACCGGCGGCGCGTTCACTTATTTATAATACCCATTGGTTTGAGGTGCTTTGGGCCCTGTTTGCCCTCAATTTGCTGAACAACCTGTTTAAATACAGGCTGTTTACCAGGCGTCGGTTTACTATCGGCCTTTTTCATGTCTCATTTTTGGTGATGCTGTTGGGCGGGGCTGTTACCCGCTGGCTAAGTTACGAGGGCACCATGCACATCCGTGAAAACGACAGTTCGGATTACATCCTTTCCTCCGATTCTTACTTTTTTGCAGGTATTGGGGAGCAATCGGAGGAAGAAAACGTACGTTTTTCAGAGATTACACCCAAACAGTTTTCGGCGGGATTTGATGTTAACGGACAAAATGTAAAAGTGAAAACCGTAGGGTTTATTTCGCACGCCGAACGAAAAGCCATTCCTTCTGAATCAGGGGAAGCAGTCATCGACTTTGTATTTGCAACCCCCGATCGTCAGGGAATGCAGTCGTTTACTTTCCGGCGTGGTGAGGTGTTGGATTATCCGGGGTTAACGGTTGGTTTTGAATCGAAAGAGGAAACCATGGTCCGTTTTTTTATGCAGGACGATGAATTATTTTTGGTTTCAAATGTTTTGTTGGGTGAAACAACCATGGCCAGCCAGGAAACTGTGGAGTATGCTGCAGGTGATACTATTCCGGCAAAAAAAATGTTTTTGTATAATCTGAACGATTTCCGGTTCCTGGTGCGCGACTTTTTTCCAAAAGCCACTTTTACTGCGGTAAAAAGTGCACAGGAAACCAACGAACATGCCGTAATGGTGGAGGTTTCCGATGGGGTGAGGCAACAAACCGTCCCTGTTTTTGGCCATTCTAACCTGGCTGCCGATACCGTAAGAGTTCCACTGGCCAATGCCACACTGAAACTGGCTTATGGTGCCAGGCCTATTCCACTCTCATTTCGTCTTTACCTGAAAGATTTTGAACTGGAACGTTACCCGGGCTCTGAATCTCCTTCTTCTTTTGCATCAGATGTGGTTCTGATTGATGAGGACGAAGGGGTAGAGCGCGATGTGCGGATTTTTATGAATAATACCCTGCTGTACAAAGGGTACAAGTTTTTTCAGTCGTCGTATGATCGCGATGAGAAAGGGACCGTGCTTTCCGTAAATTATGATTTATGGGGAACCTGGATTTCATATTTCAGTTACCTGCTTCTTGCATTGGGCTTTATATTCTCATTGCTGAATAAAAATTCCTATTTCAGATATCTTGCCCGGCGCTTGAAAGAGAGCTCCGGAAAAGCTGCGGCAGTGCTGCTACTGGTAAGTGGTTTCTCGCTTGCCACTTCCGCTCAGGATGGGGTCGGGGCTGGTATCCCGGCCGTAGATGCGCAGCTGGCAGAACGTTTTGGCGAGTTGTGGGTGCAAACGGTTGACGGACGTATTAAGCCGGTTAATACTCTTTCCGGTGAAATTGTGCGCAAAGTAAGCCGGAAATCCAACCTTTACGGAATGTCGTCCGATGAAGTGGTGATAAGCATGATGAGCCACCCGGAATTGTGGCAAACACTGCCGTTTGTGAAAGTGGGAAATAAAGAACTGGCTGCTGAACTGGGTATCAGTGGAAAAACCATTTCCATCCAACAACTGTTTGATGCGCAGGGGAATTACAGGCTTACCGAACAAGTGAGGGCCGCCTTCAATAAACCCGTGGCATTCCGCAATAAACTGGAAAAAGAATACATTTACCTCGACGAGCGCGTGAGTATTTGTTTTATGGTATTTCGAGGCTCCCTGTTTAACCTGTTCCCGCGCGAAAATTCAGAAAATACATGGTATGAACCCGGAGCTACTGCCCGGGAATATTCGGGGGGCGATTCCATTTTTATTAAAAGTGGGGTGAATCTGATGATTCAATCTGTTAAGGAAGGAAACACAAGTGATGCATTGGAAGTGGTCGATGCCATCGATAAATTCCAGAAAAAATACGGGGCAGATCTTATCCCTTCGCAGGTTAAAAAAGATGCAGAACTGGTTTACAATAAAGTGAACCCGTTTGAAAGGATTTATCCGTATTATCTGTTGTTCGGGTTCCTGTTGCTTTTTGTGCTTTTTGTAAATATTTTCAGGCAGAAACCCTTGCCTGTTCTTCTGAAAAGGTCGTTTTACTTTTTCATAATCCTGTTGTTTGTGGTGCATACCGGAGGAATAATTATTCGCTGGTACATATCCGGCAGAGCGCCCTGGAGCAATGGTTTCGAGTCGGTGGTTTATGTGGCCTGGGCAGCCATGCTTGCCGGAATTGTTTTCGGGCGAAAATATCCTATGGTAGTGGGAACAGCTGCATTTTTAGCGGGGATTTCGTTGTTCGTCGCCCACCTGAACTGGATGAACCCGGAAATAACCCCGCTCGTGCCGGTGCTTAAATCTTACTGGCTTACCATCCATGTTTCCATTATTACTGCCAGTTACGGATTTTTCGGATTAAGCGCCTTTCTGGGGATTTTGACACTGATTCTTATTGTGATTCGTCGTAGCTCAAATGAAAACAAGGTGAGCCTGTTTGTCGATCAGCTAACCACCATCAATGAAATGTCAGTAACTGTGGGGCTTTACTTTCTTACCATCGGTACCTTCCTTGGCGGTGTGTGGGCCAACGAAAGCTGGGGCCGTTACTGGGGGTGGGACCCGAAGGAGACGTGGGCGCTGATTTCAGTGGTTATTTATTCGTTTGTTGCCCACATGCGGCTCATTCCTTCGCTAAAGGGAATTTTTAACTATAACCTTGCTTCTATTATAAGTTTTGCATCTATTTTAATGACTTATTTTGGCGTGAACTACTTCCTTTCGGGGCTCCATTCTTATGGTAAAGGGGTAACTGACGGAGTTCATCCCGCTGTACCGGTTAGTTTTGCGCTAATAGCCGGACTCATGATTTGGGCCTACCTAAAGGATGCAAAGTATGAAAAAGAGAAAGAGCAACGGACATAATTTCTCCGGTTTCGGAATCTGAAATCATTGCCTTGAGATTGTGTGCTTTGGTAAGGGAAACTCCTGTTTTTTTTTACCACAAATTGTAAGAAATTCGGAGTTTATTTTTCTTTCGGATATCTGAATTTTTAGAATATTTGGTTCTCCTTTTCGAATGCGCTTGATTTAATTGGTTTATTATTAGGTGTTTGTGCTTATTTAGATTCGTTCAAAATAAATGATATGTGGTTAATTCCTCTCTGAATGAGAATTTAACGACGTAGCAAAAAAGTATATTTGGCCGTTTTTCCAAATATTTAAAAAATGACAGTCAGAGTTACACGCACCTTTGATATCCTGGACAAATACATGCAGGAGTTTCCAAGAGAAGACGCTCTTGGAGGGAAAAAGAACGGCGAGTGGTACACCTATTCCACGGAGGAGTATTATAAAAAATCACATCAATTTGCCCTGGGGTTATTGGCGCTGGGCTTTAAAAAGGGTGATAAAATTGCCACGGTAACTACTAACCGGCCCGAGTGGAATTTTGCCGATATGGGAATGGCAATGGTTGGCGTGGTGCATGTACCCATTTATCCCACTATTGGAGAGGAGGAATATAAATACATACTGGATCATTCAGAAGCAAGGATGCTGATTGCCGGGGACAGTAAACTTTATGAGAAGCTGGGACCCATTGTGAGAAGTTTGTCCGTTATCCGGGAGGTATACACTTTTGAGGATGTAGAAGGGGCCAAAAATTTTGAGGAGATTCTGGCTCTTGGGGAATCCAAAAGAGTAGAATTGGAAGGCGCTTTACATGAAGTTAAATCATCGGTTGAGCCCGGCGATTTGGCCACCATTATTTACACTTCTGGTACCACAGGCGTGCCGAAAGGAGTAATGCTTTCGCAGAATAACCTGGTTTCCAACTTTGTGTCCCATTCTAAAATGCATAATCTCGGGAAAGACCACCGGGTGGTTAGCTTTCTTCCCCTTTGCCATGTTTATGAGCGCAGTGTGAATTACCACTTTCAGTACAAAGGAATGGGCGTTTACTATGTGGGGAGCCTGGGCCAGATTGTTTCGGCGATTAAAGAAGTTAAACCGCACATGTTTAATTCAGTACCGCGGTTGCTTGAGAAGGTTTACGATGGATTTGTTGCAAAAGGGAAAGAACTTTCGGGTGTTAAAAAGGCACTTTACTTTTGGGCTTTGCGACTGACACATCATTTTGAATATAAAAGAAAATACGGTCCCTGGCTGAAGTTGAAAATTAAAATAGCCGACAAACTCATCTATTCCAAATGGCGGGCTGCGCTGGGTGGAAATATTGTTTACATCGTTTCGGGCGGAGCAGCGCTTCAGCCACGTATCGCACGGGTTCTGGGTATGGCAGGAATGTATAATCTCGAAGGGTACGGCCTTACAGAAACTTCACCGGTAATTGCCGTGAATAATCCGGTAAAGGATGAAATGAAAATAGGCACGGTTGGGCCGGTGCTGGAAGGCTTTGAAGTGAAAATTGCTACCGATGGCGAAATTCTTTGTAAAGGTCCCGGTGTGATGATGGGATATTACAAAGCGCCCGAACTGACGGCCGAAGTGATTGACAGAAATGGATGGTTTCATACGGGGGATATCGGTATTCTGGAAGAGGGTAAGTTTTTGAAAATCACCGACCGTAAAAAGGAGATTTTTAAACTTTCAGGAGGGAAGTATATTGCTCCGCAGATGATTGAAAACAAATTGAAAACATCGAACCTCATTGAGCAGGTGATGGTGATTGGTGCCAATGAAAAATTTGCCAGCGCCCTTATTTCACCGAATTTCCCGCTGTTGCACGATTGGTGTGCCGAGCATAAAATTCATTTTGAAGATAACAAAGCGTTAATCCAGATTCCGGAAGTAGTAGGGAAAATCCAGCGGGAAGTAAACAACATCAATAAAACCCTGGGGTCACATGAACAGATTAACCGAATCCGGCTGGTGCATGAAGATTGGACTCCGGGCACCGGAGAGCTTTCTCCCACACTGAAACTCCGCCGTAACGTGGTCGCTGTAAAATATCAGCACCTTATCAATGATATCTATTCCAAGAGTTAAGTAGGCGATAGTATGACTTGAGATTGTATTGTCATTTCACCGTATTGGTTGATGTTATTTCCTGTTCGTCAGAAAGGAATTCCGGCTTGTATATTTTTCCGGGTACTGGAAAATGAAAGGTAATCCGTAAAATATTCGGATCAACACATAAGAATATTTTCAACTGTGAAAATCTCACAGTTTTAAAACTTAATGGCGCACAGTCTTTTTTTGTGCGTGATTCGGAAATTGTGTTACCCTGTTAAGGCTTTCCCTGTATCTGTTGTTGTCTGGTAATTACCCGGACTTTTATTCCTCCGTTTCCGTTTCCTTTTCCAGGGGAGTGAATCCTTCCGGCACCGCAGATTCTGAGGGTTCATACGGAAATACATCCACAATGGTGCTGACTGCCAGCGAAGAAACCACATAAGGGATAACAAGGTAAGATAAACTTTCATCAAGTCTTTCCAGTGCCTCCTTTATGTCATCGGCCATTATTAAATAGTAGGTACGTAATTTTTTTTCGCGTCCTGCTTCTTCGTCGATTGTTACCAGATTAATAGTAGCTTTAAACCACCATTCTCCATTTTCGAACGGGAATACCTCGGCAATTTTGGATTTTTTGATGTCGGTCACCGAAAACTCCCCTTTTACCATTTGCTGCATTTGGCGAATCATCCGGGTTTCAGCATCCGTGAATGATACGGCATCCAACAGGAAATTCTCCGTAACGGTCTGTTCCTTCCCGCTTTCAGAAACCTTTACGTATTTTACTTTACATTCAAACCAGGTTTGCATCATTTTCTTTTTATTAGGCCGACAAAAATAGAACTCTCTTTGGTTAAAAAAAAAGAACCGACCCGGATTTTTCTTCCTCATCGGTTCTTGCCACACTAACTAGTAATAAAAACTGCCTTACTCTATGTGTGTTTTTCCGGCTGTCTCTTTGTATTGTCTTATCTCACTGGTATTGTACAGTGTAAGTTTTTGGAAAAAGGGGCCGCCCCTACGGGCGAACCCCTTACAGACAGCTACAGACTAAAAGCCAAAAATAAGATGTTAGTTATAGGCGCTTTCTCCGTGTTCATAAACATCAAGACCTTCTTCTTCTATTCGCTTGGAGACTCGTAATCCAATGGTTGCCTTAATTGTTTTGAACAGGATGAGTCCTGTCCCAAATGCCCAAACAAAAACCGCGGCTACTCCAATGATTTGTGAAATAAGTAGTTGTGCGCCACCGCCATAGAACAGGCCTCCGTCGGTGGCAAACAGGCCTACAGCAAGAGTTCCGAAGGCCCCGTTTACACCGTGTACGGAAATGGCGCCTACCGGATCGTCCACGCGCAACTTCTGGTCAATAATTTCAACGCTGAATACCAGAATGATACCAGCCAGTAATCCGATAATTAACGCTCCTCCGGGGCTAACGATATTACAGCCGGCAGTTATGGCCACAAGTCCTGCCAGTGCACCGTTCAGCGCCAACGATAATGCCGGGCGTTTGTAGCGCATCCAGGATGTTAACAGAGCTGCTATGGCACCGCCGGCAGCGGCGAGGTTTGTTGTGAGGGCGATGTGGGCTATTGCCAGCGTATTTTCGTTGCCCGCAGCTCCCAATTGCGAACCGGGATTGAACCCAAACCATCCGAACCAGAGGATAAAAACACCCAGTGCGCCAAATGTGAGGTTGTGCCCGGGAATGGCTTTTGCTTTACCGTTTATATATTTCCCTACACGTGGTCCCAGTACAATGGCACCGGCTAAACCTACCCAGGCGCCCACGGAATGTACCAGTGTGGAGCCGGCAAAGTCCAGAAAGCCAAGCTGATCGAGCCAGCCACCGCCCCATTTCCAGTGACCGGAGATGGGATAAATGAGTACGGTTATCACGACTGTAAAAATAAGGTAGGCATTGAATTTGGTTCGTTCGGCTACCGCTCCCGAAACAATGGTAGCGGCTGTGGCTGCAAAAACCGTTTGAAACATCAGGTCGGTTTTGTTGGCATAGTCGCCAATGCCGTTGTCGTTAATGAAAAGGCTTGGCATTCCTATCAGTCCGCCGATTGATTCTCCATACATAATGGTGTATCCGATGAACCAAAAGAGGATGGAGCCAATGGCAAAATCCATCAGGTTTTTGGTAAGGATATTTGCTGTATTCTTTTGGCGTGTAAAACCTGCTTCGACCATGGCAAATCCGGGTTGCATGAACATAACTAAAAATGTTGCGACCAAAACCCATACATTGTTGATTGATATAGATAATTCTTCCATAATACTTCTTGTTTTTGCGTTTTTTTATACTTCTTTCCCTTTAATGAAAAGTGATTCGTCTCCCTTTTCTCCGGTCCGGATACGATACGATTCTTCAATCGGGATGACGAAAATTTTTCCGTCCCCTATCTCGCCGGTCCTTGCTGAGGCGAGAATAGCCTGTACCGTTTTTTCAATGTTTTTGTCTCTTACGATAATGGATAGTTTCGTTCGTTCGATGGTGCTGGTGTCGTAAACAATGCCCCGGTAAATACGACCTTCGCGGGCTAATCCTACTCCTCTTACATCCCAGAAAGAAAAGAATTCGATCCCCGCATCATGAAGGGCTTCTTTTACCTCTTCAAATTTGGTTTTGCGTATAATTGCTTCAACTTTTTTCATTTTTTTTATCTTTTAATTTTTACAATGAAATTCCTACCACAACGTAAAATTGTTCGGAAGAAGGGTTCAGGATGACTGCCCCCGATACCGGAAGCGAAAAAGACTCGGTCACCTGAACTTCCTTTGAAGTGCTAATGCCAATATTGCAGATGTTAAAATCTCCATCGACAGTATATGCTCCGTCGCCACCTCCCAGAAACAGATCAACCGGGCCAGCCGAAAGACCTGCTTCAAGGTAAATGTCCCCTTCATCGTCGTTCATCATGTAGGCTCCTGTTAGAGAAAAAGCTCCAAGTCCAAGGGTGATCATTGGCTCAATGTAGTGTGACAGGCCATCAAACCATTTCGTTCCGGGGAAATAGTAATCGGTAAGGGTAAGTCCGAGCGAAGCATTCTCGCCCAGGTCAATCCCGTAGCTGGCGTACAGGTCGGCTTCTGCCGCCTCTTCGGTAGAAGCGCTGTAAGATCCCCAGGCGCCAATGGAAAAACCACCTGTGCTGAATTCAACCGAGGGCTGGAATGCTGGCCCCGAACCAAACTTGGTCCCCCTCCATATGTAATTGCTGTAAATGTCTAGGCCTGTGCTCCATTCCTGTGCTTTTGTATTCGGCATGAATGACATAAAAATTAAAATACCGGCCATTCTGATCAGATTCTTTTCCATAATTTAAATTTTTAAAAGTTGAACATTCTTTTTTTATTAATTTTTATTTTGACCCCCTTTGAAATGATGTTTTGTTTTTAATATTTTGTTTTGTTTTCGAATTAGACCCCTATATTTTTTGTTTTTATTTTTCAAAAATGATATGTTTTTTGATGATACCCCTATTTTTAAATAACATGAATTGGTGAGTTAACAAATTTTTAATGTTTGGCTATCTTTTCAAGAAAAAAGAAACAAAAAGATTTGTTATAAAAGAAAAAAGATAATGTTTTTAAGATTATCGTTTCAAATATTTATAATGATAGAAAAAGTGGTGGAGGTGTGCAGCATGCTTTACGGAAATATCATATTTTACCGGTGTGTTATATTTTATTGCCGAATATATATGGCTATTGTCCGGGTTTTTGACAATATCAAATGGGGTAAGTAATATGTGTGAAGAGTTGTTATTTTAAGTTTAGGGAAACGATTTCTCCCCGGATATTTTCTTTCGTGCGGGTGTAAAATGTAATGGGGTAATTCCTGTTTAATTTGTTTTCAGGGAGGGTAATCCGGAGGGTGGCTTTGCCATTGGCTGCAATTTGATGGCTGGCAGAAGAATCAGACAATGGCACCGATGCTATTTCTTCCTGGTTTTGCATTAGGCATAAAACCGGTTTGGAAACATGTTCTGTATAAACCGTTCGTTTGTTGGTATTCTGTAGGGTAATCTCGAACTGGTATTCTCCGTTGGAGTGTTTTATTTGGGGAGTAATGCCAACCCCTTTCAGCGATTGAAATTTTTCAATCTCAATAAAACCTTTCATCTGTCCGGTGGCCATACGGGTAAGGTTTGGCGGGTTCAAGTGTTTTGACTGGATGGCAAAAACCGTTTCTCCTTCAGCATATTTTTCATCGTCCCATAAATCATATTGACAGAAACGGTATGCGGGGGTTGACAGGAGTACTGCTGAGTCGCCCGTGTAAAAAATATAGTTACTTGCAGCGGCATAGTTGTCGAAAAACCCAACCTTTTTCCCCTGTGCCATCTCTTTTATTTCCAGGGCATGGGCTTCGCGGTTGTAGAATGTAATTTTGGTGTAGCCTACATTCGGAATGACGTCCAGCGCCAGGTAAACCCTGTACAAAAGCATTAAAACAATTACAGGGAGCGCCAGCCGTTTGAACCAGCGCTTAATTTTTACATCCGTTTTAATGAGCGGGTAGGTTACCAGCATGAGCATAGGAATGACCGCGGCGGCCCAATGGGCTTCTATGCGGTTTTTAAAACTCAGTAAAAAAAGGGCAATGTAAAAACCCAGAATATTGAAAACCAGTGCCCGATCAAAATCATTTTTTATTTTGAAGCGGGAAAGTTTCCAAAATACCAAAATGCCGGTGATGTGGCCGGCCATGAGTAACTGGTTTAGCAGGTTGTCGGTAATGTATTTCAGTCGGAAAGGTTTGGCGCGTTCAATCAGGTGGTATTTAAATGTAGGAAAGCCATTTTCAATTTGCCACCATGCGTGGGGCATTAGCAATAAGATGGAAAGGCTTACTGTTAGCCAGAAATATTTGTTACGAAACAGTTTTAGGTTCGAGAGTACCGTAAAACCGACTACAAGGAATGCGTGGTATTTGCTGTAAATCAAAGCTGCAATAACAACAGCCAGCAAAATGGAAAGTCTTGTTCCGGGCTGTTGTAAGAATTTCCGGTAAAGTATGAGGAACAGCAGCGTGAAAAAAAGCAGCGGAACATCCGGAATGGCAAGAAAACCCGCAATGTGGGTGTGAACGAGTGGAAAAGAAAGGATAAAGACGGAGAGGAAAAGCAGGTCCTCTTTTTCATTCAGCTCATTTAGAATGAGGGCGAAAGTTATGGTGGAGAGGAGGATAGGGAAAAGCCTGACTCCCAGCTCGCCCGGGAATATCAGGTGCCCGAGGTGGATAAAAAGCGCTGCCATTGGCGGGTGGTCGAAATACCCCCAGGCCAGGTTTTCAGAATACATCCAGTAATACGATTCGTCGGAATGGAGGCCAGTGAAAATGGATTGCAACAGGTTGGCAATGAACCAGGCTCCGATGAGGTAATAATGTTTTTTTTGCAGGTTTTTCATCGCATTTTATTTAGGTGTTGCAATATAATAGACTGTCCCGCTTTCTTTTACCTTCTGAATGACGGGTTGTAAAAAACCGGGAAATTTTTCCTGGGGTACCCGTTTCCATTCTTCCGATCCTTTTGTAACCCGGTAATCTTTTAAATTAAGAAATGGTTCTTCTTTTTTGCTGAAAACCAGTATATCCTCTTTTTCGGCAGGGAGGGTGAAAATGGTATCCATACTCACCACATCAAGTTTGTGGTGGCTGTGGATACGAATGTTTGATGCTGTGCGAATATTTCCGTAAACATAAATGGTCTCGTTTCCGGTTATTTGTTTTTCTCGGATAGCTTCTACCAGTTGTTCTCCGGGATTGGGCATTAACAGGGGGTACAATAATAGATGTACATTAAACCAAAGGAGTAGAATGGTGTTTGCCAAAATAACTTCAACAGATACCGTTTTAAACTTGCCTGCCGCCAAAAGGAGAAAAAATACTGCGCCTGTGGCTGTGCCTGAAATCAAAATTTTATCGGGTAAAATAAACAGGGCATACAATATATTAATAAGGAGCAGGAACAGGGTCAATCCAAGAAAGAGGTTTAATATCGGCTTTTTAAAACGGGTTTCGGTATGGGTGAGAACCAGTGCAAAAAATAACGAAAACAACGGAATAACCGGCAGCAGGTAACGGTCATAAAATTTAAAAACTGCGCCGGACATAACAATGACCATTATGATCCACAGGGCAATCAATCCCAGGATAGCTTTTGTTTTCGGATTGGCCCCTGAAATAAATAATTTTAGTTTGGCGAAGTTTAAAAAGGCTATAATTATCCAGGGGATGGTAAATGCTATCAGGTTAAGCACACCCAGTGATGTGTTGGTAATTACCTGTACTGTTTTTGACGATACCCGGTAGCCTATCTGATCGGCAAAAAAAGAGGCGAAAAAATGCGAACCGTGTTCTATATACATGAAAACAAACCAGCTCACGGCTACCATCAGCGCTACAATAACAGATGCGGGGTGGATGAGTTTGCCGATTTTTTTTTGTTGCCATGGGTTGAAAAGCAGGTATAAAAAGCTGATCCCGGTAAAGGCCACTGCGGGGAGCCCCTTGGTTTCAAAAGCCAGCGCAGCGCCGAGGTAAGCCATCCAATAGTATTTGGATGAAGGATTCTCTGCGGTCATAATTTCCAGGAATCCCCACACGCTAATCGTGAGGAACAATACAAGGAGAATGTCCGGAATGGAGCGGCTGGCGCTCATAAGTACAAGCGGGTTTGCAGCGGTAATGAAGGCCGCCAGGAAGGCGGTTTTCCTTTCTTTGGTAAGTGATTTTGTCATGAAGTAAACGACCATAACCAGCAACGCGCCGGCCAGCCAAAATAGTAGTCGCGATGAAAATTTGCTTACTCCCAGTACCTTGTAGCTTCCCATCAGTACCCAGTAAGTAGCGATAGGTTTCAGGAAGCGGTGGGAGCCATCAGCTTTGTAAGGAGTAAAGTAATCCTCTTTATCCATCATTTGCAGCACGGCGTCGGTATAGTATTTTTCATCCGGAAAATGGAAAACATAATCCAGGGCGCTGGGTGCCGAATAAAGTAAAAACAGCAGCGGAACAAATAGCCAGGTGTATTTTGACCGGTTGGACATGGTTTAGTACTTTATGAGGTACATCGGTTGCAGCACTTGTTCCCGGGTTTTGGGATGAATAAACCGACCTCCCCTGTTGAGGTAAAGGTGGCGATATTGTATAATGGTATCTGCTTCTGCGTTTAATTTTTCAAGCGTATCAAACCCCTGGGCATCTGTAAAAATCCAATGGCCATCTTTTCCCGCAACAGCGGTCAGCTCTTCTTCAGAAGAGATTTGACTGGCCTGTGGTTCACTGTAAAAAAACAGTTCGTACTGCGGGTAATGAAAATTGTAAAGTTTTTCGCCCGGCGCTGCATTCTCGTTAAAATAGCGGGCGGCTTTAGGGGGCGCCTGGTAGCTGAAAATATATGGGAAAATATCAGCATTCAGGAGGTAAGCCAAACAGGCAAATCCTATAACGGAAGGCAGAATAAAACGGGTAATGGAAGTTTTGCATTGGATAAAAATATACAGGGTTGCTGCCAGCCCGGTTGCAGCAATCAGCAACGTTTGCCATTGAGGGAAAGGGAAGAGGTAAAAAGAGATGACACCGATCGCAAGCCAGAGCAATACAACAACTACGGTTTGTGTCGGCCGGAAGATTTTCAGCAATTGCGACTTCCGGATTAAAGCAATGTCAATCCATTTGGCGGTGAGTACCCCGATAAGCGGAACAATGCTCAAAATGTAGTTGGGTAACTGACTGCGGGATGCACTCAGGATAATAAAGAAAATCCAGATGCCTGTAAAAGTAAAATATTCTGACGCCTTAAACCGGCTTATAAAAAGTGATTTGAACTCCATAAAAGTGGCGGCAAAAAACAGCAGGCTCCAGGGCAGGAAAAGAAACAGCAGATTGTGAACATAGAAAGCCGGGTCGCTGTTGGGCTTTACATAAGTACCCGCGAGTCTGCCTACATTGTTTTCCCAGAAGAAGAAGACAATGCCGTCCCATCCAAACTGGTTGGCCAATCCAATCAGGGCCGGACTAACAATAATAAATGAGAGGAGGATGCCGAGGTACCAGCGGTAGTCGGCAAACGCCCTGAAGTCTTTTTTTAACAGCAGGTGCCCCACAACAGCAAAGGCAGGAATTATAGCGCCAATGGGGCCCTTGCAAAGCATGGCCATGCCAATGCCAATGAAGCCTAAAATCCAGTGTTTGTTTTTTTTCGTTTGAATAAACTCCGAAAGCTGCCAGAGCGCAAAAGTTACAAACGCCTGGAGGGGGGTGTCGGTGTGTATGTCCATGCTGTAAAGCGAGTAGATAAGAGAGAAGGACAACAGTAATGCCGTCAGAAATCCGACACGCCGGTTATACAGGCTTTTTCCCAATCCGTAAGCAGAATAGAACCCAAAAAAGACGAGTAATAAAACCGGGAACTTGAACCAAAAATTGGAAATGTCTCCGATGGCAAAACCCAGCGCTCCCAGCCAAAACAACAAGGGCGGCTTTTGATCGTAGGGCTCGCCATGGATTTTCAGGTTGATAAAATGCCCGTTTTGAAGCATCTCTTTTGAAACAGTGGCATATTTCCCGGCATCGCGGGTTACGTCGATGGAAAGACCGGAAAAATAGGAGGCTAGTCCCAGTGCTATTACAGCAACGAATATAATACGGATCGTTTTGTTTTCGAACATGTAATAAAATGTAAGTAGTGCCTTTGCATGCAAAGTCTGGGCAAAAGTGGCAATTTTTTCAGAAATTATAAAATGGGGAACGGCAAATTGTTTCAAGTCAAAATCCATATCTTTGTTCAAATTTCAATTCTAAAAAATGAAGCTCTGGGAAAAAGGTACAACTGTTAATGAAGCCATTGAAAAATTTACTGTAGGAAAAGATCGTGAACTGGATATTCTTCTTGCGCCTTTTGATGTTTTGGGTTCTATGGCCCATGTAACCATGCTCGAATCAGTCGGTTTGATTGAAAAAGATGAGTTGCCTGTTTTGCTGGATTCCCTGAAAAAGCTTTACCAGCATGCTCTCGACGGGGATTTTAAAATTGAAGAGGGAGTGGAAGATGTGCATTCACAGGTGGAGTTTCTTTTAACCCAGGAATTGGGTGATTTAGGTAAAAAGATTCACAGCGGACGTTCACGAAACGATCAGGTGTTGCTCGACCTGAAACTATTTACCCGCTCGGGTATTCGTGAAATTGTGACTGCTGCGGGCCAGTTGATTGATATTTTGCTGGCCCGGAGCGAACAGCACAAAGAGGTACTGATTCCTGGCTACACCCACCTTCAGGTAGCTATGCCCTCGTCCTTTGGCTTGTGGTTTGGCGCCTATGCAGAAAGCCTCTCCGACGATTTGGAGTTGCTCCTTTCCGCTTTTAGGATTACCAACCAGAATCCACTGGGATCGGCTGCCGGCTATGGTTCGTCTTTCCCGTTAAACCGGCAAATGACTACAGACTTGCTCGGATTTAATAATATGAATTATAATGTAGTATATGCCCAAATGGGGCGCGGAAAGGTGGAGAAAATTGTTTCATTTGCAATGGCCAACCTGGCTTCCACACTTTCTAAACTGGCTTACGATGTGTGCCTGTTTACCAGCCAGAATTTCAATTTTGTTTCTCTTCCGCCTGAATTTACCACTGGGTCAAGTATTATGCCGCACAAAAAGAATCCGGATGTATTTGAACTCATCCGCGGCAAGTGTAACAAAATACAGGGTATTCCGCAGCAGATAGCGCTTACGGTGAATAACCTGCCAAGTGGCTATTTCCGCGATTTACAAATTGTAAAAGAAATTTTTCTCCCCTTGTTTTCGGAACTGCACGATTGTATTTCCATTGCTTCTCTGGCCTTGGAAAAGCTGGTTGTAAACGAACATATTCTCGACGATCCGAGATACGACTACCTCTTCAGTGTCGAGGCAGTGAACAAACTGGTACTGAAGGGGGTTCCTTTTAGAGAAGCCTACCGGCAGGTGGCCGAGCAAATTGAGAAAGGTGAATTTAAACCGGAAAAAGCGATAACCCACACTCACGAGGGAAGTATCGGTAATTTATGCCTCGAAGAAATTGCCCGCAAGAAATCTCAGATTGTGGATAATTTTGGGTTTGAGGCCATTGAGAAAGCGGTTTCTGCTTTGTTGCAATAAGCATTTTTCTACGGAAAAGGAAGGTTAATTGTATGTTATTTAACACATTTTTTTAGAGCATCCAGGGAAATTTTTCTCTCTTTTAATTATTTTTGATTTCATTTCGTTAGAAAATGTATGACTTTGCTTTCAGTTTAACATTAAAACGACCGAAATCATTGCTTTTGATAAAATTGAGAAATAAAATATGGATTTGAATATGACACGAATGAGATTACCTGAAGCTCAGGGCTATTATAGTCCTGATAATGAAAAAGATAGTTGTGGAATTGGATTTGTTGCCCACATAAAAGGTAAGCCATCGCACGATATTGTCAGGAGGGGATTGGAGGTTCTGATGAATATGGACCATCGGGGGGCCATAAGTGCCGACAACTCCACCGGCGACGGAGCGGGAATGTTGATGCAAATCCCGCATGAGTTTATTACAGAAGTATTGAATTTTAATGTTGGCGAACCGGGAAAATACGGGACCGGACTGGTTTTTCTTCCTAAAGATGAAAGGGAGGCTGGTTTATGTGTTGAAGTGCTAACCAAACATATTGAAGCGGAGGGGCTGACGCTGGTCGGTTTCCGTGATGTGCCGGTAGACCATTCAGCGCCTGGCGAAATTGCCAAAGTTACGGAACCGACAATTAAACAGGTTTTTGTAAAAGCCAACCTTGAAAAAGATGCACTGGAACGTAAATTATACGTGGTGCGTAAACTGGCTGAACGGGAAATCAGGGAATCGAAGCTGAAATATAAAGAAAGCTTTTATCAACCCAGCCTTTCAGCGAAAATAATTGTTTACAAAGGGATGCTGACCCCCGTTCAATTGCGTGATTATTTTCTTGATTTAAAGAATGAAAAGCTCAAAAGCGCCATTGCACTGGTTCATTCACGGTTTAGTACCAATACCTTTCCAACCTGGGATTTGGCACAACCTTTCCGGATTGTGGCCCACAATGGCGAAATAAATACGATAAAAGGAAATCGCCTGTGGATGAAGGCCCGCGAGGCACTATTGAAATCAGAAGTGTATGGCGATGACCTTAAAAAGTTGCTGCCGGTTATAGAACCCGGTAAATCCGATTCGGCTTCGTTTGATAACGTGCTCGAGTTTCTGCACATGACAGGGCGCTCTCTGCCCCATTCACTGTGTATGATGATTCCGGAATCATTTAATGAAAAGAATCCGATACCCGACAGTCTGAAAGCATTTTATGAGTACCACTCCACTATTATGGAGCCGTGGGACGGCCCCGCTTCTATGGTATTTTCCGACGGGCGGTACATTGGCGGCACCCTCGACCGGAACGGGCTGCGGCCTTCGCGGTACGTTATTACCAAAAATGATCTTATAATAATGGGGTCTGAGGTGGGAGTGCAAACATTCAGGCCGGAGGAGATAAAAGCCAAAGGCCGGCTACGACCAGGAAAAATTTTGTTGGTAGATACCCAATTGGGTATTATTATTCCTGATGAAGAGGTGAAAGACCAGTTGAGCCACCGAAATCCTTATCAAATGTGGCTCAAGGAAAATCGCCTGATGATGGACGATATTAAGGTGAAACATCGTGTGCCGTCAACCATTGAAAACTTTGATACATATACTAAAGCCTTCGGATACACGAAAGAGGATTTATACGAACTGATAAAACCCATGAGCGAAAACGGCGCTGAGCCTACCAGCTCAATGGGTAACGATGTTCCCCTGGCTGTTTTTTCAGATAAGCCGCGGCGATTGTTTGAGTACTTTAAACAAATGTTCGCACAGGTTACCAATCCGGCGATCGACCCCATCCGGGAAGGGCTGGTAATGTCGTTGGCAAACTATATCGGTTCTTTCCATTCCAATATTCTTATGGAGACACCGGAACACTGTAAGCTTATCAAGTTCCCGGAGCCCATTTTAACCAACACTGATTTGGGAAAAATAAAAGACCTGAAAGATGAGATGTTTTCTCACAAGGTAATCCCAATGGTTTTTTCGGTGAACAAAGGAGTGAAAGGGTTTGAGGAGGCCATTGAAAAAATGTTGACTGATGCTGAAAAAGCAGTGGACAGTAAGAAGAATTATATAATTCTGAGCGACAGGAATATCGGCAAAGAAGAAGCGGCTATCCCTTCACTGCTTGCAGTTGCAGCAGTACACCACCACCTTATTAAAAAACAAAAGAGGATGCAGGTGGGTATTATTGTGGAAACCGGAGAAGCCCGTGAGGTGCACCATTTTGCTTTGCTTATTGGTTACGGGGCAAGTGTAATCAATCCATACCTCGCTTTTGCCGCTATCGACCATTTGGTAAAAGAAGGGAAAATAGACCTGGAATATAAAGAAGCACGGAAAAATTATATCAAGGCCATTGATAAAGGGCTACTTAAAGTCTTTTCGAAAATGGGGATTTCCACCTTGCGTAGTTATCACGGAGCCCAAATTTTTGAATCGGTAGGTATCAGTAAAGATGTTGTAGATAAGTACTTTACCGGAACGGCTGCGAAGATTGGAGGAGTGGGTCTGGAAGAGATTTGTACCGAAGCTACGATGTTCCATCAAAAAGCATTTGAAGAGGATGCTACTCCTGAACCTTTCCGTTTGGAAAGTGATGGAACGTATGCCTGGAGAAAAAACGGGCAACACCACGCCTGGAATCCGGAATCAATCGGATTGCTTCAGTGGGCTACCCGGACAAACGACTATGCTAAGTTTAAAGAATTTAGTTCGTTGGTCGATCAACAGAACAGGAAACCGGCTTTTGTGCGCGGGTGTTTTAAATTCAAGCGTAACCCGATTCCGTTGGATCAGGTGGAGCCGGAAGAAGAAATCATGAAGCGTTTTGTTACGGGCGCTATGTCGTACGGATCCATCAGTATTGAGACCCACCAGGCGCTGGCTGTCACTATGAATACCATTGGAGGAAGGAGCAATACCGGTGAAGGCGGGGAAGATCCTGCACGCTTCGGGACCGACCGCAACAGCAAAATAAAACAAGTGGCATCGGGACGCTTTGGGGTTACAAATAATTACCTGGTAAATGCCGACGAGCTTCAGATAAAAATTGCCCAGGGCGCCAAGCCGGGCGAAGGGGGACAGTTGCCAGGCTACAAGGTGAATAAAATTATTGCCAAAACCCGGAACTCCACCCCCGGAATTACTTTGATTTCGCCGCCTCCGCACCATGATATTTATTCCATTGAAGATTTGGCGCAGTTGATTTATGACCTGAAAATTACCAATCCCACTGCGAGGGTTTCGGTAAAACTGGTTTCGGAAGATGGCGTAGGTACTATTGCCGCGGGTGTTTCAAAGGCTTTTTCAGACGTAATTGTGATTGCCGGTACCGAGGGAGGAACAGGAGCAAGTCCTGCCAGTTCCATCAAACATGCCGGATTGCCGGTTGAGCTTGGTATTGCCGAAACACAACAAACACTGGTACTGAATAACCTGCGGGGAAGGGTTAAACTTCAGGTCGACGGACAGTTGAAAACCGGTCGGGATGTTGTTACCATGGCATGCCTCGGGGCAGAAGAGTTTGGCTTTTCCACAGCGCCGCTTATCGTTCTGGGCTGCGTTATGATGCGTAAGTGTCATATGAATACTTGTCCTACAGGGATTGCCACACAAGACGAAGAGTTGCGAAAAAGATTTATTGGAAAATCAGAATATACGATAAATTATTTCAGGTTTGTGGCCCGCGAGATTCGTGAGCACCTTGCCGAAATGGGATTTACGAAATTCGATGACATTGTTGGGCGGACAGATTTGCTGGAAGTGAATAAAGAGATTTCCAACTGGAAAATGAAGGGAATCGATTTTTCCAGACTTCTTTACATGCCCAAAGAAGCAAAGAATGTGGCTATTCGGAATACGCATCCTAATACCCGTCAAAATAAGGGGCACCTCGATCTCGACTTAATCAGGGATGCCCGGAAAGCCATCAGGGGCGCAGAAAAAGTGTGGATTTCACACTCAATTATTAACGTGGATCGTACGACCGGAGCGATGCTTTCGGGCGAAATTTCCAAACGGTACGGCGAAGAGGGGCTTCCCCCCGATACCATAAACTGTACATTTCACGGAACAGCCGGACAAAGTTTTGGTGCGTTCCTGGTAAAAGGGGTTACCTTCAGGCTCGAAGGAGATGCAAACGATTATATCGGTAAAGGACTTTCAGGTGGAAAAATTGTTGTAGTTCCTCCTGTTGGGAGTACCTTTAAACCGGAAGAAAATATTATTATCGGAAATACCTCTTTTTATGGTGCCACCAGAGGCGAGGCATACATCAGAGGGGTAGCAGGAGAACGGTTTTGCGTAAGGAACTCAGGGGTACATGCCGTGGTGGAAGGTGCCGGAGACCATTGCTGTGAGTATATGACCGGTGGCCGGGTAGTTGTGCTTGGTCAAACAGGAAAAAACTTCGCGGCCGGTATGAGCGGCGGGATTGCCTATGTGCTAGACACAAACGGTAATTTCGATTATTTCTGTAACAAGGGGTTAGTGGATTTATTGCCAGTAGAAGATAAATCTGACGTTATAGAGTTGCAAAAATTGATTAATGATCATTTGCTGTACACACAAAGTAACCTGGCTGCAAAAATCCTGACTAATTGGGAAGAATACCTTCCGAAGTTTGTGAAGGTTATTCCGTTCGAGTACAAGAAAGTACTGGAAGAGCAAAAGATTCAGGAATTGCAGAAAAAGTTGCAGTTGACCGAAGACGATCCGTCACGTCACGAATAGACATATTTTCGATTTTAATAACACAGAAAAAAGGACACTACAGATATGGGAGATCCAAAAGGTTTTATGAAAGTTCCACGCCAGGTGGCAGGTTATCGTCCTGCCAAAGAGAGAATATACGATTACGGAGAAGTGGAACAGACACTAAATGAAAATGACAGGAGGCTACAGGCTTCCCGGTGTATGGATTGCGGCATTCCGTTTTGCCATTGGGGCTGCCCCGTGGGCAGTAAAATTCCGGAATGGCAGGATGCGCTTTACCGTGGAAATAAGGAAGAAGCATATTACATATTACACTCCACAAACAGTTTTCCGGAAATTACCGGGAGGGTTTGCCCCGCACCCTGCGAGAAATCGTGTGTGCTGGCTATTGATGAGGAGCCCGTTACCATTCGTGAAAATGAATGTGCTACGGTAGAGCAGGCTTTTGAGGCGGGTATTATTAAAGCCAATCCTCCCAAAGTTCGTACGGGTAAAAAAGTGGCCGTTATCGGGTCCGGACCGGCTGGTTTGTCGGCTGCCGACTTGCTCAACAGGGCCGGCCATACTGTCACTGTTTTTGAAAAAAACGATGCGATTGGAGGGTTGCTTCGTTATGGCATTCCTGATTTTAAACTCAACAAACGGGTTATCGACCGCAGGTTGGAAATTTTCGTTGATGAGGGAATGAATTTTAAAACGAACGTGACTGTGGGAGTTGATATTTCGAAAGAGGATCTGCTCCAGGAATTTGATGCGGTATTGTTGGCTGTTGGAGCGGAACAACCCCGCGACCTGCCTGTGGAGGGACGCGACCTCGACGGAGTACATTTTGCTATGGATTTTCTTACCCAGCAAAATAAATTGGTGGCAGGTAAAAAGATTACCACTAAAAACAGGATTCATGCCAAAGATAAAAATGTACTTGTAATTGGCGGCGGAGATACAGGTTCCGACTGTGTGGGAACGTCCAACCGCCAGCAGGCAAAATCGGTTACCCAAATTGAAATTCTGCCGAAGCCTCCGGAAAAAAGGGAAGGAAACAATCCATGGCCATACTGGCCAAATACTTTGCGTACGTCAAGTTCACACGAAGAAGGTTGCGAGCGCAGATGGAGCCTTTCTACCAAGAGGTTTATTGGCGAAGAAGGTAAGCTGAAACAGGTTGAAATAATTCAGGTTGAATGGTCTAAAGATGACAATGGCCGTTGGGTAATGAATGAAGTTGAAGGAACTTCGGAACTTATCGATGCCGAATTGGTTTTGCTCTCTATGGGTTTTACCCAGCCTGTTCATAATGGTTTGCTCGATGCTTTGGGCGTGGAATATGATGCCCGTGGAAATGTGAAAGTAGATGAGCAAAAACAAACTACAGTAGAAGGAATATTTGCAGCCGGAGATGCGGAAAAGGGAGCAAGCCTTGTTGTTCATGCTATTGAGGCTGGTAAGGTGGCCGCCCGGGGAGTTGATGCATTCCTCCGGAATGTTTAATATTTTCGGGTAAACTTGTCCTTCATACTGAAAGGCCAGGGAGGATTTCAGTATAAATGTAATTCCGGCAGATGTTCGGGATTATTTTCGGGTTTGACTTTATTAACATGAGACGTGTTAAAAATAAAATCCTTAATGGTATTGAATTTTTTCCTGATTTTTTTAATTTCGGCAATTATAAAACGAAAAGGCACTTTTGCTTTTCCTGATAAAGACTGAGACTGAATGAAGGGACAGAGATTTTTTACCGTACTGGCTTTATTGTTTTTGTTATTGCTGACTACTACAAATCAGCCTATTTCTTCTTCCCCCGATAGTTTCATTGAATTAGAAAACCTCCGTCCATCCCAGTCTGAACTGGAGTTGGCTGAGATGCAGGATATTTTCCGGGAGTATGAGCAGTGGCTCACCGGAGAAGTAACCTCTTCAGGAACTGTTGGCGCTGCGGTGGCCATTCTTTATAAAGACCAGGTGGCTTTTATGAAGTGTTTCGGAACTCAAAAAATAGGGAGTTCGGATTCAATTGATGAACATACCATTTTCAGGCTTGCATCTGTTTCCAAGCCGGTTACCGGAGTACTGGCCGGTCTTTTGGCACAGGAAGAAATTATCGATTTTGATGAAAAAGTAGCAGCATCCATTCCGGGTTTTTGTCTCAGCCTGCCGGCAAGTACGCGGCAGTTGTCTATCCGTCATTTATTAAGCCACACCACAGGACTTGTTCCCCATGCGTATGACGATCTTGTAGAAGGTTATGTTCCTTTAAGTAACATCGTGGAACGACTGAAATACGTTGATATTTCGGCCCCTCCGGGTGAATTGTATGGATACCAGAACGTAATGTTCAGTCTTTTGGATACCATTTTGTCGGTAAAAACATCCAAAAGTTATAGCGAACTGATAAAAGAGAAACTGTTTGGGCCTTTGGGAATGAATGATGCTTCGGCTGATTTTGAAAGTTTCCGGGATAATCCAAACAAAGCCTTTCCCCATTCGGGTGGAAATGGCCGTTACCGGGCACTTCCCCTGAACGACAGATACTATTCAACAGCCCCGGCTGCCGGGGTTAATGCAAGTATTTCTGATTTATCACAGTTTCTTCTGGCATTGCTGGATGAGGAAAACCCATTGCTCCAGAGCCACATCATGGAAACGGTTTTTACCCCTCAGGTGAATTCACATCTGCACCGGGGATATTTTCGGTATTGGAACAAGGCAAAATCGAAAAGATACGCTATCGGTTGGCGGACGGTCGATTACAAAGGAAGGCATGTGGCTTACCATGGTGGGTATGTGAATGGTTACAAGGCGGAAATTGCACTGTGTAGTCAGGAACATATCGGAATTGTTTACCTTAGCAATTCGCCAAACAGTGTCGCTTCGCAAAGTATTCCTGTTTTTCTCGACGCTTATTTTCATTTTAAAGACAATGAGCCCGTGCTCGCTCAAAGTGAAAATGTAAAAGAAGATGACTTAAAAAGTCAGGGGAGTTAGTCCATTTTTTTTATCTTTAAGACGTACAACAAAATAAGGTTCCCATGAAATTGAAATATGTGGCCGTTGCAGTACTGATTTTTGGAGTATTCTTTGCCAAAGCGCAATATCCTGAGATAAAAACCAATCTCGACCGGAAAGTAAAAACATTTCTCGAGGAAAATGTAAATAACTGGCGCGATATGAATGTGCCTATCTCAGACGGTAAAACCCTTTACGACATTATTGTGGAGAATAATTACACCAAAGCGGTGGAAATAGGAACTTCCACAGGGCATTCTGCAATATGGATTGCATGGGCGCTGAGCAAAACCGGCGGGAAACTGATTACCATTGAAATTGACAAGAAACGCTGGTTGGAGGCCAAGGCGAACTTTAAAAAAGCGGGAGTAGATAAATTTATTGATGCAAGGTTGGCCGATGCGCACGATCTGGTTCCCAGCCTGCCCGGCAAGTATGATTTTGTTTTTAGCGACGCGGATAAATACTGGTACAAAAATTATTTTGTTACCATGGACCCAAAGCTGAAAGTGGGGGGCTGCTTTACCGCGCATAACACCTCCATGCGAATTTCCGGAATCCGCGAGTTTGTGGAGTATATCGAAAGTCTTGATTATTACAAAACTTCTTATGTCCGAAATAGCCGTTCGGGTATTTCTATTAGCTACAAGAAAGCTGAAAAACCAGAAACAAATTGAATTCGTCCGGTAGTCATCTGGAACGAAAGCTGGGGCTTTTTCCGGTAACCAATATTGTTGTTGCCAACATTATTGGGGCAGGAATCTTTACCACCACAGGGTACCTGATGAATTTTCTTGGCCATCCGTTACTAACGTTAGGACTTTGGCTTGTGGGTGGCTTAATTGCCCTTTGCGGGGCCCTGGCTTTCGGAGAACTGGGGGCGGCATTCCCGGAGGCAGGCGGCGAATACACGTTCATCTCAAAATTATTTCACCCGATGCTGGGTTTTTTAAGTGGCTGGCTTTCGCTCATTGTTGGTTTTTCTGCGCCCATTGCTGCTTCTGCTATCGGGTTCAGTAAATATTTTATTTGGGCATTTCCGGGGTTTCAGTCGTGGTTTTTGTTTGACGAGATTGTACATCCGGAATTATTCAGCAGGTTACTGGCCATCCTGGTTATCCTTGCGTTTTCTTTGCTGCACGCCCGCGGTGTGATATTGGGCGCCCGGGTACAAAGCGGGCTCACTATGCTGAAAATAGTATTGATTGTTGGGCTGATTATTGCCGGATTCAGCTGGGGAAATGGAAGTCTGGATCATTTACAGGCTTCGTCGCCGGAAAGAGAACCTTTTTCTTTCAATTTTTCGGGGTGGAAATCTATGGGGCTGTCGCTTATGTTCATCATGTTTGCATACAGCGGTTGGAATTCGGCAACCTACATTGGTTCTGAAATAAAAAATCCAGTTCGGGTAATTCCCCGTTCGTTACTTATTTCCACAGGCGTTGTCATGCTTTTGTATCTGCTGCTGAACCTGTTCTTTGTGTATGCCATCCCGCCCGGGCAAATGGCAGGAGAACCGGAAATAGGAGCTGTGGCAGCTGGTTTTGCATTCGGGGGAATTGCCGAAACGGTTATTTCCATGCTTATTTCGTTTGCCCTTTTTTCTTCGCTCAGCGCTTATATTATCCTGGGACCCCGCGTTTATTATTCCATGGCGCGCGACGGCTATTTTTTTAAGTGGGTTTCGGCCGTTCATCCCCGCTTCAAAGTACCTTCCAACGCGTTGTTGTTGCAAAGCGCTATTGCCATTGTACTGGTGCTTTCCGGTACCTTCGAACAGATTCTGGCTTACATGGGGTTTGCGCTCGGTATTTTTCCAATTTTGGCTGTGTTGGGCGTTTTTAAATTGCGGATTGCCGGAAAGAGCAGGTTGAAGCTTCCCGGTTATCCGGTGGCCCATGTGTTTTTTATCATCGTTAGTTTGGCGATTTTAGTACTGGCGTATTTTGAACGCCCATGGGAATCAACTATTGCCATTCTGACTGCGCTTTCGGGAATTCCGGTTTTTTACTGGTTTAAAAAGAAAAATGGAAAGTTACCCGTTTCGTGAAATAATGTCTTCTAACATGGCATTAATTTGCTCCCTTGTTTCTTTCTGAAGAATTTTATAATCGCTGTTCACCAGAGGCTTTCCATAGCGGACAGAAACGTGAATGAGCGGTTTGCTCATTTGCCTGAAAAAGTGTCCCACAAACGTATCGTCGTCTATCCAGGCATCTTTTTCATCTTTAAAATGAATAGCCATGGGAATAATAGGGATTCCGGTATCGGCAGCCACTTTAAAACTGCCGTTTTTGAACGGTTTGGTCAGAGGGCCTTTGTAGGTAGTTCCTTCCGGGAATAGGGCCACCGGAATATCTTTGTTTACAGAGGCTTTTATTTTATGCATGGTAGAAACAAGGCTTTGCAGTTCGGCACGCGAAACAAAAATGGAGTTGGTGAGTTTTGCCCCGATTTTCAGCAGAGGCCATTTTTTTAGTTCGGCTTTTCCTACAAAGGCTGCCGGATTGTAAGCGGCCACGATAAAAATATCGATGTAACTGCGGTGATTGGGCATCAGGATAAAGTGACCGTTTTGGGGTTTTTCATTTTTGTCGGTTTTTATGCCACAGATGAACAGGATACTTTTTCCCCAGGTTTGCATCGACCAGTTTTGCAAACGCCGGCTAAACCCAAACAATTTTAACCAAAGCCAGCCAACCAAAGCTACCACTGCAGAAATGGTTAAAATGGAAATCAATCTGAACAAGGCAAGGGGAGCAAGTAAAATGATTCGCGCGGTTTTCACAAATGGTATTTTAGCAGTAAAGATGGAAAAAAAGTATCTTAGATTTTGATAAAGAGGCGCTGAAATTTAATCTGCTTGAGAACAAACCATTAAGAGAAAAGCACCTTTTGCAAAATAAACTTCCTTTTCAACAACAAGATTGTTTTTTTTATTTATTCCATGTAACCCTCCCAACCGCTTGTATTGTATGAAGTTCCGGTAATGTTCCCTGCCTGCAAAAAACTCAGCTACCCGGCTGCCAAAACCAACGATGTTCCGGGGGAGGGGAATAGCATAGTCTACCAGAATAATGGAGTGGGCAACCCGTTTCATTTCTTCTAAGATGGGAGTGTAATCTACGGGCGAAAACTGATGGAGCGCCAGACTGATGACAGCCATATCGAATTGTTTATCCTCAAATTTCCAGCGGCCCGTTGCATCAAAATGGTGAAAACTGACATTGG
The DNA here is from genome assembly GCF_003573545.1 of Mariniphaga sediminis. GTDB lineage: Bacteria > Bacteroidota > Bacteroidia > Bacteroidales > Prolixibacteraceae > Mariniphaga > Mariniphaga sediminis. The sequence goes on along the minus strand of NZ_QWET01000002.1, from coordinate 216,785 downwards.
AAACATTTTGTTTGTGTTTGATTTGTTCCGCTTTTTCTATCATGGATTTTGAAAAATCGAAACCGGTAACTTCAAGTGCAGAGGGTGCCAGGTTAAAAACCTGCGCCCCGGTGCCACAGGCCACGTCCAGTATTTTTTTTCCGGGTGGAATAATATTCTTTACCCTCTCGCGCATTCCGGTTAACACCGGATCAATAAAAGTACTGTAAAAAAATCCGGATTCTACCATTTATTCAGGGGTAACAGTTTTAAAAAAATTCCATATCTCATCACATCCGTTAAGGTCGTAGCAGGTATTTCCAACCAGCCTTTCGGGTAAATTGTGGTTGGCGCCCGGCCAGGTGTGCCCTCCTTCAAGGATTTTTATGGCGGCCACTTTTATCTTCGGGTTTTGCGGATTTGTCCAGACCGTTTTGATGGCCGTACATCCGTCTTTTTTATTTGTATCCGGGAAAGGATGTTCATCTCCTTCTTCCAGACATCCATTTATTTTTTGCCAGGCTTCCAGGCTGTTTTTTATGCTCAGTACTTTTCCCCTTTTCTGCCTGAAAACAGTTACGTGTCCTCCTTCAAAGGGAATCAGCGGATCGTTTGTTCCGTTAATAAAAAGGACGGGTACCGGATTTGCCGGAATTTTTTTCGATGCCTGCACTTCACTCAAATTGGCAGCAACAACGGCAATCCCATTTATTTTATTCGAAAGTTCAAATGCGAGCCGCTGTGCCATAAATCCGCCATTTGAAATACCACAGGCAAAAACTTTTTTCCTGTTCACCCGTATTTTAGAATCCAAATCTTCCAAAACTTTTTCCAAAAAGCCAACATCGTCGATTTTTAGTTTGCGGGCAATCCCAAATGTATCGCGGGCGCCGTCGTTCCAGCTTTTGCCTACTCCGTTTGGGTAAACGGTTACAAATCCCTCTCTGTCGGCAAGTTGGTTGAACCGCCTGCGTGTGTGGCGAATGATTCCTTTTGCTGTACCTCCGCCACCATGTAACACCAGAACAACGGGATATGATTTGGCAGGGCTAAAGCTACCGGGAACGTATAATTCATACGATCGGTTTATCTCTTCGTGTTCGAGGTAAACGGTTTCTGTGTAGCGGTTTCCGAGAGTTTGCAGGGTTATTAAAAACAGAAAAATAAAAAGGAATCCTTTATTGTTCATAAAGCCCTTTTTTATCTATGTATTCCCAGACTTTTGGCGGTAAAAAATGACGGACATCTTTTCCCTTTTTAATGGCTTTGCGGATGAATGAGGAGGAGATTTCCATTAGCGGGGCACCTTCAGCAATAACAATGTTACCGTGCTTTCTGACTTTCGATTCGTCAAAACCGGGCCGCGGGTAAACAATTACCCCGTAGTTTTCAACAATAGCTTCGTAGTTTTTCCATTTGTGAAAACTTTCGAGGTTGTCGGATCCCATCAGAATTTTGAATTCTTTTTGCGGGTTCCGGTCTTTCAGATGAGCCAGCGTATCTACAGTGTAGCTGGGCTTTGGCAGGAAAAATTCGATATCGGAAACCTTAAACCGGTTGTCGCTTTCCACAGCCAGTTGAACCATTTCGAGGCGATCGTAGTCGTTGAGCAGGTTCGCCTTTTGTTTGTGCGGATTTTGAGGGGAAACTACAAACCACAACTCATCCAGACCGGTAAATTCCACGATGTAGTTGGCAATAACCAAATGTCCGATATGAACCGGGTTAAATGAGCCGAAGTACAATCCAATTTCTTTGGCAGGGAATGATTTGTTTTGTGGTTGTTTCATGGCAATTTAATTTATTCAACTTAAAAAGGTTGAAATAATTATTGTCGACAATTACAGTCCATTTGTCATTGAGAAAGAAATCCGGTAATCATTTTTTCTGCTTCTTTTAACGTTTCAGTCAGCTCGTCGTTTATAAGAATCATATCGAACTGTTTTGCAAAAGTCAGCTCCTTCTCTGCTTTGGCAACGCGCATGTTAATTTTTTCTTCCGGTTCGGTGGAGCGGTTTTGCAGGCGTTTCCTCAGTTCTTCTACAGAAGGCGGCTGCACGAACACTGCCAGCGCTTCCTCTCCGTAATATTTTTTGATATTTACTCCACCAACCACATCCACATCAAAAATCACATTTTTACCTTTTTGACGAATGCGTTCCACCTCGCTTTTCAGGGTTCCGTAAAAGGTGCCGCTGTATACTTCCTCCCATTCCAGGAATTCATTGTTTTTTATTTTTTTCCGGAAATCATTCTCCGAAAGGAAATAGTAATCTTTCCCGTGTACTTCTGTCGGCCGGGGTTGGCGGCTGGTAGCCGAAACGGAGAATTCCAAACCGAAATCCTGTTGCAGCAGGTGTTTTACAATGGTTGTTTTTCCGGCCCCGGAAGGCGCTGAGAATATAATGAGTTTACCTTTCATTTTTATTTTACGTTTTTCCGGCAAGCATCCGGCAGAGCCTTACAAAACATTCAGCAGTTGTTCTTTTATACGTTCCAGGTGGTCTTTCATCTGAACGACTATCCGTTGAATGTTGCTTTCGTAAGCTTTGGAGCCAAGGGTGTTGATTTCACGGCCCATTTCCTGTGAAATGAAAGAGAGTTTTTTTCCACTTGGTTCCGGTTGAGATAATGTTTCGATAAAATAGATACAGTGGTTTTCCAACCGTACTTTTTCTTCGTTCATATCCATTTTGTCAAGGTAATACGCCAACTCCTGTTCAAAACGGTTTTCGTCCACATTTCCGTTGAGGTTCAGCTTCCCAAGGTTTTCGGTAAGGCGGCTTTTGATGGTGTTTATCCGTTGAGCTTCAAAAGGGGCGACCTGGGTCAGCAGGTTTCGTATATTTTCGGTATTTGAAACGATGTCGGCTTCCAACGCTTCTCCTTCCCTGGTACGGAAATCGTTGATGTCTTTTGTGGCTTTGTGTAAATGTTCCAAAATCACCTGCCATTCTTCTTCGTCGAGTGTTTCGTGTTCTGTTTTTACCACATCGGGTAACCTCAGAATGGCCTGCATTATCGTTTGATCAGTGGGTAGTCCCAATCCTGCATTTATTTCTTTCAGGTGGTCGAAATAACTTTTCAGAATGGGTTCATTGATTTTACTGTTGGACTCTTCCCCATGATTTTCAACGTAAATGGATAAATCTATCTTCCCGCGAACCAGCTTTTCTGCCAGCACTTTCCGTAACTCAATTTCCTTTTCCCGGTATACGGAAGGGATGCGTGCGTTTATATCTATTTGTTTACTGTTGAGCGCTTTTAGCTCAATGGTGATTTTTTTATTGTTCACTTCAAATTCGGCTTTCCCAAAGCCTGTCATCGATTTTATCATGGGTTCTAATTTTTTGCGAATTTAAAACTTTTCATCAATTCAGTGTTCCGGGTTTATCGGGTGCAAACTAATAATTTTATTGCAATTATTATTTTTTGATGGGGTCTGTTTTCTTTTTATTCATTAATAAATACTGTTTGGCAGCATGTGCCGGCCTGTTTCGATGCAACCCGTTTTATCGTGTTCTATCTGTGAGGTAGGTTTTTTTCTTTGCTGTTTCAGAAAATAACCCCCGAACCGATCAATTCATTTTGGGAGTACCAGGCTGCAAATTGTCCGGATGTAATACCCCGTTGTTCATTTTCAAACAGAATATAAATCCCTTCTTCTTTTACATGAAGCGTTCCTTTTTCGAGGGGTTGGCGGTAACGAATCCGGATATCGAATTCCTGCTTTTCCCCCGGATGCATTTTTAGATCGGGACGAATCCAGTGTATATCTTTTTTATCGATAAACAGGCCGGCCCTGAAAAGTCCGGGATGCTCCTGTCCTTCACCTACATATACAATATTGCGTTGTACATCGGTTGCCAAAACAAAAAGGGGCTCTTTATGCCCGCCAATGTTCAGGCCTTTTCGTTGCCCCACGGTGTAAAAATGTGCTCCCTGGTGTTCGCCTATAATTTTGCCATTCCATGGCTTGTAGGGAAAAGGGAAGCATAATTTCCGGTAGTTTTCTTCCTGAATTTCCACCAGCTTTTTTTTGGCCATAAATTTGACAGGGATTTCAATCACATTGCCGGTTTTGGGCTGTAGCTGCTGCTGCAGAAAGGTAGGCAAATCCACTTTCCCTACAAAACAAATCCCCTGGGAATCTTTACGTTCTGCGGTGGGGAGGTTCTGCTCCCGGGCAATTTCCCTGACCTGTGGTTTGGTAAGGTGCCCGATGGGGAAAAGTGCTTTGGCAAGTTGTTCCTGGTTGAGCTGGCAAAGGAAATAACTCTGATCCTTGTTGCGGTCTTTTCCGGCCAGCAGCTGGTAAATTGGTTGGCCTGCTACTTCCGTTTCGCCTTTACGGCAATAATGGCCGGTTGCAACTAAATCAGCGTCAAACTTGAGCGCCTCTTCAAGAAAGGTGTCGAATTTTATTTCGCGGTTGCAAAGCACATCGGGATTGGGCGTGCGACCAGCCTGGTACTCGGCAAACATATAATCCACAACCCTTCGTTTATAGTCTTTGCTCAGATCAACGATGTGGAAAGGAATGTCCAGTTTTTTAGCCACCATTTCGGCAATGAGCGCATCTTCTTCCCAGGTACAAGCGCTGGTTACTGCGCCCACACGTTCGTGCCAGTTTACCATAAACAATGCGGTCAGATCATGTCCCTGCTGCTTTAGCAACCAGGCAGCCACACTGGAATCTACTCCCCCTGAAAGTCCGATAACTATTCTGCTCATGACTGCAAAAGTAGGAAGTAATTCGATAACTGGCAGGATTTTACACTTTTAATGTTATCCTCCATTAATTCAATATTAAATCTGCATAGGCCTTAATCCGCTTTGGATTATTTTACTATGCCTGACTTTTTTATATTTTTGTCTGTTTACGAGGGTTAAATAAGAAAGAATGTCTCAAAATGCATTTACATTTTAAATTCATATCAGCGCTGTGTATTCTTCTTTTGGGTACCGTTTCCGGGTTAAATAGTATGGAACCCCCGGTTTCCAGGGAACCGCCTTTCCTGCTTCTGCTTAACGACCAGTGGGTGAATATGCAGATGGAAGGGATGTCCCTTGATGAAAAGATTGCACAGCTCATGATGGTGGCCGTTTTTCCGCGGCAGAATGAAGCGAGTAAAAACAGCGTGATTGAAGAAATCGAAAAATACAAACCCGGAGGTATTTTAGTCATGCAGGGAACCCCGGTGAAAACAGCAAGGTGGATCAACGAGTTTCAGGAGAAGTCTGTGGTTCCGTTGTTGGTGGCTATTGATGGGGAATGGGGTTTGTCCATGCGCATTGACAGCACCATGCGGTACCCTTATGCCCAAACTATCGGGGCCATTCAGGATTCAACCTACATTTGCCAAATGGGCCGCGATATTGCTCTGCAAATGAAACAAATGGGAATTCATGTCAATTTTGCCCCGGTGGCAGATGTGAATACCAATTCTCAAAATCCGGTTATCAATTTCCGTTCTTTCGGAGAAGATAAAATCAATGTTTCAAAAAAAGCCTGGTATTTGTCGGGGTGTATGCAGCATGCCGGGGTTGTTCCTGTAGCCAAACACTTTCCCGGGCACGGGGACACCGAAACCGACTCGCACAAGGAATTGCCTGTTATTTTGCACCCGAAAGAGCGAATTGATGTAGTGGAAAGTTTTCCCTTCCGTTATTTAGCCGATCAGGGTATTAGCGGCATAATGTCGGCCCACCTGGATGTGCCGGCGCTCGATCCTTCGGGAACTCCTTCGTCACTTTCCAAAAAAATAATAGACGGTTACCTGCGGGAAGAGATCGGTTATAATGGTTTTGTAGTAACCGATGCCCTGAATATGAAAGGAGTACGGACAAACAAAGGGAATGCCGAATTGGAAGCATTAAAGGCAGGCAACGACATGGTGGAGTTTGTGCCCGATCTGCAAAATGCCATTGTTTCTGTGAAGCAGGCATTGTTGAGTGGTGAAATTACACTTGGTGAGATTGAAAGCAAGTGTCGCCGGGTACTTGCGTTGAAACGCTGGGCCGGATTGCATCTTTACAAACCGGCAGACACAAAAAATCTGACAAACCGGCTGAATTCACCTTACTACGAAGTAACCGCCCGCAAACTGATAAAAAGTTCGTTTACCGTTTTGGCTAACCAGAATGTGCTTCCTGTACAGGATCTGGCCAACCTGAAAATTGCTTCGGTAATGATTGGTGATGACCGCATCTCCCCGTTTCAGAAAATGCTGGACAAGTATGCCCGTGTTGACCATTTTGTCTTGGGAAAAGAAGCTTCGGCCCGTGAAATGGCTCACCTGCGTAAGACACTTGATAACTACAATCTTGTAATTGCCGGAGTTGTTGGTATTAACCTGTATCCTTCAGGAAAATACGGGACCACTGAGATGCAACGAAATACCCTTGCTGATTTTATCCGGGACAATAACGTGGTTACTGTTTTCTTTGGAAATGCTTATGCAATGAAGCATTTTGAGAATATTCACCGGGCGAAAGGATTGATTCTGGCTTACCAAAATACCCCGCTGGTGCAGGAGCTTGCGGCCCAACTGTTATTCGGGGCTTTCGACGCTTCCGGAAAACTGCCTGTTACCATCGACAAAAGATTTAACCTTTCTGATGGCCTTCCTCTAAAAAAAAACGGAACGCTGAGTTACACCATTCCGGAAGAAGTGGGAATTAATTCGGTTTGGCTTTCCCGGAGGATTGATTCGCTGGCTAATCTCGGTATCGGGAATAAAGCTTATCCGGGGTGCCAGGTGTTGATTGCCAAAGACGGGAATGTAGTTTTTCACAAATGCTACGGCTATCATACCTACGATAATGAGCAGGAAGTTACACAGGAAAATATTTACGACCTGGCATCGCTAACTAAAGTTACAGGACCGCTTCCGGCACTGATGAAGTTGGTGGATGAAGGAACGGTTGATCTGGACGCCCCGTTCGGTAACTACTGGCCGGCTTTTAAAGGAACGGAAAAAGAGAAATTACCGGTTCGCGATGTTTTTGCCCATCAGGCACGGTTGCCTGCATGGATACCTTTTTGGCGAATGGCCCTTGATGACGAAGGAAAACTGAGTCATGAGGTTTTCTCTTCTCATCCGACAGAACATTTTAACGTGCGGGTTTCAAATCATTTGTACATGAATGAAAATTTCAAACAGGCAATTTTGGATACTATTCGAAATGCAGAGTTACTGCCCCGCAGAAGATATGTGTATTCAGACCTTAGTTTTCACCTGTATCCTGAAATCATTTCAACCCTAACCGGAACGCCTTATGAAAAGTATATCAAATCTAATTTTTACCGTCCGTTGGGGGCCAGTTCCATCACGTACAAGCCATACCTTCATTTTCCACTGGGGAAAATTATCCCTACAGAAACAGATGACTTTTTTCGCAACGAAAAACTAAGAGGTTTTGTGCACGACGAAGGAGCCGCAGTATTAGGGGGTGTGTCAGGAAATGCAGGCCTTTTTGGGACAACCAACGATTTGGCCAAGGTATTTCAAATGTACTTGCAGAAGGGATATTACGGAGGGAAACGTTTTATTTCGGAGGAGACCATAAATGAATTTACCCGCATCCAGTTTCCGGAAAATAAAAACCGCAGGGGGCTCGTTTTTGATAAACCATTGATTGATAATTCTAAAAATAGCTTGAAGGATGCTTATCCGGCAGTGAGCGCAAGTAAAAACAGCTTTGGTCACACAGGGTACACCGGAACCATGGCATGGGCCGATCCGGATAGTGGAATTCTTTTTATTTTTATGTCAAACCGCGTATACCCGACTCGTGAAAATTCCACCCTTTATAACCTGAACATACGGACTGCAATGCACCAAATAATTTATGATAGCCTGACCCCTTGAAAGAATAAAAACGGGTTAAAAAACGTTAATTATTCTAAAGTTAAAAATTGCCTGAATCCTTTTTTGTGCCTGTTTTTTTGTTCAATCTCAGATAGTTGTACTGAATAACATTTTTATTTCTTCTGACGTATATATGGTGCGAAAAGGAAGAAGACAGAGAACCTGATATTAAAAAGTTCTTTATTAAATTATTAATTTTAAATTTACATGTTCAGATGTGTTCTTTAAATAAGTTGTAAAAACAAAATAAAATTTTAAGCATTATGGAGCGTAAAATCACTTTTAATGAACTGCGTAAAATTAAAGACAGTTTGCCTGACGGTTCAATCAGAAAGATAGCAGAGGAGTTTGATTTGACAGAAGAAACCGTCAGGAATTATTTTGGAGGTGCTAATTACACCAGCGGAGCAGCAGTGGGGATTCACATGGAACCAGGGCCCAACGGGGGAATCGTTCTTCTTGACGATATCGCCATTCTTGAACGGGCAAAAGAACTTATTCACGAAGAAGTCGTTTAACGAAAAAGAAATTTTCATAGAAATCCCGAAAACTGTCCTATATTTATGGGGCAGTTTTTTTTAATTAATACCGAATCAAAATGAAAAAATATTATCTGTTTATTCTTACGGTCTTTTTTTTAGCCGCTCAGTCTTGTCAGGTAGAAAAGCCCTGGCAGCCTTTGTTTAACGGTGAAAGCCTTGAAAACTGGGATACTTATCTGGGTACTCCACTGGATGGATTTGAGAATCTTGCACAGGCTGCAACCACAGAGAAAGTATTTTCAGTAGTCGAAGAAAACGGCGAAAAATTGATTCGCATTTCGGGTGAAGTAAATGGTTCTCTGGCCACTCGTGATACGTTTGCCAATTATCATTTACAACTGGTTTTTAAATGGGGCGAAGATGTTTACACCCGCCGGAACAGCGGTTTGCTCTACCACAGCTTCGGTGATTTCGGGGAGGCCCTCGGAACCTGGATGGTAAATATCGAGTGCCAGTTGATGCACGACCGTTTGGGCGATACCTATTTGATGAACAATACCTATTGTGAAACTGCTGTGAAGGAGTTGGAAGATGGTTTCCTGTATGCAAAAGACGGCGAGGTGAAAAAATTTAGCGAGGATCATAACGGCAAAGGAATAAAAAAAGGGGTGGATGCAGAGAACCCGCTGGGAGAGTGGAACACCGTTGATCTTTACTGTGTTGGCCGCACGGCCGTCCATGTGGTAAATGGGCAAACCGTTATGGTAAACACGAACACCGGAATTGTCGAGGGCGGAGCCATTGTTCCTCTATCGTCAGGAAAAATCCAGTTGCAGTCTGAAGGAGCAGAGATGTTTGTTAAATCAATCCAGGTAAAACCCATTAAGGAAATTCCGGCAGAAGTATTGTAATTCACACCTGCAATGAAGCAGGTGACTTTTGTTGCACCTGCCCCATTCCAAATAACAACATCTTTTTCTTATCCGGTAAAATTTATGTACAAGAAAATTTTATCCCGTTCGTTTCGTTTTATTTTCCGTAAGAATTAAATAAAATGAGACGTACACTGATTGTTTCCCTGTTGCTTCTAATGGCTTTTACTGCGGTTTCCCAACCGAAAACGCGCGGTAAGGTAAAACGTAAATACCGCAATGTGGAGCGAACAAGGGAAAATGCTCCACAGGTTGTTTTTCGCGGTCTGGTGCGCGACGCTGCCAAGGCTCCTATTTCTGGCGCGTGTGTGGAAATAGAAGGGTTAAAAAGGTTGGTTCACACCAATGAGTTTGGGCAGTTTATGATTTCTAATTTACCTGGCCAGCGACTTCGTATTAAAGTATCCTGTCTGGGCTACCAGACAAAAACCATCGACTACATGTTTCAAGCGGGTTACAATGACCACTACATTGCACTTGATCGTGGACCGGTCCCCCTGGAATCTGCTTTTTCCACCGCTCAAAAACGGGAACAGCAAATTCCGGATTTGCCTGCTGCCCTTTTTGTGGTGAATGAGTCTTTTGCGAAGGACATAGGAGTTACTGATTTTTCAGAAATGGCTGGTTTTATTCCCGGTCTCGGTTTTGAAAGGCTTGGAGCAGGGAAGGCTGGTTTTTCCATATATGGTGCAAACGGCAGTTCCGGTTTTCCGGAAGTTTCGCCATCGGTTGCTGTTTTTTCTGATCAGGTTCCGCTGTCCTATAATGGCCGGTTTTTCTCTGATTTGTTTGATATGGATAGAACAGAAGTGTTGAAAGGGCCTCAGAATGTATTGTTTGGAAGGAATGCGGTAAACGGGGCCGTTCATTTTATCAGCAAAAAACCGGAGGAAGAGTTTGGCGGATATATCACGGCCGGTGCAGGAAATTTTGGGAATAAGGAGGTTCAGGCAGCCGTTAATTTGCCGGTAATGGAAGATATACTTTTTGTACGGGCAGCAGGGCTGTTTCGTGACCGGAACGGTTACGTTGAAAATACTTCCGGAGGATCGCTGAGTGGGAAGAATGTGTTAGGCGGAAGGTTTTCCGTTCGGTTTTTGCCTGCATGGAACCATAAAATTGATCTGCAACTAAACTATCAAAAAAACGATGAGCCGGGCGTTGCTTTAATGAACCGGTGGTTTCCGAACGATGAGGGGGAAACCGGAATCTTTAGTTACCGGGCATCGGTGAATAATGAAGAGCAGGCAGGATCGGAAATGGAGTTAATGGATGCTACGCTTACCTACCGGCTCTTCAGAGATGAGCACAATTACTGGACATCGGTAAGTTCGTACCGTAAAAATAATTCCGCTTCCCATTGGGATGCTGATGGAACTTCGCTGTCTGCTCTTGAAATGAGCAACAAGGCAGATGCAACACTGTTTTTTCAGGAGATAAGATACAATTTTGTAAGGTGGAGCCAGACGCATGGTTCGTTTGGTGTTAGTTATTTCCAGGAGAAAGGAAATTTTTCGCAAGACATATTCTCTAACGACGAACAGATTTACAGTTTGATATCCGTTCCTGAAAATTTTTTGCTGCCGGGACAAAGTCCCTTTCCCGTGAATCCAGGTCCCCTTGAACCGGAGCCGATGGCCAGCTTCCCTTTTTCGGGAGACCATAACGAAGCAGTTTTTAATGAAAGAATGACTCAGTCAGCTCAGGCATTTTTGCATTATACGTACCAGTGGAAGCAGCGGTTGTTTTTTACGTTGGGGGCCCGTGCGGTGTACGATCGTTTGCAACTTACCCATGAATCTGTTTTTACTGACGGAGAAGCCTCTTCTCTCGGAACGTTTTCAGGAGCAGAGCCCAATTTGTTTTTTAGTCCTGCGGAGCAGCAGAAACTTACCAAAAACAGCTTGTCTTTTACCGCTCAGGCCGGACTAGCTTACCGGTGGAATGAGAACTTCAATTTTTATTTAAATGCAGCACGGGGACGAAGGCCCCAGGCTTTGCAGTTTTCATGGGAGGGAAAACCGCTGATTGCCGGTGCTGAAAAAGTGTACAGTGGAGAGGCCGGCTGGAAAACCATCATCAAAAAACGTGTTTTCTGGAATGCGAACGGCTTTTACCGGCGGCACTTTAATGTGCAAACATTGCAGGGGGCTGGGGAACCCGGAACGGCACTGCTGGCTGCCAACGGGAAAGCCACTTCTTACGGGGCTGAAACAGGTTTACGAGTGGCTGTTATTCCGGCGCTGGATTTGTTCGGGAATTATACCTGGATGCAGTCGGCTTTCGATTCAACCGGAGTGGACGGAAAAGATTACCAGTATGCGGGAAATCATTTTGCAAAGGCGCCTGAACATAGTTTCTCTGCCGGGTTTACGGCAAAAATATCGATTGTACACCGGTTACGTCTTTTTGCTACACCATGGTACACGTGGAATTCGCATTTCTGGTTTACAGAAGCCAATACATCAGGGCTTGACCAGCCTGCCTACGGAGTGCTGAATATAAACCTCGGGCTCGAAATGGATGAGCCGAACGTGGTGTTGAGTGTCTATGGTTCCAACTTACTGGAAGAAGAATATATTGCCAGCGCCGGTCATTGGGGCGGACAATTGGGGTTTCCTACCTTTATTCCTGGTCCACCAAGGATGCTGGGAATGAGAGTAACATGGCGGTTTTAGCGGGTAAACTATTTTCGAGTTGTATTTTATTTGCGATTTCCCGTGTTACGAGTTTTTTGGGATAAGTTATATTTTTAGAATTGTTTAACCGGCGGTTTGGAAACCGTCGCACCCCGAAAAAGCCCGGCAAAACCGGGCTCTTTATTATTATTTTACTGTTTTGTCTCATTTGTTCCAAACCGGTAGCCTTCCCGGTGTCCAGGGAGCGCTGAGGTTATTCAGTTCAGCTTCTATCTCCGGAATGTCTTGCTCAACAATTTTTTTTAGAGCACTTAAAACCGGCGGAAACTCTTCGGTCAGAATTTCGTAACCTTGTTTCTGTGTTGTAGTAATTCCGCTGGTCGAACCGGCAGTTGCGTGAGTTATTTGTCCCAGCCTGTCGTATAGCGGTACTTGTGCCGGCGGAATCTCTTCCTGACTGGCCCTGGCAGGTACTCCGTTCATTTTAAAGTTTAGTTCTTCCAGTTCCCTGCCCAGTTCCCGGGCTTTGTTCATCAACTGTTGACTGGCATCCGGTGTAGAATAAACAGCCTCTTTGATGTGCTCCACTTTTGAAATTAACTGATCTATAAGGCGGTTGCTTCCTGTCATGGCTACAGCCAGTTTCCCTGCTTTTGCATTAAAAATTACATTCTCCCGGTAATCTGCTGCAGGTAGTGTGGTATGGTTCAGTTTTTTAACAATGAACTCAGTCGGATCGGCCAAATCGGTCAGTTCTCCTTCATGCCAGAGTTTCATGTCAACTGAATAGGTTCCCGGCAGCACCAAAATTCCATTTCCCGGGGTTTCTTTTTTTGCCGGATTAAAGCGTTTTTCCACCCGGACAGCAACCGGCATTTCATAGCGAAGATCCCAGGTAATGCGGTTAATCCCTTTTGCGGGAGATTGCGTAAGACGGCGCACAACGTTGTTCCCTTCATCGTAAACGGTAAAAATGAGGTGAGAGGGCTCTGCCTTTTCTTCCAGTTGCAATTCGCGCCACGAAGGTTGGGGAATGGGTTTCCCGGCTTCGAAAAGTTCTTTTTCCTTTTCTTTCCGAAGGTTCATTTTTGTTTTCGGAATTTCTTTCAGGTAATAGGTAAATGTTGCTCCAAAAGGGGGATTGGGTGCTTTGTAGTAGGTGTCTCCTTGGTTGCTTTTGTTGCTGGTCTGGATGTACATCAGGGCATCTTTTATTTCAAAAAGCCGGGCTTCCTGTTCTACCATTTTTTCAGAGATTTTACGCAGTGGACTGTAGTCGTCAAGAATATAAAAGCCGCGTCCGAAAGTGCCCAGAATTAAATCATTTTCCCGTTCCTGGATGGCAATGTCTTTTACGGCAATGGTAGGAATACCCGATTTCAATTGTGTCCAGTTTTCTCCATTGTCGATGGTGAAGAAGAGCCCAAATTCAGTTCCTGCAAAAAGTAGTTCCGGACGAATATGATCCTGGGTAATCGTATGCACGGTTCCGTTTTCCGGCAAGTTGCCACTGATGTTTCTCCAGGTTTTGCCTTTGTCAGTACTTTTATAAATGTAGGGTTTGAAATCATCATTTTTCAGGTTGTCGAAGGTGGCAAATACAATGTTTTCGTCGAAACGATCGGGCCAGATGTCACTCACGTAGGTGTATTGGGGAACACCGGGAAACGATTTTATCTGTGTCCAGGTTTCACCTCCGTCCTCAGTAACTGAGATAACGCCGTCATCGGTGCCTGCAAAAAGAAGCCCTTCTTTTACTGAGGATTCCGCGAGAGAAACGATGGTGCCCCACAAGGAAGTGGATACATCTTTTACCACAGCCCCGGCTGGCCAGTATTTACCCATTACAGGGAAACTGTTGCGGTCGACCTGAGCGGTGAGGTCGTCGCTTATAACTTCCCAGGTGTTTCCCCGATTATCACTTCTGAAAACCCTATTTGCAGCGAGATACAAACGTGTTCCTTTGTGCGGGCTTACAAACATGGGCGCATTCCAGTTCCATTTGTAGGTAAGCTCACCCATTTTTTCACGGGGTTTAATATTCACCTCTTCGCCACTTTTTTTATCGTAACGGTAAAGGTTCCCGTACTGGTATTCCGTATAAACAATGTCCGGATTGTCCGGGTCGGTGGCAATCCAGAAGCCGTCGCCACCCAAAGTAACGTACCATTCGTCGTTAATGACCCCGTCCTTGGTAATGTTCCTTGAAGGTCCCCCCATCGTGTTGTTGTCCTGGGTTCCTCCATATACATTGTAAAATGGTTCGGCATTGTCTGTCTGGACACGGTAAAACTGGGTTACCGGCAGGTTTTCTTTAAAATCGAAGGTGGCTCCTGCATCCCAGGTTTCGTAAATTCCCCCGTCACCGCCAATGATAAAATGATCGGTGTCAGCCGGGTCAATCCAAAGTGCATGGTCATCCACGTGGCGGGTGCGGATAGGAATATTGGTCCAGGTTTTACCGCCGTCTGCCGTCACTTTCGAAACGGTTTCTACTGAGTAAACCTTGTCTTTGTTTACCGGGTCACAGTATATTTCATTGTAGTACTGTCCGCTGGAGTGGTGGTCGCTCATTTTCTCCCAGCTTTCGCCTTTGTCAGTCGAGCAGAAAAAACCACCTTTTCCTTCAGCAGCCTCCACAATCAGGTAAACTATGTTGGGGTCGGCTGATGATACATCAATACCCATGCCTCCCATGTGCACGGAGGGAAGTCCTTTGGTAATTTTTCGCCAGGACTCGCCGGCATCAGTCGATTTATACACAGCCGACTCAGGGCCGCCGCCAATTTTTGTAAACGAAGTACGCCGCCGCTGCTCCGAAGTAGCGTACATAATATCCGGGTTTGTGGGATCCATCTTTACATTGTTTACGCCGGTATGTTCACTGATTTCGAGTACCTTTTTCCAGGTTTCACCTCCGTCAGTGGTTTTATACAAGCCACGGTCTCCTCCCGGCCCCCAGGCCGAACCTTCGGCAGCCACAAAAACAATGTTCGAATTACGTGGGTCAATAACAATTCCCCCAATCTGACGGCTTTCTTTCAGTCCCATGTTTTTGAACGATTTTCCGCCGTCCAACGATTTGTAAATGCCGTCGCCATAGCCGAGAGCACGCTGGTGATTGTTCTCCCCTGTGCCTACCCAAATTACATTGTGATTGTTCGGGTCCATTTCCACATCGCCAATGGAGTAAGCGCCGTACTTGTCAAATACAGGTTCCCAGGTAGTTCCGCTGTTCGTCGTTTTCCAAACATTTCCGCTGGCAACCCCAACATAATATTCTTTCGGATTATGCGGATTTACGGCGAAATCGGCTATCCTTCCGCTGGCCCATGCCGGCCCGATGCTGCGAAATTTTAATCCGCTCACCAATTCATTGGTAATAAGCGTATCTCCTTCTTCTTTGTTCATCTTCTCTTGCTTTTTTGCCATAGAAACTGAACCGACAAAAAGGAAGCATAAAAGTAACAGTGAAGTAATTTTTTTCATGATTATAGTTTTAGCAGATTTAAATATCGGGACTTTTTGTTGTAAACAAGTTGAAAAATACAATGTTTATGAATAGTTCAACAGGACTATTATCACAAAACCTGAATATTTTTCGGTTTAAAACTGTTATTGAAAGGGGGGATTTATCCCCATTGTGGATAGTATAGGTACCAGAAGTGTTGGTAATACATAACTGGATGATTTGGTTTTTTTAGTGATTTGTGTTTAATCCTTTGTTAAATAACACATTAAAATGCGTCCGGGATTTTGTTGAGAGTACTTGATGGCATAATGATATTATGGACAGGAGGCGATTATAAATAATAATGGTTTAGATAAAAACATGATTATGATTTTTTAAAATAGTCCTTCTGAAAGAAATGGAAATGACAGTTTAGAAAAAACAATGATAAAGAGAAAACTTTTAAATGATGTAGAAATGAAAAAAATGAGTGTAAACTACAAAGCACGAAGAAGCTTTATTTTTTTGTTGATTGCAGTATTTTCTTTTGGATGTAATACCTCCAGAACATTGAGAGGTGGAGCTATTGGAGCAGGTGCGGGTGGAACCCTTGGAGGGCTCATTGGTTCCAAATCGGACAATACAGCAAAAGGCGCTATCCTTGGCGCAGTTATCGGAGGAACAGCCGGGGCATTGATTGGTAAATACATGGACAAGCAGGCCGCAGAGCTCGAACGGGATTTGGAGGGGGCAACTGTAGAGCGTGTAGGGGAAGGGATTAAGATTACTTTTGATTCCGGGATACTATTCGGTTTTGATTCGTCTTCGCTTACGGCAGAATCAGAAAAGAATATTGCAGAACTTGCCCAGACATTACAAAAGTATGACGATACCAATGTTTTGATTGAAGGACACACCGACAGCAAAGGGGCAGAAAGTTATAACCAGGAACTTTCGGAACGAAGGGCAAATTCCGTCTCCGGGAGGTTGAAAAGTCTGGGAGTGGGTAGCTCTCGCATAAATGAAGTGGGTTATGGTGAAACCCAGCCGGTAGCCGACAATTCAACGGAGGCAGGCCGGAGCCAGAACCGGAGAGTGGAGGTGGCCATATTTGCCAATGAAAAACTGAAAAGAGCTGCTAAAAACGGGCAGATTTAAAATAACCGAGATTTAAACTTGTAAGTAATTTATTATGAAAAAGATATTAGTTGCTGTATTGATAGGAGGGATATTATTTGTATCGAATTTGTCTGCTCAAAATTCGGATTTTGGCGCCAAAGGGGGTCTTAATTTTTCGAATATGACTGTCAGCGGGAATAACGATGAAAACCTGAAACTCGGTTTTCATGTGGGGGTGTTTGATAAAATCAGCATCTCTGAGTCTTTTGCTATTCAACCCGAATTACTTTATTCGGTAAAAGGGTTTAAATATAATTTTGATAACGTTGTTTTTGCGGATGGAGAAGCAAAGTTCAACCTGCGTTATATTGACCTCCCGGTTAAACTGGTGTATAATCTGTCACCCGACTTTGAATTTCAATTCGGACCGTATGTCAGTTACCTTTTAAAAGCAAAAGTTAAAACAGACGCCGAAGTGATGGATTTTTTCGATATTGATTCTGATGGAGAACTGGATCGTGCGAATTTCAGGCCGTTTGATATGGGTTTATCAGCCGGATTGGGATTTAATTTAGACCCTTTTTTGCTGGGGTTTAATTATAATGTAGGGTTAACCAGAGTGGCAAAAGAGAACAGGCCGGCAGAAGAAATAATTGGCGATGCCCGCAATACCGTTATTCAGGTTTATGCCGGAATAAGATTTTAAACCCGTTGAAACCTTCAGGGCAAGGAAGAATTTAATTCTTGTTTTGCCTTTGATTGTTAAAGAAAGCTTCCTTTTTCAGGGAAGCTTTTTTTATTCTTTTTCATTACTGTCCGGGGGAAAAATGATAATCGGGCTAAAGCCCCCGTTTTTATTGGGTATGCATGCATAGCCCCGGCTTTAAAGCCGGGGGTAATAGATAGGAGATCCGGTAAACGGGCTTTAGTCCAATTATTATAGTACTATAATTAAGTTGTTTAGTGTAAATAATATCACCAACACAATAAAATTATCTTTTAACCGGACACTAATGATTCTTTTTTTTTGAAATGTTTATTCATATATTATTGTCTTTTGTTCTTTTATTGTCGTCTTAATTCATACCTAAAAGTCTGATTTTTTCTTCTTTAGAATCAATATATATAACGAAAGAATGCCGTAAAACATATTGTTTTATGTTATTGTTAATGAGTCGTTTGTGCGCGTTTTTGGCTGGTGTACTTCCTATGTTTACTTTTTTATATTTGTATATATAGATATTTGGATAATTTTGTATGAGAATTGTTCGATTTGTTTAAAAATAAGTAATATATGTCAGCTTCAAGACGTGATTTTATAAGGATTACTTCATTAAGTGCAGCAGGCCTTATTTTTGGAGGCCAATATGTCCATTCAGCCGTGAAAGCTCTCAGACAGGAAGGAATAGGAGGAAGCAGCGATCCGCTGCGTACGCCGACCTATTGCGAAGTCTGTTTTTGGCAATGTGCCGGTTGGGTACATAAAAATGAAGAGGGAAAGATTAAAAAAATTACGGGGAATGATGATGACCCGAATTGTAACGGCCGGCTTTGTCCACGCGGAACTGGCGGCGTAGGAATGTATTACGATGAAGACAGGCTGAAAACTCCCCTGATACGTGTTACCGGGAAGGACGGAAAGCAAACGTTTAAAGAAGTTTCCTGGGACGAGGCTTTTGATTTTATTGCAGAAAAGCTTCAAAAAATTAAAAAAGAACATGGCCCGGAGTGTACCGCATTATTTACGCATGGTTCCGGCGGTCATTACTGGGGTGATTTGTTAAAAGCATTTGGCTCGGGGAATATTGCCGCTCCATCCTATTCTCAGTGTCGTGGCCCGCGGGAAGTAGCATTTATTGCAACTTTTGGCGATGGTCTGAATTCACCCGAACCACTCGACATTCGCGATACAAGATGCCTTGTGTTAATTGGTTCGCACCTGGGGGAAAACATGCACAACGGGCAGGTGCAGGAGATGTCGGATGCCATTGATAACGGCGCTTCCATTATTACTGTGGACCCGCGATATTCAACAGCGGCCAGTAAATCGAAGTTCTGGCTGCCCATAAAGCCGGCAACAGATATTGCGCTTCTGCTTTCCTGGATCAGAGAAATCATCAACAACGAGTGGTACGATAAAAAATATGTGGAACAATATACTTACGGTTTTGAAGAGCTGAAAAATTATGTACAGCCGTTTACGCCGGAATGGGCCTACGGAATTACAACTATCAAACCCGATCAGATCAGAGAAACAGCCCGTGAAATGGCTAACGCAGCTCCTTCAGTAATTATCCACCCCGGGAGGCATGTAACCTGGTATGGAGACGACACCCAGCGTTTGAGGGCCGTTGCCATATTAAATGCGTTGCTCGGGTCGTGGGGACGAAGAGGTGGTTTTTATATTCCCGATAAAATGGGATTACCTGCATATCCGCACCCTCCATTCCCAAAACCTTCCCGCACATGGCGGGAGGCTATGGGTGGAAAATACAAGCTGGCTGATTTGGCCCTCGCTTCAGGGGTTTGCGATGCAACGATTCCTTCACCGGAACTGGATTGCAACATTAAAGGGTGGATTGTTAACGGTACCAACCTGATTATGACCCTGCCCGATCAGAAAAAAACAATTGACGCCATCAATAACCTGGACCTTTTGGTCGTGGTCGATACAATGCCGATGGAAATTACAGGCTATGCCGATGTGGTTCTTCCCGAATGTACCTACCTTGAAAGGTGGGATGATTTGAGAGTGGCCCAGGGGCGGAATCCCAGCATTGCACTCAGAATGCCGGCAACAGAGCCGAAATACAATTCCAAACCGGCTTACTGGATGGCCAAAGAAGTTTCCAAAAGATTGGGCCTTGAGGAATATTTTGGCTGGGATACTTTTGAGGAAAAACTCGACTGGCAGTTGAAACAGGTAGGTTCTTCGCTGGAAGAGATGAAGCGGCTTGGGGTAAAGAATTTGCCACGGGAATATGGTAATTTATTTTTCGAGGAAGGGGAAGATGTTGATTTTTATACCAATACAGGTAAAATTGAGTTGTATTCCACTGCTTTTGAAGCTGAAGGGTTCGACCCGTTTCCGGTTTACACTCCTCACACAGAACCTCCTGCTGGTTATTACCACTTAAATTACGGAAGGGCGCCAATGCATACTTTTAGTCGCACTGCAAATAATCCCAACCTTACGGATTTGATGGATGAAAACACCGTTTGGGTGAATCCTAAAGTAGCCAAAGAGTGGGGAATTAAAAACGGGGAGCCTGTTTATTTACAAAACCAGGACGGTGTTGTTTCTGACTTTCAGGTAAAAGTGCGCGTAACGGAGCGCATCCGGTTCGATTCCGTATATATAGTCCACGGGTTTGGCCATGCCGATAAAAAGCTGAGCCGCGCATACGGGAAAGGAGTGAGTGATTCCCAACTAATTACCCGGGTTTTAATGGATCCGGTTATGGGGGGTACCGGTATGAGAGGAAATTTTGTCACATTCAGGTTTGAAAAAGAAAGCGAGGTGAAGTCATGAGATATGCAATGGCCATCGATACCAAAAAGTGTGTAGGTTGTTCGGATTGTGTGGTTGCCTGTCAGACCGAAAACGATGTTCCGATTGGGTATTGCCGCGACTGGATCGTGGAAATTACTGATGGAACCTATCCGCAGCTTGAAACCGAAATCCGTTCCGAAAGGTGTAACCACTGCGATAATGCTCCCTGTGTCAGGTGCTGTCCCACCGGGGCCAGTCATTACGAAGCCGGGGGAATTGTAACGGTCACACACAATAAATGTATTGGTTGCGGGGCATGTATCGTAAGTTGTCCTTACGATGCGCGGTATTCACATCCGGAAGGATATGTGGATAAATGTACCTTTTGCCTGCATCGGATTAAGAAGGGGCAGCAGCCCGCCTGTGTGGAGGTTTGTCCGACAAAATGTATGTACTTCGGCGACCTGGACGACCCGAACAGTGATGTTTCAAACGTGCTGAAAAAGAGAAAACATAAAACCTTGATTCCTGAAGCAGGAACAAAACCTCATGTGTATTACCTGATTTAAAACCAAAGAATATGAGAGAAGAAATTATAACATCAGGAAGATTAAATCCGAATATAGATCCCCATCTGGAGATTTGGCACTGGCATATTCCGCTGTATCTTTTTTTGGGTGGGTTGGCTGCCGGCATCCTCTTTTTTGCCAGCCTTTATACGGTTTTGGGGAAAGAGAATAAGTACATCGGAGCTGTTCGCCGGGCTCCTGTAATTGTGCCGTTTTTGCTGATAATCGGACTGGCTGCTTTGTTTCTCGACTTGCGGCACAAGCTTTACTTCTGGCAGTTGTACACCACCATTAAAATACAGTCACCCATGTCATGGGGAGCCTGGACTTTAATGGCTATTACACCGCTTTCTTTTGCCTGGGTTGCCATTCATATCAGGGAATTTTTTCCTAATTGGGACTGGAAATGGACCCTGCTGAAAGAGTTGGAGAAATTCCTGGTGAAGTATAAAAAAATCCTGGCCTGGATCATTTTATATTTTTCAGTTATTCTTGGAATTTACACCGGTATTTTATTCTCCGCATTTAATGCCCGGCCACTGTGGAATACATCCATTTTAGGACCGTTGTTTCTTGTTTCGGGGCTTTCTGCAGGGTCGGCCGTTATCATTCTTTTTTCAAGAAGAAAAAGGGAGCGTATCAATTTTGCCAAAATCGATATCATGCTTATTGGTATTGAGCTCTTTCTAATCGTTCACATGTTTATGGGATTTTTGGCAAGTACAGAAGTTCAGATCGACGCAGCCAATTTGTTTTTAGGCGGACCTTACACCGCTCCTTTCTGGATTTTTGTAGTGATAATCGGGATGATTTTGCCAGCAGTTCTTGAATTTCTGGAACTCAAAAAGTTTCATATTCCGGTGATAATTCCGGTGATTTTGGTGCTCTTTGGCAGCTTAATGCTCCGGTTTGTCATTGCCTATGCCGGACAAATGAGCCGCTGGCTTTATTAGCTTGAATAGTGTTTAGTAGAAAATAAATAAGTTTTTATAAAAGATATCATGATTATGAAACAGAAAAAATACATGAACCCTTATCTCGGGGGAGTACTGTTAGGGCTTGTTTTGATTGTGGCTTTCTGGGTTTCCGGAAGAGGCCTGGGGGCAAGTGGTGCGGCAAAAAGCGCCCTTGTTGCAGGAATGAATACGGTTGCTCCAGCACACGCTGGAAATTCAGCTTTTTACAGCGATTACCTGGAGTCTCATCCAAATCCGCTAAGTCAGTGGCTTGTTTTTGAAATGCTGGGGCTGGTGGTAGGAGGTTTTGTTTCCGGGGCCATTGCCGGCCGCCTAAAATTTAAGGTGGAAAAATCGCCGAAAATTACCAACAAAACCAGGATAATATTTGCGGTTATTGGCGGTGTATTCTTTGGTTTTGGATCGCAGTTGGGGCGTGGTTGTACCAGTGGCTCTGCCCTTACCGGCATGGCGGTGCTTTCGGTAAGCGGCTTTTTGTCGATGGCGGCTATTTTCGGAACCGCTTTTGCCCTGGCTTACTTTGCCCGGAAATTATGGATTTAATTCACACATTGTTGCATTTACTCATTCAAAAATCATAAAAATGGGACCACTAATTGTAAACGGAATAATTTCAGAAAATACCAATTTATTTTTGGCATTTATTATCGGAATCGGGTTTGGTTTTGTACTCGAGTCCAACGGATTTTCCTCCAGTCGCAGGCTGGCCGGAATGTTTTATGGTTACGATACCACCGTGTTAAAAGTATTCTTTACTGCGGCCCTTGTGGGGGCGGTCGGACTACTCTTTATGAGCCTTTTTCACTGGATAGATTTAAGCTACATTTATATTAACCCAACCTATCTTTGGTCCACCCTTGGGGGCGGAGTCATTATGGGGGCCGGTTTTATTCTTGGCGGCTACTGCCCCGGTACATCCTTTTGTGCAGCCTCCATCGGAAAGATTGATGCCCTGGCTTTTATTGGCGGAATGTTTATCGGCATTTTTATTTTTGCCGAAGGATATCCACTTTGGGAGAATTTTTATTATGCCAAATTTCTTGGCGCGCCTCTTTTGAGCGATATGCTGGGAGCTTCCCGCGGATTGCTGACATTACTTGTGATTCTGGTTGCTCTTGGAATGTTTTGGGTTGGCGAGTGGGCTGAGAGAAGATTTGCCCGCGACGATTATACACTGAACCAATAATTGGCTCAACTGTTTTTATGTTTTGAATATTCGTTTAAAACCAAAAATTAGCAAAATGAAAGCAAGAATAATATTAGCATCTGTATTGATCCCTTTGGGATTGATAATTGCTGCTGTGCCGGAAAATACGACGAAACCGTATAAATTAACAGCCGGCCAGTTGCTTGAGGAGGTAAAAAGCGGGACCCAGTTTATCGGGCCGGATCAAGTGGCCGATATGATCATTTCAAAAGATCCTTCTTTGCAACTGATTGATGTGCGAAGCGCTGCGGAGTATGACCAGTTCAGGCTTCCCAATGCGATGAACATTCCGCTGGTTGATATTTTAAATCCTGAATGGGAAGGGTATGTCAATCAGGATGTTAAGTTGAATGTGTTTTATTCAAACGGAACAAATGCTGCCAACGAAGCCTGGATGATTACCCGCCAGCTGGGCTATAAAAATAACTACGTTTTACAGGGAGGATTAAACTATTGGGTAGAGACGGTTATGAATCCGGAAGCGCCTGAAAGCGCCAGTCCCAACGAAGAGTTTTTAAAATATAACCTACGCACGGGAGCAGGAATGGCATTGGGTGGAAAAGCGGTCGATACGGCCCAGCCCCTTGAAGCGCCGAGTGCTCCGAAGCCGTCTGTTCAAAAAAAGGAAAGAAAAAAAGGCGTTCAGGGTGGATGTTAAGTAACATCTGATATTTTTGTTGATTGTGTTCTCCGAGTTTGTCAGTCCTAAACTCAGGCAGGGATGATAAACCGACGGGATAGGCTGGAAACAGCGTATCCTCCCGAGTTCGAAGTATTTTTGAATGAATTGGAAAGGAGAAAAGCCAAATGGAGTATGGAATTGTTTTTTATGCGCTAATTTTTGTAACGGCCATATTGTACTCATCCGTTGGGCATGGTGGTGCCAGCGGGTACCTTGCCATTATGGCTATTTTTGCTGTTTCTCCCGAAAACATGCGCGCTTCGGCCTTAATTCTTAACCTGTTTGTGGCCGGTATTTCTTTTTATTCTTATTACAGAGGAGGGTTTTTCAGGTTAAAATTGCTCCTTCCGTTTATTGTGCTTTCTGTTCCCATGTCATTTTTGGGAGCCCGGCTCCAAATCAATCCTTCCACCTATAAAATAATTCTGGGAATCTTTTTGTTGATTGCCATTACCCGCATGTTGTTTGCAGCGAGGAAGCCGGTAGATACAAAACCGATAAACATTCCGGTTGCGCTGGCCATTGGAGCTTTCCTCGGGTTCTTTTCGGGGTTGATAGGAATTGGCGGCGGGATAATCCTGAGCCCCATTCTTTTGTTACTCCGTTGGGCCACCATAAAAGAGACGGCAGCTGTTTCAGCCATTTTTATTTTTTTGAATTCTGCCAGCGGAATAGCAGGTTTGGTTTCGCGCGGCGGAATGAACCCGGTAGCTGAAATTTATATCCTGATTGCGCTCGGTATAGGCGGAAGTTTAATTGGCTCCCACATGGGAAGGGCCCGGCTGACTTCCCTGAAATTAACCTATTTGCTGGCCGCTGTGTTGCTTTTTGCCAGTTTTAAACTTTTTTATTTTTGAAATGGAACTGACAGCAATCATACTGGCGGGCGGAAAAAGCTCACGCATGGGGCAGGATAAAGGACTGATGATTTATCGTGGAAAACGATTCGTCGAGAATGCCATAGACGCCTGCTCAAAAATAGCTTCGGGTATTTTGATAAGCGCGAATAATTCGGAATACGATGTTTTAGGATACGAAACGGTTCGGGATAATTATGAAGGCTTAGGTCCTATTGGCGGACTGGAAGCTGCGCTTTCCCGTTCAAAAACTTCTGACAATATTGTTTGTCCGTGCGATATGCCTGGTATTCACGCCGGTCTTTTTAAAAAAATTCTTCATAAAAAAGGGGATAACCATGCTGTGGTTGTTGCCCGTGGCGATGGCAAAATTTTCCCGGTTTTGGGATACTATAATAAATCAGCGCTTCCTGTCATCCGCGCCCAAATAGAAAAAAAAGACTATAAACTACAAAGCCTGCTGGAAAAACTTGGCGCCAAAACGGTAATGGTTTTAGAGGACGAGGCGCTTTTGAATGTTAATTATCCGGAGGATGTGAAATGAAATACATGCCAAACATATTGATTGTGAAGGGGAGTGGCCGGAATGTGGGCAAAACTGTTTCTGCCTGCCAGATTATCCGGCAATTGGCTGAAAGTCATGCTCCTGTCGGAATCAAAATTTCTCCGCATTTTCATCGTTTAGATGAGAAACAGAAATTTATTCATTTCTCACCCGATTTTGTAATTGTGGAAGAGCGGAATATTAATGGGAAAGACAGTTCAAGAATGTTGCAGGCAGGTGCAAAGAAAGTATTTTACATTCAGGCTAAAAATGACTATTTGCCGCAGGCGGTGGAAATGGTTTTACAACAGATAAATTCCATAAATCCTGTGGTGATTGAGTCAGGAGGGTTGTATGATTTTTGGGAGCCAGGCCTGCTGGTGTACATTGAGGGGGAGGAACTAAAAAAGGAAAGTAATATCAGGCCTCATTCAACGGTGATTCGTTTGTCTTCCGGTGAGGCGCAGAATTTTGACTGGAAGAAGGTTCATTTTAATAACGGAAAATTTACTATCGATGCTTGAATATAAAACGGCGCTGGAGCGTATTCTTTCAACAGCGAAAGAGATGCCGGCAGAAAAGGTTGATTTACAACATGCGCTTAAACGGGTTTTGGCGGAGGATGTTTTTCACGATATGGATATGCCGCCGTTTAACAAATCGGCTATGGACGGTTTTGCCTGCCGAAGAGCCGACTTGAGCAATGAACTTGAAGTGGTTGAAACCCTATTCGCCGGTAAGCTGCCGGAAAAAGCCCTGTTGAAAAACCAGTGTTACAAAATTATGACAGGTGCAGTGGTTCCTGAGAGTGCCGACTGTGTCTTTAAAAAAGAAGATGCAGCATGGGTTGCGCCGGGTAAGGTTATTTGTAAAAACCAGTCTACCGGCAATAATATTTGTTACCAGGGCGAAGATATCAAAAAGGGGGAGAAGGTGCTGGCGAAATCAACCTTGATTTCAGCGAGGCATTTACCGGTGCTGGCTGGCGCAGGAGTGGCCCGTCCTTTGGTTTTTGGACGACCCGACGTAGCTGTTTTTGCCACCGGAACCGAATTGGTTGAACCCGATGCAAAACCACGCTCTTTTCAAATCCGGAATTCCAATTCGTCGCAACTGCTTGCCCAACTGGCTGAAATGAAAATTCAGGCCGGTTATGGCGGGATTATTCAGGATGATGAGCCTGTTCTTTTGGAGAAGATTTCAGAGGCATTGAATAACAGCAGGGTGGTTATTCTTACCGGTGGTGTTTCGGTGGGGGATTTCGACCTGATTCCCGATGTGCTAACAAAGCAGGGGTTTGATATTCTTGTTACAACCACGGCCATAAAACCGGGGAAACCCATGATTTTTGCCCGGAAAGGAGGCAATTATTGTTTCGGATTGTCAGGGAATCCGGTGTCCTCTTTTGTGCAGTTTGAATTGTATGTAAAACCATTTTTATTTGCCCTAATGGGGCACAGGTTTCAAACTGAAATTTTAACATTGCCGCTGGGGAAAGAAATGAACCGGAAAAAATCGGACCGGATGGATTTTGTGCCTGTAAATATTGGGGCTGAAATGGAAATTATTCCGGTTGAATTTCATGGTTCGGCGCATATCAATGCATTGAGCGGGGCTACCCACTTGCTGGAAGTGCCCAAAGGTGTTAACGCAATAAAAAAAGGGGAACGGGTAAATGTTCGATCGATATAACCGAAATATTACTTACCTGAGGATATCTGTAACTGACAGATGTAACCTTCGCTGCATTTATTGCATGCCCGAAGGGGGGATAGACTTGCTCAAACGGGATGAATTGCTGAGTTTGGAGGAGATTACCGACGTGGTTAAGGTTGGGGCAGAACTGGGGATTAAAAAAGTGCGTTTAACCGGAGGTGAACCCTTGGTTCGAAAGGGAATTGTGGAATTGGTGGAACGGATGAACCGGATTGAAGGGATTGAGGAAATAACCATGACAACCAACGGTGTGTTGCTGTCCCGGTTTGCCGGGGAATTGAAAAAAGCCGGTTTGAGACGGGTCAACATCAGTCTTGATTCGGTGTCTCCCGGGCAGTATAAAGAAATAACCCGCGGCGGTGAGCTGGAAGATGTATTTGCCGGGATTCAGGCAGCGAAAAAGGCCGGACTGACCCCTGTCAAATTAAATATGGTAAAGCTCAGTAACGGCGACAATCAGCAGACGGAGCAGATAAAAAAATTTGCTGCCGAAGAAGGCCTTCAGTTAAGGTTTATTACGCAAATGGACTTGCGGACGGGTGAATTTTCGCAAGTGGAAGGGGGCGACGGAGGAAACTGTGTTGTCTGTAACCGCTTGCGGCTCACGGCAAACGGAATGATAAAACCCTGCCTTTTTAGCAATAAAGAGTTCAGTATTAAAGAACATGGAATTAAGGAGGCGTTTCTGCTGGCATTGAATGCAAAACCCAAAAAAGGTGTATTGAATAGCAAAAGTAGTTTTTATAATATAGGCGGATAATAAAACATAAAATGGCAGATACATTTTCACATTTAAATGAAAAAGGCGAGGCCAGCATGGTAGATGTTGGGGAAAAGCCTGACCAGAAGAGGATGGCCAGAGCCTCAGGAAAAATATTTTTACAGCCTCAAACGCTGAAATTGATTAAGGCCGGTTCCATTGAAAAGGGAGATATCTGTGCTGTTGCCCGGATAGCCGGAATTCAGGCGGCAAAAAATACGTTTACCCTCATCCCGTTGTGCCACCAGGTACCGCTATCCAAAGTCTCAGTTGATTTTGAAATGGAGGATGATGGTATCAGAACAACGGCAATAGCAAAGTGTACCGGGAAAACAGGGGTGGAAATGGAGGCTTTAACCGCAGTGAATGTGGCGTTACTGACCATTTATGATATGTGTAAGGCCGTGGATAAACAGATGGTAATGAGTGAAATTAAACTTCTGGAGAAGCATAAAAAATGATTCAGGTAACCATAAAATCTCTCAATCTTTCAGAAAAGAAGGGCACCGTAAAAACACCGGTCGGTTCGGTTGAAATTACAGAAACCGGGGTGAAGGATGATGCTCATGCAGGGCACTGGCACCGGCAGGTCAGTTTGCTGGGCACTGAAAGTTTAAAAAAAGCAGAGGAACAAAATAACCGTACGTTTCAGTACGGCGACTTTGGCGAAAATATAACAACCGAGGGGCTTGAGCTTTATAAAGCCAATATCCTCGACCGGTTTCAGGCGGGAAATGTTATTCTGGAAGTGACGCAGATTGGTAAAAAATGCCACAAAGGCTGTGAAATAATGAAGATTTCCGGGAATTGTATTATGCCGGTTGAAGGAATATTTTGCCGGGTGATTCAACCCGGGGAACTCCGGGTAAACGATGTTTTACAGTACATTCCCAGGCAAATAAAGATTGCGGTAATCACGTTGAGCGACAGGGCGTACAAAGGGATTTATGAAGACAAAAGCGGCCCTTATGTTACCAAAATGCTTAACGATTTTTTCGGGGAAGCTAACCGGCCGGTGACTGTGGAGCAAATCTTAATTCCGGACGATGAGACAATGCTGGAAAATGAACTGAACCGGGCGGTGGAAAATGAGGCGGATATTATTGTAACTACCGGTGGAACAGGAATTGGCAGCAGGGACATTACCCCGGATGTGGTAAAGAGGTTGCTTGACAAAGAAATTCCGGGCATTATGGAGCTGATTCGTTACAAATACGGGTCTGTAAAACCGAATGCACTTTTGAGCAGAAGTATCGCAGGCGTAAAAGGGAAATCATTGATTTATGTGCTGCCCGGAAGCGTAAAGGCTGTAAACGAATACCTTACTGAAATTATACCAACACTCAATCATTCGATACGAATGGTGAACGATGTCGACGTGCATTGAGTTCCCTTTCGTGATTTGATTTTTTCTTTAGTCAATTTTTTTATTTGCCCTTTTCCTGTTGTTATTTGTTTCGGGGAACTTATTTTTGTAACTCATTAAAGAACTGATTATGTCAAAAATTCTTGTAATCGATGACGAACGGAGCATTCGTAATACGCTGAAAGATATTCTGGAATACGAAAAATATGAGGTTGATTTGGCCGAAGACGGGAAGAAGGGGCTGGAAATGGTAAAACATACCGAGTACGACATTATTCTTTGCGATATTAAGATGCCCGGCCTTGACGGAATTGAAGTGCTGGAGCAGTTAAATACCCAGGCCGTGGATTCACCGGTGGTGATGATTTCCGGTCACGGGAATATTGATACGGCTGTGGAGTCCATAAAAAAAGGCGCTTACGATTTTATCGAAAAACCGCTCGATTTAAACCGCCTGCTCATTACAATCCGTAATGCCATGGATAAATCAACGCTGGTAAATGAGACAAAAATTCTCAAAAAGAAAGTCAGTAAAAAATTTGAAATTATTGGCGAGTCTCCGGCCATAAAGAAGGTGATAGAAATGGCGGATCGCGTGGCGCCTACCGATGCCCGGGTTTTAATTACCGGCTCCAATGGAACAGGTAAAGAACTGGTTGCCCGGCGTATTCACGATCAGAGTGGACGAGCTTCCGGGCCGTTTGTGGAGGTGAATTGCGCGGCAATTCCTTCCGAGTTAATTGAAAGCGAACTGTTCGGCCATGAAAAAGGTTCGTTTACTTCGGCCGTGAAACAGCGCAAAGGAAAATTTGAACAGGCAAACGGAGGTACTCTTTTTCTTGATGAAATTGGGGACATGAGTCTTTCGGCCCAGGCTAAGGTGTTGCGCGCACTTCAGGAAAATGTTATTTCTCGGGTGGGCGGCGATAAACACATCAATGTTGACGTACGGGTGGTAGCGGCCACCAATAAAAATATTTCTGAAGAAATAGAAAAAGGGCAGTTCCGGGAAGACTTGTACCACCGGCTGAGTGTCATTCTCATTCATGTGCCGTCGCTTAACGAGCGATTGGAAGACATCCCATTGCTGGCAAACCACTTTGTGGACGTTATCTGCGGTGAATATGGAATGCCCGAAAAATCGGTTGCCAAAGATGCCATAGATGAATTGCAAAAGATAAATTGGACCGGAAACATCCGGGAGTTCCGGAACGTGATCGAACGATTGATTATTCTGTGTGACAAACAAATTACCGGCGAAGACGTTCAGAAATTTGCCGCTCCGTTAAAATAACCCGAAATAATCAGGTTATTCCGGCGTGCCCCATTCGTCGTTTTCCTTGTTCTGGATATACGTTTCGATGTGGCGATCGTACTTCACCTCATAAATATCTTTAAGCGTAACGATAATTCCGGTTTCAAGTACTCCTCCGAATTTCTCATTCGTAGCAGTTCCAAACGTTTTCATCGATGGTGAGAGGTTCATGTACGCATTTATCAGCGGCGGTACATTTTCGCCAAATCGCCGTACGGCCTGCGTCAGAATACGGTAGTCTTCACTGTAGTCCTGCCCGGTAAAAACAGATTTCATTGCCTCTTCATCGTAGTTAAATTCTACCGGATTTTTCGGGTACACAAGATTCTCCTTGTCGCGGAAGTATTTTTTAAAGAAGTATTGAATCAGGTTCCGGGCTTCGTTGTGAAAATGGGAATACATGGTAACTTTCCCGAAGAAATATTCGATTTCTGAATGATCGACTGTCAATGCCCCCAATCCATCCCACAGGTTATCGAGAGCGAAAAGCGCTTTGGCTCCTGCTTTACTCGACTGGTAGGCTGGCTGAACAAAAGAACGCCCCAACTCCAGGGTGTGCGGCAAATATTCTTTTATAAATTTTTCAGAAAGATGAAATAGCCTCGAAGTGGCCATCTGAACCTCTCCGTTGGCGTCAACGGGCACTTCCCCGCAAAGCATGTACCGGTATCCGCCAAGAATTTCCTGGGCTTCAGGGTCCCAAACTATTAGTTGTTTGTAGGGGTATTCTGCTGTGTCGTAATTGTCGATGTCGGTGTCCTTTCCGGTGCCGCCACCAGCGTCTCTGAAGGTCAGTTCTCGCAAACGGCCAATTTCATGCATCACAGAAGGCGAATTGTGGTGGGTTACCACATAAATTTCATTCCCTCCTTTGTTTGTTTTTCTCAGCAATCTGTCGGGCGTCAGCTCGGCAATAATCTGTTCCTTAGGAAGCGGTGCAACAATATCTTTCATTAAGTCATCTTTTAAATGAAAACGGAGTGCAAAATTAAAAAAATTGAATTACAATGAATCTGCTCTCACCTATTAATTTGTATTAGCCATAATGCCAGGTAGTTGGTAGGCTTTTTCTTTTACCCATTCTGCCCATTGCTGGTGTGTTTTGGAGCGATCGAAGGTGGAATAAGGGATTGGTTTGCCAAAATAAATGTGCACATCGGTATTGCGATGCCGCATGGTTTCGTCCGGCAAAAAGAACATTTCAAGGTTCCATTTAATATGGAGGAATTTCCGAAGATTGGCCAGCCTGTAAAACCGATTTGAGTTCCGGCCCCCAACAAAAACCGGAATAACATCGCGTTTGTATTGGACGGCCTTGGTAATAAAGTGCTTCTTCCATTCCAAATCAATAATTTTTCCCTTGATTCTTCTGGATGCTAATCCTGAGGGAAAAATAAGGATTTGTGCGTCAGAGTTGTAGGCCTCATTTAACAGCATTGCAGCCATGCGGCTGTGTCCTCCATGTTTGTTTACGGGAACAAACAAATCCCGCAGTTGGGGAATGGCTAGCAAAACGTCATTGCTCAGAAATTTCGGGTTTCCAAGTTTTTCATCTACTGTTTTTAGCAGAAGCATGCCATCGAATCCACCCAGCGGATGGTTGCTGGCAAAAATGAAGCGTCCTGATTCAGGGATGTTTTCCAATCCGTAAAGATGCACCTTTACGTTGAATTCGGTAACTACCTGATCAACAAAGTCGCTACCTGTTAAATGTCCGTGCCTTTTCAGCAGGTCGTTTACAAAATCAATGTGCATAATACGGTTAAAGTACCGGTAAACAAATCCGGGTATTATTGGGGCCAGTGCAGGGCTCTTTGATGCGAATAATTCCCTGATATTTATGGGTTTAAAATCAGTTATTATGCCTTTTTTCACTGTCGTTTTTTATGCAATTAAATAAAAATCGGGAACAAAGTAAAGGGAATAGGAAATCATTTCCGGCTTTTAAGATGAATTTTTTTGTTTTTCCTCTACATCTTAACCTTTAAGTAATTCTTTTTAACGGTTTTGGACAAGCTAAACAGGAGTTATTAACGGGTGTTGAAAAATGGGTTGTTGAAAATAATTTACTGTAAATGTGTTCGTTGGTTTATTTGTGCATGTGGAAATGAAAAGTTTTTGAACAGATCATCAACATTTTTTCAACAAATATATCCAGGGGAGTGTAGTGGAATAAAGTGGAATGAAGTGGAATATTTTGGAATAAATTCTTACTTTTACCTCGACGAACAATGCTTTTTCGCAAAAATGACAGAATTTACAGGAACATATAACGCAACCATCGATGATAAAGGACGCATTGTGCTTCCTTCTGCCTTCAAAAAGGAGATGGGTGAACTGGCGCTGGAGTCCCTGGTTATTGAGCGAAATTTGTTCAAGGATTGTCTTGATATTTACCCCGAACGGTTTTGGAAAGACAGGGTAGCTGCTTTCAAGAGCACACTCGACCCGTTTGACGAAGAGGACGATGAATTTCTTCAGTTTTTCTACGAAAATTTTATCAAAGTGGGAATGGCGGCCAACGGGCGCATCAATATTCCTTCCGACTACTTCAGTTACGGGAAACTGAAAAAGAATGTGCGGTTGATTGGAATGGGGCTTTCCATCCGGATGTGGGATGTAGATGTTTACGAAAGTCAACGCATGGACAAAGCAACTTTTGCCCGGCGGTTTAAAGAGAAAAGAAAGAGTAGAACAACGGAATAATGACTAACCCGTATCACATACCGGTGATGCCGGGAGAAAGCATTCAGGGGTTGAATTTGTTTCCCGGCGCGCAGGTGGTCGACGCCACCTACGGTGGGGGAGGTCACTCCCGGCTCATCCTGCAACAACTGGGCAACGGGCGGCTGTTTGCCTTCGACCAGGATGAGGATGCTGCCGGCAATGTGATACACGATGACCGGCTTTTTTTTATACGGCATAATTTCAGGTACCTCCGTAATTTCCTGCGGTTTTATAATGTTGAGTCGGTGGATGCCATTTTTGCCGATCTGGGTGTATCCTCTCACGACTTTGATGTGCCTGACCGTGGGTTCTCCTTTCGTTTTGACGGGGACCTCGATATGCGAATGAACCGGAATGCAACCCTTGATGCAGCACAGGTAATTAACAGTTACAGTGCCGAACAACTGGTCTTTATTTTTAAAATGTATGGCGAAATAAAGAATGCGGGAAGGTTAGTTCAGGAGATATTGAAAGAGAGAAACCGGCAGCCGGTAAAAACAACCGAACAACTGAAGGAGATTGTTTCACACCACGCTCCCCGTGGGAATGAGAATAAATACCTGGCGCAGGTGTTTCAGTCGCTTCGTATCGAGGTGAATGATGAAATGGAGGCATTGAAGGATTTTTTGCAGGCTACTCTTGATTTTATTAAACCGGGAGGAAGGTTAGCGGTAATTACCTACCACAGCCTGGAAGATCGGATTTGTAAGAATTTTATGAAGTCAGGAAATTTTGAAGGAAAGGTTGAAAAAGATTTTTATGGAAATGTAAAAAGTCCTTTTCTGTTAATAAACAGAAAGGTAATTACTCCGCAGCCGGATGAGATAGAACGTAATGTGAGGGCACGGAGTGCAAAATTACGTATTGCTGAAAAGATATAATATGGCAGAAAAAACGGGAAATAGCAGAAAAAAAGGCGGAATGAAATCGTTTCTCGGGGGGACTATCCTCACCGATGACCGGTTTACCCAGCAATTGCCGTTTCTGGGATTGTTGGCATTTTTTGCGTTGGGGCTCATTACAAACCGTAACTGGTCGGAACGAACCATCCGGCAAATTGAGATAGTTCAGGATACGCTAGATGAGTTACGTTCCGAGTCGATTACCATGTCGGCAAAACTGATGGATGCCAGCAGGCCGTCGGAAGTATTGGAAAAAGTGCAGCAGGCCGGAATAGAGTTGGAAGAAACGGTGAGGCCACCGCAAAAAATCATCGTTCCCAAAAAGTAAAGCAGAATGGAAATCAGAAAATCAATAGTATCACGCATAGCAATTCTCTACTTTTTCCTGATGTTATTCGGGATGGTGGTGATTTTTAAGATGATTTCCGTACAGCAGATTAAAAATGAACGCTGGGAAAAGATTGCAAAAAATCTGAAAGAGAATACGGTTACAATTGATCCGAACCGTGGAAATATTTGTGCCGAAGACGGGAGTGTGTTGGCTACTTCTGTTCCCGGATATTATGTGCGAATTGACCTGGCTGCTGAAGGAGTAAAACGGGTGTACAGCGAAGAAAGTGATTCGCTGGCATATTATCTTTCCCGGTTTTTTAAGGATGCCTCAAGAGCCGAATACAACAGAAGACTGAATGCTGCCTATCGGGCAAAAAACCGGGGGTTTATGCTTACTCCGCGTAAGGTCGATTTTCAGGAGCTTAAACAAATCAAAAAGTTCCCTATTCTGCGCAGGGGGCGTTTTGGCGGCGGAATGATCATTGAGCAGGAGAATCAACGGGTTGCCCCATTGGGGTCTTTGGCCCTTCGTACCATTGGTGACCTTAATAAAGGGGCGTACGGCGGGGTGCATGGTAACATCGGTTACACCGGATTGGAAGGCGCTTACGAACAGTACCTCAAAGGGAAAGAAGGTATCAGCTACCGCGAAAACCTTTCGGGAAGATGGGTAACGCGCACTGAGATTGAGCCACAAGATGGAATGGACATTTTTACTACCATTAATGTAAAAATGCAGGATATTACGGAAAGTGCCCTGCGGCGAAACCTGGAAAAGAATGACGCCGATTGGGGAACAGCTATCCTCATGGAGGTGAAAACCGGGGAAATTAAGGCGATTGCCAACCTGGGAAAAGAAAATGGTGAATATGCCGAAAATTACAATTATGCATTAGGCAACCAGGGGTGTTACGAACCGGGCTCTACCTTCAAACTTGTTTCGTTGATGGCTGCCATGGAAGACGGAATAATTGATACCAGTGATGTATACGATACCGGAAGTGGTGTGTGGAAATACCGCGGACGCACTATTTACGACAGTGACTACCGTTATGGTGGTCACGGAGAAATGACTGTAAAACAAATTTTTGAAAAGTCTTCCAACGTAGGGGTGGCTAAAATTATCATCTCTGCTTACGAAGGAAATCCGAAAAAATTTGTGGATCGCATTTACGGGTTTGGGTTGAATAAGCCACTTGGCCTGGAAATAAAAGGCGAGGGCCAACCATTTTTTAAGTACCCGGGCGATTCCGACTGGTGGGGAACCACACTGGCCTGGATGTCATACGGATATGAATCGAAAATGACACCACTGCAAGTATTGACTTTTTACAATGCTGTGGCCAATAATGGGAAGATGTTGAAACCCCGGCTTGTGAAAGAAATAAGAGAGAATGGGGTGCTGGTTAAAGAGTTTAAGCCGGAAGTGTTGAACCCTATGATTGCCACCAGTGAAACGGTAGGGCAGGCACAAAAGATGCTGGAAGGAGCTTGCGAAAACGGAACCGGGCGTTCACTGCGGAATCCGTGGTTTAAAATTGCCGGAAAAACAGGAACAGCCCAGGTGGCTACCGGACAGGGAGGATACCAGAAAGGAATGTACCTTGCTTCGTTTGCCGGATATTTTCCTGCTGACGATCCGGAATATTCAATCATTGTAACCATAAATAATCCACGCGGAGGCGCCTATTACGGAGGATCGGTTGCCGGACCGGTTTTTAAAGAAATTGCCGAGCGGGTGTATGCCATTCGGAGTCTCTTTAAAGAGCCGGAGGAAGATCCCGAAAATCCGGAAGCTCCGGTTTTTCCTGAAATTAAAAAGGGAGGTTCTGAAAATATTATCCGCATTGCAGAGGAATTGAACATTCGGAATATAACCGGTAAGCCGGTTACCCCGCTGGTTACCGTTAAAAAGTCAGACAACGGACTGGTTCTCGATGAGCTGGAAATTCCGGAGGGAAAAGTTCCCGATGTGCGGGGAATGGGAGCCAGCGATGCCATTTTTATTCTTGAAAATGCAGGGCTACGGGTGAGAATTGATGGGATTGGCAAAGTAAAATCACAATCGTTGCAACCGGGGGCCGCTTTTTCCCGGGGGGCACAGGTATATCTTACATTAGGTTAAAAATGAAGTTAGAAGAACTGCTGAAACATATTGATTATTTAGAGGTTCGCGGGGATGCAAACCCGGAGGTAAAAGCTGTTGAGTTTGATTCGCGAAAGGTACAGCCGGGCACTGCTTTTGTTGCCCAGCGTGGCATCCATGTCGACGGGCACCGGTTTATTCCGGCAGCCTTGGAAAGCGGAGCTTCCGTTATTTTTTGCGAAGAGTTTCCGGTTGATAAAATGCCCGAAAATAGTGTGTTTGTGAAAGTGGCTGATACCATTCAGGTAACGGGGCTGCTGGCATCGGCATTTTATGGTTTCCCTTCCCGCAAAATGAAGGTAATAGGCATTACCGGCACCAACGGAAAAACAAGCATTGCTACCTTGCTGTTCCGGTTATTCAGGGAGCTGGGGTATAATACCGGACTTATTTCCACTATTTCTTACCGGATAAACGAAACCGAAGAAACAGCGTCGCACACTACGCCCGATGCATTAAAAATTCAGCAGTTGATGGCACAAATGGCAGATGCCGGCTGTGCATACTGTTTCATGGAAGTGAGCTCACATTCAGTTCATCAGCAACGGATTGCCGGCATTGAGTTTTCCGGCGGTGTGTTTACCAATATTACGCACGATCACCTCGACTATCATAAGACGTTTGCAGAATATATCCGGGCAAAACAACGGTTTTTCGACCAACTCCCTTCTGAGGCTTTTGCCCTGACCAACATCGATGATAAAAACGGATTGGTGATGGTGCAAAATTCAGAGGCACGGAAAATAACCTACTCCAACCGGGCAATGGCAGACTTCCGGTGTAAAGTGCTTGAAACTCATTTTAACGGCATGCTGCTTAACCTGGAGGGCCAGGAGGTATGGACCCGTTTTGTGGGGAAGTTCAATGCGTCTAACCTGCTGGCGGTTTATGCCGTTGCGGTGAACCTGGGACAGGATGCCGGGGAGGTGCTTACACATATTAGTAATCTCGAACCGGTAAAAGGGCGGTTTGAATCCATCCGGAGTGTTGACGGAAAGCTTGCCATCGTGGATTATGCCCACACACCCGACGCATTGAAAAATGTTTTGGTAGCTATTTCAGGTATCCGGACAGGAAAGGAGCAGGTTATTACTGTAGTTGGCGCCGGAGGCGACCGGGATAAAACCAAGCGCCCCGAGATGGCGAAAGAAGCTGTTTTGGGTAGCGACAAGGTTATTCTGACTTCAGACAATCCGCGGACTGAAAACCCGGCGCAAATTATCCGTGACATGGAAGCCGGTGTGGAAACTCTATATAAAAACAAGGTTGTTTCAATTGAAAACAGAAGGGAAGCCATTAAAACGGCATCCTTGCTTGCGCAGCCGGGAGATATTATTCTGATTGCCGGAAAAGGGCATGAAAATTACCAGGATGTAAATGGGGTGAAGCATCATTTTGACGATGTGGAAGAGATAAAAAAATGTTTTGGGATTGATGATTAACGATTAGAAAGATATGCTGTATTATTTGTATGAATGGCTAGCCGATACCAATATCCCCGGAGTGGGGATGTTTCAGTACATTTCGTTCCGGTCGGGGGCGGCCATTATTTTGTCGCTTTTCATAACCACCGCCTTTGGTAAAAAAATGATCCGCCTTCTGCAGCGAAAGCAAATTGGTGAAGAGGTGCGTGACCTTGGTTTGGAAGGGCAGGTGCAAAAAAAAGGAACCCCCACCATGGGAGGGTTAATCATCCTGTTTGCCATTATTCTGCCTACGCTGCTTTTTGCCCGGCTCGATAATGTTTATATTCTGCTCATGCTCATCACCACCGCTTTTCTGGGGCTTATTGGTTTTATCGACGACTACATTAAGGTATTCATGAAAAACAAACAGGGGCTCGCAGGAAAGTTCAAAATATTGGGACAGGTGAGCCTGGGATTGTTTGTGGCGGCCACCCTTTTTCTGAGCGATGATGTGAAAGTAAGAGAGAATGTGCAAAGTCCTACGGGTACCGATTTGCGTGAGATTGTAGTGGATCCGGAAACCGGGCAGCAGAGATTGCAGTATGTGACTGAGGATGTAAAATCGACCAAAACCACTATTCCGTTTATTAAAAAGAATGAATTTGATTATGAATGGCTGGTAGCATTTGCAGGAGATGCCGCTTCGTGGCTCAAATGGGTAATTTATGCTTTGGCCATCATATTAATTATTACCGCAGTTTCCAACGCAGCTAATTTAACTGACGGCCTCGACGGGCTGGCTACCGGAACCTCGGCCATTAGCGGGGCTACTCTGGGGATTTTGGCTTACGTGAGCGGGAACGTTATTTATTCTGATTACCTCAACATCATGTACATCCCCAATGTGGGTGAACTTACCATCTTTGTATCTGCATTTATCGGGGCCACCGTAGGTTTTTTATGGTACAACTCTTATCCGGCCCAGGTATTTATGGGCGACACAGGTAGCCTGGCATTGGGAGGCATTTTGGCTGTTTTTTCAGTTATTATCAGAAAAGAAATTCTGATTCCGTTGTTGTGTGGAATTTTTCTGGTTGAAAACCTGTCGGTTATTATTCAGGTAGCCTGGTTTAAATACACCAAACGTAAATACGGCGAAGGACGCCGGGTATTTTTAATGAGTCCCATTCACCATCATTATCAGAAGAAGGGCATTCACGAAGCAAAGATTGTTGCCCGTTTCTGGATTGTAGGGATCATTCTGGCAGTTCTAACAGTGGTAACCTTAAAAGTCAGGTAGTTTGAAAAAAAGTGTTGTCATATTGGGAGCAGGCGAAAGCG
The DNA here is from genome assembly GCF_003573545.1 of Mariniphaga sediminis. Lineage (GTDB taxonomy): Bacteria > Bacteroidota > Bacteroidia > Bacteroidales > Prolixibacteraceae > Mariniphaga > Mariniphaga sediminis. The sequence goes on along the minus strand of NZ_QWET01000002.1, from coordinate 177,968 downwards.
GATTGGGATCAGCCATCCTGGCGCAAAAACAGGGGTTTGCTGTGTTTGTTTCCGATCTGGGCAAAATAAAAGAGAAATACAAAAACGTTCTTTTACAACACCATATTGAGTTTGAAGAAGGGCAACATTCAGAAGAAAAAATTTTAAAAAGCGAAACCGTCATAAAAAGTCCCGGAATACCGGACACGGCTCCGCTGATTCAAAAGTTGCATAAAAATGGGATTCCGGTTATTTCCGAGATTGAATTTGCCGGAAGGTATACAAACGCTAAAACAATATGTATTACAGGAAGTAACGGGAAAACTACCACTACGCTGCTTACTTATCACATCCTGAAAAATGCAGGACTGAATGTGGGGCTGGCAGGAAATGTAGGAAAAAGTTTTGCCGGACAGGTTGCTAATGAACAGCACGATATATATGTGATTGAGCTGAGTAGTTTTCAACTTGATGGTATGTATGATTTTAAGGCCGATGTGGCGGTGTTGCTCAACATTACACCCGACCACCTCGACCGGTACGGTTACCATATGCAAAACTATGTTGATTCGAAGTTTCGCATTATTCAAAACCAGACAAAAAATGATTTTTTTATCTGTTGTTCCGATGATGAAATCATTCAAAAAGAATTAGAGAAAAGAGAGATAAAAGCTGCCTGCATCCCCTTTGGATTAAAAGATCCGGTTGAGCCGGGAGCAGGCATCTCAGACGAAAAATTGATTATAAATTTTAACCAAAAACAATTCAGTATGTCTATTCTGGATTTATCATTACAGGGAAAACACAACACTTACAATTCCATGGCTGCAGGCATTGCCAGTATGGTTTTTGAAATCCGCAACGAACAGCTTCGCGAGAGTCTGGCAGGGTTTCAGGGGGTAGAGCACCGGCTGGAGCGGTTTCTGAGGGTGCATGGAATTGAATTTGTGAATGACTCGAAAGCCACAAATGTAAATTCTACATGGTATGCGCTCGAAAGTATGCACAAACCCGTTGTATGGATTGCAGGGGGCATTGACAAGGGAAATGACTATTCCATGTTGAAATCGTTGGTAAAAGAAAAGGTGAAGGCAATTGTCTGCCTCGGAAAAGATAATTCGAAGTTGCATGCCGCTTTCGATACCGTAGCTAAAAATGTGGTGGATGCTTCCAGTATGGAAGAAGCAGTGAAAGCCGCCTACTACCTGGCCCGAAATGGTGATACCGTGTTACTGTCGCCTGCCTGCGCCAGTTTCGATTTGTTTGAAAATTATGAAGATCGTGGAAATCAGTTTAAAGAACAGGTAAGGAACTTGTAGATCATGCTTTTTCAATCCAAAATATTCAGGGGCGACCGCGTAATATGGATGGTATTGCTGCTACTCTCGCTGCTTTCCCTGCTAATTGTTTACAGTTCGACAGGAGCGCTGGCTTACAGACAAGCATCCGGGAATACGATGCATTTTCTTGTACGCCAGGTTTTTTTCCTTGGAGCAGGACTCGGGCTTATGCTGGTGATGGTCAATTTTCTCTCGGTTAAAATTTATTCTATTCTTGCCAATCTGCTGGTTTACATTAGTATTGGCCTGCTCCTGGTTTCGGTGGCTATGAAGTTTATGGGATTGTCAAGCGGTAGTGGGCGAACACTGGATTTGGGGATTATTTCTTTCCAGCCGGCGGAGTTGGCAAAAATATCTCTCATCCTTTTTACTGCCAAAGTATTGGGGAAATACCAAAAATCAAAGGGCGATTTGAAAAAGGCATTTTTAATTATTATCAGCCATGCCGCAGTGGTCTGCGGATTGATTTTCGTTTCCGATTTTTCTACCTCCGCACTGTTGTTTGCAACCATTTTTACGATGCTCTTCGTGGGCAGGGTCCCGCTAAAATTTTTATTTATTGTAGTAGGAATGGGAGTGGGAATTATTGCATTCACTTATTTTTTGGCCAGCCAGTTTCCTTCTGCTCCTGCCCGTGTTCACACGGTAAAAGGGCGTATTGACCGGTTTATTAACGGAGATCCCAATTCGGAACAGGGAATTACGCAAGCCGATTACGCCAAACTGGCCATTTACGAAGGGGGTATTTTTGGAAAAGGCCCGGGCCGATCAGATGTGAGTAATTACATGGCGGCTGCTTATAATGATTTTATTTTTGCGATTATCGTTGAAGAGTACGGATTACTGGCCGGAATTTTTGTGATGTTTCTGTATCTGATTTTCTTTTTCCGGAGTGTCGTCATTGTGCGCCGGGCCACCCGGACATTTCCGGCGTTTCTGGTTACGGGGCTTACCATGATGCTGGTATTTCAGGCCATGATTAATATTGGGGTTTCTTCCGGAGTATTGCCGGTAACCGGGCAGCCGCTGCCATGGGTGAGCCTTGGCGGAACTTCGCTGCTGTTTACGTCGGTGGCATTTGGATGTATTTTGAGTGTAAGTTATCAGAATCAAATAAATAGCGAAATACAAAAACCTCCGATTCAGGTGAATATGCCTGATGAGGATTTTGAGATGAATAAATGAAATTAAAAAAGGTTATAATAAGCGGTGGTGGCACCGGCGGGCACATTTTTCCTGCCCTGGCCATTGCAAACGAAATAGGCAGACGGTATCCCGGTGTTGAGATTTTGTTTGTGGGCGCTTTGGACCGCATGGAAATGGAGAAAGTCCCGGCTGCCGGGTATAAAATTATCGGGCTCCCGGTAACTGGTTTCCCACGGAAACCGGGGATGAAGATGATCACTTTTGTAGTTCGTTTAATGAAAAGTAATAAGCTGGCAAAAAAAATAATCAATCAATTTAAACCTCAAATTGCCATCGGCGTGGGGGGCTTTGCCAGCGGCCCTCTGCTCCGGGCAGCAGCTAACAAGGGGGTTCCTACCCTTATTCAGGAACAGAATTCATATGCGGGAATCACCAATAAATTATTGGGAAAAAAGGTGCAAACTATTTGTGTGGCATACGAAAATATGGCTCGTTATTTTCCCTCTCAAAAAATTGTGCTGACCGGGAATCCAGTGCGCGCCAGTTTACTGGAACAGATTGAAAATAAACAGGAAGCTTTTGATTATTTCAAACTGAAAAAGCCGGGGAAGGTGATACTTGTTGTGGGGGGAAGTTTGGGCGCACGGTCCGTTAATAATGCCATGCTAAAAAATATTCCGCTCATTGCCGATACGGATGTGGAAGTGATATGGCAAACGGGTTCCATTTATTATCGCGGGATTATGGATAAAATGAAGGACGCTATTCCTTCCAATCTGCATATTCATGAGTTCCTTTCACGAATGGATTTGGCCTATGCTGCAGCGGATATGGTCATTTCGAGGGCCGGTGCCGGAACTATTTCGGAACTTTGCCTGGTGGGAAAACCTGCCATTCTGGTGCCTTCACCCAACGTGGCAGAGGATCACCAGACTAAGAATGCCCGGGCGCTTGCCGATAAAGGGGCTGCCCTGATGATTCCTGATAGCGAAATAGACGAAAAATTGTTGCCTGAGGCTATCCGGCTGATAAATACCCCGGAGGAGCATAACGAATTTTCAAAGAATATAAAACTGCTGGCACGGCCAAAAGCTACGCAGCATATTGTAGATGAGGTAGAAAAGTTATTGAAATGACAAATAACCTTCGAAATATAAAGAATGTGTATTTCCTCGGAATCGGGGGGATTGGAATGAGTGCGCTTGCCCGTTACTTTAAGTTTTCGGGCAGGAATGTGGCCGGCTATGACCGAACCCGCACCGCACTTACCGACGCCTTGCAGGCCGAGGGAATTGATGTGCATTATGAAGACGACATCCGGAAGATTCCTTCCAGTTGGAATCCTGAAGAGACACTTGCTGTTTTTACACCGGCGCTGCCACACGATCATGGTGAGCTTACCTGGTTCCGGGAAAAACCTATTGGATTGTTAAAACGCGCCAAGGTGCTCGGACTTGTTTGTAATGAAAAAAGCTGTATTGCTGTGGCCGGTACCCATGGAAAAACAACCGTAAGCACCATGACGGCTACCATTCTTCAAAAATCAGAAGCCGGATGTGGAGCCTTTTTGGGAGGAATTTCAAAAAATTTTGGGAGCAATTTATTGCTGCCTCCTGAAAATTCACCCTGGATTGTAGCCGAAGCGGATGAGTTTGACCGGTCGTTTCTGCACCTGGAACCACAACTGGCGCTGGTAACTTCACTGGATGCCGACCACCTTGATATTTACGGCGACAAAGCAAAAATTCAGGAATCGTTCGGAAAATTTATTTCCCAGATAAAACCGGGCGGAAAACTGGTAGTGAAAAAAGGAGTAGAGTTGGATACACAAAAAACAAGTGCACAGGTATTTACTTACTCGCTGAAAGAGGATGCCGACTTTACTACTCAAAATTTGCATTTGAGTGAAGAAGGAGGATATTATTGTTTCGATTTGAAGTCGCCCGATGGAATCATTGCCCATTGCAGGTTGAATTATCCGGGACTGGTGAATGTGGAAAATGCAGTGGCTGCTTCAGCGCTGGCTTTGCTCGCGGGAGCTTCTGCCGACGATATTAAAAACGGACTGGAAGATTACCAGGGAGTAGTGCGCCGGTTCGATGTCAGGTACAAGAGCGAAAACCAGGTTTACATCGACGATTATGCCCATCACCCGGCAGAGCTTTCGGCTGTAATTAATTCGTTGAAAGCGTTGTACCCAAACCGGAAGATAACGGGTATTTTTCAGCCGCACCTTTATTCGCGTACCCGTGATTTTGCGGCCGAATTTGCCGCCAGTCTTGATTTACTGGACGAAGCTGTACTGGTGCCGCTTTACCCGGCTCGCGAGGAACCAATACCCGGAGTCTCTTCTGCATTGATTTTTGAAAAAATGAAGACAGAAAAGAAGTTTCTGGTTGAAAAAAGTGAAGTGCCGGAGTTATTAAGGGAAAGGCCTACGGAGATCGTAATTACCCTGGGTGCCGGGGATATTGACGGAATTGCAAATCAAATAACAGAAGTATTAAAAAGTAAAAGCTAATGTTGCGAAAGTCACTGAAATTTGTAGGTTACCTGTTGTTGATCGCGTTTATCGTGGTTACACTGTCCTTTTCTTCAAAGGAAAGCAGGAATGTGACATGCCGCAATATTCAGGTTGAATTCAGAAAAAATGAGTTAATAAAAATAAGTGAAAGTGAAATTACCCGGTTGGTCAGGGCGGCGGACGACCAGCTTATTGGAAGGGAATTACGACAAATAAATGCCGATTTTATAGAAAAGGAGGTGGAGAAACACCAGGCAATCCTGAAAGCGGAGGTTTACAAAGTGATTGCAAAAGACAGTACCTCTTACAAAGGGATTTTGGGTGTGCGGATAAGACATCGGGAACCAGCAGTGCGGATTATGTCGTCAGCAGGAAATTATTACCTTGATAAGGAGGGGGAACAAATTCCTGTTTCATCCAGTTACACGGCCAACGTTTTGGTGGCCACCGGGTACTTTTCAGAACAGTTTGCAAAAGAAAAACTGCTGCCTTTTATCCTTTTTATTGAAGACAATCCGTTTTGGAAGGCGCAGGTTGAACAGGTACACGTGGAGCGGGACGGTAATTTGTTGCTGACTCCTCTTGTTGGCGATCACCTCATTGAGTTGGGAACGCTGGATAATTACCCGGAAAAGCTAAGAAATATGAAGGCTTTTTATGAACAGGTAATGGTACGGAATAACTGGGATAAATACCAGACAATAAGTGTGAAATATAAAAATCAGGTAATAGCGAAAAAAAGATAAACATGGCTTCAAAAACAAATTTTTCAGTAGTAATCGATGTGGGCACATCTAAACTGGCAGCCTTCGCCGGGCAGAAAAACCAGGAGGGTAAAGTTGAAATTCTGGGGGCGGCAAAAGCGCCGGTTAAAGGAATTAAAAGAGGTGTTGTGCTGAATATTGACGAAGCCGCTTCTTCGGTCGAACAGGTACTGGAAGAAATCCAGCAGCAGATTGAGGGAGAGATTTCGAAAGTTCACATAGCATATGCCGGTCAGCCCATGAAAATATTTGAACATAAAGGCTACCGGTTTACTTCAGGCGAAGGGGTGGTTACCCAGTTTGATGTGGATGAGCTTTTCAGGGAGGCCCAAAACCTGCAGGTGGAGCAGGATTTCAAAATTCTTCACATCATTCCGCAGATGTATATTATTGATGGAGAAGTTTCCGACCTTAGCCCGGTAGGAATTACAGGAAAGAAGATTGAAGCCACTTTCAAACTGATAACTGTTCCTGAAATTCATTTGACTAACTTTAGTCGCGTGCTGAGCAAAAACGGCGTGGAAATGGGAGACGTAATCTTGTCGCCCCTTGCTGCGGGAGAAGCTGCCCTGTCAGATGATGAAAAAGAAATGGGCGCTATTTTGCTCGACATTGGCGCCGGAACCACCAAACTGGCAGTGTATCATGAAGGAACAATGATTCATACGGCTATCATCCCTTTTGGGGGTGACGTAATTACCCGGGATATTAAAGAAGGGTGTTCTATCCTTCCCAAATGGGCTGAACAACTGAAGGTTCAGTACGGACAGGCGTTGGGCGACTTTGCCGACGACCGGAAAGTAGTGACCATTCCGGGGCATAATGGCTGGGAACCCAAGGAAATCTCATTCCGGAGCCTTGCTTTTATTATTCAGGCCCGTATGGAAGAGATTATCGACAGTGTTTATTTTCAGGTTGAAAAATCGGGTATTGCCGATCAATTGGGATCGGGAATCGTTATTTCCGGAGGAACGGCCGGATTAAATAACCTGGTTTCGCTGGTAAAATTTCGTACCGGAATGGATGCCCGGCAAGCATTCCCGGTATTCAGACCAGTGAATAAACCGAAAGACTTTGTGAATTCAGATTACCTGACAGCATTGGGGATGTTGAGAATGGTGCTGGAGAAAGCTGAACCAGCTCCGAAGGAGAAGAAAAAAGTAGTAAAAAAGAAAAAGGAAAGCAGGTTTTCACCCTGGTTTAAAGGTGTCGTTCAAGGAGTCCTCGATTATGTTGACGACGACGACGATGTTGCACTCAATTAAAAAATGACGATATGACCGAACTAGTAAACTTTCAATTTCCAAAAGCTTCATCTTCCATCATAAAAGTGATTGGAGTGGGTGGAGGTGGCTGCAATGCGGTCAGTCATATGTTTGAAGAGGGAATTACCGGCGTTGATTTTATCATTTGTAATACCGATGCCCAGGCAATGGAGAACAGCCCGGTGCCGGTAAAAATACAGCTTGGGGTCACCCTCACCGAAGGACGAGGCGCCGGCAATCTTCCGCAAATGGGAGAAGAGGCTGCCCGTGAAAATTATGAAGATATTAAAAACGTACTGCAGGAAAACACCAAAATGCTTTTTATTACAGCCGGAATGGGAGGCGGTACCGGAACTGGTGCGGCGCCTGTAATTGCCGGACTTGCCCGTGAACTCGGTATTCTTACCATTGCTGTGGTAACGGTACCTTCCCCGGCCGAAGGCAAAAAAAGATTTGGGCAGGCCATGGAAGGTATTAAAAAGCTGGGTGGTTTTGTTGACAGTATGCTCGTGGTAAGCAACCAGAGGCTTCACAGCATTTTTGGTGATCTGCCTGCCCGCAAGGCTTTTAAAATGGCCGATAACATTGTGGCCACTGCTGTGAAAGGGGTGGCAGAAATCATTACCCTTCACGGGAATGTAAATATTGATTTTACGGATGTATACACCGTTATGCACGACAGCCATGTTTTTATAATGGGCACTGGTTTGTCTTCCGGAGAAGGGAGGTCTATTAAAGCAGTGAACGAGGCACTTGAGTCGCCCCTGCTTGACAGCAACGATATTTACGGAACAAAAAATATTTTGCTCAATATTATCTCGGGTAAAGATGAAATCACCATTGGTGAGATTGGTGAAATTATTGAAACCTTGCAGGAACGGGCAGGGCAGGAGGCCGACATTATTTGGGGGAATGGGTACGACGAGAATTTGGGAGAGAATGTGAGTGTCACTATCCTGGCTACCGGTTTTAAAACCAATCCGAACCAGTTACTTCAACCCAAAGAAGAGCCTGAAAAATTTAATTTGGAAGAGGAGAAAGAAAATGAGACCGCCCTGTTGGAAGAATCTGTCGATTCCAAAGAAATGGAGCCGGCAGAGATGGTTTTCGAAATGGAGATGGAAGGAAATGGAAGGAAGATAGTTGCCGGTTCAGTTGGTTCCAAAAGTGGAAAAGGAGACAGGGAGGAAATTCCGGTTTCGAAAAAAAGAAAAGTGAGAAAGAAAAGAGCAAAAGCTGATGAGCCTGTGAACCAGGGAAGTATTGATAGCTGGTTTTACAAAAATTTCAGACTCGGCAGGTTGTTTGAAGATGATGATCAGCCGTTGGAGGGATAATATGAGTTTAACCTGAAAAAACAACGAGATGACAGAGAAGATGGCTAATTTTAGTTTACCGGAAAATACGGGCGCTGCGATAAAAGTTGTTGGTGTTGGCGGCGGTGGCGGAAATGCTTTAAATTATATGTTTAAACAAGGAATTCACGATGTGGATTTTGTTGTTTGTAATACCGATGCGCAGGCGTTGGAAGCCAGCCCGGTTCCAATAAAAGTTCAGTTGGGATCGGCGCTTACCGAAGGACGTGGTGCCGGAAATAAACCAGAGGTGGGAAAACAGGCGGCACTTGAAAACATTGAGGATGTAAAGCAGGCGCTTTCGCAAAAAACCAAAATGGTGTTTGTTACTGCGGGAATGGGAGGTGGCACGGGCACCGGAGGAGCACCGGTTATTGCCGAGGCCTGCAACGCGCAGGGGTATCTTACCGTGGGTATTGTTACCATTCCGTTCCGGAATGAAGGGAAGCGCAGAATAAAGCAGGCGGTGGAAGGAATTTCCGAGATGGAGAAACATGTGGACGCTTTGCTGATAATAAATAATGAAAGGATTCGCGAAATGTACGGGGATTTTGGAATCTCGGAAGCGTTTTCAAAAGCCGATAATGTGCTGGCTACCGCGGCTAAGGGGATTGCAGAAATAATTACCGTACCGGGGTATATTAACGTCGATTTTGCTGATGTGGAAACCGTGATGCGTAAAAGTGGGCTGGCACTGATGGGAACAGGCATTGCCAGTGGAAAAGACCGGGCTGCCGAAGCGGTTGAGAAAGCGCTCAACTCGCCGTTGCTCAATAACAATGATATTCGTGGAGCAAAGAATATTTTACTCAATATTACTTCCGGGACTCAGGAGGTAACAATGGATGAAGTGGGAGTAATTACGGATTACCTTCAGAATAAAGCAGGTTTTGAAGCCGACCTCATTTGGGGAAACGGAAAAGATGAAAGTCTTGGAGAGGAAATTTCAGTCACTCTCATTGCAACCGGGTTTGGTAAGAGTTCCATTGCTGAATTTACGGGTGAAAGAAAAATGGAAAAAGAAACCCATCAATTAAAAGAGGATGTGGAAGAGAAGCAGCCGGTGAAACCTGCTGTGCCTGTTTCAACGAAAAGCACGGTAGCCACAGATCAGACAACATTTCATTTTAACGGTACAGAAGAGACACAGGAAGAGGATTTGGAGTTTGAAGTGTTGTATCCCAAAACAATGAAAGAACGCAAAAGCTCGACCGATAATTCGCGGATGGACTTTGCTTCTGCCTCGGATGAAGATCTGGATGAACTGGAAAATATTCCGGCTTATAAACGGCGGCAGTTACGAATGAACGACCCGAAGTACAAGAAAAAACTTTCCAATTATTCAGTTACCAGTGAAAATAAACTGACCGATAAAAATTCATACCTTCACGGACAGGTTGATTAATATAAAAAATAGAAGGATATGTCACTTTTTGAACAAATTAACAACGATTTAAAGGCAGCGATGAAAGCCCGTGAAAAAGCGAAGCTGGAAGCCTTAAGAAACATCAAGAAGGTAATGATTGAAGCCCGGGCTGCTAAAGGAGCCGGCTCAGAACTAACCGATGAGGAGTCGCTGAAAATTATTGCCAAACTGGCCAAACAGGGTACCGACTCTGCGGCCATTTATAAAGAGCAGGGCAGGGAGGAGCTTTTTAATGAGGAGATGGTACAAGTAGCCGTTTATGAACAATACCTGCCTGAAAAACTTTCCGGAGAAGAGCTTGTCAACGTGATAAAAGCCATTATCGAGAAAACCGGTGCATCTTCTATGAAAGACATGGGGAAAGTAATGGGTTTAGCCACAAAAGAACTGGCCGGGAAAGCAGAAGGGGCTGACGTTGCTGCAAAAGTGAAGGAGTTATTGTCTTAAAATAACCATTATCAACCGGTTGGGATTGGGAGGCGGTGTGGTGCGAAAACGGATTTAATCGTCATCGTCACCCCCGTCATCGTCAGAAATCTGGTCTGCCACGTGGTCTAAATCAGCGTACTTATCTTCGTAGTCCTGCTTGACTTCGTCCTTCAGAAAACCATCTTCGTCAAAATCTTCGTCCTCATCCACAATCTGAATGGCTTCATTCTCGGTCATCCGGAGCATATAGTATTTGTCTTCGGTTTCAAATGGCAGGGCTGTTACTTTGATGCCGTTTTTGTCGAAAAAATGGATGAGGTTTTCTGCAAAGCCTTCAGAGTAAACCAGTTTTATCTGTTCCTGTAAATCTTTGTCGAGCTTATTGTAATCCTTTATTATCTTTGGTTTGTTAGGCGCCATAGTCAAAAAATTTTGTTTTTCTTTCGTATTTATTATCAAATATCATCACTCCTTCAAGTTTTGTTCAGCGAAACAGTTGTTGTTCACCTACACAAATAACAACAGCAAATAAATAGTATCCTTTTGATATTTGCAACAGTTCAAAGATTTTTTTTGGCTTTTTTACGGCGCCTTATTTTTCCGTAAATGCATTGTTGGTCAGTACACCCGCTGCATTGATAACCTGTTTGTTTGCAGTTGGTTCCGATTCCGATGATGCCACTTGCCGATTTAATGGGGTTCATCAGTGATGATTCCGAGAGGGAAATACCGCAAAAATCCGGAGGCAGCAAGGCAAAGAGTTTTTGTTGTTCGGCTACACTCCAGTTGCAGTAGCCTGGCGAAAAGGAATCGGTAATTCCCAGACCAGACGGTGCCACTTTTTCCAGAATTTTTTCCTGTATTTTATTGGCGGCTTTCTCCACCGTTACCGAACCGATGATATCTGTTACAAAGGCCAACAAATCATCGCCTTTGGAAGACAATTGTTTTGAAAGCTCCGAAATTCCTATTCCGGCGGTGCAGACAAAGAGCGCTGCCTGCGAGGTGTTTTTAAACCGGGAGACCACGTTTTTTCCGGGAGAAAACAATTGGTCCCCGATTCGTATTGTTTCGTTGGCCTGGTTGGCTTCTACTGCATCAAAAATCTGATACCCGCCTTTGATTTGACAATAGCCGGGAGCCATTTCCAGTCCTTCTTTTATCAATAAGGGAAAAGGTTCAGGCGACTCTCCCGGTTCAAAGCCCATTAGCTCTTCGATTTCTCCCGGAGAAATGCCAAGGTCTTTAAAATGGAAATGAAAAAGATTGTTCATTTTTACAAGAGGAGTGGTCGCTTTTGCCTTTTCAAACCAATCTTTATTTATTAAGATAGAACCTTTCCCTTTAATTGTAATTCATTTTAGGAAAGGCTATTGTCTTTCAATCCTCGAAAATTTCAATTTTTTCGATTAAATCGCCGGAACGGATAGCATCGATTACTTCCAGTCCTTCCACTACTTTTCCAAAGCAGGTATGGTGTCCGTCCAGGTGTTGGGTATTTGTTCTGTTGTGACAAATGAAAAATTGAGATCCCCCTGTGTTTTTACCGGCGTGCGCCATTGAAAGTACTCCGCGATCGTGGTACTGGTTTTCTCCGTTGGTTTCACAGGGAATGGAATATCCCGGGCCTCCGGCACCAGTGCCATCGGGGCAACCACCCTGAATCACAAAATTGGGGACCACCCGGTGAAAAGTCAGCCCGTCGTAGAACCCGTCTTTCGAAAGTTTTACAAAATTGGCCACGGTTCCGGGCGCATCTGCATCATAAAAATCTACTTTCATCACTCCTTTTGCGGTATGGATGGCTGCTTTTGTCGTCTGTGTCATACTGTTTTTATTAAAATACGGCGCAAAAGTAAAAAATTCCGGGATATTTTTTTTGTTTCGGGGGATGTAGTATGCACGGGAGGTTAATTCTACATCGAAATATTCCCTTAACCGAAAGATTTATTCGTTTTACCTACCCTTTGGTGAAATCTGACAGATTTTTGATTTTTACTGTGGGGCCGGGGGATAAAAAGGGAAAAATCGGTTTCTTATTTAGCCTGTCAGAATAGAATTATTAATATCTTTGGGCTTAATATAAATAAGCTAAACCGTTAATTAATGGATTCATTATCAAAACAAACAAGAAGAAATTTTCTCCGGGATTTGTCTCTTTTAAGCGGAATGGCGGTACTCCCGGGCAGTTTGCTGGCAGGCTGTGCAAAAGTTCCCGGTTCTAAAATGAAGTTAGGATTGGTAACTTACCAGTGGGCAAAGGATTGGGATATTCCTACAATCATTAAGAATTGTACAGAAGCCAACATTGGTGGCGTGGAACTTCGGGTGGAACACGCTCACGGAGTTACACTGGAACTTTCCAAAGCTGAACGGGAAGAAGTAAGAAAGCAATTTGCTGATACCCCGGTTGAGGTAATTGGTATGGGGACCAATGAGCAATATGACTGGCCCGATCCAGCCAGGCTCAGAGAGTCGATTGAAACAACCAAGGCGTGGTTGCAGTTGAGTAAAGATATTGGCGGATCAGGAGTAAAAGTGAAGCCCAACCAGTTTCATGAAGGGATTTCTCAGGAACAAACCCTGGAGCAAATTGGGAAAGCACTCGACGAATTAGGCCGTTATGCGTTGGACATGGGGCAGCAAATAAGGCTTGAAGTGCATGGCCGGGGAACACAACAATTGCCCCATATTAAAACAATTATGGATTATGTGCAAAACGATGGCTCTACTGTTTGCTGGAACAGTAATGATCAGGATTTGGATGGGGAGGGCCTTGAATACAACTTTAACCTGGTGAAGGATCGTTTTGGTGATATATGCCATGTACGCGAGTTTAATGTGGGCAATTATCCTTATCAGCAGTTGATGGATTTGTTTGTTGGAATGGACTACAAAGGGTGGGTTTTGCTCGAATGCCGTACCAACCCGGATGATAAAGTTGCCGCACTGAAGGAACAACGGCAGTTATGGGAAGAAATGATTGCCAAAGCCCAGGGAAAATTGTAACAATAAGATAGGCCACTTTAGCTCAGTTGGTAGAGCAGCTCATTCGTAATGAGCAGGTCGCGGGTTCGAGTCCCGTGAGTGGCTCTGATTGGTTAAATGAAATTGACAAAAATGCCTGAGATCTTTCGGTCTCAGGCATTTTTGTTTTAAGATACACTGAAGGCTGGAACAGCTTTTACTGATGCCAACATTACACAGTGTAATTATAACGTGTTTTTTAATTATGATTGAATTGACCGGACTTTGGTCGTTCCTCCTTTTGACAAGGCAATATCATGTGGCGTGTTCGTTTTCCATTTGCCCAGTGTAAAGTCAGGAATATCAATGGGCATTGACCGGTTGGCAACAGACCATTCGCTCAAAGGGCCGATTACGCTCCATGAGGCGGCATCGTACACATCCATGTCAACAGGTAGCCCATTTCTTAAGCAGTCAATCATACGCCAGTCCATCAGAAAATCCATGCCGCCATGTCCGCCAATTTTTAATGCCATTTCACGCATCATCTTTATTATCGGAGGATTATATTCTTCTTCAAGTTTCTTTAATTCATCTGGTCCCATCCAATCGTTATCCCCCACTGCAATACGCCCGGGGAGAGGGTACTTCTGAGCTGTAGCTTCGGTACCACTTATCAAATGGAGGCGGGAATATGGCCTCAGTGTTGTTACGTCGTGTTGCAGCATTATGGTTTGCCCTGCAACCGTTTTGATAACCGATGTATTCATATTTCCCCGGTATGTGGTATTCACAAACTGCTTGTAATAATCATCCGATTTTGCCAGTTCTTTTGCATAACCATTCATCATAAAATCCTTAGTTGAAGTGGATACCAGGTAATCCATCCTGTTCCCTCTGTTTACCTTCATTACCTGGGCAATGGGGCCTAAGCCATGGGTTGGGTATAGATTTCCATTGCGGGCTATATTTTGTTTCAGCCGCCACCGTTCGTTGGGGTTTCCTCTGTGGAAGAGACTTTCTCCTATTTCATGAATATATGCTCCTTCACCGTGAATGATTTCACCAAAGAACCCCTGACGCGCCAGGTTCAGTGTCAGCAATTCGAAAAAATCATAGCAACAATTTTCCAGTATTACACAATGTTTTTTTGTTTTCTCAGAAGTCTGCACCAGTTTCCAGCAGTCTTCAACAGTTGTGGCAGCAGGTATTTCAGTTGCTGCATGTTTCCCATTTTCCATGGCATAAATCGCCATGGGAGCGTGTAAAGGCCAGGGTGTGGCAATATAAATAAGGTCGATATCTTCTCTTTGACACATTTTCATCCAGGCATCTTCTGCGCCGAAGTAAATGTTTGGATTATGTCCCGGTGTTTTTATTTTACTTTTGGCTGCTTCGGCCCTTTCTTCCAACAAATCGCACAAACCCTTTATTTCAACTCCTTCAATGTAACTAAGTCGCGAAACTGCCCCGACTCCCCGGTTTCCCAAGCCAACAATACCAACCCTTACGGTCTCTATTGCGGGAGCGGCATAGCCTGACATATTAAACAATTGGGTATAACTTTTTCCCGATTCCGTTTTAATATGCCCTAACTCCGAATCACTTTTTGGGCTTTCTGCCGTATTCGAATTTTTTAAGCTACAGGCCCCCATAATACCAAGACCGGTTGCGCCTGCAAGTTTTATAAAGTCTCTTCGATTGTTTTTCATTTTCTAATACTTTAAAATAAATTCCTGTTTTTTAATTTGGAGGGGGTCCTGCTTTCAAGTTAAATACATTACAAAAAGATCATCCGGCGTCTTTATGTAATTTCGTCTTGAACAAAAACTGTTTGATTAAGAGAAACAGTTTTTCTGATGAATGGAAAAAGGTAGTATACCTGTCTCAGAATCAATAATAAAAAAAGATATTCAATGAAAAATACCAGGTAATATTTCTGACGTTATTACAAGACACTGATGGAATTCTTGGTTAATCATGGTCCTGTTTATGAAACAGAATGAAAATGATTCCAGGAACTCCATCAGTGAATTACAGATTTAAATTATTCGATAGTCTCCAGTGGCGCCACATTATTTTCTGCGCCATCATAGCCAGTGTTTTGATTGATTATTCCAAGCGTATTCGCCGTTATTACATTAGATGGTATAGGCCATAAAGCATGGAATGGAGCCATGTTGGCAGTATTACCCAGCAATTCAATTTTTTGTTCGTAGGTTTTATTATACGTCATAACCCTGTCATAATAATAATTTTTTTCACTAAAGTTATCTAACGTATATCCATCCTTATTTAAATTAGCCAGGATATAAGAAGCCCTTAACAGCTCAGAATGTCGTGGTTCCTCTGCAAAAAGTTCCCGGGCCCGTTCGTCAAAGATGAAGTCAATTGTTACTTCTCCCGGAGATATTGGGATGGCATTTGCCCTTTGTCTGACCTGGTTAATGTCATTTGCAGCGAGTGTAAGCTGATCTTTCCAGAAGTATGCCTCTGCCCGGAGAAGGTATGTTTCCGCTAACCTGAATATGTACCAGTCTCCATTGCCCCCAACCGGTGTAACTGTTGGATCATCCATCGGGACATATAAAATGTAATGGGGTACGGCATATAAATGTTTGAACGTATCTACCGGGTTCGCAAAGTAAGCAGGATTTACAGGTTTGCCATAGTCAACCGATGAAGGATTATTGTATTTGTACTCATGGATATCCTGCCAGTTAATATCTGCCCTTCTCAGATCCTGGGTGTTTTTCCACGACTGCCCGCCATAGTTCCATATATGGTATTGGTAGTGGGCCGTTAGCCGGACGTTCGCATTTCCTCTTCCGAGAGAATCATAAGCTGCACCGGAAGCTTTCATTCCCGGACTGCCTTCACTGTCCAGCACTTGTGCCTGCATCCATTGGCATCCGTATAGCCTCATGGTATACAGACCATTGGATCTGGCATCTTTAGGAGCTTCATATCTGTCAATAAAGGTGAGGATGGTTTCCGTGTTTTGAGCAATATTGAAATTTTTAGGACGATGGAGATCCCAAATTAAATTTCGATTTTTGTCTTCGAGATCCACTCCAAATCTTTCTGTCATTAGCGCGTAAGGCCCATCAATGATTTTGGTCGCAGTTTCAATTGCTTTGTCAAAATTTGAATTTGCAAGATATACTTTGGTAAGCAGATGATTGGCTGCTCCTTTGGAGATTGCTCCCAATCCAACATCTTCAGGTAGCCATGTAGCGGCAAACTCTAAATCAGACTGTATTTTATCCAGGATTGTCCATCTGCTATGGGTATAAAAATCAAGTTTTGCACCTGATATTTCTTCATTGATAAATGGCACATCGCCATATGTATGAATTAATCGGTAGTACCAATAGGCACGGTGCCATAACGCTTCAGCCAGTATCGCATTTTTCTCCTGATCTGATTCCCATTCGATATTATCGATCCGCGAAATAACGACGTTGGTATTTTTTATAAAACCATATACATCGGTAAAAAACGATAAAAAAGGATAGTACCTTGATGTATTGGGTGTTAAATTATAAAAATCCAACTGCGACCAGGGCGACCCCAAATCGGAGACTGCAAATTCGGCTGAGATAAAATGTATATTCCCGGTATGCTCCCGTTTAAGGTCTTTCCTCATCGTTATTAAAAGGGATTCAAACCCTGCTTTGTCTACATATACATTTTCAGGGCTGAAAAAAGACTTTGGCTTGGGTTCCAGCCACTCTTCGGAACACGAGATAATACCGAAAGTTAACAACCCAATTATTATAATTTTAGCTATATATTTCATTGTTCTCTTTTTTAAGTTACGTATCAATTACAATGTTAACCTAAGCCCTAAAGTAAATGTTTTAGGCATGGGGGTTTGGCTTCCGTTAGATTTATTTAGCGATTCAGGATCCCATCCCGGCCATTTGGAAAAATAGAACAAATTATGCGCAGAAAAATACACACTCATATTATCCATATGATATCGCTTGATTATGTTTCCGGGAATGGAATAAGCTACCGATAGATCCTGCAACCTTACAAAAGTCCTGGGTTTATATATCATCAGGCCTCCTCCGAAAACATTCTCATTTAATGTTAACCGGCCCCATTCATTAGTAGGATTTTCAGCTGACCAATAAGGATAATCTGCATAGTTTCTTCTATCATATGTGTCATTCCCTCCTCTGCGAAGCGCATCGGTAAACTGCCCCATGTGGCCCAAATCTGCCCTGAAGAAGAAAGATGCAGTCCAGTTTTTCAAAAAGCTAAAGTCATTCCTCATTCCAACTCTGTAGCGTGGCTCCTTGTATCCGATAAACTGTTTGTCCTGGATCGCCTCATACTTGTCATTATCGTCAACGTCTTGTGCTTTCCAGTCACCTGGTCTTAACCCGTATACAGCCGCTGCTTCCTCTTCTCCCAATTGCCATACTCCCTGGATTTTATAGTTCCATATATGATCGATGGCATGCCCCGGAAACCATTCATTGGAATAATCAGGTACTTCTCTTTTTACTACTTTTCCATCAATTTCAACTTCCTCATAGTCACCAAACAGTCTGACAATTTTATTCCTGTTCAGAGAAAATACTAAATTTGTTTGCCAGCTAAACTGCTCATTCTTAATGTTAACCGAGTTTAATGTTAGTTCGAATCCTTTGTTCTCCAATTCACCAAGGTTGGATGTTACACTTTCATAACCCGTTATTTCAGGCAATAAGCGATCCATTAGCAGATCTTTCGTATTCATTTTATAAAAATCACCTGTCAGCGTCAGCCGGTTGTTGTAAAGGCCCAGATCAAATCCAAAGTTCAGTGATTCTGTTTTTTCCCAAACAAGGCCATAGTTTGCCAAAGATTCGTTAAAAACACCTACTTGTACGTTGCTGCCGTTATAATACAGGGTTGAGTTTAACTGCGCCAACGCGGCATAGCTTCCTATTTCACGGTTCCCGTTCGTTCCCCACGAGGCTCTGAGCTTAAGTTGGTACACGTTTTCAAAATCGAAAAAGTCTTCCTCCGAAATTTTCCATCCTAAGGCAACAGCCGGGAAATAGGCTCTCGGGTTTTCTTTGCCAAATGCCGAATAGCCATCTCTTCTGATTGATGCGGTGAGAAGATACTTATTATTTAAGATGTAGTTCATTCTGGCCATTGCTGCATCACCTGTACTTTCGGCATCCAATGATTCTACCGAAGGATTTGTTCCAAATTGAAGTCCGCCAAATCCTAATTTTTCGTTTGGAACAAAAATTTCATTGCCAAGTGTCGATTCCCAATATTTATTTTGTTCGGCACTGTACAAAAGGGTCAGGTCGAACGAGTGCATCCCCAGTTCCTTTTTCCAGGAAATAATGTGGTCAAGTATCCAGTTGAAGGAAAAGGATTCAATTCGCGAGGCCGAACCACCAGCCCCTCCGGTAATCGTTTCGGTAGAGTAAAAATTATAGTCTTTCAAAAATTCGTACCTGGGCTGGAATGAAATTTTATAATTTATTCCCAGCGGGAACGAAATATTGGCATACATATTGGCAAACAGCGAGTTGATTTTTCTTAACCTGTCCTGTCCGTAATAGTTCATAAATGGGTTAAGCACAGCAAAATCATTGGGGTACCATTTCAATGAACCGTCTTCTTCGTACATTGACCCATAGGGACTCATTATGTACATTTGCCCCATGTTTGCTGTTACAGTGCTTTCATCCCTGTCTGCGAACTGGGAGTTTATGCCCACATTTAACCAATCGTTAATGTCAAAATCAAAATTTAACCGGGTCCTGAATGTCGAAAAATCATCCCCTTTAATTATCCCTTCGTTGTTTTGGTAGTCGAACGACCAATAATAGCTGAGGTTTTCCGTTCCTCCGCCTACACTCAAATCGTACTTTTGGCGTACTCCTGTGCCAATAACTTTACTGTACCAGTCAACTGAATTTCCATTCAGATAGTTTTCTACTTCTACTGGGTAGAATGTAAGCCGGGACAGCCATTCCCTGGTATTGTCGTCATTGGGATTGGCACTCTCATTTCTCCACTGTTCCAGGCTCACGCCATCGGGTAAGCTAGTAGGATTATTGTAATACCATAATGGTTTATTCGGGTTTCTTTGCCTCATGACATCCTGCCTCCAGGTTATATATTTATCTTTGTCGTTAGGCCGGAAATCATTGGTAGGTTTTGCAATACCTACCTGGCTGGAGAAATTTATTGTGGGCTTACCTGTTTTTCCTTTGGAAGTTGTTATTAAAATTACTCCGGATGCAGCTCTGGCACCAAAAACAGCGGCAGAACTTGCGTCTTTTAGTATGTCGATTGATTCAACGTCAACCGGGTTTATGTCGCTAATGCTTCCGTTGTAGATGGCACCATCCAGAACAACCATCGGCTCCGTAGAAGCATTCAGTGAATTGGCTCCCCTGATTTCTATTGAACTGCCCCCTTTGGCAGATGTACCCTGAATGGTGTTAAAGCCTGCGACTGTTCCATTTAACATGTCCGTTAGCTGGGTCATACTTTGGTTCTTGTAAATATCCGTATTCACTTTTTCCACCGAACCGGTAAGATCTACTTTTTTTACCGTTCCATATCCTACGGCAACCACTTCTTCCAAGCCAATGGTCTCTTCTTCCATTTTTATGTCAATCCTCACCCGGTTTCCCACAACCACCTCTTGCGCCTTCATCCCCACAAAGGAGAACACCAACGTGGCATTTTCCGGAACGTTGGAAAGGGAATAATCCCCGTCAGCGGTTGTAATGGTGCCTTGTGTAGTCCCTTTTAGGACGACGGTAACTCCTGGTAATGGCTGGCTGCCCATGTCGGTTACTTTTCCTGATACGGTTTTGTTTTGCTGAATATTTGAAGCGCTGTAATTCAGTGCTGTGAGTGCGATTTGGCGATCCGTGATTCTATACACCACGTTTGAACCCCTGAATATTTCATCCAGGATTTCAGGAATCAATTTGTTTTTTACTTTGATAGTGATTTCTTTCTGTACGTCTACAAGAGAGGCGTCATAGATAAAATAAAACTCCGAATTATCCTGGATAGTACCCAGAATATTTTTTATAGACGTATTTTTCAAGTCTAAAGTGAGTGGAGTATTTTGAGAATAGGTATTTACTGCCAGCATTTGGGTGGCACTAAATATTAAAGCAAATAAAACTAGCCTCATAACCTTTAAACCTTTCGACTGCCATAATACTTTAAATAGGGCAATCAATTGATAACCGTTTTTTTTCATACTTTTGTAATGATTTGATGATGAAACTTCAAATTAATTTTGTGCCATAGTTGTTTAAATGTTGGCACATCCCATTATGAAGGAGATGTTCGCAGCATCTCCTTTTTACATAGATTCTGTCAGTTTTTGTTCATAAGCAACGTATTTTTTAATTAATTAGGTTGATAATAAAATTTGATTTTTTTCTTATTTTCATTGGTTTCTTTTTCTACAGTGTATTTTATAGGACATGTATATTGGATGTATTCCAGTATTTCGGTTAAATCTTCCTCTTTGAAGTTGGCATTAAAGACGGATTGGTAAACTTCTTTATCTTTTATGACAATTTCAATGTCGAACCTGCGCTCCAGTCGTTTCGTAACATTAGCCATCGGGACATCATTAAATATAAGGCTTCCTTCTTTCCAGGTTGTATAATCCGCGGTATTTACTTTTTCTATTACAACATCTTTTTGTTTGACATCGTATTGAGCCATTTCTCCCGGTTTAAGCGTGTAACTGAATGAATCATCTTCGGTTCGCAATAGCTGAATGCTCCCGGTTTCCAGTACCACCTGGATTTTATCGTCTTCAGGGTAGGCACTTATGTCAAATTCTGTTCCCAGTACTTTTACTTTTAAATTATTGCATGTTACGGTTAAAGGGTTTTTACTATCCTTTTTAACTTGCAGGTAAGCTTGTCCCTTCAGGATTAAATCACGGTTGGTAATGGCATAGCTACTGTTATACGACAGTGTGGTTCCGGAATTTAATAAAACGAGAGAACTGTCGGGGAGTATTATTTTTGACATCTGTCCATTGTCTGCCACTACAGATACATATTTCAATTCTTTGTTTACCTCCGATGAGGAAGTTTGATTAATTAAATACCATAATACAGGCAACCCAATAATGATAAACAGAATGGCAGCGTATTTTAAATTATAACTGATTTTTGAATGAAAGGGAAGGTATTTATGCCTTTGGATTTTTTTATGTAGCGCAAGATAGCTTTTTTCAATCTCGTAGTCCTGTTTCTTTTTTGTAAAGGAGAAAACAACCCATGCCGCTTTTAATTTGTGAAAAGTTTTTCTGGATTCTTCATTTGCATGGATTTCAGCAAGCACTTTCTTTTTGTTCTCAGGATGAATGTTTCCCGTAACGAGGTTTACTATTTTATTGGTATTTTCCATATTAACGTTCTATAAGTATATTGCACATGGCCGCGTTTACCCTTGCTTTAAATATCACTTTTTTTTGAAAAGCAGGAAGGAAGATGTCTTATGTGTTTAAATGATAAATAGATAAGCCACTATTGGCAAAAAGTCTTTCAGGGCTTCTTTTAGTATTTTAAGGCTTTTGGTAATATGCCCTTCCACTGTTTTTTCTGAGATATTCAATTGTTGTGCAATCTCTTTGTTTTTCATTTCCCTGAAACGGCTGAGTTCAAATATTTTTTTGCATTGTTTAGGCAGCCCTTCCAGAACTTTTTCGATGATCTCCTCAATTTCCCGAAAAGCAAATGCCGAAGTATCTATTATACCCAATGTTTCCAGGTTCAACTCAAATTCAAGTACGTCTAAATCGGATGAGGCAAACAGTTTTTGTCTGTACCTTTTATCACGCAGCCTGTATAAACAGTTATTTTTGGCTACGGTAAATAAGTAGGAGGAAAGATTTGTATTGTCGTTTAATTTCTTCCTTTTGTCCCAGAGAATAAAAAAGGTATCCTGAACAATGTTCTCAGCTATATCCTTTTGGGGAAAGAATTCAAAAACAAAATAGTACAATCTTGAATAGTACTTATTATAAACAATTTTGAACGCAGCTTCATCACTGCTTCTAATACGTTCAAAGAGTTGCCGGGCACTTTCATTCATCAGACAAAAGTTAGAAAGAGACAAAACTATTAAAAATATTAAATTAAGAGGAATGGATTTTTAGAAGATGCAAGGTTTTTTAATCAGGCATGTTTATGCAATTTTATGACATTATTAGTAAACCTAAGGGATTCCTTGTTGTGAGAAGTATATGAGCATAAGGTATATGTCGTCTAAGGGATATAGCCAATATACCTCTTGTTTTTGTACCTGTTCAATAGTCTTTTTATTTGAACTTATGTGTGTTTTTTATCTGTTTGTTCCATAGACGAAGAAGAGAGTCCTTCCTCCTTGCCAGGAATGTTATTCTGTTGTTTTGGAATACATGACAAAAATGGAATGAGTGTTAGTTTGTAGCTAAAATCGATAGTGGAATTTCGACATAAAGCGAGGCCTGGCATTATAATGAAATCCGGTTTAAACGGGTAGAAACGTTGCCTCTGACTTATGAAAGAAAGTGTGTTGGAAATCCGTAAGAAGTTAAAAAAGAACCAATTTTCAGGTACAATCAGGAGGTGAAAAAACTTGCCGGCATCACCATTTTTCAGAAAGTATCAATGACCAAACATCATTGACAAGGGGAGGGGTCATGCCTCCCGCTATCCATAATTTGTCCTGAAACACGAAGGCAGAATGCTCATGCCTCTCTTTCCAGGTGGGGCCATCGGTTTTTAACTCTCGCCACTCTTTGCCATTTTGAGAGTACCAGATATCTCCCCAGTTTTTATAAGGATTGCCAGACCATCCGCCGATCACCCAGATACAATCCCTGAATACTATGGAGGAGAACCAAATACGTTCATGCCAGCTTGCATTACTCACTTCTTCTCTCCAGTGGATACCATCCGAACTGCTCCAAACATCATTGAACCCAAAATATTCCGGGTCGTAATTTCCTCCGCCCATCACATAAATTCGATCGTTAAAAACAACTGCCTGGTGAAAAGCTCTGGGAGACCAGGCTGCTTTGGCTGTTGCCAATGTCCAGTTTTTTCCGTCTTCCGAATACCAGACATCGTTTAGCAGGCTGTCTTTTCCTCCGTAATAGTAGGCCGAGGTGCCTCCCAGTATCCACATTTTTCCTTTGAAAGATACTGTTGCTGCGGCACATCTGGCAGACCACCCGGCTTTTTCAGTGACCAGACTCCAGTTTTTGCCATTCTTTGAAGACCAGACCCTATTGCTGGCAGATCTCCCTTCCAACCGGCCATTATACCAACCTCCCATCATCCACATTTTGTCCTTAAAAACCAAAGACATGGGCAAGTCACTGTGTTCCCAGGGAGCCTGTTCTGAAACCAGTTCCCAGTTTTTTCCATCTTTTGATTTCCATACATCCCGGGGAGGAGGAGAGTATGAATCGTACCATCCTCCCAATATCCACATGTAACCGTTGTATACAACCTCGCCCTGAGAATCTCTCGGCTCCCACGCTACGTTTTTTTGCTCCAAAACCCATTGGGTTGAAGGAATTTGTGCAAACAGCATATTCCAGCCAAACAGTAAGAACACAGAAAGTATAATGTAGCTTTTCATATCTGCTACAATTTCGTTACTTAAGAATTTTATCGATAAAGTTATAGGACTCCTGTCGCATATCCTTGGGAAAATCGTGTTCGCATCCGGGGTAAAGCACCTTCATTTTGTCCGATGCATTCAAAAACTCATATACTTTTTGAATGTTTGCTTCTCCTTGTCTGACACCTTCTACCGAAAAATTGAGATCATTGACCGGTGACACGGATAAAAACGCACGGGGGGCAATAGCCGCAATTATTTCATCAAAATCAAAAGGAATCTGTTGGGAGTCCAGATTATATTTTGTTTTTATAAACGGCATGTATTTATCCTGTGCCCAGGGTCCCAAACGCCCGCCATACAACTTTGATGCCTTTTCACCTGCATTATAGTAGTCCATCAATGTCCATCCACAGCTTGTTACTGTTACTTTTATACGCGGATCAAATGCTGCAACAAAAATCGCATTATGGCCTCCCAGGGAATGCCCAATGGCTCCAATTTTATCTTTGTTCACGTAATCAAGGGTTTGCAGTAAGTCAACGCAGGAAATATGGTTGTAAATACCCTTCATTGTCCCTGACATGTAGCGGTCATTTTCAAAATTATAATCGCGGAGTTCCCCAAATCCCGGATAGTCAGGGGCAATAACAACATACCCTTTTTCTGCCAGTTCCTTAGCATAACCCCTGTCTTTCTTCGGTGTGTCATCGTCGATAATGCGCTTTCCGCCTGCACCTGTGCTGTGCAAAGCCAATACAGCAGGCGATTCTCCCTTGGTGATTAGTGGTTTATATAAATATGCATAAACTCTTTCTGAAGGTGCTGCCAGGAAATTTATGGAATAGCGTATGTAATTATTCTGCCGTAAAGAATCCGTATATTGAAGGTCAATATCATGAATTTTATTTGCCGGAAGTTTTCCTGCTGCTTCCTGGAACTTTTCCAATATTCTTTTTCTGTTTTTCTGCCACTCTTTTTCAGTTGTTATTTTTTTACAATTCCCATTTTGTTCACGGTAAGTTAGCAGTGTGTTGCAATTGTTGTTTTGAGTATTTGCCAGAAGATTCCTCATATTATCCATAATAATTTCTTCTGAATCTTCTGTGACAGGACTTGATTCTATTTCATAGCCTCCTTCGGCATAGGCTTGCCGGGTTCCAATATAAAATGGCCCGTAATCTCCGTAAGCAGCCATTGCCACAAAGTTATTCGGCGCCATGTCTTTTGCGGCCAACTGGTATTCCACAAACAGTTCGCCCGGCATAAATA
This sequence comes from Mariniphaga sediminis, assembly GCF_003573545.1. Lineage (GTDB taxonomy): Bacteria > Bacteroidota > Bacteroidia > Bacteroidales > Prolixibacteraceae > Mariniphaga > Mariniphaga sediminis. The sequence goes on along the minus strand of NZ_QWET01000002.1, from coordinate 152,878 downwards.
ACATTCTGGCATTGTTTATTGCCAAACAGGCCGTTTCAATACATTTGCCTCCCATCCTTCTTTTGTACCAGCCTAACCTTCCCATGTTGTTGGCCAGAAGGCGCGGGCTCATTTCCTGCATCTTGTTTTCTATCTCCTCCGCTTTGGGATTTAGGGGGAGGAACAGAGGTTCTGTTTCCCATTTTACATGTGCTGCATCAATGGTATATTTTTCAGTATTTTCCCAGGCACGTTCCATGCCGTCAGCCATTCTTTGAGCCAGAAGTAACCTGGTTTCATGGCTTCCGTCATTGTATTTTCCCGCAGCAATATTTCCCCCTGCTCCATTAAAATGAATATGCAAAGCATCGGGTACAGCTAATTGGCGGAAAAAACGTGAGATCCCGGGGAAATCAGGATTTGCAATTTTAGTTAAGTAATAACTCTGTGGATGGGTGGCATAAAAACTGAGTACTGCCAGAGGTTTGTCTTTGTTCCAGAAACTGATTAATGATATTTCAGGATCAATCACACCTTCGGGCATAGCGCGCAGAAGGGAATCTTTACAGGAAGACCCCCGCATCGAAACGATTTTCCCATCTTTTTTATTGACCCTTCGGTTTGATGCCACTTTATACACATTCGCTTTGCCTGTGCCTATTTCTGTTACCGGCTGGGCATTATCGATTCCCTGAAGTATCGATTTCTGAATGTTTTTTATCAATTGCCTTGCAAAAGTTCCGTCGAAACAGCCTGCAGGAATATTATTTTCCTTTAGTAATTTTTCCGCCGAAAAATCGCAAATCGGGGCATCGTGCTGATGGATGGTGTGTACTGCAACCCTGTCGGGTGTGGTACCGGCAGCTTCGGCTAATGCTTGTTTAAAAACATCCTGCGACTCATTCGCGATGCCTATCCAGTCAATCGCACACAATACAATGGGCTTGCCTGCCCCTTGCAATATTATCCCCCGTGCGCGAAGACTTAAATCGCCCGAATTTTTCATGGTATCGTAAGTGAGCTGGTTTCCCACAGGAGGTGTGGCATCTACATCAAAAGTTGACAATAGAACAGGTGACTGCCCGTTCTGGGCAGCCACTGTTGTAATATCCGAAAAAAAAGAAAAAGACAGTCCTGCAAAAAAGAAGTACAGAAAGATAATGCGAAGGACATTTTTCATCGTAAAAAAATTAAATGGATTTAAGCTGGTCGCGGTTTTCATATACTTTAGCCAGGGCGTTGATCACATCGTCCATATCGTCCGTTGTCCCAAGCAGTGGCCCCGAAGCCCACAACATAACCATTTCTTCGTCGCAAACCAGGTCGCACACAGGACAGGCCATGTCTTGTTTAAATTCCTCAAGCCTGTTTTTCCCATACATTTGCTGGTACTCTTTCCTGCCCATGATATTGTCAACCCACGGCTCTCTGTGCAGGCCGTTTTTAATGTAAGGACTTAACCCGACCCCTTCGGCAGCCAGTGCTTTCAGGTACTTTTCCCGGGGTACCCCGTTGTATTCTTCCTTGTTGTAGTTCATGGTGTACAGGTAGAAAGAGCCTTCTTCGGTGCCGTCATAGAGTTTTTGCGGAGTGATTCCCGGAATGTCTTTGATTTTGGAAGTGAGGTACTGCGCATTTTTGTTCCGCACAGCATGACGTTCCATGGCAGTGGGAAGTTGCCCCAGCAAAATGGCGCCCTCAAATTCGTTCATCCGGTATTTTGGCCCAATGGTTTCGGTGCGGCCAAATTTGGATGTTCCGTGGTTTTGTACCGTGTAACATTGCTCCATTAACTCCGCATTGTTGCTTATGATACTGCCCCCTTCACCACATGAGATTACTTTGGAGGACTGGTGGCTGAAACATCCGATGTCGCCAATTGAGCCAAGCATTTTACCGCGGAACTTTGCAAAGTGTGCCTGGCAGGCATCTTCAATGAGAAAGAGGTTGTACTTGCGGGCAATTTGCAGGAAGCGGTCCAAATCGGCAGGTTGCCCCATCATGTGCACCGGCATAATGGCTTTGGTATTTTTTGTAATCCTGCGTTCCACATCGTCGGGGTCTACCTGGAATGAATAACGGTCAATGTCAGCAAGCACGGGCAGTGCCCTGGCCGAAAGGATGGCGGCAATGGTACCGGGGTCGGTATAGGGAGAGGTGATTACCTCGTCGCCGGGCCCCAGTCCGAGGGCTTCCACAGCCGTGTGGAGAGCCTGGGTTCCTGAGCCCACTGCCACACAGCGGGTGACACCCATCATCCGGGCATACTCTTTTTCAAAAGTAGGTACCGTTCCGTCTTTTGACTGGATACGGCACCAAATACCGCTTTGTGTTGTTTTTTCAATGGAATCCATTACATTTTTATCGACATAGGGCCAATCGGGCCAGCTTTTATTTTGACGCACCGGGTTGCCGCCCAGGATGGCCAGCTTATTACTTGTTTTTGTTGCCCCAAATGCAGGGATACTACCTATTGCTACTGCCCCAAGGGTACTGGCAGAGACAGTCCCTACAAATTTTCTTCTGGTGAAATTTTTTGCTTTCATTTTTTTATTTTTAAGATAGTTATTTTTTAGTCATTGTTATAAATGTCAAACAAACATTTTTTACGATGGCTGTTCTCCGGTTATTGGTTTCCAAAGGGATTTTGAATTTTTACAAAATCTTCAATTTCTTTACCTTCGTGTTTAAACCTGGCCAGCGTATAAACCGTTCCGTCTTTTCCGACAGCAATTGAATTTACATAGATTGGCCTGCTACCATCTTCATAAAATATGGGCCCGTGGTCGGTGTAAGTATTGGTAGGGATGTGGAAGGTAACCAGGTGAAGGTTTTCAAGTCCGCGCGCTGCCCCCATGGCTATTTCCTCAACACCTTTCACCCTTTTCCCGTCGATGTATATGGGACCGCCGGTCAGGTAATAAATTGTTTCCCCGTCAGGGCCAAGGTCAAATCCCAGGTAGCCGTAACTAAAATAATCGAACATCCCGCTTTTTTGAGATGGTTCGGAAGTTATGCGTTGCACAATTTCGACGGTTGCTTCTTTGGGGTCGAACCGGAATAAATACCCGGAATTCCCATGGACTCCGTAAGCCACATTTTCTTCGGGGTACCAGACAATACGCCTCCAGTTGTACTGCATACTGCCGGGACGGGTGGGGTCGTATTTCCCAAAATAGTCGAGCTTCAAATCTACGCCCTCAACTTTTTTAATAGAATCCCAATCGGGATGGTAAGATAAAATGTCCCCTTCGGAGGTAGAGAAGTAAACGATCCCGTCACGTGGGTCAACCACCATGGAACGGCACAACACGCGGTAGTCTTCTCCCGGCTTCCCGGCTTCTCCGTTGGCAGATACTTTTCCGAGGTTTTTTAATTCATCTTTTTTTACATCGTAATGGAACAGGTATCCGTAAGGCCATGAAATGGAATAAATATGCTGGCGCAGGGTGTCCATTGTCATGGTTACAATGGCTTCCCCTTGTGGCAGGATGGCCAGGTCTTCAAACTTGCCGGTGGCTAAATCATAGGAAACGATATGTCCCCCGGGATATAGTTTATAACCTTCGGGCGCGTTTTGAACCATCATCTCCATGCCGTCAATCATTTCATAGTACCCGGCATGGGTAGATACATAGAGTTTTCCTTTACTTTCATAAAAATTGGAGTGAGACTTTCCCTGCGGAATGGCTTTGGCACCTGCTTCTCCACATATTTCTGTGATGTCGCCCAGGTGTTCTATTTTATCAGTTTTGGGATCGTACACGTAGTATTGTCCGCCGATATCAATCGACTGGGAGGAGAGGCAGTAGTAAACCCGTCCGTCGCTGGCAGTGGTAATGGTGTTGTAGGTGTCGTGGGCCAGTGGAAAACCTGAGTAGTAATGTTGGGCGGTTAATTGTTTTTTTTCCGTAACAGCGGAGCCGTTTGTTTCTTTTTTGTTTGAATCAACACATCCTGCCCCAAACATTATAATGGAAAGGGCAAATAAAGATATAGGTCTCATAATTTATTTATTCGTTAGCAGATAAGTAATTTGTTTATTTCAGGCTGAAATTCAGAAAGGGTTTGTTCGTTTTTTTAAGTTTTAAATTTTGATTGTCAGGGCCCGGTGTTTAAAAGTTGGTGCATTGCCTCCATCAATATGTTTTCGGATTCGGGTGTTACTTTGGAAACAACAACTTCATACCCCCGTTGCGGAAAAGCGGCAACAGTTGGAATATATCCCGGGGTGTAATCACCGTAAGCGGCCATTGTAACAAAAAGGTCTGGCCGCATTTTTTTGGCTGCCAACTGGTATTCCACAAACAGCTCTCCCGGCATAAACAGGACAGATGCATTGTTATTCAGCGAAAGACACTGGATATCAATCTTTGCCTTTCCGGATTTGTATCGTTCCACATAGATATTGTTTTTGGTAGTATCGGCAGGTAAAACAACCGGCCTTACTCCCCAGTGGATAGCATTTGCTGAAACTGGCTGCAATTCAGTGGACTCCCAGGCCCGTTTTATGCCATCAGCCAACCGTTCAGCCAGAATGAGCCTGTTTTCTTTAGCGCCGTCATTGTATTTGCCCGCACCAATATTACCGCCGGCACCGGTAAAATGAATGTGTAACGCATTGGGTACAGCGAGCTGACGAAAAAACCGGGCAATGCCGGGAAAATCAGGATTGGGTATCCCGGTGCGGTAATAGCTTTGCGGATGTGTCGCATAAAAGCTCATAACGGCTATCGGCTCTTCATCTTCCCAGAAACTTATAGCCGACACCATCGGGTCAATTACTCCCTCGGGTTCTGCCCGTAAAGCGGAATCACGACAGGTGGTGAAGCGGGGAGCCCGCACCGTATCGGTTTTCACGTCCAGGATACGCCTGTTGGAAGCCACTTTATATACTTCTGCTTCGCCCAGCCCGATGTGTGTGACCGTTCGGGTGTTTTCCAGCGAATGAACCACAGCCATTTCCAGGCGGTGAATTGCTGCAAGAACAAAATCATCTTGTATATCGCCTCTTGGTGCGTCGTGCTGATGAATGGTGTGCACTGCCACCCGCTCGGGCACTGTGCCGGCAGCCGAGGCAAGGGCACGTTTAAATTCGTCGTAACATGCATCATCAATGCCAATCCAGTCAATTGCTACCAATACAATGGGTTGCCCTGCTCCGGACAACACAACGCCTTTGGCACGCAACCCCATGTCCCACGATTGGATCATTGGATCGTAGGCCAGGTCATGACCAACTGGCGGGGTGACATCAATGTCGAATGTGGAGAGTTTTAACGGAGCGGTTTGGGCACTTCCGGACACGGGAAAACCCAAAGTCAGTCCTGCCAACGTCAAAAGAAATACATAAAGAAAACCAGCAGAGAATTTAATGTGCATGTTGTCGTATTTATTCATAACCGATAATTTAAATTTTTCTTTGTGTTAAGAAAAACAAACTCCCATTCGTTTTTCGGTACCTGCCCATCTGTTCCCGGGTTAGAATCAACTGTTTGGATTTATCCTGATTCAGGATGCATCCAAACAGTTGATACCCTCTTAAAACAATCGGCCCAGGTTTATCTGGTTTGGCCAATTGTTTCTACATCTTACGTTCTATTCGTAACCAGGGTTTTGTGGAAATTCAGCATCCACATTCAGGTCGATTTGATTTTGCGGAATAGGCCACAATACATTATGTGGTTCTATATCAGCTCCCGGAAGGACAGGGTTGTCATTGTACTTTCTAACCCTTTCTACGAGTTTGTTTGTGCGCCGCAAAATAATGAGCCTCCATTCTTCTCCATAAAGTTCCCTGGCCCTTTCATCCAGAATATAATCTATGTCTATTGCAGCTGAAGATACCGGGCTTGCATTTGCCCTGGCTCTTACCCTGTTTACATCAGCAGCGGCCAAATCCGGTTTGCTTATTCCGAGATAGGCTTCTGCACGGAGCAACAGTGTTTCTGCAAAACGCAGGGCGTACCAGTCTTTGTGAGTCCTTCCTCCACCCGCTCTGTTGGGCTGTTCGAAATAATTTAAAGGATCCAGGAATTTGGTATGTACAGGGAAGAGACATTTTGTTGTGTCTTCCAACGGATTCGGGCGGGGCGGATCATACAGGCTAAAATCGATTTTTTGTCCATGATACGCCGAGGCCGGATTATCGAAATAAATGTTTCTTTTTAGATTGTGCTCCGCATTACGGGTGTCGTTGTCCCAGTCGCTTTGCCAAATGGTATAATAAACAAGGCTGGAACCGCGCACATTAGCTGTTCCCCTACTCAATGTATCCGAATATCCGGTGTGCCTGCCATCGTAAATTGTACCCAGAATAGCCTGGTACCCGTCAGGAGTAAGTCCGATATCAAAATAACGGGGACCGAAAATATAAGCACCCTGAACAAATCCTCCGCCCTGTATGAAAGGCTCAACCTGAATAACCCACATGGCTTCTTTGTTTTCAGTCCGATTGTGATTCTCGTATCCAAAAAGATCATAGTAAGCATCTCCTGAGCCAAATATGTCTTTATCGAGGTGGTTACCGAAACGTTCGGTCATCAGGTCGTAACTAAAATTATCAACTGCTTTAGTAAGTGCATCAACAGCTAACTGAGGTTCCCCTTTTTCCAGGTATGTTTCGCCAAGATAATGCAATGCCGGTCCTTTTGTGATTCTGCCGGGCGCAGCCTCATCTCCGGGATTGGGTAAATGTTCTGATGCAAATTTGAAGTCTTCTTCCATCAGTTTATGGATTTCCGATACCGGGTCCCTGACAAAATCAGCCTTGGCCGTTTTAACCGGCTCTTTCAGAAGTGGAATATCACCATAAGTTGAAACAAGGTACCGGTATGCAAAAGCCCTGAAGAATCTTGCCTCGCCTAAATACAGATTCTTTCCGGCTTCTCCGTCCTGAAATATCCCTGCGTCCAGTTCCCCAATTTTTTCAATAAGTACATTGGCCCATTGAATAATTTGAAAGCCTGTATTCCAGGTGTCTACAACGTACCTTCTGATCGGGTTTACATCCTGGTAGCTGTTGATATAATACGTATTGTGCTGAGGGGCTTCTCCCATATAACCCAAATCACTTCCATGAACCCTCCAGCTCATCGTACCAAACTCACCAAATGAATAATAGGCTGAACGCACACGGTCGTGGAGCGCAACAATCCCCTGCACTACTCCCTGTTCTGTCAGAAAAGCATTGTCAGGAGAGAAAAAGTCAAGCGGTTTTTCCTGAAGTATATCTTCGTTACAAGAAGGCAACATTAACAGCAGGATGACTGCAGTCAATAAACACTTTTTGGTAAACGAATAAAAATATTCTTTCATCACTTTATTATTTTTTGATTTCATAATTCCTTGATTTTGGATAGAAAATTACAGACTAAGCCTTATACCAGCGATAATGTTTCTCATGAGTGGCGTATCGCTTGCTCCTGTCTCAGGATCCCAGCCCTGCCACTTCGTCCAGACGTACGGATTTTTACTGGATATATAAAACTGGCATTTCTGGAGTTTTAGGGCATCCAGTAGATTCTGTCCAAGGTTATAGGAAAGTGTAATATCCTGAAGCCTGACAAAACTTCTGCTCTGGTAAATTCCACTCTCCTGGGGAGGATTGTTATAAATTCCTGTGGTATTGGTAGTGGGGGCATCGGGCCTCCAATAGGGGTTGATCGCTGAATTATTCATCCGGTGTTGCATGTAAAAGCGTGGACTTACATTCGTCGCATTATCCGCTAAATAATATTTGTCGCCTCCCTGTATAGAATTAATAAGAAAAGTTAAACCGAAGTTTTTATATGACAAGGTATTGTTTATGCTAAACCTGTAACTTGGTGCAGCGTATCCAATAATTGTCCTGTCATAGTCCGGAGTGATCAGGCTGTCGCGGTTTTGGTCGACATATCTGAACTGCCCCGGATACCAGCCTTTTAATGGAATCTTTCCGGCAAAGAATTCTTCTTCTGTCCATACTCCCCCTGCCATTTTATAATCATAAATGGCGCTTATGGGTTCTCCGACAAACCATTGGTTTCCTATATCCGCATCATCATTTTCTCCGTAAAGCTTGGTGATTTTGTCTCTGTTAAGCGAAAATATAAAACTACTTTCCCATTTAAAATTGCCGTTATCTACATTAACCGACCTTACCTCAAGCTCAATCCCTTTGTTATTAAGGCCTCCGATATTGGCCCAAACACTGCTGTATCCCGCTGCCCGGGGAAGTTGCCTTTCAACCAGCACATCTTTCGTTTCCGCAGTATACACGTCAACTGACCCTGTTATTTTATTGTTCAGAAATCCGAAATCTACCCCAAGATTATACGATTCAGTTGTTTCCCAACCCAAATCAGCATTTCCCAAAGTGGAAGGATAAAGGCCGATAGCTGTAGCCTGGCCAAAAACATAGTATCGGGTTCCCATTCTCGATAAGCTGGAATAACGTCCGATTCCCTGGTTTCCGTTCTTCCCGTATGAAACTCTCAGCTTGGAGTAAAAATTCATGTCGCTGAAAAATGATTCATCAGAGAATACCCAGGCCAGTGAAAGAGAAGGAAAGGTTGCCCATTTTTTTTCTGCTCCAAATCCGGAGAAACCATCTTTTCGAATAGTCCCTGTAACCATGTACCTGGATTTGTAACTATAATTTAACCGGGCCATATACGAAAGGCTGTTTTCTTCCCATGCAGAAGAAGAAACGGTTGAAACCTCTCCCAACCCCATATTGTTATATCCCAGGGCCTGGTTGTCAAATCCCTCTGCATTAAGCGATGAAGCATCTCCTGTTCTGCCTTCCCTGCTGAAAAGCAACGTTGAATTCAGTTGATGGTCGCCAAAAGTCCTGGCATATGTTACAATATTATTGAGAATCCAGTCTCTGCTCCTGGAAGGATGTTTTTCTGCAAGCCCCCTGTTTGAAACTCCTGAAGGCGTATTGTAATTATGATAAGCATTGTTATCTACCTGAGTGTACATGTTGGAATAGTTAACCTCATTTGTCAATCCTTCAATCCATGGAATTTTTATTTTGGCGTTGCCAATAAGATGCAGTTGATTCCTGGTGATTGAATTGTCGATGTATGTATAAACCAGTGGGTAGGGTTGAAATAATTCCCCGCCAAGGTAAATATCGTACGAAGGTTCTCCGATAAAATTATTTACAAGGGGACTTGCAACTCTTGCATTGCCAAGGGACGCAACATTGTCGATATTTATACTTGAATTATTGTCACGCGAATTATCCATATAAGAATAGGAGGTGTTGATAGACAAGGAGAGCCAGTCATTCACTTCACTCACCAGGTTACTGCGCAGGGTAAATCTTTCATATTTATCATTTAGTTGAATTCCCTCCACATCTGTATAGGATCCTGATACAAAATAATTAACCTTTTCACCGCTTTTTCCCGAGAGGCTTAGGTTATAATTTTGCATGGGAGCTATCTGCAGCACTTCATCTACCCAGTCAATTTCATTTCCTGCCAGGTAATTGTCTTTTTCCTCCTGTGTTTTTAAGTAGGTAGCTACGAGCTCGCGGTTTGTAACATCCGGGCGGACAGGCCTTCCTGCTGCGCTTGTTGGATTTGTGGTGTACCACTGGTAAACCAGGTTTTGGTGGCTCCAGTCAACCAGCCTGACTGCAAATTCATCCGCATTCATAACCCGCATTGGGTTGTTGGTCATGTCCTGAAATCCATAATACATGTTGAATGAGACCACGGGACTTTCAGAGGTTCCTTTTTTAGTGGTAATAATCATTACACCATTGGCCGATCTGGACCCATAAACGGACGCAGCGCTGGCATCCTTAAGAATATCTATAGATTCCACATCATTGATGTTGATGTCAGCGATGGATCCATTATAAATAATTCCGTCAATAACAATAAGCGGACGGTTGCTTGCCGATAATGATGTTTGTCCCCTGACAGAAAAGGCAGGTTCGCTCCCTGCGCCGCCTCTTCCCTCAATGTTCACCCCTGCCGAGGTTCCGGCCAAAGATTGAAGAAGGTTAACGTTTGCCTGGTTTTCTTTTTGTTCCATTTCAACTCTTACAACAGAGCCCGTCAGGTCACTTTTTTTCATCGTCCCATATCCAATGGCAACTACTTCTCCCAACCCAATTGTTTCCTCCTCCATTTTTACATCTATAGTCTTTTGGTTTCCAACCGTTATTTCCTGTGCCCGCATTCCCACAAAAGAGAATTGCAGTATGGCATTCTCCGGGATATTCGTTATAGTATATTCTCCATCGGCATTGGTAACCGTTCCCTGGGTTGTTCCTTTTATTATCACCGTTACACCGGGTAAGGGTTGGTTACTGTTATCTGTAACTTTTCCGGAAACGGTGACCTGCTGCCACGCGGTACGGGAAGTATTTTCAAATACGTTAGGTGTGGATAGCACGATTAACCTGTCCCTTATGGAATACGTCACATCGGTGCCGGCAAAAACAGTTTTGAGTACCTTTTCAATATTTTGCCCTTCCAGATCAACTGAAACCTTTCGCTCCACATCAATAACTTTTTCACTGTAAACAAAAAAGTAAAACTCACTTTGCTTTTCGATGTTGGAAAGTACGTCTTCTACTTTTACATCTTCCATTTTTAAAGTGAGCTTTTTAGTTTGTGCATACGATAAGTTGGCATAAATACTGAGGGTAGATACCAATATAAGTACAAGTGTCAGCTTCATAACCATCAATAGTTTTAAAGCATGGGAGACATGAAAATTCCCCATGATCTTCTCATTAAAATTTTTCATACTTTTGTAAATGTTTTTAGTTAGAAAATACCCTGTTCCATCATACAGGGGTGTTTTTTTACGAATACCGGGGAAATGTTAGCGCATTTCCCTGTTGTTTTTTGTTAGAAGTTTACTTTCATAGGCGTTTAATTTTTTTGATTAGATACTCAATATTTTATTGGTTAATTCCTTTTTTCAATAATAATTTTTTGTTTTGAAAATGTTCCGTCGGGTAGCTGTTTACGGGGTATTTGTCTGTAGTCAATGGGGGCGGCATCTTTCAGCAATGCGAGAATATGGAATAAGGGTTCATCCACAAAGGTAGCGGTATAGGTAAATTCTTTGGCTGCTTCATCGGTTATTTCAATATCGACACTATACCACCGGCTTAGCCTGTCTGCAATCTGAACAAGGCTGTCCCGTTTGAATATGAGCTTACCGTCTTTCCACGAAATGTATTTTTCGATGTCTCCTTTCGAACTGAAAACCTCCCCTGTACCGGGTTTATAACTCACATGCTGTCCGGGCACCATAGCCCCAATGGTTTGTTTCCTTTGGGAATATGTTTTTCGCTCAAGCATCACCTTTCCTTCAATCAGGGTAGTGGCAACAATATTTTCGTCAGGGTAAGCATGCACGTTAAAAGTTGTTCCCAGTGCTTTTATATCCAGGTTTTTGGTTTTAACAATAAACGGTTTTTCGGGATTATGGGATATCTTAAAGTATCCCTCTCCGGTTAGTATAACCTCTCTTGTGTTACCTGTAAATTTTTGCGGGTATTTCAATTTACTGCCGTGGTTCAGGAAAACTTCCGATCCATCTGAAAATTGTATGAATGTTTTGGAGCCGGTAGGAGCAACTATCTCCAGAGAATCAATAGTCAAGTCTGAGTATTGGGAGTTATTCGCCGGAACCTGAGAAAGGGTGTAAATAAGAAATGCCAGAACCGGTACCAGCAAAATGGCAGCGGCTCTTGTCAGCCAGGTCGTAAACAAGACAGCCGGCTTATACGGTTTATTATAGTTCGCAATATTAATTTTGTGGTGGACCCTGTCAAGCAGAGATTGGAACGTTTCATCATCCGGCAGGTTCTCGTTTTCCTGGTATTCAATACTTTCCCATTCCCCGTAACCCCATTCTTTACTGCCAGAGCTGAGTGAGTCTTCTTTTATCCATTGTACCACCTGTTTCAACTCTTCATCTGTACAATGGTCGTTCAAAAATTTTATGAGTAATTCCTTTGTCATTTTTTTATTTAAAAAAAACCTCCCGGAAATTTCCGGGAGGTATTCCCGGTCTAACTAATCCTGCTTTGCGTAGGACAGCATTTTGTAATAGATTTGACAAGCTATACGCGCAACGGAAGAAACAGGACTATATAAAATGTGATTTTTTTAAAAAAAATATTCAGAAGGATCAAATTTATCTGAAATCGTCATTTTTTTGTCCCTACAATCGCCGTTTTTAAAAATTTAAGGGCATTTTTGTGAAAATTAAAAAAATAGGAACCATTCAAAAATTTTTGTTTTATGCCAAAAAGGGAAGATATTCATAAGATTCTTATTATCGGCTCGGGCCCTATCATTATCGGTCAGGCCTGTGAATTCGACTATTCAGGAACACAAGCCTGCAAAGCACTGCGCTCTCTCGGTTACCACATTGTATTGGTAAACTCCAATCCGGCAACCATTATGACCGACCCTGAAATGGCGGATCACACCTATATTGAGCCGCTCAACGAATATGCCCTAACGGAAATCATCAAAAAAGAACGTCCCGATGCGTTGTTGCCCAACCTGGGGGGCCAAACGGCATTGAACCTTGCCCTGCAACTGGCAAAAAAAGGAGTTCTGGATGAATACGAGGTAGAAGTGATTGGCGTAAATCTCGAAGCCATAGAAAAAGGGGAAGACCGCACGGAGTTTAAAAACTCCATGACCAGGTTAGGAATTGAGATGCCCCGAAGCAAGGCTGTTACGACGATTGATGCAGCTGAAAAAGTTGCGGATGAACTGGGGTATCCGGTGGTTATCCGACCGGCATATACAATGGGTGGAACTGGCGGCGGATTGGTATACAACGTGGAAGAACTTCGCACTGTGGCTTCCCGCGGAATTGCCGCAAGTATGGTTAATCAAATTCTGGTGGAAGAATCAGTACTGGGCTGGGAAGAGCTGGAGCTGGAAGTGGTGCGCGACGCCAAAAACCAAATGATTACTGTTTGTTTTATTGAAAATGTGGATGCCATTGGCGTACATACCGGCGATTCGTTTTGTACTGCGCCCATGCTGACTATTTCTGAGGAACTGCAAAAACGGTTGCAGGAATACTCTTACCGTATTGTAAAGGATATTGGGGTGATTGGCGGCACCAACGTTCAGTTTGCCCATGACCCAAAAACCGGTCGGGTAGTGGTGATTGAAATTAATCCGCGTACTTCGCGTTCTTCGGCTCTGGCCTCAAAAGCTACCGGTTTCCCGATTGCATTAATTTCGGCTTTGCTGGCAGGCGGACTGACCCTCGACGAAATTCCTTACTGGCGCGAAGGAACCCTTGAAAAATATACTCCCTGGGGTGAATACGTGGTGGTAAAATTTGCCAAATGGGCTTTTGAAAAATTCGACGGGTTGAAAGATAAACTCGGTACTCAAATGCAGGCCGTTGGTGAAGTAATGAGTATCGGGAAAAATTATAAAGAGGCTTTGCAAAAGGCCATCCGCTCCCTGGAAACCGGGCGATACGGCCTTGGATTTGCCAAAGATTTCCATAAAAAGTCGCTGGAAGAACTGATGCTGCTGCTGAAAGATCCTTCCAGTGAGCGCCAGTATATCATGTATGAGGCCCTGCGGAAAGGGGCAACCGTGGAAGCGTTGCATGAAAAAACGTTTATAAAAGCCTGGTTTATCGAACAGATGAAGGAGCTGGTTGAACTGGAAGAAAAAATGCTGGGCTTCAAAAACAGTGTGTTGCCTGATGAGCTTTTTATCGAGGCTAAAAAAGATGGTTTTGCCGATAAGTATCTGGCCAAACTGCTTGACATTCCTGAAAAAGAGATACGCGACCGCCGCCTGGCTCTTGGCCTCGCAGAATCGTGGGAACCGGTACCGGTAAGTGGTGCTGATGCAGCGTATTATTTTTCAACGTATAACGCACCGGACAAAGTGTCTGTCGACGACAATAAAAAAATTATGGTTCTTGGCGGTGGTCCCAACCGCATTGGTCAGGGGATTGAATTTGACTATTGTTGCGTTCATGCTGCCTTTGCCATCCGCGACACCGGTTATGAATCCATCATGGTGAACTGTAACCCGGAGACCGTGTCAACCGATTACGATACTTCTCACAAACTTTATTTTGAGCCACTGACAGTGGAAGATGTCTTGAGTATTTATGAAAAAGAAAAACCGGACGGAGTAGTGGTTCAGTTTGGAGGGCAAACGCCGCTGAACATTGCCGGGGAACTGGAAGCCAACGGCGTGAAAATAATTGGAACCAGTCCTGAAACCATTGATTTGGCTGAAGACCGCGATCGTTTCCGGAAGATCATGGAAAAGCTGGGTATTCCGCAACCGGAATCGGGGATGGCCAGCAATCTGGAGGAAGCGCTGGAAATTGCAGCCCGCGTTGGTTACCCGTTAATGGTCCGTCCTTCCTATGTTTTGGGAGGCAGGGGAATGAAAATTGTGCTCGATGAAGAGATGCTTCTTGAGTATGTTAAGGCGGCTGTGGATGTTACTCCTGACCGTCCGCTGCTTATTGATAAGTTTCTGGAAGATGCTATCGAAGCCGAAGCGGACGCTATTGCCGACGGGCACGATGCATTTGTTCCGGCTGTGATGCAGCACATCGAATATGCCGGTATTCATTCCGGTGATTCAGCCTGTGTTATTCCGCCAGTGATTATCACAGAAGAGCAGATGGAGGTCATCGAAGATTATACACGTCGTATTGCCATTGAGATGAAGGTGGTCGGCCTGATGAATATTCAGTATGCTATTTATAATGACAAGGTTTATATTTTGGAAGCCAATCCGCGGGCATCGCGTACCGTACCGCTGGTTTCAAAAATCTGCCGTATACCGATGGCAAAAATTGCCACGGAAATTATGCTGGGAAAAAAATTGTCCGATTTCAACCTGAAAAGAAAACCGTTGAAGCATTTTGGGGTGAAGGAGGCTGTCTTCCCGTTCAACATGTTCCCTGATGTGGATCCGGTACTGGGCCCTGAAATGCGTTCGACAGGAGAAGTACTGGGAATTGCTGACTCATTCGGCCTGGCATTTTTTAAATCTCAGGAGGCTACCAAAACCCCGCTTCCGTTAGAGGGAACGGTACTCGTTACTATTGGCGACCGTGACAAAGATAAGATCGTGCCGTTTGTCCGGAACTTTCAGGAAATGGGATTCAATATTGTAGCAACCGGAGGAACAAAAACATTCCTGGAAAAACATGGAATCGAAGCGCGTTTCATTAATAAAATTTACGAAAAGCGGCCCAACATTGTGGATGCCCTGGTGAATGGTGAAATCGACCTTGTTGTCAATACTCCCGCCGGGAAAATGAGCGAATACGACGATTCGTATATCCGAAAAACAGCCATTAAGTGCAATGTTCCTTATATTACCACCACTGCAGCAGCTTTTGCCGCTACGCAGGGGATTAAAGAACGCCGCAACGGAGCGTATAAGGTGAAATCATTACAGCAGTATCATCGTGAAATAGAGTGATATTCCTTTTCCAAATGATCATTATCGTTTGAAGGATAGCACTGAAACTTTTTCGATAAGTATGTTTTTCAGGTGGTTTGTCAATAAGTTTGATAAATTTGCCTGAATGGAAACGTTAAAAGTCACATTGGTACAGCCCGATATTATTTGGGAGCGTGCGACGGCAAATCTGGAGCATTATTCTGAAATGCTTGCCGATGTAGATGAAACAGATGTCATCGTTTTGCCTGAAATGTTTACCACCGGTTTTTCAATGTACCCGGAAAAGCTGAAGGAAAGCATGGCCGGACCATCGGTTGAGTGGATGAAAAACCTGGCCCGGGAGAAAAATGCAGTAGTTACAGGCAGCCTCATTATTGACGCAAATGACGAAGTTTACAACCGTTGTTTGTGGGTTTTTCCGGAAGGGAAAACGGAGTATTACGATAAGCGTCATCTGTTTACCATGAGTGGCGAACATTTGCAGTATGCGGCAGGAAGCAAAAGGTTGGTTGTTGAATACAAAGGCTGGCGGTTTTGTCCGTTGGTTTGTTATGATTTGCGTTTTCCGGTGTGGAGCCGCAACACCGTAAATTATGATGTGCTTTTGTATGTCGCCAACTGGCCCGCACCCCGTCATCATGCCTGGAAAAGCCTGCTGGTAGCTCGTGCCATTGAAAATCAGGCGTACTGTGTGGGGATAAACAGGATAGGAAAAGATGGAAATGGTCTGGACTACCAGGGAGATTCAGCGTTGGTGGATCCCAAAGGATTTGCCTCTTTTTTGGGCGAAAAGGAGCAGGTAAAAACATTTGAACTTTCGTACTCCGGTTTGCAGCAATTCCGGAAAAAATTTCCGGTTTTGGAGGACGGAGACAGTTTTACGTTGGATACACCGAATTCCCCTGCGCCGGACTGAATCATCGGGTCTCCCGGAACAGAAGATTTTATTCCGGTTGCTACCCCTTTTACAATTCCAGTATCATTCCCGTTTTCAGTTGCCGGGTGTGAAATTTATTGTAGAAAGCTGCCAGAGCGGGTAATTCCGTGCAGTGAGAAGGAAATACCTTTTCAATTTTGTTTTGTTTGAAATAATCGATAGTCAGCTGGGTTTGCTGATTCTGTTCGTTCAGGTGGAACCCTCCCAATACTGCTTTTACCTGTGAAATGCCGGTTGTTTTTTTTGCATGTTCCGTAATGTTGCAAATACCGGAGTGAGAGCAGCCTGTAATAACAATTAACTGGTTGTTGGATATTGCCGCCAGGGCCGAATCGTCAGGCACAAAGTCGTCGTTTTGGGAATCATCTGCAAAAGAAGTAGTTTGGGCTTCAAACGTATTTTTGCGTGGAACCTGACCAAGAAAGTATAAGTTTTCCGTCAGTTTTAACGGAATTTCAGTTTCAGCTAATTCGAATTTTTTTTTGAGTTCTGCTCTTGAAAGAGACAACCCTACCGGAGAGAAATCGCGTTTTCTGAAGCGCCGGATAAATGCTCCCGGGTGGCTGACCAATTTTTTATTTTGAAGGAATTGCAGCCCGTCGCCATGATCCCAGTGGCCGTGACTAAGCACAACCGTTTCTACTTCCGTTTGAATATTGATTCCCATTTGCGAAGCATTTTTCAGAAATACATCCGAGTGCCCGGTGTCGAATAATATTTTTTGGTCGTCGATTTCGATGAGGTATGAAAGGCCGTGTTCGGCGAGGAATTTTCCTCCGGCGGTATTTTCTGTTAGAACAGTTATTTTCATTGTGAATACTATTTGGCCCCGGCAGGGTTTGGAACTCTGTCAGGGGCGGTAAAAGATACTATTTTTTGCCAGATTGATTCCATCTCTTTGCTTACTTCACAATCCGGCGCGTACTCAGTAATTGTTTGGCCGCCGACCATTGCGTCAACCAGTCGCGTATCGAAAGGTATTTTGCCAAGAAGCGGAATGTCGTTTTCAGACAGAAAACGTTCAATACGGGCTGTTATTTCGGCGTTGATGTCAAATTTATTGATGAGGGCGAAAACCCGGATGCGGAATGACTGCACCAGTTCAAACAAACGGGTGGCATCGTGCAGGCCGGAAAGCGAAGGTTCAATCACAAGCAGCACGGTGCCGGTACCAGTAACGGAAGCAATCGCCGGGCAGCCGATTCCCGGAGGACCATCGTTGATGATAAAGTCTGCATGGGTTTGTACGGCAATGGCTTTGGCCCTTTTTCTGATTTCAGTAACCAGTCTTCCCGAGTTTTCTTCACCAGCTCCCATTTGTGCATGTACCAACGGACCGAATCGCGTTTGGGAAACAAACCATTTGTTGTTGTTGAACTGTAACAATGTGACTGCCTCTTCCGGACAAATGCGTTCGCACAACCGGCAGCCTTCGCATTGAAATGGGTTTACTTCTGGTACCCCCGATGCATTCAGGTGGATAGAATCAAACCGGCAATATTCCATGCACAATCCGCAGATGGAACATTTTGAAGGGTCAATTTCCGCTTTACTTCCGCTGTCAAAATCATACTTTTCCCTGATTTCGGGTTCGAAAATCAGATGCAGATCAGCAGCATCCACATCGTTATCGCAAAATACGGCATTCCCGGCCATTGATGCAATAGCCGCCGCCACGCTGGTTTTTCCGGCTCCTCCTTTCCCGCTCAGTATGGTTATTTCACGCATATCTGTCTGTACTTTTGAATAGTCAATATTTGATACTCAACTTTCAACTAGTGTAAAGTCAAACATAAATTGTCTCGTGCTGTCATTTCGAATCTGAGGTACGAAGATGAGAAATCTCAACATTTTGGCAGATTTCTCCCTGCGGTCGAAATGACATTTTGAAGTTGACATGACCTTAGTTACTCTTCTTTACAGTCCTGTTCTCCCCGGTGCCGGGCGTATAACTTTTCCGATGATTTCCCGGTAAATTTGCTCCGTTTCTTCCGGAATATTTTTCAACATTTCCCCGGAAGCATAGCACGTTGCAAATTCTTTCGAAAACGGTATTTCTCCCAATAATTCAATCTTTTTTTCTTTTAGAAATGAATAGATATCATCGGAGCCCAGGCCGGCTTTGTTTATAATTATCCCAAAAGGTTTTTTTAGCTTGCCCAATAATTCCACGGTGATTTTTAAATCGTGTAGCCCAAATGGAGTAGGCTCTGCGACCAGAATAATATAATCGGCGTCAGAAACGGTTTCCACCACCGGGCAACTGGTACCGGGCGGTGCATCGAGAATAACCACAGCGCCGTTTTGTTCTATTTCGTTTTTTAGCTTTTTTATTAACGTAGTTTGCATGGCCGAACCCACTTTCAGCCGGCCTTCCAGCAAGTTTTTGTCTGCTCCCGTTTTATGCCTTGTGATTGTCCCGACAGGAAACGGTTTTTCTGTGATAGCCTTGTGTTTACAAGCCATCAGGCAGGCGCCACAGGAATGGCACAGGCTGGCATCTACCTCGGCAAATTTTTGATTGGGGACCACTGTAATGGCGTTGAATTCGCACCATTCCACACATTCTTTGCAGAAAGTACAAGCTTCTGTGTCAATTTCAGGAATCAATTGATAAACCGTTTTCTTTCCGGTTGGCTTCAACAATGGGAAAAACAGCATATCGTTAGGTTCTTCCACATCACAATCAGCCAACACGACCTTTTTATCTGTGTGTTTCCCTATAAAGTGATAAAGATGCACCGCGACGGTTGTCTTTCCGGTTCCACCTTTTCCGCTTGCCACCGCAATTTGCATGAAATTGTCCTCCACTTTAAATTTTGAGCCTGCCGCAAAATGTTATTAAAAAACATACAAGATTTTACAAATCTTTATCCGGTTGGAAAAAAGTATTTTATTGCGTTTCCTGATGTTTTGATTTTGTGGCATTCCACTTTGTATAGTTCCATATCTTTTGGTTAATGTTTTCGGAACAGGCAACGTCAAACCAATTCGAATGGTACCATTTTCCCCTAAATCGCATAAATTTTTATTTCCTGAACATTGCCCGACTTTTTTTTCGGACAGTGGACTCAGGTAAAAGGTAAGACCCGATTGCAAATCGGGTCACCCAAAAAGGGATTAGTGGTCGCAATAGTTGGCCGAAAATTCGATGGAACTTGTCAGGTAGCCGTTAACCAGTTCTTTTGCCTGTACTTTTGGGGCACCTACAAAAACATTTACTCCCTTCTGGTTAAAAAGTTGAATGGCGCGGTTTCCCATTCCACCTGCCAGTACATCGGTTACTCCCAATTCTGCGAGCCAGCCCGGTAATACCCCTGGTTCATGAGGTGGCGGCTGGATAATCTCCTCTGAAACAATTTCTTCTCCCTGCACTTCGTGCAACGCAAAATAGGAACAATGGCCAAAGTGTGAATCCAGCACTCCGTTATTGTCAATAGGAACTGCAATTTTTTTTGTCATGTGTAATCTGTATTAAAATTTTGAATCTGATAATTGTTATAACATCCTGTAGTAAGGCACAGGGCAATAGAGACTGCCCCGTGCTTTCAAACAGTATTAATCAGGTAGTTTAACTGTTGCCTCCATGTTTTTTACGTTAGTGTTTAAAGGAAAAGCACGCCTGCCTTGCTTGTACATCCAACCCGGAAACACATAATCCCGGAATTTGTCGGGACAAAAAATTGGGGGTGTATTTTTTTTCCTTGTTTTCTTCATTTTAGATTGAGCTTTTCAATAATACCACCCACTGTGCAGGTGCCTTCGTCCATGATGACCATCTGTATTTTTAGTTTTTCGAGCAACGTTTTTGCCTTTGGCCCGAAGTCGCCCGATATTACCCGTTCGGCTCCCAGCTCAGCTACTTTCTCAGCCATTCTGGTACCAGCCCCTCCGTTGATATTTATGTTCGCATTTTCCGTAAATTCAACATTTTTTGTTTCCGTATCGTAAAGGCAAAGCCAGGCAGTACGACCAAACCTTATATCGAATTTTGACTTCAGACTATTACCGGCAGACGTGATTACTAACTTCATAGCAATAATATTTTTAGAATTGACTCGTGAGATTTCCTTTGTGCAAATTTAGGAATAATGTTGGGAATTAAAATTTTTTATTGAACTAATGTTTGAAATTTTAATGTTGGGAGAATTCAAAATGAATTGAAATAAAGAACATAAAATTCCTTATTCTATCTGTGTTAACAAGATCAATGGCTAAATATTAATTTGAGGTGCTGTGTGATCATTTGTACCTTTCGGGGATGGAAAACACCAAAGAGGTCGTGTTGGATGGGGTCGGCAATCCAATAGAGTTACAGAGTTTTCCGCTAAAAGGCAAACCGGTATATTTAAAGCTTTACCGCCGGCGTTGGAAATACAAAGGTGAAAATAAGCATTACATCAACACCTATGATTTTAATCCACAGGGAGTAAAAGCAACCAAAGAGTTTGCGTCTTTTTTTTAAGCAGCTTTTGGACAAACTCCAGACCAATACAACCCCGATACTAAAACCTGAAAATATTGGTACTGACATGGCCATTGATGAAAAATAAATAGGAGAAGAAATGCACACTGTATTGTCCAACCGTGAAACCGGTAAGATTGCTCTTCTGACCAGAAGATTAAAAGCAAAGGAACTCAGTATGCTGACTACTCATTTTGAAGGGAACGGATTTGAAGTTAAAACCATAACCCGCGACCTGTCGCACAGTTACGACTGGTTCTGCCGTACAGCCTTTCCCAATGCAGGCCACATAGCCGGCAAGTTCCAGAACTTAAGGATAATTTTTTTAATTCGCTTAGCAGCTTAACTAATTAGCGCATAAAAAACCAATGCGCACTAAGTGGTTTCAAAGTATTCGCTAAGCGTTTTCAACCGCTAAGTGTAAACAAAAAAACCGGCCTCTTAAAAGACCGGTTTCCTATATGAATTACGCGCAAAACGTTTCCAACCGTTAAGCGTATTTTAAACGTTGTAAGTTGATGACGCTGTGTCTCCACCGCGGCCTGTCCAGTTGGTATGGAAGAATTCACCGCGTGGTTTATCGGTACGTTCGTAAGTGTGGGCACCGAAATAGTCGCGTTGTGCCTGCAGCAGGTTGGCGGGCAGTCTTTCGGTACGGAATCCGTCGAAATAGCAAAGTGCCGAAGTGATTGCCGGAACGGGAATTCCATTTGACAATGCGGTTGCGCTAACCCTGCGCCAGCCTTCCTGAGCTGCTTCCACTTTTTCTTTGAAGAATGGATCAAGCAGAAGGTTAGGCAGTTCAGGATTTTTGTCGAACGCCTTTTTGATGTCGGCCAGGAATGCCGAACGAATGATACAGCCTCCGCGCCACATAAGGGCAATGCCACCGTAGTTCAGATTCCAGTTGTATTCTTTTGCGGCTTCCATCATCAGGTTGTAACCCTGTGCATAGGAGATGATTTTTGCTCCGTAAAGGGCCATTTTTATATCATTGAGGAACTGTTCACGGTCACCTTCAAATTTTGATTTCGGACC
The DNA here is from genome assembly GCF_003573545.1 of Mariniphaga sediminis. Lineage (GTDB taxonomy): Bacteria > Bacteroidota > Bacteroidia > Bacteroidales > Prolixibacteraceae > Mariniphaga > Mariniphaga sediminis. Next base: position 131,013 of record NZ_QWET01000002.1, on the reverse strand, counting down.
ATTAATTACTTTTGAAGCCTGTACACGCAGGTCTTTTTGTGCCGACAGGCAACGGGCAAATACTGATTCGCCAATGAGCGTCAGCGGAATACCAAGATCAAGGGCTGAGATACCAGTCCATTTTCCTGTTCCTTTCTGTCCGGCTGTATCAAGGATATAATTTACGGTTTCTTCGCCATTTTCATCTTTGTAACCCAGGATGTCGCGGGTAATCTCAATAAGGTAGCTGTCGAGTTCTTCCTCATTCCATTTTTTGAATGCTTCGTGCATTTCAGCGTTGCTCATTCCCAGTAAGTCTTTCATCAACTGGTATGCTTCGGTGATAATCTGCATGTCACCGTATTCGATTCCATTATGAACCATCTTTACGAAGTGGCCGGCACCGTTTTCTCCTACCCAGTCACAGCAGGGAGAGCCGTCTTCTACTTTGGCAGCTACTGCCTGGAAAATTTCTTTCACATGAGGCCATGCATCAGGTGATCCGCCGGGCATCATTGAAGGCCCGAGCAAAGCGCCTTCTTCTCCGCCGGAAACGCCTGTCCCGATATACAGAAAACCTTTGCTTTCCACATATTCTGTGCGGCGAATGGTGTCAGGAAAGTGCGAGTTTCCACCATCGATAATAATATCACCAGGCTCCAGGTGGGGCATCACCATTTCAATAAAATCGTCAACTGGTTTACCAGCTTTCACCAGCAACATTACTTTGCGGGGCCTTTCGAGCGAAGCCACAAACTCTTCGATAGAGCGTGCGCCAATGAATTTCTTCCCGGCTCCGCGACCATCCATAAATTTGTCCACCTTTTCCACTGTCCGGTTAAACACTGCTACCGTGTAACCTTTACTTTCCATGTTCAATACCAGGTTTTCGCCCATAACGGCCAACCCGATTAATCCAATGTCAGCTAATTTTTTCATGTTATTCATTTTGATTATAATTTTTGAATTGCAAATTGTCATTCCTGCGAAAGCAGGAATCTTATCTAAATCTGCAGCCAAATCCCGCCATTCAGGATTCACCTTATTTATTAACTCATTTTTTCATTCCCGTTTCCACTTTTTTAGTCTTTTTTCTCTTTTAATTGCATCGTTAATATATCTGAAGTGTTCAAGATATACCAGTTTTTCAGCATTGTATTTCGTTGAAAATCCTTTTTTTACTGTCTTTATGTTCTTCCAGCCGTCTTTTTAAATTATTGGTCACTCCAATGTAAAGAACTTTATTCCGTTTATTAGTTACAATGTAAACGTAAAAGTTAAAATTTTTCATGGCGCCAGTTTGATGAGTTTCCTGCTTTCGCGGGAATGACAACTATTCTGAAATATGAAATCCTAATTTTAGCAATTTTAACTTTATTGTTTCTTCCACATTTTTGACTTTTATAGTGTACGTGGCAAACTCCCTTCGCACCGGGTAATCTCCCCTTAGTTTTTCAAACTGTTGCGGGTCTTCACGGAGAGCTTCATCGTCCGTCTCAATGTCATAGGTAGAAAGTATAGCTTCTGCCAGGATGGAATACTCACGCCGCTGATTGCCGTCAATATGTATAACTGTTTTTTCGGGAAGCTCTACGTTTTTCGGTTCCCAGTCGTCAATTCCCAAATTAAAAAAACGACTGATAGCCTGAACACTCATTTGGGTCCCGTTGGCTTTCCCGTCTTTGGAATAGCCTGCAATGTGGGGCGTTCCGTAATCGGCCAGTTTCTGTAATAACTCCAGATCAATGTCGGGTTCGTTTTCCCAGCAGTCAACAATACAACCGGAAACCTTTTCCGATTTTATTGCACTTTTGATTGCTTCAGTATCGAAAACCTCTCCCCGGCAGGAATTGATGAGCAGCGGCTTTTTTTCAAGGGATTGAATAAAATCATCAGTAACGAGGTGGAAGGTGGCATCTGCCCCCTTCATATTCAGCGGTACATGGAATGTAATAATGTCTGCTTCTTTTTGAATTTTTTTTATGGAAACAAATTGTTCCCCACCTTCAATCCGCTCACGTGGCGGGTCGTTCAGCAGCACTTTCATGCCAATGGTTTCGCAGAGCCTTGCCACTTTGGAGCCCACATGGCCTACTCCTACAATTCCGATGGTTTTATCTTTCAGATCAAACCGCTTTTTCATGGAGTAAGAAAACAATGCCGAGGCAATGTACTGGTTTACACTTTCCGCATTGCAGCCCGGCGCGTTGGTCCATTCAATGCCTGCCTGTTTACAGTATTCCGTATCGATATGATCATACCCAATGGTGGCGGTTGCAATAAATTTTACGTTCGACCCTTCCAGCAATTCCTGGTTGCATTTGGTGCGGGTACGGGTTACCAGTGCATCCGCATCCTTTACCACTTCGGGGGTAGTTTTGCTTCCGGGAAGGTAAACCACCTCAGCAAATGGCTCGAACGCCCCGCGGATATATGGTATTTTATCGTCGATTATAATTTTCATTTCTTTTAGCTATTGGACCTGTGCGGTTCATAATAGTTTTTTACCATTTCATCCAGTACGCGGCTTGTGCGGGCGCCAGATACGCCTGTGCTTACGCATTTTCCTGTCCCGCGCAGCTCATCTACCACTTGTTGTACCAGGTTTTGGGAGATATGCTCCGGGTTGCTGAACCCCATTTCTACTATCCCGTCATTTGAGTTGATTTTGACGTTGCCATGCGTGAAACAGGGAAAGACAATGGTTCCTTTTTCTCCTGTAATGGTGATTTCATCCTTTTCCGAAGACTCATCGCACACAAAACACCAGCTTCCGCTGCCGGTGACTCCCGATTCATGTTTCCAGGTTCCAACAACAGTATCTTCTGCAGGGTAGAGGCCAGCCATATTTGATGCTATTCCGGACACCTCCTTTACCGGGCCCAACAAAAAATCGAGGTAATCGAACTGGTGAGATGCCAGGTCGAAAAAATGGCCACCTCCGCTGATTTCCGGAAAAACATGCCAATTCATCTCTTCAGGCTTCGAGCTTTTTTCCGTCGCCGGCTTATGCAGTTTAATATTTACCAGCAACGGTTTCCCAATCGCATCCGACTCAATCAGTTCCTTTACCTTCAGAAAGGCGGGTAAAGTTCTGCGGTAGTATGCGGTCCAGATGGGCATTCCGGTTTCTTCTGACACCTTCAGCATTTCGAGGCATTCGCTGTAATTCCGTGCCATCGGTTTTTCCACATACACCGGTTTCCCGGCGCGCATAGTTTCAATGGCATACCGGGCGTGGGAGTCGGGTGGGGTAGCAATGTACACCGCATCCACTTCCGGATCGTTGATAAGTTCCGAGGCATCGGAAAACCACTTTTGCACGTTGTGCCGGTGTGCGTAGTCTGCTGCTTTTTCTGCATTTCGTCGCATAACGGCCACCAGCCGGGAATGTTCGATTTTATAAAAAGCGGGTCCGCTTTTCTTTTCTGTCACATCCCCAACGCCGATAATGCCCCAGCGGATTGTATTGAGTTGTTTCATATTGAGAGGTCTCTGTAACCGTTTTTCCGTGTTGTCAATCTCCCGAATCGTTATTCAATCTACGTTCAATCCTTACTAATATTCGAACCTGTCTTTGAAGGCCCACAAGCCAATCGCAGGATTAGAAATGTAGAAAATTTCCTCTCCGTCCGGCATTGTGTTAAAGCCATCTTTCATTTTCTCCGGATTGTATTTTTTCATTACTTCGTCGATATCGGCATAGTTAAAACCAACACCTTCGATTTCCTGACGGGTCAGATTTTCCTTTCCTTTTCCCGGACAGTAAGTAATGCTGAACCGTCCTTCGGAAGAACCGTGAATTAAGTGAGCTGCAGCACTGAGGTTGCCACGGAGATCTTCATTTTCTTCCACCATTTTCAGGGTGTGTGGCGTTCCCAAATATCCATATTTTCGGATGAGCCTGTCAATCTCCTTGTCTTCTCCAAATTCCATAAGCGCCGGCGCCAAAACAATCAGTTCACCGCCATTGGCCAAAGCCATCCGGGTGCGGTACACACTTTTATTTCCCAGCCAGGTACTTTTAAATTCGGTGGGGTCCAGCCAGACAATCACTTTTTTTAATGGTTCTTCCACCATCTTAAAGTTAACCTGAAGAGAGAGCTTCGCGGCCTTGTCAAACACATTGAAATCGTCGCCGATAAAAAGCCCGTAGGTTTGCAGTTTGCCTTCTTCGTTCAGTCCCACAACAGTTTGAACATAGACAATGGGAAGGTGCGATGCAAAATGTTCTGACGCATAGTTGAAAATTTTTCGTACGGGCGTATCAGCGCGGCCCATCATTTTTTCCATGCCGTATGCCGCCCCAATGAAGTGGCTTTTGTTGATGCCCTCGGAACCACCGGTTCCCACAAAAATATTTTTGTTGTAGTTGGCCATTCCAACCACTTCGTGGGGTACCACCTGCCCGATAGAAAGAATAAGGTCGAAACCCCCTTCTTCCAACAGTTTGTTTACCTGTACCGGCCATTCATAATCCACGGCACCCTCAGAAACTTTTTTTACATATTCGGCAGGAACCATTCCCAGGGTAAGCACATCGTTGCGCCAGTCGTGGTCCCGGAAAAGATTCCGGGGGGTACTGCCAAACATGTGACTGATTTGAGGATCAGTCATTGGCGTATGCGTGCCAAGCGCCGGCAAAATATCCGTCAGTTTATCCCCCAAATATTGCCAGGCAAATTCGGTCAGTTCACCGGAACGTGATGGCAACCGGGTATAATCTGGCGGAATGGCCAGTACCTTATTCTTTTTTTCAATTTTATCTAAGGCTTCAAACAATCCTTGTTTCAGATCTTCTGCTGTTAGAGCAGTGTTTATTGAGCCTTTTTCGTAAAGTATCATTATCTGTATTTTTATGTATCGAAATAAAAGGAGAGAGCAACAGAAAATAGCAGGCAGTTATACTGAGTAAAAACACAGTTTCATTCTACTGAATGAAGACTGCCTGCTACTACAACTAACTGATAACTACTGTCTGTTTACCTCTTTACCCGTGCATTTCCTTTCCAGATACTCCAAACCATTTCCTCGTCGGCTGGCTGGGCATAATCTGTAAGGAAAGTAGCGGCCATGGCTCCGGAGGCCCATCCAAACTGCGGCCATTTTTCCGGTTCCCAGCCTTTTAATATTCCGTAAAGCAATCCGCCTACGAAACCATCTCCACCGCCAATGCGGTCGAGTACATTGATTGTACGTGGTTCAATCACCTGCCAGTTATTTTCACCTTCCAGCATAATCGCTCCCCACAAATGCTCGTTTACGCTTACCACCTCCCGCAAGGTAGTGGTAAAAACCGATGCATTAGGGAATGTTTCTTTTACGCGGTTAATCAAACCTTTGAACCCTTCGATTTTAGCTTTAATGCCTTCGCCTCCAGCTGGAGGTCCTTCAATACCAAAACAAAGCTGAAAGTCTTCTTCATTTCCGATAAGGATATCAGTAACCGAAGCAATTTCAGTGAAGTTTTCGCGGAGCTCCTTTTCACGGCCTTTCCAGAATGAGGCGCGGTGGTTCAGGTCGAATGAAATTTTTGTTCCGTGTTTTTTTGCCGCCCGGGCCAATTCAAGGCAGAACTGGCTGGTTTCGGGAGAAAGTGCCGCAATCAAACCTGAAATGTGAACAATTTTAACGCCTTCTTCCCCAAAAATCCGTTCGAGATCAAAGTCTTTTACATTCAATGTACGCCCCACTTCACCTGCACGGTCGTTTTGTACACGCGGTCCGCGGGAGCCAAATCCACTGTCAGCAATGTTGAACTGATGCCGGTATCCCCAGGGATCTCCCTGTTCTACCTCCGGGCCTTCGTAATCCATGTGGCGCGATTTCAGGTTGCTTTTGATAAACTGTGCTACCGGGCTTCCTTTTACAAAAGTGGTTAACACTTTCACCGGCAACCCGAGGAAAGATGAAACACTGGCTACGTTTGTTTCGGCGCTGGTAGCCTGCATCATATACATATTGCTGCTATGCACCGGCTGCCCGTTTACAGGCGTTATTCGCACCCCCATGCTTGTTGGCACCAGTATGGAGTATTTGGCATCATTTTTTAATTCTAAGCTCATTTTATTTACTTTTTAAATCATTGTTAAAGGTTCGTTTGCGTTCACGGTTTCAGACTGAAAAGAAGGGGCACAAAAATGACCCCTCACTGTTTATGCTCCCCTTGTTGGGTGAGGTTTGATATCTGTCAGCTCTTCAATTTTTACCGGACGCTGTTGGTCGATGGACTTGCGTGCTGCGATTCCAATCAGGCACGACATGGCGCCGTCACGTGTTCCGGCCGAATGTTTATACGGATCAGCCATATTGGGATCACGGAAGATTTTGTCTTGCAAACGCTGGTCACCTCCTCCATGGCCGCCCTTGGAAGCTTCAACCTTAACCATTTGATAGTCGGGGTCGAAGTTTTTCATAACAAAGATCTCATCGTATCGTACTTCGCCTTTCCCGCTTTGGTTCATTTCGGCAGCATGGAGCTGCGACTGGTTGATTTTATCCTGCCTGCGCCATGGAATGTCTTCCCACGACTCAATACGACCGTCTTTTCCGTTGAATGAAATGCGCCACCCTTCGTAGGGAGAGTAAGTTGTAAGTGAGTAATTTACGACAACATTGTTGGCGTATTTGATTTGAGCCGACATTTTATCGAAGATGTCAATGTCTTCGCGCCACAAACAATTGTCGCGAATGTATCCGTCGTATTTTTCGTTCTTCACATAAAGATCCATGGAATGTTTGTCCTTGGTAATGTCCCAGTAGTAATCGCATTTATCGGTGTAGGCACAGTTCCGGCAATTGGCTCCCCTGAAGGGATGGTTTTTTCCGTAATGTTCCAGAGCACCATAAGCGGTTACCTCCACCGGGTCGGAATCGATAAGCCAGTTTAGCAAATCGAAGTGGTGGGTGGACTTGTGTACGAACAAACTCCCGCCTTTGTCGCGTTCACCATGCCAGCGTCTGAAGTAAGATGCTCCATGATAAATATTCAGGTACCAGTTGAAATCGACCGAAGTGATTTCACCTACCGGCTTTTTGGCAAGTTGTTCCTTAATGGCAGTAAAAAGGGTTCCGTAACGGTAATTGAATCCTACGGTACACTTTCTGCCGGTCCGTTTTTCTGCATCGATGATGACCTGACATTTATTTTCGTCCGTGGTCATTGGTTTTTCTGTCAGTACATCTACGCCCAGTTCCATGGCCCTGACAATGTATTCGTGGTGGGTTGCATCTACTGTCGTAACAATCACCAAATCCGGTTTGGTTTCCAACACCATTTTGTCGAAGTCAGAATAAACAGGGCATTTAACTCCCATGTATTTTTTTGCAAATTCAAGCCTTCCGGGATTGATGTCACACAATCCTACAAATTCAACAATGTCACTGTAGTTATCAACAATTCGTTTGCCCCAGAAACCGACACCGCGGATGCCTGTACCTACAAGGACTACTCTTTTTTTAGAACCGGCGGAAACAGCAGCTCCTACCGGGCTCGAAAGCATAGAAACACCGGCAGTTGCACCGGCGGTTGTGGTTAGAAAATCTCTTCGTTTCATAGTATAATTTTTTAAGTTTCGAGTTCGAAGTTTAAAGCAAAGGTTTACAGGTAATGATTATACTCCTCCAAATGCGCTGTAACCGCCGTCAACAGGGATCACAATACCGGTAATAAAACTTGAAATATCTGAAAGCAGGAATAACGTAGCCCCTTGCAGATCTTCCGGTTCTCCAAATTTGCCCATAGGCGTATTGTCCACAATCTTTTGTCCGCGCGGAGAATAGTTGCCGGTTTTCTCGTCCATTACAAGGAAGCGGTTTTGATGGGTGATAAAAAAGCCAGGAGCAATGGCATTTACCCTAATGCCCACTTTGGCAAGGTGAACAGCCAGCCATTCAGTAAAATTATTGACAGAGGATTTGGCTGCCGAATAGGCCGGAATTTTTGTGAGCGGCTTGTACGAATTCATGGAAGAAATGTTTAGCACCACCCCTTTTTTAAGTTTTAACATATCCTGGGTGAAAACCATGGTTGGAAGAACGGTTCCTTTAAAGTTGAGTGCAAAAACTTTGTCGAATCCTTCCATTTGCAGTCCGTAAAAAGTATCTGCGAGGTTGTCGATGTCCTTTTCCTGCATTTGTTCCACTTTGGTAGTGGCCTGCGGGCTGTTTCCACCTGCGCCGTTAACCAGGATGTCGATTTCTCCCAGTTGCTCGTTAATGATAGCTTTGGCCTGTTCCAGTGATTCCTTGTCGAGCACATTGGCAGCAACACCAATCACCTGTGTGCCGGTTTCAGCTGCTATTTCCCCAGCTACTTTATCCGCTACTTCTTTGTTAATATCGGCAATGGCAATTTTTATTCCCACCGAGGCCATGGCTTTTACCATGGCACTTCCTAACACTCCGGCTCCGCCGGTAATTACGCATACTTTCCCTTTCAGATCGTCAAATGACATTGGCTTCATCATCATATTTCTTTTTTAAATTCTTTGTAATAATCTACGTTCTCTTTGGTTACGATGTCGATGGAGGTGTAGTTTTTATCGGAAGTAATCCTTTTTTGCACTACATGTCGGAATAGTTTGTTGATGGCATTGTATCCTTGCTCTTCAGGGCGCTGGCAGATTAAAAACTGAACGATATCTTTTTTCAGATATCCGACATTTTCTTTCAGAAGGTCGTGTCCAATTACCTTCAAATCATGCATTCCATATTTTTCAATTAATTGCCCCACATAAAAAACTTTTGAGTTGGTAACAAATATCCCTCTGATATTTTTTTTCTGAATGGTTTTGACTACCGGGTCCATCCAGTTTTCATTATTCGTGTCGGGCACCTCGGTTGTAAACAGCTGATGCATGTCCCTTTTGTTTTTGGAATACCAGTCGTAAAAACCCTTTTCCCGCTGCACCAGGTGGTTTTGGTTGTCCATCTCTTTGGCAAAATGAATAACCAGCACATTGCCTTCAGGAAGGATGAGGTCGAGTAATTTCCCGGATACCAGTCCGCTTTGGTAAGAGTTTTGACCGATGTATCCCACCTGACCGGCATTTTTTATTTCCGAGTCAATAAATACGAACGGGATGTTCAACTCCTTCAGTTTGTTAATAAATATCCCCGACTCTTTTTTGAAAAACGGGGCGAAAATAATCCCGTCGGGATTTAGGTCGATAACCTTTTGTGCACTTTCAACAAAATTTTTTGATTCGGTTTGACTAAAAGTAAAAGGTTGAACCTGAATTCCGTACTGCCGAAGTTCGGCGATGCGCTTTTTAACCCCCACCACCGGTTTTGTCCAGTAACCTTCCGGAGAAGGCGGCTCAGGAAACAGGGTGGCAAACAACGCCGATTTTTTCGATGCCAGGGTGCTGGCTAATATATTGGGCTTGTAGTCCAGTTCTTTTACAATTTGTAAAATTTTATTTTTAGTTTCTTCAGCCACTTCACCCCGGTTGTGCAACACCCGATCAACCGTACCGATGGAAACCTTCGCTTTTTCGGCAATGTCTTTTATCCTTATTTGTTTATTCGTTTCTATAATTACTTAATTTTAAATGTATTAATGAATTTCATTAACGTACCGGGATACAAATCTAAAGAAAATTTCAAATTTTTCGTGTTCGTACACGGAAAAAATAAAAACAAAATGTTTTGGAACATTGCTTTATGTTTTTATAAACGTAGTTTTGGTCTTGCATTTTACAATAATCCCGAAACCTACAAGAGGCTGGCTTTTAAACGAAATCCGGAAATGAATCATTCGTTCTTTCTAAATTTTTTCTATCTTTCGCCTTCAAAACGTAGCTATGCCAAAATTCCCGCATTACCTGCAACCCGATGCTATGGACTGCGGCCCGACGTGCCTTCGGATCGTAGCAAAATATTTTGGGAAGCATTATAATCTGGAAACACTGCGGGAACTTACCTGGAAAACACGTGAAGGGGTGTCGCTGCTCACGATCAGTGATGCTGCTGAAAAAATCGGATTTCGTACCCAAGGGGTGCGCATCACGTTCGACCGGCTGATTGAAATCCCGCTTCCTGCTATAATCCACTGGAAGCAGAATCATTTTGTGGTTTTATATAAGATTAAGAAGAGGGGGAGCAAGTTTGAAATTTATATTTCGGATCCTGCACACGGATTATTAAAATATACACAGGAAGAGTTTTTAAAATTGTGGGGTTCTACGCAGCAAAACAATGAACCTGCAGGTATTGTCCTTTTGATGGAACCCACTTCTGATTTTTACGTGGAAGAGGGAGAAAAGGTAAATAAAACCGGTTTTGGTTATCTTTTTTCATACCTCAAACCCTATAAAAAGCTCATTACCCAGTTGTTGCTCGGATTTCTTACAGGTAGTATTCTGAGCCTTATCTTTCCATTTCTTACACAGGCCATTGTGGATGTGGGTATCTCTACCAACAACCTTAATTTTATTGTGTTGGTACTTATTGCGCAGTTGGTTTTAACCGTAAGTCAGACAGCGGTGGGGTTCATCCGAAGTTGGATTATGCTCCACACAAGCGCCCGGGTGAGTATTTCGCTTATTTCCGATTTTCTTATTAAGCTGATGAAACTGCCCATCCGCTTTTTCGATACCAAACTTATCGGCGACCTTCGCCAGCGCATCGAAGATAATCAGCGTATTCAGAACTTTCTTACCGGAAACCTTATCAGCATGTCGTTCGGCATCTTTATTTTTGTTATTTACAGTTTTGTAATGGCTTACTACGACTGGATTATTCTGTTGATTTTCTATGTTGGTAGTGGTTTTTATGTGCTGTGGATTCTCATGTTTCTGAAAAAACGAAAGGAAATAGATTATAAACGGTTTAATGTGGCATCGGCCAATCAAAGTAATGTTTACCAGTTGATTACCGGAATGCAGGAGATTAAACTGAACAACTGCGAAAAACAAAAACGGTGGGAGTGGGAACGTATACAGGCCAGCCTTTTCCGGGTTAGCGTACGTGGGCTGATGCTGAACCAAAACCAGCAGGCAGGGTCCATTTTTATCAATCAGGTAAAAAACATTCTTATTTCATTCATCGCTGCCAAGGGGGTGGTTGAAGGGAATATGACCCTGGGGATGATGATGGCCATACAATATATTATTGGTCAACTGAATGCTCCTCTCAATGAATTTATCAGTTTTATCCAGGCTGGGCAGGATGCTAAAATTAGTCTGGAACGGCTGGGTGAGATTCATCAGCGTGAAGACGAAGAAGACAAGGATGTGCCGAAAAATTATGAGTTGCCTGTACGAAAAGACCTTTCCGTTACGGGAGTAGCTTTTCATTACGAAGGCCCCAAATCACCGAGAGTGCTGAATGATATTAATCTGGTTATTCCGGAAAATAAAGTAACGGCCATTGTGGGCGCCAGCGGTAGCGGAAAAACGACTCTCATCAAACTGATGCTTGGATTTTATCCTCCTTACGAAGGTAAAATTGAAATCGGAGGCATCGGACTGCAGCAGTTCAATATGGAAATGTGGCGCAGCAACTGCGGGGTGGTTATGCAGGACGGCTTTATTTTTTCCGATACCATTGCCAATAATATTGCTGTGGCCGACGACTTTCCCGACCGGGAGAAATTACGCCGTGCCGTGGAAGTTGCCAATATTGGCGAGTATATCGAAAGCCTTCCTCTGCGGTACAATACTAAAATAGGGCAGGAGGGTACCGGTTTGAGTCAGGGGCAGAAACAGCGGATTTTAATTGCCCGCGCTGTGTACAAAGATCCGCGCTACCTCTTTTTCGACGAAGCAACCAATTCTCTCGATGCCAATAACGAAAAAGTGATTATGGAAAATCTGGCCGGTTTTTTTGAAGGCCGTACTGTCATTACCGTTGCACACCGGCTGAGTACTGTGAAAAATGCCGATCGCATCGTAGTGATCGATAAAGGGGAGATTGTGGAAACAGGTACTCACAGCGAGCTGGCTGCCAAAAAAGGTGCGTATTACGAACTGGTAAAAAACCAGCTGGAATTGGGGAATTGAGAAATTGAATTATTATGGAAAAGAATTGCCTGGCAATTGAAAAAATAAAATATTAACAGAGTCGTGGTTTTAACTATTTAACAGTGTGAAAATTTGCCGATTAATAATGAAATAGAACTCCGTTCCGACGAGGTGCAGGAAATACTGGGAACTCCGCCACGATGGATTATCCGTTGGGGAATTACCATCATATTACTGGTGGTGATCGTTTTACTTGCAGGAAGCTACTTTTACAAGTATCCTGATCTGATTCCCGCCCGCGTGACCATCCTTTCTGAAAATCCGCCGGTGCAGATTGTGGCAAAAGCCAATGGCAAACTTGACCAGCTTTTTGTAGAAAACAATCAGCAGGTAGTTAGCGGGGAAATACTGGGCGTTATTGAAAATACAGCCAATTACAGTGATGCTTACCGGTTACTGGAAAAGCTTGACACTATTGAAACGTGGTTCCACACTCCAAAAAAATTTAATGAAATTTCTTTTTCTGAGAATTACAGCCTCGGACAGTATCACTCTTATTTTTCTTCGTTTGTGAGCCAGTTACGAAGCTACCAGACTTCCCTTATATTTAATCCTTTCAACCAGCGTATTGAATCGTTGCAAAAGCAGGTGCGGGATTACCGGAACTTTTTCGAAAAATCACGGGATCAGATTGTGGTACTCCGGCAGGATTATGAGCTGGCATTTAATCAGTTTTATCGCGATTCAACACTTTACAGGCAACAGATAATGTCGGAGGTTGACTATGAAAGATCAAAGGCTGCCATGTTGAAACAAAAATATGCCTGGCAGAATGCCCAGGCGGCTCTTGCCAATACGCAGATTACAATGAACAACTTGACCCAGCAGATCCAGGAACAAGAGGTTTTGAGAGCCGAAACAGAAAGTCAGTTGCTGGCTGCATTGAAAGAAAAGTACGACAACCTTGTCAATGAACTTGCTGCGTGGGAACAAACTTTTATCCTGAAAACACCCATTGCAGGACAGGTCACTTTTACCAATTTCTGGAGTCCCAACCAGTATATTTCTTTAGGGAATGTAGTGTTTACTGTTGTGCCCAATCAGGAACAGACTATCATCGGGAGGGCGATTGTGCCCATTGCCGGCGCCGGTAAAATTGAAACGGGGCAACGTGTAAATATCAAACTCGATAATTATCCGCATATTGAATATGGTATTGTTTCCGGACAAGTAGTAAATATTTCGAAAGTGCCTGTAACCACGGAGGAAGGAGCTTTTTATACTGCGGAGATTTCACTGGTCAACGACCTGACAACAAACTACGACCGTGAGCTTCCGTTTAGCCAGGAAATGCAGGGGGTAGCTGAGATTGTTACGAAGGACCGCCGGCTTATCGAACGGTTGATTGATCCACTAATTTCTATAGTGAAGGAGCGGTTGTGATTGTGTAAAGATGCTGCTTTGTATTCTGTTACTTATTAAAATCTGTCTTTTATTAAAGTTGCCTGGGGAAGTATTGTGTTGTGTTTATGATGCGCTGTTGGCTCTTCCGGTTTACTGCGTTTCACACAAGCCATTGCTTTTTTTGAGATCCATTCAGGGTTGGAGATATTTCACTTGGCACCCATGACTTTTTATGTGAATTTATTTTGGGGAAGATAAAACGGCAAATTATTTTAGCTTTGCCGCCCTAAACATCAGAAAACATGAAGACGGGTAATTTTTTGCTGATACTTTTTATTCAGATTACAATTGGTTGCGGAACATCGAAAAACCTGACATCTTACAGGGAAAATGCACAAAATGCAGAGGCCGCAGGTAATTATGCAGAGGCTGTTGTAGCATGGAAAAACTATTTCAGTCAGTCTTCGCCGGAACAAGGTTTGGAAGGCGATGTGTATGCTCTGGCTGCCAAAACTGCTTATAAAGCCAGTGAGACAGAATTGGCTGTCAGTTGGTTTGACCAGGCCCGGTATCGCAATTATGCCGATGCTGAAATGTATTCGATACTGGCCGAAATTTTCAGGGAACAGAATAATCTTTCAAAAGAACTTTCGGCATTGGAGTTTTTGGCGGATAATTACGATACAAAAAATCCGGAGGTGAGCAGCCGCCTGTTTTCAATTTATTATGAAACGGACATGGGAATGAAGGCATTGGATGTATGGGAGAAAATGCCGACAGAGACGAGAAGCACTGAGGAAAATCTTGAAAAGTGGTTTCTGTTAAATAAAAAGCTGAACAATGAAGAAGTATGCGATTCGGTAAGTCTCGTTTTGTTGGGACAAAATCCGGATAATATAGAAGCCCTTGACTGGAATGCCAAAAAGATTTACAACCAGACGGAAGAACACTATCAGCGGGAGATGGCAAAATATGAAAAGAATAAGACCCGGCGTCAGTACAGGCTTCTTTTAGATGAGTTGGACAAGGTAACTGCCGATTTTAAAAAAGCGCTGGAATATTTTGAAAAACTTTGGGAACTGGATTCAGGCTCCCGGCGCGAATACGCCAGTTATATGGCCAATATTTATGTCAGGTTCAACGAGGAACAGAAAGCAGTGTATTACCGGCGTTTTGCAGAATGACGGGTTTTTGAAGATTTGTTCAGCTGTTCTTTTCGGAGAGAAATGGATATGATTTGAAACGCAATGTGCGGTTTAGTCTACTTTTACATCCGGCACTGCAGAGGTTGTTTCCCCCTTTATAATCCTTCTGATTTTTACATTCAGGAAAGCAAACAAAATAGTCATGATGGGGCTAATCAGGTTAAAAAAAGCATAAGGCGCATAAGCGAAGGTATCCACTCCCAAAACCCTTGACTGGGTAGCCCCGCATGTGTTCCAGGGGATCAGTACAGAGGTCATTGTTCCGCTGTCTTCGAGCGTCCGGCTCAGTACTTCGGGTTTTAATCCTTTTTCTTCGAATGTTTTACGGTACATCCGGCCGGGCACTACAATGGAAATATACTGGTCGGAAGCTGTGATATTAAAAAAGATGCAGGTCCCCACAGTAGATGCCACCAGGCTTCCGGTACTTTTTGCATATTTTACAATTGGCTGTGTAATACGACGCAGCAGGCCTGCAGATTCCATCACACCCCCGAATACCATAGCCGACAGAATAAGCCAGACGGTATCAAGCATTCCCCGCATGCCCGAAGTGCTCAGCAGTTCGTTCACATCCTGGTTGGAGGTAGTGACTGATATATTGCCAAACATGGCCTGCATTACAGAAATGTAGGATGCCTTGAGGTAATCTTCAGCAACGCCGGAAACTTCCCTGATTATTTCGGGTTGAAATAGAATGGCAAAAATGCCTCCGAGAAGTGTTCCTGCCAGCAATGACGGCAGGGGTGGAACTTTCAGAATGATGATAGTAATCAAAATAACCGGCACAAGAAACAGCAGGGGGTTGGTGTTAAAAGTACCGTCGATAGTTGCCTTTACCGTTTCAATATTTCCCAGGGCGCTGGTGTAGTCACTACTGAGCCCGATGGCAAGGAAAATAATCAGGGTCAGGGTCATCGAAGGAACGGTCGTGTAAAACATGTATTTTATGTGGGTGAACAAATCGGTTCCGGCCATGGCAGGAGCCAGGTTGGTTGTGTCGCTCAGGGGAGAAATTTTATCGCCAAAATATGCTCCGCTAATGATAGCCCCTGCCACCACTGCTTCGTTTATTCCCAGTGCTTTGCCAATTCCCAGTAATGCCACACCAATGGTGGCAATGGTAGACCACGAACTGCCGGTGCCCACACTTACAATGGAGCTCACCACCACAGCCGTGAACAGGAACATTTTAGGGCTAATGATGTCCAGCCCGTAATATATCATGGCGGGAACCACGCCACTAATCATCCATGTTCCGGCAAGTGAACCAATCAGCAATAGAATTAAAATGGAAGGCATTGCCGAACCAATGGTGCTTACAATTTTTTCCCTGATTTTATTCCACGAAACTCCCAGCCGGATAGAAATAATTCCTGCCAGGGAAGCAGCCAGCAACAGGGCAATCTGGTTGGAGCCTGACAATGTATCGTCAAACAGGATTACATTGGAAGTTAACAGGACAATCAGTATCAGGATAGGAAAAATCGCTGTAAACAGGCTTGCTTCACGCTTCATTCAAAAACAGTTGTTCAGTTAATTGTTGCAATGTAATGGATTCTCTGCAATATCTGATTATACAATCTTTATAAAGTCAGTTAAGTAAGGTAATATTTCAACTATCCGGACTAAAGAGAAATTTCTTTTGGAGAATATTGACAGGGTTTTGAGGTCTCGTTATACCGACAAAAAATGAGATAGTTACAGGCCTGGATTTTATTTTTCTGAAGTAAATACAACATTAGGAAAAAATCATTTACCCAAATTAAAACAAAAAAATAATTAATTGTTTCTATTTTCGTTTTGGTTTTATTGAAGGTTTGTATGTATGAAACGAATGTATCTGAAAATCATATTTTTCATTTATTTCCTGACTTGTTTTGAACTTTCCTTGATTGCACAGAGAAGCAACGGTCTTACCGTAGAAGGAACGGTAAGTGTGGAGGAAGGTTCGGTGGAGGGAGCAGTGATTCAAATGTACCGGGACGGACGCCGTCTTGATAATTATGGAATCGGCCCCAACGGAAACTACCGGGTGGAATTGAATTACAGTCATGAATTTACCCTTGTTTTTTCCAGGGATGGAAATTTCCCGCAAAAGATCGTGGTCAATACGAATGTTCCGCGTGAGGTATTACTCTCAGATCCGCTTTTCCCGCCGTTTCCGGTAAATATCAAATTGTTTACGGAAATCCCCGGCATCGATCGCACTTTCTCCGAAAACACAGTGATGAAAATTTACTACAGTAAACAGGTGGATAATTTTATTTCTGATCTGTATTACAATGAAGCGCAGATTAAACACCTGATCGATCAGGCCATTCTGCAATCTCAGCGGATTGGAAAGGAAGCCGATTTCCTGGCGAACCTTACCAAGGCAGAGTTGGCAGAACTCAGAAAAGAGTACGATCAATTGATAAAAGAGGCAGAAGTTGAATATCAAAAAGAGGAATTTCTTTCAGCGTTGGACGGTTACAAGGCAGCCAGTAAGATTTTTCCCAAAGAACAATATCCGAAAGATCGCATTGCCGAAATCAACGATTTACTTGGTTTGCTAATGGTGGCCGAAGAGATGCAAACGGCGCTGGCTGAAAGGTTGGAGAAATTAATAGGCCGGGCCGATGCATTATATGCTGAAAAAAAATATTCCGAAGCCCGCAATGCCTACCGGAGAGCTTTGTCTGTGGATCCTGCAAACCGCCATGCGCAACAAAGAGTAGAAGAGATCAATGCCATTATCAAACAGCAACAGGCAGAACAGGAATATCAAAATTTGATTGCACAGGCCGACAATTCGTTTAAAGAGTTGCTCTATGTTGATGCAAAGAATGCGTATGAACAGGCATTGCAACTGAGAGAAAATGAAGCGTACCCAAGACAAAAAATCAGTGAGATAAATGATATTCTGGCAAAGCAGTCAGAAAATGCCGAAAAACTGAAAAGTTATGAGGAATCCATTTTTCAGGCGGAGGTGAATTTCGAAAAGCAGTTCTACGAACGGGCCATTTCCTTTTATGAAAATGCACTGACATACAAACCGGGTGACAATGTTGCCACGCAAAGGATTCAGGAGATTAAGGACTTGATGAACGAGCTGGCTAACCGTACGTTGTATGATCGGCGGATAAAAACAGCCGACCGGGCATTTCAACGGAAACAATATCCGGAGGCGCTGGCCGAATATGAACACGCAACTGAATTGTTACCTTCTGAAGAATATCCACAGAAACAAATAGAGAGAATAAATGAAATTTTTGCTGAAGAAGCCCGGTTGAAGGCTGAAGCAGAGGCTGCAGAACTCGCTCGTCTCGAAGCTGAAAAATTGGCACTCGAAGAAAAGTATAAGCAAACCATTGATGAAGCGGATCGCCTTGCTGAAAACGATGAGTTGGTGGCTGCAGTCGGGAAATTCAGGGAGGCGCTCGATGTAAAACCTCAGGAGCAATATCCCATTACGCGGATTGAGGAAATCAGGGGAATGATCAGCAGCAGGCAAGCCGCACAGGAAACTTATGATGCAGCTATCGCCCGCGCAGACCGGGATTTCCAGCGTGAAGCATTTGATGAGGCGAAAGCCGGTTACACCACCGCACAGCAGGCCAAACCGTCAGAAACCTACCCGTCGGAACAGCTGGCTAAAATCGACAGCATTGTGGAAACCCGCGCCCGTCTGGCTGCCGAAGCCGAAGCCGCAGAACTCGCACGTCTCGAAGCTGAAAAACTGGCACTCGAAGAAAAGTATAAGCAAACCATTGATGAAGCAGATCGCCTTGCTGAAAACGATGAGTTGGTGGCAGCAGTCGGGAAATTCAGGGAGGCGCTCGATGTAAAACCTCAGGAGCAATATCCCATTACGCGGATTGAGGAAATCAGGGGAATGATCAGCAGCAGGCAAGCCGCACAGGAATCTTATGATGCAGCTATCGCCCGCGCAGACCGGGATTTCCAGCGTGAAGCATTTGATGAGGCGAAAGCCGGTTACACCGCCGCACAGCAGGCCAAGCCGTTAGAAACCTACCCATCGGAACAGCTGGCTAAAATCGACAGCATTGTGGAAACCCGCGCCCGTCTGGCTGCGGAAGCAGCAGCTGCAGAACAAGCTAAACTTGCCGCATTGCAGGCAGAAAAAGACCGGCAGTACACTGTTGCCGTTTCCCGTGGCGACAGCCTGTTCACCCTGAAAGAATACGAACCTTCACGGACAGCTTACCAGTCGGCATTGCAGGTAAAACCGGAAGAGACCTACCCGCAGCAACGTATTGATGAGATTGACCAGATAGTGGTCCAATTGGCTAGCGCGCAGGCAGCTTATGATGCAGCTATCGCCCGTGCAGACCGGGACTTCCAGCGCGAAGCATTTGATGAGGCAAAAGCCGGTTACACCACCGCACAGCAGGCCAAGCCGTCAGAAACCTACCCATCGGAACAGCTGGCTAAAATCGACAGCATTGTGGAAACCCGTGCCCGTCTGACTGCCGAAGCCGAAGCCGCAGAGCAGGCTCGCCTGGCTGCGTTGCAGGCAGAAAAAGACCGGCAGTACACTGTTGCCGTTTCCCGTGGTGACAGCCTGTTCACCCTGAAAGAATACGAACCTTCACGAACTGCTTACCAGTCGGCATTGCAGGTGAAACCGGAAGAAACTTATCCACAACAACGTGTTGATGAGATTGACCAGATAGTGGCCCAACTGGCTGGTGCGCAGGAAGCTTATGATGCTGCCATCGCCCGCGCCGACCGGGACTTCCAGCGCGAAGCATTTGATGAGGCAAAAGCCGGATACACCACCGCACAGCAGGCCAAACCGTCAGAAACTTACCCGTCGGAGCAGCTGGCTAAAATCGACAGCATTGTGGAAACCCGTGCCCGTCTGGCAGCCGAAGCCGAGGCCGCAGAGCAGGCCCGCCTGGCTGCTTTACAGGCAGAAAAAGACCGGCAGTACAGAGTGGCCGTTTCCCGTGGCGACAGCCTGTTCACCCTGAAAGAATACGAACCTTCACGGACAGCTTACCAGTCGGCATTGCAGGTAAAGCCGGAAGAAACCTACCCACAACAACGGATTGATGAGATTGACCAGATAGTGGCCCAATTGGCTAGCGCACAGGAAGCTTATGATGCAGCCATCACTCGTGCAGACCGGGATTTCCAGCGTGAAGCATTTGATGAGGCAAAAGCCGGATACACCGCCGCACAGCAGGCCAAGCCATCAGAAACTTACCCGTCGGAACAACTGGCCAAAATCGACAGCATTGTGGAAACCCGCGCCCGTCTGGCTGCCGAAGCCGAGGCCGCAGAGCAGGCCCGCCTTGCTGCGTTGCAGGCAGAAAAAGACCGGCAGTACACAGTGGCCGTTTCCCGTGGCGACAGCCTGTTCTCCCTGAACGAATACGAACCTTCACGGACAGCTTACCAGTCGGCATTGCAGGTAAAGCCGGAAGAGACCTACCCACAACAACGGATTGATGAGATTGACCAGATAGTGGCCCAATTGGCTAGCGCGCAGGAAGCTTATGATGCGGCCATCACTCGTGCAGATCGGGAATTCCAACGTGAAGCATTTGATGAGGCAAAAGCCGGATACACCGCCGCACAGCAGGCCAAACCGTCAGAAACTTACCCGTCGGAACAGCTGGCTAAAATCGACAGCATTGTGGAAACCCGTGCCCGTCTGACGGCCGAAGCCGAGGCCGCAGAGCAGGCCCGCCTGGCTGCTTTACAGGCAGAAAAAGACCGGCAGTACAGTGTGGCTGTTTCCCGTGGCGACAGCCTGTTCTCCCTGAAAGAATACGAACCTTCACGAAATGCTTACCAGTCGGCCTTACAGGTGAAACAGGAAGAGGCCTACCCGCAGCAACGGATAGATGAGATTAGAGATATTTTGCAGCAAATGGAGTTGGCCCAACAGGAGCAGGATCGAATAAACAGGGAATATCAAAATGCTATTCGTTTGGCTGATCAACAGTTCAATGCACGAAATTACAGCGAGTCGCGGATAAATTATTCGAAAGCATTGGAAATGAAAGAAGAAGATTATCCGCGAGAGAAGATTGCTGAAATAGATCGTATCCTGGAACAGCAAAAGCTGGATGAAGAATACCGGACTATTGTTTTGGCAGCCGACGGGCATTTCCGCACGGAGGCGTGGAGTGAAGCAAAATCGGAATACGAAAAGGCGCTGGGTTTAAAACCGAATGAAAGCTATCCACGAAGTCAAATTGAGAAAATTGATAATCTTTTGATGCAGCAGCAGGAACGTGCGCTGGCAGAGCAACGCGCGGCAGAAGATATGGAACGGCGGCAAGCTGAAATTGAGCAGCGCCGTCAGCAAATGAGTGAACGGCAGGAAATGAGCGATGCAGGATTGGATCAGTTGTATAATGAATACATTTCCCTGGCAGACGGATTTTTTGATAACAAGCGTTACAATGTTTCCCGTGCCTGGTATTACAAGGCCTGGGATGTAAAACCGGAAGAAGCATATCCTCCTCAAAGGATAGCCGAAATTAACAAACTGGTGGGCGGATTACTGCTAAGTCAGCGCGACCGCGATTACCAAAGTTTTGTGGATCTGGCAGACTCTACGTTCCGAGCAAATCAATTGGCGGTTTCCCGCGGCTGGTATAACCGTGCGCTTTCAGTTAAACCCAATGAAGGTTATCCGAAAGAACAGCTACAGGCCATTGCCAACCTGATTGCCGAACGAATGGCCGGTCGTTCAGGAGAACAGTTCAACAGTCATATACAGAAAGCAACAGCAGCTTTTGAGAATGGAAATTACAACGTTGCCCGCTTTTGGTACAAAAAGGCTTTGGAATTACGGCCCGATGATGAGACCGCAAAAGAGGGGCTTCTGAAGATTGAAAATGAACTTAAGTAAGATACAGAAGAAGTTCCTGCGAGGTTCATTTTTCTACATCCATTTAAGAATCTGGGTTTTGATACATTTTAACAGGTCTGTATTGAGGTGGTCGGAATAAATCCGGATAATATCCTCCACAAACCCGTCAATAATAAATCCTCCCATGGCAGCGTCAAAAAGCAGGCAGTTGCTGTTGTTTCGAACGTTTTGGAACAATTCCTCAAATTTTAGTAATTCAAGGCGTTTGGGTACCTTGATGTACCCTTCGTTTTTTTCATTCTTATCGGAGTAGAGCCCATCGTCTGTACTTTTCAGTAAGAAGCATTTGTTTACTGTGACCACAGCCTCGTTTTCAAGGTCTACCTTTCGTGAGAACCTGACTCCCTGATTGATATAACATTGCTGCAACATTCCCACGTGTTGGTAATCAGGAAAATTGCGAATGCGAATAGCAGGTACCCGGTGATTTTTTAAAAGAAATATTGCACTGGCTACATTCACCTTGTTTTTAGCACAGATGTCAATGTTTTGAGTTAATCTGAGCGCTTCCTCAAGGGTGTAATACCTCTCGGTAAACAGGAAGAGAGAGTTGGGCTTTGGCTTGTCAGGAATCCGTCCATAGTAACCGGAGTAGGGGTGGTCGGCCTCGGCTACCGTGGTATGATCCAGTACACTGCCCGTGAATTTTGCCAGGGATTCCTTTTTTGTGATCGACCCGCAAACTTTTAATGTTTTTCCCGGTTTCATGGCTTTTTTTATTTATTGAACAGAAGTTTATCGATTTTACCTGTTTTATGCACAAAAAGTTACGATAAATGGCAACAGAAAAGCATGTTTTAGAAAAGGTCATTGAGCCTTCTTTTTTTAGTTTAAAATCATTCTAAATTATAAGTATATGTTTTTTTAAATCTATTAAATTCATATACTTGAAAAGTATAACAGGGTAGCACAGTTTATTTTTTGTAGTATAGATTTGGCTTCCCTTTATCAACCTGATAACTATATGAACCGACAATTTGGGACACCGTCGAAATCAGACAGGATAGTAGCTGAAATCATTGATCAAATTCGGGAAGGTAGTCTGGCAAAAGGACAGGCAATACCAAGCATTAATGCTGCCTCTGAAAGATACAATGTTGCACGGAAAACGGTTGTCCGGGCCTACCAAAAGCTTGCCGATCAGGGGTTTATTGAATCGCATCACCGAAGAGGCTTCTTTGTGGTTGACCGACAACCGAATGCAAAGCTCAAAGTGTTATTGCTTTTGCATAGTTTTGAAGCTCATTTTGAAATACTCTACAATGAATTCCGGAAACAGGTAGAAGGGTTGTGTGAGATCGAAATTTATTTTCATCACTATAATCCGAAAATTCTTGAATTGATTATCAGCCGAAATATTTCGGACTATGATATGTATATTATTTCTTCTTTTAATCATCCTAAAGTTTCGAATATAATTGGCCGGATACCGGCAGGTAAAGTTTTGATTATTTCCCGAAACGACCGGTTAGGGAATAAATACAATACGATTGTCCAGGATTTTTTTGAGGGCACTTATCAGTCGTTATGCTCAGCAAAAGAACAGATTGCAAAATACAGAAATGTGCAATTAAGTTTTCCGGAAAAAGGGGGACATCCGGAAACTCTAAAAAATGCGTTTTTGCAGTTTTGCAATGATTTTTCCGTTCCGCATAAAATAGTGAATTCACTGGAGAACAAGGAAATCGGGAAAGGAGATGCTTTTTTGGTCATCGACGATTCCGACCTGGTGAAACTACTCAAGGTTTGTAAAATAAGAGGTTGGGAACCAGGCCGCGATGTGGGGGTTCTTTCGTATAACGAAACCCCTCTGAAAGAAGTCATCAGAAACGGAATTACTGTTATCTCCTGCAACTTTGGGGAAATGGCGGCTGAGATGGCAGCTTTTATAAAGAACCGGATCTCCGTTCAAAAAATAATACCGATAAAATTGATAAAACGAAATTCTTTTTAGAAATGCAGACATCAAACAAAAAAACCAACTTTCGCTGGGTAATTGTCACCCTTTTATTTTACTCCACTACTATCGTTTATTTCGACCGGGTTATCCTGGGAATCCTGGCTCCTTTCATTACGGAAGAAATCGGATGGAGCGAACAGGAATATGGGTATGTGGTTTTTGCTTTTCAGTTAACGTATGCGATCGGGCCCCTGTTTATTGGCTACGTCATTGACCGCTTAGGAACCCGTTGGGGATTTTCGCTGGCGGTGATAGTGTGGGCATTTTTCAGTTTGTCACACGCTGCTGCGCGCAGTTGGCTGGGGTTTGCCATCGCACGTTTGGGACTGGGAATCGGGCAGTCGGCGAATTTCCCGGCAAGTATTAAAACCGTTGCAGAATGGTTCCCGCAAAAGGAAAGAGCATATGCCACAGGTGTTTTTAACGGAGGATCCAATATTGGACAGGTGGCGGCACCGCTACTTATTCCTGTTGTGCTTTATTTTTTTACTTCGTGGAGGTATGTATTTGTGTTGTCATTGGTATTAAGCGCTGTCTGGCTGGTGTTATGGCTGATATTTTTTAAATCGCCCCGGGAAAGCCGGTTTGTCAATGACGCAGAGCGGGAATATATCCGAAGTGACAGCGGCGATCTGGAAAAAGTGAAAGTACCGTGGAAGAAGCTGGTGAAATACCGCCAAACCTGGGTGGTTGCATTGGGCAAACTGTTTGCTGACCCCGTGTGGTATTTTTACCTTTTTTGGGGAGCGAAGTTTTTAAATGCCCGGTTCGGTGTGGAATTAAAAGGTTTGGCTTTGCCATTAATAGTCATTTATGTTTTGGCTTGGGGGGGCGGGATGGCAGGTGGCGCTGTGTCCTCGTTTCTGCTGAAAAAGGGGAAATCTCCCAATTTCGCCCGGAAAATAACGATGGTCGGGACGGCCTTACTGGTTTTGCCGGTAATGATAGTTCCTTTTGTCGATTCGCTTCCGGTTTGTGTGGGGCTGATTGCCCTTGCTGCCGCTGCCCACAACTCATGGTCGGCCAATATTTTTACCATCGCTTCCGACCTGTTCCCAAAAAAAATTGTCGGTTCGGTTATCGGGTTTTCTACCACGGTGAGCTCCATTGCGGCCATGGGAACGGCTTTGCTTATCGGTTATGCTTTAAATGAATCGGGTGTCGACGGCTATGTGTTTCCGTTTGTAATTGCTGCATTTGGCTATCTCGTCGGAATACTGGTTATCCATTTGTTATCGCCTGGAATGAAACCTGTTTCAATCAACAAATAATTAATTATGAATTCAAGAGAACGGATTTTTAAAGCGCTGAATCATGAGGAACCGGATCGGGTTCCCTATGATTTGGCAAGTTCAACCTGGACAGGAATTACCAACACAGCATATCAGAATCTGCGGAAATTTTTGGGAATGGAGCCCGAAGAGCCGGTTTGGTCCGATGTGATTCAGCAGATTGTGATTCCTTCCGAAGAAATATTAGACCGGTTGAATGTGGATGTGCGCGGGGTTTTCCCGTTGACAAGCCACAACTGGGACGTCTGGGCAAAATTGAAAGACAAGGGCGATTTTTGGGAATATTTTGATGAATGGGGATTTACCCACCGGTTCCCCAAAAACGGCTTTTGGTTTTCCCTGGTAAAAAGTCCGATGGACGAAAGTGATTTTTCAGAAAGTGATATTGTCGGAAAATACCCCTGGCCTAATGCCGGAGATAAGCAACGTTTTGCCGGGCTGCGCAAAAAAGCAATTGAGTACCGGAATAGCGATAAAGTGGTTTTTACGAAAGGGCTGTGTGCCGGGTTGTTTGAAATGCATCAGCGCGTGAGGGGAATGGAGAATGCCATGCTCGATGCGTTTATGTTTCCGGAGAATTCGGATAAACTGATCGGAAAACTGGCTGATTTGAAGATTGAGTTTTGGGATGCGTTGTTAGACGAGGCCGGGGATGTGGTTGATATTATTGGCGAAGGCGACGATTACGGTACACAGCAATCGCAATTGATCGATCCGGAGCATTTCAGAGCGTATTACAAACCTCATTTTATGCGGGTGCTGGACTTTATTAAGAAGAAAAGTCCTCATCTGAAAATCATGTTTCATTCCTGCGGAAATGTGCGCCCCATTCTTCCCGACTTAATTGAAATGGGTGTGGATATATTGAATCCCGTTCACGTTAGAGCCAATGGAATGGAACCGGTACAACTAAAAAAAGATTTTGGCAAAGACCTTGTTTTTTGGGGCGGGGGAGTAGATACGCAAAACGTTTTGCCAAATGGTACGCCACAAAATGTGAAGGATGACGTAAAACGAAATATTGAAGTGCTGGCGCCTGGCGGAGGTTTTGTATTTAATACGGTACATAACATTCAGGCCGAGGTGCCCCCCGAAAACATTATGGCAATGTGGGAAGCGTTGCAGGAGTTTGGAAAATATTCGTATGCTTAAATTGATTAATTATGGAACGAAGAAAATTTATTCAAAAAACGGCAAAGGGTGCAATGGCTTTGGGCGCCGCACCACTTATTTTTTCGAATTCAAACTGGAAGGGTGCCAACGACCGGGTGAACGTGGCAGTTATCGGTATCCGGGGAATGGGGCAGTCACACATCCGGGAATACCAAAATTTAAAGAATGTTGAAGTGGCCGCTTTGTGCGATGTAGATGAAAATCTTTTTGCCGGGCGTGTAAAAGAATATTATACCGATAAAGGTTTGCGAAAGCCAACGCTTTATAACGACATGCGCAGGCTTTTTGAAGATAAATCAATCGATGCGGTCTCGGTAGTCACACCGAACCACTGGCATGCCCTGGCCGGAATCTGGGCTCTTCAGGCCGGGAAACATGCCAGTATCGAAAAGCCATCGTGCCATACCATTGAAGAAGGGCAAAAGCTGGTGGAAGCAGCAAAAAGATATAACCTCGTTGTTCAGGACGGAGCGGAGCAGCGCAGTAATCCGGGCGCCCAATCAGCGGTTCAGTTTATGCGCGATGGCAAGCTGGGAGAGGTTTACCTGGCGAAAGGAGTGTGCTACAAATGGCGCGATTCAATTGGCAGGTACCCGGATGGTTATATGGCAGAGGGCGAGAAATATGCCAGCACAGTGAATAGTACCTCCTGGATTGAGCCGTTTACAAAAGAGTACATGGAGAAAGTGAATTACGATATGTGGCTGGGACCGGCGCCCAAACGGCCTTTTAACCGTAACCGTTTTCATTATAACTGGCACTGGAACTGGGACTATGGAAACGGAGACCTGGGAAACCAGGGTGTTCACGAGATGGATATTGCCCGTTGGGGATTGGGGGTGAAAATTCCTACAAGGGTGAGTGCCATGGGAGGACACCTTCTTTTTGACGATGCCCAGGAGACCCCAAATGTATTGATGGCGGTATTTGAATTTCCCAATCCGGAAGGTGGAGGAGATAAAAAGAAAGTGATGCAGTTTGAAGTGAGGCACTGGATGACCAACCCGGAAGGAAATAATCTGGGGTCGGGCGAGAGTTTGAAAAACACCTATATGACCAGTTCTTCCAACGTGATAGGCAATATTTTTTATGGCTCGGAAGGTTACATGCTGAAGGATGTATCAGGCTGGCAAACTTTTATGGGAAAAGAGAGAGAGCCCGGTGCTTCCGGTGCGGGCGAGGGGAACCACTATCAGAATTTTGTGGATGCCATCAGGGCAGACGATCCGGGGTTGCTGACAGCGCCTATTGAAGAGGGCTTTTACTCCTGTGCGTTAATTCACCTTGCTAACATTTCTCACCGGCTGGGGCGTACCTTGAATATCGATCCGGTAACTTTCAGTGTTATAAATGACGAGGAGGCCAACCGGATGTTTTCGAAAGAGTACAGGAAACCTTATATGCTGTAAGAGAAAATAGTGTAATGTCCTGCCAGTACCCGGAATCTTTTCTGCGAAGTTGCAGAAGATTTGAATACAGGTAATGCGGTGGAATATTTATTTTTTGTTCTGACTGAACAAGGTATTTTATGACCTGGGGGCAGTTCGGAGAAAAAAAGTATTCAATAAAAAGCATTATTTTTGGGCTTATGGACATGAAAAATATAAAATTGGTAGCAACCGATCTCGACGGTACTTTTTTGAAAGACGACCGTTCAGTGAGTCAGGAAAATTTGAGGGCGCTGCACCTGCTGGGGAAAAAGCAGATTGTTAGGGTGGTGGCCACCGGCAGAAACTTGCGGAAAGTTACCGAGGTGATTGCCCGCGATGTGCCGTTCGACTATATTGTTTACTCTTCGGGAGCCGGTATTTTCGACTGGAAAAAACAGGAGCACATTTTCCATCAAAATATCGGACAGGAAACCGCCAGCCACCTCGTCGAATATTTCAGGCAAAAGGATTACAACTTTTATGCTTTTGCTCCCGCCCCCGAAAATCATCGGTTGTGGTATCACAAAGGCACGCAGGATTGCGAAGAATTCAACCGCTATTTTTCATTTCATAATTCATTTTCGGAACCACTGCCTGAAAATGGAAAGTGGGAAAGCGGGCTTTGCCAGTTTATGCTGATTATTCCGGAAGACGATTCCATTTTTGAACAAGTAAAAAATGAAATTGAGGGACAACACAATGAAATCAGGGTAATCCGTTCTTCTTCGCCTGTTACCAAAGGGTACATTTGGGTGGAAGTTTTTCACCGGGAGGTTTCAAAAGGAAATGGGGTGAAACATGTTTGCAATTTGCTTCATATCCATCCCGGCGAAACATTCGGTATTGGAAACGATTATAATGATCTCGATTTGCTGGATTTTACAGCACATTCGTTCCTTACAGAGAATGCACCAGAACAAATTAAAAGCCGGTTTCATGCTGTCCCTTCCAACGAAGACGATGCCTTTGCCCACGCTGTTCAACCCTTACTGGAATAATTTGTTGTAATATTTACCGGAATTTGACTACCTATTTTGAAATGTAGTATTTATGTTATGAAACGTGCCGTGAGTGAAGTTTTTTCATGCAGTATTATTTTAAGAATGTCAGGTTCCTATGCTGCATGTACAAGCCAAACAGGCATGTTTTATTATTGTAAATCAACAATTATAAAAGCATGAAGAATATATTAGTTGTAACTTTCTTAGCGTTTTCTTTGCTCTCGGGTGCACAACAGGATTTTGATTTGAATGACCCGATCCCCATTGATTCAAGAATTTCAAAAGGTGTTTTGGAGAATGGACTGACATATTATGTGCGGGCCAACAGTGAACCCCGGAACAGGGCCGAATTGATGCTGGTGGTGCGGGCCGGCTCCATCGATGAGGATGATGACCAGAAAGGACTGGCGCATTTTGCCGAGCACATGGCATTTAATGGTACCGAGAATTTTCCCAAAAATGAACTGATAAAATATTTTGAGTCGATTGGGATGGAATTCGGTCCGGAAATTAATGCCTACACCAGCTTTGACGAAACCGTTTACATGCTGAAAGTTCCGCTCGATTCGGCACTTTACATGGAAAAAGGGTTACAGGTACTGTACGACTGGGCCTGCCAGGTAACCGATTCCGATGAGGAAATTGAGAAGGAACGCGGAGTGATTCGTGAAGAGTTACGCGGCGGACGAAATGCCAACTTTCGTATGCAACAGGAGTGGCTTCCTGTATTCCTGCACAATTCGAAATATGCCAACAGGCTTCCGATTGGCGAAGTGGATATCATTGAAAATGCACCTCCCAAAGCCTTGCGTCGTTTCCGGAATGATTGGTACCGTCCCGGTTTGCAGGCAGTTATTGTTGTGGGCGATTTCGATCAGGATGTGATGGTAGAAAAGGTAAAAGCGAAGTTTTCACAAATACCGGTAGCCGATAATCTGCGCGAAAAAGAGTTTTTTGGAATTCCGCCACATAAAGAAACGTTGGTAAGCATTGCTACTGACAAGGAAGCGCAGTACCCGGTAGCGTATGTTTTTTACAAACATCCGCTGGAAAAAGCGAAAACGATCGGAGATTACCGGAAATCCATTTTGCACAGTCTGTATAATTCGATGATTAATAGTCGCCTGTCGGAAAAAACACAGGAAGCTGAGCCACCGTTTATCATCGGCCAGTCGTCTTTCTCCGAACTGTTTGGGCCGGTAAGTGTCTATCAATCGGTGGCGGTTTGCAATAACGGAAAAATTGAAGAAGGCCTGGAGGCCGTTTTGCTGGAAAATGAGCGGGTGAAAAAATTTGGTTTTACCCAAACTGAACTTGAACGGCAGAAAACAGCCTTGTTAAACTATATTGAGAAAGCATACAATGAGCGCGATAAGCAAAAATCTATTGGTTATGCGGGAGAGTATAAGCGCAATTTTTTGATGACGGAAGAGCCCATTCCGGGAATTGAAAGAGAGTTTGAATATTTTAAAACTTTTTTACCCGGCATTTCGCTGGATGAAGTGAACCAACTGGCGGAGAAATGGGTGATCGGAGAAAACCGGGTTGTTGTGATTACCGCCCCTGAGATTGAAGGGGTAAAGGTACCTTCCAAAGAGGAGGTGCTTGCCTTGCTTCAGGAAGTGGAGCAGTCCGAAATAGAACTGTATGAAGATGTTGTTTCCGATGTTCCGCTGGTAGCAGAGGAACCCTGGCCAAGTTCTGTGGTTGAAAAAAAGAACCTGGAAAAGGTAGAGGCAGTAGAATGGACGTTGCAAAACGGGGCAAAAGTTATCATCAAAACCACTGATTTTAAAGAAGACGAAATTTTGTTTAGCGCCTGGAGCCCGGGAGGAACTTCCCTTTACGGACAAAAAGACGATGTGTCAGCCGATTTTGCTGCCACCATTATGGCAATGAGCGGAATTGCCGGTTTCGATAAAATTACACTCAATAAAATGTTGTCCGATAAAGTTTTTAATCTGTCGCCCTATATTTCTCAACTGCGTGAAGGTTTCAGCGGGAATTCTTCCGTGAAGGATTTGGAGACGCTTTTGCAGGTAGTTTACCTGTACTTTACCGAACCACGCTTTGACGAAACGAGCTACCAGGCTTACATGACCCGTCTGAATGGTGTATTACAAAATAAAGCTGCCTCGCCCGAAGCAGTATTTCAGGATACCTTAAAATCGGTAATGGCCAATTATCATAAGCGTGCCCGGCCAATGTCTGTTGACCTGCTTGATGAGGCCGACCTGCAACGTATGAAAGCAATTGGGCAGGAGCGTTTTCGTAATGCTGCCGATTTTAATTTCTTTTTTGTAGGAAATATTGACACAGCTACGTTGAGGCCGCTGGTAGAAAAATATATTGGAGGGATTCCCTATTTCGATGAAAAGGAGAATTGGAAAGATCTTGGGATTGAAGCGCCTCAGGGTGTTGTGAAAAAGACAGTTAAAAGAGGGCAGGAAGATAAAAGTATTCAATACATTGTGTTTCATGGAGATTTTGAGTATTCATCCGCAAATGCCATTGAATTGGATGCTTTGGGCCGGATTCTTTCGACCCGCCTGCTGGAAGTTATCCGTGAAGATAAAAGTAGCGTGTACAGTATTAGTGCAAGGCCCTCTTCTTCGAAATATCCCGATGAAGAATACACCGTTTCTATTCGCTATGGAACCGATCCTCAAAAACTGGAAGAGCTGGAGGAAGCTGTTTTTGACGAGATTAAAGATTTTATTCAGCATGGTCCCAGTGAGGAAGAGTTGGCAAAAGCCAAAGAAAAGATGTTGCGTGAACGTGAAATTGCTTTGCGTGAAAACGGTTTCTGGCTGTCTGTCCTGAGTAACACCTATTACCTGAAGGAAGGTGATTTCTCCGGGTTTGGAACGTACAATGATTTGGTCAACAGTCTTACGATAGAATCCATGCAAAAAGCATTTAAAAAGTATTTCGATTTTGAAAATTATATAAGTGTTGCGCTGGAACCGGCAGAAGCGAGCGAGAACTAAAGGAATATTTAGCCTTGAGGGTGTGAGAATACCGGTTCGCTGATAATTTATGCGCAGTGAATCGGAATTTGTGTCATTTTAAAAGTATCCTGTATTTTTTATGCGTGCTAAAAAGTTTAATTTAGCCCAATCAAAAAGGGAGCATGAAAAACCATACCACGCTGGCTGTTGCCGTTAAGGTCATTTTTTATTCGTTACTGGTTGTCGGGTTGGCAGAAATTGTCAGGCTCGATGCAAAATATCCGATGGAAGAGGGCTATTTCGGGGAAATCAGTTTTACTGAAATCTCCCAGGAAATTATCCTGTTTATCTTGTTTGGTTTTTACTTATTGCTGGGATACAGACATCGTCCTGTTCAGCCGGTGACCAATATCGTGTCACTTTTTTTCCTCATTTCCTTTATTCGCGAATTCAATTTTTTAATTGATTGGTGGTTTTACCCTTCTTTGCTGGTGCTTTTCATTATTATATGGCTGGTAGTTCGTGATTATAAAAAAATGGGAAAACCTACGCAGACGTTTTTTGCACAACCAGCTTCTGCCTGGTTCTTTGCCGGATTTCTGGTCACCTATATTTTTAGCCGGCTTATGGGGCGTTCCGGGTTTTGGTTACTCATGTACGATGCAGATAACTACCGTCTGGCAAAGGCTGCAGCCGAAGAAGGAATTGAACTGTTAGGGAATGGCTTAATGCTGATTTCGGCCATTGAATTTGCCCTTGTTTTTTGGAACCTGCGAAAAAAAGAAGCAGTATGAAGGTCTGTGGATTTACATTTATTCGGAATGCGGAAAAGTTTGATTTTCCGGTGGTGGAAGCCATCACTTCCATTATGCCCCTTTGTGACCATTTTGTAGTGGCGGTAGGAAATTCAGAGGATAAGACCCGCCAAATGATTGAAAAGATTGATCCGGACAAAATTACCATTGTTGATACGGTTTGGGATCAAACACTGCAAAAAGGCGGCGCGGTTTACGCTGCCGAAACCGATAAAGCTTTTGATGCCATTCCTCCGGAGTTTGACTGGTGTTTTTACATTCAGGGAGACGAAGTGGTGCATGAAAAATACCTTTTCCCCATTGAACGGGCCATGCGCGATAATTTGCGCCAGAAGCAAGTGGAGGGATTGCTCTTCGGATACAAACATTTTTACGGCACGTATGATTATGTGGGCAATTCGCGTAAATGGTACCGGAACGAAATCCGGATAATCCGAAACGATAAAACCATTCGTTCCTACCGTGATGCCCAAGGCTTTCGTAAAAAGGGACGCAAACTGAATGTGGTACCTACTGGCGCAGAGATTTACCACTACGGCTGGGTACGTCCCCCAAAATTTATGCAGGATAAAATTAACGAGGTACGCAGGTTTTACGATGGAATTTCTACTGCTGAAGCCAAAAAAATTGCGGGCGAAAAAGAATTCAACTACAGTGGAAAATACGATGCGCTGGCCAAATTTGACGGCAGCCATCCCCGTGTGATGCAGGATAGAATTGACCGGATGAACTGGCAGGTTTATGTTGATGTGAAAAAGGTAAAAATGAAACTGAAATACCGGGTGCTTTACTTCATTGAGAAAACATTCGGTGTCAGGTTGTTCGAGTACAGGAATTACAAGGTGCTGAAATGAACGGGCAAATTCTATCGAATGCTATAACATAGTACAAAACACGAGAGTGGTAACAGCCCATTTTTTTATTCCATGGGGTCTTGTTGAAAATAGCAGAAAGTCAAAACAGCGTAGAAACAAATATTCGGATTCAATACACATTCAGGGATTTCAAAAATTTGGTTACGAACTCATACGAATTCTGTTTTACGGATATCTATTTTTTGTAAAATTGCAAACAATTAATTCCAATAAAACAATGAAAAGAAGAAGGTTCCTAAGTTCGTGTGCCAGTATTGGAGCAGGAGCATATTTAAGCAGTTTTCTTACGGGCTGTTCTCAAAACAAATCCCAAAGTATTCGAAGATACAGTTTGTGCGTAAGCACGGGAGTATTAGATCAAAATCCGGATCTCTTTGATGTTATTGCTGAAAGCGGGATAACAGATGCCTGGTTGGCCGGATGGCTTAATGGATACTGGTATTATCCGGTTGAAAGAATTGAGTTTTGGAGAAAACGTTTTCTTGAAAAAGGGATCGCTGCTCATATTTTAAACGTACCATTGGGGCATCCTGCTGATTTGTCGGCATCTAAAGCAGGCAGTGCATTGGGGATAGAAGGTGAAATTCCCAATATTACGCCAAAGCACTGGAAGAAAAAAACAACAAGTAACGGAACTTTATATTCCGGCGTTTCCATTCATCCTCCAATTGTTGAAGAGAATATTGAAGCGATGAAAAGAGCCAAAGGGATTGGTTTTAAAAAGGTATTTCTGGATGACGATTACAGACTTGGAATTTATCCCGGTATGGTCGGGGGATGTTTTTGTCCGGAACATAAACAGGAGTTCCTTGCTAAATACGGGTACAACGAAAATGCATGGAATGACCTGCTTGATAATATAAAACAACGTGAAATTACCGATACCTTATATTCCTGGGTAAACTATACCTGCGACCGGCTTTCTGCGGCATATAAACAGATGCAATCGGCTGTGCCTGATATTCAACTGGGGATAATGGTCATGTACATGGGGGCTGAAAAATCAGGGATCCGGCTAGCCGATTATAAAGGCTCTCTTATGCGTGTGGGCGAAATGATGTTCGGTGATGATTCATTTGGAAGAGTTAAAGGTAAAACCGATGAACTTTTCAGTTCTCTTTTTCACAGGCGTTACGTGGCTCCTGAACTTGCATTTAGCGAAACAACAGCTTACCCGCCAGAAAACCTGTCGGCAAAAAATCTGGCTGCCAAGTTAAATGTTTCGCTGTTGAGCGATGTGCGAAATACAATGTTTATGAGCGGGTTGACTACTTTCCCTCCGGAGTACTGGTCAACGCTTTCGCCGGCGATGAAGAAAAGTGCAGATCTTCATGCAAAAATTGCCGGGCAAAAGCCCAGCGGACCTTTTAAACATTATTGGGGAGAAGCGAGCCGCTTTATAAGTACAGATAAGCCAAACAGTTTATTCCTTGCATCAGGCGTGCCGTTTGAGGTTACTGATGTTTTAAGCGAAGATGGCTGGACGTTCCTTTCAGAATTTGACGCACGGTCGGTAATGGAGGGAAAGCTAAAAAACCGGGGAACAAAACTCATTCATAATAAAGCGGAGTATAAGGATGTGACTGCCATGAAATATGTTCCCGAAACCATGGATGATATATTTTCATTTAAGCGCGAAATTATATCCAGCCTGACTAATGTCCCTTATGTGGAGGAAGATTTACCCATAGCTTGTGCATGGTATCCGTCGATAAATTCAATGTTGTTGTGGAACCTGTCGGAAACCCCGGAAAAATTGACAATTGTTTACGGGGATAAACGGTTTAACGTTGATGTAGAAGGATTAAACGCAGAAGTTATTCTTTTAAGTTAACAGATTGGATTTTGCATCGTTTTTTCTGATAGAAGGATGCTCTGTGAAATATAGTCCGGTTTAATACAGGCCCGGTTTTTTTTTAGAAAGGAAAAAGTATTTTTCAGCCTGCTGGAGAAAAGGTTACTGAACAAAAAGTGCGTACCTGAATGGAGGGCGAAAGTTCCCTTTTGAAACAAAAGGAGAGGTGCATTTAGTCAGGTTGTCGTTAAAATCAAAAAATCGGTGTGAAAAATTTTGGTGCCGAATGAGCCGGTTTCATATTTTGGATGGTACGTATTTATGGCTTGTTTTACTATATTTACAGGATTTTGGAACAGCGTACGTTTCTGTTCAATGTTACATGTTTCCAAATCAGGTAAGGATTACCGAAAAAGGCTTTTGTTTTTTTACGAAAAGGATTCTTTTCATAATTATTTGTTAAAAGTATTTTGGTGCCGCGGCAATTTTTACTGTTGGAATTTACTGGAATCGCATT
The DNA here is from genome assembly GCF_003573545.1 of Mariniphaga sediminis. GTDB lineage: Bacteria > Bacteroidota > Bacteroidia > Bacteroidales > Prolixibacteraceae > Mariniphaga > Mariniphaga sediminis. The sequence continues at coordinate 95,755 of NZ_QWET01000002.1, read as the reverse complement.
AAACAAACTGTTTTAACAAAATGAAAATAAAATGAAAAAACAATCAATTAATGTCTTGATAATTTTAGTTATTATGATCGCAGCATGTAATCAGTCGAAAAAGGTGAACCCTGAAAACTGGGACGAAAAGGAGTTGAATGAATGGTATGCAAAAGGGGAGTGGAGAGAAGAATGGGAGGTTCAACCCGATGAAACTGTAGACCGGAAAGAAATGGCAGTGCAGTATTTTAAAAATTCCCAGCGCTGGCAAAAGGCTTTTACCTTTTTGAAAAATGAAGATTTGGCAGCTCTGTCTCCGGGACGCTATGAACTGGAAGGAGCAGACTTGTTTATTAATGTGGATGAGTACGTCACCAGAAACGAGGAAGATACCCGTTTTGAAGCCCATCAGAAGTATGCCGATATTCAGTATTTGGTTACAGGAGAGGAAAAAATAGGGGTGACCCCTCTGGAGAATACTTCGGTAACTGAACCTTATGACGGAGAAAAAGATGTTGCTTTTTTTGAGGCAGAGCAAAACAACTACCGGCTTGCAAATTCTGAAAAGTTTTTTGTCTTTTTTCCGGACGATGCCCACCGTCCCTGCCTGAAGTCAGGTGAAAATGGAAAAGTGAGAAAGGTGGTTGTAAAAGTCAGAATTAACTGAATTTGATTTTTGGGTAAAAGCAACATTTTGTTCCTGTATAATTAATCCTTTCGGACTTTTAGTTATTATGCAGCCTGTCCTGCTTGCTGCAGGCTAGGTATAATACGCTAGGGAAACTTCCCGGCGAAGGAAAATGGCTTACCGACCGAGACCATCACGGCGATATGCTTTATTTAGCCATAAATGTTCATTTGTGGACCAGCTTATTCTATCAATTCCTGGCTTTAGCTGTACCTGATGCGGGCTGTGTCAAAATTCCGTCAGTCGGGCCAGTTCGCCAGATTGAAAAAACGCAAAGGTTAATTTTGACATGATGCTCGGAAATGCCTTCCTCGTGTTTCGTTTTTCTCATCTAGGAGAAAAATGAAGTGGGGTTTGGGGCAAAGCCTCAAACACGTGGATAACCAGTCTGTTGTTATGAATAAGGTTTTGTAAGTAAAGTTTCTTACATCGAACTCATGTTGTTTCGTGAAATATAATCACTCCTTCAAAGTTAGTTTTGAAAAAAATTTGGACGAAGATAAAAGTCAGCCTTAGCTCGAAAATATCTTCCGGATTCTATGTCTTAGGTTCAAGTTGGAGTGGGACCTAAATTCCAACTATTTTTTCTTATAGCATTTTATCCATCCGGTTTGGAACCGGACTGGCAGTTTTGAGCCTGAAATTTGACTTAATACGATACTCTGTAAATGAATGTGTAAAGGAAAGTCGATGTTTTGTTGGTCCATTCTGAGCACTTCGGTGTCGTTGATTTTCCAGCTTAAACTTTTTCCTGATTTTTCGAAGGTGAAAATGTACCATTTCCCTTTTTTCAGGTTCGAAATGTCGAGACCGTTCATTTGCAGTTTGCCGTTTGCATCCAGTGTGGCAACCCCTATCCGGTTTTTGGCGCCCATTTCCGGCAGGTAGATCGCCGGGAAACTTTTTTCACCCTGTAAGCTGAAAGAACTTACCACCTCCTTTTCCGGTTCGAACTTTATTTTTGCCTCGAAAATACCGTCTTCCTGGCTAAGGCTTTTGGCAGAAGACGCAATTCCCGATGTGTAATCGAATGTTGCAGGAACAAATCCGGCGGGCATTTGCCAGACCATTCCATCGGCTTTTGCTTTGCGCGTTTCAATGACCAGTTTTCCGCCGGTTTGTATGTTCTTACCTTCGGTGAACAGGTGTAAATCGCCTGGCATGGAGTAGTTACGTCCCAGGGCTTTCTCCGCCCATAACGACGAGGTTGACCACTTTTCAGCGTTAAGATGGCTTCCGGCAAAATCGTCTTCAAAACTTACTTCCCACGTTTCAAAAAAATCGAATGTATTGGTTCCTTTATATTTAAAATAGTTTAAGAGATGCGGCCATTGTTTCATCTCTAAGTATTTCTGTTCCCTGGCGTATTCTTCCGATTTTTCCCATTTCTTCTTGTCTTCAAGGTATGCCTTCCTTTTCTGGAAATCTTCGGAAGAGACAATATTTTTTAATTCAAAGTACCGTTTAAGCTCGAATGAATTTTTTACATCAAGGTAATTCAAATTGTCTGCTGATTTTTCAAATTTCAAATAGAACTTTACGTCTTGGTCAGCAGCCAGTTGTTTGAAATTTTGCCATTTTTTGAAAGCCTCGCTTTTTTCAAATTTCTGTTTATCCTTCAGGTGGGCCACTCTTTCTTTGAACGAATCGTTCTCTACGTAAGCTTTTAACTCCTCCAGCTTTTTCAGGTTGTAGCTACCCGCTGTTTCGTGGTAAAGTTTTAATTTTTTTGAGTGTTCGAATTTGAAATAGGATTTTATTTCCGGTTCCTTTTTCAGGATTTTAAACTCCTTTCGTTTTTGTTTATCTCTTTCAGGGGTATTTTTCAGCTCAAGATATTTTTTTAGTTTTTCCGAACCGGCAAAGTTTTCGTGGGCAGCAAGGGCCTGCGAACCGGCCAATTCCATGTAGGCTTTAATGCCAGGCGATTTTAAAAGTTTATTGTAATCGAGAAAATGCCTTTCTTCTGTTGAGCCTTTATAAACCTGGCTTTGTATCTCCTTTTTTTCTTTTTCAAAATCGCCTTCTTTTACATATTCCCAAAGCTGATAGTAAGATTTGATTTTTTCAGATTCTTTTAAAGCCTCAAAACGTTTCAAGGCTTCCGAGCCTTCCGTTGCAAGGTATTTCTTTATTTTTTTGGTGCTTTTTAGTTTTTCAAATTCTTTCAGCAGGTTATGTTCCTCACTGTCTTTAAACTGCAGCGACTGAATTTCATTCTTCCTGTTTTTAAATGCAGCAGAATTTATTTCCTTTTCCAGCTCCAGAAAAGAGGTCAGCTCTTCCGATTTGTCTGTTTTTATAAATTCAAGGTAATCGTTGTACAATGTTTGACGTTGTTGTTCCGTCTTCTCCACCGGCTTAATTTTACCTGTAAGCTGAAGGGAAAATATTTTAAACGACATGAGCCTAGTTTTTGGTTTTACATGTTCAAAAATAGAAATTTAAGCGATTATAATCTAATAATTATGTAATTCTGCACGACATTATCCTTCCAAGTTGTTAACAATATTAAGCATTTCAGATAATGTTACCTCCCTGGTTGTTTATATGTTTTTCAGTTAAAAATTGTCTATTCATCTTGTTTTGAATAGTTTTGACGGTCTAATCATAATAATATGATACAACAATCGGAACTAATACTAAATAGCGATGGTACCATATTTCATTTACACCTGAAACCTGAAAATTTAGCAGACCAGGTTATTTTGGTGGGTGATCAGGCAAGAGTAAAGACGGTGGCTGATTTTTTCGATACCATCGATTTCTCCGCTCAAAACCGCGAGTTCCATACGGTGACAGGCAGATATAATAATCAACGGTTTTCAGTAATTTCTACCGGAATAGGTACAGATAATATTGATATTGTTTTAAACGAACTGGATGCTTTGGTGAATATCGATTTGGAAAAACGGGAAATTAAAAAGGAGAAACGTTCGCTTAAAATTGTTCGTATTGGTACTTCGGGCGCATTGCAGGAAGATATTCCCGTAAATGCGTATGTGGTTTCGCAAAAGTCAATTGGGTTCGACGGCATGCTGAAGTTTTATGCCCATAGCGAACCATTTTGTGATTTGCCATTTGAAAAAGCCTTCAAACAATTTACCGGCTGGAAAGATACATTGCCCGATGCTTATGTTGTGGATGCCTCAAAGCGGTTAGCAGACAGGTTTAACGGGGCTGAATTCAGAAAAGGAGTGACCATTTCCGCTCCCGGATTTTACGGGCCGCAGGGTCGGGTACTCCGTCTGCCACTGGCTATGCCCCAACTGAACAAGCTGATTGAACAGTTCCGGTTCGAAGATTGGAAAATTACCAATTTTGAAATGGAAAGCTCGGCTATTTACGGGCTGTCGAAAATGCTGGGACACCAGGCTCTTACGATTTGCCTGATTATTGCCAACCGGTTTACCGGACAGGCAAATGAAAATTACAGGCCGGAAATGAAGAAGTTGATAAAAATGGTACTGGACTGTTTAACCAAATAAATATTAATGAGAAAAAGCAGGCTGAAGGCATTGATCGATTTGCTGGACGACCCCGACAACCTGGTTTTTGAATCGGTTGAAAGAGAATTGTTGAAAGAAAACTATTCTATCATTCCTGCACTGGAAGAGAAATGGGAAAACAGTTTCGATGAAACCTGCCAGGAGCGTATTGAAAACCTGATACAGGATTTGCAGTTTAAGAAAACTAAAAACCTGCTGAAAAGCTGGATGTTTTCGAGGGAGAAGGACTTGCTGGAAGGTTTTTTAACCATCGACAGGTTTCAGTATCCCGACGTTAATCAAGCCGGGGTCCGGCATAAAATCGAGAAACTAAAAAACGAGGTTTGGCTGGAATTGAACGATTCACTGACCTTACTGGAAAAGACAACTATTCTGAACCACTTTCTTTTTAATATTCACGGTTTTTCAATTAACCATAATAACCTTCAGTCGCCTCAGAATTGTTATCTGAACCAGTTGCTCGATACAAAAAAAGGAAATCCGCTTTCCCTCAGCTTGTTTTATACCATTGTTGCACGCCAACTGGGCCTGCCGGCTCGGTTTACCGACTTTCCGAAAAACCCGCTGATTGCCATTGTAGATGGAGATTTGGCAAAAAGGGTGCATGGAAAAGATACTCCCTCCGATGTGCTGTTTTATATTAATGCATCCAATAAAGGATCCATTGCCAGCCGGAAAGAAGTTAACTATCACCTGAAAAAAAATAATTATACCCCGGTGGAAAAATTTATCGAACCATTGTCCGACTTATCGTTTATTCACCGGCTGTTGGAAACATTATGTGATTCATTCCGGTCGGTCGGATTTGCTGAAAAAGAGGAAAGGATTGAAGAGCTGCTGTCGCTTTTTAAAGGGACAATGGGAGAAAAGTAATTTATATCGAATCCAAAGATAAAAGGAGGAAGATAAAAGTGGGCTAAAGTATGGAAGCCGGTAGGATTAAACCACCGGCTTCTGTTTTATTTAGGCTAAAATATTTTTACAATATTCTACACAATTGATTATCTCTTTCTGGGCATTTGAATCCTCCGGAACCGGATACTCCAATTCAATGTCGCAGTAAATGGGCCATTTGTTTTTCTGAATCAGTTGCAAAATATCTGCAATGGGTGTATCTCCCTCACCCCAAGGCATGTTGGTGTTCGCCGGATTGGTATTTTTTCCGGTTTTGTCTTTTAAGTGAAGACTGAAAATACGATTATGAAACTTTTCAATCACTTCATTCGGATGTTTACCGGTAGCCCCCCAGTAATGTCCCACATCGAAGTTTAGCATGTTTTTCGACGAATAGGAAAGAAATTCATCGAAACTGAATCCGGGTTCTCCGGGTTGCAAGTGGTTGTGGAAAATGGCGTACATGTTGTGCCTTTCTGCAAATTTTCCCAACCGGGCGCAGGCTTCGTGCCCGATTTCATTTGAAATGCCTTTGGCTCCAAGTGTTTTGGCTGCTTTAAATGCGTAATCTATTTCTCCTTCACTCCATTTGGCAGGTGAAAATTTTACAATATGGATATTTACACCGGCCGCATTGAACATTTTTCTTAGCTCCACATACTTTTTCATCGACGCCGAAAGCCGCCAATTGCGCTGTTTGCTTTGAGCCACTTCTGCTTTTTGTCGATAAAGGGCCTGTTCGTTTTCATGAGCTTCCCGTGGCGGCCGGGGAGGCATGGGAGGAATACCGGCAAACTCTTCGACTACATTGCCCATTAACTCAATGGAGCTGATACCTGCTTCAACGCAATAATCCAAAATATCCTGTGCCGTTGACGGCATGCTACGCCAGCTGTACGTTATGGCTCCTATCTGGACTCCCCCAAATCTGGAATTCGGTTTTCGCGGTGAAACAAGCGCACTGGCAAAACCTGCCGGTATCATTGAGAAAGCCGCTGCTGCAGTGGCTGTTGTTCCAATAAATTTTCGACGTGATAATCCACTCTTCGTGTTTGTCTTTTTACTCATATTAGTTGTTTTGTTGATTTAAATCTCTGTAAAAATAATGCATTTGTCTGAATTTTATGGAACAGACTGACGATTTGCTGAAAAAGTGCGGCTACTTTCTGTCGGACAGCAATTTTTTTTGAAAAACAGTAGAAAATGTAAAACGGTAAAAGGCACTTTTTTTAGTTTTACATTTTTTTGGAGCGAAATGGAATATTACAAACAACATCCCCGGTTTTTAACAGCAGTAGACTGTGTGGTTTTCGGTTATGAAGCGGGTGAATTAAAACTATTACTTTACCCCCGTGCTTTTGAACCGGTGAAAGGAGAATGGTCGTTGATGGGCGGTTTTGTCCGGGAAAATGAGTCGGCGGAGGAGGCTGCACACAGGGTACTTTGCCAAACAACCGGTCTCGACAATATTTTTTTGGAGCAGGTTTATACCTTTTCAAACCCGACACGGGAATCGGTGGAAAGGGTTATCAGTATTACTTATTTTGCGCTTATTCGAATTGACCGTTACAAAAGAAACAATACCGACTCATTTGGTGCAAAGTGGTGGCCCATTAACGAATTGCCTCCGCTTATTTTCGATCACAATGAAGTGGTTGCACAGTCGCTCAGAAGACTTGAGCAAAAAGCGGGATCAAGCCTTGTGGGAAGTGAATTGCTGCCTTCCCGGTTTACCTTGCTCCAGTTACGCAAATTGTATGAAGCTATTTATCAGCGCACATTCGATCCCGGAAACTTCCGTAAAAAAGTGTTATCGCTGGGTGTCCTGGAAAAGCTGGATCAGAAAAACTCTACCGAATCGAAAAAGGGAGCTTATTACTACAAAGTGAAACCCAACAGGGTAGAAGAGGAACTGGAAAGAATTGTCAAATACTAACGGATATTCCCGGTGAGTATGTTAAAAATAACCATTTCGGTATCGGCACCTGACCGGATGGTGGACGAAGGAGCAATGAACTAAAATATGCGCTTCTTGAAATCGTTGGTGTGTGATTAATCAGGTGACAATTATTGCTGTTGTTTTCGTTTTCTATGCCTATTTTTGGTAAGAGAAAAAAATAATACCAAAAACAGATATCGATTCTGATAACTGTTTTTTATTTTCGGATTTTACTGTTTGCCTATGTATGATATTATTGGAGATGTTCACGGACATGCGCAGTTATTGAAACAACTGCTGTTGAAACTGGGCTACAATAAGACGTCTGACGGGTACTCGCACCCGGGAAGAAAAGCAGTTTTTGTGGGCGATTTCATTAACCGCGGCCCTCAAATTCGCAAAACCATGCGTATGATACGTACCATGGTGGAAAACGGAAATGCCTTGGCCGTTCTGGGAAATCATGAAATCAATGCGATTATTGCACACCTGAAAGATAAAAATGGCATTGCCATGATAAAACCTCCGTTTAAAAATTTCATTTCGGTACTGAAAACCATGAATGAATTTGCAGGGTATTCCGAAGAGTGGACAGGACATTTGAAATGGCTTCGCTCTCTTCCGCTGTTCCTTGAACTGGATGAAATCAGGGTGGTACATGCCTGCTGGTCGGATGAAGCGGTGGAATACCTGAAAAACAGTCTCCCTGCGGGTAGAATTAAAAAGGAGACTTTCCGGCGGGTACACAAAAATCCTGGTTCAGAGCTGGCGCAGAATATTTGGCTTCTCACAAAGGGGCCACAGTTTAAAATGCCGGGCGATTTAAAAATCATCAACAATAAAGGGGTTTCGCCCCGTTCATTCAGGATGCGTTGGTGGGAAGAACCCGCCGGAAAAACGTTTGAGGAACTCTCATTTGAAAGTAAATTTCACCTTCCCGATTATTCGGTGCCTCCTCAAATTCTTCCGTCCGGTCTTCCTTATACCGAAGAAGCTCCGATTGTATTTTTCGGGCACTACTGCCGGGGCAACGGCCCGCACATTATCCGGCCAAATATCTGTTGTATCGACGGTTGTGTTACCGGGAGCAGGTCGTTACTGGCTTACAGATGGAACGGGGAAGCTTCCCTTTTACCCCGGAATCTTGTCAGGATGGTGAAATAATTTGTGTTAAGTTTTTGTGTGTCAGTTGGTTTTGACTAATTTTAAAAATGTTGTTTTTTTGTATTGCAGGAAAAAAAAGAAAGTATATATTTGCAGCACCTTATCAAATGGTAACAGCCAAAGAAAAGGGAGTTCTTAAAAAGAATTGTAAAAAAAAGGTGGCGTAGTTCAGTTGGTTAGAATGCCGGCCTGTCACGCCGGAGGTCGCGAGTTCGAGTCTCGTCGTCACCGCAAAAGAGCCGTTTCAAAACAAGTTTTTGGGACGGTTTTTTGTTTTTACTGATAACCTTCATAAAGGCTCACCTTAAAAATCCGGTGGATTTAGTTTTTTAAGCAAAAATTTTAGCTACCCTAAAAAGGAAGAACTTGACATCGCAAACACCTCTTAGTGTAGCTCTGAAAGCTTTCAACTTCGCATTAAAAGATTCAGCAGATGCGTTTGTACTTCTATTTTCAAAGAAGTTTAAGATTTCCCTGTAATGAGGGCTCATCTTGAAAATCCGGTGGATTTAGTTTTTCAGGCAATAATATTAGCTACCCTAAAAAGGAAGAACTTGACATCGCAAACACCTCTTAGTGTAACTCTGAAAGCTTTTAATTTGGCTTTGAATGATTCGGCAGAAGTATTCCTTTTTTGACTGGCTCCATTTTTCATCAGATTTGAATAACAGATATTTGCAGCGGGCCAGCAATTTTTTTTGTCTTCATTATCATAACGGGAAGGTGTATATGTATTGTTACCCCATTCGGTTTTCCGGTTACAAGTCTCAAAGAGGCATAACTTTTTTCAAAACATCTTGTTTATAATTCAACAGAGAAGAATAACAGCCAGTAAACACGTAGTACCAGTTGTTATTTACATGGGAGCTCTAAGAAATCTGGTATAAAAACAAGAAACTATCCCTGCAATGGATTTTAAGTAAACCGGAGATGATACAAAATTCTGAGATTTTTATTCAGCACCTGAAGAAATATGGGCGTATCGAACCACAGCATATTCCAGGCATTCTTTCCTTTTTTGAAAGGGCCAGTTACCGGAAAAAAGAGAGTCTGATGACTGCAGGACAGGTTTGTCAGGAGCATTTTTTTGTTGAAAGCGGATGCCTTCGTATGTATTTTATTGATGAAAAGGGCATGGAGCATACTACCCAGTTTGCCATTGAAAATTGGTGGATAACCGATCATTTATCTTTTTTGAACCAGTCGCGTACCGGATTTTACATTCAGTCTGTTGAAAAATCAATTGTTCTTTTTCTCAATTATAGCCGGCAAAATGAATTGCTTGACCGGTATCCTGAAATGGAAAAGTATTTTAGGATAATTTACCAAAGGGCATATGCCGCTGCCCAAATGAAGGAAATGTACTTACAAGACTTTTCACGGGAAGAGCTTTTTAATCATTTTTACGATAATTTTCCGGAGTTTGTGCAGCGGGTTCCTCAGTATATGCTCGCTTCCTACCTGGGCATTACTCCCGAGTATTTGAGTGAAATACGGAACAAAAAACGATCTTAAACCAGTTTAATATTTTTTTGAAGCGTGTCTTTAACCTTTGCACAAACATAAAAGCAAAACAATGAAAGCACGAATCAGAATTAAAGAGTTGGAATCTGCTGCCTACGAAGGCTTGTATAAACTGGAAAATTATCTTCAAACTTCCGCATTACTGGGGGAGCACTTTGAGTTAATTAAAATCAGGGCTTCGCAAATCAATGGTTGTGCCTTTTGTATTAACATGCACACGGAAGATGCAAGAAAAAATGGTGAAAGTGAACAGCGCATTTATATGCTCAATGCCTGGCGCGAAACCAAATTATTTACGGAAGAAGAAAAAACAATTTTGGCATTGACAGAAGAAGTTACCTTGATAAGTAATGGGGGCCTTTCAGATGAAACCTACCAGAAAGCAGAAACGCTGTTTGGTCCGAACTACCTGGCTTTGTTAATTATGGCGGTGGTTGCCATCAATGCATGGAACCGGGTAGCAATCAGTACCGGGATGGACTTTGATGGTTAATATTATTTGCTGCTGCGACTTATATGCCTTGTGTTGTGGCAGAAAGGATGAACAGGAATTCAGGTGGTTGTCATTTGACCACATTGCCTGGGAGGGGACGTAATGTGAGCGATTCCCTCTTTCGAAACATGTTCTATAACATTTTTTTGAATTTTGAATCCCCGTATTTTGAAATTACTTTTGGTATCATACCAGAACAGAACAGTTCGATAATTTATGAAGGTATAAACTATTAAACATTATGTATTTACTTGGATTCGATATTGGAAGCTCCTCTGTGAAAGTTTCACTGGTTAACGGGGAAAACGGCGATTGTGTGGCTACCTCCTTTTATCCAAAGACAGAGATGCCGATAACGGCGCATCGGGCAGGCTGGGCTGAGCAGGAACCACAGTTGTGGTGGCAAAATCTGAAATGTGCATTGGCCGAGGTTTTGAAAGAATCGCAGGTCGATCCGGAAGCAATCGGATCTATTGGTATTTCTTACCAAATGCATGGTCTGGTAATGGTGGACAATAAACAAGAGGTCATCCGCCCTTCCATTATATGGTGCGACAGTCGCGCTGCTTCTATCGGAGATCAGGCTTTTGAAGCTTTGGGAGCTGAACGTTGTCTGGCCAACCTGCTGAATTCTCCGGGTAACTTTACAGCATCGAAATTAAAGTGGGTGAAGGACAATGAGCCTGAACTTTTCGGGAAAATATATAAAATAATGTTGCCGGGCGATTACATTGCCATGAAATTAACCGGTGAAATACAAACCACTGTGAGTGGCCTTTCAGAAGGCATAATGTGGAATTTTAAGGAAAACAGCGTGGCCGGAATGTTATTCGAAACCTATGGGTTTCCTTCGGAAATTATTCCGGAAATAGTTCCAACTTTTGCAGTACAGGGGAAACTGGATCGGAAAGTTGCGGCTGAACTGGGACTTTCGCCCGAAACAAAAGTGAGCTACCGCGCCGGAGATCAGCCCAACAATGCACTGTCTCTGAATGTTCTGAATCCGGGTGAAATTGCAGCTACCGCCGGCACTTCGGGCGTGGTTTATGGCGTAAGTGACGAAATCAGGTACGACCCGCAGTCCCGGGTAAACACCTTTACCCACGTAAATCATTCACCCGAAAATCCAAGACTGGGTGTTCTTCTCTGCATTAACGGCACAGGTATTTTAAATGCCTGGATGAAACGGATGACAGGAGAAAACCTGGATTACGAAGAAATGAACCGGTTGGCTGCAACCATACCTGTCGGCTCGAAAGGCCTTACGATTCTGCCTTTTGGCAACGGTGCCGAACGGGTGTTGAACAACCGGAATATCGGGTCGGTTTTTAACGGTATTAATTTTAACATACACCAAAAAGGACATTTGCTGAGGGCTGCCCAGGAGGGAATTGTATTTTCATTTAAATACGGAATGGACATTATGCAAAATACAGGTATCCAGGCATCTGTTATCCGCGCAGGAAAAGCCAATATGTTTCTCAGTCCGGTTTTCCGGGATACACTGGCCGGGATAACCGGAGCCACCATTGAACTATACAATACCGATGGTTCGGTGGGGGCGGCAAGGGGAGCAGGCATTGGCTCCGGCTATTACGCTTCACCAAAAGAAGCCTTTGCGAGTCTGACCAAACTGGAAACAGTGGAGCCTGATGAATCAAAAGCCGAAGAGTACCAGGAAGCATACGAAAACTGGAAACAGGTATTGAAGCAGGTAATTTGATTTTTCCGGCTTGTTCTCCAGTGATCTGAAGTCATTTGTTGAACCGTTTGTGTAAGAATATTCATTAAAATCAGATAAGATGGAAGTATTAAAAGGGAACAAAGAGTATTTTAAAGGCATTGGCCAGATAAAGTATGAAGGCCCGGAATCAAGAAATCCGCTGGCTTTTAGGTGGTACGACGAAAACCGGGTGGTGGCAGGAAAGTCGATGAAGGAGCACCTGCGCTTTGCAGTGGCTTACTGGCATACGTTCTGCGGGACAGGCGAGGATCCCTTCGGTCCCGGTACACAAATTTTTTCGTGGGACGGAGCTTCCGACCCGCTTGATGCAGCCAAAGAACGGATGGATGCCGCATTTGAGTTTATTACAAAAATGAACATCCCGTTTTATTGTTTTCACGATGTGGATATGGTGGGCAACGGAACCGTTTTCGAAATCGAAAAACGGATGGAAAAGATGGTAGAAGTTGCCCGACAAAAACAGGAAGCCTCGGGTGTAAAATTACTTTGGGGTACGGCCAACGTGTTTTCCAATCCACGCTACATGAATGGCGCTGCAACAAATCCCGATTTTAATGTAGTCTCCCATGCTGCTGTTCAGGTTAAGAATGCCATTGATGCCACGGTTGTTTTGGGAGGCTCAAATTATGTTTTTTGGGGTGGCCGAGAAGGCTACATGACCCTGCACAATACAGATACCAGGCGTGAAATGGAACACCTGGGACGATTCCTCGGAATGGCGCGCGATTACGGCCGTAAGCAGGGTTTTAAAGGAACATTCCTTGTGGAGCCCAAGCCGATGGAACCTACCAAACATCAATACGACTACGATGCACAAACTGTAATCGGATTTTTGCGCCACTTCGGACTCGATAAAGATTTCAAAATAAATATTGAAGTGAACCATGCCACACTGGCAGGGCACACATTTGCACACGACCTGCGTATGGCGGCTGATGTTGGGTTACTGGGGTCTATTGATGCCAATAAAGGCGACTATCAGAACGGATGGGATACCGACGAATTTCCAACCAATGTATATGAAGTGACAGAAGCTATGCTGGAAATTATCCAGGCCGGCGGATTTGATACCGGAGGAATCAATTTCGATGCTAAAACACGAAGAAATTCTACTGACCTGGAGGATATTTTTATTGCGCATATTTCGGGTATGGATACTTTTGCGCGGGCGCTGATTATTGCTGACAGAATCCTGAATGAATCCGATTACCTGAAAATGCGGGAAACCCGTTATGCTTCGTTTGATAGCGGACAAGGCGCTGATTTCGAAAAAGGAAAACTTACCCTCGAAGATTTGTACCGAATGGCAGGTAAAGTAGGCGAACCAATGCAGATTAGCGGAAAACAGGAGTTGCTGGAGCAGTTGATAAACTGGTACATCTAATGGTATGAGCCAGAATAAATTGTATGTTGTCGCCCTCACTATTGTAGCTACACTGGGAGGGTTGCTTTTTGGCTACGATACGGCAGTTATTTCAGGTGCGGAAAAGTCAATACAAGCCTACTTGATAGAAAGTCAGGGGCTTAGTACGCTGATTCATGGATTGACTACTTCAAGCGCATTAATTGGTTGTATTATAGGCGGGTTAGCTTCAGGGGTATTCGCATCAAAATTTGGAAGGAAAAGGACCCTTATGTTGGCAGCCATTTTATTTTTTCTTTCGGCGCTGGGGTCTGGGTTCCCTGAGTTTCTGTTTTTTCAGCGGGGCGAACCATCTATCGGGCTATTGCTGGTTTTTAATTTCTACAGAATCATTGGGGGAATGGGAGTTGGACTGGCTTCAGCGGTATGCCCGATGTATATTGGAGAAATTGCCCCGGCCAAAATACGGGGGCAGCTTGTTTCACTGAACCAGTTTGCCATTATTTTTGGAATGCTGGTCGTTTATTTCGTAAACTGGGGCATCGCCAACGGGCAAACACTGGAGTGGATTAATAATATAGGCTGGCGACGCATGTTTCTTTCGGAAACCATTCCGGCCGGCCTGTTTGGAATCCTGCTTTTTTTTGTTCCGGAAACACCAAGATACCTTTCATTATCCAACAGAAATGAGGAGGCTTTAAAAATCCTGACCCGAATCAACGGGCCGAAAATTGCAGGTGATATTCTGGAAGAGATTAAAGGAAGCCTAAAACATCATGCATCCCGTAAGTTATTTTCATTCGGAAGAAAAGTTATCATTATAGGTGTTCTGCTTTCCGTTTTTCAGCAGTTTGTGGGAATAAACGTTGCGTTGTATTATGCGCCGCGAATTTTTGAAAGCATGGGAGCCGCTAAAGATGCTTCTTTGATGCAAACCGTTATCATGGGCATCGTAAATGTGATTTTTACCGTTGTAGCTATTTTTACGGTTGATAAATGGGGGAGAAAACCGCTGCTTATCGTTGGTTCTGCTGGCATGGCGCTGGGGATGTTTGCCATTTCAGCGCTGGCTTTTATGCAGGTTATCGGCATAGGGACATTGGTATTTATCATTATTTATACGGCTTCGTTTATGATGTCGTGGGGGCCGATTACCTGGGTTCTTATTTCCGAAATTTTTCCCAACAAGGTAAGGGGAAAAGCTGTTGCGGTTGCCGTTGCAGCACAATGGGCGGCCAATTATTTTATATCATCTACCTACCCGGCCATGATGGAATTTAGCGGAGGCTTCACTTATGGATTTTACGGATTGATGAGCATTTTATCCCTTCTTTTCGTGTGGAAAATGGTTCCGGAAACCAAGGGAAAAACATTGGAGGAAATGGAACAATTGTGGGAGAAATGATTTCGTTCAAAACGAAACAGGCTAACACTTTTGTAAGTTGAAAAGGCAGTTGGTACATTCATTTACCAACTGCCTTTTTTTGTTTTTTACTTAGGTTGCCAGTAGCACACTTTGGGCGATTCTATTCTTCCTTCTTTTTTAAGGACTTTCATCGCTTTATCCACCTCTTTTTTATCAAGGCCGGCAGCCTCTGCAATCTCACCGGCTTTCATCGGTTTGCCGGTAGCTTTCATGGTTTCAAATACTTTTTCTGTACTCATGTTTTTGATTTTTAGTAACCTGTCTCAATGAGTCTTAAAGTGTATTGCTACTTTGTAAGCCGTTCTGAGATTACTTTCCAGTCGATGATTCTCCAGAAATCTTCAATGTACTTCGGACGGGCATTCTGCTTATCCAGATAATAAGCATGTTCCCACACATCGCAGGTGAGCAGAGGAGTTTTTCCCTCTCGTAAAGGATTTCCGGCATTGCCTGTTTGTACTATTTCAAGCTCTCCCGCTTCATTCTGTACGAGCCAGGCCCATCCCGAACCAAACAGGGTAGCTGCTGCTTTGGAGAATTCTTCCTTAAATGCTTCCACGGTACCCCATTTTGCCTCAAGGGCAGCTTTCATTTCATCTTTCGGCTCATGACATCCAATCGGGTTAAACTGGTAGAAATAAAACGTGTGGTTCCAAACTTGTGCTCCATTATTGAAAATTCCGCCTTCTGCTTTTTGGATGATTTCTTCGAGGGAAGCATTCTCAAATTCAGTTCCGGGAACCAGGTTGTTCAAATTGTTTACATAGGCCTGATGATGCTTGCCATAATGAAAATCAATGGTTTTTTCGCTAATGAAAGGTTCCAGCGAACCTTTCCCGTACGGTAATTTTGGTAATTCAAATGCCATAATATATCAGTTTAAAGGTGAAATATTTTTTGATTTTTGTTTAAAGGTAAAGAAAATTAATACAAAAAGCTACTTCCTCCCAAAAACTCTCTGATGAGAGAAGTTGGGGGTATTTCCTCATCGTCGATGGGTTTGAAAAATGACAGAAATTTCAGTAGCCGCATAGCTTCCATGTATTCCGTTTGGTTTTCAAGTACCAGTTTCAGCAACGGATCTGCATATTTTTTCAGCACGCCAAGTTCATACGGGGTGGCTGAGTTAAACATCACATCGGCATTCTCCTGATAAGGGAAAATATTCCGCTCTTCCCCTTTTCTTACCGAAGGCCAGCGTTTAATGGTTTCGGCAGCCCCGTAACCGCGGTATTTGCTGTCGCGAATTATCCGGCGGATCAGTCGGTTGTCGGAAGTGGAAATGTGGGTATGTTCGTCCATGGAGATCTGGGTAAGCGCTGAAATGAAAATTTTGAAGGTGCTTTTTTCTTCGATCCTGGGAAGCAGTCGTGGGTTCATGCCATGAATTCCCTCAACAATCAGGATGTCACCGGTACGCAATCGCAGATGATCTCCATTCATAAAACGCCGCCCCCTGTGAAAATCAAACTTGGGAAGTTGCACCTCTTTCCCCTTCAGTAAATCAAGAAGCTGTTCGTTAAAGAAATCAATGTCGATGGCATCCAGAGATTCAAAATCAAAATTTCCATGTTCGTCACGAGGGGTATGTTCCCGGTCAACAAAATAATCGTCGAGTGAAACCTGGAAAGGACGAAGTCCGTTCACCGCCAGTTGTACGCCCAGTCGTTTGCTAAAGGTTGTTTTTCCGGAGGCTGACGGACCAGCCACCAACACCATGCGTATATCTCCGTCGCGTTCATGAATTTGGTTGGCAATTTCGGCGATTTTCTTTTCATGCAGCGCTTCGGAAATTTTTATAATGTACCCGCCTTTTTTCTTCAGGGTGAATTCATTGAGGTTTGAAACGGTTGCCACGTCCAAAATTTGCGCCCAGTCTTTGTGTTCCTGGTAAATTTCAAATAGTTTTTTTTGTTCCGGCGCTTCCTGCAACTCGTTAAAATTATCGGGGTTGGGAACCCGCAACAGCAAACCGTCGAAATATTTAACCAGGTCGAAATTGCTGATGTAGCCTGTTGAGGGCAGCAGGTGACCGTAAAAATAATTTCCCAAATCGTTCAGAAAATAAAGACTGGAATATAAATGTCCCTTCTGTTCAAAAAGCTGGGCTTTTTCTTCCAGACCTTCCTTAACCAAATGATCTACCACATCTTCTGTAAGCAGTCCTTTTTTTATGAAAGGAATGTTTTGGGCAATCAGTTCGTGCATCTCGTTTTTTATAGCATGGATATCAGGTTCGGTAATTTCCCTGCCAAAACCGGAGAGTTCGCAAAAATAACCGTTTGATATACCTTTGCGAATGCGCAGCAAAACATGAGGAAATGATTCCTTTACTGCAGCGTACAATACAAAAATCAAACTGCGGATATACATGCGTATCCCGTCGGGGTGCGAAACGTCGAAAAATTCAATGTGCTTTGGTTTTACCAAGCAAAAGGAGAGTTCGCGTACCTGGTTGTTTACTATGGCTCCGCATACAACGTTTTTTAATTGAATGTTCAAATCACGGCTTATGTCCATAAGGGAGGCGCCCATCGGATAGGTGTGTTTTGAGCGTGTGTTGTGGCAATAGATTTCTATTTCTTTCATTGTTGTGATTTCTAAAAAGGTAAAATTACTAAATGTTTGGAATATGCTATGGCTACAAAGAGGAAAGGGAGTAGTACAGGTTCAAAATAATGTGAAAGACACAATCATTGTTGCGGCTATAAAACTTTTTTGTGTTTGGTTCAGGCGTGAAATTTCGGTTAAAATATTTTTTATTCCAAAAAAGCCAGAAGCCGGTAAATACTCTGGAATTCTATTGTTGTATTGCCGGATTCCAGTTGCCAGCAGTTTTCTTTTACCACTACCCGGAAATCGGGTTCAGCCTGCATTACAATCTGGTATCCTTTCCGGTTGAGGGCGCGCAGGGTCCAGATGAGCGGCAGTCCTTCGCCCTCTACTCTTACTTTGGCCCTAAATTCTTTTTTAAAGAAAAACTCGCCTTCTTTCTCATCAAAGCCAATGTTTTCATTTTTGAAAAGATGGTTGAGCCATCCTTTCAGTGCAGCATCTTCGGGCGCCCCCTGGTAATTCCCGGATTCAGTAACAATCCAAAGCTTATCTACTTCGCGCAGGGCAATATTCAGGTCGTGCGTGGAGAGCACAACTGTTTTTCCTTTTTCGCCTGCCAGCAGCTGGAGCAGATGGAAAATTTCGTACTTGTTGCTTACATCAAGATAAGCAGTTGGTTCATCCAGTATAATCACCGGCGTATCCTGCGCCAGCGCCCGGGCAATCATGGCCCGCTGCCTTTCACCGTCGCTGATTTGCATAACCGACCGGTGTTCAAATCCACAAAGTCCCACCTTCTCAATAGCTTCTTCAACAATGGATGTGTCCTCCTCCGAAAGCATCCCGATCCAGTTGGTATAAGGGAAACGTCCAAAAGCCACCAAATCGAAAACCGAAAGATTGGGCACACGGATATTTTCGGTAGAAACAAAACTTATGGTTTGGGCTGTTTCTTTAGGACCAAGCGCTTTTAGTCCTTTGTCTCCGATTCGGATACCTCCGGCAAACCAGGGCTGAAAACCGGCCAGGGTGCGCAGCAGGGTACTTTTGCCAATTCCGTTACTGCCGATTAACGCTACCATTTCTCCGGGGGCTGCCGTCAGGTTTACATTTTTCAGTATCTCCAGCGGGGCTTCTCCGGGCTGCTTGTAACCTACTGAAAGCTGTTTCAGTTCAATATTAATCTTCTCTTTTTTCATTAAACTGAAACAAATTTTCTGTTTTTAACGATCATCCAAACAATAATGGGAATGCCAATAAGGGCTGTCACCGAATTGACAGGCAGCGTGGTTTGCATACCCGGAAGCTGCGAAACAATGTCGCTGAAAAGCATTACAGTACTTCCTGTTAAAATGACGGCCGGGACAAGCACCAGGTGGTTGGCTGTTTTAAAAATAACACGGCAAATGTGTGGAACCGCAATCCCGATAAAACCGATAGGGCCGCAGAAAGCCGTGATGGTTCCGGCCAGTAAGCTGGTGCTCAGGAAAATAATAATGCGGCTGGTTTTAATGGAAACCCCCAACGAACGCGCATAATCTTCTCCCAAAAGGAATGCATTTAAATCTTTGATTTTCATAAATGCCAAAAGAATACCGGCGCCAATGGCCGGCGCCAATACCATGAGTTGCGATTTGGTAACGCTTCCAAGGCTTCCCATTGTCCAGATAATGAATGCCTTTAGCATAGACTCATTGCTAAAATATTGTAAAATACTGACAATGGCAGCTACTGCGCTCGAAAACAGGATGCCAAGGATAAGTAGCGTCATAATATCGTTTACCCGGGCGGAAACATACAGCACCAGCAACATTACCAGAAACGAACCAGCCCAGGCAACGAGGGCCAGCGACCATGCCCCGGTAGAAGAGAAGATGCCCCATGCCATTACCGATGAGAATGCCAGAACAAATAAGGCAACACCCAGGCTGGCCCCGGCGCTAATCCCCAGTACATAAGGCCCGGCAAGTGGGTTGCGAAAGACAGTCTGCATTTGCAGGCCGCTCAGCGATAGCGCGGCGCCGGTAAGTACGGCCGTCAGTGCTTTGGGCAACCGGAAGTCGAGAATAATCGTGCGGAACGTTTCCCCGGAATCAGCCGGAGAAGTAAAAAGAGCCAGGAGTACCTGCTTTACCGGGATGATGATGGAACCCAGCAATAAATCGGCAATGAAAAACAACACAAATAGAATGGCGAGTATAAAAAACATCAGCCCCAATGGTTGTTTTTTATGTTGGGTTAAAGGTTTCATTCAATTTCCTGATAATATGTCGTTTCTTTTTCCGTCAAATCCGGATGAAAAATAGTAATTAAATCGCGCAACACGATGTGGGGATTTATCGTGCCGCTTTCCCAGAAGTCATTTCCGCCATGATTACTAAGCCGCTTGATATTGTTGTATATTTTGCCTTCATTAAACACGCTGAAACTTTTGAATCGCTGATCCACTGACAGGATCTCTTCTTTGGAAGCCAGGTTGCTCATGTTAATCCAAACATCAGCCTCATTGCCCCAGGCCAGGGCATTTTCAAATGAAATGACATAACTTTCATGCGAAGGGTTTTCCTTTCCGAGATAAAGACCCCCGGCATCGGCAATCAAATTGGCCAGGTAATTATTTCCCCCTGGCACCCACCAGGTATCGCGATACGGCGACCCTACCAGTACTTTGGGTTTGTCTGTTTTCCCGGCGGCCAGCTTCTTCAGGCGATTGTATTCTTCTGCTACCTGACGAAAATATTCTTCCGCTTCTTTTTCTTTTTGAAAAAGTGTTCCTATAAACTTTATCCACTCTGCTTTTCCAAGCGGCGTTTCTTCCAGGTATTCCGCTACCATAATTACAGGAACTCCCAATTCTTCCAGCTTTTGGGTGTGGCTTGTTACTTCACTTCCAATCCCGTAAACCATTATCAGTTCGGGCTTCTGGTTTAGAATCAGCTCGTAGTTGAGATTCTGGCCATACCCCACATCCGGAACCTCGCCCTGATCCATCCGGGCCCTTATTTTTTGGTTTGAAACATATTGCCGTCCTGAAATGCCTGAAACCGCCATGGTTTCGTTAAGCGCTTCCAAAAATGCCAGGTGAGTGGTAGAAAGACAAATAACACGTTCTACCGGGGTTTTAATGACTCTTCTCCCTGTGAGAGAATCAGGTATTGTTGCCGTTTTTTTTACTAAAAAATATTCGAATGAAACATTTTCTGCCTTTTCCCATGGATTAAAAACAGTAAGCCGGGTCAGTTCTCCGGACTTTTCTATCTGAAAACCATGTGCATTTTGATTGGAACTGACTCTTCTATCCGGTTTTTTTTCCGGATTTGCGCAGCCTGTGAAAATGTAGAGCGATAGAATAAAAAATATCAAGCGGTTCATATCTGTTTTTTTACCAGGGCATATAGGTAACCTTTTTCGACACCATTCCCTCCCCGGTTTTTAAGCGGACAAAGTAAACGCCCGGAATGTTACCCGACAAATCAATTTGAATTTTTTTATTCCGGTGGTTTCCCAGTTTCGCCTGAACCTCCTGCCCAATAAGATTGAATACGCGGATATTTTCGGGATCGATTTCCTGCCCGGCTTCAAAGGTAAAACCGGAGTGGGCCGGGTTGGGATAAATCAGCGCATCTGTCGGGTTATTTACCAATGGCGTATCGTTGGCCAGTGCATCCACGTTGCAGGCAATCAGTTCAAATGCATTTGCGATGCAATAGTTGTCATTGTTGGATGTCTGGAAATTGTACCATTCGTTATTTTGTTTGAACCAGAAAAAGTTTTCCTTTTCGGGTTGCCGTAATGATTGATACACCACAAAAGTATCCTGAGGAGCCAGGTTGCTTAACTCAAATCCCACAAAAAAGGTATCGGCAGGCTCCACCATTTCGGAGAACCCGATAAAATTCATGGCATCGGAAACAAGGCTGTTTATTTTAACTGTTTCTGAATGGATAACTGTACCAGGAGAATTTCCATTGTAAACAGTTACCGTAATTTCACTGTCGGTGCCGCCCGAGAGTATTACTTTTCCAACTCCAAGGGATACACCGTAGAACTGTTCATTTCCCGGGATGGAAAACCGTTCGGCAAACCCGGTAATTCCAATGTTGTTGGTTCCACCCCAGTATCCGGCAAACTGATTTTCGTTTTGCAGGACAATATTTTCATGTTCATCAAAATCCTCCAGGTTGGTAAAAGCCATGCACAGTTCTTCGTCGGTATAAAACCTCTTCCCTTGCAAAATAGTAGCGCCGGAATTAAGTGGGTCGAGCCAGTGTTTTAACTGTTTGGAAATATCAGCCCGAAATTCCCAGGCCATTTCAAAACGCGAGAAATAGTCGTTCCGGGGATCGCTGCAAAGGGCGGACCCGCCGGTAAGGGTTCCGATCAGGTTTTGGTCGGGATTGAATAATGGCCCGCCTGAAGAGCCATGTTCAGTGACACCGCCATCCCATCGTAAAATGCGTATAAACCCTTTGGGTGTGTAGTCAGAAAGAAAATTGGAATAAACAGGCGAATCACTGTCGTAAGCAATTTTTTTAATGTCGCCCTGCGGATGGTGGATACTGGTAGAAGAATCGGGTAAAACCTGACGGTTATCCCATCCGGCATAGTAAGGCCGATATTCAGGAGGAGGAACCAGGCTTAGTTCTACCAGGGCAAAATCGAGGCTGTCGGAAATGGCCCGCAGCACAGCGTTCGATACCGAATTCCCCGGATCGCCATCCAGCGGGGCACAGTAAGGACTTTCGTAATTAAACGTAAAAACGGATGTTTCGGCAAATTGGGCCTTCTCAATACAATGGGCGGCTGTAATAACATACGGTTTTTGATCTTCGGCCGTATTGTTTATCAGCGTACCTGTACAAATCTCTGCTTTGTTGTTTTTTGTGGTTATTATCCGGCAAACGGCATCTTTGGGATCTTCCCAGTCGCTTCCTGCTTCACAATGGATATCGATATTGCATTCACCCGCTGCGGTCCCCAATGGGCGCCGGTCGCTAAATTTTAAAATTCCTATAAAATCGTGGTTTACATTGGAAATGACAAAATCATTTTTACCGTTGTGGCCGGCCGGCACTTCATACTGAACAACCAGTTCATCGCCAGCCAGGGGCGCCACGGCAAATTTTCCCGAGGCCTTGTTGTTGATTGAAGTAAATGCCCCAAGGTGTTTCCCTTCTTTTTCGCTGAAAAGGAACAGCCGGGCATTGTACGGGAGTTTAAACCGATCAAAAATCAGTTGTATAGAAAAGGCATCTTTTGAACGGATTTTCAATTGCCAAATGTCAAATCCATCGATATTGTTTGTCCATAAACCATCTGTTTCGGGCGAAAGATGTACCTGAAACGTATGGGCAAACTGAAAGGCTTTCAGTCTGTTTCCCTGCTGGCGCTGTTCAGCTGCCTGTTGCTGCAACGCTTTGTTGTTCAACTCTGGCATTGTTTTTACAGGGATTCCACGGCTTTTTAGTATCGGAACTTTGAGGGGGGTGCCCCCACTTGAAACCTGACCTGTTACAACACAGGTTGTTGAAAACAGGAAAAACACTGTCAAAAAAAACCAACGCATCCTTTCTTATACTTTTTCGCCAAAGTTAATATTTAAAATCAGAGAGCACTTTTATCGGTTTTAAAATTCACCCCATGAAGGAAAATGGAGTCAACTTTCCGGCCTCTATTGTGTTTTTTTAAATTATACCGTATATTAAACAAAAATTATCTTCACTTAAAACGAAATGAATTATGAAAGTATTATTCCCCGTTTTTTTGATTGCAACAGTTTTTTCCGGCATTCTTATTCTGAATACATCTTTTAGAACAGTTTCTGATAAGAGTAAAACGACAATGCCCAAGGAGGTGAATGCCATTATCGATCAGTCGTGCTTTGGATGTCACAATACTGATTCGCAGAACGAGGATGCCCGGGAAGAACTTGATTTTAAAACGCTTGATGACTTACAGAAAGTTCGTAAAATCACAAAATTGAAAGATATTGCCAAGGTGGTGGAAGAAGGGGATATGCCGCCTAAAAAATTCCTGGAAAAAAGACCGGAAAAAAAACTTACGGAAGAGCAGATTAAAATTTTAACAGAGTGGGCTGAAAAAGAAGCTAAAAAGCTTATTGGGAGCTAATTGTTAAGTTCTTAATGCGTTACAAAATCATTTCCCGTTAGGGGAACCACTATCGTTGGCCTTTTTTGTGTGTGCGGGGAGTGTTATGATTTTCCGGGAGGCCATTGAAATGAGCTTGTGCACTTTATCGGATACCCATTAAAATATCTGATAAAATGAGATAAATATTTTTAGAAATAACAATCCAAATGAGATGAAAAAAATTCTGCGCATCGTTATTATTCTGTTTATCACAGCTCTTGTTGTAATCCAGTTTTTTCAACCGGAGAAAAACCAGGGAGAAATGACAGGGGATCATCTTTTCGAAGTAACCGATGTTCCGGAAGATATCAAAACGCTGCTGAAAACTTCCTGTCTCGATTGCCATTCCAATCAAACCAAGTACAGGTGGTACAATCACATTGCTCCGGCTTCATGGCTTGTAAACAGCCATGTTGTGAACGGCAAGGAGGAATTAAACTTATCGGAATGGGGCAATATGGATGTGTTGGAGAAGATATCTGCCCTGGACAAAATGTGTGAAGAGGTGGAGGACGGGAAAATGCCTCTCAAGTCATACAAGCTAATGTATCCCGGTGCAAGATTGTCGGAAGAACAGAAGGCTTTGTTGTGTGAATGGACCGGAAAACTGAGTGAAGAATTGCTTACAGAAATGGAGGAATAGATGAAGGTTCTTGTGATGTATGTGGATGAATTCAGTTACACTCCTGCGCAGAAAAACCTGGATTCGGCAGAAGAAATAACAGAAGGGGCCAGCTTTACAGATTCTGTTCTGGCATTTATCCAGATAGAAAAGACAGATGAAGATAACGATGTAAAAAGCCGGGAGAAAAAGCTGGTAAACCATCTGAAGTGGACCGCCCGCAAAAACAACTGCACAAAAATAATTCTGCATTCGTTTGCGCATCTTTCCGATTCCAAAGCCTCCGTGGAATTTACCAGGGAGGTTTTCGATTTGGCAGAAAAGCGGTTGCAAAACGGCGGATACACTACAGCACAAACACCTTTCGGTTATTTTCTTGATTTGCAACTGAAGGCGTCCGGCCACTCACTGGCCCGGATTTGGGCTACGCTCTGATGATATATTCGAAGGGCTGAACCCACTTCGGGGTTCTTATCATATCCACTTTATTACCACGGGTTTTACCCATGGCTATTATTATTTAATCCCTTTCGGGATAAAGAAGTGTCCGAAGGACATAAATTAAAATAGCCCCATGCGAAGCTCGGGGAAGGCAATGCGGGGTAAAGACGAAACCCCAAAGTGGGTTGAATTACTGATAATTAGCTAATATCAACTCTTGATTCGCCAGATATATTATTGTCTCTTCCAGCGGAACAATAAATCCCTGTAATTTTATTTTGAGTACGCTGTTTTGAACGAGTAGTTTATAACTCTATTTCTTTTTCCTTTTGTCCTGAAAATAGCTGAAGAACTCCATTGGCATGGCGGAAATAATGTCCGCGCAGGTCTTTGGAGTAATCGTTCAGAATCTGGTTCCCTACACCATTGTAGTCGCCACATTTGTATAGCGCACGGCCCAATATTAGTTCCCGCAATGAATTGTTTCGGGTTGAAACATCGTTTTTATGGGCGGGAGTGCGTTCTTTCGCTGTTTTGATATCAGGCATTGTATGTCCCCGTACACCGGGCAATTCCAGTATTTTGAAAAGCGGTTCAGCTCCTTTGGGATCGCCAATGGTTTCCAGGGCAATGGCAACAGCCCTGAAGTGTGAGAAGTGGCTTTCGGGTGTTAGCTTTTCTGCCAGGCGAATGATGGATGGAAGTGCCTCTGTTCTTCCCGTCCTTCCGGTAGCGATAATCAGGCTGTCGAGGTAGCTGATACTCTTTCCGAACTGGCCCATGCCGGTGAAATTCCAGCCTTCATCCCAATCGTCGTAGCTATCAAGGGCGGCAATCAGTTCCTGCCAGCCGTCCTGTTCCCCCAGCATGCCGAGAATGCGCGCATAAACAAGTTTGTGTTCTTCGTTTTGAGACAAATGAAATTTATCCGTTAATGCCGTAATTCCTCTTTCTTTATCCCATAAAATAATTTCCAGCCCTTCCAGGTCATTCACCACTGTTTGGGCAGCCTGCTGAATTTTTTCGTAGGGCGGTGGAAAATTGTCCACGTCAGTAAGCACATGCTCCGGCAAACTTTCAATTTGTACCAGCTCTTTTTGCAGCGCTTTTACATCAACGTACCGGATTTTTTGGTTGTTAAATTTTGCCCATGCGGCAGCCATTCCTACGGCATATCCCTGGTTTTGCAAGCAGGGCTGCATGCGGATAACCGGCATGGCATCCCGGTGGGCGCTTGCCCCCAGTCCCGTAACAGCAATCCCTTCCAGTCCTTTGGGAAGAAGTGCCCTGAAGGGGACAAATGCCAGAACATCCACTCCGCTGTGAGCCGGAGGTTTTAACGAGAAGAACGGATCCTCGGTAAACCCATGCGTGTCGAACGAGCTAAGATGTGCCGAAATGGTATCAGGATATGTTCGGTGGTTGTAAACATCAAGCACGCCCACTGTGAAATCGCCCACCATTCGCCGGCGCTCGCGGGTTTGTGGTATCTTTCCGATGTCGTATTGTTCTTTGAATTTATCTTTGGCCACAATAAATGCCCGCCACACATCCAGCATGTCGGAGTCGCTGATGAATGTCCAGTCGGTGTTATTATAAAAATCGTCGGGATTTTTAAAGGGTAAACCTGCCCCCTGCACTGCCACTGAAAGTCCGTCGGTATAGCTATATTCTGCTCCTGCCGCAATGGCAATATCCGCACTTCCGGTCGAATCGATCACCGTGTGGGCAAGCACCACCCCTTTGCCTTCCGGGGTTGCCACCACTACACCTTTCACCTGTCCGTTTTCCACATAGGCTCCACTGCCCAGCACCCCAAACCAGATATCGCCACCTGCATTACGGATTTCTTTCCGGAAATATTCTGTTTTCCAGTCGAAAACCCATTCGCCGAGTGACTTCTTTTTTCGGGGATTATCCGGGTCTATATTTTTAACACCGAGATCTACAATGTTGGTGTACCCTTTCCGGTACCCGTGGTAATATTTTCCGATCATGCCCAGGGTTCCCATGCCCCCCATTCCGTGCATGTAGTCGAGCACCAATGTTTTTGCTCCCTGTTGAGATGCGCCAACTGCCGCGGGAGCGCCGGCTGTTCCGCCGCCCATTACTACTACATCGTAAGTGCCCAAAACAGGCAAGGTTGTCTCTTCGGCAACCACTTCGTCCAGGTTCAGTGACGGGCGTAGTCCTTCCAAAATCTCGCCCACATCACCAGGCAGTATATTTTGTTGGTTGATGCCTTTTATTTTAGCCGATTGTATTTTGGTTAACGTGCTGGCAATCGTTGCGGCCTCTTTCCCAATCCGTTCTCCAATCCGGATAAGTTTGCCCGGCTGGAGCAAGGTTTCTGCTGCTGCATCGCTCAAATTAGCGCTTCCGCTCAACACAAAAATGTTTTCTGGCTTTCGTGGCTGAAAAACTTTCAGGTTGATGTTTTCCAAATCTACGCTGGCATTGTTCCACCTTTTTTGCCCCACCATTTTGTCCGGTGGATTTTGGAAAAGGAGATCTGCCGACTCTACCTGATCTGAGTCCCAGGTTAGGTCGCGGGCCATTTGCTCTGCTTCGGCAAACGAAGCCCAACTGCCGTCTTTCATGTCAATCTGAATGGTATACTCTATGGCATTGTAACGGATATCGGCATCGGAAAAACCACTCCCCTGTGTATTCCCTGTTGACACAAATTTTAGCTGCACCTGCTCGTCGTGAATTTTTCCGGTGAGTCCGGGCGTTTGCTTCAACTTGTTTCCCACAACGGTAAATTTGAAGGTTTGCTTTCCCGAAGGATAACTTCCGAACTGCGCTCCAGCCATTCGGGCCACCAAAGCCCGCGGGGTAGCGTCGATAATTGTTTTTGCAAAGATGGCCTGTCTTCCGGAACGGTTGGAGATGACAACTCCGGCAGGTTGGTCATTCTTATCGTTCAGAATATCGGTTACATAACTGGAATAAAGGAAGTCGACATTGTTATTAATCAGTTCATTGTCGAGAGTACGTTTTACATGCATCGGGGTGGGCAGGCCTTCTCCGAAAATTTTCTTGCCCAGTTCGGTATTTAAAATGCTTTGATCGCTCGTCCACAAACGGTATGTTCCGCAAATATCTTCACCGAGGTAAGGTTCCTGGGCGACGAGGAAAACTTTTGCCCCGTTCTGTGCGGCATCTGTCGCTGCTGCCACGGCTGCCAGCGATCCGCCGATAACAACTACATCTACGTTGTAAGCCACCGGTATTTTTCGTTCCGACTGGTAGCAATATTTTTTTTCGTCCGGATTCGAGGAGTAGTTAAAAGCAAATGCCCCCGGGGTCAGCAAAAATGCTGACCCGGCTGCCGCGGTTTTTACAAAGTTTCGTCGTTTCATCATTATGGTTTTATATTTTTTCGCAAATCAGAACCGGGTCTGATTTTATTTGCCCGTTATTGAATGATATTTTCCAGGGTTAATACCTGTCCTTTATGCAACAGCCGTTTTTTTAGTTTTTCGTACTCCACATCCTGAACAGCACTGTTTTTGTCGATAGCCATGCAGGCAGCTACTGCCGCCGACTGGCCAAGAATCATAAATACCGGTTCCATCCGAATGGAGCCAAAAGCAATGTGGCTGGCAGATGCACAGACCGGAACCAGCAGGTTCTGGCACTCTTCTTTTTTAGGGACCAGGGCGCCATAGGCAATTTCGTAGGGACCGGGTAGTGAAACACCGATATCGCCTTCATTATGAACGTGTCCGTTTTCATCTACATATCGTTGCACATTGTGGGAATCAATGGTGTAGGAACCCATCCCTACCGATTGGGGAGTGGGAGTGCGCTTCAGCAACTCGTTTTCTGTCATCACAAATTTGCCAATCATTCGCCGGGCTTCACGTACATAGATTTGATGAGGCCAATGCCCGTTGTCTGTAAACTCATCTTTTGGCAGGCCCCATTTTTTCATTTCTGTCTGAATGTCTTCGGGAACCCGCTTGTCGTTAGCTACAAACCAAAGGAGTCCCTTTTGGTAAGTTTCATGTTCTTTGATGATTTCCCTGCGGCGTTCGTAGCTGGCTTCGGGGTAATCGTAATTCATTCCGATATTGTCGCTGCTAAAAGGGCCGTGGTTGTTGGTGTCGGTTTTCCGGTTGGGAATGGCGTCGAACTTCCCGAACCATTCGCGCCAGCCGGCATCAAAAATACGCACCAACAATTCATACTGGGTGGAATCGTAGCCTTCAGGTTTGGGAAAAGGGATGCGGTTTTCAGGATGGTTGGTCATGCATACCCTGAAACAGTATGCCTGTATCCGGTTATCGCCTTCGCCTTTTTCTCCCGGTGGGTCGGGGCTAATGCGTGGTAGCAGTCCGCTTACCGGATTCCCCGGCTCCCAATAGGGGTCGATAGGCTGGGCAAGTACTTTAAAATGGTGCCGGTGGTGGTAAACCCCTGTTTGTACTCCGTTCCACTCTTCCCCGTAAACATTGGTGCCTTCGCGGCCCACGTGGTAACTAACCCCGGCCGAAGCCAGCAAATCGCCTTCGTAAGTGGCATCCATAAACATTTTTCCCTGGAATGTTTTGCCGGAAAGTGTGGTGATAGAAGTAATCTTTCCATCGGTCTTTTTTACTCCGTTTTTCCGGTCGAGCCATTCATCACGATACAATTCAATGTTATTTTCCTGAATCAGCTCTTCAAAAACCTGTTCGGCAATGTGCGGCTCAAAAATCCACATAGTACGCATGTCCCCGTCAATGGCAGGAGTTCCCTGGCCGGTATTCCCGTATTCTTCCTTTTGCATCCATTTCCAGGCCTCGTCCTGTTGGTAATGGTTGTACACGCGGTGGTAAAAATTTCGGGCCAGCCCGCCAATGGTCTCTTTTTTGCCGGTGTCAGTCCAACCCAGTCCACCTGCGGTCAGTCCTCCCAAATGAATGTCGGGAGAAACGACAATGACGGATTTGCCCGATTGAGCCACCTCAACTGCGGCGATAACAGCAGCCGATGTGCCTCCGTAAATAACTACGTCGGCCTCAAAAGTATGGGCGGGCTGATTTTTACATCCCTGGAATATGAATAGTATAAAAAGGAGTCCCAGGAATGTTGTTGCCCCAAACAGGTATTTATGATTCGACTTCATTTTATTTCGTTTTAGTAAGTATTGAAAGAAACTTTATCTCATTCGTGTGCCAGAATTTGTTTGTCTTCCAGCAAACGGCTTTTCAGAATGTTGTAGTCCAGTGCATGTACATCTGTTTTGTTTTCGATGGCCAAAGCCGCTGCAGTGGCTGCCGACTGGCCCAAAATCATAAAGACAGGTTCCATACGAATGGAGCCGAAAGCAATGTGGGTCGAACTTACGCAAACAGGTACCAGCAGGTTGTTGCATTCTTCTTTTTTGGGAATGATGGAACGGTAGCTGATAGGGTAGGGTGAAAATCCATGTGCTTCCACGTTGCCTTCGTTCTGGACATAACCATTGGCATCTACATAGCGTTGCACCTGGTGCGAATCCATTCCGTAGGCTGCCAGGCTAACCGGATCTTCAGCCACATCCAATCCTTCGCAGTGGCGTTGGGTCATTACATAATCGCTAATCATCCGGCGTGCTTCGCGGATATACAACTGCTGCTGCCAACCGTCTTCCCGTTCGTACTCATCTTTGCAGGTTCCCCATTTCGAAACGGCGTCTCTTACTTTCTCCGGAATACGCGGATGGTAGGCCAGGGTCCACATTAATCCCTGCTGGTACGACCGGTGCCGTTCGATAATTTTTTCACGTTCTTCATAGCTGCCTTCCGGATAATCCCAGTTCTGCCCGATAAAATCGGTAGAGAAACCCTTCTGGTTGTTGGTGTCGGTTTTCCGGTTAGGCATCGCTGAATTTATCCAGGGAACCAGTGGATCGCCGTAATGGTACATTTCTTCAATCGGCCCTTCGGCAGCTTCATAATTCCGGAAAAGGAGTTCATATTCCAGTTCGTTGTACCCAACAGGCTTTTTAAAAGGAATGCGGTTGTCCGGATGGTCGGTCAGGGTCATACGGAAACAGTAGGCCTGAATACCTTTGTCGCCACGCCCGTCAATACCGGGGCCACCTTCAACAATAAACGGCAATAATCCGCTCGAAGGATCGCCTTGTACAACGTAGGGATCAACGCCATCAATAAAATTGTGGTGAATGCTGTTGAGTGAAACGCCCCTTTTGAGGGTTATGCCAATATCATTGGCCTGAACCCCATTCAATGTTTCGCCATATTCCTTGTTTGATTCACGGCCGTAGGTGTAACTAACACCGGCAGTTGCCATTAAGTCACCCTCGTAAGTGGCGTCGATAAACATTTTTCCACGGTATTTCTGTCCGCCTTCCATTTCAATTTCCACAATCTTTTTTGCCTGTTTCTTTACACCGTTTTTTCGGTTCAGCCGTTGCTCATAGACCACATCGATTTTTTCGGCTGCCATCATTTTTTCATATACTTTTAATGCAACTGACGGTTCAAAAGTCCACATCGCATCTTCTCCTTTTTTGTTTCTGCTTTGTCGGTATTCTTCCGGTTTCTGCCATTTCCAGTTTTCCGGTTTTTCGTAATACCTTTTAATATTCTGGTAAAACTCACGGGAAATTCCGCCAACGGCCTGTTTGTTACCAATGTCAGTGGCTCCCAGCCCGCCGGTGGTTAATCCTCCGAGTCGTGTGGATGGTTCAATTACCACTACCGATTTCCCCATACGCGAACTTTGAATGGCTGCCGCAATCCCGGCAGAGGTTCCCCCGTAAATTACAATGTCGTACTCCTTTGTTTGACTTTGGGCATCGAATGGAAATATTGATGACACAATCAGTGCAAGAATAATTGTCAGAAATTTTTTTGTAGCAAACATAGTAATATCTTAATGGTTAATAATGATTACATTTTTTAGTATTTCTAGAATAAATTAGGAAAAGGGTATTATATCCAAACTCCCATTCATTAAATCCGAAATAAATGAAATTTTAATAAATAAAACAGTTAGAAAATTAAGCGGTTTAAACATTACTTAATGTTTGGCGCTAATATAACGGGTATAGTACTATTCTTCCTATTTTTTTGAGAACAAAAAGAAAAAAGTGGTTCCCTGGGTTTCGCCGGGGAACCACAATGAACTAAACTAAGCTAATCCCCGTATCCGGGATTTTGTGTCATTTCTGAATTTGTATCCATTTCAACATAAGGAATCGGCCATAAATAGTCGCGATTTTTATCAAAAGAGCGAATCTCCACCACGCGCATTTTAAAGTCTGCTGATTCTCCCTGCTGAGCTATCGGAATATTGTCGTAATACGATGTTCCGTGTTCGTCTACTCTTGGGGCAATAGCTGGATACGCTTTTTTCATACGACCCAGAACAGGCAGATTCATAACATTCTCTGCAATTTTCCACCTGCGGATATCGAAAAGACGGAGTCCTTCACAAGACAATTCATATTTTCTTTCGCGTCTTACTGCATACCTCAGTTCTGTTTGATCAGTGGTTGTAATTGGAGGCATCTCAACTGTTGGACGCTGTCTCACTTTGTTGATGGCATCAAGAACAGACTGGTCTATTTGACCGGCTTCAATTTTTGCTTCAGCGTAGTTAAGCAAGACTTCAGCATAGCGCATTACAATCATATTCAGCTCACTGTCGTTTACAGCATCTTTATCCAGGTTATCGGCATATTTTCGCCAGCCAATTCCGGTAAATGTGGCATAAGCGTGAGTGGCTTCCAGGTTGGGTATTCTTTGCGGCGGATCCACATTGTAATTCCAGCAATAAAGGCTGTCGCCGTGGGTTTCATACTGAAATCCCAAAAAGATAGAACCAGGCAATGAAAGCGTAAAATTTAACCTGGGGTCTCTGTTTGCAAATGGATTTTGCGGATCATACAATGGCGATTCATCAATCTGAAGTCCGTCAATACATTCCCACGTGTCAGCAGTTTGGTAACTTGGCTTCTTATTGGTATGTCCTTTTGCATTTCGGGTACCAAAGAAGCGAAACATAGAGTGCATCTGTTCTCCTTTCAGGAATTGAACAGAAAAAATTATTTCTTTTGAATCCTGCCCGGCATATTGGAAAAGATCCATATAGTTGTCATGTAAAAGTACTTCTGTGCCTTCCATGGCCATTACTTTTTGCGCAGCAGAAATAGCATCGCTCCAACGTTCATTATACAAAGCTATTCTTGATACGAGTGCCCACGCTGCTGCTTTTGAAGCTCTTCCCGATAAAGGATTGGTTTCTTGCGGCAAATCATTGGCGCATTCGTTCAATTCAGTAATCAGAAAGTCAGCGATGTCCGATTTTGTAGCTCTTGGAACATTAGACTCAGACAGAGATAAAGGAGTTGTTACCAATGGAACTCCACCCCAAAGTTCTATTAGATAATGGTAATAGAGTGCTCTAAGAAATCGGGCTTCTGCTTTGCTCTGTGCAAAAACCTGAGCCGGTATGTTTTCTTGTCCTCTTTCCATGTTTGTAATCAAATAATTGCATCTTGATATGCCTTGGTATAAATTTGTCCAAAGGCCTAACAAATCGGCATTTCTTGAATCAGCGTCACCACGCCCTGCTGCCTGAAGCGGAGAACCATTCCTGTCCCAGCCAATATCAGATACTTGATCGAAAACAGGAACAAATGGCATTGATTGTACTCGCGACCATAATATGTTGTAGCAACCGGCCACTGCCATCTTCAGCTCTGTTTCGTTAGATAAAAATGTGGCGTCAGATGGATTATTTAGCGGATATTTTTCCAGATAATCTTCGCATGATACCAACGCAAATGTTAGTAAAATGGTTAAAATGGAATATTTTATTTTTGATTTCATATTTTTTTACAATTAAAATTTGACATCAACACCAATACTGAAAGTTTTTACTTGTGGATAGTAACCTCCATTACCCACAGGAGCCTCAACATCGTATCCATCCCAGAAGTTTTCCAGGGTAAGCAGGTTTTGTCCACTCAGGTAAATACGAAGCTTTTCGGCTTTTATCCGGTTGGTTACACTTGCCGGCAAGGAATAGCCAACCTGCAGGTTTTTTAGCCGCATATAAGCCGCATTGCGCATCCAGAAACTTGATGTTTGTTCATTATTGGTTTCATTAAATGCAAAACGAGGGAATGTTGCATCCTTATTGTCAGGGGTCCAACGGTCTTTGTGTTGTTCCTGGATAGTACCTCCCATAAGAAATGGCATAATACCCTGATCGCGGATTATTCCATCAGCCTTTCCTACTCCCTGAAGAAAAATACCAATATCGAAATTCTTGTATTGGCCGTTAAACGTGAGACCAAACGTATAGCGGGGTATTGTTGCACCAATTATTTTATAATCACTGGCATTAATAATTGAGTCATTATTCTGGTCGATATATTTAATGTCGCCGGGTGCAATGGTACCATATTGTCTGGCATATTTATATGTCCCATCTTCATTAAAGTCTTCCTCTTCAATAAATCCATCAGCCTCCAAACCATATATGGAAAGCATGGGATATCCTTCGTGATTAACTGTTAGTCCGGTTTTGTTCACGCCTTTTAAGTCTAATACCTTATTTTTTACATCCGAAATGTTGATGCCAATTTCATATTTAAATTCGTTGTCCCAATTGCTGTAGTTCAAACCAAGGTCCCACCCTCTGTTTTCAACTTTTCCCGCGTTTTGTTCCGGGGCATCCATTCCAATAATCCTGGGAATATCAAGATCCAGAAGAATATCATCAGTTACTTTATAATAGTATTCGGCCACAATATTTAAGCGATCGAATAAAGTAAGATCCACGCCGAGATTGGAAGCTGTGGTCGTTTCCCACGAAATTTCGGTGTTGGCCAAACTGGTAATCCCTGCACCGCTGTTTACCTGCTTGTCGAAAACATATTTCAATCCAAGATTAACATCGGAAGAAAACGGGTAAAGTCCAATATCCTGGTTTCCTAATTGTCCCCATGAAGCTCGGATTTTTAGATTATTTATAATAGGACTAAGTGATTCAAAGAAATTTTCTTCTGATAATCTCCAGCCTGCTGAGAATGAGGGGAAAAATCCCCATTTCCGGCCGGTGACAAAGCGCGATGAACCATCTTGCCGGAAATTGGCTTCAAACAGGTATCGTCCTTTGAAATCGTAATTTACCCTCCCAAAGAATGACTGCAACGCCCATTCGCTGGCCGAACCGTAAGCTTTCTGGTTTTCTTCACCACCGGAATTCAGTACCGGATAATCAGGGAATGGAAAAACCTCCCGGTAGCCTCTTAGCGCATCGTTTCGGTAATCTTCCTGCTGATAACCCAAAAGTAATTTCACCGCGTGATCCTTAAATTCTTTGCTGAATGTCATCGTACTTCTCAGGTTATTGTGCAGACTACGGCTATGGCTTGTGTTGAGCGTACTTTTCTGGGGGGCTTTATAACTTTCCGAGCCATCCCATCTGTAGGTTTGAATGGCTTTAACAAAATCGGATACATTGGATTGCCAGTAGTTTGGAGAGTAGGCCAAATCCATAAAAAGCCAGTCAACGGGTTGGTATTTCAAAACAAGGTTCAGGGAAAACGAAGGAGCCTCCTGGGTATATAGCCCGCCGTCTTTTGTAAAAGCAATCGGGTTATCTCCATTCCAACCTTCGCCCCATTGCCCATTGGAAAGAACACCCCCCTGGTTTGCGGGTATGCGCCCCGACCAGTGGATTGCAGAGTTTGTTCCTCTTGAAGGTTCAACTAAATGAGATTGTTTAATGTGGGCATCAACCTGTGCTGAAAAGCTTTTGGTTAAATTAAGGTCGGTATTGATGCGTAACGTATATCGGTCGAAATTGGTATTTGACATGATACCGTTTTGATCCAGGTATCCGAGTGAGGCCAAAACCCTTACTTTCTCAGTTCCCCCGTTCATCGTTAAAAAGTGACTCTGCATTAACCCATTACCGGTTAAGACCTGGTCGTACCAGTCTGTGTCAGGATACCTATCCGGATTGGTTGCCATTCCCTGCCGGTATTCCTCAATATATTCCTCTGAATAAAGAGGGGATTTACCTACGTTTACATAGGCTTCATTAGTAAGCAGCATGTGGTCAATGGCTCCTACCATATTCGGAAGGAAGGTAGGTTGTTGTGTTCCCACATATCCGTTGTACGAAACAGACAGTTTGTCTTGCTGCCCCCTTTTTGTTGTTACCAGGATAACACCATTGGCAGCCCTTGAACCATAGATGGATGAAGATGCTGCATCTTTTAATATAGAGACGGATTCAATTAAAGTAGGATCGATGTTGTTAATTCCCATTTCTATCCCGTCAACAAGGATGAGAGGATTGCTGTTGCCCAGTGTTGTTTTTCCCCTGATGCTGATCGCTCCGCCATCGCGTCCGGGCTGACCACTGCGCTGAGTGACTACCACACCGGGAGCAACACCCTGTAATACCATGGAGGACTGAGCTACCTGGCGCCGGGCAAGAGCTTCCCCGTCAACTGTCGCAATGGCTCCGGTGAGATTTACTTTTCTTTGACTCCCGTAGCCGACTATAACTACTTCATCCACTCCCACTATATCTTCTTTCATCGTTACATTAATCGTCGATTGTTCTCCAATCTCAAGCTCCTGGGTTAAAAGACCTACGAAAGAAAATGCGAGGACATCGTTTGGTTGCTGAATTGTAATGGAATAACTTCCATTGACATCTGTAACCGTTCCGGAATTGGTTCCTTTGAGCATAACAGTTACACCCGGAATTGGCTCTCCCTGGGCTGTGGTGACTTTGCCTCTTACCGTTTGGGGCTGTTGCCCTTCGGCCGGAATAATCACAATGAGGTTATTTTCTGCAATTTTATAGGTGGTTTTCGAAAAATCGAAAAGTTGAGCCATGATTTCAGTAATCGTTTCGTTTTCAATGTTAAAGTCGACTTTGCGTTTCATATCCACAAAATCTTCGTTGTAAAAGAAACGAAACTCACTCTGTTTCTCAATGTCCCAAAATACCTCTTTTACTGTTTTGTTTTTGGATTTGATGGACAAGCGCGTTTGCGAATACACGCTTGCGGACATTTGCAAGACCAGAAATACGCTTAGAAAGAATGTTAGTTTCGTCATAAGTAAAACCTTTTTAATGCCTCGTTTACAAGGAAGAGACAGTTCCTTAAAAAAATTTTTCATATTTTTGAATCGTTAAGGTTTAAAATGTGTTGCCTCATAGTGCCAATATGAAGCAACATTATCTTTACACAAGATTTGGGAGGTCATACTGATCTCCCTTTTTAAATACGGATTTTATTTCATAAGCAAATGTTTAAATTTTCCCATTTTTTGATTATCAGACATTATGTAAACTGTTTTTCCTTCAATGACGTATTTGATTGGGGAACTTGAGCAAATAGCATCCAACACCTGTTGTAGTGTTTCGTCTTCAAGTGTTCCTCCAAATGAATATTCTTTCAGTAATTCGTTGTCGAAAATAAAGTTCACAGCATACCGGCGTTCCAGTTTTTGGGAAAGTGAACCTAATTTTTCGTTGTTTATTATCCACCTTTCATCTTTCCAGGAGATAATAGGATCCGGTTCGATGGAGGTGATAATTTTTAATCCGGATTCTTGTTTCGGCACCGTTTCATTTTCTTTTAAGGATTGATTAGTATCAATAAAATCAACGGATTTACTATGTTTTGTAAAAATGGCTTTTTCGTTCCTCGTGAGTATCACATCTTCTGTTAGTTTGAAATTATTTCCTTCCAATCTGACAGAGCCTTCAATTAACGTGGTTTCAATGGTTTTTTCTTCGCTGTAAGCTTTTACATCGAACTTTGTGCCGAGCGCTGTAATATTTAATTCACTGGTTTGAACTGTAAACGGAAGCGCCGGGTTTTTTTCTACTTCGAAAAAAGCTTCGCCCGAAAGGTTTATTGCACGGTTTTCAATGCCGAAATGGCTATTGTATGACAGCGTTGTTCCGGCATTGAGCCAGATTTTACTACCGTCGGGCATTTTTACAAACGAGCGTGAACCAAGAGGGGCTACATATTCAACAAGAAAGGGATCTGCAATATTGGGTTTGCTGTGAAGCAAAGCATGACCAATTCCTCCCAGAATGAAAACCAGTATCAAAACGGCGGCTACTTTGAGTAACCTAACCCAGCTCTGAATAGGTTTTTTGTTTTCTTTACTTAGTTGATCCTGAATTTCCTTCCAGGCATCTTCCATATTTATTTTGTCATTTATCCGGGTAAAATGGCTGGCTTGCCATATATCTGTCATCTGGTCGAACAGCAACTTGTTGCCTTCACTCTTTTCAAGCCAGTTGTTCAGTAGCCCGGATTCTTCCGATGTGAGTTTTCCTGAGAAATAATCGATGAGGGCTTTTTTCTCGTTTTCTGTTATGTTTAAGTTCTCTTTCATTTTTTGTTTTCTAATTATGATGACACAATTTTTACCTGGAGGTATTACAAGGGGGAGTGTTTTTTTTATTTGAAGAATGAGAAAAGAAGAATGAATAGGTGTGGAAGGGCTTCTTTGATGTTTTTTAATGCTCTGAATATTTGAACCTTAACTGTATTCTCAGAAATATTCAGTTTTTCAGAAATTTTTTTGTGCGACAGTCCTTCAAAACGGCTCAGTATAAAAATTTCCCTGCATTGTGGTGGAAGTTTTTCGATTTGAAGGTTTATCTGTTCTTCCAGTTCTTTGGCCAAAATATTTCCAACGGGATAATCGGGAGAAAGTGGCTGCCTGATTTTCAGTTCGACTACCGTTATATCCTCCACCAAAAGTGTCTTGTTTTTTCTTTTTTCCCTTTCCAGGTAGTTGATGCAGGCGTTGTGTACCGACCTGAAAAGGTAACCCGACATGGAAGTTTTTATGGAAATTTTTTCCCGGTTTTGCCAAAAATCGAGGAAAAAATCTTTTACAATGTCCTCGGCTGTCTCCAGTTGTTTGGTGTAGTCGAATGCGTAAGTACACAATCGGGGATAGTAGGTTTTAAATACCAGTTCAAAGGATTTGTGGTTTCCCTTCTTTAATGAGTCGACCAATGTTTTCTCCAGTACATTCATAAGTATAGTTAAGCCTGCTACAATGAATGACGAAGTTAGGGTAAGTCGCCAATAAATCCAATGATGATTTCGATATTTTTTTTTCGAATAGTAGCTATTTGTCTCAGTTTTAGATGGGTGGGTTACTTCTTCTGTTTTTTGTTTTTTACAAGCTCCTCACGCACCATGGTGTGGCCACATTCCGGGCATTTAATTTCGGTACATTTTATTCCCTGTTTATGGGGGATTTTGTGCCCGCATTTCACGCAAAGACAATAACCGCCGGGGCCATAGGCTCCCCCCTTATTCCTGCCCCTGTGGCCGCCAGTTCCCATTCCTTTTCCCGGTGTCATTTTAAATGTTTTTGTTTGTTTTTTTAGACTATTTGTCTGCAATAAATGTCAAATTTTAACTAAAAAAACTTTTCGGCTTCTCAATATTGAGAGGCCTGAAAAGTGATGAGTTTCCATAATTTCAGGAAGCAAAACCCACTTGTTCAATCTTCATTCTTGGCTTTGCGGATTTTTTTCAATTCCTTTTCAATTCTCATTAGTTGGTCTTTTAATACCCACACTTCATTTTGGAGCAATGTTTCGTCTGAGCTGTTCTGACAAAGATTTTTGGGATAGTTCCAATAAGGATTTCTCCATCTGAATCTAAAACCTCGTCTGCCAACACGTCCGGACCCACTGTGGAATCCACGCCTGAAATTTCTGGATTTACTCTCTGAAATGTCATGGGTACTTCCGGTGCATCTGCCAAGCTGCTTCCCTGTCATCCGGCCTGCACCCATTGGTCCTGTTCTGTTTAATCCTGGCATAATAACCTCCATTTTTAATTAATACACTACAAATATAATGAACTTATGTTTGAAACAAAAGGCTTTTTGCTTGAATTTGAAAATGTTTTTGGAAAAGGCGTAAGTTTCCCATCTCCGGTATCGTTTTTTTTTGTCAAAAGAACCGGTTACGGAAGTTAATTTCAGCGAGTGCGTTGGATAAACAAAAAATTCACCCGTTGATTATGGCTCAGCGGGTGAATCCATTGGGTATTTTATTCGAATTGCACCTTCCCAAAGAACTCGGGGCGATGGTAATCCGGATTTTCAGTTTTGATGGGGTTCCACGTAACATAATGCATCACAGCTGTTTCTTCTCCGCATTTGTAAAAATTGGCTTCTGCATTCAATCCTTTAAAGGTTTTCAGGTTGCTGTAAGCAAAAGATTCAATCGGAATCCGAATCATCATTTCCCATTCAAAGTTTCCTGATTTGTCATTGAACGGAGCGCTTCCCAGCGACGATTTAATATCAATCTTTTCAATAATTTTTGGATCGACAAATTTCCGGTTGCCTCTTCCCGGGCCATAGCCAAGGTGGATGGTGCCAATACAGCTAAACTCGAAATTGTAATAATTTTTCTCTCCGGGCGAAATGAAAAATTCCACACAACTGTCTTTGTAAACATCACCGTTAGTGCGGGTTTCCCTGGCCCTGATGTGTTTTTCTTTTACATAGTATTTTAGCCAGATTTCATCTCCTGTGTGCCCTATCCGAAAATTGACTTTCGGCATATAACTAAAATCTTTCCAGTTTAAAATCTGAATAGGATTGGAAACACAATGCTTCTCCAGTAAATGTTCTGCTTCAGAGAAACTAACCGACTTCTGAGTTTTAATTTCTTTTACGAAAAGCTGATTCATATTTATTAAGTTTTGTAAACGGTAAATGTAAGTAATTTTTAAGAACCTCCTGCATCTTTAACGTCACTCTAACAGGATAAATGCAGTAAAACCATTGAGAGACATCACTGCAATTTTTCCTGTTTTTGCTGACAATATTTATAGAAGAAGGGCGGGCTTTCCAGGCAAAATTTATTAATCGAATTGATTTTAATATCATTTTGTCTTTTATTTTTATTCGTATATTTATTGAACCCGTATGTTTTACATGCGGACAGAAAAGAGAAAAAATGCTGGAAATTACAGTCATATGTTTTACCGCCTTTTTTACTGCCATACTTACCTTTTTTTCCGGGTTTGGATTGGGAACCATTTTAATGCCTGTATTCGCCCTGTTTTTTCCGGTGGAGATTGCCATTGCCTTAACCGGCGTCGTACATTTTGCCAATAATATTTTCAAAATGGGCCTGGTAGGGAAAATGGCCAGCAGGCCGGTTCTAATCAGGTTTGGTATTCCGGCTGTTATGGCATCTTTTATTGGAGCATGGCTGTTACTAAAAATAACCGGTTTACCTTCTGTTTATGAATATGAGCTTTGGGGTAGAATGTTTCAGATAACACCGGTGAAGCTAATCATTGCCGTTCTTTTGTTGTTCTTTTCCGTGTCTGAAATTTTGCCGGCGATGCAAAAGATCCAGATGGGAGGTAACAGGTTGATTTTTGGCGGTTTGTTGAGTGGTTTTTTCGGGGGGCTGGCAGGTGTTCAGGGGGCTTTGCGGAGTGCTTTTCTTATAAAAAGCGGGCTTTCCAAAGAAGCATTTATTGCCACCGGGGTAATTATTGCGTCGTTGGTTGACATTACAAGGTTGTCGGTTTATGCTTCGCGATTTACGACTTCCGGCTTGTCTGAGAATTTGACATTGCTTGTTTCTGCAACTCTTGCTGCCATTGCCGGCGCTTTTGCCGGGAGCAGGCTGCTCAAAAAAGTAACTTTCCGGTTCGTTCAGGTTTTAGTGGCTGTAATGCTTACTTTTATTTCCATTGGTTTGGGTGCAGGACTCATTTAAAATGAGGGTATTATGAATTCAATAAAAAAGATTGGAGCGTGGCTTTGGAGTTCGGACAATGACAACCGATCGATGATTCCGCGTATTATAGTGGGGCTGGTTTTCCTCTCCGAAGGCATTCAGAAGTTTCTTTATCCTGAAATGGTAGGAGTAGGCCGCTTTGAAAATATCGGTTTCGAAAACCCGGAATTCTGGGCATATTTTGTTGC
This sequence comes from Mariniphaga sediminis, assembly GCF_003573545.1. Lineage (GTDB taxonomy): Bacteria > Bacteroidota > Bacteroidia > Bacteroidales > Prolixibacteraceae > Mariniphaga > Mariniphaga sediminis. The sequence continues at coordinate 54,287 of NZ_QWET01000002.1, read as the reverse complement.
AAGCTTCGAGGTTGTTTGCGGAGTATTCATACTAACCGGACTGCTGACAAGGCTCGCAACTATTCCGTTGTTAACAATTATGGCAACAGCCCTGATTACAACAAAAATCCCCATTCTGCTGAATGAAGGATTCTGGTTTATGGCCCATGCTGCCCGTACGGATTTTGCCATGGCCATGTTGCTTATTTTTCTGCTGGTAAACGGGCCGGGGAAGTTTTCAGCAGATTACAAATTTTTTCATTTTCCCTTTTCCGGTACATAAAATGCTCTGGAAGAATCTTTCTTTTCTAAGTATTTTATGTTCTTTACTCGTGTCTGATACTCAGTCTGGTTACTTTTATGCCTGCTAACTTCCCCGTTTTTTTACGTCATTTCCTGCTATGAATTTTGCCCTTGTTCAGGCAGGATTTTGGCTATGGCCCGTTTTTCTGGTTACCCTGTTACTTTCAGATTATAACCTGGATTTTTAGTTTAACAGGTGTTTATAGTTGCCGTTGAGTAAATTGGGCAGGTAATTGGCAATTAATCCCAATGCTTTTTCGTCATCTATTTTTTGGGGAGTAATAACTTCCTGTCTTTTTACTTCGTCAGCATTCAGGACGGCGTCGTTAATTTCGGTGGGAACAGTGCTCCATGTTTTCTTTATGGGCCTGACGCCAAATCCTTTTTGTGAACAGCCGTAGCATACTTCAAAAAAAGATGTAGTGGCTATGTAAACAACTCCTTTGGCAGTACTACGCTTTACTACAGTAACCGGTTTGTCAGAGCCCTCATAGGTCAGGTTCCAAACTTTTTCAACTGATTTATCAGGCGTTACATTTTCAACGGCCTCTATCTCATAGTTTATAATTTTAGTGCTAAAATCAATGGCATTGGCAAGAGCCGGGAGAAAGAGGCAACAAAGGACGAACAAACTCAATACATTTAATTTTTTCATGGTTTCCAATTTTAATTAAAAAAATAGTTTTTGTTATTCTGAACATAGAATGAGACGACCGGATTGGAAAATCGTTACAAAAAAATCTTGATTTTATTAAAAAAAGCATATTTTTCCGGTTTTGATCTGTAATGAAGAAATTATGAAGTTTGCTGAGCTTATAAACCGCCGTTATTCCGTCAGGAGTTATAAAGACACGCCTGTAGATGATAAAAAAATACTGCAAATACTGGAGGCAGCCAGACTGGCGCCATCGGCTGTAAATTTTCAACCATGGCATTTTATTGTGATAAAAAAAACGGAGAATTTGGTCAAATTACATAATGCTTATCAACGCGACTGGTTTAAAACAGCGCCGGTTGTTATCTTGGCCTGTGCCGATCATTCGCAATCGTGGAAAAGGAGTATTGACGGGAAAGATTCAGCAGAAATTGACGTTGCCATTGCCATTGACCACCTGACCCTTCAGGCAGCCGAACTGGGATTGGGGACCTGCTGGGTGTGCAATTTTGATACGCAGCGCAGTGCGGAGGCATTGAAACTTCCGGGTTATATTGTGCCGGTAGCTATGATACCGTTAGGTTATCCGGAAGAAGAAAAAATTCCTCCCAAGAAACGTAAACAGTTGGAAGAAATCGTTCATTGGGAAGAATTTAAGCAGCATTATTCGTAGCGCTTTTCCATGTAGGTTGTCCCAAAGGCTGGGAAAATTCTACACATTCAATTTAGAATTGCCGGCAGGTTTTACCGGTGAAATTTTTCTGAGATAAATTTTAGTCCGTCGTATAGCCCTGTGCGCCAGTATTCCCATCGGTGAGCACCGTCGCGTACACGGTATTCATGAGGAATACCCAGGTTGCGCATTTTTACATGAAGAGCCGAATTGCCTTTGTAAAGAAAATCATCGTCGCCACAGTCAATGTAAAACCGGATGGATTTTAGTTTGTCTGCATCCACGGTTTCCAGCAGGTGCAGCGGACTGTAAGATTTCCAGTAATCGGTCACTTTGCCGTCAGTCGGTTTCGGACCAAAAATATTTCCGAAATAACGCTCGTATGCACTACCGGTTAGTATTTCTTCATCGGTAAATGTGCCGGCGCTGAGAGCAACGCATGACGAAAACAGGTCAGGGTGTCGCATGGAAAGCAAGAGAGCGCCGTTTCCTCCCATGGAAAGTCCGGCAATGGCCCTGAATTCCTTTTTGCTGCGAATGCGGTATTCTTTTTCAATATGTGGTATAAATTCTTCGGTAAACATGTCTTCCCACGGATCATCGCCGTTGTGGCTGTTCACGTACCACGAAACTTTCCCATCAGGCATTACAATAATGCAGGGAGGAAAATCGCCGTTTTCAATTCCCCGATCGGCAATGGAATTTGCTTCGCCAAACTGAATCCAGCCTGTTTCATCGTCGGAATACCCGTGTAACAGATAGAGCACAGGGTAGCTCCTTTGTGAAATATCGTAGTCGGGTGGAAGGTAAACAGAGTATTCTACAGGATAACTCACCTTTTGGCTTTCAAATACCAGGGATTCAAGAACTTTTCCGGTTTGTGCAAAAAGTGAAACGGCCACAAAAGAAGCGGCCAAAAGTAAAACTATCTTCTTCATTTTGTCATATAATTTTGATTTACAGCAAAACTATTCAAATTAATTATACCGATGGACGATTTTTCCAAATTATCCGGAATGTTGCATCTGTTACAAAATTTGGTTTTTACTTTATTTAGATTTGGAAGAAACCAATATTGAAACTTACACCATGAATATCAGGGGAAACAGCAGAAGAGGCCTGACTGGCAGTACAGTTGGATTTTTTTTCGGATTTGCAGCGGTTGCTTTATACGGACCAACAGCTGTCAAGTTTAAGGAAGCGATGGATTTAACACCCGCATTGGTAGGCCTGCTAATTGCAATTCCGGCACTTTCGGGCTCTCTGTTGCGTATTCCTTTTGGCGCTTCGGTAGATACCAACGGAGGGAAAAAATCATTTCTGATTCTTATGCTGCTCAGTGTTATAGGGCTGGGCGGCGTTACCCTGCTGTTATTTACTTCTTATCCCGATGGCATGAAAGGCATGTACGGCCTTGTATTGACTTTTGGCTTTTTAAGTGGCTGCGGAATTGCCACCTTTTCAGTAGGTATCGGGCAAACTTCTTACTGGTTTCCCCGAAATAAGCAGGGTATGGCGCTGGGTATCTTTGGCGGTCTCGGAAACCTTGCCCCAGGAATTTTTTCTTTGGTATTGCCCGTATTTTTGACATACTACGGATTTATTTCCGCTTACTTTGCATGGTTTCTCTTCTTGCTTGTGGGGACTATCCTTTACGGGATTGTCGGTGTAAATGCTTATTATTTTCAATATCGAAAAGCCGGGGTTCCGGAGGCTAAAGCGATAGAAAAGGCCCGGGAAAAAGGGCAGGAGATTTTTCCTGCAGGCAGTATAAAAGACAGCCTTCTCCTTTCTGCAAAAGTTAAAAATACCTGGGCGCTTGTGGCTTTGTATTTTACCACTTTTGGCGGGTTTATTGCTTTGACGGCATGGTTCCCGACCTATTGGGCCGAATTCCAGGGTTTCAATTCGGTAAAGGCAGGATTATATACAGCAGTTTTTTCCATTCTCGCTTCGGTGTTGCGTGTTCCCGGCGGGTCTGTAGCCGACAGGTTTGGGGGAGAGAAGGTGGCCCTGCTCGCAATAACTGCCATTCTGATTTCCACGGCAGCACTTTCCATTTCACATTCTGTCCCGGGCAGTGTCTTTGCTGTGCTATTGCTGGCTGCCGGTATGGGATTTGCCAACGCTGCAATATTTAAACTGGTACCGGTTTATGTGCCGAATGCAGTGGGCGGCGCTGCCGGCTGGATTGGCGGACTGGGGGCTTTTGGCGGATTTGCCCTGCCTCCTGTTATGGGAACCATTGCAGGAGCATTTGGCGCAGTTGGTTATGCCCGGGGCTTTCTGGTTTTTGTTATCCTGGCCTTAATAAATGTGCTCATCCTGGCTTTTTTGCTGAGGGCCAGAAATAGCAGGCTGGTAGAAAAAATTCGCTGAGTCTACTTGTTTATAAATCAAATTAAACAGAATGAGTTTTTTAAATGGATAAAAAGGTCTTAATGGTGTTTGGGATTTAATTTCTACATTTGCTTTCGAAGATTCTGCTAAATACTAAACAAGGTGACATAACAGGATGTTTAGGGATATTGTTTGTAGGGGTATAAAATCGTTTTTAAATGAAATCAATAGGTATTATTGGAGGATTGGGGCCGGAAGCCACCGTCGATTATTATAAGGAGATTATTAGTCAGATCAATACGTTAAACGGGAACGGAAGTCTGAACTACCCGGAAATTATTGTGTACAGTGTTAATATGGCCACCTTTATCGGTCGGCTGGAAAAAAAAGATTACACAGGAGCGGCGGGTTATATTGTCGAATGTATTTCAAAGTTGGAATTGGCAGGAGCTGATTTTGCGGTCATTAGCGCCAATACTCCCCATTTATTTTTTGACGAAATCAGAGAAAAGGTGACTATTCCGCTTATCAGTATTGTAGAGGCCTGCAAAACAAGGGCAAAGCAAACCGGACTAAAACGCTGCGGATTGTTTGGTACCAAGTTTACCATGAATGCCTCTTTCTTTTCCGATGTTTTTGGCCGCGACAATATTGAGGTTATTTCGCCGGATTCAGATGATATTAACCGGATTAACGAATTGCTTTTTACCGAACTTGAAATAGGAATTTTTAAGGAGAGCACCCAAACTGAATTGCTAGGGATTGTTCAGAAAATGATTGACAAACATGGTATCGATTCGCTAATTCAGGGCTGTACCGAATTTCCCATTATGTTTACAGAAGAAAAATACCTGGGAATTCCATTCCTCAATACAACCCGGATCCATGTTGACGAGATGGTAAAAAAATCGATGTCGAGCTGATTGCTTTTACAACGAACGGAATAAGGATTCGCAAAGGAAGTAACAGGCTCATGAATAATATTTTCAGAAATAAATTCGCTGTCCTGTCTATTATGTCATTTTTAGGCATTATTGTTTGGTTGCTCGCAGGAATAGTCAGAAAAGGCAAGGAAGAAACGGCCACTGTCGCGGAAACGCGGGAGTCCCGTTTTGTGGGTAGCGCTGCTTGTAAAGAATGCCATGAACTGGAATATGAGGCCTGGAAAAAATCCGATCATTATAAGGCAATGCAGGTTGCAGGCGAGGAAACCGTGCTGGGAGACTTTAATAATGTACGGTTCGAAAGCAAAGGTTTCACCAACAGGATGTTTAAAAAGGACAGCACTTTTTATATGGTAATGGAAAACCGGGAAGGAGTGCCCGATACCTTCGAGGTGAAATATACTTTCGGACATTATCCCTTGCAGCAATATATCATTGAATTTCCGGATGGGCGGTACCAGTGTACGCATGTTGCCTGGGACAGCCGCGATAATAAGTGGTTCGATTTATATCCGGAACTGGAGATTCACCACAGCGAGTGGTTGCATTGGACCGGCGGGGCACAAAACTGGAATAACATGTGTGCCGATTGTCATTCTACCAACCTGCAAAAAAATTATACGGATGCAACCGGAAGTTATCAAACTACCTGGGATGAAATAAATGTGTCGTGCGAATCGTGTCATGGCCCTGGCAGTGAACATGTTAGACTTTCCAAATTGTATCCCGATTCCAGCGAGGTTTTCGGAACGGTCTATTTAGGCCGAAACTCACAACAGCAGGAGCAAATGCAGTTTTGCGCCCGTTGCCATTCGAGGAGGTCGCAGCTGACCAACCGTTTTCATCACGACGAGCATTGGACGGATCAATACAGTCCTGATATTTTGCGGCCCGGCTTATATTTTGCCGATGGGCAGATACTGGATGAGGTATATGTTTGGGGCTCCTTCGTGCAAAGTAAAATGCACCGGGAAGGCGTGCGGTGTACCGATTGTCATGATCCGCATACATATGAACGAAAACTTCCCGGAAACCAGCTTTGCTACCAGTGCCACGACTTCCGGGTGTATGATAACCGGTCCCATCATTTTCATGAACCGGGGAGTGAAGGCGCCCAGTGTGAAAGTTGCCATATGCCGGGGCGTCATTATATGGTAAACGATTACCGGCCCGATCATAGTTTTCGTGTTCCCCGCCCCGATTTGAGCGTAAAATATGACATGCCCAATGCCTGCAATACGTGTCATGATGATCAGTCGGCACAATGGGCATCGGATTGGGTAAATGAATGGTATGGTAAAGAGCGGGAATTTCATTTTTCGGAAGTGCTGCTGCGGGCTGCCAACCATGAATCCTCCCCGGAGGAAATTGCACACCTTGTGAGCATTGATACAGTTCCGGACATTGCCAAGGCCACGGCAGTGTATTATCTGGAGAATTACGGAGGACCACAGGCACAACAAGTGCTGCTGAACTCCCTCAACCATCCGTCTTTTTTAGTTCGGCGCACGGCAATAGAAGGATTGGGCATGTACAACCCGGAGGAAAACAAAGAGCATTTTATCCATATGCTATCCGATACGGCACGGGTGGTGCGCCTGGCAGCATTTAATGCCTTGGCTGGAATGGATATTTCTTCTTCGCCTGCAGAAATTATTACCCAGTACAATAAAGTAAACGAAGAGTTTTTTAGTAACCACCGGAACAATGCCGATTTTCCGGGGGAGAAAATGCACATGGCACAGTATTATCACCGTTCGGGGCAAACCGGGCTGGCGCAGCAATATTATGAGGAAACCCTGAAAAAGGATAATTATCAGAATATGGCCCGGATGAATCTGGCCATTATCTACAATTCCCAAAATCAAAATCAGCGGGCTGCTGCTTTGCTTAAAAAAGTAGTGGAACAGGAGCCGGATTATGATCACGCTTATTATTCCCTGGGGTTGTTATATGCAGAAATGAACAAAGCAGATTCTGCCGTTTTCTATTTGAAGGAATGTACGCAGGTGAACCATCAAAATGCGGCGGCCTATTACAATTTGGGGCTTTTGTACCAACAGCAAAGTGAAAAGCAGAAGGCTGAAAATACCTTCCTTGAAGGATTAAAAAATAATCCGGGCAACGAAAGGTTGTTGTACGCCATTTCCCATTTTTATGTGCAGGAACAAAAGAGGGAACAGGCAAAAAGATATGCCCGGGAACTGGTCCGGTTATTCCCGGGAAGGCAGGAGTATATTCAGCTGTTACAAATGGCAGAAGGACAGTGAGCTGAATGGTTTGTGATTGTCCCGGATGATGGTTTATTCAGATACTGTACCAGTGTTACATAACATTCTTTTGTATTGAATCAGCCTATTGAAAGCATCAAGCATTTTTAGTTGTTTAATTCCACTATCGTGTACAATTTATAATAACTCTACAGTACTTTCATATAAGATATACCATATTACAGGAATCCGCTTATGATTGCCATGTTTTTTTGAACTGAATTTAAGTTGGATTAATAATTTGGTTTTTACTTCAATCATCTTTCTGAAGTTGCAGGAGCGCCTGAAGGAGGATGCCTATTTGATCGGAGTTTTCGTAAGTAGTTTTGTCAGGGTGACCGACAAAAAGTTTGCCTCTCCAGAGGTATCGAACAGCTTCATCTGCCACTTCAATCGCCAATCTATTCCAAGCATTCTCACGAGTCAGTCTGTACATAGCAGAACAAAACTTAATCATACGACCGTAATGATCGGCGAAAAGGCCGTAGGGAGCCTGATAGACGTAACCACCCTTCCTGTAATCCTCAACGAATTGTTTATTAAAATTCCCCTGGGGAACATAGCGTGTGTGGCTTATACCACGTTCGTTTTTATAGGTTTCTCTGGAAAAGGGTTGAATGGCATCGCGGAGGGCAAACCAGTCTTCGAATCCTGCATAGCGTCCCTCCCATGCCCGGGTTAGGACAATGCCGAATCGTTGTGCAGTTGGCAGATAAGCATCGCGATCCACATGCTCTGCAGCCCAGGCATAAAGCTGTGCAGTAAAAAGGGGCATCTCATGCCAGCCGGCATCGGGTAACCAGGAGGCCAGATACCCTTCCGGTTCGTCTTTGCCATCGACAAAGTCGCGTAATGCATCGGCACGCACTGGCTTGCCATCAAGAGTAAGATGCGCATAGAATAGTTCCTTATCGGAATCATAGCCATATTGTGCATAACCGTCAAGTATTGTGCGCCCCATGGAGATCATCTCCTTGTCACCGAGTTGTTGCCCGATTTCGATAAGGTTCCTGACAAATGGCATAACCGTCGTTGTAAAATCCCTAGTGTCGTACCGATCAACTCCTTGCCCGTATTGCCCTCCTGAACCGGAAATCAGACCCGTTTGCGGATTGAGTCGTTGCCAATGGTATCCGGCTACTTTCTTGCACCAGTCATGGTATTTCTGCTCACCTGTTTGTATGGCAGCATATGCCCAGGCACTCATAAGGGTGCCGTCACACCATGAAAAGGACCATCCATGTTGTTTGTCGGAATGCCGATTAGTTTCCCCGGTAGTTTTGTCAACTACATGACATTCCCATATTCGGTCAGCATAAGCACGCGCCTTATCGGGATCGGCAGCCCACCATAATTCCCAATCCATAGGCCAAAACCACAGTTCATGGTGGTCGCCATCCTGATCATTTGCTCTGTCTGTATAAAAATTCCATGAAATGTGTCCCCCAAGAGCCGGGAAGCCGCGTCGGTCGACGGCGTAATTTAGGTTGAAACGAAGTGCATCAAGTACAGCGTTGCGGTATTTCGGATCTCCTGTAAATTGGGTCATCAGATCCATCGCACGGAAAGTATATTGATCGTAGAAATGATTGGAAGACCCCGGAGCTCGACGGGACATACGCCCTGCATCAACACGTACAGAAACAGAAGGTGCTGTGGGCGGTTCCTGGGGGCATTCCAGCGTATCCTGGGTTAAAATGGCGGCAAACATGGGGGAATGCTTATCCCCATAACGATCACGACCATATTCAATAAGGGTATCTAATGCAGTACGTACTAACTGCTGGTAATCATTTGCTTGCATCTCTGTGGATTTGCGTAAATGGCTATCAGCCCGATGCATCGCAAGGAAATCTCCCGGAACTATGGTTATGCCAGAAGCTACAGCTCCGGTAGTCTTTAAAAAACCTCTCCTTAGCATATAGATATTATTTTATAGTTACTTCTTTCGTCAGCTAAATATAATCATTTCGTATTCATTGAAACAAATTTGCATTGAATCAGCCTATTGACAGCATCAGGCATTTTTAGCTGCTTAATTCCGATAACGGGTAAAAAGTATAAAAAATTTTGCTAATATTGACAAAAGGATTTTTTTGTCCGCTTTAAAGTTGTATTTTTACAATATTCAACTAACAAGATTTTTTGAGTGCTATGAAAAACCAATATGCTACACTAGCCCTGTTGATGCTTTTTTCTATCCATGCTTCATTGTATGCTCAGGAAAGTGGAGAAGACTTGTTTAAAGCGACATGTGTTACCTGTCATACTATTGGAGGCGGGCGCCTGATCGGCCCTGATTTAAGCGGAGTGAATGACAAAAGGGAGCAGGAATGGCTGTTCCGGTTTATTCGTTCTTCCCAAAAACTTATTAAGGAAAATGACCTGGTAGCTGTGGAACTCTTCAAGGAATACAGCGGGATTCCAATGCCCGATAATGATTTAAACGATGCTGAAATTATCAGTATTCTTGATTATATAAAAGAAACTGGTCTGGGAACTTCTGATGTTACAGAGGAATCAGTTGCAAAGCCTGACCTGGATACAACTAAAAAGACAGCCACCGTGACTTTTTCTGCTGATATGCTGAAAAAAGGAAACGCGCTTTTTTATGGTCATGAAAGCTTTGCGAATGGAGCGCCTTCCTGTATCGCCTGCCACAATATACAGGATGAGTCCATTATTGGCGGAGGAAAGTTAAGTTTCGACCTTACCGGTTCCTATGGCAGGTTGGGGGAGGCCGGAGTTCTGGCAATTCTTAAAAACCCGCCTTTCCCCGCCATGAATGTGGCCTTGCAGAATAAAAACCTGACTGACGAAGAAATGGAGGCAGTAACAGCCATGCTCCATTTTGTAAACGAACGTTATGCGGATGATCCGTCTCGTTCTGCTGGAGGAGTAATCTATGCCATTATAAGTTTGGTAATCGCCCTGTTTTTACTCATTCATATCTATATTCTTTACGACAACCGGAAAGTGCCTTCGTAATATCGGGTAGTAATCCATTGTAAAATCAAAAAAAACAAAATATATGAGTTGGATAAAAGATATGATTTCTCCCAAAGCGCGGAAATGGGAGGAGTTTTACCGTAACCGCTGGCAGCACGATAAAGTAGTTCGAAGTACCCACGGCGTAAATTGTACGGGCGGTTGCAGTTGGAATATTCATGTAAAAGACGGCATAGTGGTTTGGGAGTCGCAGGCACTGGACTATCCGTTGCTCGAAAATTCCCTGCCTCACTACGAACCACGGGGTTGCCAGCGGGGTATCTCTTTTTCATGGTATCTGTACAGTCCGGTACGCGTGAAATACCCGATGATAAGGGGCGCCTTAATTGATATTTTCAGGGAAGAAAAAGAAAAGACAGGAGATGCCTTGCTTGCCTGGCAAAATATTCAACAGGATCCGCAGAAAAGAAAGCGCTACCAGAAAGCCCGTGGAAAAGGCGGTTTTCGTCGTATCTCATGGGACGAAGCGTTGGAAATTATTGGCGCGGCAAACATTTATACTGCTAAAAAATATGGACCCGACAGGGTGGTGGGCTTTTCACCCATACCAGCCATGTCAATGATGAGTTTTGCAGCCGGTTCCCGTTTTTTGCAACTGTTTGGTGGCGTAAACCTGAGCTTTTACGACTGGTATTGTGACCTGCCTAACTCGTTTCCTGAAACCTGGGGTGAACAAACCGACGTTTGCGAAAGCGCTGATTGGTACAATTCCAAATTTATTGCGGTGATGGGGGCCAACCTGGGGATGACGCGTACGCCCGACGTTCACTTTTTTTCCGAATCAAGGCACAACGGTACCAAAACAGTGGTATTTTCTCCGGATTTTAATATGGTCGCAAAATATGCCGATCAATGGGTTCCGGTACACGCCGGGCAGGACGGTTCTTTTTGGATGGCCGTAACACACGTTATTCTGAAAGAAGCACATTTTGAGCAGAAGGTTCCTTACTTTATCGAATACACAAAAAAATATACTGACGCTCCGTTTTTGGTGGAGCTGAACAGGGAAGGGGAAAATTATGTTCCGGGAAAGCTGTTGCGGGCGAATATTTTAGAGAAATATGAAACGGCAGAAAATGGAGACTGGAAGTTTCTGAATATCGATGAAAAGAGCGGGGAGTTTGTTTGCCCGTCGGGAAGTTCGGGGCACCGCTGGCAGGAAAAAAAGGGAAAATGGAACATCCGGTTCAGGGATGGTGAAACCGGGGATGAATACAATCCGCTGCTCAGTCTGATAGAACAAAACGATGAAATCTTGCAGGTGGATATTACCCGTTTTGATAAGAATGAAAAAATAAAAAGAGGGGTTCCCGTGCGTTACGTAACAACGGCAGCCGGGAAGGTGGCATTTACCACCGTTTATGATCTGATGATGGCCCAGTACGGGGTCAGCAGGGGGCTTGAGGGTGATTATCCGGCAGATTACGAAGATTCCGGTTCGGTTTATACGCCGGCATGGCAGGAAATATATTCGGGAATCAGTGCAGGAACGGTAATCCGGTTTGCCCGTGAGTGGTACCGCACCGCGCAGGCTACCAACGGAAAATGTATGGTTATCATTGGCGCAGGGATCAATCACTGGTATCACAGTAATTTGATTTACCGGTCGGCTACCATGTCGCTGATTCTTACCGGCTGTATCGGGGTAAATGGTGGCGGAATGAACCACTATGTGGGGCAGGAAAAGCTGGCACCTGTTGATTCGTGGGGTACCATCATGTCGGGTAAAGACTGGAAGATTCCGGCCCGGTTTCAGCAGGCTCCCATCTGGCATTACATCCATTCCGATCAGTGGCGGTACGATGGCAACCAGGCCGACTACAATGCAGTCCCCAAAAATGAATTTTCTTCGCAGCATTCTGCCGATCTTATTGCCAAATCGGTAAGAAACGGATGGATGCCGTTTTTCCCCCAATACAATAAAAATCCGTTTGACATTGTAAAGGAGGCAAAAAAGGCAGGCGCTTCGGGGAGCAAAGAAATTCAGCAGTATATAATTGAAAAACTGAAATCAGGAGATTTAAAGTATTCGGTCAATCATCCGGATGAAGAGGTGAATTTTCCAAGGGTATGGTATATCTGGAGGGGAAATGCCCTGATGTCAAGTGCAAAAGGGCATGAATATTTTTTGAAACATTACCTGGGAACCCACCATAATGAAATTGCCGACGAAGTAGCAAAAGAGTTTGTGAAGGAGATTGAATGGAAAGAGGATGCCCCGGAGGGAAAAATGGATTTGGTGGTGGATTTAAATTTCAGAATGGATACGTCTGCATTATATTCCGATATCGTCCTGCCGGCTGCTTCCTGGTATGAAAAAGCAGACCTGAACAGTACCGACATGCACTCCTTTATTCATCCTCTTTCTGCGGCTATTCCGCCAGTCTGGGAATCTAAACCCGACTGGGTTATTTTTCGGGAAATTGCGCGGGTAACCAGTGAACTGGCTAAAGTGCATTTGCCGGAACCACAACTGGATGTGGTGAATTTACCCATTGCGCACGATTCGAAGGGGGAAATTTCGCAGAGGGAAATAAAAGACTGGTTCGCCGGGGAGTGCGAGCCGGAACCCGGAAAAACCATGCACAATATGGTGACAGTTGAAAGAGATTATACAAAGCTTTACGACCGGTTTATAAGTTTGGGTGACAACGTAAAAAACGGAGTGGGTGCACACGGCACTTCTTTTCAGTGCGACGATTTTTATGAGGGGCTGCTCTCCGATAAAAAACATACTCATACGGTTGACGGCAAATCTTACCCTTCCATCAAAGAGGATGTGGAAGCCATTGATGCGTTGTTGCAACTTTCATCCTTAACGAACGGAAAGCTGAGCGAACGAGCGTTTGTGAGTGCAGAACAAAATACGGGCGTTGATTTGAGTAACCTTCGTCCGAAAAATAATGAGTCTTCGGTACGGTACAAAGACTTACTTTCTCAACCGCGAAGGCTGCTCAATTCTCCTATTTGGTCGGGTTTAATGGATAATGGCAGGGCTTATTCGGCCTTTACTCTGAATGTGGAATACCTTGTTCCGTGGAGAACCCTTACCGGGCGGCAACATTTTTACCTTGACCACGAGGGGTACATTCATTTTGGTGAAAACCTGCCAACATACAAACCTTCGCCGCGCCCTGAATTGTATGGCGATTTACGCAAATCGGTGAATGAAGGCAGGGCCAAACTGCTGAATGTGCTGACCCCTCACGGGAAATGGCACATTCACTCCACTTACGGAGACACATTGCGCATGCTTACCCTTTCGCGGGGAATGGAACCCTGCTGGCTCAGCGAAAAAGATGCAAAAGAGCTTGGGATAAAGGACAACGACTGGGTGGAAGTGCTGAACGACAATGGCGTGTATTGTACACGCGCCTGTGTAAGTTCCCGCATTCCTTCGGGAATATGTATCGTTTACCATTCGCCCGAACGGACTTATTCGGTACCTAAATCGCCCAGCCGCGGAAACAGAAGGGCTGGCGGTCATAACAGCCTTACAAGGGTGCACCTGAAACCCAACCTGTTGGTGGGTGGTTACGGTCAGTTCACCTTCCACATGAATTACTGGGGGCCTGTGGGGGTTAACCGGGATACTTTTGTTTTTGTGCAGAAAATGAATCAGGTGAATTTTTAAATCGATAAAACGACAATTATGGATATACGATCGCAGATTTCAATGGTCTTTCACCTCGATAAGTGTATTGGGTGCCACACCTGTTCCATTGCCTGTAAAAATACATGGACCGACAGAAAAGGAGCCGAATACATGTGGTGGAACAATGTGGAAACCAAACCGGGGACCGGCTATCCGGGGAAATGGGAAGATCAGGAAGCTTACAAAGGCGGATGGGAAAAAAATGGAGATTCGTTAAAATTGAAAGGAGTGGGGAAAGTGAAAGGATTAAAAAAAATGTTTCATAATACCCACATGCCTACCATGGATAATTACTATGAGCCATGGACTTATCAGTATGAAAAATTGTTTGATTCTCCGGAAGGAGACGACCAGCCAACAGCAGAGCCGGTTTCACTGGTAACCGGTGAAAAAATGACGCCGAAAGCAGGGCCCAACTGGGACGACGATTTGGGAGGATCGCCAGAATATGCCCGAAACGATGTAAACCTGAAAGATTTGTCACCGGCAGAAAGGGAAACCATGTTCCAGTTGGAACGGATGGTAATGTTTTACCTGCCGCGTATTTGCAACCACTGCCTAAATCCGGCCTGTGTTGCCGCATGTCCTTCCGGCGCTATTTACAAAAGGGGGGAAGACGGGATTGTACTTGTTAATCAGGAGCGCTGCAGGGCCTGGAGAATGTGTGTTACAGCATGTCCTTACAAGAAGGTTTATTTTAACTGGCACACCGGTAAATCAGAAAAGTGCATTCTCTGTTATCCACGGCTCGAAACCGGGCAGGCACCGGCCTGCATGCACTCGTGTGTGGGACGTATCCGGTACCTTGGTGTCATGCTTTATGACGCCGACCGCCTGAAAGAGGTGGCTTCCTGCGATGAAAAAGATCTCGTAAAAAAACAGCTTGATTTGTATCTCGATCCGAACGATCCCGAAGTGATTGCCGCTGCAAAAACATGCGGAATTCCGGATTCTACCATTGAAGCGGCGCAAAAATCCCCGGTTTGGAAGTATGTGAAAGAGTGGGGGGTGGCTTTGCCCCTTCACCCTGAGTTTCGCACGTTGCCCAGTTTGTTTTACGTAATGCCATTGTTGCCGGCCATGGCGCAAATCAACGATGACAATAATTACCACAATGTGGGATCGGCACTTTGGGATGACATGGACAACCCGCGCCTTCCGTTAAAATACCTTGCCAGCCTTTTCAGTGCGGGAGATACCACTATCATTGGAAATATTCTGAAAAAGCTGATGAGCGTTCGGCAGTACCGCCGGGCAGTTACCGTAGGGGATATCAGTTGGGATGATGTGGATAAAATTATGCTGGAATCGGGTTTGACGCCTGATGTGGCAGAAGATATTTACCGGTTAACCTCTTTGGCCAGGCTGGAAGAACGTTTTGTTATTCCTCCGGCGCATCGTGAAGAAGCCATTGAAATGATGGAAGAAACCCATATTCATAAGGGGAGTACAGGGTTCGGATTTATGAAAAAACCAAAACGAGGATTGTAAAATGAAGGATTTAACACATTATACAGACCTGGCTGCCATTTTCAGGTATCCCACTCCGAAAAGGGAATCCTTCATTGGAGTGTGGCGGAAAATTATCTGGAATGGGCTGACTGAACAGGGACCTAAACTTGAAATGTTTATTACGCATGTTCAGGAGAAAACCATCGCCGCCCAGCAGGAATATTACATCAGCACCTTTGACGTACAGGCAGTTTGTTATCTGGATATCGGCTACGTACTTTACGGAGAAGATTATAACCGGGGTATATTTCTGGCCAACATGAAAAAAGAACAGGAGAACGCAGGGAATGACTGCGGAAGTGAACTTCCGGATCACCTGCCCAATATGCTCACTTTGTTGCCCAAACTCGGGGATCAAAACCTGGCTGAAGAACTAGTCGTTTCAATAATGATTCCGGCGCTTGAAAAGATGATTGAGTCGTTTCAGGCTACCGATAATGTGTATAAAGGAATGCTGGAAGTACTTCTGAATGTGATGAAAAATGACTATCCTGCTTCTGAATTTGAACGGTTTAATTTCAGTTCGCAGGAAAAGGCCAGGAGTTTTGAATGCCTGCCACAATGGAGGAATATTAAATAGCCTTTGTAGTTAATAGTTATAAAGAACGATGTTATGAACGGAGTTTTCTTTTTTATTGTATTGCCTTACCTTGCAACGCTTTCCTTGCTTTTAGGCAGTATTTACAGGTACCGTTTTTCCGGATACCAGGTTTCCTCTCTTTCCAGCCAGTTTCTTGAAAGTAAACAACTGTATTTCGGGAGCAGGCCGTTTCACTGGGGACTGATTTTTCTTTTTTTCGGCCACCTGGCAGCATTTCTTACGCCACGCGCTGTGTTAGCCTGGAACCAGGTACCCCTGCGCCTGTATATTCTGGAATTTACCGCTTTTGCTTTTGGGTTTATTGTTTTGGCCGGACTCATTTTGTTGATTTTAAGGCGCATCAAAACAAAAAGGCTCCGCGTTGTAACAACCTGGATGGATATTTTTGTTTATATTATCCTTTTGACTCAGGTGGTTACAGGGCTTTGGACTGCCTTCTTTTTCAGGTGGGGGTCGTCGTGGTTTGCCCTGGTGTTAACTCCTTACCTGCGGTCTGTTTTTAAACTCAATCCTGAAATAGCGGCTGTATCCCAACTTCCGGTGGCGGTTCAGATTCACATTATTTCGGCCTTTATTTTAATCGGAATGATTCCGTTTACCCGTTTTATGCACTTTCTGGTTTATCCGTTTACCTACCTTTGGAGGCCATACCAGCAGGTAATCTGGAACTACCGAAATACCAAAAATTAAACAGGGAATTGCTCATGCTGCTCGATCAATTTGGAAGAATCCATAACTATTTGCGTATTTCACTCACCGATAACTGTAATTTCAGGTGCAGCTATTGTATGCCCCTGGGGAAAATAGATTTTCTTTCGGGCGAAAAATTGATGCAGCCGCATGAAATAGAGAATATTGCAAAAGTTTTTGTCCGGCTTGGGGTAACAAAAATACGCCTGACCGGAGGAGAACCTCTGGTCAGGAATGGAGTGGAGGAGATCATCCGGCTGCTTGCACCCCTGCCCGTGGAGCTGACGCTTACCACCAACGGCGCAAGAGTGCGCAATTTTATCGGACTTTTTAAGGAGGCGGGTATCCGTTCCGTAAATGTCAGTCTGGATTCACTAAACCCGGATACTTTTATACGCATTGCACAACGGGACACCTTCCGGCAGGTGTGGGAAAACATTCTGCTCCTGCTTGAGAACAACATCCGGGTAAAATTGAACACAGTGGCAATATCCGGTGTTATCGAAAAGGAATTGTTCAATTTTATTGATTTGACCCGTAGGCTGCCACTACACGTCAGGTTCATTGAATTTATGCCTTTCGCCGGTAACCATTGGAACAGCGGAAAGGTGATTACTGCCGGGCAAATGCTGAAAATGGCAGAACAGCATTATGATTTGGTGAAGCTGAAAGATGAACCGCATGCTACGGCAAAAAAATACAAGGTAATTGGTTTTGAAGGCACCATTGCCTTTATTACGACAATGAGTAAGCATTTTTGCGGGGAATGCAACCGCATCAGGCTGACGGCCGACGGGAAAGTGAAAAATTGCATTTTCGGAAAAGAAGAAGTTGATATTCTGAAAGAGTATCGTGCCGGACGGCCAATTGAGCCACTTATACGGGAGTCGATTCGCGGGAAGCACAAAATAATGGGAGGTCAATTTATGAACGGATACAAAAAAGTTGATCCTGAAACCATTAAAAACCGAAGTATGATTCGAATTGGAGGATAAAAAAATGAAGACCGGATTTCACACAATAAAAATGTTCGGAATACTAGCAGAAAAAACCGGGCAGCATGTTTTGACTGTTCCGCTCATGGCTGATACGGACCAGCTCACTGCCTGGCTGTTTGAGAGATATCCGCAACTGGAAGGAATAAAATTTACATTAGCTGTTAATAAACAGCTCATTCATAATAATACACCTTTGGATGAAGGAGTAGAAGTAGCTTTGCTTCCTCCTTACTCCGGCGGGTAAAAAAATAGAAATGGGACGCTTCGAACGACAGATAATTTTACCTGAACTGGGCAGGGAAGGGCAGCAAAAACTGCAATCGGCCAGAGTGCTTGTGGTGGGGGCCGGAGGTTTGGGATGCCCGGCTCTCCTTTACCTGGCGGCGGCTGGTGTTGGAAGTATTGGCATTGCCGACGGCGACCGTGTGGCCATTTCCAATCTTAACAGGCAGGTACTCTTTGGCCTGAACGATGTTGGAAATCCCAAAGCATCTGTTGCCAAACATTACATCAATGAACGTTATCCGGATATACAGGTTGAAGCGTATGATCGTTACTTTTTGGCAAAAGACCTGGTTGAGATACTGCCCGGTTATGACCTTCTGATTGACGCCTCCGATAATTTTGCTACCCGGTATATGCTGAATGATGCTGCAGCGCTGTTCGAAAAACCACTTGTTTATGGCGCCGTTTACAAGTACGAGGGGCAGGTTGCCCTGTTTTGTGCCGGCGAGGGAAGTGCCAATTACCGGGATTTGTACCCGCTTATGCCGGAGCCCGGTGAAGTTCCGGGTTGTGCCGAGGCGGGGGTGATTGGGGTTTTATCCGGAATTATTGGAACCATGCAGGCTGCCGAGGCCGTTAAATGGATAACAGGAATTGGTAAAACTCTGGTCAACAAAGTACTTTTTTATAACCTTGCGGAGCAGTCTTTTTATGACATTGGACTGACTTCCAGTGATGAGGCACAAAAGAGACGGCCCGCCACAACAGAAGCATTTTTAAAAACAGATTATGCGTTTGAATGTGTTTCAGGAATTGATATTGGGTGGAATGCGGCCATGTTAATGGCAGAACAAAAGCCATCGGTTTTTATCGATATCCGTGAATTGTATGAAATGCCCCGGTGGACAAATACCGAATGCCTGGAGATTCCTTTTTCTCAATTAATACAAAAGAAAAATTCAGTATTCGATAGTAAGTCGATCTTTTTGTTTTGCCAGCATGGAATTCGCAGTCAGCCGGCAGCGGTGGAATTACGGAAAGTGTTAAAAAGAGACAATGTGTATTCAGTAACGGGTGGTGTGAAACATCCTGATTCACCTGTTAAATAATGGTTTATATGGAAAGGAAGCCCAAAAATATTTTTATACAGGGAGCAATTCCTGCGGAGAAAATAACTGAATCGGTTCAAAAACATGCCACCCAGACAGATATTGGCGCCCATGCCATTTTTCTGGGACAGGTGCGGGCCGATACAAAAGACGAAGGTGTGGTAACTGCCATTGAGTACACTGCTTATGAAGAGATGGCTTTGGAAAAAGTATTTGACATCAGGGAGGCCGTTTTTGCAAAATACCCGGTTACATGTGTGCATATTTACCATAGCCTGGGACAGGTGGATGCGGGCGAAATATGCTTTTTTGTTTTTACCTCGGCGCCGCATCGCCGGGAGGCCATTGATGCCTGCAACGAAATTGTGGAAAGGATAAAAGCTGAAGTTCCGGTTTGGGGCCGTGAGTTGCTCGGTAATGATAAACATGTTTGGAAAAAGAATACCTGAAATATGAAGATTACTACGCTTTTAACGGGAAAAATTGGCCTGCTGGGACAGGAAGGTGTGCCCAGCGGTATTAAAAAGAAGGCAACGCTAAAAAAAGAAAAAGTATCGGTTTTAGGGCTGGTTAACGACGAGCAAGCCGATAAAAAACATCATGGAGGCCGGGATAAGGCCATTCATCATTATGCATTCGAACACTACAATTACTGGAAAAATGTTCCGGATATCTCCTTGCCGGGTATGTTGCGAGAGGGCGGGTTTGGCGAAAATATATCTACCATGGGAATGGATGAATCTACCATTTGTATTGGCGATAAATACAGGGTGGGATCTGTTGTGCTGGAAGTCAGCCAGGCCCGGCAACCGTGCTGGAAACTGAACCTCCGGTTTGGTCATCCGAATATGTCGCGCATGGTACAGGACAGTCTTCGGACAGGCTGGTACTACCGTGTGCTGGAAGAAGGCTGGATACAGGCAGGGGATCATTTTACCCTGTTGGATCGAACCTGTCCTGAATGGCCTTTAAAAAGGCTGCTGCACCTTTTGTATATCGATATGAAAAACGAACGGTTGCTGGAAGAAATGACTCATATTGGTCCGCTAAGCGAAGCATGGAAAAAGACAGTTCGTCAAAGACTGGAAACAGGAGAAATAGAAGATTGGAATCACCGGCTTTATAATAAATCACCCAAAATTTAAACGATGAAAAGAATTTTACAATCCGGCCTATTTGTGGCTTTTTTTATTCTAACAATACCTGCTGTATCGCAGTTGCCGTCTAACTGGACAAAACTTCCCGGAGGGACTGGGAAATCACTCCGGGATGTGGTGGCTTTCTCCCCTGATACATTGTTTGCCCTTGATGAAGAGGGGAATATTCTTTCTACTTTCGATGGTGGAAACGCCTGGAAAACGCGTAACCCCCAGACGGGGAAAGAGATAAAAATTAATGCATTGCGCATAAACAGTAGTGCCCGGACCATTATTGCAGTGGGAGATACCAATGCCGTTTTTCGGAGTACAAACATGGGGGAAAGCTGGGAGTCAACCTATGCCGGCTCCGCAGATGCTCCGGTTTCGTTTTATGCCATAACCGGGGACGGAGCAAATTACGATGAAAATATCGTTTTTGCAGTGGGTCAAAACGCAACCATTCTAAAATCCTCGAATGATGGCATTGAATGGGAAAAAATTGAAATGGATGCAGGAGTTACCCAGAGTTTTAAATTTGTTACCTTCCTGAATCCCGACACCGGATTTGTTGCCAGTGTTAAAGGAATGCTCAGAACTTTTGACGGAGGCCAGACCTGGGACTTGGTAGCAACAGGAGACAGTATTAGTGCCGTAAAATCCAAAAGGAAATTTAAAGCAGGCAAAGCGTTGGCCGATGAGGTAAAGTTGGTTGGGAATGATGGCGGAGGCATACAAACTTCCACAAATTATGGCGCCACCTGGGCTAAAGACAGCATTGAAAATTCATGTGCCCTGCTGGCAACCGGCGGTGTTATTTTTGACAAGGAGCAATGCGAAAACCTGCATAAAGGAATGCTTGTGTCAGGAGGTGTTGGTGAAAAAGGAAACATGCTGTTTATGCTTTCCGGAAGTACATTTCAGGGCGTGTTACAACCCAAATGGGAGAATGTTGAGCTGGAAGGTATTTTGATGGTGATGCGCCGGATGGATGACAAGACAATAATTGCAGAAACCCTTACAGAGAGTAACGGCAGATTTGATTTGGACATTCCGGCATCGGTAAGCGGAGATGTGGAGGTTGTTGCCAGGCAAGCCTGGGATCAAGATTGGTGCCCCCGGACTTTGCCATTCGACTTCGACACAACTCTGGAGCCTATGGAAGAGTGCGATGAATCTACTCTTCCTCTGCGAATTATTAGTCCGGAATCAGTTGTATTAAACGACCTGGCTTTTAACAATGACAGCTGGATTACTGTTGGAAATAACGGAGTTGTTTTGCGCAGCACTGATCCCGATGACGACGGAGACGGACTTCCTACGGTTTGGGTTGAAGAAAACAGCCGTACAAATGAAGACTTGTTTGCAGCCACGGCACGTGGAATTGAAAAATCGGATATCAGGAGGGGTTTTTATGCAGCAGGAAATGCAGGAACCATAGTTGCATCACAGACACCGGAGTTTGAGTTGGTTGCCCCAACCAAAACCGATTCGCTTTGTGCCGGAACTGAGATCACAATCAGTTGGAATGGCGGAGACCCGACATGGAATGTAGTTGTTTCGATTATTGATGTCAATTCCTGGGCAGTGGCTGCCGTTGTAAACCCAAATACCCTGAACGACGGGAATGAAACCTGGAATATTCCCCCCAATTTCGCTCCGGGGCTATATCAGGCTTACGTTCAGGAAGTAAACTATATTACATGGGCTTATGGTGATGTTTTTACGATAAAGAGCTGTCCCAACCAACCGGGGTGCATCACGGAATGTGAAAACAACCTTGTTCAAAACCACAATTTTAATGTTGATGCAACATACGGCCCCATGCCAATTGGCGCCACGGCAGACTGGGTGCGTTCATGGTCGAAAACCATGTTTATAAATGGGTACCACGGGGAATCTCCCGATGTTAGCGCTTCAACTTGTGATGCCACTGATACTGTAAGTATTGGTATGTGGGGGAATCATGCCATTGGTGAATCCATGGAGCAGGTGCTCAGTGTTCCCTTCAGCCCGGGCAAAGCATACGCTGTTTCATTTACTGCACGCTGGATGCCCTCTTTTAACAGGCCCTATCCCGTACAGTTTGAATTTAAAGCATCCACCGCTCCGCTCACAAGCCCCGGCGATGGGACACTTATTGGAATCTCTGATCCGATAACGACTCCCGGACAGTGGGTTACTCTCTCCCTGCCCGAGTGGGTTGCACCCGCTTCAAACCATGTGTCGGGCATCTACACCATGCTTACCGTAGGGCCAACGAACCAATCTTCAGCAATACACCCCGATTCCACGTCGTACGGTCAAATCGGAACAATTTGTATTACGGAAAAAGATCCTACAAATGCACATTCTCTTTCAAATCAGGATTGTGAGCTGGGGCAAAGTTTCCCAAATCCGTTTGAAAATTCAACCGTAATTGAATACTCTTTGTCCCGAGCAGAAAAGGTGACCCTTAAGATATATGATTTGTATGGGAAGGAAATAGAAACGTTGGTAGATAAGGTGGTTGAATCCGGGACTCATCGGGCAGAATGGAATGCAACCGGATTGCCTGCCGGGATTTATCTGTACCGGATTCAGGCAGGTAATTTTGCCGACACAAAACGAACTATTCTGGTTGAATGATGGTGTATGAAACAAGGTGACTTTGTCGATATGTATTGTCATTTATGCATACTTGTTTTCATTGCACGGAGTTTTTATTTACAGGCTAATTGGTTTTTTTGCTGCAAAAAGTGGGTGCGAAAACCTTTTAATGGATTGTCCTGAAATGTATAAAAAGGTATTGACAGTTTGTGGATTATAAACTACATTTGAGTCGGTTAAAATAATTTAGTACGAAGTGATGGCAGTATTTGCCCGGATATTTACAACGAGGTTATTTTCATTACGCATTTACTGCTTTTTACTTTTGAATAGAATGGGATTAAGTGAGTCAAATCAATAAAAAAGATAGTTTCAAATTTTAAATAATCTGATTATGGCAATAACAAAAGTTTGGATTGAAGAAGGATGCACCGCCTGTGGACTTTGCGAGGAAATTTGTCCTGAAGTTTTCAAAATGGAAGATGAAGCAACGGTTATTGAAGGAGTAAACTACTCTGATTACGAGGAAGCAATTCAGGAGGCAGCCGAAAATTGCCCCGTCGAAGTTATTAAGTTCGAATAATTATTTTGTACAAGTCAGGATTGAGTTGTTTTTTCCCTGTCTGATGACAATAAATCGTCAAGAGGGTGAAGTATATTTTTGTAATTGCGGCATTTAACGCGCTGTTTTTTGCAGCATTGCTGATTCAGAAAAAATCGAAATCTTTTCACGATAAGATCCTTTTTTTCTGGTTGTTGTATTTAGGTTTCTACACCGGAGTTTATGCCCTTTTTTCAACTCTGTTGTTCACAGCATATCCGCTGTTGTCGGCAGCATTTATCTCTTTGCTCATGCTGCACGGGCCATTTCTTTATTTGTATATTCGGTCGTTAATTAACCAAACACCTAAATTTTCATACATGGACCTTTGGCATTTTGTGCCGTTTGTCCTGTTTAATTTTTTTTTTGATTGTTGTCTCATTTTTACCTGAAATCGCGGTAACAATAAGACTTGATCATGTTTCAGGAGAATATGGAGCTTCCGGTTTGTTTCATTTATTTCTGATAGCGACTGCTTTGTCAGGTCCGGTATATTTTGGTCTTTCACTTTTTTTGTTTAAGAAGCTGGATGTGAATATAGCCAATAACTTTTCATCCATTGAGCACATTAATCTTGACTGGTTACGAAAGCTTGTTTACACTTTTGGGGTAGTATGGACAATTTTGATGGCTGCTGCTGCAATCCATCATATTTTTCACTTGTTTTCCTGGGTTTTTTGTACCGACGGATTATCTCTGTCACTGTCGGTTTTTATTATTCTGATTGGCTATTTCGGGTTGAAGCAGAAAGAGATTTTTTCCGGTTATGGGAAAGACCAGTTTGTAACGGAGGGGCGTTCGTACAGTAAGTATGCAGGGTCAATGCTGAAAGAGACCGATGCTGAAATATATGCTCAAAAGCTGAAAACTTTCATGGTAGAAAAAAAGCCATTCCTGGATCCCAATTTAAATTTACCAGAACTGGCAAATGAATTGAACATTCCTTCGCATTATGTATCGCAGGTGATAAATAAAAATATTGGACAAAACTTTTTTGATTTTATTAATCGGTACCGGGTTGAAGAGGTGAAAGCCAAAATTATCGATCCGGAGTACCAGAAATATTCTGTTCTGGGAATTGCTTACGAAGCCGGGTTCAATTCAAAATCGGCTTTTAACAGGGTTTTTAAAAATATTACCGGACAAACTCCTTCCTCATATAAAAAGCAGCATTCCCGGTAAACACCACATTTTTTTTTTGAAAAAAGAGTACTGGTTTATAAAGTAGGTCGCACACATTGCCCGCTTCTTCTATGTTTGTTCTGACAATTTTGAGTATTCAACATTAAAAATTTTAAAGATGAAAACTAAAGGAGAAGGGAAAAAAACTGAGATGGTAGAATGCGTGAAAAGAGCAAAATTTTCAGTTGCGTTTGCCTCATTGTTTATGCTTGCCATATTGGCTGGCAACACGGCTTTGGGACATTGCGATTCGTACGATGGACCGGTAATTACGGATGCAAAAGAAGCACTGGAAGCGAACAATCCAAAACTTGTTTTTAAATGGATTTCCAGGGAACAGGAAAGTGAGATAGCCTCGCTCTTCAAAAAAACAATTGCTTTAAAAAGCGGGGATCAGGAAATTTATGAGGTTGTAGAGAATTACTTTTTTGAGACGCTTGTTCGTCTTCATCGCGAAACGGAAGGGGCTCCTTACACCGGTCTAAAGGCGCCTGGAACCACAAAAAAGATTATTCAAATGAGTGATAATGCTGTACTCAAAGGGGATGTTGATGACTTGATTACCCGATTAAACAGCCATGTTGCTAATGTTATTCGCGAAAAATATGATAAAGTTGTTGCATTAAATCAGCAGAAAAATGAGTCGGTTAAAGCAGGGCGGGATTATGTTGCCGCTTATGTTGATTATACCCATACTCTTGAGGCTGTTCACAGCATTGTTGAGCATGGAAACGATTTGCACGGAGCACATTAGATAAATGAAAAGTATACTGAATTATCCTTGTTGCTATAGGCAGTAAGGATAATTTTACCGGAAGGATTTGGATAAAAAATATTCAAAAATTTGGAAGTTAGTAAACATTAACTAACTTTGTTTCGTTATTAGTATTGAATAAAAATGAAAGTGGGTAGCAAAATGAGTTTTTTCCCTCCGCCTGAAAATTCCAATGAGCTTTTCAATGCAGAGATTGCGGGCAGCGAACGTCTTCGTGCGCTTATTTTAATTGGAATGCTGGGGCTTGAGGCCATTTTGTTGATGGTAATTTATTTCTTTTACAGCAACCGGTATCTTTCACTTTTCAACTCCCATATTGCCATTTATGCCATCCTTATTTTTGCGGTGCTGATTATTATTTACGAATCGGTAGTGCACTATTTCATCAGGAAAAAAGTGCGGGTGTTTTTTCACCACCGTAATGTGTTTGGTTACCTCAACGCTTTTTCGGAAATAACCCTGCTTACGTTGCTGTTCATTTTTATTGTCGAACATTCAGGACAAATTGTTATACTTCAGGCTCCGGCCACGCTTACCTACTTTTTGTTCATCGTACTTTCCACCTTGCGGCTTGATTTTCGACTTTCATTTTTTACCGGGGCGCTGGCAGCGTTTGAATTTGTAGCGGTTTCGGTTTATTACTCCACGGTTTTTAGTACTCAGCCTACCGACTATTTTCATCCTGATTTAACCGGGATGCAATACCTCGGACAGGGAATAATCCTGCTTATTTCGGGAATTGCCGCAGGGTTTGTGGCCGATGTAATTAAAAAGAAAATCAGGGTTTCCTGGGAACATATCAAAGAGAAGAATGAAGTTATCGACCTTTTTGGACAGCAAATTTCACCGCAAATTGCCGGCAGTATTCTTCAAAAGAAAGACGAACTCTCGGGTACCCGGAAAAATGTATGTGTGATGTTTCTTGACATCCGAAACTTTACACCTTTTGTGGAAGGGCATTCACCCGAGGAGGTGGTAGCCTACCTGAACAGCCTGTTTCATTTTATGATCGACAGCGTGCAGCGTAACAATGGTGTTATCAACCAGTTTTTGGGTGATGGATTTATGGCCACTTTCGGAGCTCCGGTTTCGGAGGGTAATGTGGCACAAAATGCCGTGTTGGCATCCATTGATATACTGCAAAAAGTCAGGCAGGAAAACAAGGCTGGAAACATTCCGGATACTAAAATTGGAATTGGCCTGCACTATGGCGAAGCAGTTATCGGAAATATTGGTTCAGCGGTACGCAAACAGTACTCCATTACCGGAAATGTGGTAATAATGGCTTCGCGTATTGAACAATTGAACAAGCGCTGGCATTCGCAGCTAATCATTTCCGGTGAAATTTTCAGGGAGCTTGAAGAGGGAATAAAAGCTGTGTTTATGCCCCGGGAACCGGTTCGGGTGAAAGGAATCCGCCTACCGGTTTTATTGTATGTTTTTAATGAAAAATGTAAAAACCAGGAACAAGAAAAGAACAGGATGTGAGATCTTAATGAATTGAGAATAATCAGAACTCATGTGAATTCCCTGTCTGTGCCAGGCAGGTATTTGTCTCCATAAAAAATAAAACGGATGAAAATTAATGAAACAATGATTGGTGATGCCGAAAAGCTTATCACCAGCCTCCTGGAAAGAGAGACTCCTGACGGGTATGCTTACCATATGCTGAACCATACGCAGGATGTAGTAAAAAATGCCGTTTTTATCGGTACACAGGAAAAACTTCCGGTAGAGGAAATGAACATTTTACAGGTAGCGGCATGGTTTCACGATGTGGGTTATTTGAAAAGATACAAGGGTCATGAAAAGGAAAGCGCAAAAATAGCGGCTAAATTTCTTGAACGCCATAATGTGGATGAGAATATTTGTTCAGTCGTTGTGGAAAGTATTCTGGCCACAGCTTTTCCCCAGAAGCCTGAAAGTCGGGTGGCTAAAGTGCTTTGTGATGCCGACTTTATGCATCTGTCCCGGGAGAATTATTTAGAGCAGGCAGAAAAACTCCGGCAGGAACAAAAGAATGCAGGTATTCGCAATATTAAAAAAGCCGATTTTGACATGGAATCGGTTCAGTTATTTGAAGCGCATGACTGGAACACCATTTTTTGTAAAGAGAACCTGGATGAACCAAAGCAAAAGAATCTTGAATTGCTTAAAGAACGTATTGCCAGGCGGAATACCAGGGCAAAAATGAAAGCTGCAAAGTCAAAAAGTTACTCACGTGGGGTGGATTCCATGTTTAAACTAACTGCCCGAAACCAGATAAATCTTAGCCACATTGCCGATAATAAATCCAACATTCTTATTTCGCTGAACGGCATCATCATTTCGCTGGCCCTGGCAACTCTGGTGAGCAGGTTTAAACAGGAACCGGCAATTGTTGCCCCTACTATTATTTTTATCCTGTTCAGTTTGTCTACCATTGTTCTGGCTATCCTTTCCACCCGTCCCAATATTTCATCAGGGAAGTTTACACGGGAAGATATCAGGCAACAGAAGGTGAACCTACTTTTTTTCGGGAATTTCTACAACATGGATTTGCCAGAGTACGAATGGGCGATTGGCGAGATGATTAACGATGATCCCTACCTCTATGCTACCCTTACCAAGGATCAATATTCGCTGGGAAAGGTGCTGGCAAGAAAATACCGGTTGCTGAGCTGGGCGTATAGTGTATTTATGGTGGGGCTTGTAATTACTGTGAGTGCATTTTTGTATGTGTTTATCTGAATAGTCAAATGAGAGGGGGTAAAAAATATTGGTTTCTTTTGCTTTTGCTGTACCAGGGGAGTTTCATTTATGCTCAGGAAGAAAAAGTATTCAACGTTTTTGTTTCCGGAAATACTTTCGGGGTAAATACAGAAAATGACCTTTTAAAACAGTGGAAAAGGCAGATTGGAATGCAGGAAGGTTATGCCGTTTTGCTGGCAGGCAATGCCGTAGATCCCCAAACCGGTCAAATTTCCCATGAATTATTGCCCGATAAGAATCAACCCTTACTGATTGCTCCCGGTAAAGCAGAATGGGCAGGTGGCTCCCGTGAAGGCAAGGACTTTATTAAAAAATGGAATGAATTATTACCTGAAGAATGGGACAATCCGGTTTTTTCACCAGAAGTAGCTTGTCCCGGCCCATTTGAAGTAGTGCTTTCCAATCACCTTGTCATTATTCTGATTGACACCTGGTGGTGGGTGCATAAATACGACCGTCGCTTTAGTAAATGTGGAATCGAAACCCATCGTGATGTGCTTGTTCTGATAGAGGATGCCATCCGCCGGCATTATTCCGGTAAGCATGTAGTAATAGCCGGCCACCATTCCCTGAAAAGTTATGGAAATACCAGTGGTTATTTTTCGGTTGGGCAGTGGTTCGCGCATTTGCCTTACACTTTTTACCGAAAATTTCCAGGTACCCGTTACGACAACCAGCATCCCGACTTTAAGGATTTTAGGAATGGGTTACTTTCAATTTTGAGGAAATACCCGGATGTAGCCTATGTTTCTGCAGGAGAAGCCAATATGCAGTATTTTCTGCAGGACAATTCCCATTTTATAATTTCAGGTTCCTGGCAAAAAGGGGAGCATGTGCGAAAGAATTTACCCGGGTTTGGTTCAGCGGAAAAAGGTTTTGCGCAACTCTCTTTCTCTCCGGAAGGTGCATGTTCTCTTACTTTTTTTAATTCTAACAAAGCGATTTTTAGTAAAGTTATTTATGAAAAAGATTTTACCGGAAGCATACATGGTTCTGCTGTTAAAGTGCAGTTGCGAGACAGCGTGATTGCGGTTGCCAGTGAAAAATATAATATTTCGAAGCGGAGGTACACCTGGTTGGGTGAAAATTACCGGGATGTGTGGGCTACTCCGGTGAAGGTACCGGTATTTGATATCGGTGAAAAAAAAGGAGGACTGAAAATTGTAAAACGGGGTGGAGGACAGCAAACCTTTTCATTGCGGTTGGAAGACAAAGGTGGTAGGGAGTATGTACTCCGATCCATCGAAAAAAATGTGGAAGGTGCTGTTCCTGAGGAGCTGAATAAAACCTTTGCCCTGGATTTAGTGCAGGATCAGATTTCGGCGTCTAATCCTTACGCAGCTCCGGTGGTGGCTTCGCTGGCAGAATATGCGGGAGTCTTTCATACGAATCCGGAACTGGTATACGTGCCCGATGACACACGGTTTGGTATTTACCGGCATGATGTGGCCGGGAAATTGTTTTTGTTCGAGGAACGCCCCGATGGAGACCTCAGCGATGTGGTAAGTTTCGGGTATTCGGATAACATTATTTCCACTGCAAAAGTGATGGAAAAAATCACTGCTTCCTCCATTCATTTGGTTGATGAAGATGCGGTGCTGCGCGCCCGTCTGTTTGACATGGTAATAAATGACTGGGATCGTCACGAAGATCAGTGGCGATGGGCCGGTTTTGAAACAAATGGACAAACGGTTTATAAACCCGTTCCGCGTGACCGTGACCAGGCATTTTTTGTCAATGATGGTGTTATTCCATGGATTGCTGCGCGACGGTGGCTGATTCCTAAAATACAGGGGTTTACTGAATATACGGAGAATATGGACGGACAATCATTCAACGCCCGTTATTTTGATCGTTTCTTTCTTACACAAAGTAGTTGGGAAGCCTGGCTTCGGCAAATCGATTCGCTGCAGGTTTTGTTGTCTCCTCAAAAAATAAATGAGGCCATGCACTCTTTTCCCCGCGAAGTTTATCCATTATGTGGGGCTGAAACGGCCCGTATCCTGAGAGCCCGGATTGAAAACCTGGAATCCATGGCCCGCAAGCTTTACCTGTCGCTGGCAAAGGAAGTCAGCATTACCGGAACATCGGAGTCTGATTATTTCGAAATCCTGACGCTTTCAGACACGCTTTTTCAGATTTCAGGATATACGCGTAAAGAGAACGGGCAGAAAGGCCGTAGATTTTATCACCGTAAATTTTATGGGGCTGAGACCGGAAAAATTCACCTTTATGGGTTGGGCGGAGATGACCAGTTTGAAATGAATGGAAATTATTCTTTAAAAACGGAAATAAATATCATTGGCGGGAAGGATAAAGACCAGATCATTTCAGGGGAAGTGCTAAATTCTAAGAAAATTTCAGTTTACGATAAAAAGAGTACCAGGATTTCACCCATACTTCATAGAAGACTGAAAAACCAGTACGCTCCCAAAGCATTGGAATACGACAGGGAACATTTTGAATACAATATGGTTTATCCGGGGATATTTTCCGGCTACAACCCCGATGACGGCATTTTTATGGGAGGCGGCCCGGTTTTTACCAAATACTCAAGGTACCGGCAGCAACGGTACGAATTTTTGGGAAATTATGCCTTGGCAAGCAGCGCCTTTAATATTCATTTCCGCACGCAGCAAAACTTTCCGTTACGGCGCGTGGAAATAAATTTGAGTACATATTATAATTCTCCGGAATATGCCGGAAACTACTTTGGTATGGGAAACGAAACGGAATGGGAGGTTTCGCGCTCTGATAAAGAGTATTATCGCCTACGTATGCGTCGTTTATTAGCGGAGATTGATTTTGTGAAGAAGCTGGATGAAGACCAGCGTCATAAAGCAGGTCCGGGAGTGTTTTACCATTTTATCGATCCAGAGCAAACCACCGGACGTTTTATTGCCCGGCCCGAAAGTGGATTGGCGGCAGAAGACCTGGCAGCCCATGCATACCTCGGTGCTCATTTCAACTATGAATGGAATACATTGGCGGACATGGAACGGAAAACCGAGGAGGAGTTTGCGGGCAGCAACATCTTTCCTTCCCGGGGAATGTACCTGAAAACCAGGGGAAGTTATTTTTCCGGACTCAATAAAAGCGCAAAAAATTTTGTGAAACTTTCCGGCGACTGGATGAATTACTTCAGCTTCTCACAGCGGCCACGTGTGGTATATGCCATCCGGGTTGGTGGTGAAAAATTGTTTGGGGATTATACTTTCCATGAAGCAGCCACATTGGGGCGAACGGATAATTTGCGCGGGTATAGGGAAAATCGTTTTTATGGGGATGCATCGCTTTACCTGAATGCGGAAGTGCGCATCCGGATGAAGCATTTTCAAACCTACCTGCTCAACGGCACGGCGGGGGTACTGCTTTTTAACGATGTGGGCAGGGTTTGGCTTGAAGGGGAGAATTCAAAAAAATGGCACAACGGAACCGGCCTGGGGTTATGGTTTTCTCCCTTCGATATGGCCGTAGGAAGTGTTTCGTATGCCGCCAGTTCCGATGACAGGCTGTTTGTTTTTTCTGTGAATTACCAGTTTTAAATATAATGACGAAAATTATTTTTGCCCTATTATTACTTACAGGAACAACCCTCCGGGGAAATCCTAAAATTTATCTTATCCGACATGCTGCAGTTGATTTGAAAAAACCGGGCTGGGGAACCTCAAAAAAAACGATGGAATACAAAGAAACATACAATGTTGCTGGTATAAAGGCATTTGATCCGGACAAGGTGCTGCGGAGAATAAAGAATCATGAAAGTTTGGATACGGTATTTTGCAGCCCGCAGTCCCGGGCGTTGAAAACGGGTGAAATACTTTTTGGCCAACATGCAGTATTAAAAGCTGACAGTGTATTGACCGAACTTGATTACCCGGTGATACCGGTACCTGTTTTGCAATTTCCCGTAAAAGGGTGGCTTTTTGTTTCTCGAATTTCCTGGATGGCTGGTATAAATCCGGGAGAAAAAAATGGCTACAGGGAACGTTTGAAAGAGCTGAATGTTTTTACGGATGAACTGGTAAAATTTGCCCTCCAAAATGATTTGGCTGTGGTGGTAGCCCATGGGGTATTAAACCGCGAACTGATAAGAATATTGAAAGTGCGCGGATGGAAATATTGTAGGAAAGGAAAAGAAGGGTTGGGAAACCTTTCTGTGAATTGTTTGGAAAAATTTTAAAACTATTGGCAGTTAGTAATTATAAACTAATTTTGAATCGTAAAATAGGAGATTATGCATACTGAACGGCAACAGGAAATAATTGAAACGGCCCTCGAATTAATCAATGAAAAGGGTATTCAGGGATTAACCATTAAAAACCTGTCGAAAAAACTGGGCATTACCGAGCCGGCCATTTACCGGCATTTCGAAAATAAAATACAGATTTTAATTGCTGTGCTCGACATGCTGAAAAGTAATACCAGCAAGATATTTGAATCAGAAAGGAATTCAAGTGAACCAGCCGTGGATAAAATAGGACGTTTGTTTGAGAAACATTTTCACTCGTTTGCCCAAAAACCGTCGCTGGCCTCGGTAATATTTTCAGAAGAAATTTTCCGGAATGAAGAAAAGCTTATAAGTAAAATTTCAGAAGTAATTGAGCACAACAACCAGACATTGCTCGCCATTTTAAAAGAAGGGCAGCAGAAAGATGAGATCAGGACTGATATTGATGCAGGCCACCTGGTTGTTTTCATAATGGGTACCCTGCGGCTTTTTGTAAAAAAATGGCAGTTTGCCGGTTTTGCATTCAACCTGGAAAAGGAAGGAACCCAATTAGTTCAGGCAGTTAAACTCTTAATTTCTAAAAAATAACGGTAAAAATTATTAATTTAATTGTTTGTTAGTAAACATTAACTAACTTTGTGTGTTTCTTGAAAACGAATGAAATGTATTTTTTGTATAAAAGAAGTTAGTGAGTATTAATTAACATTGAAAGACATGGATATAAAAACAGAAAAACGGGCAATTGAATCAAGTGGAAGATTTCCCGCTGAAAACCGACCACCGGCATTCAGCTTCAGAAAGCTTTCAGACCAATCAGGGGCGCTGGGGTTCGATATTTTCACCCTGGCCAGGAATGAGGAGCAAATTTTAGAACAGCTTTTATTGCAGCTGGAAAAAGAGTTGAAAGAAATTGTGGATGAAACTGCCTCCGCACAGGACGCTCCTGCTGCAGAGTTTGAAATGCTTTTCAGGCATTTGTATCAGTTATTTAAACAAAAACCGTATTACCTTACCGTGATTTTCGATAAAGATTTGCATCGGAAATACAACGGCGCTGAAAAAATTATATCGCGCATTAAAGGAGTGGCCAAAGGTTATCTTACCAGGTTAATCGATCGGGGGAAAGCACAAAATATTTTTATAATCCATGCGGAAACCAAAATTCTGGTTCGAAAAATCCTTAACAGTTTTCAGGTATTAATGAATGATATGCAACTGGCCGAAAAGATGATTCGCGATCTCCG
The DNA here is from genome assembly GCF_003573545.1 of Mariniphaga sediminis. Lineage (GTDB taxonomy): Bacteria > Bacteroidota > Bacteroidia > Bacteroidales > Prolixibacteraceae > Mariniphaga > Mariniphaga sediminis. The sequence goes on along the minus strand of NZ_QWET01000002.1, from coordinate 20,815 downwards.
GAAATACCAATCAATCGCAGATTAATTTATTTAATATGAGTCGAATATCTATTATTTTAAGTACTGTTTTTATCTTGTTTGTTTATCCGTTGGTGCTTTATTCTCAGCCGGTTAATGTGGGTATTGTTGCCGATGCATGGGGGAAAGAATTTGAATTACTATCCCGACAGGTAAAAACCGAAATTGAAGCCCTTGCCAATGCAGGGGAAGGGGCTATTTTTAAAGAACTGAGTGCGAACTGGCAGCCATCAAGAGCCACAGAAAGCCTGCAGGACTTTTTACAAGATCCGGAGGTGGATGTAGTGGTTACACTGGGATTTCTTTCTTCCGAAGCGGCGGCCAGGCTTCCCGTTTATTCCAAGCCGGTAATTGCCGCTACTGTTTTAGACCCGGAGTTGCAAGAGCTGCCGGCGCAATCCGGTAAAAATTCGGATATGCTGCATTTTTCGTGGATTGAATCGTTTATCCAGCTGAAAAAAGACATGCATTCTTTTGCCCGTATTTTTGAATTCAGTAACCTTGCAGTTATTATTCCCCACGCCCTCTATTCCGAATTTCGTGTTATAGATACTTATTTAACGGGTAATGAAAATTCATTTACTGTTTCATTTATACCGGTTGAGAAAAATGAGAACCCGCTGGAGCAATTACCGGTTGGAACCGATGCGGCCATGGTTTTTCCTTTAATTCAGCATTCTGATACGGCCATAACGGAGATTTTTTCCGGTTTGAATGAACAGGGTATTCCTTCTTTATCAGTAACCGGATCAACTTACCTCGAACGTGGCGCCACCATAACTTTCACTCCTTCGCGTGCTTTTCAGCAGGTAGCCCGGCAGGTGGCCGTAAGGGTTGTAAAGGCCACTGAAGAAAACAGCCTGTATGATGTTTTGGCCGTGACAGATAAACCAGAGCGGAATCCAATTATAAACATGGAAGGTTTGCGGTTAACGGGCCATTTCCCCCAATGGGATGAACTTGACAATGCCATTTTGCTGAATGTGTCTAAAATACCGGGGGAAGAATTAACCTTGCACAAGGCCATTGCCCTGGCATTGGAAAACAACCTTCAGGGAAAAATAACCGACCAGGACTTGCGGATAGCTGAAAAGGACATTCGTATTGCCCAAGCCAATATTTTGCCGCAGATAGAAGCTTCAGGAACCGCTGTTCAATTGAGTGAGAATTTGGTGGAATCTGCTATGGGACAGAAAGGGGAGTTTACCATTACTGGCTCTGTGTCGTTGAAGCAGATAATTTATTCTGAAGCGGCCTATGCAAACATTGCCCTGAAGAAATTGATGGCCGAAAATGCAAAACAGAGCAACAGGCAAACAATACTTGATATTGTACTCAATGTTTCGGAGGCCTATATTTCATTGTTGTTTGCCAAAAACAACCTTCAAATAAAAAATGAAAACATAGGTGCCACACTCCAAAATCTGGAACTGTCCAAAGCAAAAGAGAAAAGCGGTGAGGGCAGTGTTTCGGATGTCAATCGATGGATCAGTGAACTGAACATTGGTAAGATGGATTTAAATGATGCTGAAGCACGGTATAAGGCAGCCATGTATCGGTTAAACGAACAGCTTGATCAGCCTGTGGGGAATAGCATTGCCACCCCTGATTCGGTGGATGTCAGTAAAACCATTTTACAACATCAGCATATTCTGGATTTTTATTTCAGCAATCCGTTATTGTCCGAAAAATATGCGGATTTTCTCATGAACGAAATGATGGCTTATTCTCCTGAATTGGAACAACTGGCAACTGCCGGAGAGATAGTTGACCGGCAAAAACTAATGAAGATCCGGCAAATGTATTTGCCGGAAGTGGCACTTGTAGGGAGCGCCGATCAGGCATTTGTCCGGGAAGGGGTTATTCGTAATCCCCAACTACCCGTTCCTCCGCCACCAGACGATATTACCTGGAATCTGGGCCTTCGCGTGAGTATTCCCATTTTTGAGGGGGGCAGAAAAAAAAATGAAATACAAAAGGCAGCTATTGAGCAGGAGAAGATTGCATGGCAAAAAGAAGATTTGCTGAATAAGCTGGAAATGGGGATCCGCTCCAATGTGCAATTCCTTCAGACCTCATACCGTGAAATGGAACTGGCCGAAAACGCAGCCCGTGCTGCCAAAGAAAACTTTCATGCCACTCAGGACGCCTATGCACAGGGAATGGCCAATGTAGCGCAGCTTACCGATGCGCAAAGTGTGATGATACAAACCCGGCAGATGGCGTTGGGGGCACGTTACCAGTACGTTCTGGATTATGTTAATACAGAACGGCTTCAAGGTAATTTTTCCTTTTTGGAGGATGACTCCGAAAGGGTACAGTATGCCAATCGACTATTAAATTATTTAACTCAAGAATAAAAAAAGAACTATGAAAATAAAGATACAAATATTCGTTTTAGGTGCCCTGCTGCTGTCCGGTTGCGGAAGGAAAGAAGAAAAGAAAGAAGCTATTCGTCCGGTTTTTTACCAGGAAGCAGGGAAGGATATTAACCAAAACGTACGATCGTTTTCGGGGGTAACCCGGGCAGCTACAGAGGCAAAACTGAGTTTCAAGGTGGGCGGTTTGATCAAGCAGGTAACTGTTGACATGGGCGATACGGTGAAACGCGGAACTTTGCTGGCCCGTCTGGATACTACCGACTATCGCATCAGTTACAATAAAGCAGAGGCTTCCCTTAAAAGCGCAAAAGCCCAGTTGGCCGCTGCCAGGTCGGCTTTTTTGCGGGTTGAAAATCTGTATGTGAACAATAATGTTTCCCTGAGCGATTATGAAAAAGCAAAAACGCAGTTTGAGTCGGCTGAAAGTATGGTGAAAACTGCCCGGTCTCAACTCGACGCTGCACGAAATCAACTGGAGTATACGTTTTTGAGAGCGCCTTTTGATGGGGTGATTTCTTCCGTAATGGCAAAAGAAAACGAAATGACCGGTTCGGGGCATCCTGTTGTGGTGCTGGCTGCAGTAAACAGCCTGGAGGTAAAAACAGCTGTGCCGGAAAACCTCATCAGCCAAATCAAGCGAGGCCAGGAGGTAACAGTACAGTTTGGGGCATTTCCTGAAAAAGTTTTTCAGGGGATTATTACTGAAGTAAGTCCCGGTATCCCCAATGCCTCAGCCTATCCGGTTATTGTTCGTTTAGCTGAACCCAGTGTCCGTTTATTCCCGGGAATGACCGGTACCGTGGAGATTTCCCTGCATGAAGAGAAGCAATCAGGGTATGGGATAGTCATTGCCTCCGACGCCGTTGGTCATGACCAAACGGGCGATTTTGTGTATGTGGCAACCAAAATCAATGAGGAAGAGATTTATGTTGCTGAAAAACGAAAGGTTAGACTGGGGGAATTGCAAGCCGGTGGGTACGAAGTATTAGATGGGTTGAGAAGCAGGGAGATAGTGATAACTGCAGGCCTGAGCTTTTTATATGATGGCCGGAAGGTGAAACTACTTGGTGAGGAAAAATAGAACCGTCATTTTTTGATTAGTTTATTATGAATCTTACAAAAGTTACATTAAATAACAGCCGGATAACCCTCATCGCCATTCTGGTGGTGGCCATTATCGGAATCGGCAACTACTTTGAGTTGGAACGCGACAGCATGCCTCCCTATACGGTTCGGATAGCCAGCGTAGTTACGCAATTCCCCGGTGCCGACCCGCAAAAGGTGGAAGCGTTGGTTACAGAGCCGCTGGAAGAGATTATTCGCGAAGTGGCGGAGGTGAAGACCATTACCAGTGAATCACGGCCCGGGTTGTCGGTAATTACGGTTGAACTGGTTACTACTGTAGATGGAAAAGAGTTGCAGTCTGTATGGACTACCCTGCGCAACAAGGTGGAAGATTTAAAACCGGTTCTTCCGCAGGGTATTTTTGGCCCGGTAGTGAAAGACGAGGACATTGGAACCGTATTTGGAATAATCCTTGGTGTCACAGGTGATGGTGTTTCATATAACAAACTGGAAGACTATGCAAAAGATGTGCGCGATGAGCTTTTGCTGCTTCCGGATGCGGCCAAAATTAAATACGGGGGTGTACAGGAAGAGCGTATTTTTATTGAGTTTGACGATAAACAATTGGCTCATTACGGACTGGATGCTATGAAACTTCGGAATATTGTTTCGGCTACAAACATCCTTTATCCGGGGGGTGAAATTAACATGGGCCGCCAGCGTATTGTGCTGGAGCCATCGGGGAGTTTTGAAACCATTGCAGACCTTCAAAAGATATTGATCCCAACTTCTGCCGGGACTTCGGTTTATCTGGAAGATATTACCAGCCGTATTTACCGCGATTACATCACTCCTCGTCAAAAACTGGTAAAAATTAACGGTAAGCCGGCTGTTGCCCTGTTCATTTCACTAAAGGACGGGGCCAATATTGTGCGGTTGGGTGAAGAGGTTGACGAGGCGTTGGTCCGGATAAACAGCAACCTGCCACTGGGGGTAGAAGTGGTGCGATCGGCTTCGCAGGATCAGGTGGTGCACGGGCAGGTGAACGACTTTCTGGTAAACCTGGCGCAAAGTATCCTCATTGTTTTGGCAGTAATGCTTCTGTTCCTGGGGTTTCGCACGGGTTCACTGGTAGCACTTCTTATCCCAATGGTCATTCTTACTTCTTTTTTCTTTCTTGAAATTCTCCATCTTGGGTTTAACAAGGTTTCGCTGGCAGCACTTATCATTTCATTGGGGCTGCTGGTGGATAACGGTATTGTGATTTCCGAATCTATAATGGTTAGTATGAAACGGGGGCTTTCGGCATTTGAAGCAAGTGTCTATTCCGGGAAAATTTTACTTATTCCATTACTTATTTCTTCCCTTACCACTTCCGCGGCCTTTTTGCCTTTTGCCCTGGCTCGTACCCCAATGGGTGAAATCTCTTCACAATTGTTCTGGGTGGTAAGTACAACTTTACTGGCTTCCTGGTTCCTTGCCTTTACCTTTATTCCACTACTTGCTGTGCTTATTGTTAAAATAAAAGTCCGAAATGAGGAGAAGAAGGAGAATTTTATCGACCGGAATATGCAGAAACTGAATTTGTGGTACAACAGATTACTTTTCCGGGTTTTGAAGAAACCATTTCTTTTTCTGGGGTTCATTTTGGTATTGTTTGTTGTAGCGGTGTCCCTGGTGCAGTTTCTGCCTTTTAAGCTGGTTCCTGACAGCGATCGGAACCTGGTTACCGTGGATATCAAGTTTCCTTCAGGTACGCAGATGGAATATACCGAACAAGCGGTGAACAGTATTGGTGATTATATTCTGGAAAACCTTATTGTCAACTCTGAAACAGGAAAACAAAATCCTGGTGTGCTGGATTTCTCTTCATTTATTGGCGAAGGGCCTGAACCTTACGATCTGGGTTATTTTAAAAATGAGGCCAACTCCAGCTACGCCCACATGTTGCTCAATACCACCGGTGACAGAGACAACGATTACATTATTGCCAAAGTGGATAGTTTTTGCTTTTACCATATCCCCGATGCCGATATTCGCGTGAACCGGCTAACAGGTGCCGGTGCCTCCGGAACGCCTGTGGAGATCCGGATATCAGGAAGCAATCCTGAAACGCTGGCAGCAATTTCTGAAAAAGTGAAAGAGAAGCTGGTAACCATCGAAGGGGCCAAAAATATTACCGATAACTGGGGACCGAAAATTAAAAAGCTGGTGGTGAGTATCGATCCCGATAAAGCACAACGCTCCGGCTTAACCAACATGGAAATTGCTTTGGCGCTGAACGCCGGATTGTCGGGCATGAAAATAGGCGATTTCTTTGAGGCTGATGAACAGATTCCCATTTTTCTGAAAAATGAAAACAGCGACGAGCACGACATTGAAACAGTGCAGGCATTCAATATCTATTCCCCGGCCAGAAATCAGAATGTGCCGCTTTCGCAGGTGGCCAATGTAGAAGTTGACTGGCAATTTGGTAAAGTGATAAGGAAAGACTTAAAAAGAACCATGACCGTGGGAGCTTATCTGGAACCCGGCTACAATGCTTCTGACATTTTTGAGGCCATTGGACCGTGGATGGATGAGCAGAAAACGACATGGGACTTGGGTTACGAGTATGAACTGGGAGGTGAAGATGAAGACAAAGCCGAGAACCTGGGGGCTATTTTTGCCAATCTGCCTCTGGCGTTTTTTATTATTGTGCTGCTGTTGGTGCTTCAGTTTAATTCCATTCGTAAAGCTACCATCATTGTACTTTCCATTCCGTTGGGAATGATTGGAGTGGTGGCCGGGTGGTTTATCGGCGGTTCTTTTGTGAGTTTTTTCGGGGTGCTGGGAGTGATTGCCCTCGCCGGGATAGTGGTGAACAACTCCATTATTCTTATCGATAGGATTGATGTGGAAATTACAGAAAAACCTGATGTGGACAGACGCGATGCTATTTTAAAAGCGGCCAACAATCGGTTCAGACCGGTAATACTCACCACGCTTACCACTTCTATGGGAATGTTGCCGTTGTGGTTTTCAGGTGATTTACTGTGGGAGCCACTTACGCTGGCCATTATCTTCGGGCTATTCTTTGCAACCATGATTACCCTGCTTTTTGTGCCGGTTCTTTATCGTCTCTTCTTTAAGGTGCCATTCAATGGTTATAAACTTAACCTGAAAATGCTGAATAGTAACGAATAAGAGAAAATACATGTAATTATCTATTAGGATTTATTAAAAAAGTATATTAAAAATGAGAAACATAATTTTGATTGTTGGGTTACTGTGGGGTGTTTTTCTTTTTTCTTCGTTCTCCCTCCCGGAAAAAGGAAAATATTCGCTGACCATTGAAGCAGACAATTTGCGAAACTCGAAAGGTATTGTGCAATTTGCATTGTATAATAGTCCAAACTCATTTCCTGATGAAAATTATAAGAATTATTACCGAAAACTGACAGCAAAAATTGAGGACGGATTTTCTTTCGTAACTTTTGAAAACCTGCCCTCCGGAAAATATGCGGTTCATATTTTGCACGACGAAGATGAGAATGGAAAAATAAAGAAGGGCTTAATGTTACCCAAAGAAGGTGTTGGGTTTTCCAACTATGAATCCATTGGGATATTTAATAATCCCAATTTCACTGATGCCGGAATTATTTTGAAATCAGATACGACAATTCGGGTAAATGTTATTTATATGTAATTCCCATAAACGAGAAAGTGTTTTTCTATAAAAATGGTGAATCAGATTCTTGGCATGGTGATTTTGCAACCCACCTTATTCGAGTTCTATACTTATCGTTTTTTTAAGATATTTCAAAATGATGCTAAATTGTAGCAACTGTACTTCAGCTACCAGTTAAGTATTATTCGTTTTAGGATGACAACAGAAAAGGAACAAATGCTTTTGAATGACAACTGAAGAGAAGATATTAAATGTTGCACGAAAAAAATTTGTGTTATACGGATATTATGGAACAACTATTCGTGAGATTGCTTTTGATGCAGAAGTAAATAAAGGGACCATTCATTACTATTTCAGGTCAAAAGATAAGCTTTATGGACAGGTAGTAAGCAGTATCGCTGAGTTGTTACTCCAAAACAATATTAAAGAGCATCAGGAGATTTTTTTGTTTATTGTTAAAGAGTTACAGAATAACAGGACACGTTTTTTAAACGCTTTAAATGTTATCCCAAATTTAAACTGGAGTGATTATCTGATTACCCTTATTAAAAATACACTGGCTGAAATATCTCCCGATGAATTTGTGAACGTTTTAAAATGATGTTTTTCAGTCCGGTTTGGCGCGTTTGCTGATTTTTTTGCCCTGCCAGGTATCCCGTTCTTTTAGCCGTTTTTCTACTTTGGCCACAAACTCAAAATTTTTTAAACCCCATTTGGGGGCGATGAGCATTCCGGGAGGAGCCTGGCTGATGAACCGTTCTACTATAATTTTAGGATTGAGCAGTTCGAGGTAATCCACCACCAGTTCAATATATTCATCTGCAGTGAAAAGTTGGAACTGTTCCGGGGTCTGGAGGTACTGTTTTTCCAAAACCGTTTCTTTGTGGATTTGTAACTGATGAAGCTTCAGATTTTTGACGGGAAGCTGTGAAATAACCCGGGCCTGATCCAGCCAGTCGGAGCGGGTCTCGCCAGGTAATCCTAAAATGAGGTGTGCGCAGTTGTTAATGCTTCTTTGGGACGTTTGTTCCAGTGCCCAAACCGAATCGGCAAAGGTGTGTCCGCGGTTTATTTTTTCCAGCGACTGGTTGAGGTGAGACTCCAGACCAAACTCTACCATTACATAAACCTTCTGGCTTAATTCTGCCAGGTAATCCAGCAGGGCTTCGTCTACTGCATCGGGTCGCGTAGAAATTACCAGTCCCACTATTTTGGGATGTTGTAGTGCTTCTTCGTAAAGAGGAATCAGGTTTTCCAACGGGGCCCAGGTACTGGTGTAGGCCTGGAAATAAGCAAGAAAACGCATCGATTTGTACTTTTTTTCGAAAAACCGGATACCTTGCTGTACCTGGTGGCTTACAGAATTTTCAAGATTGCAGTAGGTGGGTTTAAAGGTTTTATTGTTACAGTAAGTGCAGCCTCCGCGTCCTTTTGTCCCATCGCGGTTGGGACACGTAAAACCGGCATCCACCGACACCTTTTGTACCCGTTCCGAAAACAGACTTCGAAAGTACGTTGGGAAATCATTGTATCGTTTTGTGTGGCCCCAAGTATATGTTTGTTGCTTCATTATCTCAATATTGAAAAACAAAATTACTGAAAATTCGGCGGTCGTCATTTACTTTTCCTAAACCATACGGTTTGCCCGCGTATATATTAAAAATTTAAAAGCCTTCGTTTCTTGTCATTTTCGTATATGTTGAAAAATATTACGAGTTTGTGTCGAAACAATGTCCGTTAAAGTTTTTTATACTAAATCTTATTTTTATTTTTAAAAATGGATTCAAAACAGAAAAATATGTTTTCTCAAAAAGATAAAGTTCAAATACAACAACGTGGTAGCCGGCTTGAGGTGGTGGAAGGTCAGATTGAAAATTTCAGAAAGGGATTTCCTTTTCTGAAGATTGATGACGCTGCAACTACCGGGAACGGGATAATACAACTTGATGAAAAAGGGATCGCTGAAAGCGGTGAACGATTTGAGCAGGGGATGGCTGCTGGAATCGAACCACTCAAATTCGTTCCGGCATCGGGTGCCGCCAGCCGTATGTTCAAAGCATTGTTCGAAGCGCTGGAAGATTGTAAAAAAACAGATAACCCCGATGAAACACTCATAAAAAACGCTTCTGCAAGGCAGTTTCTCGTGAACAAGGAAAAATTTGCATTTTTTTCTGACTTAGAGAAAGTTGCCGGTAAAAATGATGAGAAGAAAAACTGCAGAAGCTGGATTGAATATTTATTGAATGAAAAAGGATTGAATTACGGCTCCCTGCCCAAAGGGTTACTTAAATTTCATAAGTACGCTGAAGGAGAACGCACCCCGTTTGAAGAACATCTGGTTGAAGGAGCGCATTATGCGAAAGACAATCAAAATGTGGTGAGGCTTCATTTTACCGTTTCACCGGAACATTTACAGGCATTTCAAGAGATTCTGGAGCGAGTAAAAGAAACGTATGAAAAGGAGTTGAACGTCACTTTCGATGTGTCGTTCAGCCAGCAGAAGCCTTCTACTGATACCATTGCGGTAGACCTGAATAATGAACCGTTTCGTGAACCCGATGGCAGCTTGCTGTTTCGTCCGGGCGGGCATGGCGCCCTTATTGAGAACCTGAATGATTTGGATGCCGACATTATTTTTATCAAAAATATTGATAACGTGGTTCCCGACCATTTAAAGGAACCCACTATTGTTTACAAAAAAGCATTGGCAGGTGTGTTGCTGAAGTTTCAGGAAATAATTTTCAGGTATCAAAAACGACTGAACGAAAGGGATGCGGTGGCTCTCGAAAGTGCTTTTTTGGCAGAGGCTGCCAACTTTTTGGAAAATACATTGAATGTAAAGCCTCCGGAGAATCAGTATTATACTGAAAAAGAGGAATTGTATTATTACCTGAAAGAAAAATATAATCGCCCGCTACGGGTGTGTGGAATGGTCAAAAATGAGGGAGAAGCCGGCGGCGGTCCGTTTTTTTCCCAAAACCCTGATGGCACCACTTCCCTGCAAATAGTGGAAAGTTCACAGATTGACCCGGAAAGTGTGCAGCAGCAGAACATTTTGCAGAATGCCACCCATTTTAATCCGGTCGATTTGGTTTGTGGTGTTAAAAATTACAAGGGTGAAAAATATAACCTGACAGAATTTACCGATCCTGCAACCGGTTTTATTTCCAAAAAATCGAAAGACGGAAAGGAGTTGAAGGCACAGGAATTACCTGGCCTTTGGAATGGAGCCATGAGCAACTGGAACACCCTTTTTGTGGAGGTTCCTGTTGAAACGTTCAATCCGGTGAAGACCGTGAACGATTTGTTAAGGGAACAACACCTTTAAAAAGGAGAGGTTTCTTTATTCGGTGTGAATTGTTAATTTCGCAGTTTCATTTTTGAGATTGAATGAATAAAGAAGAACGACATTATTTCGGTGAAGAGAACATTAATGAAGCGCTTAGCCGTTTCAAACGGTCGCTTGCCTCGGGCCGGAAGAGTTATTTTGATGTTTCTGAATTTGAAGGTATTGTGGAATACCTGCTGGACGAAGGAGATATTAATACTTCGGAGATTGCAGCCCGGCAGGGAATTCAGATTCACCCCGGAGCTGTTCCGCTTCAACTTAAATATGCCCAGGTTTTACTGAGCAAAGGAAAATACCAGAATGCACTCAAATATCTTGATTTGGCCGAGCAGGTTGAGTTGACTAATCCGGATGTTCACCTGATGAAAGGTTCGGCCTGGCTGGTGCTGGGTGAAGAGCGGGAGGCAGAAAGATCATTCAGAAAAGCATTGAAATATTCCGGCGTGGAGAAGGATGATATTCTTTATCATATTGGCGCCGCCTATGTGCAGTCTGGCGACATTAAAAAGGCCATTCAATATTTCGAACGTTCTCTGAAGCTGAATCCTGAGAATGAGATGGCATTGTATGATTTAGGCTTCTTTAGCGATCAGGAAGGAGAATATCAAAAGAGTATTGATTATTATAATCGTTACCTCGATATTGACCCATTTAACTTTTCCATTTGGTTCAATCTGGGGATTTCGTACAATAAAGCCGGGGAATTTGAAAAGGCTGTTGAGGCGTATGAATTTGCGATGGCTTTAAACGAGGATTTTGACCAGTCGCTTTTTAACATTGGGAATGCCTATGCCAATGCAGGAAAGTATGAGGAGGCGATAAAAAAATATACAGAGTACCTGGAATTCGATCCTGAAAATGATGATGCCTGGTGTTACATTGGAGAGTGTTATCTCAACCTGGATGACCATGATCAGGCAGAACACTATTATCAGAAAGCAATAAAGCTGAACGAAGAAAACGATACTGCCTGGTTTGGTGTGGGATTGATTAAGTGGGTGGAAAAGAAATGGAAAGAAAGTATTGGTTTTATAAAAAAAGCCCTGGATATTGATGACTCCAATACTGAATACTGGATCACGCTGGCTAAAGTTTACAATGACAATAACCGACCGATAGAAGCGGAAAAGGCATTGGTAAAAGCCGCTGATTTGGAAGCAGGGAATACTGAAGTATGGCTAACCTGGGTAGATATTTTTCTGAAGTTTGGAGAACTGGAGAATGCCCTCAGGGTATTGGAATCAGGGCTGGAAAAAAGTGACGATTCCCTTCTTAAATACCGTATGGTGAGTCTTCTGTTGGAAAGTAAGCGTGAAAAAGAAGCCTTTGCAATGCTGGAAGTTGCCATGGAGCAAGAGTTTACCCAAATAAAATATTTGTTTGACGTGTATCCCAAAGCCTTGAAGAATAAACGTCTGCGAAAGATTGTAGATGATTTCGAGGAAGCAAATGAATAGTTATTCAGAAGACTGAGTTAGCTCCAAAAACCACTGGATTGAAAACAACCCTGCGGGAATAATTCCATCAATATGATCCGTTTCAGGAATCGGTACCAGTTGTACCCGGTCCGTACTAACTCCTTTTGTTAAAAAGCTCTGGTAAATATTAGTCGCCACATCCATCGGTACAAAACTATCGGCAGTACCATGTATAATACGCGTTGGGATGCTTGTATTCCAGGCTTCTATACTATTGTCTGAGAGAGTAGACAGAATGGAGGAGTAAGACGTATCGGTTTTATAATTCTGACGGTAATTTGCGGTGAAAAGTTCACTAACGCTGGTGGTGAGTTCTGCATTTATCTCTTCACCACTTTTTGTGCCATCGTATAAAACCGGGATTAAAGTATTGTAGGGTGAGTTAAAAACCTCATCAATGGGCGTGGTTATGGCTTCCAGGTTGGTGTAACTATCAAACATATAACCAAAGAAGTAAGGCATCGGGTAGGTTTCCCTGTTCAGGATGTATTCGTTTATAAAATTTAAATCGTAAGGGCCTCCGGCGGGGGCGCTTGCCTTCAGGTTAAATTCTCCTGAAAATTCATTCTCAATGGCTTTTTGCACCTGCATGGTAGCCCATCCACCCTGTGAGTAGCCGGTAAGATACAGCTCTTCGTTCAGTGAAAAACCCTTCAGTGTGGCCAGTTCCTCTACAGCCCTTAACATATCGAGTACTACCTGAACGGTTGATTCTTTGTGAAGGTAAGGATGAAACATGTTGTCGGACGAGCCAAACCCCAGATAATCGGGCATGGAAACAACAAAGCCGGTGGAGGCGACAAATTCAAGTAACAGGTACAATTCATTATTGTTTGGATTTACAGATGGGGCATTTGCATGCAGGGTATTGGTGCCATTTTGATAACTGATACTGGGAAAGAATTCTTCCCCGATAGGAACAGAAACAATACCGGAAGCTAAAACCGGCTCCCCCTTAAAAGACGTTTTATACTGTATTTTATAAACCTTGAATCCATATTTTGCTCTCTCCTTCAGGAATTCCAAATCCGGATATTTTGAAATAAAAGCGTTTAAACTTGCCTCTATTACAATAGGGGTATATGTTTTGACAAGTTCATAGTCAGTAAGATATATCGTTTCGGGCTGGTCGTCGTCGTCATTAAAAAGATTGTGGCAAGACGAAAAACCAAGTATTAACAAGATGATGAAAACTCCGTGAACAAGTTTCTTAACTTTTATTTTCATGACTAATTTTTTTCAAACTTACACAAAATTTCTCCAAAATGTCAGACTTTGCGAAATCTAAATTTAAGTTCAACTTTAGACAAGTATAATATAAAAATTCTACTTTTGTTTACGCTAAAACCGTTTAATTTACCTTGGCAGAACAATCAAAATACGATAATAATCAATTAACTGAACGGATAAAATCAGATGATATCGGTGCTTTTAAAAGTCTTTATGATTTATATAGCCGGCAACTTTTGAATTTTATATTACAATACCTGAAAGAGACAGGTGAGGCCGAAGAGATTCTTCAGGATGTTTTTTTGAGCGTTTGGGAAAGCCGTAAAAGTCTGCAAGTGGATAAATCGGTAAAAAGTTATCTTTTCCGGATAGCGGTAAATAAAGTTTATAACCATCTGAAAAGGAGAGTGGTTGAGCGTAAGTATCAGTATTACCTCTCGAATAATGAACATACTTCTGAAAACAATATTGAGGATAAAATCTATTTTAGTGAACTGAAAGAAACAATCGATCAAATCCTTGGCCAGCTTCCTGTGCAGCAGCGTAGAATTTTTCGTTTGAGTAGGTTGGAAGGCATGTCGCATGACGAAATTGCAAAAAAGTTCAACATTTCTGTGCGGACAGTAGAAAATCAAATATACAGGGCTGGTAAATTTGTGAAGAGTAAACTGAACGGTGATTCTCTTATCCTTTTTTTTATCGTTTATACGACTGTTAAACAATAAAGATCCATTTTATTCTTCATGCATGTCATATCTGAAATGACGTATTCTTTACAATCTATTCCCTTGGTTAAAGTATTGTGAGTGAGTGTTTTGATAGTGAGAGGCGAATTTTTTTATATTTTTTGTGAGTAGTTTGTCCGGGTTTGTTGTATTACCACTATAAAGAAATGATATATGACATTTCAGGAGTTTAAATATTTAGTAGAAAAGATTGAAAAAAATCAATACACCCTGTCTGATTTAAGGAAACTGGATGGGAAGTTAAAAGATAAGAAGCAGGTGACAGAATGGATGACCGGGGAATTAAACGGTTTATCTGATAGCGACTCCCTGAATATTCAATATGAAGAATTGTATGATAAGATCCGAAATAAGATCAACACCCGAAGTAGTAGCAACTCACCACAAAGTATAATGCCTTTTAGAAAATTGTTACGGGTTGCTGCGGTATTGGTTGTTGTTTTCTTATTCGGAGGATTGGCCTCTTTTTTTATTTTCAGACAGCCCCCGGAAAAAGAACCCATAAAACAATATTGTGAGGTGGTAGCTCCGTATGGTGCCCGATCGGAGATTGTTTTACCTGATGGGACCAAAGTTTGGTTAAACGCGGGCAGTAAGTTACGCTATTCGACTGATTTTAATGTTTCAAACCGAGACCTGACTCTTTCCGGCGAAGGTTTCTTTGATGTAAGTAAGAATGTGAAAATGCCTTTTGTGGTAAATGCCCTGGACATGAAAATAACGGCCTTGGGGACACAGTTTAATGTGAAAGCTTACGAAGATGATGAAACGATAGAAACCACTTTGGTCGAGGGAAAAGTGATGTTGGAAAGCGAAGCCAGTAGGTATAAATATTCTGAAAATATTTATCTGACCCCCAATCAAAAGGCCGTGCTGATTAAGGGAGGAAAAGAACTGAGGGTGGAAGATACTTCTGATAAACCTATGGTGGATAATAAAAAGAAAGAAGAGATAACCCCCTCTGCCAAATTAATAATACAGGAAAAAATTGATCCGTTGCCTGATATTTCATGGAAGAATAACAAGTTGGTTTTTGTTGCAGAAGAACTTTCAGAAATATTGATAAAATTAGAACGAAAGTATAATGTAAGGTTTCATTGTGAATCAACTAAGATTCGGAATTACAAATTTACCGGAACACTGGAGGATGAAACGCTGCAACAGGTATTGGATGCCATAAAAATATCTGCCCCTTTTGATTACAGTTTTAAAGGAACCGAGGTGACACTTTCCGTCAATGTGGAAAGAATGAAAGAATACGAAAAACAATTACGAAAATGAGAGTAAAAGTCTAACTAAAAAATTGAAGCCTATGTAAAAAAACAAAAAAGGGAAACAAATCTGCCGGTCTGTTTCCCCTGTGATGTGATTCAACTTTATTAATGCCAGTCTGTCAAAAAATTATGGCATTAAATGTCAAACCATTAACAGTTCAAATTTATGAAAAAAAAATTAATTAATGATGCCTTGCCTGTACACGGAGGGTTGAGAAAAATTTTATTGGTTATGAGATTAACTGTCTTTTTATGTTTTTCTTTTATAATGGGCTTAAATGCCTCAGTTTATTCTCAGGATACACAGTTGAAACTGGAACTTGAACTTAAAGGCAAAACAATTCGTGATGCTTTTGAGCTAATAGAAGTCAACAGTAGATTCCGGTTTTTTTATAATACCGATCTTAAAGATGTCAACAGAACCATTGATTTCTCTACAAAAAATTCAAACATCGAATCGGTGTTGGACAGATTATTTGTCGATTCAAATATTTCGTATGAAATACTTGGAGGCAATTTAATTGTTCTGAAAGTGAATGCACAACAACCCGGTTCAATAGTTAAAGGCCAGGTTGTGGATGAAGGTGGATTAGCTCTTCCTGGTGTAACGGTGCTTGTAAAAGGCACCACCCAGGGAACGGTAACCAATGCCGACGGAGAATACTCCCTGACCAACATCCCGGATAATGCAACCCTGGTGTTTTCTTTTGTGGGAATGGAGACGCAGGAGGTTGCTACTGAGGGAAGAAATACGATTACAGTTGTGATGGAAGAAGGGTCAATTGGAATTGAAGAGGTGGTTGCTGTGGGGTATGGGAGTGTAAGAAAGTCAGACCTTACAGGTTCAGTAACTCAAATTAAAGGAACTGAATTAGATGCTTTTGTGGCATCTAATCCGATGCTCACTTTATCCGGAAGGGCTGCTGGTGTTTATGTTAAGCAAAGTACCGGGCATCCGGGTGAAAATGTACATGTTAGAATTAGGGGATCCAATTCAATACGGGGAAGTAATGAACCTTTGTATGTTATTGATGGTGTCCCATCTGACCCATACCTATTAAACAATTCTGATATTGAGAGTATGGAAATACTAAAAGATGCGTCATCCACTGCAATTTACGGTTCTCGGGGAGCAAATGGAGTAATATTGATTAAAACAAAGAGTGGCCAGGCAGGACGTACAAAAGTAAATATAGAATCAAGGTATTCCTTTCAGCAACTTCGGAAGAAGATAGATTTACTTAATGTTAAAGAATATGCTCAGCTATATAATGTATTGGTTGATAATTCTCCGAATTCTGATTGGCGTTTCACAGATGAAATGATTGCAAGTTACGGCGAGGGGACAGACTGGCAAGACTTAATGTTTAGAACTGCCCCCATGCAAAACCATACTTTATCATTTAATGGAGGAAACGAAAAAACTCAGTTTAGTTTATCGGGTAGCATATTTGATCAGCAAGGGATTATTGAATATAGTTCATATTCACGGTATTCAACCCGTATAAATTTTCATCATAAAATAAATGAGCGATTTAATGTCGATTTTTCAACGATACTCTCAAGAACTGATCAGACATTACAAAGTTCGGGAGGTGGTCGCTTAGGTGGGTCATTAATTGCGGCAATTGTTACAGCCCCACCATTTATCAAACCTTATGATGAGAATGGCGAACCAACTATATTTTATGAAGTATACCCAATAAATAGTCCGGCTATGGGAAACCCGTTGCTTTATACAAAACTGACGCAAGGGGGAACGGTAAAAAATGATATTAATACCAGCGGTATTTTATCATACGAATTTATTGATGGTCTAGTCCTAAAAGTTCACGGCGGTTTCATTTCCCGGGATAGCAGAACCGATACGTATCAGTCGATTGAATATACCGACGGGGGAAGTGCATCTGTTTCAGTAGTGAATTATACCAGTGTCCTTAATGAAAATACACTTAATTATAATCGGAAGTTTGGTGAAAAACATACTTTTGATTTTCTGATAGGACAGACCTATCAAAATTTTATCAATAAAGGTTTAGGTGGAGGTGGCAAGGATATGCTGAGTGATATTACCAGTACCTATAACTTGGGAACTTCCGGAACTCCTGGTATTCCATCATCCAGTTACAGAAAGTCAGTCATTATGTCCTACCTGGGAAGGATTAATTATAATTATGATAATATACTATTGTTAACGGCTAGTTTTAGGGCTGATGGGGCATCGAAATACAGTCCTGGAAATAAATGGGGGTATTTCCCCTCGGGAGCTATTGCCTGGAGAATGAAAGAAAAGACACTAAAGGATGTGGATTTTATTTCTGATTTAAAGGTGAGAGCTAGCTGGGGAAGGACAGGAAGCCAAGCGATTGACGAGTACTCTACGTTAAATGTACTTAATCCTGGGTATACCATATTTGGTGGCGATATTCGTACAGTAACCCTTGCACCCGGCACTACATTACCCTACAACTTAAAATGGGAAACTACGGATCAGCTGGACTTTGGTTTTGATGCAATGTTTGGAAATGGGAAGTTCAGATTTATGGCTGATTATTATAAAAAGGATACCAAAGATCTGCTGAGTATAGTATCTCTTCCATCGTCTACGGGCTTTACTTCTTCGATGCAAAATATTGGATCTGTCCGAAACCAGGGATTAGAGCTTTCTGTGGATGCGGATATACTAAAAAGAAATATGTTTAGTTGGACCTTTTCCGGAAATATCGCATTTAACAAAAATGAAGTAGTAGAGCTTTATAAAGGAGAAGATATTATAACGGGTAACTATAATTTTAGTGCGCAATTTAAAGACGATATAGTTATATTAAGGGAAGGAGAACCATTAGGTACCTTCTTTGGATACGTAGAAGATGGGTATAACCCAGGTGCATCGGGAGCCCTTTCAACAATTAAGTATAAGGACTTGAATAATGACGGCCTTATTAATGTTGACGACAAGGTGGTGGTAGGGGATCCAAATCCTGATTTTATATTCGGATTTAACACGTTTATAGAATATAAATCGTTCTCTTTAAGTGCTTATTTTCAAGGGGCCTATGGCAATGAAATCGCAAATGTTAGTAGTATAGGTATATATGAGTTGCCCTACCAGGTTAATACCCGTAAAGATTGGTTAACTAATTATGCCACACCTGAAAATCCAAATGCTAAATATCCTGCGCCTGAACAAACAAATCTTGAGATGAAGTTTTCTGATAGATTTATTGAGGATGGTTCTTACTTGAGACTTCAGCATCTCGAACTGGGGTATACCCTACAGGATACTAAAAGAAGTGCTTATTTCTTTGTTAGTGGACAAAATATTTTCACATTAACAAATTATTCATGGTGGGATCCTGAGGTCAATTCAAGAGGTGGAGATGATATTGTCCAGGGAGTAGATCATAATACATATCCATTGGCAAAATCTTATACCATAGGTGTTAGATTGTCATTTTAATTATTCTTTAAAATAAAATATTATGAAAGCTTATATTGTTTGTTTTATTTTAGTAATGATAAGTCTTGTCTCTTGTAAGGATGAATTACTTGAAAAACCTTATATTATTACCCAAGAGAATTTTTATAATACAAAGATTGAGGCTGAGGCAGGTATTGCGGCCATCTTTCCAAATTTGAGAAGTGCTTTTAGCAATGTGTATTTATTAACAACTGAAGCATCGACAGATGTATTTATAGCCAGAGATTCCTGGGGACAAATTAGTTTGTTTGAGGGTTTAGATGGTGGAAACCGAAGTGCAACCGAAGGCTTTTGGAAGCATTTTTACAGAAGTATTCGCAATGCAAATATTATGATTCATTCTTTGCCCGAGGCAAGTGGATTAAGTGAAGATGAAAAAAACCGATATATTGCAGAAGCAAGGTTTTTACGTGCATTTGCTTATTTTCATCTTGTTCGGTGTTGGGGAGGAGTGCCCCTGAGAGTTGAAGATAATATGGATGCTATTCATATACCAAGAAGTTCTGCTCAGGATGTGTATCAGTTGATTATAGATGATTTACTTTTTGCAGAAAATAATTTACCTGACTCTCCCCCGGTTGCCGGAAGAGGATCTAAATGGACAGCAAAAGCAGTATTGGCTGATGTTTATTTCATGTTACATGATAATACGTCAGCGAGAAATAAAGCAGAAGAGATTATTCAATCCGGAGAATTCGCTTTGGTTGAGGTACGTGATTCTATGGATTTTTATAATGTTTTTGGTAAGGATGCAAGTGGTAAAACGCAGGAAGAAATTTTCTATATCAAGTATTCTCAGCAAGGTAGCTGGAGCTGGCCACGATATTTAGTGCGTAATAAAGCTGAAGAAGGGGGATCCCTGAAGGATGGAGGATATTGGATTGCAGCAGGAAGACCATGGATGCCTTTTTATACCAACTGGGATGAAAATGATTTGCGTAAGGCATGGAACACAAGGGTTGTTGATATTCCTGCAAGGGGAACTCAGGTTCTAGTTTCTAAATTTAGAGATCTGGAATATTCGAATGGTAGAATGGATTATCCGTTGTATCGTTATGCTGACATTTTATTGCTTTTTGCTGAGGCAGATTGTTTAGTGCAGAATGGTCCAACAGCAGAAGGAATGGAAGCTTTGAATATGGTGCGCAGGAGAGCTTATGGCTATGAAACACAAAGTGCATCTCCGGTTGATTTTCTATTGACTGATTACGATAAAGAACAATTTCTTGACTTGGTTTTATACGAAAGAGGGAAAGAAACCTATGCTGAAGGGAAACGTTGGTTTGATTTACTGAGATCAGGAAAATTTCAGGAGATAATAAAAGAATCATACGACATAGATGTACAAGAAAGGCATTTGTTGTGGCCTATTCCGAATGCAGAAATAAATTTTAATGATGGCATTAGTGCTAGTGATAATAATCCTGGATTTTAATGTGAGACTCGTCTGAAAATTAAATTAGAATAAAAAATAAATGGGATATCCAGAGTTCTCCTATTGGAGAATATGAGGGTATCCCATTAAAAAGATTTAAGGATAGTACTATGTTTTGTAGCAAAGCTTAATAATATACTTTACTGATTGTAACTTAAACTAATTTAGTTGACTGGGTTAGCATGTTATATAACTCAAAAAAATGATAGCACACAAATTAAAGAACCTTTTTGGTTCGTGTGTGGGAGTATCGAATATAAAGGAAAGATATAAGGAATATTGTTTTTTTTTAGTGTGGGAGGTATGATTTGTTCAGTGCATTGAAATTCCAGTTCAGGTTGGTCGTTTTTAATTAAAAGAAATAGTAATGAGTAAGTTAATTGGTTATTCGTTGGTGGGTTGTGTTTTTGTGTTTGGTTTTTATCTAAAAGTTACTGCAGGAAATTTGTTCCCATTTAATACGGATGAAGAAGAGGAGGCCAGACAAGAGATTATTTCACTTTTCAACGGCAAGGATTTATCGGGCTGGTACACCTATTTAGAGGGCCGTGGCCGGGATTCAGATCCGAAAGGGGTATTTACTGTATCTGATGGCATAATCCGGATATCGGGAGAAGAGTGGGGCAGCCTCACCACCGGGAAGGAATATGCCAATTATCACCTGACGCTGGAATTTAAGTGGGGGGAG
>NZ_QWET01000019.1 GCF_003573545.1 Mariniphaga sediminis | reverse complement strand
CATCCTGAGCATGTCGCTTTTCGACAAAACACCGATCAGGGAACTCTTCAAAAGGGTGGTGCAAATGGATGATATGCCTGAAAATGGTCATGGCCAATTGTGCTTTAATTTTTAGTGGACACTAATGATATTAAATATCCATTACACAGAAGGGACGATTTCGACAATGCACAACCCTCTAGGCTGAAGGGATATTTCCACATTAATTAATCCGTTGGAATATGAACCTAAAAGCTCTTTCCCGTTGGTTGTTGTAATGTAAATTTTCCCTTTCCCCGACAGTTTGTAATCTTCTGAGTTAATACTAAAATGAACGGGTAAATTATCATCGCTTATACTTGCTAAAGCAATACCGACACTATTATCTTTTGCTTTCCACGTTCCGGAATATAAAAGAGAAACTTTTTTATTAAAGGTTGTAACGCTTTTGCCTTTTCTTCCTGCATAAATAGATAATTTAGATATTTTTATTTCCTCTTCCGGATAGTCAGTTTGGGGACTTCTGCAAAATTCTCCATATAGCAAATATTTCAGGGCCTGGTATCTTAATTTGGCAATGTCCAGCAAATAATCTATTTCTTCTGCTCTTTCAGAATTCAGGAAACTGTGATAATTAGCAATGGTAGGTTGCATTCCCCAAACAAATGCCCGGGCCTGTTCCATTAAAAATTGCTTATTGAAGTCTGCATCCAGTAGCTGTTCGGTTTCTTTCGGGGCATATTCTTTCGGCCACAGCTCATCGTAAGGAGGAGTAACCAACGAAGAATAACTTCCGTAGGTTAGGGCGTATTCATGGTAAACAGCCTGAAAAAACGGGATGGTTTCCGTATTGGTAACACCAGCATACCGTTCCCGGCTCACTGGCAAAGTAAGAAAGGCATCCAGGTAAGGGATCCAGTTCTCTCCCGATCCTTCGCCGGCGAGAATGGGTCGGGTTTTGTCTGATACAGTCGCTCTTATTTGCTGCGTAAGATTTCCAAAATTTTCAACCCAATAATTTCCTCCCCCAATCTTATGCCCATGGCTTTTATCAAAACACATCCTGTTTAAACAAGCCTGATCCATATAAACTCCATTTGTTTGATACACATTTACTGCACTGTCGCACAATGAAGAATACTTATTTTTCCAGAATTCGGTTGCCATGCACATATTGGTCAGAGAATTTCCAGTGAAAATATTATAGGCATGCGATCGCATCTTTCCGTTTATATCTTTCACGGAATATGGTTGGGCACCTTCTGCCTTCCAGCTTCCGGAAGAGTCTCCCCATTGTATTGAATTCATATAAACGATGCATCTCACACCTTCTTCCTGGGCTGACTCTACAGCATTTTGGAAAGATTTACGCCCCTCTCTGGGAGGGAAATATTCGGGGAAATAATCATCGTACGAACAATGATGCCACCAATGCCAAAAAACATTGACAGGCAACCCCAATTTTTGCTTTAACTCTACAGCAGGAGTCAGTACATTATCTGATTCTCCCCTGTTCCAAATCCACAACGCCGTACTGTCCAACCAGGAAGGACTCAGTTCGTTTTTTAACCTGCTGTTATCACACCACTTTTGTTTTGTTCCCCATTCCCTATACAATTCTGCTGCCGTTATCCAATCTCCCTTGAATGAACCAATAATTGCCTCGTAAGAAGAATGATACGATGTTAAAGTGGAATCAAAAGTGGGGTAATTAATCATTTTATATTCGAGTGTATTTAATGTATCCAGCGTAACCGCAAAGTCTTTTGCAAAAGACAATGAATCATTACATGAGGCATAAAACCCGGTTAAATTGGGATTATATAAAGCGATTAACTGCATAGATAGTGACCCCGGGTAGGACCAACTCCATCGCTTTACTTTTGCATTACTCGCTGCAAGACTTTCCCGGGGATTTTTAACCAGAGAGCCCATCCATGTGGGGATAGCCAGTTCTTCGTCCCCCAGGTTTTTTATGCCTTGAATACGGGGGAAATCTATACTCTTTATTAAATTTCCTTTTATCCCCTCCGCTTTTATACTCCAATAGGATAATGCTTTATCCGGATCCAATGAAACTTCAGCCTTTACCTTAAGTTCTATCATTCCTTCAAAACCTTCCCACTCCAAATTAAGAGTCAGTTCATTGGATTTTGAAAAGCTAAATTTCGTGGGGAATATCCCACTGTTTGATCCTGAGCCTGCCGATGAGGAGTGAAAATTTACCTCCCAGGGAAGTCCTTTAACCATATTTCTTTCGATAAATTCATAGGAATGACCTACATCTGAAAAAGAAATAAATTTGCCGGTCTCCTTTTCAAAACCCAGTTTTATTTTTCCATTTTCAATAAAAACAATTTCTCCGGGGCTTGAATTACTTTTACATTCCGTAAAGAAAACAATAATGCAAAGAGACATTATTAATATTGAGTATTCTTTAATTTTTTTCATCTTTTTATTTTTTACAATGGATTTACTCTTAATATAATGGTTGATTTTCCGTCCATATTAATTTTAATTGTTTTAGTAGAGTCTGACATCACAATATTATCCGTGGGGTTTATAACCTGTGCGGCAAATGGCAAACGTATCTTTTTTTCTCCACCAAAGACTGAATGAATACAAAGCCAATTCCTTCCAATATAAAATACATCGCCGGAACGGATATAGATATGGACACCTGCATCTTCAAAAATTTTGCGCAACTGGGAATCGGATAAAGTAATAACATCCTTTTCCCTGGAATCATTCTTTTTATTAAAAACATATGTCCCTTCATTATCTGTCCAGATTACAACAATTCCTTTGTCCTGCCAGTTATGAATTCTTTCTCTTTCTTCTGCAGTCAGTTCAAGAAATCCCATGAGCCATATAACCTTATACTGATTAGCAGGAATGCTTTCCACATCAGTGCGTAGGAAAAGATCGTAAGGGGTGCCGGTTTTTGCCAACAGGTACCGATTTGAAAGAATCTGTTCTGCAAGTTGTCCGTAACTTGCATCCCAAAAGCAAAGTTGTTCATCAACCATTACACATACCTGAGATTGCATCTGTTTTCCCTCTTCCATAGGAAATAAGGAATAAAATTCATTTGTTTTTTGGATAACCTTAAGTAATTCAGGACTACTAAACCAACCTCCCCACATATCGAACCACCAGCCTCCGTAACCTTGGGCAAGCATCCTTCCTGCATTCTTCCATAAAAACGATGTTGAGGTTTCCATATCCTCCGGCCCCAGCCACACCCCGCTTTCATACTGTCCGGGAGGAGCTACTTCCGGAGCCCTGTCTTTTAGCAAAGTAGTAATACTTGTGCGTGTATCATTTTCAGCAAGCCATAACTTTCCATGCAGTTGCACTGATTGTATTGCTACCATGGGTGGCCAGTCTTCGCCAATAACCCGGTTATAAACGTTTGGACTGGAGAGGTAGTCGAGGGATTTACATTTCAGTAATTTACCTAAAGCACCATGTCCTCTTCTCGGATCAGTAACATAATAGTGATAACCATAAAAAGCACCGGTTAAAAGCGTTCCATTACTTGTCTCTTTTACTATTTTACAAAAATGTATGATATTATCTACCAAGGTTTCTGAATGAAACTGATATGTATCAATCACCTTTTGTTCCCGCTCCGGATTCCTCCATCTGTGAGTTCTGCTTTCACTAATATTTCCAGGTTGTGCGGTGCTAAAGGAAACCAGACTATCTCCCCACGATCCCTGAAAAGCTAACTCATCATCATTATATTTGTTTCTTAGCCATTTCCGAAATGCATTAAAACGAACTGGGTTTCTGTCATCATACTGTTTGGGATGGTAAAACCACTCCTCAGTAAAACCCGCTGCAACGTGTATTCCAACCAGGTACTTGGCATAAACAGAACCTGACAGCCAATTAATGCAACTCTTCAAAATCTCTCCTGTTTCTCTTTGCCATTTTTCAGATGAAAAACATTGTCTGAAAGTACTTCCATCGGCAAGTTGACAGGAAGCATCAGGATTCAGTTCTTCCCACCAAAGGGGAGGATCGAGATAAATCCTGATAATAACTTTAGCTTGCGGATCAACTTTTATAATTTTCTCAAAATCTGTTTTTATACTTGAAAAGTCGTATTGATTCTCTCCTGTCCAAACAGGAGTGCGGAAAGTACCAATCCCTGATACCGAATTAATTCCTCTATCACCCAGATAGGCCGGGAAACAATAAAGATGAATGCCGGTTTCGGCTATCTCTTTATAATACTTCTGCTCCCCCAAATATGACATGTATGCAAACGGAGAATAAAGTTGTTCATTAATAAACAATGCAGGGACACCAGCTATTTGCTTTACTTCTGTTTTATTTTGAGCATGGGATAAGCTACAAGCAAATAACAAAACAATAAGAACTTCACTGAAATAAAACTTCTTCATTTATTTTTTTAAAGTATTATTTTAAAATAAAAATTGAAAATAATTCCATCATCTCTACATAGACAGGAGTTGCGTTTAGTTTTTAATTGTCAAACCGAAAAAACCTAGTTTCTCCAGATGAAGAAAATTCAATTTCAAAAGTTTTATCTGGTTTTAATGTAATCCTTTCCCCTGATCCATATCCTTTATTAGGAACCATTAATTCAATAAGGCTTGCTTGAAATGGCAGGGAGATTATTTTTTTGCCAGGGCTGGATGCCTTAATTGATAAATAGCTTTGATTGCAATAAAGGACATCCCCATTATTATTATAAATATTCACACCTGCTTCTAAGGCAAAATGTTGTATTGCCTGCCAAGGCAGGGTTGGATAGCAGGCAAGAATATTTGAATAGTCTTTCATTCTATTTTCTCCAAATATTGCAAACCCGTCATTAGTGTGTCCATAGATATTGCTAGCCCCACCACTTTTTATGTATATAAAAGGGGAGGCTGCACTACCTTTATATTTCAATTTCCCGGTTGGAAGGTCTATGATAATGTCTGAAGCTTCTCTTTTTTCTTCATATCCCAGTTGCATTCCAACCAGGGAGGATACGTTATCCACAGAAATTTCATCGTCTATTAGCCCAGGAGCATAAAGCCATAACAACGTTCTGCCACCTGACATACATTTCCTGGATATTAGGTCCCTATCTTGGGAGGAGAGCACAAACGAATTGAAAAATATCATCATTTTGTATCTCGAGATATCTAAATCCTTAAGGTCTTCCAATAAATAAATATCATAAGGGGTACCTATTTTATCAATTTGTGCTTTTTGGTAGTTCAACCATGGTATATTACTTACCCGCTGCCTTTTTAAAGGGGCAAAATACGGAATTGATTTCTCGTCAACGATCACACATACCTCTGCTAATGAATCACCTGATTTATGGATACTTTCATCTGCAACTTTTTGTGCTTCACTGAAAAATTTCAATATTCTTTCATGGTCATACCATCCCCCCCACAAGTCATACCAATAAAGGGTTGTACCTGTACATATGGCATGTGTAAATTCAGACTTGAGATGTTCCAGAGTTTGATCCAATGTTCCCGGACGTTTCCATACGGGTAAATCATATACATGGTATGGGTCAATCTCAGGTCTCATCTCTGAAATCCATTTCCCTAAACATGTTTTCTCGTCCCCTTCATTATAAAAAAGTTTATTTGCTTTTTTTATTGAATCAATTTCTGTCCCAAAAGTCGTTGATGTAAAAAAATCAACATAAGGGGATTTAAGGAATCGAGAAAAATTCATATGATCCAGCCACTGCGTAAAAGTGTGCCCATAAAACGTACCTGTAAGCAGGTTTCCATGGCTTTCTTCTTTTACTGCCCGACAAAGGAATTCAATGCTATCTATAATTTCGTCGCACCTGAAAAAACGATAATCAATATTCAGCCTGGACTTTTCTGGATCAAAAAAATTACCGAATTCAGGTTTTTCTCTCTCCACGGGTAATGGGATACTTATTTGTTCGATGGGTTTACCAAAATAGTTTTGGATTAATTCTTTATCGTTATTGTATTTTTGCAATAACCATTCCTTAAATCGGGCCTCCGCAACAATACTATAGTCGGTATCTCCGAGCCAACCGAGGTGTACAGATTCATTTGTCTCTCCAACACATATATGCATTCCTATAAATCTGTCAGCATAGGTCGATCGATATACATGCTGAACAATTTTACGTAATACTTCCGCGGTTTCTTCCCTCCATATCTGAGATGAAAAAGATTGGCACTGAGGTAATCCTGTTTCGTATGTCCTGCATGTATCTGCAGGATGGAAGCTATCCCACCAACTTGGACTATTACAACTTATCCGAGGAAGAATATAAGCATCGGGAGCTACTTCCAAAATTTCATTGATGCTAGCGTCCATAATATCAAAGTCAATTTTTCCCGGGGCAATCCATATATTATGCTTATTAAGTCTTACCTTTTGGTTTTTATAGAATCCTGGAAATCTATCTCCCAAAGAAACATAACATCCAAAAATTTTAGTCCCGTGTTCATACATATTTTTGTATCTGAACTGTTGCGGAAAATGTGATAAGTATGCTGTCGGAAAACATGGCTCATCATTAATGAATACAGTCGGTTTACCCATATACTGTTTAAGGTGGCAAGAAGTTGATGATTTTCCAATATTACCTTCGGGAACCAAATTTTTCCTAATATTCCCCTCGAAACCTTCCTTTTCCATCCCTAGCAGGTTCATCCCAGTAAATAACGCTCCTCCTCCAGTACTCATTTTTTTTACAAAATTTCGTCTTTTCATATCATCTTTATACTATGTTCAACTTTATTCGAATTTTAGCTCTCAAGATTTATTTGTCGTCTAATAGCTATTCAGTTGCATTTTAGCTTTAACCAGTATCTCTGAGGCAGGGATACTATCCAATCTATTTATCTCAAATTCCTTTAGTACTTTGTCCATCCGTTTTAATTTTTCAATTTCTCCCTTATTTATGAATTCTTCACGTAATATCTTTATCTTCTCGAAATCTTGTATCCCTTCAATAATTTTCTCGAACCGTATTGAGGTCCTTGGACCAGGATAAATTAGATAACATGTCCCTGAAGGCCAATATTTATATCTGGAATCAATCAATGGATTCTCGTTCCATTTATTAAATGCCCAAAAAAGATAGCCTGTATATCCCCTTTTTGCAGCTAACCATCCTAACCATGTACATTCGGCTGGAGAAGAAAAAGTATATGGTGCAAGGTGCTTTTCTTTGCACGCCGTATAAAATGTTGCCGGTTTGTTTTCCTTTTTTCGTATTAATAAAGAATCTTCATCAAAATACAGGTATGAAGCCAGGCAGTAATCGTAGATGTCATTTTCCAATTCAGGATGATATGAATCTGCCGCCAAAGAAACTTTCCACGATGAATCAATCTGCTTTAAAAGAGATATTACAACCTGAAGACTTTTAAGCGGACGTTCATCAATCGCTATTGTAGTAATATCAAACCATCCTTTTGTTTTTAGGTGTTCAGTAAAATCTTTAAGCATAGGAATCCAATATTGTTTGTATTCAGTAGTCCCGGGTTCTGCCTGAAATGTTATCTCATTTTCTAAAGCTTCATCATAATATGTAAAATATAAATCCCAATTAATCATACTGTAACAATTGATACGTTGGTTTATTCCACAATCCATCATAAATGAAATATACTGGTCAAACAGGTTATAATCATATTCCCAATTTCCGTCATTCTTTTTTATCCACTTTATAAGACTTGGATCTTCAAACAATTTATGTTTGCGATTCCATGGTTTTTCAATAATATTAGCAGTAATTACTTTTTGCCCGGCATTTGCTAACAATGTAAAATAAGGCCTCATTAATTCGAAGTGTTCTTTGCTCCATAATCCTACTCCATGTATCCTGGCAATTCGGGAGGGGTGTTGCCAAATATCCAAATCAAATTTCCATTGGCGTGGTGGTGGCAAAACATGCTCCAGAACGTTTATTGAAATATCTAATTTGTACTCACGGAGTGCATTTATAATTATTGTCCCCTCATAAGTCCCCGCTTGTTGTCCCCTTGGCACTTTTATACTCAACCAAATTGGCTGTACCGTATTGGTGCAGACAGGGATTGATTTTATAATATCGATTGGATCTGCAACAAGGGACGAATCATAATCTGAAGGCTCCCTTCTGTTGCACCCCCCTCCATATTCATCTGCCATGACATACCTTACAAAGGCGGCTTCTATATCTTCACTTTTGAGTCGGTGGCCATCTTTATTATGAAGGTCACCAATCTCGCAACTCAGTTCAGATATTTCGGTGTTAGACCAAACCAGTATCTGTGTATGAATTTTTTCCCCTTTCCATGCTTTAGCTTCCCATGTAAAAACTAATGGGATCTCAGGTACTTTTTCTTTATCGTATCTTACATTATCGTCTGCAAAGCTTACATTTACATCATTGCTGAGGAGTTGCCATCCTTCAATTATTGTCGCAGTTGGATTAGGAAGCTCCTGGTAATAATTATTGTCTGTGTTGCTGTAACTCAAATTCTGGGCATAAGAGTTTATTCTAACTAAGAAAAACACTATAAAGATTACTTTTTTCATTTTTTTCTATAAATATTCAAGTTTCCCAATACCCTTATTTTAATATTTCAACCTCTTTATTGATTTCTTCTAATATACGATATGTCATTGCTGCAGTATATTACATTAATCTGATCTCTCATAAATCCCAGTAATCTGTATAACAGGATTAGTATGGATGCTATTAACACATATCAGTTTGTATTACTAATAACTATGGTGCCATGTTTCCCCTACTTTGTTTTCTATATCAACTGTGAATTGTGCTTTGGGTATACTCCTTTAAATCGAAACAGGAAATGCAATCATCGATATAAACTTCTGTTGGTCAACTTGCAACTTCTTGTACAATACTATTTGCAGCATTTCTTTTCAGTGTTTTAATCACTTCTATTTATTACTTACCGCATGCCTCATAATAGGGAGTTGAACGGTTTTATTTATGGTATTGAATTAGGCACTTTGTTAATAATATCAATGATATTGTCTTTTTGTACAAAAACAGTTATGGAGTTTTCTCAAACATTGTTACGTTTAGGGATAACACCTAATTCATAAATATATATGAATGAAAAATACCACATCAATCAATTATTACTTAAATGCCTAATTCAATTATCTTATTCTATCAAGATTACAGTAGCTAAATTATTTTGCTTTTAATACCCTGGATTTTGTTCCAAATTAGCATTAATATTCGCCTCTATTTCACTGTTTGGAATAGGCCAAAGACTATGATGATCCTGAATATCATCTGCATTCCAGAAATTATATTCCTTTACCCTACTAATCAGTAAACCTAATCTCATTAGAGTTAACCTCCTCGGTGTTTCCAAAACCAACTCCCTTGCTCTTTCATCAAGTATATATTCTATGGTTACATCTCCTGCGTTAACAGGCGTGGCATTAGCCCTCTGTCTAACTTCATTAATATCATCAGCCGCTTTGTCTTTTAACCCTTTATTCAAGTAGGCTTCAGCCCGAAGCAGATAACACTCTGCCAATCTCAGAATATATGACTCTCTATATGTAGAACCCGCAAAAGAGCTCAAAACATAGTTTGATTTGTCAATATATAATTCATCAGGGTGGTTTTCAGGAGTGGTAGCTTTCACAAACCAGGGATACCATCTCCAATCCTGGGCAAGTATAACCGAACCTGGATATTCCAGTCCGCTTTTTCCATAATATGCGGATTCCGGATTGGAATAAATAAAGTCCCTGACTATATTATGTGGAGCATTCCTGATGTCATTATTAAAATCACTTTCCCATATTTGATTAATAAGGTAGTCGGTCGGCATAGCCAGAGAAACTCCCGCACTTCCAACATTATCATCTCCTTCATAACCTCTTACCCCAAGTATACCATCTGGATCATTAAGCGTCCAAATAGCAGGTATAAAAAATCGTTCAAATGCATGATTATAAGTTGTAGCGGTTGTAACAAGAAATCCACCGGGCAAATCGGTCTCCATTTGAGCAACCCAAATGGCTTCAATATTTCCTGCACTTCTATTTTGATTCCCTCTTCTAAACAAATCCCAGTACACATCGCCTGGCTCCCTCGATTTACGAGAACCAAACCTTTCTTTCATAAGCGCTGTATTCGGATTGTCTATTACGGTAGTCAGAGCTGTTATGGCTTTGTCATCTTCACCCTCACTAATATAAGTTTCTGCCAGGTAATGCAATGCCACAAGATTCGAAATCCTGCCATCCTGGGAAACTTCATTAAGCTCCGGTAGGTTTGCAGAAGCATATTCCAGGTCATCAATAATCTGAGTCAATATTTGATCCTTTGTGGCCCTTGTAAAATCAGTTTCTGGGGAAGTAATTTGTTCTGTGATTAACGGCACCCCTCCAAAAAGGTAAACCAGATGCCTGTATGCAAAGCCCCTGAAAAACCTTGCTTCAGCTTCAACTTGGTTCGCCTCGTCTTCTGACAATTCAGAACCATCTATGCTCGCTATTATGGTATTGACTTCACTTATCAATTTATACCAGTCTCTCCATTCATTCAATGGAACCCTACTATCAGTCGCCATGTTTACGTCATAATGTCCCCATCTACTAATACCTGATGAGACACGTGCATCATACCACATATCCGTTCCGTTTCGCATCATCATCATATGGGAATAATTTGATTCTCTCCCATAATATCTTTCCCTTACAATTGTATAAAGATAATTCAAAGAAGTTTGAAAGTCATTATTTGTTACATAGGCATTGGAAGGGGTTAAAAAGTCTTTTGCCTCTTCTTTCAGGAAGTCTGCCTC
The DNA here is from genome assembly GCF_003573545.1 of Mariniphaga sediminis. GTDB lineage: Bacteria > Bacteroidota > Bacteroidia > Bacteroidales > Prolixibacteraceae > Mariniphaga > Mariniphaga sediminis. The sequence goes on along the minus strand of NZ_QWET01000019.1, from coordinate 77,235 downwards.
ATTACAGGATGTAAAAAACACCATCAAAAGAACGATGAAAATTTTGTATTTTTTATTTGTCTTCATTTTTTCAGATTTTGCATTCGATAAGTTAAAATTTAATATCCAGCCCTAGGGTGATACTTTTCATAACCGGGTAACCTCCCATAGCAACACCCTGGCCTGTCTCCGGATCCCACCCTAACCATTTGGTAATGGTGATTAAATCTTTACCAGTTAAATACACTTTTAAGTTGTCAACTCCAATTTTTTGAATAATTTGCTTATTAAAATCATAAGCTAATGAGATGTCCTGCAAACGTATAAAATTCCGCTGTTGATAAGTGCCTCCTCCATATGCCCTTGCGTCACCTCCCTGCCTTCGATATTTAGCATCAGGGTTAGAGGGCGTCCAGTAATCTATACCTGCATACCAACTCATGTATGTTAACACTTCACCTCCCCGATGATCAGGCTCATTGAGTTTCATGTAACCATTTTTACCACCCTGTATAGATTTAATAAAGAAACTAAATGATAAGTTTTTGTACGAAAATGTATTTTGCATCCCAAAGCTATAAGCAGGCTCCTGCCTTCCCAATATTCTCCTGTCTTTTTCAGGTGTTAAATCACCATCACCGTCTATATCTTTGTATTTATACATTCCAACTTCGGAGTCACTGGGCACGTCATCCATTTCGGAAATTTGCCAGATACCATCCACTTCATAGTCATAAAGTGAGTGTATGGCCTCTCCTATAAATAAACCGCTCGCGATTAAATCATCTTCTTTTCCATCGCCATCACTATCTAAACCTATCAATTTATTGATTTTATTTCTATTTGAATCAAAGAAAAGATCAAAAGACCATTCAAAGGCCGAAGTATTTAAAATGTCATTTGCATGTAGTGACATCTCAATTCCCCTGTTATCTATTTCACCTACATTTGAAGTTATCGAACTAAATCCTGTTAATTGGGGTAGAGCCAGATTCCATATCAAATCAGTGGTTTTAGATGTATAATAATCAATGTTGGTCATCACCTTATTATTAAAAAGGCCAAAGTCAACTCCAAAGTTGTACGAGTTTGTTTTTTCCCAGGACAAATCATTGTTTGCCAGGCTTGAGATATACTGACCCAAAACAGACTGGTTATCAAACACATACTGATTAGATCTTGAAACGCGTGCAATACTGCTATATCTGCTTACCGTATTTCCATTGACTCCATAGCTCGCCCTTAGCTTAATATAATTCAACACATTGTTATCATTCCAAAAATTTTCTTCCGAAGGAACCCATGCAAGCCCGGCAGAGGGAAAGTAAGCAGATTTTTTGTTTTTTGCAAAACCGCTAAAGCCATCTCTTCTGATTGTTCCTGTCAAAAAATATTTGTCTTTATAATTGTAATTTCCCCTGGCCATTTGATAGGAATATTGCTCTTGCCATCCCGATGAACTTATCGTCTGATTAGCTGCAGTTTCCAGGGCATAATATACTAAAGTCATATCGGTAAAACCGGTACCATTAGCCGTAAACGAATAGCTATCTCTCTTCTCAATACCAGCCAGTAAGGTCGCGCTTATTTTATGGTCTCCAAATTGACCGGAATAATTAATAATGTTGTCAAAAATATACCCTGTATTATTTGAAAATGCTCCATAAGCCCTACCTGTCAATCCTGCCATATACTCATTTGAATAGACCCGGGGTTGCCATTTATAATCATAACTATAGTTTGCCGTATAAGTCAGATCCTTTATTTTCGGGACCCTGATGACAGCATAGGCTTTTGTCATCAGTTGATTACGAATGTTTTTTTCCACTGTAGCACTGTTCATAAATGGATTAAGGTAAGTACCATTTGGGTATGGCTCATATTCACCGCTTTCTGCGTTTCCCAAATAAGGTGTAACCAAGGGATTCATCCTTGCAACAGTAGTAAAGTCTGGTGTATCTCCTGAGAAATCAGAAAAACTAAGAAATGAGTTTGTACCTATGGTAAGCCATTCTGTAATATCATATTTCAGGTTTATTCTGCCTGACTTCCTGTTGTAAATATCATTCATTACCCAGCCTTCCTGCTTGTTATAATTAAATGATACCATATAGGTAAAGTCTTCAGCCCCCCCTGTAACACTGAAGTCCGTATTGTAAACTCTTCCCAGGCTGGTAGAATTTCCTACCCAGTCATAACCAATGCCTTTATTATAACCATCTAAAATATTACTTTGCCAGGCAACATTGTCGGTCAATACAAAATCAGGATTCTCAGTGAGGTAGTCAGGGGTCAAATAGGCTTTCTTCCAGACAAAATCCTTTGCGGCCTGAATAAATTCCTCCCTGTTGAGCGTTCTTAATGAGTTTGCCGGTGTCTGGTAAGAATAATAAGTAGAAATGTTAAACATTGGCTTCTGTCGTTGACCTGCTTTGGTTGTAATAATTATTACACCATTTGCCGCCTGTGCGCCATATACAGCTTTGCTGCTGGCATCTTTCAGAATATCTACAGATTCTACATCGCTCGGGTTAATATCCCCCACATTACCCCTGTATATCATACCGTCCAGTACAATTAATGGGGATGTGCTGCCACTTAAAGTATTTTGCCCTCTAATCTGCATACTGGGCTCGCTTCCCGCGGTATATGTTTTCCCAATGCTTAAGCCTGGTGCACTTCCTGAAAGAGACTGAAGGATATTCGTATTGGGTGAGTCTTCAAACAGACCAATATTTGCCCTTTGAACTGAACCTGTTAAATCTGATTTTTTTTGCGTACCATATCCAATCGCCACAACCTCTTCAATCCCAATGGCGTCAACTTCCATTGTTATGTTGATTGTTGATTGATTCCCAACAATTACTTCCTGCATCCTCATACCTACAAATGAAAATACCAGTATTGCATCTTCAGGAATGTTGGATAATGAATATTCCCCATCGGCATTGGTTACTGTACCGTTAGTTGTTCCTTTTATTACTACGGTTACACCGGGAAGAGGTAAGCCGCCGGATTCGGTGACGGTGCCGGAGACTTTATTGGTTTGCTGGGTGACCGGCACTCCTGCAGGAGTAAGAACAATATGCCGGTCCTTTATATTCGCATTTACTTTGCCGGTACCAAATATTTTGTTCAGAATCACATCAATCTGTTCATTTTGAACAATTACATCCACTTTTTTATGAACATCAATTAAACTGTTGTCATAAAGGAAGTAGAAACCACTCTGATTTTCAATCTGAAAAAGCACATCCTTAATCGTGGCATTTTTCATGTCTAAGGTTAATCTTGGTGTCGATTGCGAATAGCCGTTTCCTGCTAATATTTGCAATGTACTGATTAAAACAAGAAATAGAGAAATTCTCATAATCCTAAAAACTTTTCTGTATCCGGTTTTCCCCGGATACAATAAATTTGTCTTTTTTTTCATAAATTTGAATGCTTAAATTATTAAAATTTATTCTGCCCTTAGGGGCAATTCGAAAGGAGGTGTTGGCGCACTTCCTTTCTTTGTTTAATGATTTTAACTTTCCATAGGCATATACATTTTTAATTTTTACTGGTTATAATTACCTTTTCTCTGCTTTTAGTCTGGGTCTCTTTTTCAAATGTTGCCGGAATCAAAGTAGTTTTAATAGGTGAAGCTAATTCCAGCAAGGTTAATATCTGATACAACGATTCATTTTCAAAAGTTGTTGAAATATGACAACTTAATATTTCTGCATCAGCAATTTCCACCTCAATTCCAAACCAACGCTCAAGCTGCCGGGCTACCTCAGGTAAAGGACATTCTTCGAAAATTAATTTGCCTTCGTGCCAGCCAATGTATCTATCTATATTTCCTGCCGAAATGTAGGTTCGGTTGGTAACTTTATTAATGATTGCCCTTTCTCCGGGATTCAAAATGATTCCTTTTCCTGTTTTGGAACCAACTGAATTCAATTCTACTTTCCCCTCTGCTAAAACAACTTCAATCTCCTTATCTTCAGGAAATGCTTTACAGTTAAATCGTGTACCCAGTACAGTTACATTTACGTTGCCTGATTCCACCTGAAAAGGTTTATGTTTATCTTCTTTCACTTCAAAGAATGCCTCGCCTACCAATTTAACATCCCTGCTTTTAAAATCAAACGGGATTTTATAACTAATGCTACTTTCTGCATTCAACCAAACTTTAGAGCTATCGGGTAAAACAATTTCTGAACGAACTCCGGGAGGATTGGAGATTTGTTGCATAGCAAATTGATCGGGAGTGGATTGGTTTCTTACTTTGTAAAAAAACAAGACAGATGTAATAAGCAGTGGAACCGAAAAGATTGCGGCAGCCCGTGTAAGGATAAGTAAAAATCGCTTGCGACTTTTATGTTTTTGGATCCGCTTCTGCACCTGTGCAAATGCTTCCCGGCTATCAATTTTTTCTATTGCATGAACAATCTGTTCCGCTTCCGCAATTTGTGCCTCACTATTCTGCTCCTTCCGGGTTGAAAGAAGTTTTTCAATTCGTTGTACTATTTTAGAATCCTTTGCCATTCCTTTGCCTATTCAGTTATTTTTTCTGAATCTTTATAAAATACGATTGAAACGACAAACACACGTACGTCAATTGAAAAAAAAATAAACAGGTCTCGTAACAACTAGAAATTCAGTTAGATTCCTAAAAAGAATAATAACCCAACGTAGTCTTTCAACTCTTCACGGAGTACTTTCAGGGCCTTACTTATCTGAGTCTCAACAGTACGTTTTGAAATATTCAATTCTGCCGCGATTTCTTCATTCTTTAACCCCTGGATCCGACTCATCATAAAAACTTCCCGGCATTTTTCAGGCAAGAGGTCAATCCCTTGCTTTAACCTTTCCTGAAGTTCGGAAACCACATACAAATCAGTATCATAAGCCAAATGATGTTTGGATAATTCTACTATCTCATCAACATACTTCCTTTCAATTTCCTGATGTTTCAGGAAGTCTAGGCTTCCATATTTTACGGATGAAAAAAAGTAGTTTTTAAGCGAATCGCAAGGGAGTACCTGGTTGTGTTTTTCCCAGAAACGAACAAAAAAATCCTGAACAATTTCTTCGGCATCTGACAGATTAGCCGTAAACTGCGAGGCATACATTACCAATCCCGGGTAGTAAAAGTGAAATAACAGCTCAAAAGCAGTCTGATCGCCATTTTTAAGACGAAGGATGAGATCTTTTTCAGCTATACCCCCAATGATTTGCATAGTGCAAATTTAGAAATATTGTTTATTTGACATTTAAACAATCTGAATTTCAAGTGTATTTTTTCTCCCGGAAACTGTCGAGATATTCTGCATTCCTTTCACTTCTGCACGCTACCCTCTCTGCAGGAAATGTATTGCCCGCGGTTCAAGCCCCGGCAAATATCCTGATTCGTCAGGCATTTTCCATTGCTAAGAAAGGGAAGTTCTTTTTTATTTAAAGAGTGGCTGAAAAATTTCCGTGTCCCCTTCAGGTATTTAGGGTAAAAAAAGACTGGTTATTCACTTGTTTGGGGCTTTGCCCCAATCCCCACTTCATTTTTCTCCTAGATGAGAAAAACGAAGCACGAGGAAGGCATTTCCGAGCATCATGTCAAAATTAACCTTTGCGTTTTTTCAATGTTGCGAATTGGCCCGACTGACGGAATTTTGACAGAGCCCGCATCAGGTATAGCTCACTTATCTTAAATGTAATGCTTAAATTGAAGTCAGGAATTGACAAAGCAGGCCATTCTACATATGAATGTTTAGTACATCAGAGCAATGGCCTCGGTCGGTGAGCCGGAAAACAAGTGAGCACGGCGTTAAAAAAATTACTGCTGTTTGAGGAGGTACGACGAGTTTCAGTAATTTTAGCCGGCGACACGTAGCTTTTCCGAGTGAAGCGAACGCAGCCTAGACTTTTCTGTTTACTATTTGCGGCAAGGCAAAGAGTAAAATCAGCCTGATAAGGTATAAAAATATTGATGGGAATGTATCTGAAAACTGACTACTCCACCAGATTTTTCGGATGAGCCGCTGAATGGTCTAAAATGATATGCTAAAAATCAAAAAAGTCCGTAAACGCCAGTGTTTACGAACTTTTGATATCCTTTGAATTCCCTAAAAGTCGGGGTAGCCGGATTTGAACCGACGACCTCGTCGTCCCGAACGACGCGCGCTACCGGGCTGCGCTATACCCCGTTTAAAATTCTGAAAGCATTTTCCATTATCACCAAACCTTTTGAAAAGGAACAGCGTTGATGTGTTATTGCTCTCTTCATTATTTCAAAAAACGCTGCAAATTTAAACTTTTTTAAAGAAACTGAAACTTTTGTGCCAATAAAAAGTCAGCGCCCGCTATTCCAAATATAAAGGAATTCTCTCCATAGCTTTTGCAATTTTTGCTTCTCTTCGATTTCCAGACTGATTAAGTGAATTCCAACCATTGTCAATCACATAAAAAGAATTCTTGGCAAAATCTGGCGCAGATTAAAAATCATAACCTGGAAGTTCCTTAGGATCAAAATCCTGTCCGTTTGACAGAAAAGGTGAGCCGTATAAAAAAACAGGAATATGTGCGAAACGAATTTAGCGTGAAAGATAAACGAGTTAAACATAAGCTTTGCGAATACTGGTTTTTTATGCGCTAATTAGTTAAGCTGCTAAACGCATTAAAAAAATTATCCTTAAGTTGTACCAAAATTTAATCCGATAAAAAATAGAAAATTATGGAATACCGGCTTGAAAAAGACACGATGGGTGAAGTAAAAGTCCCTGCGGATAAATACTGGGGAGCCCAAACCGAGCGTTCGCGCAATAATTTTAAAATCGGGGCACCGGCTTCCATGCCGAAAGAAATCATTTACGCCTTTGCTATCCTGAAAAAAGCGGCGGCCTTTGCCAACTGTGAGTTGGGAGTGTTACCCATGGAAAAACGGGATTTAATTGCGCAGGCTTGTGATGAGATTACAGCCGGAAAGCTGGACAGTCATTTTCCGCTGGTTATCTGGCAAACTGGTTCCGGCACCCAAAGTAATATGAATGTGAATGAAGTGATTGCCAACCGAGCGCATGAACTGGCAGGAAAAAAACCGGGAGAAGGCGAAAAAACGATTCATCCGAACGATGATGTAAACAAATCCCAGTCATCGAATGACACATTCCCCACAGCCATGCATATTGCCTGTTATAAAATGATTTCTGATATAACGGTACCGGGGGTACAAAAACTGAGGGAAACCCTTCACCAAAAAGCAAAAACGTTGAATGAGGTAGTAAAAATTGGGCGGACCCATTTGATGGATGCCACTCCCCTCACCCTCGGCCAGGAATTTTCCGGGTATGCTTCACAACTGGACCATGGATTAAATGCGCTCAGAAATACCCTGAAACACCTGTCTGAGCTGGCACTGGGTGGAACAGCAGTAGGTACCGGGCTGAACGCACCTGCCGGATACGATGTACTGGTAGCCAAAAAAATTGCCGAATTTACCGGATTGCCGTTTGTTACTGCCCCCAACAAATTTGAGGCGCTGGCAGCTCACGATGCCCTTGTTGAGTCGCATGGCGCCCTGAAGCAATTAGCCGTTTCGCTCAACAAAATCGCCAACGACATCCGCCTTCTGGCATCGGGACCGCGTTCCGGTATCGGGGAAATAATAATTCCGGCCAACGAACCCGGATCATCCATTATGCCGGGAAAGGTTAACCCCACTCAAAGCGAAGCGCTCACCATGGTTTGTACACAGGTGATGGGAAACGATGTAACCATTTCTGTAGGCGGAACCCAGGGACATTTCGAACTGAATGTATTTAAACCTGTAATGGCCGCTAACTTCCTGCAAAGCGCCCGTCTGATAGGGGATGCATGTGTATCGTTCAACGATAACTGTGCCGCAGGAATCGAACCCAATATTCCAGTTATTGAAAAACTGGTTAACAATTCACTGATGCTGGTAACAGCACTGAATACAAAAATTGGATACTACAAAGCGGCTGAAATTGCGCAAGCAGCGCATAAAAACGGAACAACGCTGAAAGAAGAAGCTGTAAGGATGGGGTATGTCACAGCAGAACAGTATGATGAATGGGTAAAACCGGAAAAAATGACCGGACTGTTTTAGGCGAACCGAAAAACTATACTGTCTTTTCATGTTGTGGTCTTCAGGAAATGTCACCATTCAATACTTACATTTCAAAAAAGCATTGTTGTTCCCCTGAAATCAAGGGGGCTCAGCGTTTTCCGGCCCTAAAAGTATCTATTCATAAAAATTGAATAATCTGACATTGAATCACAAATCAATTCAACAATACAATAGAAAAAAACACAGAAAAAAGAAAACTTGGATGCCTCTATCCCGGCAGCACCGTTGACCATATTTATCCATCCTCTTCTATTTAGAATAAATCTATGTAAAATTCAACTACAAATTTTCAGCACTTTATTGTATTTTGCATGAATGATATTTAAAACGTACCACAACATTATGCTTCCTGTCTGTTGACAACGGTAAACATTTAAAAATATAAACGAATGAAACTGACGGAAAAAATACATTTAGTGCAAATTGATTTTGAGATAACGCTGAGCCCTGAAAAAAAAATACCTCGCTTTGTAAATGTCATTTTAATTTTTGGAAAAAAAATTACCCTTATAGATACAGGAGTTAAAGGGAGTGAACAGGTAATATTTGATTACATCGAAAAACAAAACCGGCACTATTCTGAAATTGACACGGTCATTATATCGCATGCCCACCCGGATCATATTGGAAGTGCTGCAACGATCAAAAAGATGACAAACTGCAAAGTACTGGCGCACGAGTTGGAGAAAGATTGGATTGAAAACATTGACTTACAAAACAAACAACGCCCGGTTCCCGGATTTTATAACCTTGTTGAAAAGTCCGTAAATATTGACGGATTTATTTCTGACAATCAAACAATGTGTATTGAAGACGGATTAACTGTAACGTTTATCAAAGCATCCGGACATTCAAAAGGTTCATTAAATATGATATTTGAAGAGGATAAAATACTTTTTACAGCCGATTCGATTCCCTTAAAAAATGACATTCCAAACTACGATAATTATTTGGAACTTATGGATTCTTTAGAGGCGATAAAAAAATATACCGGGCTTAAAACGTTGCTTACATCCTGGACCCCACCCATGGCCAACAAAAATGAAATTAAAAAATTGATTCGTGAGGGGGAAGAATACATGAAACTTATTGATTCTGTTGTAAAGGATAGCTATCCGCATACAAATGAGAACACATTGGATTTTTGCAAAATAGCAGTAGCTAAACTGGGATTGCCTCCATTTTTAGCAAATCCAATAGTAGACAAAGCATTTAAAAGTCATTTAAATTAGACGCAACACATTGTCCGGTTATATTGAACCCTGATGAATCTTTCACCACAGGCATTTCAGCAGAATGAAAAAACAATTCAACATACTGGTTCTAATCTGGATTACATCTTTTCTTATATCCGGATGCTCCGTTCAATGGACTGAAGCAATACATTACGGACACATTTTCCAAAATGATTTTGATGAAACGATTGATCTCGAAATTCAAAAAGACCTTCTGTTTGTCAATGTCACAATTCAAGGGAGACAATACCGCTTTTTGTTTGACTCGGGCGCTCCGTTTAGTATTTCCGAAGAACTACAAAACAACTATGCCTTTAAAACAATCAGCCAAGGAAAAATTATTGACAGCGATCATAACAGAAAAAAGGTCAATTGGGTGCAGGTTGATACCCTTCAAATTGGAAATATATCATTCCTAAACCAAACCGCTTTTGTAGGAGATTTTAATGCAAATCCCATATTCGAATGCCTGAATATTGATGGCATTATTGGTTCAAACCTGATGCGCCATTGCAATTGGACAATAAACCAGGAACGCAAACAACTTTCTTTAAGCAGTAATATAGATGCTTCAACCATAGATGAATCGATTATCATTCCCTTCAAAAAAGATTTTCAGTATAATATATTCCTGGATATTTCTATTGGTCGTGCAACGCTTAAAAATATGTTGTTGGATTACGGTTCAAATGGCTCCATTGCTATGAATAAAGAAGCCTTCTCCATTCTAAAAGAGAAAAAAATTATTGATCAGGTTTGGATCGAAAAAGGTTTTCAACAATCCGGACTTGTTGGAAAACCGGTTGAGCTTTACCATGAAATAGCAAAGTCTGATTCTGTTAAAATAAATGACTTCAGGCTGAAAAATGTTTTGCTAAAAACCGGAAAGACAGACCTTATCGGGAATAAGGTATTGTCAAAATTTATCGTCACAATCGACTGGAACAATAAAAACCTGTGTTTTACAGAAACAGCACCCGGCACAGATTCCGACAAATCATACGGATTCAGGATAGGATACACAACTGAAGAAGGGATACATATTCGATCTGTTATAGAAAATTCACCGGCCTATAAAAAAGGAATCAGGCCCAACATGCAGGTAGTAAAGATTAATACACTGGATTTTGAAAATGGTCATGATTTTTGCGACTATGTAAACCTTGAGATAGAAGATACCATTTTCCTTGAATTTATTGATTTGAAGGGACAAAGGCAGGAAATACATATTGACATAGCTACTCTGTAAAAAAGGTAATGTCAATCGAACAAACAACAGTTAATTATTTATTGGTTTTAAAGTCCTCAATTAATCCTTCGGATAACCAGTTGGCCAGGGCCTGCCGGTTGTTGGTAACAATAAACCGCTGCTGGTCGCGGCGGTGGTTGATGTTTCCCAACTCGATATAAACTGCTACCGGATAAGTATTCCTCACAACATAAAGGTTCCGGTTCGACACGGTGCCCATATACCCTCTGCCAGGCTGGTGCACATCGTACTTTTGCTGAATTGTTTTTTGCAATATTTCGGCTGCCTTTTTCCCCGAATTGCTCCGCTTATCATGGTAAAAGAAAACATCAATGTTTTCACCCCGGCTTCGGGAGTCCACATGGATAGCAATCATCCGCTGAAAATTTCCTTTGTTTTTTTGGTACAGTCTGTTTACCGCGTCGGTGCGCTGCCTCAACCTACGGAGTTGATTTAAAGGAATTCTCAGATCCGGGTAACATACTTCATCTTTGTCCGGTTTCAGGTAGCTGTCGTCGCGGATTCCATCGTTTGGATCACGGGTAATCAGGTAAACCGTTGCCCCATGCTGAATGAGGTTACGTGCCAGACGGAGGGTTACATCGTATGCATATTCATCTTCACACAAATGCCAGTCGCCGTAATCCCCTACTGCTCCCGGATCCGGGCCTCCATGACCGGCCACGAGGTAATAATAAGCCCCGTTCAGTTGATTATCCACAATTTCCACATCGGCATATTTTTTTCCGAAAATCGCATAGTTCACTGTTTGGGAAGAAGAGGAGGAAGAAGAAGGAGGAGAGCTGTCAGTTTTTACAGGAAGTTTATATTTTCTGCCGGCATAAAGAGAATTATCCGGACCAAGGCGTTCTTTGTTCAGTTCAACAAAGGCATCCATGTATTGTATTACCGGATACCCGTTGCGTGTCAGCAGGCGATAAATACCTTCCCCCTTTTCCGCCACCACTTCGGCATGTTGCCCGTGCGCTGCAAAATGGAAGCAAATTTGGATCAAAAAAATAGTTAAAATAATCCCCGTATATTTTTTTATATGTAAGTTTGGACCAAGTACCATATTCTTTTCTGTTTCTATGAATAACAAACGTGCTGCTAAAATAAGGGTTAGTTTTAGATTTAACGTTCCAAAATGTTACGATCTTTCAGCTATACATTGTTGATAACTTGGTTCTTCCTGCGCCGGCTCTGTAAAACAAGAGGTATAGGAGCAGTTGCTGAAGGCTCTTTCAGAGGACTTCCCGGTGTTTTAATTCCTTTGATGTGGCTGGTAAACAGAGTTATAAATTCCCTGTAAAAAGGACAAATTACTTGTACCAAAATACTGTATTATTATATGACACGATCTATACGCCTTTTACTCTCGGTAACCGCTGGTATTTTATTAAGTCTGGCCTGGTTGGGGCTTCCCGGATGGACATTGTTTTTTGCCTTTTTCCCCCTTCTGCTGCTCGATCACTATTTTGTTACACACAAATCTGAATACAGGGGAGTATCGTTCTGGGGTCACACATTTTTGGCTTTTCTCATTTGGAACAGTATTTCTACCTGGTGGATTGCGCATGCAACACTGGCAGGAGCGTTGATGGCTATTGTTGTCAACTCATTTCTGATGTCGCTGGTTTGGTGGCTGGCCCATGCTGCACGCCGGCGCTTTCCGCCGGGGTTGGGCTACATTGCCCTCGTCGTATTCTGGCTATCGTTCGAATATTTTCATTTTCGCTGGGACATTGAGTGGCCCTGGCTTAACCTCGGAAATGGATTTGCCAATAATGTAAAAATGATACAATGGTATGAATTTACAGGGATTCTGGGAGGAACACTTTGGGTTCTGGTTTTAAATGTTATTCTTTTCAGAATCTTTCTGAACTTAAAAAACAGCGCCTCTCTCCGGAAGGTGTTGTATCCATTCGCATCTTTTTGCGTGTTACTCTTCGTGCCTTTGTTTTGGTCCTTTTCAATGTACAATTCATACACTGAAAAAGAAAATCCGTTAAACGTAGTGATCGTTCAGCCCAATATCGATCCTTACAAAGAAGCATACGATATGCAGGCCGAAAACCGGAAAATGGAAAAATTTAAACAACTGGCAGATTCAAAAATAAATCCCCAAACAGACCTGGTAATTGGCCCTGAGACCGTTTTTGAACGTTACACCAACTGGCGGGTCGATCGGCTGGAGTCTAATTCCCAGTTTAATCGTTTGACCGACTGGATGTGGAGGCATCCCAACGCTGAAGTAATTTTTGGTGCATCTACCATAAAAATATACCCTGGCGCGGAAGACGCCTCCCCCACCTCGCGCGTTTCAAGAGGTACTTACTACGATGTGTTCAACTCAGCCATTTTTATTGACCGGCGCGGTGCGGGACACATTTACCACAAATCAATTCTGGTAAGCGGGGTGGAAAAGATGCCCTTTAGAAAATACCTTGGCTTTCTGAGCGATTTGGTTTTTGATTTGGGGGGTACCACAGGCAGTTTGGGCCGGCAGGACGAACCTACCAATTTTATCCTTAAAGACGGAACAGCGGTAGCCCCGGTAATTTGTTACGAATCTGTTTTTGGCGGCTACCTTTCCCGGTTTATTAAAAAAGGGGCCGGCCTCATTGTGATCATCACCAACGACGGCTGGTGGCGCAACACGCCAGGATACAAACAGCATCTCTCCTTTGCCCGACTCAGGGCCATTGAAACCCGACGGAGTGTAGCCCGGTCAGCCAACACAGGCATTTCCTCCATTATCAATCAGCGGGGAGACTTGCTGCAAACAACCGGATGGTGGACCGAGGCCGCAATAGAAGGTACGGTGAATATTAATGATGAAATTACGTTTTACGTGAAATATGGCGATTACATTGCCCGGATATCTTTATTTGTGGCGGGGCTGCTCGTATTGTTTCTGATTACAAAAAGGCTCATTCCGGAATAAAAAAAATCCGCACCAATTCCGTTTGCGTAAAACCCCTGAATAACAGGATTTGAGCGCCCGGTCGTTCAAACTTCCATCGGTCTTTCGACTCATCCCAATTTACATCGGGACTACAAGGCCTGTTTTTGCAACCGTTGAGCTAACTCGGTTTAATAAGTTCTGTTGAGTTTACCAACTGCTGAATCGATGCGGATAGTATCTTTTCTTATTCAATGAACGCTTTGTACAGTTCAAATTTAACTGTAAAGGTTGGCATTTGCAAATTTTTCGGGTTATTTAGACGCTATAAAAAAATAATATCTTGTAAATGATGTGATTAAAACTCCTGCTTTTTTTGATCATTTTTTAACGAAAAAACTCCGTCTTATAAATCGGGAAAGCGTATACCAAAAAACTTCTCACGAAAATTACTATTTTTAGAAATCGAATTGAATGAAGGGAATAAAAATTCCTCCATTTCGTTTTTTCATCCAGGCTATTACCAGATAAAAAAATTAAAGCCGATACATGAAGAGGATACTTGTAGAATTTGCGCACCCGGCGTTTCAGAAATCGAGGATAAACAAACAGCTTGTCGATGCTGTCAAAAATATGAAAGGGGTTACATTTAATAATTTATATGAGAACTACCCCGATTTTTTTATTGATGTAAAAAGAGAGCAGCAGTTACTTTCAACCCATGATATTATTGTGTGGCAACACCCTTTCTACTGGTACAGCGCTCCCGCGTTATTGAAAGAGTGGATGGATCTGGTGCTGCAACATGGTTGGGCATACGGAAGAGATGGTCGCCAATTAGAAAAAAAAACAGTAATCTCAGTGATTTCAACTGGTGGGCGCAGAGAAATTTATTGCCGTGAGGGGCGAAATCATTTTACTATAAATGAATTCCTGGCGCCTTTTAAGCAATCGGTCAACCTGTGCCGCATGGAATATTTGCCCCCTTTTGTGGTGCATGGCGCTCATACCATGCGGGATGAAGAAATTCCAAAATTTGCAGAAAAGTACAGAAAACTTCTGACCTTACTGCAATCAGTTCAATTAGATAAAGACAAGTTAAGTAGTGTGGAATATTTTAATGAACTAATCGATTGATATGCACAACCAGGATTTTTTCTTTCAGGCATTAATTTACCTTCTGGCCGCGGTCATTTCGGTTCCTCTTGCCAAAAAGTTGGGGATGGTTTCGGTGTTAGGCTATTTACTTGCAGGAATTATTATCGGGCCATTCGTTTTTGGACTGGTTGGGCAGGAAGCCGATGATCTAATGCATTTTGCCGAGTTTGGAGTAGTACTGATGCTCTTTGTTATCGGGCTGGAACTGGAACCGGCCTTACTTTGGAAAATGCGAAAATCAATTTTCGGGTTGGGCGGCTTACAGGTTTTAATTACTTCGATTGTCATTGCCATAACAGCCCTGTTGTTTGGATTCCAATTGAACAAATCTGTCGGCATCGGGCTCATTCTGGCCTTGTCATCTACAGCTATTGTCCTGCAAACGCTTACAGAGAAAGGGTTACTGCGGAATGTTGCCGGGAAATCTGCTTTCTCCGTACTTCTTTTCCAGGATATTATGGTGGTGCCTGTGCTGGCTATTATTCCTTTACTTGCCGCCCTCAACGGTCCTGCTACTCTTACCGGATCTCATCTCGATGAAATGACCGGTGTAGCGGCTTTGTCCGGTTGGTTGCAGTTGCTTATTATTGTGGCAACCATCGCAGCAATTATTTTTTTAGGGAGGTTTTTAGCCAAATATCTTTTTCGTTTTATCGCTGAAACGAACCTGCATGAAGTTTTTACAGCAATGGCCCTCTTGCTTGTAATTGGTATTGCACTGGCAATGGATGCCATTGGATTATCGCCAGCACTCGGAACTTTTGTGGCCGGAGTGGTACTCGCAGACAGTGAATACCGGCACGAACTTGAAACGACTATCGATCCGTTCAAGGGGCTCCTGTTAGGCCTGTTCTTTATTTCGGTAGGTGCAAGCATCAATTTTATGCTATTAATTGAAGATCCGTTCAGAATAATAGGGTATGTTTTACTGCTTGTTTTGTTAAAGTTTTTAGTATTACTGTTTTTGGGTCGTTTCTTTCGGTTGAAGAAAGGATATGAATTCCTGTTTGCCTTTTTACTTGCCCAATCCAGCGAATTTGCTTTTGTGTTGGTTTCATTCTCCAAACAGAGCCAGTTTTTTGAAGAAAAAACGGCCGGACTGTTATTGTTGGTTGTTGCTCTTTCAATGGCCTTATCACCCCTGCTCCTTCTTTTTAATGATAAGGCCGTGAGCCCTATTTTGGCACGTTGGCAAAACAAACTGGAGTTTGACGAGGTGGAAGCACAGGAGAACCCTATTATTCTTGCAGGTTTTGGCCGTTTCGGTCTCATTGTCGGACGATTGTTGCTGGCCAATGGTTTTAAAGTAACCATCATCGACAACAACCCAGCCAATGTGAAGGTACTCCGAACATTCGGCTTTAAATTGTATTATGGCGATGTAACCCGCCCCCAGGTACTCGAAAGTGCCGGGATTGCCAACGCCCGACTTCTGATTTTGAGTATGGCAGAATACGACAATGCATTGAAAGTAGCCAAATACGTAAAAAATAAATATCCGGGAGTGGAAATTATGGCTCGTGCCAAAGATATTTACCATGCTTTTGAGTTTGTAAAACTGAATGTAAAAAACACACACCGCGAAATGTTTAATTCAGGGCTTGAGCTGGGAACAAGGGCTTTAGAGCATCTTGGATTTGCCAGATATGAAGCGCACCGATCCGCCCGTTTTTTCAAACACCATGAAGAAGAGATATTTATGGAGCTTTACGAACACTGGCTGGAAGATAGAAATCGTTTTATTCAGGAGACCAGAAGATTCTCCGAACAGCTTTCAGAAACACTGGCGGCAGAGAAAAATTTCTCCATTCATGAAGCCGACAGCGCATGGGATGTGGAATCGATACGGGAAGAAGCAGAGTCTTCTTTAAAATCGCAAAAAGAACAATAAATTAGAACTTTTCTAAATTGACGTTTTACAGAAAAAAGTGAATTTTGACATGTCTGCATTCAAATAAATATCTAAATTTGCAAACTGTAAATAGCAAAAGAAGGTGTGACGAATCCAGTTATCAGACATAAGGGTTTTGTAAAAAGAGTAACAGATTCCTCACTGATAGTGAGTATTGTAAACCAGTCGGCATGCTCAACCTGCCACGCAAACGGGGTATGCTCAGTAGCCGATTATCAGGAAAAAGAGATTGAAATTCCTAGTAAAGGGATGCACTATTCAACGGGGCAGGAAGTTACTGTTTTATTTCATGAATCAGCCGGCTTTAAAGCCTTATTTTACGGATACCTGCTTCCTTTTCTTATTGTATTTCTGACACTAATTATTACTTTTTTCGGAACAAACAATGAGATTTTAGCAGGTTTGATTGCACTTGGAACACTGGTACCATACTATACAACATTATATTTTTTTCGCCATTATTTAAAAAAAGTTTTCAAATTCGAAGTGGAAGAAAATGGTTAGGTTATGAGTATTACAGTTATATATACGGTAGCAACATTGAGTGCTATTGGAACCTCCGCCGCTATCATCCTTTATTTCGTTGCCCGGAAATTTAAGGTAAACGAAGACCCGCGAATAGACGAAGTGGAAGGAAACCTCCCTGCCTCAAACTGCGGAGGATGTGGTTATGCAGGTTGCCGGGCTTTTGCCGAAGCTTGTGTAAAAGCAAGCGATTTGAATGATCTCCACTGCCCGGTGGGGGGAAATGAAACCATGAATAAGGTAGCCGAGATATTGGGCCTTGAAGCGGTAAAGAAAGATGCAAGGGTTGCATTCATCCGTTGTAACGGCACATGCGACCACCGCCCCAAGACCAATATATACGACGGGGCTACCACATGTTCCATTGCCTCTTCCGTTTACAGCGGGGAAACCGATTGCCAGTGGGGGTGTCTTGGTTACGGCGACTGCTATGACGCCTGCGATTTCGATGCCATTGAACTACGTTCTGATTTGGGCGTTCCCAAAATCATCGACGACAAATGTGTGGCCTGCGGCGCTTGTGTGGATGCCTGCCCGAAAGATCTGATTGAACTCCGGAAAAAATTCCCTAAAGAACGAAAAGTGGTAGTTGCCTGCCGCAACCAGGACAAAGGCGGGGTGGCCCGAAAAGCCTGTAGCGTAGCTTGCATTGGATGTGGCAAATGTGAAAAGGAATGTAAATTTGATGCCATTACCATTGAAAACAACCTGGCATTTATAGACTCAGACAAATGTAAGTTATGCCGAAAATGCGTTCCGGTTTGTCCTACGAATGCCATTATTGAAGAAAATTTTCCACCCCGGAAAATTAAGGTAGAAGAGAAAGAAGAGTGTCGTACTGCAAAATAGAAAAGAATGTTAAAAACGTTCAAAAAGGGAGGGGTTCATCCTCCTGAAAACAAACTGTCAGCCGGCAATCCTATTGAAGTGTTGCCTCTTCCCGCATCGGTATTTATTCCGGTTGCGCAACATATCGGGGCGCCGGCAACTCCGGTTGTCCAGCGCGGCGACCAGGTAAAAACGGGACAGATAATTGCCAAAAGCAGCAGTTTTGTCTCTACCAATATCCATTCATCCGTTTCCGGAAAAGTGAAGAAAGTCGATTTCCAGGCCGACAGTTCCGGTTATCCGAAACAAGGCATTTTAATTGATGTGGAAGGGGACGAATGGGTGGAAGACATTGACCGGACAGAAGAACTGAAAAAGGAGTTCGATCTCGAAGGCGCTGAAATCATCAAAAAAATACAGGAAGCTGGAATTGTAGGACTGGGTGGTGCAACATTCCCCACCCACGTAAAACTCGTTCCTCCCAAAGGAATGAAAGCAGAAGTCCTTTTAATCAATGGAGTGGAATGCGAACCCTACCTCACTTCCGACCACCGGTTGATGCTTGAAAAAGCGGACGAAATCCTGGTAGGAATACAATTGCTGAAGAAAGCAATGAATGTAGAAAAGGCTGTTATAGGCATTGAAAACAATAAAGCAGATGCCATTCAGTTACTTTCGCAAAAATCAAAAGAATATGAAGGGATCGACATTGCTGTCCTGAAAGTTAAATATCCTCAGGGAGGTGAAAAGCAATTGATTAAAGCAGTCACCGGAAGAGAAGTTCCCTCGGGTGGCCTGCCCATTGCAGTTGGTGCTGTGGTAAGCAATGTTGGAACTGCCTTCGCCGTTTACGAAGCCATACAAAAGAATAAGCCACTTTTTGAACGCGTGGTAACCATTACCGGAAAAGGAGTAGCCAAACCTTCCAATTTCCGGGTACGGATGGGAACACCCACCTCTGCCCTGGTAGAGGCCACTGGTGGACTGCCTGAGGATACCGGAAAAATAATCAGCGGCGGGCCCATGATGGGACGTGCAATTGCCTCGCTCGATGTGCCTGTAACCAAAGGCACCTCGGGAATTTTACTGATGAAAAAAGAAGAATCGAAACGGGAGGAGGTAATCGCCTGTATTCGTTGTTCCCGCTGTGTTTCGGCCTGCCCAATGGGCCTGGAACCTTACCTGCTGATGACCCTGGCCGAAAAACAAATTTTTGACCGTTCCGAAGACAACAAGATCATGGATTGTATTGAATGTGGTTCATGTAGTTACACTTGTCCTTCAAGCCGGCCTTTACTCGATTACATCCGTTTTGGGAAAGGGAAAGTAGGAGAAATCATTCGTTCGCGAAAAAAATAAACTGTTAGTCTGAAAAAACAAAAGATTAATTTTTAAACTCGAAATCTTAAACTGATAATGAGTAACTTATATACGGTTTCACCATCTCCACATATTTATTCCGACGATACCACCCGGAAAATTATGTATCGCGTGGTTTATGCCATGATTCCGGCGCTTTTATGGTCGGTATTTGTTTTGGGGGTCGATGCCCTGCGTGTTACGCTTATTGCAATTGTCGCTTGCCTTGCATTCGAGTATATAATTCAAAAGTACCTGATGAAAGTGAAACCTTCCATTACTGACGGTTCGGCACTGATCACAGGTATTCTTCTGGCATTTAACGTTCCATCCGGTATTCCCTGGTGGATAATAGTTATCGGGGCGCTTGCGGCCATTGGTATTGGGAAACTGTCTTTTGGTGGCCTTGGAGGCAATATTTTTAATCCTGCGCTGGTGGGCAGGGTCTTTCTGCTGATTTCCTTCCCCGTACAAATGACCTCCTGGCCTGCGACAAGGCAAAGCGCTACAGATGCACTGACTACCGCGACTCCTCTGGGTATTATAAAAGAAGGATTGGTAAACGGGACGCCGATTGCACAAATTTCAAAGGACTTGCCTTCAGCAACCGACATGTTGCTCGGAAACATCGGCGGGTCACTGGGAGAAATTTCAGCGCTCTTTCTTATTGTGGGTGGTTTGTATATGTTGATTCGAAAAGTTATAACCTGGCATATTCCAGTCTCAGTGATAGTTTCGGTGGCTGCTATTGCAGCAATTTTCTGGCTGGTCGATCCGCAGAACTATATTAATCCATTGTACCATATTCTGTCCGGAGGGTTAATGCTGGGAGCCATTTTTATGGCAACCGACATGGTCACTTCCCCCATGACTCCGAAAGGACAGATTATTTACGGGGTCGGAATTGGAGTTATTACCATCAGCATTCGCCTCTTTGGGGCGTATCCGGAAGGTATTTCATTTGCCATCCTGATTATGAACGCGTTTACACCGCTCATAAATACTTATATAAAACCAAAACGCTTTGGAGGAAATTAGTTATGGCAAAACGTGAATCGACATTTATTAACATGGTTGTAACGCTTTTTGCAGTGACATTTATTGCAGCCACTGCGCTTGGTTTTGTTTACAACTTGACAAAAGAAGCCATTGAACTCTCTAAACTGAAAGCGCAAAGTGAAGCCATTGAAAAGGTATTGCCTGAGTTTGGAGAACTGGGTGATTCCTATAAAGTTGCAGCCGAATCATCCGGGGATAGCATTGAATTTTTCCCTGCATACAAAAATGGAGAATTAGTGGGAGTTGCCGTAAAAACTTTTACCAACAAAGGTTTTAGCGGTTTTATCTCCATTATGACGGGAATAGACAATGCAGGAAATATATCGGGATATGAAGTACTGGAACATGCGGAGACACCCGGTCTGGGTTCAAAAATGGATGTATGGTTCCGCAACGTGGATAAACCCAACCAGAATGTGGTTGGAAAAAATCCGCAGTCGTATAAATTTGAAGTTTCTAAAGATGGCGGGGACATTGATGCGATAACGGCATCTACCATTACCTCCCGTGCTTTTCTTGATGCATTGGTGCGGGCGTTTGAAGCATATCAAAAAGTGGAACTACCCTCTGAATCGAGGAAAAATTAAAAAGTAAGCTTATGAATCAGTGGAAAAATTTTTCAAAAGGATTTATAAAAGAAAACCCGGTTTTTGTGTTGTTGCTGGGAATGTGCCCTACCCTGGGTGTGACGTCATCCGCCATTAACGGATTGGGAATGGGTTTGGCTACCACTTTTGTACTACTCATGTCAAACATTGTAGTGTCATTAATTAAAAGCCTGATTCCCGATAAAGTGCGTATCCCCAGTTTTATCGTAATCATTGCCGCATTTGTTACAGTGGTTCAATTGGTAATGCAGGCCTACCTGCCGGCACTGTACAAAAGCCTGGGATTGTTTATTCCACTTATTGTGGTAAACTGTATTGTACTGGGCCGCGCTGAAGCTTTTGCTTCGAAAAACAACCTGCTTACTGCTGCGGTCGACGGCCTTGGAATTGGTCTGGGATTTAGTTTCGCACTTGTTCTGCTGGGTGGAATCAGGGAGTTGCTGGGAAGTGGCAAACTTTTCAACATTACCATTTATTCCGAAAATTATGTCACCCTGCTTTTTGTTTTAGCGCCTGGCGCATTTATCGTTTTAGGCTACCTGATTGCCCTTATTAACCAGATTAAAAAAGATTAGGAGAAATACATCATGAACTACCTCGTAATAGTTATTGCAGCCATACTCGTTAACAATATTGTTTTAATGCAGTTTCTTGGGATCTGCCCGTTTTTGGGGGTTTCCAAGCGGCTCTCCACTGCTATTGGGATGACAGGTGCTGTGGCATTCGTAATGGTTCTGGCTACCATTGTTACCTACCTCATTCAAACGGCTATTCTCAATCCTTTTGGATTGGCCTACCTGCAAACCATTGCTTTTATTCTGGTCATTGCGTCGTTGGTCCAACTAGTAGAAATTATCCTGAAAAAAGTGAGTCCGGCCCTTTATCAGGCGCTTGGAATTTTTCTTCCGCTCATCACAACCAACTGTGCGATTTTGGGTGTGGCCATTCTTACCATACAAAAAGAGTTTAACCTGTTGGAGGGCGTGGTTTTTGCCGTATCCAATGCCGTAGGATTTGGACTGGCGCTTATTATTTTCGCAGGAATCCGGGAACACCTCGAACTACAGAATGTCCCCAAAGGACTTAAAGGAACGCCAATTGCATTAATTGCAGCCGGTATTCTGGCCATGGCATTTATGGGATTCTCCGGACTGGTATAAATATAATACTTGGCCCCCGTGGGACAACCCGGTGGCCGTTCCAAATTTCAAAATCAGTTTCTCCTGGAACCTCCGTTTTTCATGCCAACGGATGAGTCGGTAATATTTCTGTTTTGATATTCGTTTATAACTTTTTCTGAAATTCATAAATTATTGCCACTTTTAGCCTTACAATTCAAAACAGCAAAAAATGAAACGACTATGGTTCATTTCGGTCTTTCTTCTTTGGGTTTCGGCTTACTCTTTTGCTCAGTTAAATTGGGAAGTAAGAACAGCCAGTGAATTTTATAACTCGTACAACTTAAAAAAAGGCAATTGGAGATCAACTCTTACTGAAAAGAATATCGATGGGTCGCCTTATCTGAATGATGATTTTATTGAAGGTTCGGTATTTACCACCTCCCAAACCCAGTTTGTCGGGATTCTGCTTCGTTACAATATTTTTAACGACCAGATAGAATTTCGTTCAGGAGACGGCCCGGTACAAGCAATGGCCACTCCTGAAATCGTAGAAAAAATAGAATTTGGAGAATACCAATTTGAGTATATCCCCTATCTGCATGTAAAAAAAATGAAGTACGGTTTTTTTGTGGTATTAGAGAAGGGCTATGCAACCTTGTATTCCCGTCTTTCCGTAGAGTTTGAAGAAGCGAAGAAACCGGGTGGCTACCAGGATGCCCAACCGCCAAAATTCTCCAGAAGAGCAGACGAGTATTATATCAGAATAGGGAAAAAGCCTGCTTTGCTGGTGGCTGGTAAGAAAGATTTGGAAATTGCTCTCTCCGATCACAAAAAAGACGTGGCCTCCTTTATCAAAAATAATAAAGTGAGACCCAATAAACCTGAGACACTGAAAGAACTGGTTCAGTACTACAACTCGCTAAAGTAGCTGAGCCGGGAAATTGTTGCATTTTTTGGAACCTGTTTTCTAAAAAACTTATGAAAATATCTTTCGTTTTGATCAAACCCGCCATTCCTGAAAATACAGGCTCCCCTGCCTGTGCCATCAAAACCATAGCATACAAAAATCTTTCGCATGCTAATCCATTGGTTATCTCAACAGCCGAACCGGATGGTTCACACACCATTTTAATGAATCAACTCCCCCAACAAGAAGACATTCATCTGCTTCTCTCTTTTGGGAATAAATAGTCGTATAAAAAAATAATCACTTATAATGCAACAATCGTAAAATACCATCGTCATTGAACCGGAACTAAAACAAATTGGAAACGCAGTACAAAAATATTCATCAGGAGCTCATCGATTTGTGTCGGAAGGGAAACCGGGAAGCACAATTCCAGTTGTACAAGTTATATTATAAACCAATGTACAGTGTGAGCCTGAGGATTGTGAACGAAGAAGCAGAGGCCGAAGACATTATGCAGGAAGCATTTCTGAAAGCGTTCAGAAAAATAGACACCTACAAAGGGGAAGTAAGCTTCGGCGCGTGGCTGAAAAAAATTGTGATAAACCGTTCTTTGGATCATTTGAAAAAAAAACGTGTGAGGTTTGAGGAAGTGAGCGAGCGCACCTTGAAACTGTCCGACGATAATGAAAACGTAGGAGAAGTTAATGTAGAGTCCATAAAAAAGGCGATTCGAAGTTTACCTGACGGATACCGCACAGTATTAAGCCTCTTCCTCATCGAAGGATACGACCACGAAGAAATAGGTCAGATACTGGGTATTAGCAACTCTGCATCGCGCACCCAGCTGTCAAGGGCGAAAAGTAAATTACGTGAACTGCTAAAAGGGAAGGAGATATTTTCATTCAATTAAACATGAAAGAAAAGGATTACATAGAAGAGCTGATTAAAAATAACCGGGAAGGGTTGAACGACAACGAACCCTTAGAAGGACATTTTGAGCGGTTTGAAGCAAAACTGGAGAAATCAAATAAAAAGAAAAAAAGGATTACACTTCAAGTTGTTTGGAAAGCTGCCGCTGCGGCCGTATTTGCTTTTCTGATAGTAAACCAAGCGATTATCTGGTTTTCATCGGAAGAAAAAAATACGATAACAACTCAAGGTGAAACCGGCGAAATGTCTCTCGCTTCGGTATCTCCCGAATACGGGGAAGTGGAGTTTTTTTATACCAATGCAATTAGTGTGGGTTTAAACCAATGGGAGAAACTGGTTGCCGAAGGACTCATTTCGGAGACAGAACAACAAATGATGGATGGCGAACTCCATGAATTTGAAGTGGTTTTTGAGAAACTCCAGCGCGATCTTTCAGCCAACCCTAATGATGAACGTGTAATTAATGCCATGATTGAGTACTACCAAACCAAGCTTAGTTTAATAAATATGATTGTGGAAAAATTAAAGGAAGTAAAACAAAAAACCGATACAAATTATGAAAGTGAAATGTAATTTTATTGCAGTGTTATTCTTGCTTGTTGGTCTGGCTGCCGGAACAAAAGCAGTGGCCGAAGAAAAAACAAAAGAATACCATGAATCATGGACTGCAAGCAGTGTGCAAACACTTGAAATAAAAAACAAATTTGGAGATGTAAGTGTAATAAACAAAAACGGGAACGAGGTAACCATTGATGTCCTGATAACGGTAGAGGCTCCCAACGAGAAAAAAGCAGATGAGTTACTGGAGCAAATTAATGTAAGTTTTGGCAAAACCGGCAATACCATATCTGCCGAAACACATCTTAATCATGATTTTAAAAGCCGCCAGAAATTCAGCATTGACTACACGGTAAATATTCCCACTGACAAGAACCTCAACATAATCAACAAATATGGGAATACCTTTGTGAATGAGTTAAATGCCAACGGAACATTCGATATTCAATATGGAAATTTTTCTGCCAACAAATTAAATAGTCCGCCGAATGGCTTGGTAGAGCTGGATCTGGCCTATGGCAAAGCCGATGTGGAATCGGCAAACAATCTCAGCATAACGGTCCAATATTCGGCCATTAACCTGGGACAGATCAATGATTTAAAGTTAGAGTCAAAATATACAGTCATTAATCTTGACGCTGCCCAATCGGTCATTTCTGAATCGAAATATGACACATTCAATTTGGGGGAAATAGGTTCTCTTTCTTCAACTGCCAAATACACCAAGATTAAGATGGACAAACTCTCCAAAAGCCTGAAAGTAGAGGCCGGTTACGGGGGAGTAAAAGTGAATAAGGTGGACAGTAATTTTGAATCGATTTCCATTACCAGCCGCTATGGCCAGATTGTACTGGGATTGGGCAATGCCAGTTATTCGATTGACGCCACTTGCGACTACTGTGGAATTTCGTATCCTGAAAACGACTTTACCGGCGACCGCACAAGTGAAAACCATGTGAGCAGAGTGAAAGGGAAAGTGGGCAGCGGAAGCGGAGGAACTGTTTATATTGAAAGTCGCTACGGGGAAATTAAACTGGACTAGTACAACCCGTCCCTCTTAAATCAAAAGAAAACCTTTATGATAGCCAAAATCATAAAGGTTTTTTTATCTCCTTATAAATATGAAACCTTCCTATTTTTTCCTTTTCAACATTGAAAAGTATCCCAGCTTATATACGTCGAACCAACAAAGGATTGGATTTTTACTTGTCAGGTTTTTCTCCATTACTTTCCGAAAAAGGCTGAAAAACCAACGCAGCAGAAACGGGGGAACTACCGAAGTAATTTTATTATATTCCGCCAAAAACTTTACGCGGTGACAAAAAACCGATCGGTTATCAACAATCTTTTCCGAAATATACCGGAGGTTCTCCAGAGCATTTCTTGTTTTTTCCAGAAAAACACTTGAATCTTCCAGCCCGGTATGTTCCAATGGATTATGAACATGGATCGGA
Organism: Mariniphaga sediminis; assembly: GCF_003573545.1. GTDB lineage: Bacteria > Bacteroidota > Bacteroidia > Bacteroidales > Prolixibacteraceae > Mariniphaga > Mariniphaga sediminis. The sequence continues at coordinate 51,314 of NZ_QWET01000019.1, read as the reverse complement.
TTTATACCCGCACAAAAAAGGTCGTATCCCAGCATGGTATCTTCATGCCCGTAAGGGCCCAGATCCTCCCTGAAATGGATTTTTTTAAATACCTCCCCATCCATTAAAAAATTATTTGAGGTAATGATAAACCCTTTTTTACCGTTTCGTTCTTTTGCCGGAACGGCTTCCCGCTGCCGGCCATATACCCAACGTAAGATCTTTTCCTGTCTCGCAGGTTTTTCCGGGGAATACGCTGTTCCTCCACACAAAACACAACCCGGAGTTACAAATTTCAGGTAGTTTTCAAGATATCTTTCGGAAATTACCTTCGAGTCAGCATCAATAAACAACAGGTATTTATGTAAAGAATCAAACCCCATTTTATTCCGAATAGCTGCACGGCCAAGGTTTTGCTCTAACTCATGGTAAATTACATGGGGTGTTTTAGCCAACTCACGGTTTTTTATTTTAATCGCATCGGCAGATCCGTCGTCGTAAATTCTGATTTCAAAATCAATTTTCAGTTCCTGTGCCTGCTCCAGAAGTTGCCTTGCCAGGTCGTTTACTTCAATGTTGTAAACCGGAATGTTGATTGTCAGCATTGTCATCTTTTTGAAACCGGTCGAATTTACTGAAAACAATTTAGAATACAGGTTACGAACCCCGTTTTCCTTTGGACAGAAAGTAATTTGTTTAAATCTGCCATTATTAACGGATGCTGAAATTACAGCTGTCCCGCACTTATTCAACATGCCAGCAGAAAGGAAAGCACATAAAAAACCGTGCCCGAAATATTCCGGACACGGCTTCTAAAACTTTTCATTCAAAATGTTATTGTAAAGCTTTCAGTACATCAGTATAATCAGGTTCATGTGAATTCTCCTGAACCCGTTGAATGTAAGAGATTGTCCCGTTTTCATCTACAACAATAACTACCCGGGAAAGCAAACCCTGCAGCGGGCCATCGGCTATTTCAAGACCGTAATTCTTTCCAAATTCAGCCGTTGCAAAGTCAGATAACGTGATAACATTTTCAATTCCCTCAGCAGCACAAAACCGTGATTGTGCAAACGGAAGATCTTTCGAAATACAAAGCACCTTTGTGTTTTCAAGATTGGCTGCCGCTTGATTGAATTGACGGACTGAAGCGGCACAAGTGCTGGTATCAAGACTGAGAAAAATATTCAAAACCAACTTTGAACCTTTAAAATCGGCTAAACCTACCCGGGACATATCACCTTTTACCAATGTAAAATCTTTAGCTTTTTCGCCTACTTTGGGTAGTTCTCCTACCGTACTCATTGGATTTCCTTTAAATGTAATTTGTGTCATTGTTCTTTTGTTTTGTATTGAGTTTACTTCATTAGAAACATTCTCAGGTCATTAATGTTGCGGGGAATACTGAAAAAGCTACTATTTTTGTATATTGTATCCGCATGAAAAAACCTGAAAATACCGGAGAATTAGTGCCCTTCAAAAAAAAATTGAAAATTGATAATAAAATCGAAAAACCTTTTGGGAGAACAGCTGTGTTTGCCGGCGTTATTTTTTTTATAACGGGAGGAGGAATACTCATTGCAGGTTTCGTTATTTTGGGAGTCATTACTGTATTGATATCCGCCTTGGTTATTTTCACATTTTCGGGAGTTGAAATAGATACTGAAAAGCGGCAAATCAGACAATACAACAAATGGGTTGGATTGGTAAAAACGGGTAAATGGAAATCGCTTGATTTTTACATTGGCGTTACACTCATTCCCATTACAACATGGGAATCTATGGCAAGCTGGTCGAATCGGACAACTTCAAATAAAACAACAGATTTTCGTATTTTTCTGGTAAGTAAGAACAAAAAACCTGCTTTTGCCATCAAAAAATGCAATACTCTGCACGAAGCCAAAAACTGCCTTGACGAGTTCTCTATATGGCTGAAGTTTCCTGTTTTCTCGGTAAAGAAATGAAGGCTATTTTGTTATAATATCATTATTCCATTATACTTCATTTTCTGTTTGGAAATTATCTGATTTGTTTTATTTTTTACAATCCCGATAAATAAAATATTATAATATTTACAATCTTGAAAAATTAAATACAATGGAAAAACTGTTTACAAACGAATTTTGGGACACTTTACTAAAAGACCTTCAGGGATGGATAATAAACGAATTGCCCGGATTAATTATCATCATCATTGTATTGTTTTTACTCTCTCGCTTTTTTGCTTTTTCGCTGAAAAGGATGAAACAATCGCTCATTCGAAAAGCTAAAAAATCAGATAAAAGAGATGCCGGCGAGGTTGAAAAGCGAATCAATACACTGGTTGGAATCCTTTCTGGCGGTATAAAAATTATACTCTGGAGCGTATTGTTTATGATAGTGCTCAAAAAATTTGGAGTTGATATCGCTCCTTTACTTGCCAGCGCTGGAATAATTGGTGTGGCTATCGGATTTGGTTCTCAGGAATTGGTAAGAGATTTTATTTCGGGATTTTTCATTCTACTGGAAAATCAGGTACGCACAGGTGATGTCGCTGTTATTAACGGTACCGGAGGACTGGTCGAAAAAATTGAACTTCGCACCATGACCCTGCGTGACTTTTCCGGAGTAGTTCACATCTTTCAAAATGGAAAAATAAATACGCTATCGAATATGACCAAAGAATGGTCGGCCATAGTTTTTGACATTGGTGTGGCCTATAAAGAAGATGTGGAAACCGTGATGGAAGTGATGCGGGAAGTGGGAGACGAAATACAAAAAGACGAAACCTTTGGGCAAAATATCCTTGAACCTATTGAAATATTCGGACTCGACAAATTTGGAGACAGCGCACTTGTAATTAAAGCACGTATTAAAACCCGGCCCATTGAACAATGGAATATTGGCCGGGAATACCGTAAACGCCTGAAAAAAGCATTTGACCAGCGGAATATTGAAATACCATTTCCACATACAACGGTATACTGGGGAGAAGAAATAAAGCCGCTTGAGATGAACGTTCTTAACAAAAGTTTGAAAACTTCAAAATAAAAACAATAAAAAAAGCAGGGACAAAACATCGTCCCTGCCTTTTAACCAAACCTAACCAAATCTATTATCTATGAAAAAACACTCAAAAAATCAAATTTGCATTAAAAGTACAAACTAAAACAGTTAACGATACCCAATCAAAGTTAAAGAATGTTAACTCTTCATTATCAAAAAGATAAACACTCCACCAAACCACTGAAGTTATGTCTAAATTTATACATTTGCTTTCGGGTTTAAGAAAATAGCATTATTTTAGCGAGCCAATTTTTAAGGATTTCTTTTTACTAAATAATTATAAAAAACACTTTTTATGGCAAAACATGTATATACTTTTGGAGCTGGTAAAGCCGAAGGTAAAGCTGGCATGAAAAACCTTTTAGGTGGCAAAGGTGCAAACCTTGCTGAAATGAATTTGATTGGCGTGCCCGTTCCTCCGGGATTTACAATTACCACCGAAGTGTGCACCATGTATAACGAGCAGGGTCAGGAGAAAACATTCGAACTGATCAAATCGGAAGTAGAAGCTGCCGTTACACTGGTGGAAGAGCTGACCGGCACAAAATTCGGTGATAAAGACAATCCCTGTTTGCTATCAGTGCGTTCAGGAGCCCGTGCCTCCATGCCCGGAATGATGGACACTGTACTCAACCTGGGGATGAACAATGATGCCGTGGAAGGGATTTCAAAAAAATCAGGCAATTCCCGCTTCGCATGGGATTCTTACCGCCGTTTCGTACAAATGTATGGCGATGTGGTAATGGAGATGAAACCAGCAAGCAAGGAAGAGCATGACCCATTCGAAGAAATTATCGACGAACTGAAAGAGGAAAAAGGTATCCAACTTGATACAGAATTCACTACCGAAGATTTACAGGAATTGGTAAAACGCTTCAAAGCCGCTGTAAAAAAGGTGACAGGAAAAGATTTTCCAACCGACCCATGGGAACAACTTTGGGGATCTGTTGCCGCTGTATTTAACAGCTGGAACAACCCGCGGGCTATACTTTACCGTCGTTTGGAACAAATCCCTGATGAATGGGGAACGGCAGTAAACGTTCAGGCGATGGTATTTGGTAACATGGGCGAAGGTTCGGCTACAGGTGTAGCTTTCACCCGTGACGCAGCAACCGGCGAAGACGTATTTAACGGTGAATATCTGATCAACGCCCAGGGCGAAGATGTGGTAGCCGGAATTCGTACGCCGCAGGAAATAACACTTTCCGGTTCAAAAAAATGGGCAGCCCTTCAGGGAATTAGCGAAGAAGAAAGAGCATCAAAATATCCTTCCCTGGAAGAAGCCATGCCAGAGCTTTACAAGCAACTGGATGCAACCCAGCAAAAACTCGAAGATCATTACAAAGATATGCAGGACCTGGAATTTACCATCCAGGAAGGTAAACTTTGGTTGCTGCAAACACGAAATGGTAAACGTACCGGCGCCGCAATGGTAAAAATTGCGGTTGATATGATGGAGCAGGGTTCGATTGATGAAAAGACAGTTTTGCAACGGATTGATCCCAATAAACTGGATGAATTACTTCACCCCGTTTTTGATGCTTCGGCCATCAAATCGGCCACTGAACTGGCAAAAGGATTGCCCGCTTCTCCCGGAGCAGCTACCGGACAGGTAGTATTTTTCGCCGACGAAGCGAACAAATATCCTGCTTCTGTACTCGTAAGGGTTGAAACCTCACCGGAAGACCTGGAAGGAATGCATATTGCCAAAGGAATTCTCACCGCACGCGGAGGTATGACTTCTCATGCTGCTGTTGTGGCCCGTGGAATGGGTAAATGTTGTGTTTCCGGAGCAGGCGCGGTGAAAATTAATTACAAAACCCGCATCATGACTATTGAAGGGAAAGAGTTCAAGGAAGGTGACTGGATTTCACTCAATGGTACGACGGGTAAAGTTTACGAAGGGAAAATTACGACCAAAGATCCTGAAATGAGCGGCGATTTCGCTAAAATTATGGATTTGGCTGAAAAATACACCCGGATGAGTGTCCGCACAAATGCAGACACACCCAAAGATGCACAGGTTGCACGCAAATTCGGGGCAAAAGGAATCGGTCTCTGCCGTACAGAACACATGTTCTTTGAAGGAGACAGGATTAAAGCAATGCGCGAAATGATCCTCTCCAAGACCGAAACCGAAAGACGTAAGGCACTGGACAAACTACTTCCTTACCAAAGGGAAGATTTTGAAGGAATTCTTGAAGCAATGGAAGGCTATGGTGTAACAATCCGCCTGCTTGACCCGCCACTGCATGAATTTGTGCCGCACGAAGATGCCAACCAGAAAGAAATGGCAGCAGAAATGGGCATCTCCCAGGAAGAAGTAAAAGCGCTCGTTGACGACTTGCATGAGTTTAACCCCATGCTCGGTCATCGTGGTTGCCGTCTGGGTAACACCTATCCCGAAATTACAGAAATGCAGGCCCGTGCAATTATTGAAGCAGCTGTAAATCTGAAAAACAAAGGAGTAGATGCACGTCCTGAAATTATGGTTCCGCTTATCGGTACAGTAAAAGAACTGAAGCTACAGGCTGACATTATCCACAGTACCGCTAAAAAAGTGTTCGAAGAAAAGGGCACAGAAGTGGAATACCTTGTGGGAACAATGATTGAAGTTCCGCGTGCAGCAGTAACTGCCGACAAGGTAGCTGAAGTAGCCGACTTTTTCTCATTCGGAACAAACGACCTCACGCAAATGACATTTGGTTATTCGCGCGATGATGCCGGAAAATTCCTTCCGGTTTATATTGAAAAAGGTATTCTGAAAAACGATCCGTTCCAGATATTGGATCAGGAAGGTGTTGGTCAGGTTGTAAAAATGGGAGTTGAAAAAGGACGCGGTGTAAAACCCAACCTCAAAGTGGGTATCTGTGGGGAACATGGAGGAGAACCTTCTTCTGTAATTTTCTGCGATGGAGTGGGAATGGACTACGTTAGTTGTTCACCGTTCCGCGTACCTATTGCCAGGGTTGCCGCAGCCCAGGCTAACATCAAGTAAATGATGGTTTTAAACAAGCGATAAACTAAAAGCCGCCCGATTCGAGGCGGCTTTTTTTATGCAAAATTCTATCTTTCATACGTAGAAATACGCAAAATCGTACCGTATTTCTACGCATTTTTCGTACGTAGAAATACTCTTTTACAGTATTATTTATTTTGCGATGTTTGCATCAGTAAAATTATAACGGACAAAATGGAAAAGATAAAATCAACCAACAATATTACCCCACACCTCAATCCAGTAAGCTTGGACACACTGGTTTTCCTTTTATCTCGGTATTTCTTTTCTCTCCAAAAAAACACGTTCTCTCTATTCCTTAGATGATACCGAAAAAAAGGAAATTACGGATTATCCGTAAAGGGGTTCTGGCCAGAACCCCTTTTTTTATTATAAAAAAACAAGTTTATTTTTCAGGGCAAAAACAATCAGGCCGGCAACATTTCGCGATCCGCTTTTTTCAAGAAGGTTTCGCCGGTATCCCTCAATAGTACGTACACTCAGTTCTAATTTTTCTGCAATCTCTGAAGCCGTGTATTCCTGGCAGATTAATTCAAGTACTTCTATCTCCCTGACAGAGAAGTCAGGCAATCTCTCAAAAGCAAGACTTCTTTTTTGAGCGCTTTTCAAAACCAGTTGGGACATATTGGAAGGAAAGTAATAATCATTTTTCATCACCTTCTTTAGGGCAGCTTCCAACTCATCGGGCTCAGCATTTTTCAATAAATAACCATTCACTCCTTCAGCTATCATATGAAGCATAAAATGCTCATCGTCCTCCATCGTAAGGACAATAACCTTTTGTTGCGGATACAGTGCCCGAATCTTTTTATGTGCTTCCATGCCATCCATTACCGGCATCTGAATATCAAGCAGAATAATATCTGGCGGTGACTGCAACTGCCCCAAAAGCTCGAGTAAATCTTTCCCATTTCCCGCCTCGTAAATATCTCCGGTAAAACTAAAATCTTCAAGCAGAGCATGAATTCCCCTTCTGAAAAGTTTATGATCATCGGTAACTACAATGGTTATTTTTCCATTTTCCATAAAAAGTCAGTCTAAAGCGTTTAAAAACATAACGGCAGATGTTCCTTTCCCCGGTACCGATTTCATTTTGAACTCTGCGTTCATCATTCTTGTCCGACTTTCAAGATTTTTAAGCCCCAGGCCTGTTTCGGTTATCTTTTCCATTTCAAACCCCACGCCGTTGTCACACAATGAAACAGCTATTCCGGAAGGACTAAAGCGAACCTTTATAAGAATATGCGAAGCTTTTGAATGCTTAATGGCATTATTCAGAAGCTCCTGTATAATCCTGAAAATTGCCAGTTCCTTTTTGGGGTTAAACCGGAAAGGTTCGCCGTTTTTCCAACATTCCACTTGTAATTCATCTGCCTTGTTCACCCAATTTACCAATTCTTCAAGGGCAAAATACAATCCCAGTTTTTCCAAGGATGGCGGCATTAAAGCCCGTGAAATCCTCCTTACTTGTGTTATTACATCATCAAGAAAAGTTTTGGTCTCCAGCGCCAGGTTCTTCGATGCATCATTTTCCGATTTTTTCTCAAAGCGGGAAATATTTAACCTGACTACTGAGAGCATTGCACCTACTTCATCATGCAAATCACGGGCAATACGCTTTCTTTCTTTTTCCTGGGCAAGAACAGTATTTTTAAGTATTTCTTCCTGTTGTTCTGTCTTAATTCTATTTATCTCCAACTCTTTCTTTAACAATCTTTTCTGGTAAGTTATAAAAAAGAAAAAGATGGCCCCGGCAAGAATTGCCATACCCAAAGTACCTGCAATATAAATAAGGACAATTTCCGCACTCCCTGAAACAGCCATCAGACACAAAATTAAAGGTTCTCAATAATAAGCTTAGACAATGGCGAAAATAATCAACAAAAACGAGAATCGGATAATATAAACAAAAATTGAATAAAAGAAGAAAGGGCAGCTCAATAGCCGCCCTTAAGTTAACCCCCAAACACACAAGCAATACAGAACGTATTGCACTGCAAAAATAGAAATAATTATTCTATTACAAAAAAATTTAAAATAGAATTCACCAGGACGATAAAAAGAAATGCAGATAACCTCAATTAAGGACAAATTCCTTTTTCTGAAGCATCCGGTAAATCGTAGATTTGCCAATACCCAGCTTTTTAGCGACCAGCCTTACATTTTGGTTGTACTTATTCAAAAAGTGTTTAACTATTTCATAATTATACTCCTCCAGGGACTTTTCACTGGAAAGTAAATTCTGAACACTCTCATCTACACTCATATTCAAATGTGTAGGCTTTATCATTTCACCGTTTGTCATTACACAGGCAAGTTCCATAACGGCCTTCAGTTCACGTATATTACCCGGATAATGGTAAGTACGCAGTAACTGTTTGGCCTCTTCTGTAATATTTTTGGGATTCATATTATTCTCTTTACAGAATTCATTTACAAAATGTTTTGCAAGCAAAATAATATCGTTCCCTCTTTGTCTAAGTGGCGGCAATTCAATGGGCAACCCGAGCAGCCTGTAATAGAGGTCCTGCCTAAACTTTCCCTCGCTTACCAGACTGGCAAGATTTTTATGAGTTGCTGTAAGGATACGTACATCAAGAGGAATAAGATCCGTTCCGCCAAGCCGGTTAAGCTCCCGTTCCTGAATAACCCGAAGCAACTTAGCCTGTACATTCATATCCAAATCGGCAATTTCATCGAGGAATAAAGTTCCTCCATTGGCCTGTTCAAATTTTCCCAGTTTCTTGAAATCAGCACCGGTGAAAGCGCCCTTTTCATGCCCAAACAATTCACTTTCCACTAACCCCTCAGGAACAGCCGAAACATTCACAGCAATAAAAGGTTTATTACTTCGCCCTGAATTATAATGAATCCCTTTTGCCACAAGTTCTTTTCCCGTACCTGTTTCGCCGCTGATAGATACTGAAATGTTGGTTTGAGAAGCTTTTTCCATCAACCCAAATACATGATCGATCTCCCGGCTGTTTCCCTTAATCAGCTTCCTGAAGCTGTAATGATCTTTAATGGCATCCTTCAGACGGGTGTTTTCCTCTTTCAACTGATCTGACTGGTAAATATTCTTGATAATATTCGTCAGTTTCTCCCGTGTATCGGGAGCTTTCATAATGTAATCGTAAGCTCCGTTCTTCATTAATTCAATAGCAGTATTAATGCTCTCCTGGGCTGAAATGATGATTACATGCGAACCAGGCGACTTTTTCTGTATCTCCTTTAACACCTCATGCCCGGTCATGTCTGGCAAGGTATAGTCCAAAGTAATCACATCAGGCTGATCATCCAGATTGGAAATACAGTCCTTCCCATTATAGAAAACCCTCACCTGATACTGATTATCAATCAATTGCTTTTTTAAAACCTGAGCATAAAGCTTATTGTCTTCCACAATAAAAACTTTATAACTAATGTTCTTTGGATTAGCCATCTTCAAAAATTTTAAATTAAATCGTCCAAAACCTTAAAACTTTGTACCAAAATAGGAATATTTTTTTAATATTTTCCCCTTTTGAAACAATTTTTTCGAATTTGGGAACAAAAAGAAGGAGAAATAAAATTCACAGATATTAAATCTTTGAGGAAATTATACAATTCTCATTCAATCGTAAAATGAATTACTATTTTTATGAATGTCTAAAAAATAAGAAGAAATATGAAGTACAAAGCGTTTCACAAGTTATCGTATGGTCTCTATATAATATCCACCCGTTTTAATGGTCAAAATGCAGGTTACATTGGAAACACTGTTTTCCAGGTGACTTCAGAGCCTGCACAAATTGCAGTCAGTTGTCATAAAAAAAATGCTTCTGTTGAAAAAATCCTTCAAAGCAAAATATTTTCCGTTTCAGTATTGGGCAAGAGCGCAAGCACCTCGCTTATAGGAGAATTTGGCTTTATGTCCAGCACTGATTTAGACAAGTTCCGCAATGTAGAAACAATAACGGCAAAAACGGGCGCCCCTATTGTCTTGGATTCATCCGTTGCCTGGTTCGACTGTAAAGTTGTTTCAACCCAGGATGTAGGATCACATATTTTGATTATCGGTGAGGTTCTGGACAGCAATATAATTTCGGACGAGGAGCCACTTACGTATGCCTACTACCGCGAAAAATACAAGATGCTTTCGCCAAAACACTCTCCCACATATATCAACAAAGAAACACTTGAAAAAGAAGACACCGAGAACAAAAAGCCGGAACCTGCAAAGCCCAAAGAAGAAGAGACAGTGCAAAAAGAGGGGGGCAACATGGATCCATTTGTCTGCACCGTCTGCGGTTTTCAATACGATCCGGAAGAGGGTGATCCTTCGGCAGGTATTCCTCCCGGAACACCATTTGAGGATTTACCGGACGATTACAGATGTCCGATTTGTAATGCGGGGAAAGAATACTTCAAAAGGAACAGTTAACAGAACGGGTGTAAAAGAATTACAGTTCCCGGTGTGTACCGTCGCAGTAAGGCTTGTTCCCTGAATGTTTACACTGGCAAAGCCACACTTTCTTTGTTTCTTCCACACTGAAAGCCACAGGAGTGAACTCAGTCGTTTTATGTGATCCGTCGCAAAACGGTTGGTTCTCACTCCTCCCGCAAGCGCACCAGTAATAAGTGCCAGGCTCGAGTGTTACCTGTTTCGGGAATTTTGCTGCAATTTTTGGTTCTGACATACTTTCTATCTACTGATTTTATGTTCGCGCAAGTTAATCAACAATCCGGTAAGCAACAACCCGGTTGTCGAAAAATGTGGGAACCAAAACCAATCCCTGGTCCAGAGCAAAATCCAGATCGGCTGTATTAAGTTCTTGCTCAGTAGTATCAAGGAGCTTAATATTCTTCCCGTTTCGGTGAATAAAAATCCGTCCCGGCCAATTGGAAAAAACAAACTCTCCTTCGTTGTTCTTTTCCAAACCGTCCACTCCGCCAGCATCGGAAATAATCTGGCTAACTAATTTCGTTTTAATGTCTACTTCGTATATATTTTTATCGCCCACAAAAAGTTTTCCTTCTTCAATAAATAAACCATTGGGCGATTCAAATGGGTCCCCTTCCATCCACAAGGTAAGGCTCCCCTGATCAAGCAGATAAATTTTAGCCGTACGGGTATCTGAAACGAAAACCTTCCCATCTGTTCCTGCTGCCACATCGTTCAGAAAAACAGCACCCGGAGCATAATATCTACTCAGGATTTTCCCTTTTTCAATATCAATCTCCACCAACTGATCGATATCTGAAACATACAGTTTACCGTCATAAACAGCCATTCCTTTGGGTGCATTCAAATTCTTCACCCACTCCGGTTCCTTCATGCTTCCATCGGCATTTAAAATACTGATGAACCCTACTCCATTTTTTTCGGTTGGATTCCCATTGATGTTGGAAACATAAATGATTGCCCGTTCTGCATCAAAAAGAACAGATTCAGGGGTCTTCAATCCGTCAGAAATTTCCCATACTTTTTCCAGTTTTTGGGCCTTCAGCGGACATAAGCCAGAAATTAAAAATAGCATTAAACCAAAAAGTAGTGTCGTTTTCATGATTTGTTTGTTTTAAAGTGAATCAGATAAAAAGTTACAATTTAATAGCATTTATTGCAAAAAAATGTTCAACTTGGGATCAATTCTTTTAACAAATAAATGAATGGTTTACCATGAATAAAATTTTAACCGGACTGATTTTATGCGTATTATTCGTTCCTGCTTTGAGTCAGGAGAACCCAATGCAAAAAATATATGTAGGCACTTATACTTCCGAAGGAGCAGAGGGTATTTACCTTTGTCATTTCGATAGTACAACAGGCGAAATCTCGTTAGAAAAAACTTTTAAGGGAGTTGAAGATCCATCGTTCCTGACGATTTCTCCTGACCGGAAACACCTTTTTGCCGTGACCCGGGCTTCTTCAGGAAATGAAAAACCGGGGGGATATGTAAACGCTTACCGGATACAACCCGACGGAGAGCTCGAATTTATTAACAAACAGATTTCTCACGGAGCCGGTCCATGCCATGTAGATGTTTCGCCCAACGGAAAATATGTTGCCATAGCCACTTACAGCAGTGGAACTACCTCTCTGTACGGGGTAAACGAAGACGGAAGTCTGAAACCTGCCAGTTCGACGATTGTAAACCAAGGTTCCGGCCCGGATAAAGCAAGACAAAGTGCGCCACATGCCCACTCTATTCGTTTTTCAAGGAATGGCTCCCAAGCCTTTAGCGCTGATTTGGGAACCGACCAGTTAAATATATTCGATGTAAAAAAGGGGGAACTCATTCCGGCCCGACAACCATTCGTTAAGATGGCTCCCGGTGCAGGTCCACGGCACTTCGACTTCCATCCAAACAATAAGGTTATATATGTGATAAACGAACTGAACTCCACTATCACTTCATTCAAAAAAAATGGAAAAACCTGGGAGGAGCTGCAAACAATTTCCACGTTACCTGAAGGTTTTACAGGTCGAAGCTATTGTGCTGACATTCATGTTTCCCCTGACGGGCGGTATTTATATGGTTCCAACAGAGGGCATAATTCCATTGCTGTGTTTAAAATAGACAACTCAACACAGATGCTTGAGTGGCAAACATCTGTGCCTACAGAAGGGGATTGGCCAAGAAACTTTGTCCTCAGTCCCGATGGAAAATTTATGCTGGTTGCCAACCAGAAAAGTGGGAATATTGTGGTTTTTACCTTAAATAAAGAAACAGGTCTCCCTGTGTTTTCAGGAAAGGAACTAGCGCTGCCTTCCCCGGTTTGTCTCGACTTCCTTTAAACCTAACTGAATTTGGTACTGATGAGCTTGATAAACTCATCCCGTGTGGCATTTTTCTGAAAAGCCCCGGTAAAATCGGAAGTAGTTGTAATGGAGTGCTGTTTCTGAATCCCCCGCATTTGCATACACAAATGTTGAGCTTCAATAACAACAGCTACCCCCAAAGGTTTCAATGTTTCCTGGATACATTCTTTGATTTGAGACGTTAACCGCTCCTGCACCTGCAGCCGGCGCGAAAAAATATCAACCACACGGGCAATTTTACTCAACCCGGTAATGGTTCCGTTTGGAATGTATGCTACATGTGCTTTTCCAAAGAAGGGCAAAAGGTGGTGTTCACACAGAGAATAGATTTCAATATCTTTTACAATTACCATTTGCCGGTAGTCTTCTTTAAACATGGCAGACTGCAAAACCTCTACCGGATCATTTTTGTATCCCTGCAACAAAAACTGCATGGCCTTAGCCACTCTTTCAGGGGTTTTGTCGAGTCCTTCGCGCGAAATATCTTCCCCAATCAGTTCCAGAATATCACGGTAATTTTTGGAAAGTTTATTGGTCAAAGCCTCATCATAAACCTCTATTCTCTCGTAAACGTTGGAATTATTTATTTCAGTTGTGCTCATTATTTTATGCTCTTAAAGTTCATACAAAGATCTGTTTTTTTTCAGAAAATCGGAATGAATCATGGGTTAGTTTTTGAAAACCCTAAGATCTGTTTAGGAATATCCGGGAAAAGATAAACTTTCAAAAAACTAAAGGTTAAACCGTTACAATGTATTCAGGTTTATCAAAGAAGTAAAAACAGACAAATACCCTTTGCATATTTTCACAGTCATTTGGCATTCAGTACTCAAAATATTTTCTGTTCGCACAATATTTAAAAAATTAGAAAGTTATAAAACTGACCACATCGGCAAATAACGTTTTTTATTTACCGAATTAAACCGCTTTGAAAGATGATAGTAGTAACTGGAGCTGCCGGATTTATTGGCAGTTATTTAACAGGTAAGCTAAATCAGGCAGGATATACTGATTTGGTTTTGGTTGATCGTTTTGACGATCCGTTGAAAGACGTAAATCTTTTCAAAAAAAAATACCGGAAATTTATCGACAGGGATAAATTTTTCAAGTGGCTCATCAAACATGCCTCAGAGGTTGACTTCATTTTTCATATGGGGGCGCGGACAGACACGGTGGGCCTGGAGCCAGACCTTTACCAGCAACTCAACCTTATTTATTCCCAAAGGTTATGGAACATTTGCGCTGAAATTCAGGTCCCTTTACTTTATGCGTCTTCTGCAGCTACTTACGGCAACGGTGAGAGTGGTTTTTCCGATGCCCACGATAATGTATCACACCTTCGGCCCCTCAACCTGTATGGCTGGTCGAAACACGACTTTGATGTGTGGGCATTAAAACAAACCCATACGCCCCCTTTCTGGACTGGGTTAAAATTTTTCAATGTTTATGGCCCGAATGAATACCACAAAGGAAGAATGGCTTCTGTGGTACTCCACGCTTTTCAAACCATTCGAAAAAACGGGAAAATGAAACTTTTCAGGTCTCATCACAAAAATTACCGCGACGGAGAGCAAAGTCGTGACTTTATTTTTGTAAATGATATTACCGATGTTATGATCTTCTTTATGAACAATCAGAAACATCCGGGAATTTATAACGTGGGGACAGGGAAAGCGCGTTCATTTTTGGATTTAACCCATGCTGTTTTTAACAGCATGAAACTGAATCCGGAAATATCTTTTATTGACACTCCGGTTGATTTACGCGGCCGCTACCAGTATTTTACAGAAGCCGACATACAGAAACTCAGAGATATTGGCTACAACAGCCCTTTTACAAATCTCGAAGACGGAGTTGGTTTATATGTAGAAAAATATCTGATGCCCGAAGCATGCTATTAAAAAAAATTCCGGTCTGTAACCGGAATTATATGGATAAAACCTCTCATTTTATCTATGAGAGTACCTGATTGCGTGATCCTAAAATCTTCTCCAGAAAAACCAGCAGTGAAGTGGCCAGAAATATTCCGGCAATGCTCACCGGCAAACCTCCAAGCTTCTCAAAAAACAACCGGTAACCTGTCATAACAGCATCTGTATTTATTTCAGACAGTAAGGCTGGAGTAGTGTTTGATGCAGGGGCCCCCGGCGACAATGCAACGGCAGCAATTAAAACGGCAAAAAGAGAAAGGATAACCCAAAAACCTTTTCCCAGAACAGGTTCTTTACGAACCCGCTCCAATGCAGCTTGCTCAGCAAAAATCTGCTTCATCACCCGGGCTGAAAAATCACTCCCTGGCGATTCCGTTTTCACATTCTTCAACAACTGCTTCAACTCCAAATCTTCTTCAAATGTCTTCATAATATGGCATATAATTCTTCTTTCAACATATCATCCAAAATCGTATATAGCTTTTTTCGTACCCGGTGCAATTTAACTTTTACGTTACTTGCTGTTAAGCCTGTAATCCGGCTGATTTCATCGACAGACTGATCCTCAAAATAGTACAATAAAACCAGTGTATACTCATCTTCCGGAAGTTTTTCCAGTGCAGCCTTAACATACTTCTCCCGGTTTTCCTCAGGAATACCGTCCAAATTCAGCTCTTCCGCTTCGTCACGAATCTGCACATCATCGGTAAATATAAAATGATGCTTCTTTTTTCGGGTTTCCGAAATACATGTATTGTAGGTAATTCGGTACAACCATGTCGAAAACTTAGACTTTCCTTTAAAAGAATGCAATGACCTGAAGGCTTTTACAAAACTCTCCTGGGCCATTTCCTCTGCATCTTCACGATTTCTAAGAACTTTAAGCGCGATGGAAAAAACAATATCCTGGTACTTATCTACGATATATGAAAAGTAATTGGCCTGACCATTTTTTACTTTTTCTATATAATAATTATCGTCTTTCTTTTCCATCTGTCACTTTGACGATATTTTTCCTGACTGGTTACAAAATTATTGAGAATATTTTTTTTCAAAATAGTGTAACCAAAAAAATGTCGCGGCGTCAAAAAAGCAGAAAACAATAAAAACGAACAATTTAAAATTTAATATCATGGAAGAAGGAATATTTGTACCAATCGGTTTTTTCCTGGCAATTTTTGCCGTCTTGTATGTGTACTGGACTACACGAACGAAAGAAAGGCTGGCCCTTATTGAGAAAGGAGCCGATGCCGGTATTTTCAAAACGGAGCCGTCAAAATATGCGCTCATGAAATGGGGTATTTTCCTGATTGGGGCCGCTGTGGGTGTTATCACCGGCTATGCTCTGTCCAGTTTAATTGACGAAGTAGTAGCCTTTTTCACTATGATCTTCTTTTTTGGTGGAGTTGGCCTGGTTGTAGCTCACCTGATAATCAACCACCTGTCAAAAAAGGAGTAGCAATTTCTCATTCAATAAAACAGAAAACGGATTTGGGGTACCAGGTTCGTTTTTTTATTGACAGTGAAAATTAATCACTTCTCTGATAGCTTTTGTGCACACCGGGCAAAACTGTTGGGCATTGTTGCTTTTCATCCGGCAATCCATAAAAGGGCTGTAAATCCCATTAGCCAGGTACCCTCCCCCCTCATAAACTCCCACCACATCGCGGTATTTTGCTTTTCTTGGAGTTGGAACGGGTGTTGCATCTTCTACCATATTCACCCATTTTTGGCTAAAATCCTTCAACGTTGTCAGATTGGGTTCCCAAGGCTCTGCTTCCAGGTTGTAAAAATCTTCATACGCAACAGCCGAACTGTAGTACTCATCCCCCAAGCCGGCAAAACCATGACCGAACTCATGCACGAAAACTTCTTTCGTTGATTGGTTATCAGAAGAACAAACATTCAGAAAATTATAAAATCCCCCACCCCCGTAACGCTCGGTATTTACAAGCACGTAAATATGATCGTAAGGAACAACGGATGCTGCATCGTAAACGGACTCCATATCACTAACAGTCAAATAGCGTGGCAGATCAAATGTATAAAATGTAGAATTGAAGGCCGTATTTTTATAAACACCGTCACCTGGCATATCGGTTCCGGAATTCACGGATGGAGTTAATACTGCCCTGACATTGAATTTCTCTCTTTCTGAACGGAAGGGCTCTTCTTCAAATAAATAACCGGTTACCCTGCGGGCATCTTCTACAAACTTATCCATTTCTTCTGAAGTGTACCCTTCGGCAAGGATCACCACATCTACTTTTTCTTCAGGTCTTCCGTGCTCTTCAATGGTTACCGTCTCAAAAGGATGTGAAGTTTCCTTTAAAATAAAATAATCCTTCGGATCAATTTCAGTTCTGAACAGGGTTTTAAATTCCCCCTCCCATTGCCGCGCATCAATTTCAAGTCTTACATTTTTTTTGGGGAAAGGGAAAATAGCAGCCTGTTGAAACGTTCTATTCTTTTCCTTTGCTTCTGAGGTAGTCTGCCATTCATGAAAGAGTGTACTGAATCCTTTGGAATACAACAAACTACCTGACGCTGCATCAAAAACACGAAACCGATACGTACCGTAATGGAATGTATCTATCAGGTTGGTTAATGATCCTCCCCAATGAGGTTCCTGCTTCATATTTCCTGGATAAACTACTACTTCGGTGTCATTCCCTCCAAGCAAAAAGTCGAACCGCAAAGATTTTTTCAGAAAAAAATCGGAAAAAACTACCTGTCCTGCGCAAAACACAGGTAAAACCAAAAGAAATAAAAGGAACCTCCGTTTCATTTTACAGCATTTACTATTTTTGGCTAAAATTAAAAATATCAGCTTAACAGATAATGAGATCTCTATACGAATTTCTACTTAAAAATATCAGGGGAATGGACGGACTGGAAATGTTTGCCAAACCCGGTGCCGCATTTATCACTTTAATAGTGCTGGTTTTTCTGGCATGGCTAGGCCATTTCTTAACCCGAAAAATTTTTGTAGGCATTGTTACGCGTATCGCCCGTCGTACCAAAACGAAATGGGACGATGTGTTGGTGAAACGGAAAGTATTCAGGAATCTTGCCCATCTTGTGCCGGCATTTATTCTTTACTATGCAGCCGATTTTTCATCGCCTGTTATTCACCAGGAATTGAGTGAGCTAAGCCAGAATGCCTTGAACATGCTTTCGCAGGATTACTACCTCGGGCTGGCCAGTTTCCTCACAAAAACGGCCCAGGTTTATTTTGTGTTGATTTTCATTTTTGTAGTCAGTTCATTTCTCAACGCAGGTCTCGACATATACAACACAACACCTTACGCCCAGCACCGGCCGATAAAAGGATACATTCAACTTTTTAAAATACTGATGTTCTCCCTCGCCGGAATTTTAATCGTTTCTATTCTACTGGAACGAGACCCAACCGTACTGCTGGCTGGTCTTGGCGCTATGGGGGCCGTGCTGCTGTTGGTATTTAAAGATTCGATTTTGGGCTTCGTGGCTTCGATACAGCTTTCGGGAAACAACATGGTAAAAATTGGCGACTGGGTTGAAATGCGCAGCCACGGCGCCGACGGGACAGTAATCGACATTACCCTGAATACGGTAAAAGTTCAGAACTGGGACCGAACCATTTCAACAATTCCTACCTATGCCATGGTAAGCGAATCGTTTATCAACTGGAAAGGGATGGAAGAATCGGGTGGAAGAAGGATAAAACGGGCCGTTAATATTGACATGACCAGCATCAAACTATGTGATACTGCCCTGATGAACCGACTCGAAAAATTCCTGTTGATCCGGGATTATGTCAGAGAAAAAGAAAATGAGATTAAAGAATACAACATCAGGAAAAACATTTCAGATGAAGATATAATTAGCGGTCGCAGGCAAACCAATGTAGGCATCTTCAGAAAATACCTTGAAGTATACCTGCAACAGCACCCCATGGTTAACAACGACATGACTTTTCTTGTACGTCACCTTCACCCTACAGAAAAGGGGCTTCCCATTGAAATATACGTTTTCTGCAAAGATAAAGCCTGGAACCGGTACGAATCCATTCAGGCCGATATTTTCGATCACATTCTGGCTGTTATTCCTGAATTTGATCTTAGAATTTTCCAGGAACCTTCAGGAGCCGATTTTTCCCGGGCATTTTCAAAATTACAGTAGCAAAAAAATAATCTTTATCAAAGATTTTCAAGCATTTACTTTCAATTTATTAGGATTACAATGTTATTAAGCAGTGTCGATTAACAATTGTAAATTTTTCATACATTTGTTTTATAATTTGAAACTCAACGAAATTTAAAAATGGATAAATCAGAATACCTCGAGCAGGCAGCCGATATTGATGAATTGGACGAAAAAATCCTCAAACTAATTACAAAAAATGCACGCATTCCCTTTTTAGAAGTAGCACGGGAGTGTGGTGTTTCAGGGGCTGCCATTCACCAGCGGGTACAACGCCTGTTAAACATTGGGGTAGTGTCGGGAAGTGAGTTCATTGTAAACCCTCAAAAGCTGGGATACAACACCTGCGCTTACATGGGAATACATCTGGAAAAAGCCAAATTTCATAAACAGGTAGTCGTAGCCCTGCGAAAAATCCCTGAGGTTATAGAATGCCATTATACTACCGGCCAGTATGCCATTTTTATAAAAATCCAGACAAAAACCAACAAACACCTAAAAAGGTTGATCGACGAGGATCTGCAGGAAATCGAAGGTATTGCCCGAACAGAAACATTCATGTCGCTGGAAATGGATTTTAAGCGACAGGTGCCGATTCAGTAAAAGTCGGGCCGGAGTTTACCGGCTTTTTTATTTTTTACGCTATTCTTCTTCTCTGTAAACGAAGTTGTATGACTCGTCGTGCTGACTAATGTCGAGTCCTACTTTTTCGCCGTGTGGCGAAATGCGCAGCGGAACAATCAAGTCGGTAATTTTGTACATCAAAAAAGAACCGCCCAATGAAAATACCCCCACAATAACAAGGGCCAGTAAATGATACAGGAAGGTAGTTACTTCCCCGTGAATCAATCCCACGTCATTGGCAAAAATCGCGGTGGCAATCATGCCGGTTATTCCTCCCATCCCGTGTGCAGGAAAAACATCCAGTGTATCGTCAATCATCGATTTTGATCGTAATGTGATGGCATAATTGCTGACAATGGCCGCAATTACCCCAATAAAAATACTGGAACCAACATCCACAAAACCGGCAGCCGGGGTAATGGCCACCAAACCAACAACCAAACCAATAGAAGCCCCCACCGCAGATGGTTTTTTACCTTTGGCTGCATCGTAAAAAATCCACGTCATCATGGCCGCGGCCGAAGCAGTATTTGTGTTTACCAACGCCTGCGCAGCAACCGAATTGGCAGCAAGGGCCGAACCGGCGTTAAACCCAAACCAGCCAAACCACAGCATACCAGCGCCCAACAGAATATATGGAATATTAGCAGGCCTGAACTTTTTATTGGCATCGTTTCTACGCCCCAGAAACATAGCACCGGCAAGTGCCGCAAAGCCCGCCGACATGTGCACTACCGTTCCTCCGGCAAAATCAAGTACTCCCCAATTTCGGAGAAAACCATTCGGATGCCACGTCCAATGTGCCAGCGGAGAATAGATAAAAATCAGAAAAAGACAAATAAAAAGCATATAAGACCTAAAGCGCACTCTTCCGGCAAAAGAACCGGTAATAAGCGCCGGAGTAATAATGGCAAATTTTAACTGAAACATGGCAAAAACAGCCAGGGGAATAGTTGGAGACAAATCGGGATGCGTACCTCCCCCCACATTTCGAAACATAAAAAAAGTCAACGGATTACCAAAAAGACCATATCCTTCACTTCCAATGCTTTCTCCAAAGGCAATACTGAACCCGACAACTACCCACAATACACTCACAATCCCCATGGCAATAAAACTTTGCAACATAGTTGAAATAATGTGCCGGTGCTGAATCATCCCTCCGTAAAAAAAAGCCAGTCCGGGAGTCATCAGCAAAACCAATGCTGTCGCTGTTAACATCCAGGCCGTATCGCCTGCCACCAGATTTGAATAATCTTGTTCTTCACTCCCATGCGGGAGCATAATGCCCAAAAGGGCAGCAAAAATCAACAAGCCCAGAATAAACCACCATTTTTTTGTACTTCTCATGTTCTATTTTTTTAATTTACAAAATATCTTATTGACATTTTACAAATACCAAATATACCAAAAAGATATATTTAAAACATTTTAACGGACAATTATACAAAAAATAAACATAAAATATATCAATATGGCAAATAAATTTAAGTTTTTATAATTACAGATTTACCCTTCAGAAATAAAAAGCGCTAGCAGACTTTGAAAAACTTTGAGAAAATATTTTGTTTTTTCTACTTTTGGTAGAAAATTATTGAAAGATGACCTTAAAGAATAGTTTGGACGAAGTTGACTTAAAAATACTGGATATAATTACTCAAAATGCGCGTACCCCATTTAAGGATGTTGCCAAGGAAGTTGGCATTTCACGGGCTGCTGTCCATCAACGGGTAAACAGGATGGTTGATTTGAAGGTGATTGTTGGGTCAGGATATTACATTGACCCTAAAAAAGTTGATTTCAGTACTTGCAGTTATGTCGGAATCTTTTTAGAAAAAGGGGGACTTTTTTCGGAAGTGGTTGACAAGTTAAAATTGGTTCCGGAGATTGTTGAATGTCATTACACTACAGGAGAGTATGCTATTTTCATTAAAGTTTATGCCAGAGACAACGAGCACCTGAAAAGCATCCTGAGCAATCACATCCAGAAAATTAAAGGTGTGGCAAGTACCGAAACATTTATTTCACTTGAAGAGTCTTTCAAAAGAACCATTCCGGTAAACGGCTAGTTCCTTTGTCTCACAGCTTCATAAATCATGAGCGCTGCCGCAACCGAAACGTTTAGCGATTCAATCTTCCCATAAAGAGGAATCCGAACCTGCTCATCAGCCATTTTTAACAGGGAGGACGAAATTCCCGTGTCTTCTGATCCCATAATGATAGCAAGGGGCACATTCATTTCTGAATCAGTAAAAACAGTAGATGCTTTTTCAGTGGAAGCCACTATCTTTAACCCTGAATCTTTCAGAAAACGAATAACAGAACCCAGGCTTTTAACACGGCAAACCGGAAGTGAATGAATGGCCCCGGCAGAAGTTTTTACTGCATCGGCGCCAATGCGGGCCATCCCTTTCTCGGGTATTACAATAGCTTGCACGCCACCACATTCTGCTGTACGGACAATGGCCCCAAAGTTTCGCACATCGGTCACCTGATCGAGTATCAGGATAAAAGGATCAACCCCAGACTCAAACAGCCCGGGCAGCAGCGTTTCAATATCATCAAACTCCACTGCCGACAAAAAGGCCAAAACGCCCTGATGATTTTTCCGGGTTACCCGGTTAATTTTCTCTACCGGAACAAACTGAAAAGGAATTTCATTTTCTTTTATCAACTGAAAAAGTTCGCTAAACAACGGATTGTCCAATCCCTTTCGAATCAATACTTTTTCAATCCTACGGCCACTTTTCACCGCTTCAATTACTGCCCTTGTGCCAAAAATATAATCTTCGTGTTGCATCACCAATTTTTTTTCTTTTTCAATGACTCCAACTCTTCATGCTCTTTTTCCCATTTCTCCATTGTTTGAGCCAGGTCATTTTTTAATGTTTCGTAATTAGCAAAAATCTCTGAATCATTGATATTTTCAGGAGAAGACAACAGTTTGTCCATCTCCGAGATTTCAGTTTCCAGTTTTTCCACAGTCTCCTCAATTCCGGCTACAAGCTTTTCCTTCCGCGAAATATTCCGGTTTATCTCCTTCCGCTCCTCGAACGGAATTTGCCTTATTTGCTCCTCGCTTTTTCCCCGGTTATTTTTGGAGCCTTTTCTGCTTTGTGTCGGTATTTCCAATTCCTTCAATGTTTCCATTTTCTTTTTTTGCAGAAAATCGTAGATTCCACCCAGATGCTGTTTTGTTTTTTTATTTCGGAATTCATACACACAATCCACCATGCCGTCGAGAAATTCACGATCATGTGAAACCACAATCACGGTTCCCGGGAAATGCGCCAACGCCTCCTTTAGTATTTCTTTCGACTGCATATCAAGATGGTTCGTGGGCTCATCCAGCACCAGCAAATTCACAGGTTCCAGCATAAGGCGAATCATTGCAAGTCTTGATTTTTCACCACCGCTAAGTACCTTTACTTTTTTATCCGCGTCCTCTCCGGAAAACAGGAATGCACCGAGAATATTCCGGATCCTGGCACGTACATCTCCCACAGCAATTTCATCAATGGTTTCAAATACGGTTAACTCCCCATTAAGCAATTGTGCCTGATTTTGTGCAAAATAGCCGATTTTAACATTATGCCCTATCTGTAAGGAGCCTTCAAAATCAATCTGCTGCAAAATAATCCGCACCAGGGTTGTTTTCCCTTCGCCATTCCGCCCTACAAAAGCAACCTTTTCACCGCTTTCCACAGTAAGGTCAATATCATTTAGCACCAGGTTATCGCCATACTTTTTACTGATATTCTTAGACTCAACCACTACTCTTCCTGAACGTGGAGGCGGCGGAAATTTAATCTTCAAAGCAGCATTGTCCTCTTCTTCCACTTCTATCCGTTCAAGTTTTTCAAGTTGCTTAATGCGCGACTGCACCTGAACCGCTTTGGTTGCTTTATACCTGAACCGCTCGATAAACTTTTCCGTATCTTCAATCATTTTCTGCTGATTACGATAAGCAGCCAATTGAATTTCACGCTGTTCCATTTTCCATTTTACAAAGGCGGAATAATTCATCTTCTGATCCGTAATCTTTCCAAGCGAAATTTCCAGTGTACGTGTACAAACAGCATTGAGAAAAGCTTTATCATGCGAAACCAACATCATTGCACCCTGATAATTTTGAAGAAAATTTTCAAGCCACTGAATCGATTCGATATCCAGGTGATTGGTAGGTTCGTCAAGCAAAATAATATCAGGCTTCTTCAACAGCAACTTAGCCAACTCAATTCTCATGCGCCAGCCTCCGCTGAATTCAGAAGTAGGACGATTGAAATCCGTTCGCAGAAAACCAAGCCCCAACAGCACCTGTTCCATCTCAGCCTCATAGGAATCCCCCCCCAAAATGGAGTAGCGCTCATTCAAATCAGTCACCTCATCCAGCTTTTTCAGATATTTATCCGAATGGTAATCGGTTTCACTGGCAATTTCATGGTTGAGATGTGCGATTCTCTTTTCAATACCTATCAATTCTTCAAATGCCAGTATGGTTTCCCCCAGCAACGTGTTGTTATCCTTCAATTTCATTTCCTGGGGAAGATAACCCACCGTCGTTTCTTTCGGTATATTTACGTCCCCGGAAGTTGGCTGAAGAACTCCGGCAATTAACTTGAGTAAGGTTGTTTTTCCAGCTCCGTTCCGCCCAATCAGGCCTATACGGTCATCATGCTGAACAAGAAAAGTTGTTTCCCGTAATAAATCAAAACCACCAAAACTTACCTGTATCTTATCTAATGAAATCATTCTACTTTTTAATGCGGCCAAAGATAACGAATTAGCCGTGAATAGAATGGAACAGATCTTTTTATCGGGCAAAAAAAAATACCCTTTCGGGTAAAAGAAGAAAGGGGAAAGCTATGGACGCTTTTTGAAGATGATTGATGATTTACAAACCCCTAAACACAAAACCAATCATAAATACAGAAGATGCTTTCCCCTTTTAAAGTTCTATTTCTGAAAATAAAACCAACCATTAAATCAAAACAAATATAGATAAAAAAGTTCCTACTAGAAAAATGTATGAAAAACAAAAAGCAATATTTCAATCAAAAACTGATGCTTTTTCCCATTATGGGAAAGATCGTTTATAATTGGGAATCCAGATAAACAGGTAATTACACTTCAATTGACCGGAAACACTATATTTGCGGAAAAAAAGATGGCAAGAAAAAGAAAGAAACCATTTTATGAAAAAATCCGGATAGAAGATATTGGTGCAGAAGGAAAAGCACTGGCACGGATTGGCAATATGATTGTTTTTACCCGGTTGGCTGCGCCGGGCGATATTGTAGATTTGCAGGTTACCAGGAAGCGGAAAAAGTACCAGGAAGCGATAGTTACCCATTTTCACGAATTTTCAAAGGAACGGACAGAAGTTTTTTGCCATCACTTTGGAATATGCGGGGGATGCAAATGGCAGTTTTTACCATACGAAAAACAACTTTTCTACAAGCAGAAACAGGTAGAAGATCAGCTTAAACGGATTGGAAAGATTGACCTGCCGCCCATTTCACCCATCATGGGTTCAGAAAGCGATACCTTTTACCGCAATAAACTTGAATTCACCTTTTCCAATAAAAGGTGGCTAACACCCGAAGAGATTGAATCGGGCAATGAGATCGCCCGTCCCGATGCGCTGGGGTTTCACGTCCCCGGCATGTTTGACAAGGTTATCAATATTGAAAAATGCTGGCTTCAGCCTTCCCCGTCCAATGAAATCCGGAATTTTATTTTCCGGTACGCTACAGAAAACCGCCTCAGTTTCTTTGATCTTCGCCAACAGGAAGGACTTTTGCGAACCCTGATAATCCGTACAACTTTATGTGGAGAGCTGATGGTAATCCTCTCATTCTTTGAAGACAAAAAGGAGAAAAGAACCGACCTGCTCCATGCCATAAAAAATGAATTCCCTGAAATAACATCTCTTATGTATGTTATAAACAAAAAAGGGAATGATACCATTACAGATCAGTCAATTGAACTATTTTACGGAAGGGATCATATTTTTGAAGAGATGGAAGGGCTACGATTCAAAATCGGCCCCAAAAGTTTTTTTCAGACCAATTCAGCCCAGGCCTATCAACTCTACAACGTAGCAAGGGAATTTGCAGATTTAAAAGAAGATGAGACCGTTTATGATTTGTACACAGGTACCGGGACCATTGCCAATTTTATTGCACGAAGCGCCAAAAAAGTTATTGGAATTGAATATATACCGGAGGCCATTGAGGATGCAAAAGAAAATGCTTCCCTTAATCATATTACCAATACAGAATTTTTTGCTGGCGATATGAAAGCTGTACTCAACAATGATTTTATTCAGAAACATGGTCATCCTGATGTAGTTATTACGGATCCACCCCGGGCCGGAATGCACGCGGACGTAGTAAAAACGTTACTCGACATGTCGCCCCGGAAAATTGTTTACGTAAGCTGCAACCCTGCAACCCAGGCTCGCGACATACTATTACTTGGAGACCATTACAAAACCACGCGAGTACAGCCTGTTGATATGTTTCCGCATACCCACCATGTAGAAAATGTTGTATTGCTCGAAAGAAACAGTTAAAAACGCAATAAAATAAGAGGCCGGAAATTCTACCAGAAAAAAATATCACTCATTTGGCATGCTGGTTGTAAGGAACCTCCAAAAAATTAACACATAATATAGAAATAAATTACGTTAAATTAAGTATATTGATCATCCAAAATCTTTAAAATCGGGAAAATGAAAAGGACACTATTTTTTTTAATGGGCATCTTGCCATTTTTTTTAATGGCTCAACCTCACGTAACCTTTCCGGAAAATGTGACACTAAAAGTGGAAAAAACGGAGGTGAATACTTCTTCCAGCGATTTCGGACCTTCTTTTGTGGAAAATGAATTATGGTTTTCTGCATTTACGGCCAACGAAATAACAAAATTAAGCCAGGGGAAAACCAAAGGGGTGTTTTATGATCTCTTTGCCGTACAGGTTAACAATAAAGGAAACATTAGCGGAGGAAAAAATCTGAGACTACAGGAATTCAGTGCCGGATACCATGCAGGACCGGTTTCATATTGTAATGCGACCAACGAGCTTTTTGTTACATTAAGCAACATTGAAAACCCGGAAATAAAAAATGTGGTTTTTCAAAAAGCGAACATCCCGCTGAAAATTATCATCCTAAAAAAATCAGGTACAACCTGGACAGATGAAGGGGAGCTTCCGTTCAACAGTTCAACTTACTCGGTAGGGCATCCAGCTATTTCAATTACCGGCGACACGCTGATTTTTGCTTCAGATATACCCGGGAAGGGGTTAGGTGGAACTGACCTCTACATGACGATTCGTCAAAATGGGAAATGGGGAGAGATGGTTAACCTGGGCGAAAATATTAATACGAAGGGAGACGACATGTTTCCTTTTCTCCACAAGGGGAAACAATTGTTTTATGCTTCTAACGGCAAAACAGGCGGCAACGGTGGCCTCGACATCTACTATTCTTCCCTGACAGGGAATGGCTTTGGCGCCGCTAAAAATTTAAACGAGTTGAATTCCCCTGAAGATGACTTTGGGCTCGTAATCCATCCCCTGGAAGAAACAGGATATTTTGTATCCCAAAAGGCAGGAGGTGAAGGAGGCGACGATATATACAAAGTACTTTTCGAAGGCGAATATGAATTGGAGTTGCTGGTCCGCGACAAGAAAAACCTGGAGCCTATAAGCAATGTTAAAGTGGAATTTAGCGACAACACTACCCTTTTTACAGACAACAACGGACTGGTAAAAAGGGAACTGCAAAAAGGAACCGACTATTCAGCAACATCGGTTCATGAGGGATTCATGAACGAGTCGGTTACCTTTTCCACAAAAGGTGAACCTTACGGTACCATCAAAGCTATTATCAGTATTGAAAAAGTGGAAAAAGGACAAAAATTTGTAATGGAAAACATCTATTACGAATTTGACAAATGGAATATTTTACCTGAATCAGAAGTGGAACTGGACAAGCTCGTGAAGGTACTGAATGACAATCCGGCCTGGAAAGTAGAATTGGGTTCACACACTGACAGCAGGGGAACTGATGCCTACAACGAAAAACTCAGTCAAAAACGCTCTGAATCGGCTGTAAGTTACATTGTTTCACAAGGAATTCCGGCTAACCGAATTATTGCCAAGGGGTACGGTGAATCCCAACTGGTAAACGAATGTGCCGACGGCGTTTCATGTACAGATGAGCAACATCAGGAAAACAGGAGAACCGAATTTACCATCCTGGAAACAAACTGACAGGAATCGACTACATTCAGATACGATAAAATACCGGGGAGTAAAAAATCTGACTCCCCGGTATTTTTTTATTTCAATTTCGTTTCAACTTACTACAATACATATGGAGTTACGCTATGTCCCAACCGGAAACATATTGAACTTCTATTCCCGGGTTGAAACAAAACAAATCACGCGATTAAAAATCTCATGTCCCGGGTGACGCGATTAAAAATCGCGTCAAAAGTTGAATGTCGTCTCAATTTTGCATCTTATAACAATAAAGCTATATGCCGAAGGATATTAAATCCTGTACTCCCGCCTCGGTGGGAGTTTTTTATTCCCAATATTTATCTCTTAAACTCTCAGGACTTTAAATACCTTAAAAGTTTGGCACAACCTTCTCAAACTTCAAAACTTTCGAAAAGATTATTCCAAGTAGTTTGTTACTTTTGCGACCAAAATTAACAGGAACAGGATGACCATTGAAAAAGAGATAAGTCGCAGGAGAACATTTGGGATTGTAAGTCACCCCGATGCGGGAAAAACCACGCTCACTGAAAAGCTACTGCTGTTTGGGGGCGCTATTCGCGTAGCCGGGGCGGTAAAAAGCAACAAAATAAAAAAAGCAGCCACTTCCGATTTTATGGAGATTGAACGGCAGCGTGGTATCTCGGTGGCAACTTCGGTAATGGGCTTCGAATACAACGGGTTTAAGGTGAACATTCTGGACACACCCGGTCACCAGGATTTCCAGGAAGACACATTCCGTACGCTTACCGCAGTCGACAGTGTGATTATTGTTATTGACGCCGCCAAAGGGGTGGAGCCGCAAACCGAAAAACTGATGAATGTGTGCAGGATGCGCAAAACGCCGGTTATTGTGTTCATCAACAAAATGGACCGCCCGGCCCAGGACTCCTTCACCCTGCTCGATGAAATTGAAGAGCAGCTTAAAATAAAGGTGCGTCCGCTGAGCTGGCCTATAAACAATGGTCCCGATTTTAAAGGGGTTTACAATATTTATGACCGCAGCCTGAAATTGTTCGACCCCAGCATCCAGGAGATTGAGGAAGGGATTGACTTCCGGGATGTTTCCAGTCCGGAGTTGGAAACCCATATTGGCGATGATGCCCAAACCCTTCGCGACGAGCTGGAACTGGTGGAAGGTGTTTACCCTGAATTCAACCGCGACGACTACCTCAAAGGTAACCTGGCGCCGGTCTTTTTTGGCAGTGCGTTGTACAACTTCGGCGTGCAGGAACTGCTTCATGCTTTTCTGGAAATTGCGCCGCCACCGCAGCCATCATTGGCAGAAGAACGCGAGATAAAACCGAATGAAAACGGCTTTACCGGTTTTGTATTTAAAATTCATGCCAACATTGACCCCAACCACCGCAGCCGTATTGCTTTTGTAAAAGTGTGTTCGGGAAAATTTGAACGAAACAAAGTATATTCCCACATACGGCTCGGGAAAACGGTACGGATTTCAAGCCCTACCGCATTCATGGCTGAACAAAAAGAAATTATTGAGGAAGCATACTCCGGAGATATTATCGGGGTACCGGACAATGGCAGCTTCATCATCGGGGATACTATTACCAGCGGTGAAAATATTCATTTTAAAGGGCTGCCAAGTTTCTCGCCCGAACTTTTCCGTTACATTGAAAATGCCGACCCCATGCGTTCGAAACAACTGAACAAAGGAATCGACCACCTGATGGACGAAGGGGTAGCCCAAATATTTACCAGTCAGTTTAACGGGCGCAAAATCATAGGGACGGTAGGCCAGCTCCAGTTCGAGGTTATTCAGTTCAGGCTGGAACATGAATATAACGCCAAATGTCATTTTGAGCCGCTGCAGATGTACAAGGCCTGCTGGATCGATTCAGACAATCCTGCTGTTCTCACTGAATTTAAAAAACGAAAACACCAGAAAATGGCTAAAGATAAACTGGGACGTGACGTATTTATGGCCGATTCGCAGTTTATTCTGCAAATGGCGCAGGATGAATTCAAAGATATCCGGTTTTATTTTACATCAGAATTAAACTCGGCAACCAATAAGTCAGGTTGATTTAAATAAAAAGGGATTCTTTTGTTTCCTGTCAGTTTTTTAATTTTGAAAAAAAATAACTATGGTAATTTTAGAAACTTTCTACGATAGCACCTTTTTTACCTACCTGTTACTCCCATTCCTGATCTTTGTTTCCAGGATAATGGATGTAACCATTGGCACCATTCGTATTGTTATGGTTTCAAAAGGGCAAAAACTGTGGGCCCCAATCCTTGGTTTTTTTGAAATACTGATTTGGCTTCTTGCTATTTCAAAAATCTTCGAAAATTTAGATAACTGGGTGAATTACATTGCGTATGCAGCCGGGTTTGCCACTGGAAACTACATCGGGCTGATTATTGAAGAGAGATTGGCCATGGGGATTGTAAAAATCCAAATCATCACCCGTAAAAGTGCAGAAGAGCTGATTGTTAACCTAAAAAATGCGGGTTACGGAATCACCCACCACGAAGCAAGGGGAAGCAGTGAAACGGTCAGCATCATTTACAGTATTATAAAACGTACCGAAATCAACAAAGTACAGAACATTGTCAAATCGACCAACCCCAAAGCATTTTATTCCATTGAGGATGTGAAGCAGGTAAGTCATGGAATATTTCCAGTAAGAACGGTTACCAGGCGAATGAGAAAAAGCAAATAATGCCTGGTGCTGAATATGTTGAACCGGTGCGTTATTGACACAAAAAAAGTTGGCAATTTTTTGCCAACTTTCATACGTGTACGTCTACCCTTCTCTGTATAAACATCAAAGTAACACAATACTCTCACTCAATTTCTCTGCCTCTTCTTTGATGTACTTTTTAAATCCTTCTTCGGTTTTCCACTGGTCTTTGTCGAGGCCCCAAACCGAAAAGAAGTAATGTTTTGCCGGTTGAGTACTTTCACACTTCTGTCCGATGTAATATGTTTCAGAAATAATCTGGCTGAATCCTTTTTCCGGAACGGTTTCGTACCCCAACTTAAAAAAGTTAATATCGGTAGTTCTCCCTATTTTTCCTGCCTCCTCCAATGGAACGATTACCGCCATTCCCAGCTCATCATTATTCAGCGACTGTACATCGTGAGTCCCAATGCACTGGAAGTTATCCGTCTGAAATTTGAAAGGTTCCCTTTTCAGGTGACTGGTAACAATTCCGGTAACAATTTGTGAGCCTGCAGGGCACCCGGTAACGGTAACATCCGATTCAAACCAATATTTACCCGGGTAAATCGAAATATGTTCTACAGCTTCGAGCATTTCCCCGTCAACATCCCAACCTTTGTACCGCAGTTCAAACACCGAGCGCACCGGCCCTTCCGTCAGTTTCTGGTATTCATATACTTCGGTAGAACCCAGTCTGAAAAGCGAATCATCTTTCATGAGAGCAATTCCGCCAGACCCCAACGAACTTCCGCAATGTAACACGTCCATTCCCCAATCGGCCAAATCATGGTAACTGCCCATCTCTGGTGTATGAATTTTATCGATTATCATTTCCGGCTTCAACTTTCCGAAAAGATCTTTAACATTGCGGCAGTCGAAGTAGTTCCGAAACCCGATTTTATCATTTTCCCAATTTACACTTTCTCCTTGAGCAATGACCTCGAACCCATCCGAACAGGGTAACGCCCGGTACGAATCAACTTCTTTATAGCTTCCGTCTTCCTGCTTGATTCCGAGGCGCAGGTTGGTTCGCTTTTCAAATTCGGGTAAAGAACTGTTACCAGCTACCTTTTCCACAAAAACCTCTTTGGTTTCATTGGGAGCAAACTGGAGTAACAGGGTCACCTCGTCCCATTTCCCGTCGTTGTTCATATCATCCAGCTGGAAAGGAACCAACGAATTATCGGCATTCTTAAAAAAAGGGAAAGTGCCTTCTTCCAGCCCCACTTTTGCCTGAAGCTCTTCTTTTGTCAGAATAACAACCTCATCAGGACGTTCCACACTTTGCGGGTTCCGGAAAGAAAGGGAGGCTTCCTTTCCACATGAAAAAAGGAAGCCTGCCATTAAAATCAGATAAACCAATTTTATATTCATCTTATTCTGGTATATCGTTTTCACCTTTTACATAACCAAAGTTGGCCAGAATTCCGCCATCAACATAAAGAACATGGCCGTTTACAAAATCACTGGCTTTGGATGCCAGGAACAGGGCAGCATTCCCCACATCTTCCGGTTCTCCCCAGCGGCCTGCCGGAGTGCGGGTCATCACCAAATCATTAAACGGGTGACCTCCTTCGCGGATAGGGGCTGTTTGAGCCGTAGCGATATAGCCGGGTCCAATTCCGTTAATCTGAATATTGTACTTCGCCCATTCGCAGGTCATGTTGGCAGTAAGCAGCTTCAAACCGCCTTTTGCCGATGCATAAGCTGATACCGAATTGCGCCCGTAAACACTCATCATGGAACACATGTTAATGATTTTTCCCGAACGTTTTTCAATCATTTTAGGTGCCACCCGTTTGGAAACAATTAATGGCGCTACCAAATCCACGTCGATTACCTGTTTGTAGTCGGCAACCGCCATATCGAGAATGGGAATCCGCTTTATAATCCCGGCATTGTTTACCAAAATATCGATGGCCCCCAGTTCCTTTTCAATCTGGGAAATTCCGCGATCTACATCTGCCTCGTCGGTTACATCAAACTTCAGTGTATACACATCAATGCCCTCGGCTGCATACTCTTTTTTGCAGCTTTCCAGCTTTTCTTCCGAAATATCGTTGACACAAATTTTCGCTCCTGCTTTGCCCAGGGTTTTTCCAATGGCCATCCCAATTCCATGGGTCCCACCGGTAATAAGGGTAACTTTCCCTGATAAATCAAATAGTTGCTGTATCATAACTTTTTCGTTTAATTATCTTAATTCGGTTGGTGTAATATGATCCATGTCTGTATAATCAAGGTTTTCACCGGCCATTCCCCAAATAAAAATATAGTTTCCGGTTCCGGCACCTGCATGGATCGACCAGTTGGGAGAAATCACCGCCTGCTCATTGTGCATCCAGATATGACGGGTTTCCTGGGGTTGCCCCATAAAGTGACAAACTGCCTGCCCCTCTTCCAGGTTGAAATAGAAGTACACTTCATTACGCCTGTTATGCTGGTGTGCTGGCATGGTATTCCATACGCTGCCGGGCATCAGTTCAGTCATTCCCATTTGCAACTGGCAGGTATCTACCACATCGCTAATCAGCAACTGATTTATATTTCTCTCATTGGCCGTTTCGAGGGCTCCTTTATGGAGTACGGTAGCATCGGCAAGAGTAATATGTTTTACAGGAAACTCTTTGTGAGCCGGCGCTGAGTTGATGTAAAAGTGTGCAGGTTTTTCCGGATCGTCTGAACGGAACTCTACCTCTTTACTTCCTTTCCCGATGTAAAGGGCATCCTTAAAATTCATTTTATACTCGGTGCCATCCACTACAATAGAACCTGCACCAGCCACATTAATAACACCCATCTCGCGGCGAAAGCAAAAATATTCTGCTTTCAACGGATCGATAGACTCCAGTTTCAAGGGTTTGTCGACCGGAACGGCGCCCCCAACAATAAACCTTTCGATAGCGGTGTAAACCAACCGGATATTACCGGGATCCATTACCTTCTCTACTAAAAACTCTTTTCTAATCCTCTCGGTATCATACGCTTTAACATCCTCTGGATGGTATGCATACCTTTCTTCATAAATTGTTGCCATAATTTCTTAATGTTTTAAATTCTGTTGCCGTATTAAAGCTTCCAGGTAATAGTAGTCAGCATAGTTTATACCCACATCTACTTCACTTTCGTTTGGCTTATGCCCCACGCTGTGTTTCAAAAGGAATCCCCCGTTGGCTCCGTCCTTTGCCCTGTATTTTTCAGAGTTAAGGCTTGCTACAATTTCGTTGGCCGCTTTCAGGTAAGCTTCTTTATTTTCAGAAACAGTACTCAATTCAAACAAAGCAGAAGCAGTAATAGCAGCTGCCGAGGCATCCCTGTATGTATCCGGAATATTCGGATCGTCAAAATCCCAGTAGGAAACCATATCTTCCGGCAGGTTTTTCAAAATAAAGTCACCGATTTTTTCGGCTACATCAAGGTATTTTTCATCACCGGTTTCGCGGTAAATCATGGTGTATCCGTAAAATCCCCAAGCCTGTCCCCTGCCCCAGGCAGAGTCATCGTTCAGCCCTTGGTGCGTTTGCTTCACAACCGGTTCTCCAGTGAGGGTATCGTAACCCACCACATGGTATGTACTCCAATCATCCCGAAAATGATTTTTAAGTGTTACGTCGGCATGTGAAACGGCCGCGTCCCTGTATTTCGGATCACCGGTAACCTCCGATGTCCAGAAAAGCATTTCCAGGTTCATCATGTTATCAATAATCACCGGGAAATCCCATTCGCCGTGATCCCATGAACGGAGACATCCTACCTTTGGATTGAAGCGTGTGAGCAACGATTCAGAAGCCTGAATAATCGCATCTTTATACTCTTCCTTACCGGTTAACCGGTAAGCATTTCCGTAGCTGCAAAAAACCATAAAACCAAGGTCGTGGGTATGGGTAAAGTACTGTACCCCTTCAAGTTTTTCTGTCGTTTCCATGGCTGTATTTTTCCAATACTCGTCGCCTGTCAATTCATACATGAACCAATACGAACCAGCCGGAAACCCGCAGGTCCAGTCTCTGATACCAGTCATCCTGTGTCCCCCGTCCTTGTCAGGATATGAACGCGGTACTTTGTCTTCAGGAGTGGCCTCTACCAACACTTTCAACTGATCGCTCAGCTCTTCCGTTAATTGGGGAAATTCTATTTCTTTACCTTTCTCTCCGGAGCAGGAAGAAATAATTGCAATGGTCAATAAAATTAAAAAAGTTCTCATGCTGTATTCTTATTTTTTTTCTGTTTTTTCACAAATATAATATGAAATCACCAAAGTGCAATCGATTGCACTTTAAAATATTTTTATTTAACTTTACATTCAAATTAAAGGAAGATGGAAAAAAGGAGTGAAACGACGATACATGATATCGCCAGGGAGTTAAACATCTCGGCCTCAACGGTATCGAGAGCGCTCAACAACAATCCCATAATCAGCGAACCAACGCGTAAACTGATTGAAAAAACGGCAAAAGCGATGGGCTACCGCCCCAATATTCTGGCAGCCAATTTTCGAACCAAAAGAACCAACACGATTGGCGTAATGTTGCCGCTTATCAACCGGCACTTTTTCTCCTCTGTTATCAGTGGAATTGAAGAGGTTGCATATGACCAGGGATTCACAGTAACCATATCCCAATCAAACGATAATTTTGAAAAAGAGACTAAAATTGCCCAAACCCTTTTTTCCAACCGGGTAGACGGGTTGATTGTTTCCATCGGAATGCAAACGACCAATTACGATCACCTGAAACTGTTTGCGGAGAAAAAAGTTCCCCTGGTGTTTTTCGACCGGGTAGTGGACAAAATTAAAGCCCACAAAATTATTGTGGACGATTACCGTGGAGGGTTTAAAGCAGCAAGCCACCTGATAGAACAGGGTGGAAAAAGAATTGCCCACATTGGCGGTCCACTGAATTTGAAAATTTACCAGGACCGGCTGTCAGGTTATAAAGATGCCCTCGAAAAAGCCGGAATCCCTGTTAACGAGTCCATGTTGGTCCATAACAGCCTGACCCGTGAAGACGGAACCAATGCCATAAAAAGGTTACTTCAAAACCCGGAGAAACCTGATGCGATATTTTGTGCCAACGACACTACTGCTCTCAGTGTCATTCTTTACCTGCGTAAAAAAGGCATTAAAGTCCCCGACGATATTATGGTAGTGGGATTCAGCAACGAACCCTTTTCAGAAGTGGTTACTCCTTCTATCAGTACAATTAAACAGCCGGGATTCGAAATGGGGAAAAAAGCTGCCGAACTGCTCATCAAGCAAATAAAGCAAAAAGACAAACCTGTTCGTTACAAAACATTGGTGATGCCCACCGAGTTGGTTATAAGAGAATCATCGGTAAAAAACCGGAACAAATAAAAGTAAATATTTCATTTTTACTGAAAGGTTATTATGCTGGAACCAGATGCAGCAAAGCTGGATGTTATGATTTTATATCCCTCATTTATTGAGTTCTCATTCTTTTAAATAAAACCGGATTACCAACAACAGAAAACTCTTTTTTATCATCATGCCGATCCAAAAGAAATGTTTTAAAATCTTGGTAATATATAATATGGCACAAGTCGAATAACAGAAAGTGCAATGAGTTCCATTAATGCAACTGATAATATGTGGGAATAATGTAACCGAACAGTATTAATTCGAAACAAAAAAAATATTTGAGTGTAAAATGTTCGGAAAGGTTGTATTTTAACGCAAAAAATTAGCTGTACAGAAAATTAAAAGTGAATCAAATGAATAAAAAATCAATCATTGAAAACATACGAAACAAATCCGGATTTATCTGTGATATGGATGGCGTCATTTATCACGGAGATAAAATTCTTGACGGTGTAAAGGAATTTGTATCCTGGTTAAAAAAGGAAAATAAAAAATTTGTTTTTCTGACCAACTCCAGTGAAAGAACCATCAAAGAACTTCAGGGGAAGTTATCGCGTATGGGCATTGATGTTGGTCCCGAACATTTTTATACCAGTGCACTGGCAACGGCGTCTTTCCTTCAAAGTCAGAAACCCAACGGAACGGCATACATTATCGGGGAAGCCGGGCTCATCAATGCACTTTACAACATTGGGTATACCAGTAACAATATTGATCCGGATTATGTGGTAATGGGAGAAGCCCGTTCCTACAGCTACGAAGTGATTGAGAAAGCAGTAAATCTGGTCAATAATGGCGCCCGACTGGTTGGGTCAAATCCTGATCTGACCGGTCCGATTGAAAACGGAATAGCCCCGGCCACCAAGGCGCTTATCTCACCCATTGAGCTGGCCACCGGGAAACAAGCTTACTTTGTAGGTAAACCCAATCCTCTTATGATGCGAATTGCATTGAAAAGACTGGGTATACAAAGAGAAGAAACCATTATAATAGGCGACCGGATGGATACAGATATTGTTGCAGGCATTGAAGCTGAAATTGACACATGCCTGGTTTTATCTGGAATCTCAACAAAAGAAACCATCAGAGAATTTGCGTATAGTCCGCATTACGTTTTGCAAGGCGTTAATGAAATTGTAAAAGACTTCAATAAGTAGTATTTCTTTTGTATTGTTTGAATTTACTTCGGCAATACGAATTTACAATGTATACGAATCAAAGGTTGAACCCTCTTCGGGGTTCTTCTCATATCCACTTCATTACCATGGGTTTTACCCGTGGCTATTATTGTTTAATCCCTTTCGGGATAAAGAAGTATCCGAAGGACATAAATAAAAATAGCCCCGTGCGAAGTTAGGGGAAGGCAATGCGGGGTAAAAACGCAACCCCGGAGTGGGCTGAATTCCTGATAATTAACTAACATCAACTCTTGATTCGCATAATGTATAAATCCTGATTCCCCGGATAAAAGGAAACTGGGCTCAACGAGGAGATGATTCAAGAAAAGGGAGTAACTCAGCATAAATGGCTGTTACTCCCTTTTTCTGTGAGCGCCATAACTTATTGGCGCCACTACTTGTTCCGTCAATATTTATTATCTGAAAAACTGATACTCTCCCTGTTCTCCTTCAAAGTAGAGAATCCCGTCACCGGGGTTCACAGGTATGGCCGGCAGGTAAACCTCTCCGTTTTTATGTACCTGCCATGTTCCTGCATCCAAATCGGTTACCATAAATTTGAAGGTTCCTTTCCCCGTCACATTCAGGTCGAATGGCCGGTCGATGGTTTCAGCATTTTTACTAAATGTCACCACCCGGTCGGAAAGCTGGGCTCCCACAATTTTTTCTCCGGATATGGCTTTTACCTCATGCAGTTTCTTCTGACCGGTTTCGGTTACCTGCATCACGTTAAGGAAATAATCTTCTTTTGCCGGAGTTTTGGGCAGTATTTCCACCCGCCAGGCGCCGCGTTCGTTGGCCTGATCGGTACCGGGAACCGGATCGTTTTTATAGTTCGTACCAAACACCCAAAATTCCTTGCCTTCTCCTCCAACCGGCACAACATCCCTGTTTTCAGAGGCAGGCAACAGTGTGGTGTTGACCAGCATTCCGGTATCGCCATTTTTCGTTCTTTTTATGGTTATCTGGTTCCCCTTAATTTCCGGTTCCTCAATGCTGTGCAGCAACCAATATTTTTGAAATTCGGGATTGGATGAAACCACTTTATCGAAAACAATCAGGGCGGCCGGTATTTTCTCCTCTTTCAGGTTCAGAAAAACAAAAGAACGTTTTGCCTCCTTCACCTTTTGAGTATATGCCTTGGTGATGTCTCCTTTTAAATAGGAATAGTCGGGTGCATGAAAATCAGGCCCAAAACCATGGGCCAGTATTTTCCCGGTTTCGTAATCCTGGCTTAACATCGAGTCAAGATTTTGTGGCGCATTCCAGCCGTTCCCGGGCAAACGTTGCCCCCCGTCGTTCTGCACATATTTTGATTTATCCGCCCCGCCATAACCTATCGCATGGAATTTTTCATCCGGATCATAAACCAACAGGCTGTTGTGAGCAATAGTACGTTTAAAGAAATTTTTGTTGTGCGGACTGTTATAGCCACCCGAAGAACCTTTGTAGGATCCGGCATCAATAGCCAGCGGCCCCTTGTAGTAAATCTGAAAAGCCCCGGCGTCGTGGTGCATGTGGTTAAGAAAGTTGTATTCATTCACCCGCATTTCTGCAATCACACTGTTTTCGTCCCAGCCGGTTCGTGCTATCATCCAGCCGAATGGTGAGCCCGAATATTTTGTCAGCGGAAGGTCATCCGGTTTTTTGGTTCCCAGCTCCGTATCGCGCCAAAGCAGGTCGTACAATATGCTGCGGCTATCTATTTCTGTATCTTTATGAAACTCATAATTCAGGTATTCATCTTTATAATAGCTGGCAGCAAGCATCATCGGCAGGCTGTAGTATTTTTCCGAATCCCGGGAATAATTTACATCTCCGCTCGGAAGTATCTGTCCGTCAGGACGCCGTCTGTAAATGATATCGTATAACACAAACTGCTGAGAGGGATGGTAAATATTCCCTGCTCCCATGCGGTCAAAAATCCAAAGGGGGAACAGGTCGCTGGCAAACCGTACGTTAAAATATGACGTTCCCTGATGGTATGTATGAGCCGGATAAAACCAGTTTCGTACCGGCAAATGTTCTTTAAAAAAACGCGCAGCAGCCAGGTTATACATTTCCGGGAATTCATCGTAGATAGCAATCCCGGCCGAAAGCATGTCGCGCATGATCATCCACTCGGAAGAGTGCCCGGTTACCGAGTTTTGTTTCACGGGCGGATAGCCACATTCCATCATTCCTGCCAACCTGACCAGCGCTTTTACATAACGTTGTTTCTCCTCCTCCTTCATTACATCATAACACCAGTCGTACACAATAGCACCGGTTACCATCATTCGCCCCACAGCCCGTGATATATCTCCGGTATGTGGCCAGGAAGCCGTCTCAAGCGTATCAATAACCGAAGTCACCGCCTTTCTTCCCAACGCTTTATCTTTGGTAACCAAATACCTGAGGGCATTGAGCTCGGCACGCACTGTCAGTCCTTTTTGCTGAACGTAAAAACGCCAGCCTTTTTCCTCCGGAATCTCTTCGGGCTTCCAGTCTTCCTGCATTTCCAGTAACGTATTCCACACATCCTGCAATTCAGAATTCTCCAGCCGGTTTTTCAATTCCGGTACGTCATGAGCCCGCAAATACAGGCGGGGATGCTCTTTGGGAGGGACAGGTATTTCTACTCCGTTTATATTTTTCCAATCGCAATCCGTTGGCTGCGAAAAAAGAGATATGTTCAGGGTCAAAAGAAAAATTATTCCACAAACTAATCGTCTCATTTTATTCTTTTTATTTAAATATAACTATTTTACTACATTGTATTTCCTTTTCCATTTCAATGGCTACCAGATACAAGCCGGGAGAAAGCCCGCGGGTACAAAATATATCTACCAGACCATTTCTGCCCGTGCTGCGAAGGGTATTCTGCCTTACCAATTGCCCGCCGGGACTAAAAAGCGAGACGGCCATTGTTCCGTCCTGATCATTAGCACGCATCTGAATTTTTTGGCTGGCAGAACTAAAAAACACCATTATCTTTTTTTTTTGACATTAAGAGATTCCGCATTTGTTATAAACCTTCCTTCTGTTTCAAAAAGCTGCACCACTGGTTTCCCGGCATACACTTCTTCCGCAGAATGAGTAAATGCCACACGGGTTCGTTTGTCGGTCTCATCAAAGTTTTTGCCTTTAAGCTTTATATTGATCGCTACATTAATGGTTGTTTCTGTAGTTGAATGATGCGGATCGGACACCGAAAACTCAAGGTTTTTGCCATTGTCCTTCATCATTACAAGGGCCGGTCGGTCAACCGACAGGTGAACCTCTTCTCCTTTCTCATTCTCGAAACGAAGCGCCCCGGGTTCGTAAAACGCTGCCTCAACAACTTTAATTTCCGTGTTGTAAACAGCCATTAGTTCCGGTTCATTTTTCAATACATTTATGTTGTTGTTTCCAACCGATCGTGCAAATGTTTTTACTTTATCGATGGTTGTTTCCGGCAATACAATATACTGGTAAGAGTCGGCATCTGCATTTGCGCCATGGTTTACAGCCAGTTGAAACATTTTCTTTGAGGCTGTTTCTTTGGTCCACCGGGGAGTTCTTGTTTCCGCTGCCAGGTCGATCTTTACTGCATGGCCTTCTGCCGGAATAACTACATAGCCCACCCTATCGTGGTAAACCCAAACCGGTTCCTGCTCAGCACTCAGATGGTGTGCAGCATCTGCGCCAGAGAAGGAAATCGTTTCGTGCTGGTCGTCTCCGGCCCGGCCAAATGCAATATCGCCTTTCCACTCCAACTGGTTCAGCGTGGTCAGGATGTCAGCTCCGTCGCCCGGTCGTACCCGTTTCACATTATTTCCAAGGGCAACTATTTCATTCTCAAAAAAGAAATACCCTTTATTGGCATTTACGGTCGAATATAAAGCATCTTCTCTCGTATGGTTACGCTCGTACCTGAATGCGCCAAATCCAACAGAGCCATTAGATACAACTCCGGCAAACGCATTGGTGCCATTTGCACCCGGATAGGCCGATACTGCCGAAGGTGGCAGGTCGTCGAGCCGCTGTTCGGCAGTAGTTCCGGGAATTACATGCCAGTTATAATAATATTGAATATTGTTGTAATCATCCGGATTTACCCGCACAAACAAGGCGCCATCTCCCAGGTAATAATACGATCGTTTTTCAATTCCGCGTTCCAATCCCCTTGAACGCTCCGAAATCATTTTAAGGGACGCAAAATATCCGGGACGACGCTGAATAAAATAATCGATGTTCCAGAATGCTTTGCTCATTGCCAAAGGATCTGCGTAGCCTTCCCGTTCCAGGCTGGTTTTATAAGCCCGCAATTCATCCTCACGTTCTATGATAGTTCCGGCGCTTTTGGCCTCCAGCAAACCGCTCACTGCTTTTAACAAACTGTTTCCCCATTTTTTTCTGTCGGGTACCAAACCGCCTGCGGCCATATCAAGGTAACCATAAAAAGTAAGGGGACGGTAAGCATCCAGAATCCTTTCGGCCACGGTATTGTAAGTTTTATTCTGAGCCCGGAAAGGCGTATCTTTAAACTGGTTGGCCAGCGGAATGCTCCACTCGGTAAGCCAGGGCCAGCCATATCCATCGGCTGTAAACTGAATTCCTACAGCCGGATGGTGGCAAATGGTCCCATCAGGGAAGAAGCCGTTTTTATTATTATAAGTATCTGCTTCTACAAAACCGGTTTCCACCAACTCCATCAAGTCACCCAACGCGCCAGTAGGATAAAACCCCGGGATACGCGGATCTTCCTTATCGTACCAAAGTTCCCAGTCGGTTATGGCCCGGTTGTAGTCGTACGAAATGGCAGCTCTCACAGCCAGGCTTCGCATCCGGTGGTTTCGGTTTGCATTTCCGATGGCAGGCCGCTCATCCATACGCTCGGCAAACAAATTATCGCAGTTGTCCAGAATGGCGTCGTAAACTTCCACGGCCTTTTGAGCTGTTCCGGCATCCGGACTACTCATTTCATCGCGTAGCAGCCTGAAAAAGTTAATCCCAATTCCGGCAATATAGTCGGTATTTCGCCACAAATGGGTCTCGTACCATTCGGTGCGGTATTTGGCAAATTCACCGGCATTAAAAATTAATGCTGCATACACTTTTTGCTTCAACTCTTCGTCTCCAAAAAAAGATGAACTTTCGTCCAGGTAGGCCATAGCCATGCTGTTTATGCGCTCAGCGCCCTCATTTAGTCCTTCCCAGCCCCCTTTCGACAAACCGTAAGACAAATCGGAAAAGGTACCGCCGGATTTAAATTTCGAAAGGTATTCCGTAATTTTTGAGTCGGCTACAGGAAAAAATAACCTGTCTGCCGTTGAAAGCCGGGAGTAAATAAAGTTGAAAAACTTTTCGGCCAGAGGAACCTCCACCCTCTTTATCGTATATTCTTCGCTATCTGTTTTACCATTCTCAAATACCGCTTTTACCTTTACTGTGTACTCACTGCTGTTTAGTGGCAATTGGGTCACTTTTAAAATACCAAAATGCTTCCCACGGGAATTCACAAACTTTTCAATCTGAAAAAATCCTGCCCCGGTTCCTCCTGTAATTTCGAAGTCCGCTTTTTCAAACGAATTGTGGGCCAGGTTCACCCGGCCAATCACTTCGTCGCCTGCCTGTGCAGTTTCTGCCACTTCAAAATAGCTCCCGGCAGCACCCAACAGTTCGGTTTTGGGCTGAGCAGAATGGATTTCACCAATAGCATCCAGCCATTTATTCTGGCAAAATCCCCCAACACTTAAAAGTAAAAAAACAAATGTCAGGTAAAATCTATGATAGAGTTTTCGTTTCATTTTGTGCTATTTATTGTTCCCGAGAGCGGCCCGTTCAATATCCTGCGGATACACAAACTTCCGGCCATTCCGGTTCTTCTGTTTCCCTTCTTCTTTATCAGCTTCGGTGTACAGTTCAGATAAGGGCAGCTCTCCCAGGTTGACAAGGATAG
Source organism: Mariniphaga sediminis (assembly GCF_003573545.1). GTDB lineage: Bacteria > Bacteroidota > Bacteroidia > Bacteroidales > Prolixibacteraceae > Mariniphaga > Mariniphaga sediminis. The sequence continues at coordinate 8,271 of NZ_QWET01000019.1, read as the reverse complement.
AGCGGACCTTAACTCCCAACCCCATACGATCCTGGGTAATTCTTTCCTGCTCTTGATGCATCGCCACCAATTCGGGCAGGTACTGCATCATCTTTTTCTTTTGTTCCGGGTACCAGGTCAACGTTTCCAGCGAAGAGTAAGCCAGGTTAAAATTGTTTTGAAACAACCGGATAAGTTTATTCATTCCGGTATCAAACTCGCCCAGGTAACAAAGCGCTTCGGCGGCTGCCGTAGCCACTTCATTTACCTCATCTTCGGCAGCCCGAATGAGTTCTTCGGGGCATTCTCCCGTTTTGTTCTGTGCCCCCAGGGTGCAGAAACCAATGGCGCCCCAGTAGCGAAGTTCCGGGTAAGGACTTCGAAGCAATTTTATTAAATCTTTGGTATCCCGGGCTGTTGGGCTGCCAGCCAGTTCTGCCGCTTCGTACAATTTTTCGAGCGGGAAGTTTTCCTGCCGTACCCAACGATATAAGCCGCCTGGTTTTTTCCGCAGCCCCCTGACAAACAGACCAAGGTCTTTGGTTTCGCGGATGTGCTTTTTCATTTCATTTCTGAAATATTCAACCTTCCCGCTGTATTGGGGATCATTGGCCAGGTTGTTCAGTTCCCACGGATCATTTTCAAGATCGAAAAGCATTTCCGCCGATTTGGGCTGAAAGGGCTGCAGCCAATCCGGGTTGGTACATTCACCGGACATGACATATTCGTCCCAGGCCAGGTTGGCCGGCATACCCCACTGATAAAGGTTTCTGAGGCCAAACGGTTTATGCGGAATATAACTCCGGATGTATTTATAGCGTCCGTCGGTAACCGTACGACAGGGATCGTAATGGTAATTTTCCTGATTGGCCCTGAACCCAAACTGGAGTTTTCGCGGCGCTTCGGCATATTTCCCTAAAAATGCCTTGCCCTGCATAAATTCCGGAGGTTTTACTCCTGCCAGGCTCAGAATCGTCGGGGCAAAATCAACAAAGCTTACCAACCGGGTGTCCACGATGCCGGACTCAACCCCCAATTTTTCCTGCCAGGCCGGAGGCACATAAATAATCAGGGGAACCCTGAGCCCGCTTTCGTAGGGAAACCCTTTTCCCCGGGGCAGGCATCCGCCATGATCACTATAAAAGAAAACAATGGTATTCTCAGCTAATCCCTTTTCTTCCAAATCGTCTAAAAAAGCCTGCGCCCACCGGCTTGATTCCCGGCTGGCTTTCAACTCATACGCTTCATCCGACCTCATCTCAGGTAAATCGGGCACATGCGGAGGCAAAAAAATCTTTTCGGGATCAATGTCTATATCTTTAAAATCGGGGCGATCCTCAGTTGTAATGGTACGTACAAGCCCCATGTGCGTTGCCGTAGTATTAAAAATGGCAAAAAACGGTTGTTCCGGTTTGCGGACAAGGCTGTTGTATGTTGCCTCATTGCCACACTCATCCCACAAACTTTTATCATCTAAAGTAATGTTGTAATCCGTTTTGGCATTGTTGGTGCAAAAATAACCGGCCTCCCTTAAATACGCCGGGTAAAAAATATCTTCAGGTGTTTCGTAATCTTCACGGTGAATATCCATCCCGTAAGTAGTGGCATAGCATCCGGTAATTAGGGTTGAACGGGCCGCTGAACAATGTGGTGCATTCGACGAGGCATTAACGTACCTTATTCCTTTCCGGGCCAGCCGGTCAACCTCCGGCGTTTTCACATCCTTGCTGCCATAACAACTAAACTGATGTGGGCTGGTATCTTCCAACGTAAGCCAAAGAATATTCGGTTTTTCCTGAATAACGTCCGGATGCCCTTCAGCAAAAAGAGCAGAAATAAACGATAAAACAATAATCAAAAAAAGTCTCATTTTCTATCAGCTATTTATTCTGTTTAAATGGAATTGAACAGGGTCGGTTTCTCAACAATTACAGCTGCTTAAAAAGCGGTTCACCATTCAATAATTTCATATAGCGCAAAAGTCCTTCAACAAAATAATAATCGGCATAAATCAACGTGCCGTCCACCTCGCTGCCCCGCAGAAAGTTTCCGGTGGCATGACGCAGAATATAATGCCCGTTGCATACCGGATCTGCCCGGTATTCATCGGAGGAAAGGCTTTTCAAAATTTTCTCAGCGGCATTAAAATATTTTTCTCCCTCGTTTGAGTACATGCTTAATTCCAGTAATGCAGAAGCCATAATGGCCCCTGCGGAAGCATCGCGCATAGTTGGTATTTTGGGCGAGGCATAATCCCAGTATGGTACCATGTCTTCAGGCATATTGGGATGATTCAGCAGAAATTCCGCAATTTTTTCCGCCTGTTCCAGATACCTGCTTTTATTTGTTTCGCGGTACATCATGGTAAAGCCATATAACCCCCAGCTCTGTCCGCGACTCCATTCTGCAATCTGTGGATCGGAAAACCCATTGTTCCAGTCCATCTTCCTGAATGCTCCCGTTTCGGGATCATAATCCACTACATGCGGGCAAGAATAATTCTCACGGTACTGATATTTTATGGTTTTATCCGCATGTGCGATGGCAATGTCTTTCAACCTTTTGTCGCCCGTTAACTTATACGCTTCATAAATTAATTCGAGGTTCATCATATTGTCGATAATTACCGGAAATTTCCAATCACGTTCAGGACGCGCATTCCACGACATAATGGTTTCGGTGTTGTCATTATACCTTGTTGCCAACGATTTCGCAGCCTGTACAATTACTTTTTCATATTTCTTATTATCCGTTAGCAACCAGCCATTCCCGTAACTGCAAAAAATCCGGAACCCCACATCGTGATCGTGGGTATTGTACTGTTGCTCCTCCAGCAATTCGGTGACTTTTTCTGCATTCCCTTTCCAGAAATCATTTCCGGTATATTCGTATAAATACCATAAAACTCCGGGATAGAAACCACTGGTCCAGTCATCAATCTCACGTAACCCTCTTTCATCTGAACGAGGTAATTTACCCGATTGCAAAACTTCAGGCAACATCTTTTTTGCCTGAACCTGTGCAAAATCAAGTGAGTTTTCTACCCATGAAGGAATGTTCTCCTGCTTTTCATCTGCATGTAAAGCAGGCGTATAAAAAGCAAGAGCCATGGCACACAGCAGCACCTTTAACCCTGTTATTCCTTTGTCCATATTAAAAAATTATTTTTCTTCCAACATTTTTTTTAGCTCCAGAAACTTTTCGTTGTACCCCGGTTTTCCGTACACATTTTCTTTTTCGACGTTTCCGCCATCCATAAAATACAGTTCCGGTTTGTGCGTGTCGCTCAAAATTAATTTCCAATCGGTCGTACGCACCATTCTTGTTGTGGACTCATTTTCCCATGTCAGTTGTTGCACCCTTGTATGAAAGGGCACATCACTTTGCGGATCGAAATAAGGCTCCGGATCATTCCAGTATCCTTCGGGCAAATCGCTGTAGGTTGCGTGGGCAAAAACTTTATGTTGGGTTGCACGAGCAGGCTTGTTGCCCAGCAGTTGATTTTTGAGCGATTGTCCGGCCAGGTATTCAGGAATTTGGAGGCCGGCAAAATCGAGCAGGGTTGGAAAGATATCGACATTCTGGCTCACTTCATCAATGGCCAAACCTTCACGGATTATTCCCGGGGCATACCAAATCATGGGAACATGCAGCAAAGCATCGTACAAAAACATTCCTTTGCGAACCATCTTGTGTTGTCCCATAAAATCGCCATGGTCGGAAGTAAAAACGATAATCGTATTTTCGTCCATCCCTTCTTTTTGAAGTGCTTCAACCAATTGCCCAACCTGATGGTCCACTCCCCATTCGATGGATGCATAATAATAACGCATGGTCTCTTTCAGGTCGGTTTCAGAAATTTTATCGTAGTGCAACGCTTTTTGCTGATTAGACAACCGGCTTCCCAACTGACCGGGGTCAATATACCCGGGTAACTCCATTTCTGAGGCACAGTACTTACTGCTATATTCCGAAGGCGCCATGTAGGGCGGGTGCGGATCAAAGTAACTGACAACCAAAAAGAAGGGCTGTCCATTTCCTTCATCCTGAATAAAATCAATGGCATCCCGGGTATTTTTTCCGGGGTTACAATCTTCCTCCGGCCAGAAAGTATCGGAGTGCCAAAACGGCGGGACGTATTTTGAATAAGCCCTGAATTCTTCCCTTCCCCTTAAAGTAAGCGTATCAAAGTTTTTTAGTTCTTTCTTCCGGTACGTATGATTTTTCCCAATGTAACCGGTACGGTATCCTGCTTCTTTAAAATGCCAGGGCAATGATTTTTCAAATTCCAGATGTTTTTCTTCCGGGTAACTGTTACTCAACACACCGGTTTCAGTCGCATACTTACCACTGAACATACTTATCCGGGAGGCCAGACATACCGGATTATTGGAAAAATTGTTGGTAAACATCACCCCGCTTTTTGCCAACCGATCGAGGTGAGGGGTATGCACCACCTCATTTCCGGCAGCCCCAAACGCATCGCCCCGCATCTGGTCACAAATAATAAAAATGATGTTGGGCTTTTCACCTCCTCCTTCCGCCCCGGCGCGTAAGGTTAAAAGGAAGAAAAAAAGAAAAGATAATTTTAAAAGCTGAAGATTTGTTTTAACCATTGGAATAGTTTTTCAAAATTTTCTTACAATTCTCTTATTTTGATATTCCGGAAACGTGTCAGTCCGCCGTGGTCCTGCAGTCCGACATGGCCTTTTTCAGCCATCCCGTAATGCGGTTCGTCTTTCCATTTGCTTTTTGCTTTGCGCTCTTTCCAGTCCCGGCTCCACAACTCATACTCCACCACTTTTTCGCCATTCAGCCAGTGCTCCACATGGGGGCCGTTCACCACAATCTGTGAGCTGTTCCAGTCCCCCGGAGGGTTGATTTCAGCGCCAGTGGTTTCATACATGGCGTAACAGGCAGCAGTAAACTGGTATTTTTCCCGTTTCCGCGTTATCCCGATGTCATCGCTCAACTGGTACTCAGGGGCCGTTTTATAAATGGTGTTTACAATATCTTCCTGTACCCGGATAAATATTCCGGAGTTACTTAATGGCGAGATATTCCACTCAAGGTACAATTCAAAATTATCGTACTTCTTTTTGGTAATGATATCCCCGCCATGGTCGCTGCCTTTGCCCGAGTTATTCAGGACACCGTCAATCACTTTCCAGCCGTCTACTTTTCCTCCGTTAAACGTTTTCCAACCTTTTAACGAAACCCCGTTAAACAGCAATTTCCAGCCTTCCTTTTTCTCTTCTTTTGTCAGCTTGTTTAGCTCTTCTTTTTGCAGGTCAGTTGCCTTTTCCCCTGATGCCCCCATTCCTGACAATGGGTTCAAAAAAAGGATAAAAGCAGCCAGCAGTGCTATTGGAATAATTTTTTTCATTTGTCCGGTAATTTTACAGCCCGGTGGTGGTTGTGGCAACGTTGGTTACCACAACCGCGGGCAGTTTATTTAATTTGTTACATCTATGCAGGCATATCTGGCAAGCTCCATGGCTTCCGGTAGGTGTGTTTTATAATCTCCTGCGAATAAGCTTTGGCATTCACCGGTTCCGTCCAGGTTTTGTTAAACGTTGGATGTCCGTCGGTGATTTCAAAGTCATCTTTAATGACTGTTTTGATGGTTTCATTGCCGGAGATGTTGGTAAACTCCATATTCTCCCCATCCCATTCCAGTTCTTTAAAAAGGGATTGCAATTTGACTGCCGCCGTGCCAATAACCACCATTTCGTTAAATGGCCCTGCTTCTTCAAAATCAGAAAGCGTGGGCACGCGGTTTTCGGGGCTCTCTTTACACGCCCTCACCCAATCCATTTCGTGGGTTGTTTTTACCCTTCTGCGGGTGGGGGATACTTCAGGAACACTGCCCGAAAGTAACCAGGGGTTGCTGCCTTTGCTACCGGTTACAAGAATATCTTTTTCGCCGTAATATATAGCGCCGCCGCCTTTAATATTCATCTCTTTCCCGGCAGGCCAGCCTTTCGGTACCATGGGCCTGAGCCCACCGTCGTACCATATCACTTCCACTTCGGGCTGTTTCCCTTTTTTCATTACATCACTTTTCCGCTCCGGGAAAACCATTTTTACCGTTTGTGCCGATGGGGCACAGTCGTTAAGCAGCAAAGTAGAAATTGCCTGCAGGCTGGACGGGTATTTCAAATCGAGTCCAAAATATACCGGGTGCAGCACGTGGCACCCCATGTCCCCCAGCGCACCAACGCCAAAATCCCACCAGCCCCGCCAGTTCCACGGATGGTACAGGTTGTGGTAAGGCCTCATTTTAGCCGGTCCTACAAACAGGTCCCAATCGAGGTAATCGGGGACCCACATTCCCTGTTCAGGACGGTTTAATCCCTGGTGCCAGATATGGCGGTCGGTAAAGGCTTCTAACTTTTTTACCGGCCCGATAACGCCACTTTGCAACCACTCAATGGTTTTACTGGCATCGTCATCCGAAGCGCCCTGGTTTCCCATGCTGGTAGCCACTTTATATTCTCTGGCCAGTTTGGTCAGCAACCGCGACTCATACACCGAATGGGTGAGCGGTTTTTGCAGGTAAATATGTTTTCCCAGGGTAATGGCATGCGCGGCAATAACGGCATGGGTGTGGTCGGCAGTGGCAATCATCACCGCATCAAAAGAGTCACCCAGCTCATCGTACATCACACGCCAGTCCCTGTATTTTTTTGCTTTCGGAAAATAATCGAATACCCGCTGGCTGTATTTCCAATCTACATCGCACAAAGCCACGATGTTTTCGCTCTCCAGTTCGCGGAGGTTTCCAAACCCTCTTCCGCCAACGCCAATCCCGGCAATGTTCAGCTTATCGCTCGGCGCTTTATGCCCAAGCCCTGCCACTACATTGCTGGGGACAATGGTTATCCCGGCTGCGGCAATGGTTCCCGCCCGGACAAAATCTCTCCTGTTTATTTTTGAGTTGTTATCCTTCATGGTGCAGTATTTTAATCTGATATAATTGTTGTTTCCTGGAATATCACATTCGCCCTCTTCTGCTGTTTATTCATCTACCAGCGAATATTCCTCTTCGAGGCCCAATTCCTGAATTGATTCCTGGCTGGGCTCCGGGTATTTATCTTTTTCAGCATAATAGGGTGCATTGATCCATTTCATGGGAGCCCCTGTTTCACGCGGGTCTTCCTGTTCAATAAGGTAATTGGTCAGTGTTGTTGCCAACTCCTCTTTTACAGCCTTATATTCTTCCGAGTAGGCCACATTGTTCATTTGATAAGGATCTTTGTTCAGGTCGTACAGCTCCTCTGCCGGACGTTTCCCAAATCCTAATTCAAACAGCTCTTTCACCCCTTCCTGTTCCCGGTTTTTCAGAAGGTACATTTTTGTAGGACTTGGATACTGGAGCATGTGCGCATCTACATCGCCAAACAAAGGCGGATCGCCGGCAGGCCAGTAATCCGGGTTATAATTCCGGATGTACAGGTAATCTTTGGTACGGTATGAACGGGCGCCATAACCTACCCCGTTTTTGCGTGCCCAGGCATGCCGTTCGCGGGCGGTTACCATAAAATTACGGGTATCGTCCACCTGTCCCTGTTTTTCCGATTCCAGGATGTTTACAAAACTCCTCGCGTTCATCTCTTCCGGCACTTCAACACCTGCCAGTTCCAAAAAGGTGGGGGCCACATCATTCAGGCTTACAAAGTCTTCGATAACCCTTCCCCCTTTGTACCGTTCGGGCATGTAAACCACAAACGGAAGGCGCGTTCCAAAATCATAGAGGTTGGCCAGGCCGCGGGGCATCTGCCATCCGTTATCGCTACAGATTAAAACCAGGGTATTGTCCAGCTGCCCCATCTCTTTCAGTAACTGAAGGTAAGAGGCCACATCCCTGTCGAAGCTTTCAATCTCGGCATAATAGTCGCCCATGTCTTTACGCACATCTTCGGTGTCGGGCAGGTAAGGCGGTACTTCCATTTTATCTATATCAATGTTCCCTTTTTCCCATCCGCCGGTTTTAAAGGGGCGGTGCGGGTCGCGGGAGCTAAACCAGTAGAAAAAGGGCTGTCCCCGTTCCTTTTCATTATAAAACTCTTCGAATGAATAAAACTTATTCCCGGCGGGGTTTTCAGTTCTACCGCTGGCTTCCCAGTCGCCAGGTCCCCATCCTTTGCCTTCGTGGCCTACCAGGTAGCCTGATTCTTCCAGCAGCTGGGTGAACACTTTAAACTTTGCCGGAAAATCACCCCACAGGTTGGCGGCTTCTTCCAGCCGCCAGATATCCTGTCCTGTCAGCATGGAGGCCCGGGCAGGGGC
>NZ_QWET01000018.1 GCF_003573545.1 Mariniphaga sediminis | reverse complement strand
AAGTGACCTAATCAGTTAAGGACAAAAGAGTATTGCCTGGAGCATGAACATGAAAATTTCAATAACCTAACTGATTGAATTAAAATATTGATTATTAAACTTTATAGATAGATATATTAACATGAAAAGATTAATAAAAAACCTCTATTCCCATCCGGGATTTTGGATTAATCCATACCCTTTATCAATTTCATTGGGAGCAAAAGCGCTTAAATACCATTTGGGTGAAAAATTTGTTTTCCAGTAACGGGGAGGCATGTCAAAAACCTCATAAGTCTTGGCACCGGTTTCCGGATCTCGGTATATATTCAACCCTGTGATGTCTTTTTTAAAGACTTCTTCCTTTTTCCAGCGAATGATATCAAACCAACGGACTTCTTCATAACCAAACTCACATGCTCTCTCAACTAATACAGCCTCTCTAAAAGCTTCTTTTGATAATCCGGTGGGAAGATCACCTAACCCCACTCTGTTTCGAACCATATTAATACACCGGTACGCTTCAGGAGTAGGTCCGTTATTCACTTCATTTGCTGCTTCGGCATAGGTTAAATAAACCTCTGCCAATCTAAGATAAGGCCATTGTGTTGGTGCGGTTCCTGATGTTGCATCAGTCCTGTCAAGTCCAAATTTTCTCCACCCAAAACCTGTTGCACAGTTAGCTGCATCCGGCGTTGGACGATCAATACCACCAACCCACATTTCTGCCGTCCTGCCCAAATAATAATCTCCATCAACAAGAACTGTTTCACGCAATCGGGGATCCCTGTTAGCCAGCGGATTTTCCGGGTCGTAACCTGATTCAGGATCTGTAATAGGTTTACCATTATCCATGGGGAACATCTCTACATAGTTGTATGTTGGGCCACCAATACCATACCAACCAATTAGCTGAAAGGGAAGATAATTTGGATCGTTGTAATTTGTTGGTTTATACATAATCCTTGAAGAAATTAGCACCTCTCCGTTTCCTCTCTTAAAATAGGCATCTTGAAAATCCTGTCTGGGGTTTCCACTATAAACCAAACCATACCCCCCTTTACTCTCCACATTTTCAATTAGTTCATGGGAAGTATCAGCAGCCTTTTGCCACAATTCCGGATTTTCTCCTCCATGCCATGTTAATTTTGCATCCGAAGCTTCTCCGGCAAGATAGGGAGCGTTACTATTAAAAAGTGGACTCGCACTGAATAGAAGTACCCGTGCTTTAAGACCCAATGCTGCTGCTTGTGTAAAACGCCCTTCCCAGTTACTGGGGTCATTCACAACCCATGGTAAATCCGGAATAGCTTTATCAATAATAGCAACAATAGAATCTGTTGTAGCAAGGCTTGTTAGCCTTTCTTTATGGGTATCCTCGTTAACATCATATGCATGAGTAAGCCAGGGCACTCCTCCTAAATGTCGAAACATATCGGTATAATGGACTGCAATTATCATTCTGGCTTCAGCAATCAATTGCTTTTTGGTATTTATATCGGCATCTGGTACCGAGCCAATATTTTCTATAAAAATGTAACTCGTCCGGATCCCTTTCCAGGCATATTTTAATTTAGTAAAATTATACTTTGTACCTTTTGCCCAATAGGCAGCATTCTCAAAAGAAGGCTGATAAGCGCCATTATAGTAAGTAGTCTTTCCGGCAGCCCAGGGAATATCTGATTGATTTATATCAGTAATAGATGCCAGAATATCGCCGCCCATAATTAACCCTTCACCCCAATTAGTAGGCATTCCGTAAGGTAAGGTTTTATAAGCATCCCACAAAAAACGTTCGGCATATTCTAATTTTGAAAAAATTGTATCTTTTGTTATATCTACACTAGGTGGTTTTTCAAGAAAATCATCACCAAAATCCATACAACCAACCAGCCCGACAAAACAAACTGAAATTATGATAATAAATAAATTATTTTTCATTGCGTGATTTATTTTATTGTTCTTAAAATTTGACTGAAACACCCATATTGAAAATCTTCATTAATAAATAATCCATGTCATATCCTGAAGCTTCAGGATCAATAATATCCAGTTTATCAAATGTAAGTAGGTTGTACCCATTGATAAATACTCTTAAATCACTAATACCTAATCGATTTTGAGGAGGTAAATTAAAGCTGTATCCTAATTCTGCATTCTTCAACCTGAGATAGGAGGCATCTTTCATCCAGAAATCAGAATCTTGCATATTGTTGCCAACACTCCCTGCCAATCCGATACGTGGATATCCAGCAGTATTTCCTTTTTCCGGAGTCCACTGTTCATCAACCATATATTGTAAAAGTGCTTTATCCTTTGTATCTCCAAAAGCTGTACGATATAAATCACTTAAATTTCGGGAAGTATGTGTAGCTCCTGAAATTAACATGGTGAGATCAAAATTTTTGTAACTCAGTCCAATATTAGCCCCGAAAACATAAGCCGGATATTCAGGATAACCGATGGGCGCCCTGTCATAATTATCAATTTTTCCATCATCATTGAGATCTTTATATCGCATATCTCCCGGACTAGGCATAATGGTGTGATCAGGGAAGTCAGAAAGATGCGCCATATCTTCCGCGGTCCAAAACCCGTCAAAAATAAGCCCGAAACGTTGTCCTACAGACTGCCCTGTTTCTTGAAGCCAATTATATCTTTTGGGTATTTCATCTTTAAAAAGGACCTTATTATGTGAATAGGACATGTTCAAATTAACGGAGTACCCAAAATTTTTAATTTTGTCATTCCAACTAAGTTCCAATTCATATCCTTTATTTTCTACCTCTCCAATATTTAGCGCAGGTAGATTTATTGCAACAAATTGAGGAACTGTTTGACGTGTTGCAAGTATATTATCCCGGTACTCATCAAACAGGTCAACCGACACTCCCAGCTTGCCTTCGATAACCTTTAAATCAAATCCGATATTCTTCTTTTTTGCCTTTTCCCAGGAAACATAAGGATTTCCAACCTTTCCTTCAGAAGCAGTTATCCTATTTCCCGGATTATCTATTCCAAAATTATATCCTCCTGAATTGGCACTATAACTATCCGGCAAATAAAGGAACCTGTTACTTCCCTGCCTGTCATTTCCAACGATACCATACGAAGCTCTCAACTTAAAATAATCGACGAAAGAAAGATTTTTCATAAAGTTTTCCTCTGTTAATATCCACCCAAGTGAAACTGCTGGAAAAAAGCCAAAACGTTTCCCTGGAGCAAAATTCTCTGAACCGTTGTATCCTACGTTAAGATCCATCATGTATTTGGTCATGTAATCATAGGTAATTCTGCCTACTATCCCCACGTAACCAAGGGGAATGTCTGTATAAACACCCGGATAAAAAATCTTTTTTGCATTATAAAGTAACAGGCCTGTTAAATTATGGTCTCCAAAGCCTCTATTATAGAAGAAACTACTCTCAAAATACCAGTCCCTGGCTTTACTATATGCTTCACTATAATCTAGAATACCATCTGAACCATATTTTTTATAAATGATCTCTCTGCTTTCAGGTCGGGTCGGATCAAGATCTTTTTCAAAATAGGGTTCGTAATATGCCCTGGAAGTACGTCTGCTTTTCGTTTGATTGTAATTACTATTATTGGCATACTTAACTTTAAAAGAAAGTCCTTTTGTAATAAATTCCAGATTTTGTTCTAATGCAATATCAAGGTTTAGGATGTTTCTTGTCATCCTGGTAGTTCCCATATTATAAAAATGGTCTAATGCATCATATTTTGCCCCGGATATATAAGTGTTCCCACTCCGAACATATTTTCCATCTATAATACCAGGTCCGGTAAACGGAGTAGCCCAGTTCATATATTCAAAAAGGGCATCGGTTGTCCACCCCATACCGCCTGGTTGATAGGGTTCCTCACGTATTTCAGCCCGGCCCCCTGCAGTTAATGAAATTTTTGTGGTTTTAGTTATATCAATATCCAGGTTCGCTCTGTAATTATATCTTTCATAACCAAAATTATAATCATAGTTTAACCCAAATGTTTTAAACATACCATCTTGCTGGAGATATCCAAAGGAGACAAAATATTTTACATTCTCAGTCCCTCCTGATATATTAATGTTTTCAGTAGTTTGAAAAGAGGCAGGTTTAAATATATAGGATGGCCAATCCATATCAGGATAGATTATTGGATCTGAATGATTTTTAAATGCAGAAATAGCTTCATCCGAAAATTTTAAAACGGCATCAGGATTATCTCTCAACTGAGCCTGGTTATAGGTGGTAGCATAAGTATATGCATCAGCATATTCAATCAACCTTGTGGGGGTTTGAAATCCTGCACTTAAAGAAACAGAAATCTTTGGAGGCCCGGCAGCCCCACGTTTTGTGGTAACTAAAATAACTCCGTTTGCCCCTCTTATACCATAAACGGCTGTTGCAGAGGCGTCTTTCAATACAGTAATCGACTCAATTTCATTGGGATCTAATTGGGAAAATGAACGTTCTACACCATCAACCATTATTAGAGGAGATGAATTTGACGCGGAGAGTGAACCAATCCCCCTGACATAGATACGCGGATCGTCAGCACCAGGCATTCCTGAATATTGTACAGTTGCTAACCCTGTAACTCTTCCGGCTAATGTATTTGCTACACTTGCCGAAGGAGATTTCACTAAAGTTTCGGTGTTAACTGATGAAATCGATCCTGTCAGTGTTACTTTTTTTTGCATTCCATAACCAATGGCAACCACTTCTTCTAACCCAATAGTGTTTTCCTCCATTATTACATCAATTTTGGATTGATTGCCTACTATCATTTCTTTAGGAAGCATCCCGACAAACGAAAACACCAAAATCTCTGCATCCTCAGGAATTTCAAGCGTGTAGTTACCGTCAAAATCAGTAATAATACCCACTGTTGTTCCTTTCACTACTATAGAAACCCCAGGGAGCGGTAATCCCTTTTCATCCGTTACTTTTCCTGTAATGGTTTTCTTTTGAGGTTGCTCTACCGGGTTTTCATGAGACGTGGGCTTAGGAGAAAGAATGATTGTTTTATCTACAATTTCATATTGAATACCGGCGTCGTTAAGAACCTGATTAAGGAGTTCAGAAACGGTAGCATTCTCAACATCGTAGTTTACCCGTTTTTTTACGTCCACCAGGTTGTGGTTATAAAAAAAGCGGAACTCACTCTTTTCTTTAATTTCCTTAAGAACGTCTTCTATTTGAACGTCTTTACCTTTTAGTGTAAATTTTGTGTGCTGAGAATAACTATTCCCAACAGCCAAAAAAGTATTCACACATAACAGAAGTAAGGTTAGTTTCATAACTAAAACACTTTTAAGCCATATACCAGTTAACCTGGGACAGGCTTTTGTCCTACATTTTTTTTTCATAATTTTGTTTTGTATTACATATTAAACAATACCCGGTTTAATACCGGAAAAATTAGCCGTAGGGAAGAGCCATTTCCCTCCGGCTTTTTTAATTGCTTATTTCTATTGTTCTTCCATTTTGTTTAAAATTAAGTTTTGTCCCTGTTTTTCTGATTATCTCATATACCTTTTCAATATTTTCGTAGCGTAGAAACTCACCGGAGAAGGGAATATCTTTCAACTCATTGCTGGCAAAAACAAAATCAACATCGTACCAGCGCTCCAAAACTTTTGTAATCTCACCAAGCGTTTGATAGCTAAAAACAAACCGGCCATCTCTCCAGGAAATGAATTGGAGAACATCTACCTGCCGTATACTTATCACATTGTTGCATTTATTAAAACTGGCTTGTTCTCCCGGGAGGAGAATATTCTGTATCCCGTCTGGTTCCTGCATGCTTTTTACTGAGACCTTCCCTTCAACCAATGTTGTTTGTATCTGAGCGTCATCTCCATATGCTGAAATATTAAACTCAGTACCTAAAACTTCTACCTCCATACCATTTAAGCTGACAATAAAAGGGCGGGTAGCATCTTTTGACACACTAAAAAAAGCTTCACCTGAAAGCTTTACTTTACGCTCGTATTCACTGAATTTATTTGGAAATTCCATTCGGGAGTCAGCATTTAACCAGACCTGCGTACCGTCATCCAGAACCATTTTATACTCGCCTCCCCGTGGAGTTACAATCGCCAATATTTCAGGTCTGCTTTCTGCTTCGTTTACTTTCGATTTTATTACAGTAATGCCATCCACTACAATTCCTGCGTCCCGGGCCAGCTTCTCCTGTTGTTCACCGTCCAGGTTCTGCAGATCAAATTTTGCCCCGCCACAAAATTCAATAAAGGCCTTTGGTTCTCCGGGAAGAATAGGCTGCGTAACTTCTGCAACCACTGGTTCTTTTTGGGGAAAATTGTTAAACAGTACCACTACAGAGAGTGTAACAATTACAATGATTGAAGCTGCGACCTTCCAGCGGAAGTACATTTCTTTTCTTGACTGTTTTGTAATGGATTGGCTGTATCTTTTCCACGCAACATCCGGACTGAACTGGTCATATTCTTTTATGGAATTTACTAATTGTTTTTCATCTCTAATGGAATCAAACAGCGTCTTATTCTCTTCCTTTTCATCTATCCACTCATGCAACAGTTTCTGTTCCTTTTCAGTTTCTTTTCCTGTTAGATATTTTCCAATTAAAGTTCCTGTTTTTAGTACTTCAAAAAAACTACTCATCTGATTAAAATTGTTTATTCCCTAAGGCATAAGATTAAACTCCCACGATATTAATAATTTACTTAGGTATTAATTTAATCATGCCTGTTTCACTTCCTACTCCTTACCATTGATATGGTAGCCAGGTAAACAAAATCTCCCCTAACTCATTTTATAACGACAAACTGGAAAAATGGGACTACACAGTATTTAAAAAAAATACACACAAAATGAAGTCAAGCCTTATAAACACTTCTCATTCAACAATATTAAGTACAATACAAGACCACTTAATTTTTTACGAAGGAGCTGATAGGCCCTGGATTTATGGGTTTTAACGGTGTTAACAGCAATGCCTAATTCCTGGGCAATTTCTTCATTACTTTTCTCCTCTAAGGCAAGTAACAGAACATTCTTTCCCATTTCAGGAAGTTTATTAATCTCCCTGTAAACGATACTGTGAGCTTCTTTTCTAATTACTTCCTCCCAAAAGGATTGGGGTGAGTTTTCATGATGAATATTATACTGAATGTATTTATCCTTTACCTTTTCATGTTTAATATAATCCAGACAAGAATTACGGATTGATTTATAGAAGAAGGCTTTAACAGAGTAGATATTAAAGAAGGTTTTTCTGTTTTCCCAAAACTTAATAAAGATGTCCTGAACAATATCTTCACAGATGACAGAGTCGGAAATATATTTTGCAGCAAAAGAGCTAAATACAGGGTAATTGGTATAAAAGAAATCTTTAAGGATTATCTCATCCCCATCGGAGAATACCACTCTTGTTTTTTCCTGCAGGTCTGCCATTTTGCAAAAATAGAAATTTTGTACTATCCACATTTATTATGAGAATAATGATTTTTGTTACCTGTTGTTATTCCGAACTGATGGATAATTGAACTTGAAAAATTCTGATAAATACCCATGTAGCTTAAAAAATGAA
This sequence comes from Mariniphaga sediminis, assembly GCF_003573545.1. Taxonomy (GTDB): domain Bacteria; phylum Bacteroidota; class Bacteroidia; order Bacteroidales; family Prolixibacteraceae; genus Mariniphaga; species Mariniphaga sediminis. The sequence goes on along the minus strand of NZ_QWET01000018.1, from coordinate 88,987 downwards.
AACCGGTATTACCAGGGAATCTGCAATCAGATTACGGCATCATCATAACAAATTGTAATGTAAACATTCGACAATATCGATTTGGAAAGATTATGAATCCTGCAGATAATTTTCCATGTTATACCGGCAACAAGGATAGGATTACCCGGAAGAACCCCAAAACAAAACGCCCAAAAAAGACAAAAATGTACCGGGGAAAATAATTCGAAAATCAGTGGAACTTTTCCCTCCTTGCCATCATTTCAAGCATCACTTCTTTTCGTCTTTCTCTTGTTTCCGGCTTTTTGGCACTTTGAAGTCGCCAGGCTATAGCATACCTGTTGGTTTTGTTCAGCGACTCAAAAAAAGCCAGCGCCTTTTTATCCTTTGAAAGTTCAGCTATAAAATCATCAGGAACTTCCATATTCTTTGGAGAGTCATAAGCTCTTTCCCACCTGCCGTCAGCTTTTGCCTTTTCCACTTCTTTGCGTCCCGAGGGCTGCATCTTTCCCTCTTTTTCCAGGCGTTCGATATGCCCTACATTCTTTTTCGACCAGGTACTTCGGGGGCGCCGGGGGGTAAATTTTTGCAGGTACGATTCGACATCATACTTTTTCATCTGCCCGTCAATCCATCCATAACAAAGTGCTTCATCTAATGCCAGGGCATAGCTAATGGTAGGTTTTCCCGAACCTTTTTTATACATCCTTAACCATATCCCCTTTTCATTAGTATGATTTTTTTCCAGCCAGTTTCTCCATTCTTCGGCTGTTTCAAAAGAAATAACGGGTAATTCCTTTTTATCCGATTCACTCCCTTTCTTTTTTATGGAAGTTTTTTCTGTCATTCCCTTCATCCCTAGTTTCTTAAAATACTTCAAGGCTGAACCTGTGAGCCTAAAAAAATGTTTCTATTATAAGACTGAAATATAAAACAATATTGTCGCAATCAGCCCTGTAGTTTGACGTTTTTACACATCCGGAATAATAAAATACCTTTTTATCTTTGAAAAACCAAATTAAACTAAAATTTGTATACAAAAACGCATGACAATACAAATCAGGAATGAACAGAAACATGATGATGGCAAATTGGTAAATCTGATCTTAAAGAATTAAAAGCAATGAAAACAATCATTATAGAAACGAGTGTCGATCTCCCTGTTGAAAAAGTATGGAATTTGTGGACTGACCCACAACACATTATTCACTGGAATTATGCCGTAGATGACTGGCATTGTCCCAAAGCTGAAAATGACCTGCGTGTGGGCGGAAAACTAAAGGCACGCATGGAAGCCAAAGACGGAAGTGTCGGGTTTGATTTTGAAGGAACTTATGATGAAGTAATCCCCAACGAACGAATGGCATACACCCTTGAAGACGGTAGAAAAGTATCCGTTGTTTTCAAAAACAACGGTGCCACTACCAAAGTAATCGAAGCTTTCGACACAGAAGACATTAACCCGGTTGAAATGCAACGCAGCGGCTGGCAGGCAATCCTGAATAATTTTAAAAAATATGCAGAGAAGTTGGAAGCAAAGGAAAAACTGCATTTCGAAATCGTCATCAACGCCAAACCCGAAAATGTTTTTGAAACCATGCTGGCCGATAAAACTTTTCGCAAATGGACCCACATATTCAATCCCACCTCGCATTTCAAAGGCTCATGGGAAAAGGGAGCAAAAATTCTTTTTATCGGAAACGATGAGCAAGGCAATAAAGGGGGAATGGTTAGCCGTATCAGGGAGAATATTCCCAACCGTTTTATCAGCATTGAACATCTTGGAATTATTGAAGATGGCCGGGAAATAACATCAGGCCCCAAAGTGGAATCCTGGGCCGGAGGATTGGAGAATTATTCCTTTACCGAACAAAACGGAGACACCTTACTTTCTGTTAATCTGGAATTTAATTCCGGTTCGATGGATGAACAGATGGTTTCATTCTTTTCGAACACCTGGCCCCAGGCACTTAATACACTGAAAGAAATCTGCGAACAATAACATTATTAACCATTTAAAACAAACATTATGGCAAGCGTAAGTATCTATCTGAATTTTCAACGCCAAACCGAAGATGCATTTAATTTTTACAAATCTGTTTTCGGGACCGAACTGATGGGCGAAGGCTTTATGCGTTTTAAAGATGTTCCGCCACAGGAAGGCATGCCCTCTCTACCGGAAGAAGACAAAGACCTGATCATGCATGTGTCATTGCCCATTCTCGGAGGTTACGTTTTAATGAGCTCTGATGCCCCTGAGTCGATGGGTTTTAAAATAAACCAGGGAAATAATTTTTATATCAACCTGCAACCCGATACAAGAAAAGAAACCGAAAAGCTTTTCAACGCCCTATCGAAAGGTGGTGTGGTAGAACAGGAACTGCAAGACATGTTTTGGGGCGATTATTACGGAGCATGCCAGGATAAATTTGGCGTACGGTGGATGTTTAACTGTCAGGAAAAATCAGCATGATGAAACAACCGATTTATCCCTGCCTCTGGTTTGACCAGAAAGCAAAAGAAGCGGCAGAATTTTATTGCACCGTATTCGGCGCTGAAATAACCGACGAAAACCACTTTGTGAGTATTGTTGAAACTGCCGGGCAAAAATTTATGTGTATCAACGGCGGACCGAAATTTAAACCCAACCCGTCTATCTCTTTTTTTGTAGTGTATGAAACGGAGCAGGAGACAGACGATGCCTGGGAAAAACTTTCGGAAGAGGGGAATGTACTGATGCCCCTCGACGAATATCCATGGAGCAAAAAGTATGGATGGATTCAGGATAAATACGGCATTAGCTGGCAACTGTCGTTTGGAAAAATGACGGATGTCGGACAAAAATTCTCCCCTACCCTAATGTTTACAGGGGATAAAGCCGGCAAAGCAGAAGAAGCCATCGGGTATTACACTTCGATATTCAAAGACTCATCGGTCACCGGAATCCTGAAATACAAGGAAGAAGAAGACGATGTGGAAGGTTATGTAAAACATGCACAGTTTAGCATAGACAACTATGTTATGATGGCTATGGACAGTTCCCTTCCCCACGGCTTTGATTTCAATGAAGGCATTTCATTGGTGGTAGAATGCGAAACGCAGGAGGAGATCGACTATTACTGGAGCAGGATGTCTGCTGTGCCGGAAGCCGAACAGTGTGGCTGGCTCAAAGACAAATATGGCGTTTCATGGCAAATCATCCCGGCTGTTTTACAAAAACTGGTAAACGACCCCGAAAAGGGGCAGGCCGTGGTGCAGGCATTCATTCAAATGAAAAAATTTGATATTGAGAAACTATTGATTGCTGCTGAGTAAATTTCAACAGACTGACATTATTCATCAGGGACGCCGCAAGATAGTTTTTTCAATTTCAAAAATTCTATCAAGAGCAACAAATAGAAAGAGCTGGGAAAACCGTCGCAAACTACATATAAAAAGGAGCCAACAGATAATATTTTGTCCGTAACACGAACACAGATAGCACTGATTCTACTCAATCCTCTGAAATTTTCAGACGGAGACCGGGAAAATGGGTGTTATTCTGTGTTTTTTTATTTACGAAGAAACAAGGTGCGACAGGTTTCATCACATAGAATCAATAAAATCGTCATAACAAAAAAGGAGAATGCTCCTTCTTACACTCTTATAAACCGCTTACAATTCAGACGGGTTGGTACCTAAACAGCAATGATACAAATCCTGAACACTACAAAAAATTGTTTGCTAAAACAGGTATCTTTTTTACAATCTTTAGACCACCTAAACGAAAAACCTTCCATGGTAATTGCCTCCGAAAAGGCTGCGTTATAAAAACAGTCCTCCCACCAATAAATGTTGGGCTTTATGGTTTCTTTCCGGAAAAAATATAGATGGGGTAATAAAGATAAACATGTCCGTTTAAGGCTGTGGCATTTATTCCTAAATCATTCACTCCAATATCCTGAAGAATCATGTTTTTCAATGCAGTTTTATCTTCCGGGAATGAAGCCTGAAGTTGTTCATTGAGTTCAATTTGCATAAAATAGTTATCCTTTTCCAATTTATCAATTCCAACCTTTTTAAAAAGGGTTGAAAGTGTAGTTAATGAAAGTGCAGCCACATGAGAAGAATCCCTGTTTCTCTCCATTTTATTGTACTTTTCAATTTTTGATTCAGGCAAAGAAACATCCACAACCATCACAACGCCATTCGGTTTACACACTCTCTTCATTTCATTCAAAACCTGAAACGGATCTAAAAAATGATGGAATCCAAACCGTGAAATTACAATCGAGAAATGGTCATCTGCGTAAGGCAAACTGGTTACGTCACCAATTTCCCAGGTAATATTCTGAAGGTTTCTTTTTGCCTGGAGTTTTCTTGCCTCATTCAGCATCTCAGGCGTCATATCAACTCCGGTTACATGGCTGGTATATTTTGCAAATGCACATGAAACAATACCTGAGCCACAGGCAATATCCAAAACTGTATCTTCCCCGGCAGCAGAAGACATTTTAATTAGTTTTTCCAACGCATCACTATGTGAAGTAATGGAAGTGTAACCTTCTGCCTGTTTGGAAAATTGTTCTATGATGTTCCGGTTGTGCTTTTTAGTATCCATAATAAATTCTTTATTTTTTTGCAAAGTACGTCAATATCCCTGAGTCCAAATTACTACATTTGGCCAATGAATAATGATTATAAGACAAATATTAAAGTCGATCATGGTTTTGAAATAGATGAACTACGCCCAATTACTACCTACACGGAATCGGTTCAAAACGCAAAATGTGCGGACTACCATGCCCATCCGCGTGCACAAATTATATTGTGCAATAGTGGCATAATGAAAGTTGAAACAGAAAATAATATTTGGATAGTCAATCCGTCGCAAAGCGTTTGGATTGCGAGCAATGAAAAACATCAGGTATATTTTCCCAATAATGTAGAAGTTATTTCTGCTTTTATTGATAAATCCAAACTGAACAAATTACCAAAAAATAGCTTTGCTTTCGATACCTCAGGTTTCATCAAAAGTTTATTGACAAAAATTATATCCTTCTCAAATCCTGACCGATTAACATCGCCGCAAGAACGAATTTTTGAAGTGTTACTGGATGAACTCTCAGGCATAAAACCATGTTCAACTTTTCTCCCAACAAGTCATAATGAAAGAATAAAAAGAGTAACGGATGCCTTAATGAATGACTATTCAAGCAAACATACCATTGAGTACTACGCTGAAAAATCCTGCGTGAGCCCGAGAACACTTTCAAGACTTTTTGTAAAAGAGTTAGGAATGAGCTTTGGTGATTGGAAGATGCGTTTAAAATTAATTGAAGCAATAAAGCAACTGGGAGAAAAAAGGATGATTAAAGATGTTGCATACGACTTAGGTTACGAAAATGCAAGCTCATTTATTGCTATATTCAAAAAACATTTTGGAAAAACGCCGACAAACTATATCATCGAATAAGCACATGAAATAGATTCTATAATCTAACACCCCCACTGCATCTAACCTCAGGTAAGAGAATCTGGCTCATTAAATGTTAGTCAATATAACTACCTGCAAGGTATTGCCCTTGCTCTTCTCCATGGAAAGACCTTATACCTTCCAATCAAAATTTTTTAACCGTTAGAATTTATTCGTACAAATTTTATCGCTACTTTCAAGCCGCAGCAGCAAAAGCCTTTGCAGGCGCAGACTTTGGTTGACAGGTATTTTAAACTACCAGGCATAAATAGTTACTCATCAACAATCATTGCCGGGAGCATTTAAAATGAAGGAATGTATTCGAACGAATCATATCAGCAACAGGAGCTTGTTTAAAAATTTAGAAAAAAACCAAAAAGTAAATTATGGATAATGTAGTGTATCTCGATTATAAAGCGAAAGAACTTGAACACCTAAAAAGCGGACAAAAAACAATGATTATCCGTGGAGCTATGGGACGGAAATTACCTTATGGACGCGTAAACAAAGGAGATGTTTTGTATTTTGTGGAAAACAAAGGAGACGGTCTTATTAAAGGGAAAGCCTTTGTTGAAAGCGTTTTCAATTCGGAAAAGCTGACAAAAGAACAATCAGTTGAAATGGTTGAGAAAAATCAGGATAAACTATTTCTAGCCCCCGGACAAAAAAAAAGATTTTCCGGTAAAAGATATTTGGTTTTAATAACTATAAAGGATTTTAAAACTATTGAACCATTCCAAATAGACAGGTCAGATTATGTGAACATGGACGATTGGTTGCCGGTTGAAAATATTGAAAAAGTAAAAATAAACCTATTAACGGAACTAGGAATTTAAAGCATACTTCGCCACCTCTCTGCGTACCATCTTCCATATAATCAGTTTTTGTTTTAAGAAATGCAGGTTCTTTCTATCCATGCTCAAATCATTACTAATTATCTTGTAAATCATCAATATTTTATCGAAGTTTACCTTCAAATTATGTATTGACAAGCGGCTTTTGACTACAGAAATAAACCATTGAATATCAACAACATGAACACAACCTGCTTATTGTTTATTATTAAACAATTGATTAATAAAATAATTCAACCAACGGGATAACCAGTATTTGTAATTAGAAACCAAAAATCAAATATGAACGCAAGAGAAAGGTTCTTAAAAACCATTAACAGAGAAATATCCGACAGGGTGCCATTATATGTTTCAGTTACACCCCAGGTAGCCAAAATGTTAAGTGACCATACTGGCCTGCCCTTTGAAGAGCCATTGGATTCTATGCTTTCCACAAGGGCCTCGCATATGGGATTAATGGCAGAACTGGGTGCTGATGCGGTTGGTATTGCAGCATGTGCTCCAACGGATAACCCCACAATAAAACTTGAGGGAGGGCTGATAAAAAATGAATGGGGCATGGTATTCAAAGATACCGGCCAGTACAACGAGTTTTATGAATTTCCATTAGCACATGCAGAAACCGCAAAGGACATTGAACAGTACAAATTCCCCGATCCTTTTGCTAAAGGCCGGTGGGATGAAGCCCAAAAAACCATTAACAAATACAGAAAAACACATGGTATTATTGCCGATCTGGAAACGACTTTGTTTGAAACCGCCTGGTATCTTACTGGTTTGGAAAAATTCCTGATTGATATGATGATGGAAGCAGAATATATCAATCCCTTGTTGGATAAAATTCAATTCATTCATACAGAGTATGGCAAAAAAATGATAGAAATGGGAGCCGATGTTTTATGGTGTGGCGATGATTTTGGTTCCCAAACCAGCCTGATGATGGATGAGGATACCTTTAGGAAAATTTTTAAACCGCGGATTAAAGAAATGTTTTATGAATACAGGAAGGTAAATCCTGATATCAAGTTGGCCTGGCATTCTTGTGGGGCAATCAAACCACTGATACCCGATTTTATTGAGCTTGGTCTTGATATCCTGAATCCCATCCAGCCTCTTGCAAGCGGGATGGAGCCTCAGGAACTTAAAAATCGTTTTGGAAACGATCTGATCTTTTTTGGGGGAATCTGCGTACAAGAAATTTTGCCGAACGGAACGACTCAGGAAGTAAAAAATGAAGTGATAAGGAGAGCTGATGTTTTAGGAAAAAATGGTGGCTATATTATAGCGCCGGCACATAATATTCAGGAAGATACACCGGTAGAAAATATCCTGACTTTGTTTGAAACAGTGAAAAGCCTTTAACACTGGCACAAAAATACGATTAAAGCCCCGCCAAAAGCAGTTTATGACAGGTATCAGCGAAAGCAGACTCCAATAAATAGTCAACAAAACCAGAATGGATGTATAAATTGCCGTTCACTGAAGTGAACGATTTGTGGAATACTGAGTTAAGGGTTTTACCCCATCATATTTACAAATTGCCTTATTTTACAAATGAAATAAAAAGCCTTTTGGTTACTACAAAAATGGATAAAATAACAAATACTTCGAATCAGAACCTGAACAGAGCATACCGGATTATTGATGAGCTGAGAATTTATGAAACCTGGGAGAATTTAAATTCAACCTGTAATCTGGTCGGATCAGTTAAAACCGGACTTTTAATGAACCATTTGGATATTGATTTCCATACTTATTCAAAAAAATTTTCAATAGAAAAAAGCTTTAAAGCCATAGCGGAGATAAGTAAAAACCCGAAGATAAAAGAGGTGATATACAAAAACCTGCTGGACAAGGAAGATATGTGCCTTGAATGGCATTTGCTGTATGAAGAAAACCCGGAACGTATTTGGACCATTGATATTATCCATATAAAAAACGAATCTCCGTATGCAGGCATGATTGAGCGTGTAACTGACAAAATCAGCGCGGTACTCTCAGAGCCGCTGAAAAAGAAAATTCTGAATATAAAATGGGAAAGCGAACAAGGCACTGAGAAAATTCCGGGAATAGAAATCTATCAGGCCGTAATTGATGATGGAGTAGAAACATTTGAAGCATTTGAAATATGGAGAAAGAATAGGCAACATGCCGAAATTTCTTTATGGGAACCCACTCTTTAATGTATTTGGCTGTCCAGCCGATTAAGATGCCCTAAAAAAAACACCCAATTAACTCAGAAAAGATCCCGAAAAAGGACGCACATCCGTAGAAAGATGATGGTAGTTAGGAAGGAATAGCCTCTTTTTTAAAAGGGATAAAAGTATCCCCAAAAGAAGAAATATCCTGAAAGGGTCCTGTGGCACTGACGCATTCAACCCGTTAAAATGTCAGAATTGCCCCTTGAAAGTATGAAAAACAGCCAATAAATTTGTGCCGTCGAAAAAAGTAAATCAACCTTTCGATTTTAAAAATGTTAATTATCACACCCTATAAGCAATAAAAACATGACAGAAAACAATACAACGGCGACAAAAGAAACAATGGCCCATATACCACAGAGTTCCATTTGGCAAGAGTTAAAAAATGCCTTAAAAGGGACAGAAGCTGATTACACAAAAATTGGAATAAAAAAGGCCATTTTCCTTCTGGCAGTCCCCATGATTCTGGAGCTGATTATGGAATCGACCTTTGCTGTAGTAGACATTTACTTTGTAGGGAAATTAGGACCGGAGGCCGTGGCCACTGTGGGACTTACAGAAACATACCTGTTCCTGCTGTACTCCATTGGGATGGGGCTTTCAATGGCTGTAACGGCGATTGTAGCCCGGAGAATCGGTGAAAAAAACAAGGAAGGAGCGGGCGCTTCAGCTATCCAATCCGTTATTCTGGCCATGCTGGCTTCTGTGCCTTTTGCTGTGGCCGGAATCTTGTTTGCAAAAGATTTACTGGCACTGATGGGAGCCGACCAATGGGCCATGGAAACAGGCTATCGTTACACCCAGTGGATGCTGGGTGGAAATGCCGTAATCATGTTGCTATTCGTGATAAATGCCATATTCCGTGGAGCCGGCGATGCGGCAATTGCCATGCGCATTCTCTGGATTTCAAACGGGATCAATATCATCCTCGATCCCTTGCTCATTTTCGGTTGGGGGCCAGTGCCAGCGATGGGAATCCAGGGAGCCGCCATTGCCACCAACATTGGAAGGGGAGTCGGTGTCCTCATCCAGTTATGGTTGCTTTTTAAAGGTGTAAAACACATCCGGGTCACCCTTCCGCAATTACGATGGAATGGAATCGCGATGCTCAACATCGCCCGAACATCACTGGGAGGAATCGGGCAGATGATTGTGGCCATGACATCCTGGATTTTTATCATGCGCATACTGGCCGATGTGGGCAGCGAAGCGGTTGCAGGTTCTACCATTGCCCTGCGAATTATGATGTTTACCATGATGCCGGCATGGGGGTTATCGAATGCCGCAGCCACACTGGTGGGACAAAACCTGGGAGCAGGAAACCCGGACAGGGCTGAGTCGGCTGTCTGGAAAACAGGATTTTACAATATGCTGTTTCTGATAGGAGTTTCCATTGTCTATTTTATCTTTAATCGCTCCCTTATGGGAATTTTTACAGAAGATGAACTTGTAACAAAAATTGGTGCCGAGTGGCTGCGTATTCTTTCCCTTTCCTACTTTGTTTATGGATGGTGGATGGTTTCCACGCAGGCATTCAACGGTGCCGGTGATACAAAAACCCCAACCAAAATCAACCTTGTATTTTTCTGGTTGATACAAATACCGTTGTCGTACCTGCTGGCCATTGGATTCGACTGGCAACATTCCGGTGTATTCTGGGCCATCTTTTTCTCTGAAACCTCAGTAGGTTTATTCACCCTGTGGCTGTTTAAAAAGGGAAAATGGAAAACGGTAAAAGTTTGACCGGAGCGTCATATAAAATGCCGCAAATCCTCTAATTTAGCCGGAAGTAAAAATGGGCACCAACTTTCGCGCCAGCCAGGAGAACAGGCCGGCCAATGGAATGCACTGTAAAAGTCGGAACACTTCAATAGGTATATTCTTCGAAAGTTTGTAACATTGTACTTTACAAAATACAAACGGGATAATGTGTTTTTTAATATCACGAAAAGGAGTGCATAGAAATTATATCTCACTGATAATTAAAATAAAAAAGCACGTTTATATAAATTAGCACATTGATTGAAAATATACAGAGATGAAACTCCACATCAAAAATATGGTGTGCAGCCGTTGCAAAATGGTTGTAAAAGCTGAGATGGAACGCCTTGGCTATACCCCGCGTGTTGTTGAACTGGGCGAAGTTGTGCTCGACAATGAATTGACAGATACAGAAAAATTGAACATTGAAGAGGCACTGCAAAGAGTAGGTTTTTCAATTATCGACGATAAAAAAAGCCGGCTTATCGAAAAAATAAAAAACCTGATTATAGAATTGGTACACCGGCAAAATGACGAAATAAAAACCAACCTTTCCGACTACTTAAGCAGTCTCCTTAATCACGATTACAACTACTTAACCCAACTTTTTTCTGAAGTAGAAGGAACGACCATTGAAAAATATTATATCGCTCAAAAAATTGAAAAAGTAAAAGAACTGCTTGTGTATGACGAACTAACTTTGAGCGAGATTGCCTTTCAACTCAATTATTCGAGCGTTGCCCATTTAAGCAACCAGTTTAAAAAAGTGACTGGCCTCACCCCTACTCATTTCAAAAATATTCGTGATCAAAAGCGCAAGTCACTGGACGAAGTGTAAAAAAATCTTTGCCGTCACAAGGCAGAAAATGGTCGTTGAGCCGTTAAAAAACGGTTAGAACATTCAAAACGACATGGCGCAAAATACTTGCGACGCCAAATAGAATAATCGAAATTTACCCCATCGATTCATATCCCTAAGATCCCTTCCCAACATCCTCTCATCAAAAAAATACTTGATTTTAGTTTATTAATGACGTACCTTTAATAGCATCAATTTTAAACATTTAGGCTATGAAAAGAAATTTCCTGTTTTTCTGCCTGATGGTGGTAACAATGATTGCCTGCCAGCAAAAAACCGAAGTCAAAACACCCGATTTTGAAACGGAAAAAGCTACTGTTGATTCTTTTATCAACCAGTTTAATGCGTCATTTAGCACCAAAGATGTGGCTTTTCTTACCTCCAGCCTAACAGAAGATGCTGTGTACCTTGGAACCGACCCTTCTGAGAATATGAGCAAACAGCAAATAACGGAGCTATGGACTGAAATGTTTGCCCAAACAGACACTTTCCCCGGCATTCATTTTATTAGTGACCGGTTAATAAAACTGGCGCCCGACGGCAACTCAGCTACAGTGGTAGATCAGCACATGATGCCCATGTACACTCCCAAAATACCTTGGAGAAATGTCTACCATCTTACGAAGATTAACGGAGCCTGGAAAATTTATTTTGGCAGCAGTGCATTTATTCCGAAGAATGAAGATATTCCAAAATTGAACGCTGCCATGGAACAGGATTCATTTTAATAATCAAAAACAACAAAGTTGAAAATACCCCAAAAAAGTTGAAACCAAACAAATTCATTATCATGGAAAAAGCATACAGATTTGATGATCAAAGGCCCGTAATAGGCACAACGGTTTACGCATTCAGAACATTAAACGGGTTAAAAAGATTTGCTCGGTTGCAGGGAAGCATGGGTAGCCAAAGATTTTGGGAGATAACTGGAAACATTGTTTCTGACGATGGTTCTGAGGACGGGATACAAATCCGGGTTGTTTTTGTCAAGCAGGTGTACTGATTTATCCCTGCCTTCCCTGGTTTTTCAGATAATATCAGGCAATAATACTTCCAAAACGAAAAAGCAGTTTGTTGGAAAACATTAAAAGTTTGTGGTAATTTTACACAACAAAAAAACCAACATCATGCCACAGAAAACCTTACATGATACCTTCTGTTACCCCGCATTTAATCCTAATCCGTGGGACGGAAAAAACGATGTGGTAATTGTTGCTGAAATTGAAAAATCATGAATAAAGAGGTCGAAATTGTAACCATTAACCAAGAGAACCTTGCGTTGTACCCGGATGTCATCTGTTTTATTAATCCGAAAAACCAGGCATTTCCCCTGAAAATTGAATGGATAAAACAACGGCTTTCCGAAGGCCTTCGTATTAAACTAATTTATTTGGCAGGCCAGAAAAAGGCAGTGGGCTTTATCGAATATGTTCCGGGTGAATATGCCTGGCGGGCAGTTTCAGCCAGCGGCTATCTGTTTATTCATTGCCTGTTTGTATATCCGAACAAAAACAAAAACCTGGGCCTGGGAACACAATTAATTACTGAATGTATAAATGATGCAAATCTCAATAAGTGCAAAGGGGTTGCCGTTGTGGCCAGCAAAGGCTCATTTATGGCGGGCGATGAACTTTTCCTGAAAAACGGATTCAAAGTAATTGAAACAGACGGAGCAGGAAATCAACTGCTTGCCCTGACTTTTGGAAACGGAACGCTCCCTGTAATTAACGACTGGAAATCGCAACGTGCCCGTTACCAGGGACTTCATATTATTTACTCCAAACAATGCCCGTGGGTCGTGCGTTTCGTTGAAGAAATAAGAGGTACGGAAACAGCAAAAAAACTAAACCTCGTTATCACCGAAATAAAAACACCGGAGGAGGCTCAAAATGCCCCTTCGCTTTACAGCACCTTTAACCTGATATACAATGGAAAAATACTGGCTGACAGATACATTTCAAACACGCGTTTCAACAATATACTGAAAAAGGAAAAACTGATTTGAAAAAAGTAAAACTCCGCAAACATGTAACCTATCAGACTTTTATATGTAATAGAATTACGCAACAATCAGACTTTGTAATAATATTTACCCAAAACAACTTTTAATCACTTTTAACAGCACCTTTCCTGCAGTCGCACACAGATAAAGCTCTATTTCACAGGCATTATCTATATAAAAAGAACTGTTTACCTCCTTCGTCTGTTGTTAATTAAAAGAAACAAACACCCCCTGGTATTGTGCTATTGTGGCAGTATCAATTTACAGATAACGGGGTGAGTTATAAATCAAAATTTAATAGCGATGAACAATCAATTCAGTACATTAACGGAAGCCATTGAAGATTTAAGGAAAAGAGGTTTCACCCACAATCTCCGGATCAATGAAAAAGGGCAATTGGAAGAACCGGGGGGAATTCATTTAGGGCCATCTGAAGTGAAGCTGATGGAGTTCCACCGTTTTGAAGGAATGACAGATCCCGCTGATGCCAGCATTGTGTATGCCCTGGAAACCAAATCGGGTATTAAGGGTACTGTTGTGGATACTTATGGAGCCAGCGGTTCTGAAATCACTTCGGAGTTTATGAACAAAGTGGAACAACACCAGTTCGACACCTGATTTTCTCTCCTGAAAATTCAGGTTTAATGGCCCTTTAGTATCCTTTCAATCCGTTCGTCCAGCTGCGCCTGGTCGTTTGAAAAGCTGGCCAGTCCGGCAAGGTTTAATAAGGTATCGATGGCAAGTTCACCTGTGGCAAGTCGATCGGCCCAACGTTCGTGTTTCGGAATTTTACCATCAGAAGAAATGTAATTCAAATCACTGTCGCTAAGGTAGGGAAACATATCGCTGCACCCGGCCTGATGCATCCGGTCGATAAGCTCATTCCCGTCCTGCGGACAATTTTGGCCGAGGCTTTTGGCCAGTTCCAACTCCTGCTCCGTTACCTCCCATAATTTTTCCGGAAAATACACCTCTGCTTCCGGATGAATACCCACCGGATAAATCTCGTCCAGCCGTGATGTAAATTTCCCTGACAGGTTTGTCATTCCACCGGCGGCTACTTTGGTTGGCATGGTAAAAACATTAACCCCTGCCAGATCTTCCAATTGACCGTAATTGCGTAAGCTGGCCGCAATAAGTTTAGTTGGTTCCGGGTTACTTTGAGTCAGATGATTCACCCATCGCTGCGATTCCAGAACCGCCCGTTCTCCTGCCCCGGAACCGTCGCCCAGTCCGTTATCGCTGATATATGCGCCAATCCTGCCCAAAAAAACATTAAGGTAGTTTGGCTTTGTAATGGCGGCTACCATCACATTCTGACGGGCGGAGAATTCAAGTGTAAAGTTCACCTTCACACCTTTTTCCCTGAGCTTCCGGGCCCCTAAAAGTCCGGCAGCCGTGTAAGGAACTTTCACAATGAATTGATCAGGACAAATCTCAAAATAGCGGATTCCATACTCTACAATTGCCTTCATATCGTGCGCCGTATCAGTATGCAATTCAACACTCACAAAACCGCCAAACTTTTTCGCAAGACGCAACCCGTGACGGGCATTCAAAATGAAGGCAATTTCCACAATCTGCTGTTGGTGTGGCAATTCTTTTACTATCTCTTTGGCCTGCGCAATAAAATCATCATAAATACCTTTCTGAATCTCTTTGTTCACCAGTGTATTGTTGGTTGTAAGCGCAGTCATTTCTGCCGTCCATATCTTTTCAGCCTCATCCATATCGCCCGTATCGAGCCACAATTCAGTCCCCACCGCTTTCAAATTCTTCCAGAACGCATTGGGTTGTGCCGTGACGGGCTGCTCCTGAATATTATCTGATATAAACTCCCTTATTCTTTCTTTGAGTGAATTGTCCATATTTATTCGATTTGAAATTCTCACATAAAGGTAAGGTGAAACCCTTAAACTACAAAGTCATTTCCTGACGGGATGGACTTTCCATTTTTCCTTCCCGTTTTCAGAAAACGCAAGACTGAATACCGGATCTGTCTTTACATCCTTTCACCAGAAACGCCAACCTCCTGAAAAGCCGGCACATTCGGGGAGTAAGGCCACTACAACTTTTATTTTACAAATACCCTTCGGACTGCTTCAAGGTAACCGTAGCCATACATAGTGCATGGTTGAAGGTAGCTTGTTTCAGTCCATTCATTCCAACTGTTTATGGTTATCAGGGGATATTGGTTCGGATGTTTATCCGCATAATCGCGAGCCATTTTCAATGCCTTTTCAAAATTTTCCGGCGGATTGTTTTTTACTACACCCGGGCGGAACATCTCAAAACGAGGATTATTATCCCAGCCAACGGAAACATGCGGATAATAGGGTATGTCAAACGCCTGGTCTAAACGAGTCCACTCTTTCTCTACATCTTCAATTATGTCAAGATAATCTCTGTCAATACCGGCAAAATGGACAAACTGGTAATGGGAAAGTCCGTCAAAACCAAGTTCTTTTACAACATCAGCCTGCATACCTATAACATTTCCCTTATTATCAGATAACCGGAACTTGCTACTCCGCAGGCAAGCCTGGAGGTTGATACCTTTCAGTCCGGCCTTTACCGTTTCATTCCGGAACCAATCCAGCGCTTCTTTCGTTTCTGTAATCCCTCCAAGGCCGGCAATCAAACTGTTTAGGTCATAAATCATAAAACAGGGTTTGCCGTCGATGGTATAGTAAGAAGGATGTTTAAAGTATTTTTCTATTATCCTGTGGCAAATTTTTTCAAACTCATCCCTGTCAACAGCTCCTTTCCAGATTAAGTCATCATTGGGTTTACCTGCATTTCGTTTATCCCAGGTCAAATCTACGTCATGATTGGCCCACATCAAATAAAACTTGACGCGATCGTTGTTTTTTGCCTGCAGGTAACCATCATTTAAATGGCCTTCCAGAAAGGGCATTCCATCATACCAGTACCAATCGAAAATAAATACATTCACACCATGGTCGGCAGCGGCATTGATTTCCATCTCTGCCACATAAGGATCTGCCTCATTGATATATCCCCACAATGGCTGCCTTGGTTGTTCATGACCATCGTATTTGGGTTTGTTTTTCATCACTGTTTCCCATTCGCCGAATCCTGCGGGCCAGAATATTTTTGCCCGATCATCGGGATGATAGGAAGGCCAAACAAAAGCAGCCACATCATATTGTTGTTTTTGAATGGACGCGGTACCCGTTTTTTGTCCTTTGGCATCGACCTTACTCAGAAGAGCAAATCCCAACAAAAGTACAAATCCCAGGTATTCAACCCGTTTTGTTTTCATCAGATACATTTTGAAAAATAATTGCCTTATTCCGTATAAGGATCATAATCTTCTTTTATTACCCTTTCCACAGCTTCCAGATAACCAAATCCATTGAGCATGTCGGGTAACAGGTAACTGCCTTCTACCCATTCATTCCATGCATTGATGGTAATCAGCCTGGGTTGTTCGGGATGACTGTCAGCATATTTTTTTGCTTTGGAGAGCAAAGCCGCAAAACTTTCGGGTGTATTATGATAATGCACTACATCGTGGATACCTTTAGCCGGAAACCGCGGTGTATCGTCCCAACCAATGGAAACACACGGAAACAGCGGCACATCCAGAATTGAATCCATTTGTGTCCTGATATTTACAGAATTGGTTCCGTAAACCAAATAATCTTCGTTTAATCCCCCCATATTGTAAAGGGCCACACTGTTGAATCCCATTTGGTTTACCCTGTCAGAGAAACGAGTAGCCGCTTCTTTTGACATAATAGAACCGCCGCCCTGGTTCCATTGGATATGCAACCCCGGAAATCCAGCTTTTTTTACTTCTTCCCGGAAATAATCAAGCGCTTTGCGGGTTTCTTCCACGCTACCGCCAAAACTCTGCAACAGATTATCTATACTGAATATGGAAAATAACGGTTTGCCATCGAATTTTAAATAGTTGGGTTGTTTGAAATACTGCGTTATCACCCGGTCCACAATAATTTTGAAATTGTCCCAATCCACAGCACCGTCCCAAAGCAACGAATCATCCTCCTTAAACTTATGTACATTCCAGTAGTTCCGCTTTACATCATGGTTGGCCCACATCAGATAAAACTGCATCTTATCCTTGTTTTTGGCTTTCAGAAAACCATTATTCAAAGCACTTTCCAAAAACGGACCTTCGCCAAACCAGTACCAGTCAAATACAAACACATTCACGCCATGATCGGTGGCGGTATCAATCCATTTTTCCATCACCTGCGGATCGTCGTCCAACTCATAACCCCAAAGCGGTTGCCGGGGTTGATAATGCCCGTCAAAACGCTTATTCCCCTTTTTAATCACTTCCCACTCGCCGGTACCCTCAGGCCACAGCATGTCGCCAAATCTTTCATCGTGATGGCACGAAGGCCAGATATAAGCCGCCACATAGTATTCGTTATCACCGGATTCTACACTGGTTTTGGGTTCCGGTGCATTGCATGAAAAAAAGGTTAATACGAACAGTAAACCTACTGCTCTCTGAATGCTTTTTCTGACAGTAAAACAGTTCATAGGATAAAATAATATTGATTAAACATTGATTTTGTGCAAGTTTAACAAAATATTTTGTATGGATTAAGAAAAGACTTGTAAATTATTTTTTTCGAATCGGCATTTAGTTCCAATGGGCAATGAACCTGTATGCCGACAGAAAATACACAAGCGAAAAAGATACGCTCTCAACAGAGGTAAACCAACATCTTACCCCATTTTTCTGTTTGAGACGAAAGCAAACATGAAAGAGTGTAGCCTTCAAAAGCAGTTTTCCTGGGTGAAGCAGGCGCTTTTATGCCAGGAAAAAAATTGAAGAGCAATGGGCAAAGCCCCTATTTTGAATAGATGAAACGCAAAGGACTTGAAGTGACGTTTTTTTGTCATGTATTCCAAGACGCGGTTACAAATTGCGTCAACAGAAGGATCTCCGGTTTGTAATTACCGGATAAACTGATGCGGTTCTTAGAACTTAACTCAGTAAATTCTTATCCAAGCTCAGGACCGCATATCAGAAACTGATTTTCCGGGATTCCGGGAAAAGGATTTTCATTCCGGTACATGCGGATAAAATGGCGTTGTTTTACAAAACCGGCAGCATACAGCCACTCGGTCAAGTCTCTTTTATCATCCAAAATATCCGTTACAACAGGTTTTCCTTCGAGACAAATTAATAATTTCAGCATGAGTTTTGTTGCCTCTTCGGTCGTTGAAGCCATTACAGGGCCCACCTGGTTAAAACGGGTTCCCTTGCGCCCCAAGGCAAATCCATTGATTCTTCCTTCCCTTTTCAGCACCCAGGCATACTCCGGATAATTTTCAACCAGAAACTCCAGCAAAAATTTTCGGTCTGTTCCAAACACACGCCTGTCGTATTCAATTACTTCCGGGATATCGTCAGGCTGCAATGGTTCCAAAGAACCGTCACATTCGGCTTTCAATGTAGCTGTTTCGACGGACTCAATTGTCATCCGGTGGATAAGGTATTCCTCTCTGAAACCAAATTTAGGATAAACCTTTTGCCCTGCAGGAGTAGCATCCAGTTTGACTGAGCGGCATGATTTCAACTGTTCCAGAAGGCCGGTTAAAAGTAGTTTACTTATCCCCTGCCCTCTGAATTCCCTGTCAACCAAAACCATTCCTATCCAGGCAACTTCATTTTCATAATTCATTGCGGCTGCCGTACCTATAATTTTGCCATTGGTTTCAGCGGCCAGACAAACATTCCCGGGTTTACTGATTATCAACTCCCAGTCCTTTTCAGTCTGGTTCCACTTTTCGGCATCCGACAGTTTTTTGGCCTGCCTGATATCATGGATTGTTAATGTTCTCAGGTCAGCCACCTGTCCAGATTTTCTTTTACGAATGCGTCATCGTTCAAATGCGGATATGCGGCATACACCCGGTCTATTTCCTTTTTTTGCCCGGGAGAAAGCGTTTCATCTTCATTCAGTGTCCATATACCTTCCAGCAACCCCTGTCTGCGAAGTACTTCGTGGATACCCGTGATACATCCTTCAAAATTATTGGCTACATCGAAAAAGGCCGCATTGCAATCGGTTATTTGGTTTGCCAGCGCCAGCACCTCCTGCATATTATCCGGCAACTGATTGTTATGAACTTTTTCCAGCAATTCAACGGCCTTCCGTGTCCAAACCGCCCAGTGGCCAAGCAGTCCGCCTACAATCCGTTTCTTTACTGTTTGCCCGTTCACCTCAAACTGGTATTCAGCCAGCAAATCCACCAGGATATTGTCATCGTTTCCGGTGTAGAGCGTTATTTCTTCGGCACGTCCCGATTCAGCTACCCCACGCACTACATCTAACGTTTGATAGCGGTTGAAAGGCGCCATTTTAATAGCGACCACATTTTCAATCCGGGCAAATTCCCGCCAGAAGTCGACGTCCAGCCTCCTGCCACCCACTGCGGGCTGCAAGTAAAAACCGATAACCGGAATTACATTTGCAACGGCCTTGCAATGCTCCAGTATTTCCGGGTTAGAAGCACCGGAAAATGCTGCCAGACTCAGTAACACCGCATGATACCCTTTTTGCAGGGCAAGTTTTGCTTCTGCTACTGCCTGGTCAGTTTTCCCTACAACACCGGCTACCCTGATGACTGATTTACCTGTCCGCTCTTCAAAACGGTCGAATTCTTCCCGGGCAATTTCCAAAACCGGACCGTACAAATTAACTTCCGGTAAACGGATTTCAAACTGCGTGGTATGTACCCCAACAGCTACACCCCCCACACCGGCATCCAGATAATACCTCATCAAAGCACGCTCCCGGCTTTCATTCAACTTCCGGTCTTCATTTAATGCCAGTGGCAGTGCAGGAATCACAACCCCTTTTTGAAGGGCATCCAATATTTCTTCAGGTAATTCTGTATAATTCATTTGTTTTTCTTTTTAAATGGTAACAGATCGAACTTCCATAAAATCACGCTTCTCTGCGCATATTTAATTCACGGTAGTTTCATCTGAATATTGTTGTATTTTTTATTCTACGAAGGAATTCGATAAACTGTCAATCTCAATATTTCCCGTCCCGGACCTCAAAATGGGTGGGTTTCCCCAGCAACTTTTTGTCGTCTTCCATCCACCGAGCAGTCCATTCCAGCACTTTCGCAACGGGCACCGAGTTTTCGCCAAACAAGCTGAATGCCTTTTCAGCATTACTCAGAAGCGCTGTAGTAGCTTCATTTCCGGTAAACCGCACCTCTTTTCCGAATAACTTTCCGAACTCAACAGCCACATCGCGTACCAAAAGTGTTTCGGCTCCGGTAATGTTGATCGTCCAGGCGGGGCTGGCAGCATGTTCGATGGAACGGAGTACCATGTCGTTGGCATCGCCCTGCCAGATTACATTAAAATACCCCATCGTTAAATCTACCGGCTGGTCGTTTTTTACTTTATTGGCAATATCCACCAGCACTCCGTAACGAGGTTCCACTGCATAATTTAAACGAATAAGAGCCACCGGTGTTTGGTATTTTTTACTGCCGAATTCAAACATCCGTTCGCGTCCCAGGCACGATTGCGCATATTCCCCTACCGGCTCCGGCTTGTCTGTTTCCAGCGAACCACCCGATTCAACCGGAACAAGTGGGTACACACATCCGGTAGAATAAGCCACAATTTTTGAATCCCTGAAGTTTTCGGCCACAAGCGCCGGGAGGTAAGAGTTCATCGCCCAGGTAAGCGAAAGGTTATCTTCGGAACCGAACTTCATTCCAGCCAGAAAAAAAACATTTTTTACTTTGGGAAGGCTTTCCAGAAAATCCCTGTCAAGCAGGTCGCCCCGGATAGTTTCAATCCCCCAGCTCTCTATAAGGGCTCTTTCTGCCTCATCACGAAAGCGGGAAACTCCGATTATTCGCTTTGTTACCCCGGCTTCATTACAGGCACGTTTGGCCATGTGCGCCAGCGAAGGACCAATTTTCCCGGCAATTCCAAGAAAAATAATATCGCCTTCCAGCCTTTTAAACAGTTCAATCGTCTCTTTTGAAGGATTGGATAGAAGTTCCTCCAATTCATTATCACTCACTATTTTTTCAGGATAATCGCTCATCTTTTTATCTCTCTTTTAAAATGATATTCTTATAAATTTCAACCGCTTTTTCAATATTCTCCGTGTAACAAAATTCATCTGTTTTGTGTGCCATTTCGGGCTGCCCAGGACCAAGAATAACAGTTGGAGTACCGCTGTAGGCAGGTTGCAATACGGCTCCGTCGGTCAGGTAAGGAAGCGATTTTGGAAACCCCGCCTGCCCGGTTTGTATTCCGCAGGCAGCATAAACCGACTGCACAAACGAATCGGATTCATCGGTAGAAACAGCCTGAAGATCAACTAAAACCTCAATGGCCACCTCTTCCCCCAATTCATTGGTCAATCTCTCCAGTAATTTGTGATGTTCTACTTTGGTTGTAGTACGTGCATCGATGGTAAATTCAGCATGGTCGGGCACCGAATTAAGATTAATTCCGCCCTGCATTTTCCCTACATTCAACGTAGAAAAACCGAGCAAAGGATCCTCTTCTTTTCCGAAGTCAAATTTTTCAACCTTTAAAATGGCCCGGGCTGCTTTATAGATAGCGTTGTCGCCCAGGTGCGGCATGGAAGAATGAGCCGTTTTTCCCTTGGTTTTAAGGTTTAAATACAATCCGCCTTTATGCCCGATAGCCGGGATATTGGCTGTGGGCTCGCCTACCACAATACCTTGTGTACGCCCCATTTTTCCATACGTTGAAACAAGGTGTTTCGCTCCCTGACAACCAGTTTCCTCTGCGGCTGTGAGCAACAAACGAACTCCTTCGGGAGGAGTGCCCTCCTCAAATGCGCGGATAGCAGCAACAACCATGGCCGCCACTCCTCCTTTCATATCGCTGGAGCCGCGTCCGTAAATTTTTCCATCCTTTATTTCACCGCCTAAAGGATCTGTTTTCCAGGGGACAGCCCCCAAAGGCACTGTATCAAAATGACCGGTAAATATCACCGGAAGGGAATTGCGGCCACATCCTTTTTGGGCTACAACATGCAAACGGTTTTCGCCGTAGGGAATATAATCTACATCAAAGCCGTTTGCCTCCAAAAGTTTCCCGACAAGCCGGGCTGCCGGGGCTTCGTTACCCGGCGGGTTTACCGTATCAAGCGCAATAAGTTCACGTGTAAGTTCTATTACTTCTGCGAATGCCATTTTAACTTAAAGATTGAATATAGGTAATAATCTTGCCGTACATGAAATATACCATGATACTTATTAATAAAAAACCAAAAACAGCCAGCACATTCTGCCACAGGTTATTTTTCAGTTTACCCATCACTTTTTTGTTATTCAGGATTAAAAACATCCCGATGGCAATAAGTGGAACAGCCAATATGGAAGAAGCCTGGGCCAGAATCAGGGTATAAATAATATTGCCCCGGAAAAAAACAGCAATCAGCATTCCCATAAGCAGGGCTATTGTAGTAAATATTTTGGGCATTTTTTCGTCCATTGTACTTCCTAAACCAAGCCCGTCGGCCAGCAGTCCACCTCCCATTACTGCATTCACCATTAAAGAAGAAAAAGCAGCAGAGCACAAACCAATACTAAAAATAACCTTGGCATAGCTCCCAAACAATGCTTCAAGCTGCAAGGCCATGTCCGCTGCAGAATTCACCGTAATACCATTGGGATACAAAGCAGAGGCAGAAGTTATTATAATTAAAACGGAAATAAGTGCCAGTAGAGAAATCCCAGTATAGGAATCGCTGAGCCCCTTTTTTATATCCCCAACCTTCCAACCTCTTTTTTGGGCAAGGTATGACTGATACAAAGCCCCATGCAAAACGAATGTGGTTCCTACCAGTGCGGCAATAATGTCCAGCGAATCAAATGAAAAGGAACTGGGTACAAACCCTTTTGCGATTTCACCCACATCCGGTTTTGTAAGGACCAAATTAAAAAAGAAGGCAACAATCATCACCATAACCAAAACCATCATCAACTTTTCCAGCAACTTGTACAAATTTTTAGCCCAAAAAAGCAGAACAATGGCCAGCGGGGTGAATATGAGCGGCCATACCCGTTCGTCTACGCCGGTTATGCCTTCCATGGCAATTCCAACCCCGAGGTTGTTTCCAAACTGGAAACTGGAAGCGGCCAGAAATGCGGCAATACCAATTACTGCAGAAAACCACCTGCCGTAGTTTCCGGCAATAGACTGAAGTATCGAATCTTTGTTTGAAACCCCAAACCGGGATCCCATAGAAGTATAGATTACCATGGAAATAGCGGCAAGTAAAATAACCCATAAAAAGGCATACCCGTGTTCTGAACCAATTCTGGAAGACACGGTAATACTGCCCGGTCCCAAAACCACTGAAGCAATGATAAACCCGGGGCCGAGGGATTTCAAATAATATTTTAATGTTTTAATCCAATGCATATTGATTCGTTTTAAACTTTTAAAAAGATTTTTTGCTGATAAAGATAATAAAGTAACAACCACTCCAAAGTAATCGCTCCGGCAATCATAATCCAGGTACCAGCAGGCTCAACGAGCCATCCGGTAAAGAAACCAGAAATTTCGCGAAAGGGAAGAATACGGGCGGCCATGTAGATGGTTATGGAATTTAATCCTATCACCTTAAAGAAAAAAAGCACGTGCGAAAACACCCTCCCCCTGAGTTTACGCACATCGATAACATAATAAAACACAGCCAGTAAAACCAAACTAATTCCGGCGGTTAAAAAATTGAAAGTAGTAGTCCAGAAACTTTTCACAACCGGATATACAGGAGCAAGAACAAGGGCAAACAAAATAAATAAAACACCCGTTCCCAGTAAATACAATGCTTTCCGGTTCGGCGTAATATTTGGTTGGCGTAATAGCCGGCCGGCAAAATAGCCCATCAAAACAAGTACGGAGGCCGAAATAATACAAAGGACTCCCAAACGATCGTAGGTACCCACCGATAAGCGACCGGGGAGCAACAGTTGATCCACGTAAGCGTTCATCCCCTTCACAGGATCGAACCAACCGGCACCGTAGCCCGGAACAGGCACAAACAACTGCAAAACCGAAATGAACACCAGGATAACCAGCAACCAAAGGGCATGCACTTTCACTGATTTCGCCTGCAAAACAATGGTAGCGCCAATAAAATACGCAAGTCCAATTTGCCCTAAAACACTGGCAAACCGCATATCTGCAAACCCTTTTTGCAGTGTGCCGTTATACAAAAGTCCCAGGATGACCAAAATGAACGCCCTCTTCACAATCCGGAACTGTAGACTTTTCTTAGAAATGCCCTTATCAACTTTTGAAAGGATAGCAAAAGGAATTGTGACACCGGAAATAAACATAAACAGCGGAAAAATCAAATCCCAAAAACGGAATCCCTCAAATTCCACGTGCCGCATTTGTATGGCTACCGGCTCCAGAAAACTCAAAGCATTTAACTTTGATAAACTAACCACCAACGCCCCGCCACCAATAATCCAAAACATATCAAATCCCCTCAGTACATCGAGAGACATAAGCCTTTCACTTTTAACAGAATTTTTATTTGCTGTTGTTTCCATAAAATCTGTTAGTCCTTAAAGTGTGCGGCCATCCAATCATACATTTTATCTCTCATTTCAGAAGAGAACCTGTTAATATCCTGAGGTGTATGCAGATGAAGATTTTCATTTTTCTCATACAATCCATAAACTTTTCCAGCCTGATTTACACACTTTTCAATATCTGTACGATGCGCGTCTTTATCCTCAGAAGGAGCAATGACCAACACCGGGCGCGGAGCAATACAGGCCAGAATTCCGTCAAAATCATACGGAATGTGCGACTCCTTCCCCACAAAAAAACCAAGACGCGGCAAAAGTCCGTGTAAATGAGAATAAGCCATTATACCTTCCGTTCCCCTATCAAGTGTATTGGTCCGCATGGGCGTGAATCCGGCTACGGAAACCACTCCGGCAATCCTTTCGTCTGTGGCCGCCGCATATAATCCTACATTAGCTCCCAGAGAGTAGCCAGCCACTATAATTCTATCCGGGTCAACAAAATCAATGTTTACCATTGCATCCACTGCCCCATGCACATCCGTAACCATTTTTCCCAGTTTCGACCAGTGAGGATATCTGTTATAAAACCGAGTCCCCTCTTCAATCCGGTTACCAAACCCCAACATGTCGAAGGCGAATACGGCAAATCCCTTTTCAACCATTGAACGGAATAATGTTTCTACCTGATGATATGAATTAAAACCTTTGGAGTAGTCAAATTCATGAAGGTAAATCACCACGGGCAGGTCATTGCTTTTCAACTTTCCCTGATCGTTCAATGGGTAGTAAAGATAACCAAACAACTGATCCCCAAATCCTTTATAAGGGCTAACCGGCATAACTCCCATTTTGGAAGTTTTTCCCGGACGGGAAAGGAAATTTCCAAAACTATCCTCCCCCCTGCCGGCATTTTTTAAGCTTCCGGGTCCCGGGTTGGTGACGCCCGGGGGCTCCTCGCCGAGTCCCCACTGAATATACTTCCGGATCTCCTTCCTGCGTTTTTTCCACTCGTCTGGAGATGTAATCTTATTTCCGCTTTCACTGACCAGCAAATTATCAGCGCCTTTTACAGGAAAATCATCCGGGTTGATTTTTTCACCACTTATTTCTTTCCACTCTTCGAAAGAGTAATCATAAAACAACCGGTTCGGTGGTTGAAAATCACTTCGACCAAACACATAATCAAAAAAATCGATATGATCCTCCATGTCACGGGCGCTTATACTATGAAGTCCGTACCGGGAGCGGATGGCCAGGTTATTCCGCGCCCCCAAAAAATCGTATACTTTCTGACTGGCATAATAGGCCTGTTCTACTGCCCAGGGATTTCCGGCACCTTCAGTAATTGCGGTGCTCAACATCAGGCCCCGCGGGGCAATCAGCGCCATAAAAGAATTTTGATCGACCGGAAGCTTGTGTTCTTTTCCAATAAAAAAGCGCAGCCGCGGGTGCAACCACGACGGACGGGCGCTTGAAAGCAGGGCAATATCTTCAATATCGAAATTAAAGGAGGTATAACGCCATGGAATAGAGGCCCCGGTGCAACCGCTGCTAGGAATGCAGGCTGTGATGCGCTCATCGAAAGCAGCCGCCATCAGCGACTGTTTCCCATTACGCGAATGCCCGGTGATACCGATCTTTTCTTTGTCCACTTCCGGAAGGGTGTGCAAATAATCGACAGCCCGGGATGCTCCCCACGCCCTTCGCATCAGGCGGGTAAAGTCATACTCTCCGGCCCAGATTTCCGCATACTTTTCGGTATCGTCTTTCGTGTCGGCCCCGGCATAAATACAGCCAATATACCCTCGCCTGACAGCTACCTGTGCCCATTCACGGTGATTCCACTGGGAAAGGAATACAGGGAATGGCCCTTTTCCCGGCGGCACCATTAATTCCAGTGTTAGTTTTGCCTGATGTTCCGGGCCGAAAGAAAGCTCCACCATTTGCAGCTTTACTTCACCATCCATCTTTTCACTAAGAATCTTTGTTCTCAGATTATCCGGTGCCGGTGGAAAGGTACCCGAAATATAATGCTGAAGCTGCTCCCGCATCCACTCCTTTTTTTCTTCCCATTGAGCCTTTGTTTTTACCGGAATATTCTTTCCTCCTTCGTCAATCAGAAGGGGATTAGGCAAAAATGGGATTGAAGGTATTTGCTCAAAATCGGGAGGCAACTCCCCGGTCCGGTTCAACCAGTCGGGAAAAGTTCTGTCAAGAAAGGAAACCCTTCCCCTGTCATCGAACGGACTGCCTTCATTTAATTTATCGGCAGGCAGCACTTTTAAAATCAAATCCAGATTGGCTTCTCTTTTAATCGTGTCTTCAGAGGCCGGGATATGGTTTCCCTTTATTCCTCTTCCTTCTCCGACAAATGACACCAACAGCAACAGAAAAACAATAATGTTTTTACTGTTCATGAAAAAAACAAATAGATTTTGTTTCATCAGCTATTGGTTTATTTTTTAAAAATCAGACTATTTTCCGGTTTACTTCATCCCACTCCACCGTTCTCTTTTCGATGTATGATTTATGCGCCATGATACATGTTATTCCTTCCTGAAAAGCCATTTCAATGTTAGCGCTTGGTGTACCTCCGTTCCGGATGCAGCTCAGCCACTCGCGCAGGTGTAGGTGCGTTACATCCACCCTGCGGCCGTTAATGGTTGTTGTGGTCAGTCCCCTCGATGCATAATATTTTTCCGAGGCCGATGTTACTGCGTCTATTTGCCCGGCTTCGGGATTAAAAGAAATCATTGGCGACCCGGTCTCAATAATCCCGGACTTTATGGCATCGGCATAACGCGTTGAGTTTCTGTCGGCCGTAATGATGGCATTGTTCCCGAGTTCCATTGAAGCATCATGCCCCATAAACACTCTTCCCCTTCCGCGGCTCGATGCCAGGTTCCCGCTGTAAAGCAATGTCAAATCGTGCTGCGGGTACTCAAAAACACAATGTAATGAGTCGGGCATATCGCGGTTGTCTTTCCAGTAATAAATTCCTCCTGAAGAAGAGGCCGATTTTGGAATGCCAATATGTAACAGTTGGTTTACTGCATCAAACTCATGGGTAAATAACTGCCCAATCATCCCATGGTCGTAATCGAACCATTTAGTCCAACTGTAATACCGGTCGATGCTGAACGGAACATACGGAGCAGTTCCAAGCCATTCTTTCCAATCAATGGTATCTTCACTTCCCGGTTTCAGGTTTCCGTTGGCATCAAGGTGTCTTATCCAGGCACCACTCGCCGTGTTACGGTTTGATGTCGTTTCCACCAGGGTAATTTTACCCAATAAGTTTCTTTTGATAACTTCTTTAGCCTGCTGGAAAACAATACTCTGGGTTATTTGGTGGCCCAACTGGTAAACAACATTGCTACTTTTTACAGTGGCGTAAAGTTCGTTTAATTCGTCCTCATGCAACGCCGGGCTTTTTTCGCAATAAACATGTTTGCCCGCCCTTGCTGCTTCGGTGGCAAAGCGGGCATGGTGGTGGTCGGGTGTAGCTATGATAACCGCATCAATCTCTTTATCATCAAGCATTTCCCGGTAAGTCCGGTAACGTTTTACCGGTAACTTCGGTGCATCCTTCCCGCCGGGACGAATTTCGTTTGCAGCCGTGGCCAATCCCTTTTCGGCATGCATATCAAACACATCGCAGATACCGGTTATAGCTACATTCAGGTATTCCTGCTCCAACCACGCTGCCAACGTATTGTTTTGCTGACTGCTTTTTACTTCGTCAGGATGTTTAAAACCCAGTGCACTGGCCAGCTGAACGGCCCGGGTACCGAATCCAATAATCCCCACCCGGATTAAATCACCCGAATGTTTTTTCGTGCCGTAATCCGACATGGGAAAATCTATTGAATCCAACCCCAGTTCTTTTACTACTGAGCTTCTTTTATTGATATCGTAATTTTTTTTCTTCAGAATTTCAAAACCAAGGACCCCTGCCACCGGTAGCCCAGCCAACGCTTTTAAAACAGTACGGCGTGGCATCCCTTCGCCCTGTCCGTTTGCTTTTCCTTCTCCGGAGAGGTTATTCTTTTTTTCTGCGTTCATGTCTTCCTTCATTTTATTTCTCCTACTTGCTTTTTTTATTTCTTCCCGCCCAAAAGGCATCAAGACCAAATATTTTGCTGGTGGGAAACAAAGCCAGTACACACAATGCTCCGGCCTCAATGAGTGTTTTATTTACTACAAGGTTACTCCCCTCCATTGGTAATGTATATTCTATACCAACTAACGGAGGACTGTTAAGATAGTAAACAAAAACCAGGGCTGCCCCCGCCACGGCGGCTACCCTTGAAAAAAGTCCCAGCAGCAAGCCCAATCCGATGGCAATCAACCCCCAGGTGTTTAGAAAATCGGCTGCGGCCAGGACCCCGCTGTTGGAAGTAACCCAGTCTGCAAATCCGGAAAGTATCCATTTGGACTGGCTTAGGAAACCAGCGGAGGTCCAATCCGGGTTGAGCAGCTTGGCAACACCTTCATACAAAATATGCCACCCCACCAGAAAACGTAATAATACCAATGCTGTAAGCTGCAGATTGGAATAAGTATTTTTCATATTTCTAAATTGTTTGTTTTCCAGAAAAAATATACCTGCCTGGCTTATTTGTGGTCAGACAGAAAGCTCGCCAATATAAAAATTTTATTCTAAATATTATTTTTACTTATGGCTTGTTTCTCCTTTCTTAAAATTTATATTTTCTGCTTTCCTTTTTTGCTTTTTCCATAATCTTCTCAACAGAAACCGGTTTTCCCCCCTTCTTCTTACTCTCATCTGCGGCTTCCATAAAAGCAAGGATTTCGAGTGTTTCTTCCGGAGTAACAGGAACTTCTCCTGTCTCAAAATATTTAACAATATCTTTTAACAATGGGTTGTACCCATTATAAGACCCCAGCTTTTTAATGGCTTTTTCTCCGAAAACAGATCCGCCATAGCCTGAACTTCCTTCCCTAATCCCCCTGAAAGTTCCAATGCGGCCACCTTCCCAGGTTCCTACCACCACATCAGCACCGGGAGTATGTGCCCGGGTTACTGTTTTACAGCCAGTTCCCATAGCTGTAAAAAGGGCCTCTACGCCATGTATTCCATACCAGAACAAGTCAGGATGTGTTTTTTCTATTTTGGACGGACTGTAAGTTTCAGCTCCGAGGACTTTCCCAACAGCACCGCTTTTAACCTCATCCATTCCCTGAATATAGCGGAGCGATGAAGCAGAGAAAATTGGAAGACCGTACTGGTTGGCAGCATCAAAAATAACCATGGCATCAGCAAGGGAGGCGGCCATTGGTTTATCAATAAACACACGTTTACCCGCCTTTAAAACAGGCAAAGCCTGCTCCAGGTGCCGACGTCCGTCATTAGTTTCGAGCAAAACCACATCGACTTTTGTTAACAACTCTTCTATAGAGCCGGTTATGGCAACACCCATCTCCTGCATCTGCTTGGTGTAACCTTCGATACGTTCAACGGAAGATTGGATATCCAAACTGCCTTGAGGATAAGCAGCAACTACTTTGTATCCGTAGAAAGTGTCACCGGCATCCGCTGCGTTTAATGCCTTGGTGAAAGCAATACTGTGAGAAGTATCCAAACCAATGATACCCACTTTTTTCCCTGGAGAAGCAAACGAAGACATGGTGGCTGCCATACTACTATTTACCATTGAAATCCCTATGCCGGCGAGTGCACCGGTCTTTATAAATTTACGTCTGTCAATCATTATAACTTATTTTTAAAAGTATTATTCTTTTTCACCATTTTGAAGAAAGAGCTAATAGAACTTTGTTCTTAAGTAGACTTTATAGCTCCGTAAGCCATCGCAAATCTATGTAAATGATAATCAAACACAAAATAAATGTGTGTGCGCACACATTTATTTTAATTCATACAGATAAGAAGAAATTATTATTGATTATAATTCAAGAACTTAAAAAACGGACCATTTCAAAAAAATGTTATAAAACACAAAGATATGTGCGGGCACACATCATGTTCTTTATCTTGTAATATAAATATGCGGACAATAGTATAGATCAATTCAACCGAATAATTATAAATAATCTATGGAGTAATTCATCGCATCAATTATGCTAATAATCAGCTATAACATGGATTAATACCCAATGATTATTTTATTTATTATTCATGGGCTTTCCAAAAGAGATTATATTCAAAATTGATATTTTGTTTTGAAGCGACCTAAAGCCTGTTATTTATCTGATTTCTGTTTTTAAATCTTTATTATCTGCCAGTTTCCAGGATAAACCTCCATCTGGTGACATTAGCAAAGTTCTTTTACGATCTTTTTTATCATTCCTATAAAACCAATAAGTTGACCAATAATCAAATGACAAATACAATCTACCTAAACGGTCAATAGTAAAACGATGCCGATAGACACTATAACTGGAAAAAGGAGCTACAACTAAAAGTACTGGTTCGGACCAAGGTTCACCCGGTTTTTTAGACATGTACGCTAATGATGCAAAATAATTATTTGGAAAATAATCTGTATTATAACGCCATAGACGGAAAGCCAAATGCAGGGTATTATCTTTACCTGTAACTAATCCCAAATAAGTTTGACTAGATTGTGAACCTTTAACATCCATTACAGGCTCCGCCTCAGTCCAACCTCCATTTATATTTCCAGGTTCAATTGACCTTGTATAATTAAATGGTCTACCATGTGTACCTGTTAATACATGTAAGAACCCTTTGCTGTCCAATGTAATTCCCGGAATATTATGTACATCATTAGGAGGTGCTCCATAACCAACCAATATGGGTTTTTCCAACTTGCCTGTAGCTATGTCATAAGAGGTAACGTAAACAGGTACTCCCGGAATTATTTCTTTGCTCACCTCGGGATCAGACACTTCACCCCAAACAATAAAAATTTTTGAACCGAGAGAAACTAATGACGAAGGGATCCCGGAATGTGAAGATACCCCCAGACACTTTTCAGATATTAATATTGATTCTTTCCATTCAATTCCATTACTACCCTTTTTAGGGATTAAAAGCTCCAAATCACCATGCCTTCGCCAAAAGTGGTTTTTATCTGCTCCCCTTTGGGTATATCTTGTTACCGGAGGAGGGCCAGCAGGTATATTATGCCCTGAAAATTGCTCTATATCAAAACGCGAGGTTGGGGAACTCCCAGGAATATCATAAGAAGTAAAACTTTTCCCTCCGTCTTGTGAGTGTAACAAAACTGCCTGGTCATTCTTTTTTGCCAATGTATACACATCGCCATCAGCACCAAAAGCAATAATTGACCCATTTGGCGATCCAACTTGTACATTGTCCCATTTCTCATTTTTTAAGGAAAATACGCCATCTTCCGTACGAACAAAAGGTCTGTTGTCAATATTAAAGTATGGTTGATTATCTAAAGGATAATCTGGCAAATAGCCATATTGCTCATGCTCTTGAAAATAAGGTTTAAGTACCAATGGAATATCGATATGGGAATCTGTCGGGATTCTTCCTGCTTTGGCATATAATGTTGAGTAGGTTGAATAATCATCGCAAGTTGCCCGCAGGTGTACAACCTGATCAACCTTTTCTGCTATCCAGTTAAGCGTTATCTCTTTTTCTTCATTCGGAGCCAGATCAACTTTTTCCTCTGACAGTTGAATATCCCATTTCTGATTTGGGAATTCAAGCTCTAACGTAATTTGATTTGCCTTAATCCCATTATTGTGCACTTTAAAGGAAATTGATTTTTTTTCTCCCTGATCACCAAAAATAGTTCTGTTATGCGGAGTAAGTAACCATCGATTGCTCTGAACTGAAAACCAGCTTTCAGACGATGGAGTCCAAAATGCGCCATTGGGAAATTGGTGAAAGTAGTTTGACTCATCACCAACACTCCATTTGGTCACTCCTTGTATTTGCACCTTACTTTGCGCCTTTTCAAAATGCAACTTCCACGGAGTTGCAAGCCGAGTCCCCTCATCAACAGTATAAAATGCGGTATCGTTTTTTACACTGATAACGGCTATTTGACGATTTTGAGCATCTTTTAATTCCAATGATTCTACATCATCAGCTAAGTTAGTCGCTAAAATACTAAACGTATTATCGGGGGGTAAAAAGCACAAATCAGCCTCTCTTTCAGCATCGTGCAAAACAATGGGTTCTTCATGGTGCTGATCACGATGTCCCCTGGAAGTTTCAATCATATACTTTTTACAACTCGTTCTGAATCGCCAAATGATATTCTCTCCATACCGATCATTTGCGACAGTAATCATTACGGCATAAACACCAGGATGCTCTACCTCTGCGTTTAATATTAATGACTGTGCCGGGCCTGTTCCCCCTCCCTGTGGTATATTATCATCAGGAATCCATAAATCCTGAATTAACTTACGATCAGGGCCAACAAAAATTGCACGTAATGCCGTTGAGGATTTGGTTTTATTCAAGTCCTGTTTTTCTATTTCAATTACCAACGGACCTTCATCGGCATAAAAAAAAATGCCTCCACACCCCCCAGCTTTTGGAGTCCATTCGCCCAATTGCACATTATCATCTTCATAAGTGCATGAGAGTGTAGATGATAGCAGAACTGACACCGTTAAAAAAACAAGAAGTCGCATTATTTTATATTTTTTATTATTGCCATTTTCTTCTGTATAAACTCAGACCTTTTCAACCATGTAATTTTCGTTCCAATGTCCATTTCTTCCCGTCCACCTCCACTTCCAATTCTACCGGATCACCTCCAGCATAAAGTGAAGCAAGATCTGTAATAAGCCGACAATCCGGATACTTTTTCCCTTTATGCGGAACTAAAACTGACACAAAAGCAAAAGGCCCCTGCCCTTTGTAAACAGCAGATACGGAAGTCCGTTTCTCTCTTTCACCATATTTCTTCGAATACCAGCCTTCCTCTTTCTCTAAACTAATCGGCTTTTGACCAACTACCTGAATCATAAGATTCGAGTCGTCAAACCCTGTTGTAATACGTCCCATGGCATTATCCAGGGTTACTGGTCCAGGTGCGATTGGAAAATGAATAGCGATATCACCTTTTCCGTCGCCAATTGCTTCATCAAGAATAACAAAGAATGGAACATCACTCTTTTTTCCCAAAAACCATACTGTCCGACGATGCAGAAAAAATCGGTAAGAATGATTTTCAACACACAAAACATCTGCATCTTCACTGCTATTCCACAATAACTTGCGTCCGGAAATCATTGTATCTTCCCCATTTAAAGTCAATGTTGCATGAACTTTTGTTTGCCGATGCCATGCCCTGGCTTTAAGATTATTGCCATAAGTATAAAATCCTGTATCTGGCATTAACCAACGTCCATAGCCATAGATTTCAAAAGTTCCGTTATCAGGCGTATCGTGAGAGCTGAATGCCGGTGGAGAACAATGTAAAGCCATGTATACCTGATCAGGTGTCCATTTATTTCTCATAGCATAAAGTCCGGATTCTGAAAAAGCGGTACTCCCGTTTGAAGGCAACTGCTGAATATCCAGGTCGGCCAAAGCTTTATATTTTGGATCATTAAACTTTTCACTCGCTTCCAACAATCTGTCGTATAAAGGCAACGACTTTCGGTCACCAGATGCCTGTACATTTCTGGATGTATCTCCAAACATAGGAAATCCCAGATCTGGTGTCGAGATACCGAAAAAATGATCCGCCATTAATTTTATCCGATTCTGAAAAACCAATGGCATTTTACGCCCCAAAGCCTCCGTTCGGTTCTCTATTTCAAGTGCGTCATTGTAAACTCCCGTATGATATCCTCCGCACCATTCACGCTGAACCCCATCTGCAGTAGTTTGGGCCAACAAGTATTTACTTGTAAGTTCAATACCTGTATCCAGCCACTTTTCCCTGTCTTTATATTCAGGAAGGGTGTACATAACATTAAAAAAACCACGTTGTTCAAAAATAGCCTTATTATGAACTTTATTCATTGGCATCTTTTCTGTTTTTAGCTGATGGTCATATAAACTGGCAATCAGCATTGCTAAAAAACTTGGTGTAAAAGCCTTAGTATGTACAAAAGTCCGAAACCCCTTACAAATATTAGTGGCCCTGATGCCGGTCTGAAGATCAAGCCAGGGATATCCTTTCCAACCAGCAGAACCATATACACCCGCCTTATATACAGGATGAACAATATCAATTGTTTTCTCCAGCGGGTGTTTGCCTATCCAGTCTGTTGTCAATTCAACAAAAATGCTGGCATACCTTTCATCGCCAGTTTCCAAATATGCATTTACCAAATCATTCGCCCAGTAAAAACGATAGACTGATGCGACCCATTCAATATCACCAGCAGGATCTGCCGCCCAATCGATATTAGAGCCATAATCTGCAGCGTCGTATGGTCCCCATTGAAAAATATGCTTCTCTATATTATTTGCTCTGGATATTGAAGCTGAAACTTTATCAGAACCACTTGAGGAACTTTTGGCCACTTCGGCAGGTTTCGGGTAACGGATTCTATAGTACTTGAGTAATTCTGCCAATGCAGCGTCGTATCCTTTCTTATTTAAAACTTCTTTTACTTTTGCAAGCTCTGAACTATCTATATTCAGTACCGAAAATATTTCACCGGGCAACAAAGATGCAAGCCCACTTTTTTCAGTTTCAATGAAAGAATCTGAAGGATATCCAATGGTTGCCATAGGGAAGCTGCTTACACCGGCAGCAAGAGAAATAAACCCAAACTTCTGAAGAAATTGCCTTCTATTTTCGCTAGTCATTTTTATGTGATTTTAAGATTAAAACAACGATTAAATCGCAACAAGAATAAAGTCATTTACTTTTAACTTTCCTTCTTTTCTAATCCTTCATTTTAAAGAATAAAATGAACTTTTTTTAGCTTAAGCACGATGAAAGGTTGAGGTGAAATGGAATGCTTCCATCACCTCTAACCTTTTCATTTACAACATAAAATCATCTATGAAAAAACATGATGCTTTTTCAGCAAACAGATTGAAACTATTTTACTTGTAATCTTTTCAAACTTAATGTCATCTCTTCGGAAGAATCATCAACTTTAACTTTATTGATAAAAATGTAGGCCCTGTATTTACCATCTTCTGTTTCAACCCAAAGGCCCGATTCTTTTTTCATGTTTATGGCAAAGTCGGCTGCATTGGAAAAATCAATTTGCTCAATATCCGAATCATCAACAAACACACCATAGTGCAGACGGGCCAGTTGTTGATCCTGAACGTTCCATGCTTTAATTACTTTTGATTTATTATTTACATTGGATGGCAACACTACTTCAGGTAAATATTGCGATTCGGCCGAAGGTGAAACCAATGCATGATTAAATGAAATTCCGGGAATTGCTCTGTACAGATAAACCAAATCAATATTATCCGGTTTTTCAGCGGCTTCCGCCGCATTATAAACGGCCATATCCGATATGGAAATATAGCAAGCCTCCTCATTTGTGGCAACCAAATCCAGTATCATATCCATCTCTCTCACTTTATAAGGCCCCATTTCATATGAAACTGACTCTCCATTATTAGCAGTGGCAGAGAATTTAAAAGTTATCATTTTACCTCGCGCTTCTTCCGGTACTTTATAAAAATAGCGCAGGGTTGCAGCACAAGTGTCTTTATTAAATGTAACCGTTGTTTTGTTTCCCGAAGAAACAGAAGCTTCTCCTACTTCGACACCTACATTAATTCCTGAACCATTGGTATAATATGACTTATTTTCAAGATAAGTACCTTCCGCGCCGGCAATAGAAGCTTCCACTTCAGCTTTCAAAAGAATTCCTTCTTCAGGTTTAAGCGCCATTGCATAAGCGAACTCAATATTTTGTCCCAACACATTTGGCCCCAGGGAATGTTTAATACAATCATTTTTCAACCCTGGTTTTAATTCAGGAATTGAATATTCGGTTTCCTCGCATGAAACAATTATCACAGCAAGAAAAATCAATTTGCATATGTTAAAAAATATATTTTTCATGATTTGTTAATTTTGAGATATTTCCTGCACTGCTATAAAAACCGTATACGTCTTACGAACTTGTCTGTTTCCGGAAACTACAGTCCATTGTTTTGGATTTTCAATATCAGAGAAATCAACTTTGCCCGTAATTTTAGGGTCCAGTTTTGCATCAGTAATTAATGAGAACTGTGGATACAGGTTTTTCAGATCGGTCCCATAAAATACTTCCACATGGATAGTTTGAGCCACCGTATCTATTTCAGGAGCTTTTGTCCGTACTGTTTGAAAATCTGTGCCCAGTAATTCAAAATTACTTACATAACATTCTGCTCTTTCAGTTATTAATAATCCGTCTTCATCAATAGGATAATCTGTACAGCGAATTATTAAAAACAATGACAGGAAAACCAATGAGACAGGTAATACATATTTTTTGACCGCTATATTTTTTATAATCTTTTTCATAACTGGAATTTTACAATTATTATATTAAAGCCACGGGGTATTTTGCGTTAAGTTAGAATTTATGTCTCTTTCTCCCGGAGGAATACGGAACAGGTAACAACGTTGATAAGTAAGTTCCGAGGCATTGTAAAAAAAGCGTTGCTGATTTGCTCCGTGCGTATCAATAGTCCATTTCCCGTCTCCATATGGTGGTCCCCAAACTCTTTCAATTGCTCTCCATCTCCGGAGATCCCACATCCTGTGCCCCTCAGCAAATAACTCAATAATTCTTTCCTGTTCGATAGCAGCAAAGAAAGATTCTTTATCTGCGGTCTTTTCTGCAGCTAATGGAGGTAAATTACCCCGGTGCCGTATTTGGTTAACAAGTTCAATGGCATCAGCTTGTGGTCCGTGTAATTCATTTGTAGCCTCCGCATACATTAGAAAAACATCAGCCAACCTCATTACAGGCCAGTTATAATCCCCCTCACTGCGTCCTTGTCCTGAATAATTTCGCACAAACTTTCTGAAATCATATCCTGTCCTGTTTGTGCCTCCATCATTGAAAGTGGTATATTCTTCACCGTCAATAGTAATTTTTTGATTCCATGTTTTATATATAAAAGGTACATATCCTATTTCCTGTAAAGAACGCAGACCCATTATTTTTTCATAATCCCATAAGAGTGTAGCTTTCATTCTATAATCTCTATTGGCATAACTCTCCGGGTTTAAAGCTGAATTTAGTGCTGTTCTGGCTCCTGGTTCAGAAGGGTTCATTGGGATTAAAGGTTCGCAAAAATCTCCGGTGATTGTTGACTGGTAGCGATCTGCTATTTCAAATCTCGGAATTGCCTGATTTTGTGATCCCTCAATTGATCTTCCGGTAAAAACCCGCATTAACTCTTCACTTTGTCCGGTTCCAATACCACCATGCGTAAATACCATTAACATTTCTCCGTCAGCATTCTGATTGCCTGTAGATGGAATAAAAAGGTAATAATAATTAGGCAGAACCTCAGCATCACCCATTACTCCCCATTCTCCTGGCTCTCCTCCCCTAAAAAGCTGCAAGCCAAAATCCTCAATTACGCTTTTAAAATCTGCAGCAGCAGATGTATACGCTGCAGTTGCCTCTGAAGAACTTGGCGTAAAAGTGTCGAGTTCCGGCCATCCGAAATTGTTCCAGGACGCCCAATAAAGATTAAGTTTACCTCTGAATGCCAGCGCTGAAGGCTTGGAAGCCCTGCCTGTTTCCTGGGTTTGTTCAGGAAGTTTCTCTATCGCATAAGTAAAATCAGCCAGAATAGAATCTTTTACCTGGGCAATCGGTGTCCTTGAAATAGATGCCACTTCAGAATTATCATAAATTATGTTTCCAAAATAAGGCACATCACCGTACATAGCAATCAACCTAAAATAGCACATTCCCCGTAACAACCGAGCTTCCCCAATAATTGATTCCAGGTTGGTAACTGATTTTTCAGTCTTTGCATCAGAAAGCATCTTTTCTACATTCTCAATAACATAATTTGTACGGTTAACTGCGCCATACAATGCTTCCCACACTGCATCAAAACCACCACCATAATTACTTGGGTTACTTGTTGAAAATTTGATTGGCGCTGCCCCGGTATTATACATTCTTAAAAACTCACCTAATCCATCATAATGATAATCGCGATCGAATATGGGACGGATAGAAGAATATGCTCCCATCAACGCATAAGTAGCATCAGCTTCTGTCTTCCAAAAAGCTGAAGCACCAAGTTCTGTAGTAGGTTCCTGCTCAAGAAGATTTTCAATGCATGAAGGGAAAAGCATGAATCCTGTCAGGATTATTATATATATTTTAGATACTAGTCGTTTCATCGTGTGTACCATTTAAATTTCAAAATTAATACCAATTAAGTATACTTTATTTAGCGGATAAACCTCATTTGAATATGTCCGTTTTTCCGGGTCTAATCCTCTGTATTTGGTAAAAGTCACCAAATTTTCAGCCGACCCAAAAACCCGTATATTACTGATTCCAAATGGCTTTAACAATCTTTGGGGGAAGGTATATCCCAATTGTAAATTTTTAAAACGTAAATAGGACAGATTATCCAGCCAAAAGGTTGTTTCCACTCGGTTACCACTGCCTCCAAGCCTTGGCCATCCTCCTTCCCTGTTGTCTACCATCCATGTATTATTCCAATGTTCCCAGGTTGAGGCATAATGTGTATCTGCAAAATTGATATTATTGTAATTATTAATCCAATAGTCTTTTCTTCCTGCAGCCCCCTGAAACAAAATTGCCAGATCAAATCCTTTCCATGACATATTTGCATTTAACGCATAATTTGTTGTGGGCCTGTCACGTTGCACATTGGGATAAGCTTTTCTGTCATTGCTATCTATCCGTCCATCTCCATTTAAATCTTTTTTTAATATGTCTCCCGGAGATGCTCCCTGGGGAGTGGCATTGTATATATCTGCCCATGTTTGCGCAATTCCATCATCCTCATATGTATAAAGAAAATGATAAGGCATATCTATAAATACCCACCCTCTCGTAAGAAATTCACTCCACTTTTCCAATACGGTTTCATTGTAGGACACATTAAAATTAACCGCATAATTAAATGCACCTTTTTGGTCCCGCCAGGTAAAATTCCCTTCAATTCCTCGGTTACGCAAGTCTCCGATGTTTCTGCGCGGTGCATCATATGCTCCGGTAAGTAAATTGGAAAGTTCTGAAGGCCGGTTCATCCCGGTAGTCAAACGGTTATAATAATCGATTTCCAGGGAGAGTGAATTTTTCCAAAACCCTAAATCAACTCCAAAATTTATCACTCTTGTTTCTTCCCAGGATAAATCTCGGTTAACCATCTTTTCATAAATAAAGCCTTTGACTATTTTCTCTTTAATAAAATAATTATTGGTTCCAAGAGTCTCTTGTTGTTCATAACGATTAACCCCACTGTTGTTTCCCAGACCTCCATAGGAAAGGCGTAATTTCCCATTCGAAAGATTTACTTTTTCTGCTATGGATTGAAAAAATCCTTCCTCTACAAATCTCCAGCCTACAGCAGCTGAAGGGAAAAAGCCATATTGATATCCCGGAAGAAATTTAGAGGAACCATCATACCTGAAATTTGCTTCCAACAGGTATTTATCAAATGCCGAATAGTTCAACCTTCCAATATATGAACGTAACCCTTCTGCACTGGAAGAACCTGAATTTGAAATTTTATCCAGTAAGGCTGCATTGAGTTCATGAAGCGATGGATGTATCCGGTCATTTCGACTGGCATTCAAACTTCGTCCATACCAAAATTCTTCACTGTATACAGCCATTAAGTTAATTGTATGATTTTCTCCAAATTGTTTATCGTAGTTTATCCGGCCTGTTAACAATGTTTTATATCCTGAGCTGCTATAATTGGAAACACCTGCATTTTCTCCAACATACACGCGCGACCCAAAATCATCTTGTTGAAAGTCATAGGCGCGTGCCGGTATATCAGCACGCCATCGGAACTGATTATAATAATTTAATGCATATTCTGCTCTTGCTTTTAGGCCTGAAACAGGGGACCAATCCCAATAGAGACTCCCATTGGCCTCTTGCCGGTTTTGATAATTCACTCTGTTTTTAAAATCCACATAAGGATTATACGCCTGTACATTCTCATTATAGGCCATCACCCCACCATAATAGCCAGTTGCCGGATCATAAGGAAGAATACCTGCAACTGCAGCATATAAATCAAGACTTCCGGAGGAATTAGCAGTAAAACCCTCTGAATAATTATATTGATACTTTGACCAATTTCCGGCAAACTTTGCCCCTACATTCATGTTTGATCTTATTTTCGCATCATAATTAATCCTTACATTATACCTGGTATAATCATTACTAATCTGTAATCCCTTTTCATCCATTAATCCAACAGAAATGAAAAAATTGGATTTATCATTCCCTCCTGTAGCTGATACATTATAATTCTGTGTTTCACCGTTTCTTAATATAATATTCCACCAATCAGTATTTGGATAACGTACAGGATCAATCATCCCCAGTGCCATCCATTGATCAATTGTTCCATCTTTATACGTGTAATTTGAACGAAGTGTATTTACGGCCGCCTCTCTTTGATGAAGCGTCAGAGC
This sequence comes from Mariniphaga sediminis, assembly GCF_003573545.1. GTDB lineage: Bacteria > Bacteroidota > Bacteroidia > Bacteroidales > Prolixibacteraceae > Mariniphaga > Mariniphaga sediminis. The sequence goes on along the minus strand of NZ_QWET01000018.1, from coordinate 47,728 downwards.
CCTGGGATAATCTGCCATAAAATCATACGTTTTTGTAGGATTTGCAACAGAGTAAGATACATTTGCATTGATCTTGGTTTCTCCTTTTATCCCTGATTTGGTAGTTATCAAAATTACCCCGTTTGCCGCCCGGGAACCATAAACTGCAGATGAAGCCGCATCTTTCAAAACCGAAATACTCTCAATATCATTCATATTGATGCGGTTTAAATCAACATCTGGCAAACCATCTACCACTACTAATGGCCGGGCATTATTAACGGTTCCTAATCCACGAATTAATAATTCAGCTTCATTATTACCGGCCATTCCGGAGTTTTGATTTACAGCAAGCCCCGGGACTAATCCCTGCATCATGGACGAAACATTCGGTAGAGAACGACTTGTAATTTTCTCATCCATCTTAATTGCTGTCACAGCTCCTGTTAAATTTACTTTTTTCTGCGTACCATAACCTACTACAACAACTTCTTCAACACCAATCGCATCCTCTTCCATCACTACTGTAAAAGTACTCTTCCCTTCCACTGCCACTTCCTGCACTTTCATTCCTACAAAAGAAAACTGCAATGTTTCAGCATTATCCGGAATTGCCAATGTAAACTCCCCATCGGAATTTGTAACCGTCCCGGTAGTTGTTCCTTTCACGACCACCGTGACGCCTGGCAACGGTTGCCCATCCTGATCGGATACAAACCCGGTAATTTGACGTTCAGGCTGCTGGGTGTCTAATCTTGTCGCAGCAACTTTTCTTTTTAGCACAATCTGTTTTTCCATAATTTCAGCGGAAACAGAAGCCTGTTCTTCCATCAATTGAATGATCTTGTCTAACGACTCATTGTCCACCTGGATAGTAATTCGCTGGTTTCTGCTGATAACTTCGTCCTGGTATAAAAAGAAAAAATCGGTTTGATCTTCAATTTCCTGGATTAACTTTTTTACCGGGACGTTTTTGAGATCCAAACTGATTCGCGTGGTCTGGGAATACGATTCAGCCCAGGCTGCCGAAAAAATCAAAAATGAAAACAATAACGTCAATTTCATTTTTTTAAAGTTTAAGTTTCTGCATCTTTTTGTCAAAAGATACACAGTTCGTAATTTTTTCATAATTTTGAAAAGTTCAATTAATAAAATTTAATTATCTGAAAACCGGGCAGTGGTGGGACACTGTCTGGTTTTTTAGTTTTTATCTCAATACATAAGTCGTTTCGTTTAATTTCACCAATTCTACTGATGCTGTAGTTGCCAACACCATTAATGCCCGCTCCTTCTCATCTTTTAATTTCAGTTTTCCGGAGATAGTCCGGATACCCAGCATCGGATCGCTCAACATGATATTGATGTTGTAGTAACGCTCCAATTTTTTTGCGATCCTGCTTAACTCTGCACTTTCAAAGTTCAAGAAACCTTCGTGCCATGATACATAGTTCAGTACATCTACTTCTGAGATATTTATTTCAGTGCTGGCCCGATCAAAAACGGCCAACTGATCAGGCTCCAGAATATAATCCCTTTTCAGGGGCTGAAAACCTTTTTGCCTCAGTTTTACTTTTCCTTCTACCAAAACCGTTTCCACCATATTATCAGATGGATACGCTGATAAGTTAAATTGGGTACCAAGCGCCTCAACACTCAAATCATTTGTTTGCACAATAAACGACATTTCTTCATTGTGGGCTACCTCAAAAAAACCTTCTCCAATCAAAAAAACTTCCCTGCTTTTTCCTTTAAAAAAGTTGGGATATACCAAACGAGAACCGGCATTTAAGTAGGCAATTGTTCCGTCGGGCAATTTTACAGAAGAGCTGTTTCCGTAAGGAACTATAAGATGGTTCAACTCCTGCTTTTCCGAACTTCCTGCATTCGACTGCACCGTATCCTGGTTATTGATAATAATTTTTCCATTTGCCTGGTACTCAACCGTCGATTCTTTTTCGTTAATAGAAACATTCTCTCCACTTCCCAATATAAGTTGTGCATGTTCATTCCCCTGCAACATAACTGCTTGTTCTGATAACCTCTCCAACTGCCCTGGGCCTTGGAAATAATAATAAGCTATACCCAGCGAAAAAAACAACAGTCCCACGGCAGCATACCTGGCAAATGCCAATGCAAACCTGCGGACTTTATATCTTTTTTGTTTTTGCTCTATCTGCGCGACTATTTCCGGGTACAGATCAACTGTTGCCGTATCAGAAATCGCAGACTCTTTTTTCGATTGAAGTTGCAATAAAAGTAGCCGGGCCAATTCCAACTGGTCCTTCTCTGAAGGATTGGCTTCAAGATACTCTTTCCAGAATGTATCAAGCTGATTGTCGGGATAAAGAACCCAACGCACAAACTTCTTATCCTCAAAATAGTTTAAAAATTTATCCACTTATTGTTCCCTTGTTTAATAACAGGGGCTGAAAGTACCTAGAACATGGACATGAAAATTGATTTTTTTCGAAAAAAAATTGCAAATAGTGTTTGTACGACTGCCGGATCAACTATTTTCCGTAACGACAACAACGAACGGTACAGCAACTTCCGCGCTGACTCCACAGAAATTTTGAGGATATCGGCTATTTCGGAATAATCCATTTCTTCCTCAAATTTGAGGTAAATAATTTCCTTCTGACGATCGGGTAAACTATTTACGGCTGTTTGTAGTTTTTTCTTTATTTCACCCGAAATCTCAAGCTCTATCAGTTTTTCCTGGAAACTATATTCGGTTTGAAATGAAATATCGTTACTCTCCTCCCCTCTACGAATCGGCTCAAATCTTCTTTTTTTAGACATTTTTTTTCCGATACAATTCCTCAACGCTACGAACAAATAGGATTTCAAATTTTCGATTCTCACATTGACTTTTTCCCGTTTAAGGAATAGATCTATGAATATTTCCTGGATACAATCATGAACAATTTCCCGATCAGCGCTTAGCTTATATCCATAAGAAAACATCGCTTCAATGTGCTGCTGATAAATAGCTGAGAAACTTTTATCATCGCCTCGCAGAAAAGCGTTCCACAAAAAATCAATGTTGTTATTCTTAGAATCCCGCATGCATTGCCGTTATTGAACCGAACAAATATATCCAAATTTTATGGAACACTCTGTTAAGTTTATTATCTTGTTGCCACTTTAACCAGTTAATAAATCAATAATGAAACGGATATTCTTAACAGCTTGCAGCATGATTTTCTGTGTATTCTTTTTAGAAGCACAACCGCGAATAACGATAGAACCAAAACCGGCAGAAAAAAAAGTGGATATTTCGGTGGGAGGAGATCTTTTTACTTCATACATCTATCCCGACAACATTAAAAAACCGGTGTTGTGGCCGGTAATTACTGCCGACGGGAATGAAATTACCAGGCAATTCCCATTGAAAAATAAAGCAGGGGAACGGGCCGATCATCCCCACCACGTGGGAATATGGCTAAATTATGGCGACGTTAATGGCCTCGATTTCTGGAATAACTCGGAAGCAATTCCTCCTGAGAAGGCAGATAACTACGGCACCATTTTTCACGAAACGGTTGAAAATGCGGAAAGCGGAAAAGGGAAAGGGAAACTGACCACCACTGCCTCATGGAAGGACCATAAAGGGAATACGCTTCTTGCAGAAACTTCTGAATATACTTTTTCGGTAGAGGGAAAAACCCGCATTATTGACCGCACAACTATTTTAAAAGCGGTGAACGGGATAGTAAAGATTACCGACAACAAAGAAGGGATGTTTGCCATTCGTGTAACCCGCGAATTGGAATTACCTTCCTCCGGAAAAGTAAAACTGACCGACTCCCACGGAAACGTTACCGAGGTGGATGCATCTGATGATAAAGTTGCCACCGGCGATTACCTCAGCAGCGAAGGCATAACAGGCAGCGATGTATGGGCTACCCGGGCAAAATGGATGAAACTCTCGGGAGTAATGAACGGCGAAAATGTAGCCGTTGTCATTTTCGATCATCCCGGAAACGCAGGATATCCTACCTACTGGCATGCCCGCGGCTATGGCCTGTTTGCCGCCAACACGCTTGGGCAGAATGTTTTTTCGAAAGGCAAAGAGCAGATGAATTTTAAAATAGAAGATGGACAATCGGCTACCTTTCGTTACCGGCTTGCTGTTTTCTCCGGCAATCCGTCTGTTGAAGAAATAGAAAAAATGGCGAAAGAATTTGGGAATAAACTTTAAAATGGTACAACAATACAGTGAGATACGAAATCGTTTTTTCACTAAATAAATCTGCATTACGCGAATTTGTATAACTGCATTTTAATTAAATGGCTCTAAACTACATCTGGATATTCTTTTTCCTGGCTGCTTTCCTGATTGGACTAATCCGACTGTTATTTTTCGGCGATGTGGAGGTGTTCCCTAACATGGTGAACGAAACCTTTGACATGGCCAAAACCGGTTTTGAAATTTCACTGGGCCTTACCGGTGTACTTACCCTGTGGATGGGAATTATGCGCATTGGAGAAAAAGGAGGAATTGTAAATATCTTTTCGCGGGTTATCGGTCCATTCTTCAATAAACTTTTCCCGGAACTGGGGAAAACACACCCGGCCTACGGTTCCATTATGATGAATATTGCCGCCAACATGCTAAATCTCGATAACGCTGCGACTCCCACCGGATTGCAAGCCATGAAAGAAATGCAGGCAACAAACCCGGACAAAAAAGTAGCTTCCAATGCACAAATTATGTTTTTGGTACTGAATACCTCGGGGCTGACCCTGCTGCCCATCAGCATCATGGTTTACAGGGCACAACTGGGAGCGGTAAACCCTTCCGATATTTTCATCCCGATTTTACTGGCCACCTATTTTTCTACGCTGGCCGGGTTAATTTCCGTGGCCATTTACCAAAAAATAAACCTGCTGGACAAAGTTATATTAAGCTACCTGGGCGGACTCACACTCGTTATTGCCGGAATTATCTGGTATTTTTCAGGGCTTGATAAGGAAACGGTTACGCAGGTTTCAAACCTTGCCAGTAACTTCATCCTCTTTTCGGTGATAATTGCTTTTATCGTTTTGGCGGTGTTGAAAAAAGTAAATGTGTATGAATCGTTTATCGATGGTGCCAAAGATGGGTTCAAAACAGCGGTAAAAATTATTCCTTACCTGGTGGCGATTCTCGTAGCCATTGGTGCATTCAGGGCATCGGGTGCCATGGAGTGGCTCATTTCCGGCTTTACATGGTTATTTGAACAGGCTGGCATTAACACTGATTTTACTCCTGCTCTGCCCACAGCCCTTATGAAACCATTGAGTGGCAGCGGAGCCCGTGGGATGATGGTAGATGCCATGTCAACCCATGGAGCTGATTCGTTTGTAGGCCGCGTAGCCAGTACAGTGCAGGGTGCTACCGACACAACATTTTACATTCTGGCAGTTTACTTTGGATCGGTGGGAATAAAAAACACCCGCTATGCCGTGGTTTGCGGGCTAATAGCCGATTTTACAGGAATTATTGCTGCAATATTTATGGCGTATTTGTTTTTTCACTGATCTACTGAATCGTAAACCACTACTCTCTCCCACAAGTAAGAATTTTCTTTTACAAACTTTACATGTAGCGGATGTACCTGGTAGGCATCCTGTCCCGCCTGATTGTCAAACATTACCATGTACGAAACAGAATAGGAGTGGTCCACCACATCGCGGCTTTCCGTTCCGGCAGGAAAACCGATATGGCTCATTTTAATGGTTTCCACTTTCAGTAAATCGTTCAGCGCCTTTACCAGTTGCTTCAAATGCCCTTCATTATTCGGTTCTTTCAGCCAAAAGAAAACATGATGCACTAGGGCGCCTTTCAATTTAACTTCTGCTGCAGATGCATTCTTTGCAAAAGGTAAAAAACCGGCAGCCGTTGTTCCGGCTACCAGCTTTTTCAGGAATGATCTTCTGTTTTTCCTCATATAAAATTCGATTAAAGTCCCAGCTCTTCCATAATTGCCTCAATTTTCGCATCGGCTGTTTCCTCTGCTTCATCAAAATGAGTGCGGGATTTTAAAGCTCCCTTCACTTCAAAATAAAACTTGATTTTAGGTTCGGTACCCGATGGCCGCACTGAAATTTTGGTGCCGTCCTGCGTAAAAAACTGTAAAACATTTGACGTTGTTTTCTGGTCAATTTTTTTCGCCTCGCCGGTTACCAGGTTTTTAGCTGTCAGCGTCGAATAATCTTTCACCCACTCCAAAGGAGAACCACCCAATTCACGGGGCGGTTGGTTACGAAAATCTTCCATAATTTTCCGAATCTCATCAGCCCCTGATTTACCCGGACGAACGACATATTTCATTTTTTCTTTGGAGTAACTGTATTCCAGATAAATATCCTGAAGCAATTCAAATAAGGTTTTTCCCTGATCGATAGCCCAGGCTGTAATCTCAGCCATAAGGGCACACGAAGAAACAGCATCTTTGTCGCGCACAAAATCGGCCGGAAGAAACCCAAAACTTTCTTCTCCTCCCCCTATGTATTTTTTAGTGCCTTCCAACTCGCGAATCACTTCGGCTATAAATTTGAAACCGGTGTAAACATCGTAATAACCAATATCATTTTTCCGGGCTATTTCTGCAATCAACTCCGTTGTAACAATAGTTTTTACAACATATTCGTTGCCCTTCAACGTGCCGGCATCTTTCATTTTGGTAATGATATAATAGATAAAAATGAGGGCGGTCTGATTCCCATTTACAATTACATACTCCCCTTTGTCATTTTTTACGGCTACTCCCAGCCTGTCGGAGTCGGGGTCTGTGGCCATTACCAGGTCGGCATTTACTTCCCGGGCTTTTTTCATCGCCATTTCCATGGCAGCCTCTTCTTCCGGGTTGGGCGAAACTACCGTAGGGAAGTCACCGCTGACCACATCCTGTTCCGGAATATTGATGATGTTGGTAAAGCCAAATTTCCGGAGAGCTGCCGGAACCAGCCTGACACCGGTACCGTGAATGGGCGTATAAACGATTTTTATGTCTTTGTGCCTTTCGATCACATCGGGAGAAATGGAAACTGTTTTTACTTTTTCGAGAAATTTTTCGTCCATCTCTTCGCCCATTATTTCAATGAGTTCATCCGGTCCGTCAAACTTTATGTCTTCGGGTTTTACATTCAGCACTTCGTTTACAATATTCACATCGTGCGGGGCTACAATCTGCGAACCATCGTCCCAGTATGCTTTGTAACCATTGTATTCTTTCGGATTATGAGATGCCGTAAGAATAATTCCGCTTTGACAGCCCAGTTCGCGAATGGCAAAAGAAAGCTCAGGCGTGGGGCGCAAGTCCTCAAATAAATAAGCCTTAATGCCGTTAGCGGCAAAAATCCGGGCACTGGTTTCAGCAAAAAGCCGGCTATTATTGCGGCAATCGTGACCAATGGCCACCTTAATCTCCGGAAGATCTGCAAAGTTTTTCTTCAGGTAATTTGCCAGTCCCTGTGTAGCGGCTCCCACTGTGTATCTGTTCATCCGGTTGGTACCTGCTCCCATAATTCCGCGCAAACCACCGGTACCGAATTCAAGATTTTTATAAAACGAATCAATTAACTCCGACGGGTCATCTGCCTCCAGTAAACGTTGCACTTCTCCCCGTATTTCTTTATCGTAGGTTTCCGAAAGCCATTCCTGTGCTTTATCACGAACCTGTTGCAGTAACTCCTTATTTTCCATTTCAGTTATTTTTTTGAATTTTATTCAGGCAAATTTTCAAACTATCTTTCCAATACTGTATTTCCAGGTTAAATGTGTTTTTTATTTTCGATTTATCCAACACACTATAGTGAGGCCGTTTGGCGGGTGTCGGAAACTCAACAGACAAAACCGGAGATACCCGGCAATCGGTATTTGTTATCTCAAAAATGCTTTTGGCAAAATCGTACCAACTGGCTACACCTTCATTAGAATAATGGTAAATGCCCGGGATGAATTTTTCTCTGTTTGTATCATAAATCTCCGCAATAGCCAAAACAGTCCTGGCCAGATCGGCGGCATATGTTGGCGTCCCTACCTGGTCAAATACCACTTTCAAGGAATCACGTTCCTGACCAAGCCGGAGCATGGTTTTCACAAAATTGTTTCCATAAGCAGAGTACAACCAGGACGTTCTGATAATCAAAGCATTTTTATTTTCGCCCCTGCACGAGCGTTCCCCGCCCAGTTTGGTTTTTCCGTAGATTCCTTCCGGGTTCACGGTATCTATTTCTGAATAAGGGTTGAATGATTTACCATCGAACACATAATCGGTGGAGATATGAATAAAGCCGGCTTCATAAACTTTGGCAGCTTTTGCCAGAACTCCCGGAGCAAAGGTATTCAGTTTCAAGGCGGAATGTGTATCGGTTTCTGCCTTGTCAACCGCTGTATATGCCGCACAATTAATTACAAATCCCGGTTTGTGCTCCTCAAAAAAATCGTTCACGGCATTTTCATCCGTGATGTCAAGAGAATCCCAATCCGTAAAAAAAAACTCCCAATGCGGAAATTTGTCGGATAGTTCTTTCAGTTCACTTCCTAATTGTCCGTAAGCACCGGTAACAAGTATCTTCATTGTGTATCGAATTTAAAGTTCATTTCTGCATCTGCAAAATAGGGAGCAGCCAAATCCTTTTCAGATACAATGGGTTTAACATCGTTCAACATCCAGTCGATGGCCAGCTGCGGATCATTTATATTCAGAGATCTTTCCGCATCGCGGTTGTATCCGTTATCGCATTTATAGGCAAAAACGGCCGTTTCACTTAAAACCGAAAAACCGTGAGCAAATCCACGGGGGATAAACAATTGCTTTTTTGATTCGCCGTCGAGTTCAAGGCCAAACCACCGGCCAAAAGTGGGAGATCCTTTTCTCAGATCAACGGCTACGTCAAATACCCGGCCTTCCACCACACGTACCAGCTTTGCCTGCGACCAGGGCTCCAGCTGATAATGGAGACCCCGCACCACTCCCCGCGACGATTTTGATTCATTGTCCTGAATAAATACAGTATCAATACCGGCATCCCGGTAACGCTCTTCCTGCCATGCTTCAAAAAAATACCCTCTCGAATCAGCAAAAACCCGGGGTTCGATAATCAATAATCCCGGTAGTGGAGTTTCTGTTACCTTCATTTTAAAAAGAAAAAATTTGTTTGTCGGCCAGGCGCAAAAGATACTCGCCGTATTGATTTTTATTCAGCGGCTTCGCCAGTTCTATTAATTGTTCTCTAGAGATAAACCCTTTTTTATAGGCAATCTCTTCAATGCATGATACTTTTAACCCCTGTCGCTGCTCAATGGTTGCAATAAAATTGGATGCCTGCAACAGACTATCGTGGGTGCCAGTATCGAGCCAGGCAAATCCCCGCCCAAGCAATTTCACTTTCAGCCGTTCTTCTTCAAGATACCTGCGGTTCAAATCCGTAATTTCCAGTTCTCCGCGAGCCGACGGCTTCAGCGTCCGGGCTTTCTCCACCACATCGTTTGAATAAAAATACAACCCAGTAACGGCATAATTCGATTTGGGCTGCTGCGGCTTCTCCTCAATGGATATTACCTTACCACTGGCATCGAATTCAGCAACCCCGTATCGTTCGGGGTCATTTACGTAGTAACCAAAGACAATGGCCCCATCTTCCAGACGGGAGGCCTCCTCAAGGATACCACTAAAATTATATCCGTAAAAAATATTATCCCCCAGAATCATACAAACATTATCGTCTCCAATAAACTCCTCGCCGAGAATAAATGCCTGTGCCAGCCCGTCAGGCGAAGGCTGAATTTTATAGGAAATATCCAGCCCCAACTGGCTTCCGTCACCAAAAAGTTCCTCATACAACTTAATATCAGTAGGAGTAGAAATAATCAGAACTTCCCGAATTCCGGCCAGCATAAGTACTGACAAGGGGTAATATATCATCGGTTTATCGTAAACCGGTATAATCTGTTTTGAAATCGATCGTGTGATGGGGTAAAGCCGCGTTCCGGCGCCACCAGCGAGAATTATTCCTTTCATGTTATCTGGTTTTATGTCATCTTTTTTAAAAATGAATTTCAAAATTAATAAAATTAATTCGTATCATCTTTTAATTTCCGGGATGTTCCGCAATGTAACGAAATCGTCAATCCGGCAAAATAAAATACTGAAAACCTTTGAAATAAGTGAATTAAGTTATATTTTTGCGCGCGATTTAAGAACAAGTATAATGTCTAACTTATTAATTTATTAAGAATTGCATGACTGAAAAGAAAAATGAAAAAGTAGAACAGGAAGAACAGCAAATAACTGAAGCTCCTGTTCAGGAAGAAAAAGCGGCTACAGAAAAGCCCGGAGAAGAAACTCCTGAAACAACAGAAACCCCTAAAGCTGAAGAGCCTGTAGAAGCTAAAGAAGAAGAGCAGGCAGCAGAAGCTGAAACAAAAGAAACAGAAGAGGTAAAAAGCGAAGAAGTTGCTGCAGAAGTAAATGAAGAAGCAACGGATGAGCCCAAAGAAGAAGTTAAGGCAGAAGCTGAAGCCGAAACTGAAACAGCCTCTAAAGAAACAGAAGAATTCGATTGGAGCAGCCTTGAAAGCGGAATTGATTCCTATTCTGAAAAACAACGTGCTGATCTGGAAATGATGTATGACAACACGCTGAATACAGTGACCGAAAAAGAGGTACTGGAAGGCACTGTCATCGCTTTGAACAAACGCGAAGTGGTTGTTGACATAGGCTACAAGTCAGATGGTATTGTCAGCCTGAACGAATTCCGCTACAACCCCGAATTAAAAGTAGGGGACAAAGTAGATGTTTACATCGAAAGCCTGGAAGACAAAAAGGGACAGATGATCCTTTCGCACAAAAAAGCGCGTGCTACACGCTCTTGGGAACGTGTGAATGAATCACTCGAAAATGATGAAATAATAAAAGGATATATCAAATGTCGCACAAAAGGCGGTATGATTGTGGATGTCTTCGGTATCGAAGCCTTCCTGCCTGGCTCACAAATTGATGTGAAACCAATTCGCGACTATGATGTATTTGTTGGCAAAACCATGGAGTTCAAAGTCGTTAAGATCAATCATGAATACCGTAACGTGGTAGTTTCTCACAAAGCATTGATTGAAGCGGAACTTGAACAACAGAAAAAAGAGATTATTGCCAAACTTGAAAAAGGCCAGGTACTGGAAGGTACTGTCAAAAATATCACTTCATACGGGGTATTTATGGATCTCGGCGGTGTGGACGGACTTATTCACATTACCGACCTTTCATGGGGACGAATCAATCACCCAACCGAAATTGTGGAACTGGATCAGAAACTGAATGTAGTTATCCTCGACTTCGACGACGACAAAAAACGAATTGCATTGGGTCTAAAACAGTTAACTCCGCACCCATGGGATAAACTGGATGAAACCCTGAAAGTAGGCGACTCAGTAAAAGGCAAAGTGGTTGTACTTGCCGACTACGGTGCATTTGTAGAAATAGCTCCGGGAGTGGAAGGATTAATCCACGTTTCGGAAATGTCATGGAGTCAGCACCTTCGCAGTGCACAGGATTTCCTGAAAGTAGGCGACGAATTGGAAGCAGTCATTCTGACACTCGACCGCGAAGACAGGAAAATGTCGCTGGGTATGAAACAGCTGAAAAACGACCCGTGGGAAAAAATCGAAGAAAACTACGGTGTGGGAACCAAGCACAAAGCTATTGTCCGCAACTTTACCAACTTCGGTGTGTTTGTTGAAATCACAGAAGGAGTGGACGGACTTATCCACATCTCCGATTTAAGCTGGACGAAAAAAATCAAACACCCATCAGAATTCACTTCTATTGGCGAAGAAATCGAAGTGGTAGTGCTCGACATCGACACAGAAAACCGTCGTTTGAGCCTTGGCCATAAACAACTGGAAGAAAATCCATGGGATGTATTTGAAACCATATTCACCACCGATTCCATCCACGAAGGTACCGTTGTAGACCTGATGGACAAAGGTGCTATTGTTGCCCTGCCTTACGGCGTAGAAGGATTTGCAACTCCGCGTCATCTTGTTAAAGAAGACGGAACGCAGGCGAAACAAGATGAGAAACTGGATTTCAAAGTGATTGAGTTCAATAAATCGGCTAAACGGATCATCGTTTCACACTCCAGGGTATTTGAAGATATAAAACGTGCTGAAGATTCATCAAAACGGAAATCGCAAACGCGTTCAACCAAAAAAGCGGTGAAAGCAGTGAACGACAATATCGAAAAAACCACCCTGGGTGACATCTCTGATTTGGCTGCACTGAAATCACAGTTGGAGAAAAAAGAGAAAAAGGAGAAAACAGAAGATAAGGAAAATTAATCCGGATTCGGTTAATATATTTTTAGCCGGAATTTCGTAAATTGTGACATGGCAATCGAAATTCTCAAAAAGGAAGGGTTCTCCCTTGTTAAGGTGAACACCGAAAGGCTCGACACAAATACCGCTCCGGATTTAAAGACAGAGTTTGTAGTGTTGAACAACAATGGTGAAAAAAACATTGTACTCGATATGAGCAAATGTAAATATTGCGATTCATCGGGACTGCGGGCCATTTTAATTGGCAACAGGTTATGTGAAGACACTATCGGTACTTTTATCCTTTGTGGGTTACAGCCCGACGTGGATCACCTGATAAAAATTTCAATGCTTCACACCGTTCTTCTTATTACGAAAACCGTTGATGAAGCCGAGAAGTTGCTAAACAGAAAGAAGGAGATGTAAGTGGAAATGCCTTTTGAGTTAACCATACTGGGAAGCAGTTCCGCCATACCGACTTCTGAAAGATATCCTACCGCCCAGGTACTTAATGTACTTGGGCGGTTTTTTTTGATCGATTGCGGAGAAGGAACACAAATTCAAATCCGCCGGCAAAAAATCGCTTTCGGAAAAATAAAACACATTTTCATTTCTCACCTGCATGGGGATCATTTTTACGGATTAATCGGGTTAATTTCGACCTTTAATCTGCTGGGACTGAAAAACGACATCCACATTTATTCCCCTTCCCAACTAAAAGATGTTATCCAGACCCAACTCGATTTTTTAAAGGGAGAAATGCAGTTCAAAGTGATTTTTCACCCTTTAAATTTTAAAAAGCCTCAACTCATTTTTGAAGACAAAAAAGTGGAAGTGATTTCTTTTCCGCTAAAACACAGCATTAACTGTTGCGGTTTTTTATTCCGCGAAAAGCCGAAAGAGGCCAATATTAAAAAGGAATGTATTGAACAATACCAAATTCCTGTCGCCCAAATCAGGGCGATAAAACAGGGGGCAGACTTTTTAACTGCCGAAGGAGAAGTTGTTCCCAACGCAAAACTAACAACTCCCCCTCCTCCCCCCCGCTCCTACGCTTTTTGTTCTGATACGGCGTTCTACCCCCAGGTAGTTGAAACGATCCAGGGCGTGAATTTGCTTTACCACGAGGCTACCTTCACCGAAGAGCTGCGTGATTGGGCTGAAAGGACTTACCATTCCACCGCTTTAGATGCAGCCAAAACAGCTCAAATGGCACATGCCGGGAAATTAATCATCGGTCATTTTTCAACGCGGTACAAAGAGGTAGAGCCTTTTTTAGAAGAGGCCCAAACGATTTTCAGCAATACAGAGGTTGCCATCGATGGAAAAACCTATTCTGTAAAAAAATAAAAATCATTCCATCTCTGCCGTCTCAAGAAAGCTTCTGTGAAAATTCACCAGGAACAATTGTTCTACCGGCCGGGTAAAAGCCGTATAAAGCCATCGGTAATATTCCTGATCAAGCATCTCTTCCACCAGATAACCATGATCGACAAAAACAGCTTTCCATTGTCCGCCCTGCGCTTTATGACAGGTTAGAGCATAAGCATACTTAACCTGAAGCGCATTAAAATGGGAGTTCTCCTTAATCTTTTTCCAGCGCTTTTGTTTATTTCCGATTTCAGCATAATCTTCCGAAACGGCCTCGAAAAGCTGCCGGTTTTTTTCATAGGAAAAGGAAGCAGATTCAATGGAGAGGGTATCCAGAAAAATCTTACAGTCGAGTTCCACATCCTCATAATCCACAAACCGGAGGCAAACGTCAGCAAAACGAAAACCATACAATTCTTCATACCCGTAAATGGAAATCACCTCGGCAATATCTCCGTTGGCAATAAAATCGATTCCTTCATCCTCTCCAGCCCAATAGTAGTTATTTTTTACCACCATCAGCAAATCACCTTTTTCAATTTCATTTTCCCGGTAAAGAATCGCCCCTCTGATTCCTTTATTGTACAAATTCGCCCTTTTGTTCGAACGGGTAACAATAGTGGTCTCAAAAAGTCCGTATTGCCCGTAACACGAAGAGATACGCTCAATCAGGTCTTCCCCCGAAATTTGGATAACATCGTCGAGCAAATCCATTTTCAATGGAAAAAAACCGGATTGGTTCCCCTGTTCAATCCGTTGCCTTATTTGTGTTGCACAGGATAAAATTCCGGAATCGGAAGCCTGCCTGACGACCTCCGTCAACACATACTCATCTACTTCAAAACCATGCATTCTCAGGGTATCTGCCTCTAAAGCCGGGCTTATACTCAATCCTACAGGCGGAAGCTGGGCTGTGTCACCAACCATCACCAACCGGCAATTAAATCCGGAATAGACATATTCCAGCAAATCGTCCAGTAGCCTTCCGGTTCCAAAAACCGAATTTTCATTGCTTTCATTGGAAATCATGGAAGCCTCGTCCACCACAAACCATGTATTTTTATGAAGGTTCCTGTCGAGGACAAACCGGCCCATTCCATCGGCAGACGACTGTTGCCGGTATATTTTTTTATGAATGGTAAAAGCCGTCATTCCGGCATATCCCGCCATTACCTTGGCAGCCCTGCCAGTGGGGGCCATCAGAACAGTCTGTATTTTAAGTGATTTAAGTGTTTGTACCAGGGTATTGATCATGGTTGTCTTCCCGGTTCCGGCAAAACCTTTTACCAGTAATATTTTATCCTGGTTTTCCGACGTAATAAATCCGGATAAACCTTCGATTAACTCTGACTGGCACACAGTTGGAGCAAAAGGTAAATTCTGCTCTAATAAAGTCTTTAAATGATTTTTAATCATGCCTGCTAAAATAACAAAGAGCAAAGGAAGGTAATTTATTTTTTTTTATAATTTTGCAAGCAATCGACGATAATCTTATTAAAACGATAAAGATGAGAACCATTATTCAGATTTTGCTTGTTATTGTTGCGATAGGTTTAACCTATCTTATTTACCAGGGCATCCAGCATCCGATTGACTTCGAAAAAACAAAAACGGATCGTTACGATGTAACTATTCAAAGGCTGAAAGACATTCGGAAAGCCCAATTGGCGTATAAAGATGTTTACGGCCGGTTTACAGGAGACTGGGACACCCTGATACATTTTGTAGAATACGATTCTGTTAGAAACGTAAGAAAAGTTGGAGAACTGACAGACAGCATGATAGAGGCTGGGTTAACGGAAAGAAAAGCCTTGCGCATGGGATTGATTATCCGCGACACGATTAAAAACAGTGTTAAGGAAAGTCTGTTTGAAAGCTCTTTCAAACCAAAAGATTTGAAATACGTGCCGCTCTCTGATACGGTTGCTGAATTTATGCTGGGATCCAATGTTATTACTACCGGTTCCGGAATTAAAGTTCCCGTATTCGAGGCCAAAGCGCATAACAATGTTATTTTAAGGGGTCTTGACAGGCAATATGTAATCAACCTGAACGAACAAAGCAGGTTGAATGAAAAATATCCCGGGCTGAAAGTGGGATCACTTACCGAAACCGTTAACAATGCCGGTAACTGGGAGTAATCCGAAATGGTTGACCCGATTAAAGATCTGAAATTCGATTTTAGCCAAACTGAAAAATATATACTATCCATCCAGGTCAGCCTGGATGGATTTTCTTTTTCTGTTGTTCATCCGGATGAAAACCGTCTGCTGGTTTTAGAGAATTTCCCTGTCACCATTAGTTCTCCAAATTTTCTGGCACGTCGTTTCACTGAGTGGTATGAATCACACGAACTGATTCAAAAAAAATATGCTAAAACCCTCATCTTACTTCTCACGGATAAATTTTCCCTGATTCCCGGAGAATGGTATCATTACGAAAACCAAACCGAAATTTTCAGCCTGGTTTTCGGAAAAGAAAGCAGTTATCCGGTTAAGGATAATTACATTCCTGCCATTAACGGAAATTTGCTTTTCCCGGTACCTGATTCATTTTCGAAAGTAATCGGCAAGATATTTCCCGGACACTCCCTGTTGCATCCGGTTACCCTTCTGATTCAGAAACTGCAAAAAAGGGCAGAAAAGGGCAGTCACACCCTGGCATTGCTTTTTGGAAAAAAAAGTTTCTGCCTGTTGCTCTACGCTCAAGGAAAGTTGCAGGCAGCCAACAGTTTTGATTTTTTCCATACAAACGATGTTATCTACTATGTACTCTCCTTACTAAAACAACAAGGCATTAGTGTAAAAGAGACTGAGCTGCTACTAACAGGTGAAATCCTTCCTGACGGAGAACTTTATTCCGGTCTTTCCAACTATTTCAGCAACACCTCCTTCCTCTCGCCGGAAATAAATTTTGATACGAACACTTTTACGGAGCCTCTGCACCGCTTTTTTACGTTACCCTGAATATGCGAATAGTTGGAGGCAAATACAAAGGAAGAATTTTTACACCGAACAAAAAGTTTTCGGCGCGGCCAACCACTGATCTTGCCAAGGAGGCATTATTTAATATCCTGACAAACAGTTATCATTTTTCAGAAATGAAGGTGCTGGATCTGTTTTCCGGAACCGGGAGTATTGGCTATGAATTTATCAGCCGCGGAGCAGAAGCAGTGACTCTTGTCGAAAAAAATCCAGGTCATGTGCGCTTCATACATGATGTGGTGGAGAAACTTGGCATAACCAATGCACAGATTGTTCGCGATGACGTTTTCCGGTTTCTGAAATATTGCCGGCAGGATTTCGACATTATTTTTGCTGATCCTCCTTTTGATGCCCCCTGGCTCGACAAAATCCCGGCTGCAGTTTTCGAAGCAAATGTTCTCCGTGAAGGGGGACTGTTAATTTTGGAACACCCCAAAAGTTATGAATTCACCAAATGGCCAAACTTTGCAGAACTTCGCCAATACGGAAAAGTCAATTTCAGTTTTTTCCGCTAATCTCTTTTGAATTTTATGCCTGCCCCTCATGGAAAGGCCATCTGTATTCATTCAAACACACAAAAGATAGCTTTCGTCTCTTTTGCGATCTTCTCAGGTTGCGTACTTGATTAAAGAATAAAGCTACTAATCCTGCTTCCTTTTAATGCTGCAACCAATCGGTTTTGTTTCAGCAATAGCCACATTCTCCCCTTTGGCAATACTGGAAATAGCATCTTTCAGATACGCCTGTTTTACGGCATCGGCGCTCTTGTAATTGTCGTCGATAGCTCCTTTGTAAACCAACTCCATGCGGCTGTCAAACAAGAATACATGCGGCGTGGTTTGCCCTCCAAAGGCATTGGCAATTTTGCTTTCCTTATCCACCACATAGTAAAAATTATAATTCTTCTCACGGGCACGCTTCTGCATTTCCTCATAAGAGTCAACTCCGTCGCGATTTTTATAATTGGAATTCAAAACAATCATTCCCACATTATTCTTATCTGCCCATTTCTTAATTTCAGGGAAGCGGCTTTCCCATTGCTGAACAAACGGGCAGGTATTGCTTGAAAACATTACCAGAAGTCCGTTTTCTTTGGCTACGTCAGCCAGGGAAACTTTTTCTCCTGAAACATCCAGCATTTTCACATCGGAGTGGGTTACTTTTCCCCCTATTTCAAGCGTGCCGGTACCGGCGACTGCCGGGAAAAAGGCAACAACCATCAAAAAAACAAACCATCTTTTCATAGCTCATCATTTAAAAATTTATACTAAAAAATACCTTCCTCCATCAAATAAAAAACATTTCCTTAAAAAAAATGTTCATAGATATACAATAGCAAATTTTTTGATTCTTAATTGGTTAAAAAGAAATATGAAGATTGATGCCGTAAGAAATGAGTACAACTTTCCGGGAATTTCCCGGAGAAATATTGCGAAAAACCCTTTCGAACAATTCGAGAAATGGATGGAAGATGTTCTTGATTCGGAAGAAAAAGAACCCACTGCCATAACATTGTCAACGCTGGGCAGCGACGGGTTTCCCCGTTCGCGAATTGTTTTACTCAAATTTTTTGATGAAAACGGTTTTGTTTTCTTTACGAACTACAACAGCGAAAAAGGAAAGGCAATAGAGGAAAACCAGGCTGTTGGGCTCCACTTTTACTGGTCGTCGTTTGAGCGGCAAATTCATATTTCAGGGTTTGCGGAAAAAACAAGCAGGGAGATCTCGGAAAAATATTTCCACTCAAGGCCGGTTGAAAGCCAGATTAGTGCCTGGGCCTCCGAACAAAGTGAAGTCATTCCTTCGAGGGAATACCTGGAAAAGCGATTCGCAAAATTCAGCAAGCAGTTTGATGGTGAACGTCCTCCCCTTCCCCCGGATTGGGGAGGCTACCGGGTTGTTCCGCAAAAAATAGAATTCTGGCAGGGACGTGTCAACCGGCTCCACGATCGTATTTTGTATGAAAAGACTGAAAATGGCTGGGATATAAAAAGGCTGGCTCCCTGAATTTTCTTATTCAAAATCGAGTTTGAACTTTTGTTTGAGCAACTCCAGGCGGGGATTTTTCTTCAGCATCTCCATGTATTTTTCCGAATCGGTATAAATAAGTTTTTCCTTTTCGACTTCTGTTATCCGGGTAATCAAGTGGATTTTGGAGTTTCTCAGTTCTTTTCGTAACCACGAAATCAATTCCGGCTTAATGCTGTTTATCAGATCATCCTGTACCGAATTATCAATCTCCAGCACCAGTTGATACCCATCTTCTATTTTGGGAGTCCTTGAAAGAGTTGATTTAAGATTCGGGCGATCATCAAGCCGTATCAGAAATTCATCCCACTTCATTTTAAGCGCTTCAGGAGTAAAATCTCTCGTTTCACCAACACTGGTATAGATTTCGTGTTGTTCTTTAGCTGACAGCTTTTCTTCGCTGAATTTCCCGGCAAGAGCATCTTTAATGGAAGGACTTTTGGCTCCGCGCGAAAGCCTCCTTACAGGCTTTTTTACCGGCGCATCAACCGGAGGTGATTTCTTTTGTTCTGCGTCTTTTTTGGGCGCTTCAGAAGGGGGTTGATCCAAAAATATAGGTTCCAGAATATCGTCGGGACCAGTGTTGTCAGCTATTTTTTTTTTAAGGTCAGCTGCGCTATCCGTACAATTGCCAGTTCTACCAGCAGCCGCTTATTTTGGCTCATTTTGTACTGCATGTCGCACTCATTACTTATTTCCAGCGCTTTTAGTAAAAAGTCATTTTCACAAGAAGCCGCCTGTACTTTATAACGATCTTTAATTTCTCCACTCACCTCAAGTAACTGCACCGTAACCGGATCTTTACAAACCAACAGGTTACGTAAATGGCTGCTCAGTCCGTTTATAAAATGATGTCCGTCGAAGCCGTGATTTAAAATGTCATCAAAAATCATCAGGGAATCAGGCACTTCATTCTTCACAAAATGTTCTACCAGTCTGAAATAATAATCGTAATCCAGCACATTAAGGTTTGAAATAACATCCTGATAGGTAATGTCCTTCCCTGAAAAACTAACAATCTGGTCGAAAATGGAAAGGGCATCACGCATAGCTCCATCAGCCTTTTGGGCAATAATATTCAGTGCTTCCTTTTCTGCCGTTACCCCTTCATTTTTAGCTACGTACTCCAGGTGCCCGGCTATATCGGAAATGCCAATCCTGTTAAAATCAAAAATCTGGCAACGAGACAAAATTGTAGGGATAATTTTGTGTTTTTCGGTTGTCGCCAAAATAAAAATAGCATGTTTCGGCGGTTCTTCCAGTGTTTTAAGAAAAGCGTTAAAAGCCTGTGATGAAAGCATGTGTACCTCATCAATAATATAAACGCTGTATTTTCCCACCTGCGGGGGAATTCGCACCTGGTCGATAAGCTGCCTGATATCGTCTACCGAGTTGTTGGAAGCGGCATCTAATTCATGAATATTAAACGAACGACTGGTATTAAATGCTTTGCATGATTCACATTCGTTACACGCCTCCACTTCGGGCGAAAGGTTGGAGCAGTTGATTGTTTTGGCAAAAATACGGGCGCAGGTCGTCTTCCCCACCCCACGCGGACCGCAAAACAGGTAAGCATGTGCCAACTGGCTGTTTTTAATGGCATTTTTCAGGGTGGTGGTAATGGACGATTGTGCCACAACCGTGTCAAACGAATCGGGCCTGTATTTTCGCGCTGAAACAATAAAATTTTCCATTTACTCCGTGGTCTTTCTCAATCGACCAAAGATAAACAATTCTGTTTTTTTACCCGGCAAAACTTATCAACAACTACCGATTTTATTACCGGAAAAGCCAAACTTTCATTACATTTCACCTTTATTTTTTTAGATCAGTATGCGAAAACGTTCAATTCTTTTAACGCTTCTCCTGCTGGGCAGTCTTCATGCTTTTACGCAGTTCAGCACATTGCATGATTTCAGCGCTCGTACCATTGACGGCAACCTGTTTGATTTTTCCCTGCTGAAAGGCAAAAAGGTTCTGATTGTAAATACAGCTTCGGAATGTGCCCTGACGCATCAGTTCAAAAAATTGCAAGAGTTATATGAAGAATATGGAGGCGATGATTTTGAAATTATCGGTTTTCCCAGTAATGATTTTGGCAGCCAGGAGCCTGGAAACAATGGGCAAGTCAAAGAATTTTGCACACAAAAATACGGTGTCAGTTTTCTGATGATGGAAAAAATTTCGATTAAAGGCGACAGCATTCATCGAGTTTACAAATGGTTGACAAGCAGCGAACAGAACGGCGTACTTGATGCAAAAGTTATCTGGAATTTTCAAAAATTCCTGGTAGATGAAGAGGGGCATGTAGTTGAGTCGTTATCTCCTGTAACCGGCCCGCAAAACCGGAGGATCCTGGAGTGGCTGCAGGAAGGGAAGTAAATTAAATATTTTTCCGGCTACTAAGAACAGGTCGGGAGGTCTACTCTTGATTTTCATTTTAACGCCTCCTTGTATGTTTTTAACGCCCGCTCTCTGGCCATTTTATGTTCTACCATGGGTTTCGGATAAGAAGGAGTGTTCACTTCCGGCACCCATTTCCGCACATACTGGCCTTCAGGATCAAACTTTTTCTGCTGGCTTTCAGGATTAAAAATCCGAAAATAAGGCGCTGCATCGCAGCCAGTACCGGCAGCCCACTGCCAGTTTCCATTATTTGATGCCAGTTCAAAATCGAGCAACTTTTCAGCAAAATAGGCTTCGCCCCAGCGCCAATCGACAAGCAGGTGTTTGGTTAAAAAACTGGCCGTAACCATCCGTACCCGGTTATGCATAAATCCGGTGGCATTCAGTTCCCGCATTCCGGCATCTACCAGCGGATACCCCGTCTCCCCACAGCACCACCTTTCAAACTCTTTTTCATTATTTCTCCAAGGAATAAAATCGTATTTTGATTTGAATGCCTGATTCTCCACTTGCGGAAAGTGCCATAAAACACTACTAAAAAACTCCCGCCAGATAAGCTCATTCAAAAAAACTTCCGACCATTTCTCTGCTTTCCGGATTAATTCGCGGATACTAACCGTGCCAAACCGTAAATGAACGCCCAACCGGGAAGTTCCGCGTATAGCAGGCAAATTACGTGTCCGGGCATAATTTCGAATAACATCTTCTGTAATTTCCGGTGGCGGAACCACGAGAGAACTTTTTTTAAATCCTAAATCGCTCAGTTTGGGAAATGGGAGCGGGTCAATTTTCAACAACCCTTCCAACCTCTCTTCAGAAGGGAATGAAGAAATTTTCTTCCCGTTTAAAACCTGTTTCCATTTTTTGCTGTAAGGAGTAAAAACAGTGTACGGTTCGCCATTGTCTTTCACTACCTCGCTTTTTTCAAAAATTACCTGGTCTTTAAACAGAAAAAAATCAACACATTCCGACCTAAAAAACCGATCAGTTTTGGCGTCACGTTGCCGGGAATAAGGTTCATAATCTTTATTGGTAAAAACCGCTTCTACCTTTATCCCGCGAAACAATTTTCTGAATGCCGCCAAAGGCTTCCCATGGAATACCCACAGGGAGCTGCCTTTCTTTTCCAATTCCTCCTTCAGTTTCTTAACTTCAGCATATATAAATGACACACGGGCATCGTCTCCGGAAGAAAGTTTCCCGAGGATTTCCGTATCGAAAATAAACACCGGGAGCACAGGTAATCCGGATTTTAATGCCTGCCATAGCCCATGATTATCATGCAACCGCAAATCGCGCCTGAACCAAAAAATGGCTGCTTTATCCATTTTCAAAAACGTATGATTTTTTCTTTCTTTATACTGGTTAAAAGTAAAGATTTAGATTCAAAGGAACGGACAACGGTCTGAAAAATATAAAACAAGGTATGAAAAAAGGATTTGCAAGTGACAACAATTCGGGTGTCCACCCTGCCATTTTTAAGGCGATGGAAGAAGTAAACCACGGGCACGTTATTGGCTATGGCAACGATTCTTACACCGCAAAAGCCATTGAAATATTCAGGGAAAAATTTGGAGAAGATACCGAGGTGTTTTTTGTTTTTAACGGTACCGGTGCCAATGTATTAGGGCTTTCTTCCATCACCCGGAGTTTTCACTCCATCATTTGTGCCGAAACAGCACATATTGAGGAAGACGAATGCGGCGCACCGGAAAAATTTACAGGTTGTAAATTGCTGCCAACAGAGCCCGTAAATGGCAAGCTTACACCGGAATCTATTCAACATCACCTGAAAGGATTCAACTTTGAACACCATTCCCAACCACGGGTCATTTCGGTTTCGCAGGCAACTGAAATGGGAACCGTTTACACACCGGCCGAAATCAGGGCACTGGCCGACCTTGCACACCAACACAACATGTTCCTGCACATTGATGGCGCCCGGATTGCCAACGCCGCCGTAACATTAAACATGGATTTCAAATCCTTTACCAAAGATTGCGGCGTGGATGTACTTTCCTTTGGCGGCACAAAAAACGGAATGATGATGGGTGAAGCGGTATTGTTTTTTAATCAGGAACTCACTACAGAAACCAAATACCTGCGCAAACAAAGTATGCAACTCTATTCTAAAATGCGGTTTGTGGGGGCACAGTTTCAGGCCTATTTCAAAGATGACTTGTGGAAAGAAACAGCCTCTCACTCCAACAGAATGGCAAAACTGCTGGAGGCTGAAGTAGCAAAAATTCCGGGCATAAAAATCACCCAACCCGTAGAAGCTAACGGAGTATTTGCCCGGGTTCCGCAAGAAATTATCGAACCATTGCAGGAGCATTTTTTCTTCTATATATGGAACGAAAAAGAATCGGAGGTACGCTGGATGACTTCATTCGACACCACTGAAAGGGAAATCTATGAGTTTGTAGAATTAATAAAAACACTTGTTTCAGGTTAAATTGCATTATTTGCAATTTGTCATGTATCCTAAAAAAACTAATTTAGCACCCCTTTAATAAACCGACATAAAACAATAATATAAAAATGCGGATCAAACTGCACTGGCAAATACTGATTGCTCTTATTCTGGCTGTACTTTTCGGGTATTTTGTTCCCCAGGGGGTTAAATATGTCTCGTGGATGGGAAATATTTTCCTGCGGGCATTAACCATGGTAATTATTCCACTTATTTTCAGTTCCATCATTAGTGGTGTTACCAGCATGGGCGACGGTAAAAACCTGGGCAGACTGGGTATAAAGACGTTATTTTATTACATATTTACCAGTACGCTTGCTATTTTAACCGGGTTGACCGTTGTAAACCTCATAAAACCCGGTGTTGGGGTGGATCTGGGATTTTCCAAATCAGTAGAAGGACTGGCCGATCAGGCTGGTTCGGTAAAAGATATTTTTTACAGGCTTATTCCTGATAATATTATTGGTTCAATGGCGCAGGGAGAAATTCTTCCTGTAATATTTTTTGCTATTCTTTTTGGCTATTTTATTACACGGGTAGAAAAAAAACACAGGCAATCATTAAGCACCTTTTTCGATGCAGTTTTCGATGTGATGATGAAAATCACTCTCTTTATTATTAAGTTCACACCGCTGGGAATCTTTGGAATTGTTTCTGCTGAAGTCCACAGGAATTCGGATGATCTGGCAAGTGTTGCAGGCAGTCTGGCCATTTACAGCCTGTGTGTGGTTGTTGCACTACTTATTCATGCATTGATTTCTCTTCCCCTCATTGTACGTTTTATCGGGAAAGCAAAACCCTATGCCCATTTGAAAAATATGACGGTTCCTCTACTCACTGCATTTTCCACCTCATCTTCGAGCGCTACACTACCGCTCACGATGGATGCACTGGAAAATAACAGTGGAGTGTCCAATAAAGTATCCAGCTTTACCCTTCCTTTGGGAGCCACCATAAATATGGACGGCACGGCACTGTACGAATGCGTGGCTGCCATATTTATTGCGCAGGCCTACAGCATAGATCTTACCTTTGGGCAACAGGCTCTGGTGGTGGTAACAGCACTGCTTGCTTCCATTGGGGCCGCCGGTATTCCCATGGCAGGCCTCGTAATGATTACAGTTGTGCTAACAGCTGTGGGACTTCCTTTAGAAGGAATCGGACTTATCCTTGCCGTAGATCGTATCCTCGATATGCTGCGAACTTCTGTTAATGTATGGAGCGACAGCTGCGGTGCCGTAATCATTGCGCGTTCGGAAAATGAAAAAACAAATGTAGCAGCTAGCTGACACTGAGATTACCCCGAAGAGATGGAACAAAAATAAAATTATAAATGACTAACGTTTTTAATTATGGTAGGAAGAATTTTTAAGCTTTTCATTTTACTTGTTGTTTTAGTTAACCTTTCTGGTTGTAAAAAGCAAAAAAACGATATCATTTACGACCGAAAGTACATTGATGAAATAAAGGCAGCCCGAAAAGATGTTGCTTTTTTCCTTACGCAAAATTTTGTACCGGGAGCAACCGTTGCCATTGCTAAAGAGGGAAAAATACTTTATTCTGAAGGACTTGGACTTGCATCGAAAGATCTGGAGAGTCCCGCAACCCGATCCACCAAATTCAGGATTGGTGAAATTTCGGAACTGTTTACTGCATTCATCTACCAAAAAATGGTTGAAGAGGGGACATTACATCCGGACTCCGCCGTCTGGCACTATTTTCCCGATTTTCCGGAGAAGCGGTTCAACCTTTCCCTTAAACATCTTGTTAACCAAACTTCAGGTATCAGAAATCCAAGAGAGACAGAAAGAGATTGGCGTGCCCTGAATACCAGCCTCATAAAAGGCATTGATATTTTCAAGGATGATTCGCTTGCTGTTCCCCCCGGCATATACCAGGTTCCAAATCTTTTTAATTACAATTTGCTGGGTGCTGTGATGGAAAAAGTTTCCGGAAAACATTTTCCTAAAATATTAGAGGAATATGTGACTGACACCCTGAAGCTGGAAAACACTTTGCCGGATAATCCGCTGATTCCCATCATAGGGCGATCTGATTTTTTCGATCACAATTACATTTCGCAGGTAATAAATGCAACCACAAGGGATATGCGTTTCAAGACTCCTTCAGAGGGACTGCTTTCCAATGCGGAAGATTTGGTCAAATTTGGAAATGCCCTCCTTTATTCCGATTACCTCTCCGAAGAACTAAAAAAAAGACTCTTCGAACCCGTGATGTTGCAAAACAATATGCCGGCACAAATGACCAATGGCTGGATGACTTTGGCGGACAGAGAGGGCCGGAAGATATTCGGTAAAGCCGGCAATGTTACCGGAGGTGGAGCCATACTCATTATTTACCCTGAAGAAAAGTTAGTAATTGCCTGCGCGGCAAATTTAGGTATCCTCTCCGAAGATTTTCCTGTATTTAAGATTGCTGAATATTTTTTACCCGCCGTTGAAACAAACGAAACAAAGACATCAGAAGATAAGGAGGGGGACAAGGAATAGGGAGCATAAATTAATACAACTTCGGAATTTATTGTACACGTGGGCGAAGGTTTACTTAAAAAGTTCTATATTAGTTCATTAAACTAAAATTTATGGAAACCCTGATTTTGTTGGGAGTTTTGCTTGGACTGGCTGGAGGAGTGGTCGGCACAACCTGGTTTTTTAAAAAACGGAGTGTTCAGGGCACACAGGTTCAGTCAACAATACTGCTCGACAAAATCAGGCATGTTTGTAAGCTTATCACTGTAGAAGGCGAATTTTCAGAAGTTTTTTCCCATCGCGACGGGAAAAGCATTTTTTTTAAGTTGCTTCAACTGGAGAAAAAAGCGCTGCTGATTGTAAAAGCAAAAGTGCTCATCGGTTTCGACCTGGCAAAAATCCATATCGAAATGCAACCGGGGAAAAAGCGGGTTAAACTTTCACATTTCCCCAAACCCGAAATTTTAAGCATGGACACTGATTTGGAATATTACGATGTACAAAAAGGAATTATCAATAAATTTTCGGAACTGGACCTGACCAACATGAATAAAAAATCGAAAGAGTTTATTCGCGACAAAATCGAACGTAGTTACCTTTTTGACATTACCCGGAACCAGGCTGCCGACACCATTGCCATAATAAGACAACTTATAGAATCGGTCGGATGGGAACTGGTCGCAGAGGATATTGCATTGCCTCATCACCCCGAAAAAAAGAAAAACACAACTGAAAAATAGCAGGTTTTAGCTTTCCGAAAAAAGCGATTCCACAAACTCACGCCTCCTGAAAATCTGGAGGTGTTCCATTTTTTCTCCAATTCCAATGTATTTTACGGGAATTTTAAACTGATCTGAAATACCAATTACCACTCCCCCCTTTGCAGTTCCGTCAAGTTTGGTAAGGGCCAGCGACGTTACTTCTGTGGCTTTGGTAAACTGTTTGGCCTGTTCAAAAGCATTCTGTCCGGTAGAACCATCGAGGATAAGCAGTACTTCGTGAGGCGCTCCCGGAACAATGCGCGACATCACTTTTTTAATTTTTGCCAGCTCATTCATCAGGTTTACCTTATTGTGTAACCTTCCGGCCGTATCAATAATTACCACATCGGCATCGTTGGATTTGGCAGACGACAGAGAATCGTAAGCAACCGAAGCCGGATCGGCACCCATTTTTTGTTTTACAATGGGAACATCTACCCTTTTTGCCCAAATCTCGAGCTGTTCAATGGCAGCTGCACGGAATGTATCCGCTGCGCCAAGGTAAACCTTTTTCCCGGCTTGTTTAAACTGGTAGGCGAGTTTCCCGATGGTAGTTGTTTTTCCCACGCCATTCACCCCAACCACCATAATAACATAAGGCTTTTCCGTATCCGGAAGATCGAAGTCAGATACATCGCCCGAATTGTTTTCTTCCAGCAATGCGGCAATTTCTTCTTTTAATATTTGATTGAGTTCATCAACCCCAAGATACTTGTCGCGGGCCACCCGTTCTTCAATCCGTTCAATAATTTTCAGGGTTGTTTCCACCCCCACATCCGAAGTAATCAGCACCTCTTCCAGGTTATCGAGTACTTCATCATCCACCTTTGACTTGCCCACAACAGCCCGTCCCAGCTTTTTAAAAACACTTTCCTTTGTTTTTGACAGGCCTTTGTCGAGGTTCTCCTTTTTACTTTTGGTAAAACTTCCGAATATTCCCATTGAATCTTAATTTGTGGTGGCTAAAATTAACAATATTTTCGGTAACTGAATGTGGGGGAAACCGGACACAAAAAAAGCTTCCATGGTTGATGAAAGCTTCCTTTGATTTCGGTATTTACATTACCTATTGTTTTTGAAAATAATCTTTTACCTCATCGTTGGTAACCACTTCCTCCTTGAACGTGTAGGCTCCGGTCTCAGGTGATTTGACCATTTTAATTACTTTAGAATGGCCTTTCCCCGCACCTTTTTGTAATGTTGCAACTGCTTTCTTTGCCATAATTCAAATTCTTTATTTAATTTCTTTATGAACAGTAACTTTTTTCAAAATGGGGTTGTACTTTTTCATTTCCAACCTGTCAGGTGTATTTTTCCTGTTTTTGGTCGTAATATACCGTGAAGTACCCGGCATACCACTGTCTTTATGCTCGGTGCATTCTAAAATAACCTGAATCCTGTTGCCTTTTCCTTTTTTAGCCATTACGCGGTATCTTTAAATTTTTTCGATAAATCCTTTTTCTTTTGCTTCCTGAATGGCGGCTACGACGCCCTTTTTATTAATAGTGCGAATACCGGATGCTGAAACGGTCAACTGAACCCAGCGTTTTTCATTCGGAAGATAAAACTTTTTCCGAAACAGGTTAACGTTAAACTTCCTTTTAACCCTGCGCTTTGAGTGAGAGACATTGTTTCCCACCATCGCTCTTTTCCCTGTTATTTGGCAAACTCGTGACATTTTTATATAATTTCTTGATGTACAAACAAACGCATTATTTTTACGGCTTGCAAAGAAAATACTTTTTTAATAAATAATCAAGCCGTTCACCAAGTTTTTAAGGAAACATTTAACATTACTATGCTAATTTACAGTTTCGGGCGAAACTATTCGCCTTTTGGTGAACCGCAAATATACATTGAAAATTGCAGACCATCCTGAATTCTAACGCAAAAGGCATTATTTATTAGCAATAAGGAAAAATTGTGTTTGGGGGCCGGAAACTTAGTTCAACCAGTCATTTACTGATTGTTTGAACTGAACAAAGTCTTTTTGAACTTCGTTTTTTAATTCAGAAAGACCTTCTCCTGCATCTTCGCTCCACCTATCCAACTTCTGATTTAATTGCCGAGCTTCTGCCAAAAGGGTATGGGCTATTTCATCCACCTCTTTGTTGACATCCTCACCGGCGGCTTCCATCTCCTCGCTAAACTCTTCCATTGTCGCCTCAAAGGTTTCAAGCTCGGCCTCCAGTTTTTCGGCAAATGCAGGGTCAGTCTCAGAAATCTGGCTCAACCTATTCCCGAAGTTTTCAACTTCCTGTTCCACTTTTTCTTCGATACTTTCTTCGCTCCCTTTCTTTTTTTGCTGTTGACAAGAGAATAATATCCCGGTCAGCAAAATGGCAGTCAGGGTAAAAAGAATACTAAACTTTGTTTTCATAACTTTCATTGTTTTCATTCCATGCTACTGATAAAAAAACTGTTCCAAAAAAAGAAAAACCCCGAACAAAGAACACAAAAACACTACATAACAGACCATTACCGCTTCACATATTCAAAAATAGCCTAACACCGAAAGTGTTGAATTTGCCCGTCAGTTGTAGAATTAATCAACAATCCGCAGAGAAATCAGTCACAAAAAATTACTCTTCCCGGTAAAATTTAGTTGCGTCGCTAAAATGAATATTATAGTGGACAAATTTTGTGTTTATTTGCACCTACTATTTAATATCAGGCAATGGATTACCTTTTAATTGGCTTTGGAATCATTTTTATTATTGGAGGAATTCTGGGGGGTGTACTTCCGGTTCTTCCCGGGCCTCCACTGAGTTATATTGGCTTGTTGCTGCTGCATTTTACAGAGAGATACCACTTCTCTCCCCGGTTTTTAATTATATGGGGTATTATTACCGTGGTTGTTTATCTGCTTGATTATGCCATACCAGTATGGGGCACCAAACGTTTCGGAGGAAGCAAACGGGGCGTTTGGGGAAGCATCATCGGACTGATTATCGGGCTGTTCTTTTTTCCGCCTTTTGGAATTGTTGTGGGGCCATTTGTGGGGGCGGTGGCAGGAGAACTCACCGCAGGCAAAGATTCCGGCGCCGCATTAAAATCCGGTTTTGGCTCTTTCATAGGCTTTTTAGCAGGTACGCTGATGAAACTGATAGTTTCCGGACTAATGGCCTGGCACTTTGGAAAGGAGCTTTTTATGGGCTGAAACGAAGCCAATGTTCCCGGGGAAAAATTACGACATCCTGGTTATCAGAAAAGCCCGGACTGACAGCTACCATTTATCTTCCATCAGGCATTTATAACCATGTGAGCGACCCAAAAATACTGGCCACTACCGGCCACTGAAGAAACAAATGGAGATATAACAGATTGTAAGGATTGGCTCCGGAGGATAACCTCTCCGGCTGAAATTTTAACGCCGGGATGCAATAAGACACCCCGGCGCATTCATTTTTTTTTATAATCGGAAACTACTGGCTAACCTACAGGTAGCCTATTATTTTATCCATCCTGAGGGAAACATCCTTCAGGTGTTCCCGGTCGCCTCCACTGACTTCGGCAGTCAACCATCCTCCCTGGTGATTGATTTCACGGACTGCTTTCATCACTTCAGGCCAGTTGTTGTCGCCTTCAAGCAGCTTCACTTTAAATCCTTCCCAAAGACCTTCCTCATTCATCAACTTTCGGCTGTATTCTTTAATATGGAGCTTCATAATGCGCCTGTTCAGCGTTTTTATCCAATGCTCGGGCCAGCCGTAGCGCAGGATATTGCCTATGTCAAAATACCAGCCTACCAACGGGTGGTTGATTTCATCCACAAAACGTTTGGCCTCCACCGGACTGATCAAAAAGTTGTTCCATACATTTTCAAGGGCAATCTGTATTCCGGTTTCTTCGGCATACGGAATTAATTCCCTCACTGAATCAAGCGCCGTATTGTAGGCCTGCTCGTAACTCACCTTTTCATTCACAACTCCCGGAACCAATAAAACGGTATCCCCGCCAAAGTCTTTCACATCCTGCAACGATTGGGCAACCGATTTTATGCACTCTTTCCGCACCGCCGGATCGGGATCGGTAAGTGGTTTTTTCCAGTGGTCGCTGTTTACCACACTGGGAAGTTCAATGCCTGATTTCTCCTTTGCCGCAAGAATTTCTGACTTGTCCATGTCGGTGGGACTGTTCAGCTCAATTCCGTCAAATCCCAGATCCCTGACCAGTTTAAATTTGTCAACCAGCGGTAAATCCTCTTTTATCATTCCAAACCCCAAACTTTTTTTCAGGGTCACCTTTGCCGCAGAAGGAGTACTTCCCCGGGCTGCTGAGGCGGAAAACGGGGTAGCCACTGCCGCGGCCCCCGCCATCAAACCTGCCGATTTAATAAAGTTTTTCCTGTTCATAATCATATCCTTATTTAAATTTGTCTACTCCCGGAATGGCAACAGGAAGATCATAGTCCGTTTTCCAGGATATATTTCCGGGGAACAGCTCTTCCATTGACGAAAGGGCCTGTTCGTAGGAAATTGTCTGTCCCGTATAAGCGGCCATTCGCCCTGCCATAGCCAGCAGGTTGGAACGTGTCATCCATTCACCGTCATTCATCGGCTTTCCTGCCCGGATGGAGGCAAACAACTCATCGTGTTCCTGTTGATACATATTCTTTACTTTCGACTTTTTATATGCATTTTCGTCCGTAAATTTAGTACTATCATCGTATCTCCAGGGATTTTCACCTTTTATTTCGTGCAATCCTGTTCTGCAGTCTACCACACACTTTCCTTCCGATCCAACAAGCTCAACAGCATACGAAGGGCTCGTTCCTGTTTGCTGACGGCAAAGGAAATAGGCTTTCATACCATTTGAGTACTCATAGGTAACTGCAAAATGGTCGTAAACATTACCGTATTTTTTATCGGTCCGTTTTTGCCGGCCACCTGTTCCGCTCACTTTCACAGGGGCTTCATCGCCCATGGCCCATGAAAGCATATCAATACTGTGGATGGCTTGTTCAATTATATGGTCTCCTGAAAGCCAGTTATAATACAACCAGTTACGCAGCTTATATTCCATATCAGACCACCCTTTCTGCCGCTCTTTGTACCACAGTTCTCCTGTATTGTAGGTGGCTTCGGCTGCCAGAACATTGCCGATCTGGCCATCCAGTACGCGGCTGAATGTTTCACGTTTTGGAATATGGTATCTCCAGCAGAAGCCGGAAACCAATGACAATTGTTTATCCTTTGCTTTCCGCGCTGCCAGCATTACCCGGCGCAATCCCGGGGCATCCACGGCAAATGGCTTTTCTGCGAAAATATGCTTCCCGGCATCCACCGCTGCTTCAAGATGTTCCGGACGGAAAGCCGGTGGCGTAGCCAACAAAACAACATCTACATCCGAGTCAATCAATTTTTGAAAGGCATCCAGTCCAACAAATTTCTTACTGTTTTCAACTTGTACCTTTTCGCCAAATTTTTGTTTTAAACTTTCATAGGATTTTTCCAAGTGGTCGGAAAAAGCATCGGCCATGGCCGTAAGCACTACGTTTGGATCGGCGTTAAGTGCCTGTTCTGCGGCACCTGTTCCACGACCACCACATCCAATAAGCCCCACCTTTAAGGTGTCGCTGTTGGCTGCCCAAACAGCATTGGATGAAATTACTGTTCCCACGGTTGCCAGTCCGGCAATCTTCGAGAATTGTCTTCTTGATAAGTCCATATTGTTTTAGAATTTATTGTTAAAAATCTCAATAATACAAATTATAGTTCTTTTAATTCAATATTTCTCCATAACACTTTTATTCCTCCCCCGGAATGAATCTGTAATGCGATTCGCCCTACGGCATCTCCAATCTTTTCATCCTTCAAATTGACCATTTGCATGTCGTTTAGCCAGGTAGTAATCTCATCACCAACGACTTTTATCCGCATCGTATTCCAGTCATTTTCTTTCAATATGTTTTCCTTTTCATCCGGGATTTGTTCCAGCCATCCTCTTCCATAAGATTCGTAAATTCCGCCCGTATCATGATTTTTAGGTGCTACTTCAACCTGCCAGCCGGCTATTTTTGTCCCTTCAATTATTGAACGAATAAAAACACCGCTGTTCCCGTCAGCTTCCTGTTTAAATTCGAGTGTTAAGTCAAAATCCTTATAGTATCTTTCGGTTCCCAGGTAACCATACTCTTCGTCAGGGCCGCTTTCGCAAATCAAAAGGCCATTTTCAGCCCACCATTTTTCAGTACCAAATATTCTCCACCCGGTTAAATCATGACCGTTGAAAAGGCTAACTTTCTCCTTTTCCTTCTCAGGCAATGATTTTATCTTAATATTTTTGAACCAAAACTTGGCACCATGATCCTGGAGACAAAT
Source organism: Mariniphaga sediminis (assembly GCF_003573545.1). Classification (GTDB taxonomy): domain Bacteria; phylum Bacteroidota; class Bacteroidia; order Bacteroidales; family Prolixibacteraceae; genus Mariniphaga; species Mariniphaga sediminis. The sequence continues at coordinate 14,610 of NZ_QWET01000018.1, read as the reverse complement.
ATGTCCGACAGGCGACAAGCCATATTCAGGCATCTTTTCCCATTTTCCACTGTCTCTTTTTTTATACCAATCCGGAGTCCAGGCTTCAAACTCAAGAATCTTTTCTCCGTTCAGCCAATGTTCTACGTGACCATTATCAAAAATAATTTTGCTGTTATTCCATTTTCCAGCGGGGTTTAATTTCTTTTTGTTTAAATCGGGCAGGTGCATGGCATAATCACATCCCGTTTTTTGCCATTCTTCCAATGTTCCGTCAAACCCTTCTTCATCAATAAACTGATATTCGGGTCCGGTTAAATAAGGCGCAATGAGATTTTCGCCTTCCAGTACATGGTACATTAAACCGCTATTCCCTCCTTTTCCTGCTTTCCAGTCAATGGAGATTTCAAAATTGTCATATTGTTTTTTTGTGATGATATCGCCCCCAATATCTCCTCCCTGTCCGAGAGCGACAAGACATTCATCTTCCACCACCCATCCGGTGACTGCTCCACCGTTATACATTTTCCAGCTGTCCAAAGATTGCCCATCGAAAAGCAGTTCCCAACCTTCTGCTTTCTCCTTTTCCGTAAGTGTATTATTGTTCCGGGCACAAGAAGAGATCAGCATTGTACCCAGCAACAGATATATTAGATTGTAATTCATATTTATTGGTTTTTGGCCCGAAATTAATTCTTATTTCGAATTCAACACACCTATTGTAATCTTTTGTTCTAAACAAAACTTCGATGAGAACTATATTCAAGGGCTATACCTTCGCTTAAAGCTGAAGATATAGTCCCTTGCATTAATTAGTATTACCCGGTACGGAAATGTCTGCTAATGCACTAATAATTTGGATTCTGTCCAATATTAGGATTAACTTCCACTTCTTCCTGCGGAATGGGCCACAGATAATCCCTATCAGCCCTAAAATTCCGGGTAAGATTTCTATTTACAATAACCCACTCTCCACTCTCATTCTTGTACCTGATTCCCAGTGCCGGCTGAGTTTTTGCTTCTCCTGTCTGCCAGCGGTTCATATCAAACAAATGTAAACCTTCATACGCCAATTCAACGGTGCGTTCCCTTCTAACAATCTCTCTTAACTCCGCTTGTGACTTTCCACCTGTAATAGCTGGCATTTCAACTGTTGGACGTGTTCTCACCTCATTAATGGCATCATATACAGTGTCGTCCAATTCGTTTAATTCAATTTTTGCCTCAGCGTACATAAGCAACACATCAGCATAACGAATCAGTATAAAGTTCAATGTTGATTGTTCCGGATTACCGCCATCCCTTTCCCAGTCAATTGCCTTTTTTACATTAAACCCATAGTTTGTGGCAAATTCACTTGATGATATTCTGTCTGGTGTTTCGCTGGTTGGCGTTGAGTCATAAATTTCTCCGTTTGGCATAACTGCGCCCGGAAATAAAACATTATAACCAAACCGGGGATCAAGTCCGGCATATTCATTCTCAGGGTCTACTGCTCCTTTATATTCATGTATTAACAAATACGCCCTTAATGGATCAATACCGGATCCGCCTCCAAGCGAAGATGCAGATCTGCCAACATAGTTCGTATAATCATACCCCACCGCATATTGATGATCGAATATGACTTCTTCTGACCCTTGTCCTTCATACCAGAATAATTTTTCATAATCCGGATATAATCCATACACATCCAAATCAATTACGGCTTTGGCTGCATCTCTTGCAGCGGTATATCTCCCGTTGTATAATGCAACTCTTGCTTTTAAAGCCAATGCTGCGCCACGGGTGGCTCTTCCGATGTCATTGCCGGTATAACTAATTGGGAGAGTCCCGGTAATGGCGTCTAATTCAGTAATAATAAAATCGACAACATCCTCTTTACTGCTTCGGTTAACCTGCTCCTGAATCCCCAATGGCTCTGTAACCAACGGAACATCACCCCAAAATGTAGTAAGCATGGTGTAATAATAAGCACGCAGGAATCTGGCTTCCGCTTTTAACCTGGCCAACAATTCCTGATCCCCGTTTTCGATTTTATCAATATTATTTATTGGATCATTTGCTTTTCTTACGCCAATCCAATAACGTCTCCAATAATCGCGAACAGAATAGTTTGTAGGGTCGATTGTCCCAACAGCTATGTCATATAATGTTTGTGGTCCTGATGGAGCATGCATAGCAAGATCGGTGGTGGTTACAAGTTGCACCAACCCGTTTCCGTCAAGTTCCCGGTAGGCTGCATTTACTGCCAGAAGTGCATCATTTTCGCTTTCCCAGAAAATTAATTCTGACACAGTACCCGTAGGAATCGTATTGAGTTCTTCATTAAAGTCACAGCCCGGCAGCGTCCCTATGGCTAGTAATATGAATAGAATTATTATATTTTTCATAACACATCTTTTTAATAATCTGTAATCTTAAAATGTTATATTCACCCCTGCACTGAAAATTTTGGAGTGCGGAAAGAATTGACTCCTTCCCCGGGGAGTTTCCGGGTCAAACAGTTCTGTTGGAGTGAAAGTCAATAGATTCTCACCCGACACATAAACTCTCAGATTCGAGATATATTTAGATGGTTTGATCGTATATCCCAGCTGGACATTTTTAAGTCTCAGGTATTTTGCATCCTGAAGCCAGAAATCGGCTTCAACAAGGTTCCAACTGTTTCCATACGTTACAATTGGCCAGGTACCATTAGGGTTTCTGGTTGGATGCCAGGTTTCTTCTGCCATTATTGCGGGAATGAAGTTTCCCCAGTTCGGTCCTTCCATTAATGCTCCGTCGAGGGTGTGATATTTTTGCATTACCCCTTGCCAGAACATTGAAAAATCAAATGATTTATAGCTTGCTTCGGCGCTTATTCCATACTCATAGCGAGGATCCTCGTCTCCCATTACATATTGATCTCCGGCAGGATACAATGCCTGACTTATAACGCCATCCCCATTCAGGTCTTCATAAATTATGTCGCCCATTGCCACCTGGGGTACCAATTTCGTTGGATACTGGGTAAAATCAGCATCGGACAGATATAAACCGGGTGATTTTAACCCACGCAAAGAAGTCATAGAATAACCTTCTTCCCATACGGTGAATTTGTCAGGGAAATATGGCCCGGTGCCTTTTAAATCTTCAATTTTATTTTTGACATCAGAAAAATTAATTCCCAGCGAATATTGGAAACCGCCGTCGCTCCTTTGCGGACTGTAATACTTAACCGAGATTTCATATCCTTTATTGGAAACAACTGCGGCATTTTGAGTGGGAGCCTCCACACCAATGGTAGGCGGAATGGGTAATTCAAGTAATATATCCTCGGTCCTGTTCCAGAAATACTCCGCAATTACTTCCATCCGGTTATCCAGAAAACCAAGGTCAAAACCGACATTGGTCATTGTTGTGGTTTCCCATGTAATGTCGGGGTTTCCGGCAGTTGTAACAGCAGCCCCGGATACGACTCCATCATTGAATGCATAGGATTGATCCAGGTTGTATGTATTCAGGTACCTCCATAAGCCAATGTCCTGATTACCTAATTGTCCCCAGGATGCTCTTAACCTCAAATTACTGATTATGTTGTTATCCACCAGGAATCCCTCCTGAGAGACGCGCCATCCGGCAGAAAATGAGGGAAACAATCCCCATCTATTTCCTTCTGCAAACCTTGAAGAACCGTCATAACGAACGTTTGCCTGTAACAGGTATTTGGAATCAAACGAGTAATTAACCCTTCCAAAAAATGACTGGAGTCCCCATTCTTCCCTGTAACCAGTAGCTGTTTGTGCTGCAGAGGCACCAGAATTTAAATCGCGCAGTTCGTTGTTGAAAAAATTCTGCCGATAGCCTTCAATCTGTTTAAATTTATTACTGATTCCTTCGTAACCAGCCACCGCTTCTACAGAATGTTTATCAAATGACTTGTTAAAATTGAGGTATGCCCGCTGGCTCCATTCTTTGGTATTTTCCTGACCTTCGGTGAGGTTATTTGTTGCAAACCACCCCCCTACGGTAACCAACTCTCCGGTTTCATAACTTCTCATCCCTTTAAGCGTGTTCATAAAGGTACTTTCATCTTGTCCGTAAGCTTTCAGCGTCACATCGCCTTTTAATGAAAGCGAAGGTAAAATCTGATATTCAATGCCCGCCTGGCCTACAACTTCATCTCTTTCAAGAACCCTTTCCCCGTTTTCCATCATAGCAATTGCGTTCCATTGCCCGCTAATCAACTCCCAGGTCCCGTCGGGATATTTTCCAACGATAGTCCGGTTCATGTGAAGCATTGCCTGAACCAATCGCTGGGCTGTATGGCCTGGCCCGGTTGCTTTTCGGTTCATGTAATTCAGATTAAAATTGGCCGTTAATTTATCACTGATATATAAATCTGAATTTATCCTGGCAGATATCCTTTTGTTATTAAACCTGTTAATAATACCATCCTGATCCAGGTAGTTTAATGAGGCGAAAATCCGACCATTTTCTCCGCCGGATGTAAGAGAAATGCTATGGCGCTGTTGCGGTGCGTTTTTATGAAACAGATAGTCTTCATAAACTGTGAAGGGATATTTTATTGGATCATTCCCGGCAGCAACATTGTCAATATGCTCCTGGGTATGAATAGGATCAAGACCGGCATTAACCTGGGCTTCATTTTCAAGATTTAACCAGTCCACTTTATTGGCCGCTTCAGGATAGCCAAGTACATTCTGGAAACCTACATTATATCCGTAACTAACAGTTGTTCCGGCCACAGCGCCACGTTTTGTTGTAATAAGAATTACACCGTTTGCAGCGCGCGAACCATATATTGCGGCAGAGGCGGCATCCTTCAGTATTGTTAATGATTCAATATCATTTGGTTCAATTGTGGCAAGGGAGCGTTCAACTCCGTCAACCAAAACCAAAGGATCCGAATTATTCAACGTTCCGTTTCCCCTGATTCTGACTCTAATATCTTCACGGCCCGGTTCACCTGCAAAGTTTTGAATGGTTAACCCCGGTGACAAGCCCTGCAATGCTGTGGCAGTATTCGTTACGTCAATTCTTTTGAGCAACTCCTCTCCCTGAACTGCACTTACGGCTCCTGTCAAATCCGCCTTTTTCTGTGTACCAAACCCCACCACTACCACTTCATCAAGACCAATGGCATCTTCCTCCATTGTAATGCTAACTGAAGTCTGGTTTTCAACGGGCACTTCCTGGGTTCGCATCCCCATAAAAGAAAACACCAGTGTGGCATTATCCGGGACATTAACGAGGGTGTAATTCCCATCCAAATCGGTAATGGTACCCACTGTGGTACCTTTCACTATCACGGCTACCCCCGGGAGAGGTTGATTGTTACTATCAGTTACCCTGCCGGAGACAGTTGATTGCTGCCCAGCCTGCTCTTTGTTATTATCATATAACTCAATTACAATCAGCCGGTCTTTCATTTGTTTAAAGGTGTACGGCAAATCTTTAAGGGCAATATTCAGAATTTCCCCAACTGGTTTATCATTTACCACAACAGTGACTTTCTCTGAGGTATTTACTTCATCATTGTTGTAAAAGAAACGGTACTGGCTGTTGTTTTCAATGGTCAAAAACAACTCCTGTAAAGTTACATTCCGCAGATTTAACGACATATTCGATGTTTGGGACCAAACTGATGAAGCCGTTGTTTGAACGGTAAGAACCGTAATTAGCAACCACGTTAGTTTCATAATAGTCAGTAACTTTTTTTGCCTCCTTTTTCTAAAAAAGGGAGGGCAGTTTTGTTCAAAAATCATAAATTTGAAAATTTTACAGTTAAACTTCGGTTTAATTCATGGGAAGTGGTGACGCACTTCCCTTTTTCATTTCGTTAGAACGTTTACATCATAGGCAAATAATTTTTTTAGTTCGCTGAATAAAAAGTTATTAGGTTTCCGTCAATTTTGTAATCCACATACTTTGAAATCCCGAAATAAGAAATGGTTTCGAGAATACTTTCTCTTTCAAGAATACCCGTAAAGCGCCTCGTTTTTACTTCTTCATCGGCAAATTCAATGTCTACATCGAACCATCGTTCCATTTCCAGTTCCAAATCGGCCAATGATTCGTTTCTAAAAACAAAGCGTCCCTCTTTCCATTCTGTTTCCGGTGAAGTGTCGCTAAGCCTGTATTGAACCATTTTCCGGGAAGAACGATTATAAACCAGCTTCTCATTAGGCATAATCATTTTACTTTCCGATTCGCTTGTAACCTTTAGCCTGCCTTCAACCAACGTGGCCAATATCTCGGATTCTTCCGGGTAGGCCTTTAAATTAAAGTCGGTACCCAGCACTTCTACCTCAATTTCAGAAGCTTCTACGACAAAAGGTACCTTTGGGTTTTTCCTCACGCTAAAAAAAGCTTCCCCTTCCAAACGTATCTGCCTTTGCCCGTTTCCAAAATCATTAGGGAATACAATGGTACTTCCTGAATTTAAACAGACTTCCGAACCGTCTGGCAAAACAACCGAAGATTTATCGCCCGGAGCGCAGGTAATAGTTGTAAGCATATCATGCGAAACGGTTGTTTTGTTTCTGCCCAAATAATAAAAGACGGGAATTGCCAGTATTAAAACAACAATGGCAGCATATCGCAAAAATACAGTCACCAATCTTTTTTCCCGGGGTATTTCCTGGTGACTTCTTTGCCAGAACTCTTCAAAAAGTTGTTTTTTACGTTTGGTGGATAACCTGACATTATTCAATTGGGCAAGATCCCAAACTTTCCTGGCATCCAGAAATTCTTTTTCCAACGGTTTGTTTTCCTGAAGCGATGCGTAAAATGCCTCTTTTTCTTTGTCGGAAGCCTTGTTCGTAAGATATTTTAAAAATTCACCGGAATTCATTCATGCAATGTTTTATACTAACTAAACACATAACCCGCTTACTACCCTATGAGAAAATGTATTTTTTTGAATCCAGGCTAATCGCCAAATGATAAACTACACATTCTCAATGCATTTTTATATTTCTGTAGTTTTTTTTGAAGAAATGAGTAAGCCAAAAGTGTTATACTGTCCCGAAGGGAGTTTGGTATCATCGACTTACCAAGCTGCCGTTCCCCTTTAGCGGAGAGGAAAAACAATGTACCCCACGCCTCCCAAAGATGGAGCTAGAGTGATACATATATCAAAATGACATAAAAATAACAGACAGGTACCCCTTCAGTTCTTTCCGGAGGATTTTCAAAGCCCTGGAGATGCGGGCTTCTACTGTTTTAATGCTCACCTGGAGTTTTTCGGCTATTTCGGCATATTTCATATCACTATACCGGTTCATTGTAAAGGCTTCTTTTAATTCGGCTGGAAGTTCCTCAATGGCCTTGTCAATCATTCGCATCAACTCTTCAAATTCAATCACATCATCGCCAAGATATTCCAGTGATTGAGCGGCATAATAGCTTTCTCGTTCTTTAATCCGGGTTAAATGTTTGAATGCAATTTGACGACTGCGCAAGTAGTTCAGACTATTATTCTTGGCAATAGTAAAAAGAAAATTTTTTATGTTAGTGTTGTCCTGAAGCTCTTCTTTTATCTCCCACAACTTCATAAAAGCATCCTGCACCAACTCTTCAGCAACACTCTTACTTTGAGCATATTGAAAACATAAAGCATACAACACATCGAAAAAATCGAGGTATATCTTCTCAAACTCAGACTTGTTCCCGTCTTTAAGTTTTTCAATATTACAATTTCCAGAAGGATGCATCAATAGGAAAATGGTCTTATCTGTTTCAGAATTTACAAAGAGCCAATTTATAAAAATTTATCTGTTGCCGATAATATTTTGGACGTTTTCTTTTACCAAACAAAAAGAGGCTATTTCAAAAAAAAATGAATAAGCCCCATTTTATTAGTTTCCTTTATAAGAATAATTTCAACCATTCAGTTTTTCATAATCAAATTCTCATTTGATACATTCTTCCCCGTTTTTTTAAGTAAAACTCTTTTCGTTATGCACCAATTTCACAGTTTTATACACTTATATTACACTGTGGTATACTACCGGTAAATATCCTCCGCAGACTGGTACCCTTCAGAGATAACCGTCAACTTAAGGTTCTCGCGGTTTACTACCATTCCATTATGCAGTACGGCCGGGACCAGGCGGGCGCCGTTACTTACAGTCTGGAATGTTTTTTCATACGGCTCTTCCCTTCCGAGTGTTATCGCCAGTTCGGCAGCGGTAGCCGCCATTTTTTCAATCGGTTTGTAAATGGTACAGGTTTGATGCCCCGCAACAATCTCCTGAAGGTTTTTCAGGTCGGCATCCATTCCAACCACCAAAACCTCGTCTTCTTTTCCGGCTTCACGTAAAGCCCGGATAACTCCATAAGCAATGGCATCGTTTCCGGCAATAATAGCATCCACCTGGTCGGTTTCGGCTAAAAGCTTCCTGGCATGGTTATAGCCTTCCTCTTCTTCCCAGCTTTCCGTAAACACATTGTAAATGATTTGCACATCTCCGCGTTCAACCAGAGGCTGTAAAACATTCATTTGCCCCAGGTATAAAAACTGGCTGTTGTTATCGGTCATAGCACCTCCGATCAGAGCATAACGCCCGGTAGGCCTGATTGTGGTAAGATATTCCGCCTGAAGTTTTCCTATTTCCACATTATCAGTCGAAACATAAAAATCGAGCGAACAATTTTTTATCAGCCGGTCATACGAAATGACCTTTACATTTTTGGCGTGAGCGTCTTCTACAATTTGGGCAGCAGCAAACTGGTCGACTGGCACAACAACCAAAATATCAACATTGTTGGTGAGCAATTCGTCAGCCTGTTTCAATTGCTTTTCAGCATTATTGTCGGCAATCCGAACTTCCACGGTTCCACCAAGTTCCTGTACTTTTTCAACGAAAAAGTCACGGTCATTTTCCCATCTCTCCTTATCAAGCGCATGCATCAGTAACCCAACGTTTACCTGCTCTTTTCTGCTACACCCACAAAATATGAGAAACATAAAAAAGACCAACGAAAATAATTTAATAAAATATTTCATGGTAACGGATCAAATAGTGATTACTTGATCCAATTTACGAGGGAAAAACAAAAAGGGTTTGGAAAATGAAACTAAAACCGGAGAATTTCTTCATAGAGTTGCTGAACCGGCAGTCCCATCACATTATAAAAAGAGCCTTCGATATGGGTAATCCCAATAAACCCAATCCATTCCTGAATTCCGTAAGCGCCCGCTTTATCCAAAGGTTTGAAAGACGAAATGTAGTATTGAATTTCTTCTTCACTTAGTTTCTTAAACTGAACGTTCGTTAAGGAATAAAACGCTATCTGTTTGTCTACCGAAGAAAGACAGACCCCTGAAATCACCTGATGTTCTTTTCCACTGAGTTTGCCAAGCATTTCGGCAGCAGATTCCCGGGTCCCTGGTTTACCGATTATCTCACCATCCAGGGAAACAATAGTATCTGCAGTAATCAGCAAATCATTTTCGGCCAGTTCGGGCAAAAAAACATCTGCTTTTAACCGCGCAAGATAAACCGGAATTTCCGTTTTGGACAACCCTTCGGGAAATACTTCATCCACCTCTTTCACTTTTATGCTGAACGGAATCCCGAGCGACTGGAGTAAGTGTTGCCGGCGCGGCGATTTTGAGGCCAGAATATAATTGTAATTTGGAAACCAATTCATTTAATAAGCATTATTTACTGACATATCTTTCGGAATCCACTTTTCCTGTGCTCTGAGGGTTTGTTCAATAACATCGCGCACACAGCCCTCTCCGCCTTTTCGGGGAGAGACATATTTCGAAATAGCTTTGATATCAGAAACAGCATCCTGCGGGCAAACAGGAACTCCGACTTCAAGCATGACCTTGTAATCGACCAAATCGTCGCCCATAAAAAGAACATTTTCTGGCTTTATTCCGGTTTTCTCCAGAAAGTCATTTAAACACTTTGATTTATCCCTGACTTTGTCGTAGTAATATTTTACCCCCAACCGCTCATGCCGCAGGCGCACCCTCTCAACAAACCCTCCGGTAATTACAGCAACAGGGTATCCCATTGCCAGGGCATTTCGAATGGCAAAACCATCTTTCACATTGGCAGTCCGAACCGGATCGCCTTCTTCATTCAGCGGCGAAGTGTCTTTCGACAATACTCCATCCACATCGAAAACAAAGGCTTTTATATTTTTCAACTCTTCTTTAAAAAACGACATCAGCTATCTGTTTTTATGATATTTAAAAATACTTTCTGAAATGTCCATATACATTTTCCTGAATTCGGGAAAGGCCTGAAGCGCATCCATATGGCTCGAAATAACATTTTTATCGAAACGTACGGCAGGTCCTGTTTGCGCTTCTTCCGGGGCCATAACCTGCACTTTCTCCGCCGTTTCCAATATTAATGGCTGAAGCACATCGAACGGAATGCCATCTGATTTTAATATTTCCGATGCAACTGAGTAAAAGTGATTGACAAAATTGCACGCAAAAACAGCCGCAATATGAAGACTTAAACGTTTCTCCGAGTCAAGCACTTTCACTTTATGAGAAATTTTGTGGGCTATCTGATTCAGTTTGTCTTCATCCGCTTTTGAATTCGCCTCAATAAACACCGGTATTTCGCTAAAATCCACCAGCCGGTTTTTAGAGAATGTTTGCAAAGGATACAAAACGCCCCTTCTTTCTGAATACTTTTCAAGTGCAGAAAGAGGCATACTCCCCGAACAATGAACCAGCAGTTTATTTTCAAGTGTCACATAAGGCAGCACTTCCTGATAAGCTGAATCTTTCAATGCCACAAAATAAATGTCGGCATCCGGTATAATTTTTTGCGGAGAGGTAGTGTAGTGCGTTTGCAGTTTCAGGGCAAGCTGGCTGGCCGAAGATTTGGTACGACTGTAAACCTGCGCGATGACATACCCGTTCTTCTTTAATTCAAGAGACAATCTCGTGGCAAGGTTTCCGGCTCCCAAAAAAACAATACGATGGCTCATTCCTTCAAATTTAAAACCTCAAAAATAATGAGCCACCGCAAATGTTCCAACTATTTTCTATGCATTCACCTGATCCAACCTGGATTTTACCACATCCCAGTTTACGATATTCCAGAAATTATTGACGTAGTCACCTCTTTTGTTTTGATAATTCAGGTAATAGGCATGTTCCCACACGTCAAGGCCCAACAGTGGAACCCCTTGTGTATCGGCAACATCCATCAGCGGATTGTCCTGGTTGGGAGTAGAGGTAACAAACAGTTTCCCGTTGCCATCTACAGCAAGCCAGGCCCATCCGCTGCCAAACTGCGTTTTGGCGGCAGTTCCAAATTTTTCCTTGAATGTTTCCAATGAGCCAAAATCCTTATCAATGGCCGCCTTCAGTTCAGCGGGAATTTCTCCCTGGGAAGGAGTCATATTTTCCCAGAAGAGCGCGTGATTGTAAAATCCACCCCCATTGTTGCGTACTCCGTCAGACTGCTGACTGATGGTAGCAAAAATTTGTTCCATGGGTGTATTCAAAAGTTCTGTCCCTTCCGCTGCATTCATAAATTTATTAAAATACCCCTGATGATGTTTTGTATAATGCAACTCCATCGTTTGCGCGTCTATGTAAGGCTCCAGGGCATTAAAATCGTAACCCAACTCAGGAAATTTATGCCCTTCAAACTTTTTGGTTTCAGAGGCACACGAACTAATAGTTCCAATTAAAGGTGTTGCCAGGGCAACCGTACCCATAGCGGTAATAAAATTTCTTCTTTTCATATCTTTTTTTCCTTTTTTCTTTCCTAAGCGAAACAACAGAATCGCTAAAAAGTTCGATATCAAAACGAATTGCTTCTGGTCAGGAATTCAAACACTTATGAAACAGGAAATAGATTCTCACAAAGTTTATCTCCTAAACAAATGTTAACATAAAAGATTCTGCTTACTTTTACTCACCCTATTTTCCTATTATGAAGGTTTCACTAATTATAGTAACATATAACCGGCCTGCTGCACTGGCAATCATCTTAAAAAGCGTTGTCAATCAATCTGTTTATCCTGATGAAATCATCATTGCCGATGACGGATCGACAAAAGAAACGCAACAACTCATTGAATCTTTCCAACAAAAATTCCCGGTACCGCTTCTGCAAGTTTGGCATGAAGATAAAGGATTCAGGGCAGCCGCTATTCGCAATAAAGCCGTAAAAAAAAGTAGCGGAGAATATCTTATTTTTTCTGATGGCGATTTATTTTTTCATCCCCGTTTTATTGAAGACTTCCGGAGAAATATCCGGAAAGGAGAAGCACTCATTGGTTCAAGGGTATTTCTTTCTGAATCAGCAACAAAAAGACGAACCAGGACTAAAAAGAAACGCTTTGCGGTTCCTTTTTTTTCTCCTGAAATTGAAAACAACCGGTTAAATGCTGTCAGGCTTCCCTTTCTAAACACATTGCTAAAACCACTACATTTTTCGTCGAACCTGCGCGGCGGATTACTTGGAACCTGGAAAAAAGATGTGATGGCTGTAAATGGATGGAACGAAGATTTCTCCGGCTGGGGACTGGAAGACACTGAACTGGTGGCAAGGTTGTTCAACGGTGGGGTTACTTTCAGAAAAATAAAGTTTCAGGCCATCACTTACCATCTCTGGCATAGAGTACAAAGCAGGGAGCAGGTGCTGATCAACCAACAACTTCTGGAAAAAACAATAACAGGAAAATTTATAAAATGTAAAAACGGCCTTACTTCTTCAGAATAGATTTTTTCATTTCATCTGTTGAGTTCCAGAGAAAGAGGTAATAAAAAAAAGAAAAAAAGGAAAGTCCCATGTGGGTTTCCATGTTAGCATCTCCCAGGTTAGCAAAGGCCATAAAAATCAGGAACAATATAAAAATGAAATTTCTTTTATGTCCTAACCGAAAAACCGGGAAGAGGAGGACAAAAAGGATCCAGGCAAATCCGAGAATACCAAACTTCATTATGTAATTTAAATATTGGTTGTGCGATGGTCCCCGTTTCTCTTTGATCAGTTTGGTTTCCATTTTGTCATACACCTCGTCGTATTTCAGAATCCAGTTCCCCGTGCCAATTCCAACCCAGGGGCTCTCTTTAATCAGGATGAGAGTCGCTTTTACAAATTCGATACGCTGCGCCAGCGATTTATTGTTGGGATCCCCTGTACGCAAATAATAATCAAGCTCCCACACCGTTTCATAAATCCTGGGATAGATGGAAAAGAACCGGTTATGAAACTTCCAGTTTGTTACCCCTTCTTCAATAAGCCCGATATCTTCGGCTGTCAGTTTACTCACTCCAACACTGTCTTTTCGGTATCCCAGGCTGGTAAGATAGCGGGTAAGCACACTACTCAAAGGATAACCGTTGAGAATATCATCGTATTTGATTTCACTCCGTTTGTTCCATTCCTGCCGGAGTTCCACATCACACATGTACACATTCAGCAGGTAGCCATTTTCCCGGAATTTATCATCGAGGTCATGCGTGTAATCATTCCCTGATATTGTCTGTTTATCCAATGTATCCGGGTTAACTTCTTTAAAGTCATAAAAATCATTTAACACATTCCCAACAAAAAAGGAAGGCACAAAAACCATTAGCAAAAATGCAACAGCCAACATAGTTTTCCACCTGGCATTTTTTATTGTAATAGCGTAAAATACCAAAGAAAATCCAAGGGTTCCGAAGAATGAGACAATACCCAGCAAAGATTTTAGCAGGAGAAGAAAATAAAAAAGCCACAAAATCAAAACAATAATTACAGAAACACTTATTTTGAATTCTGCATATTTTCTGCTTATGAGAATCCACACCAGCAGAATAAGTGAAAGCGCCACCTGAAAAGAAAAGCGGATGTGTGAAACAAAACTGATATTACGGAAGCCATTTAATTGAAAGTAATCGTGAAGAATGAGTTTGCCCGTAAAAAATAAACCTGATACAGTTACAGAAAGAATAAAAACAAAAAAAACAGTGTACAGTTTTCTTTCCGAAAGTTTGGGAGAAAGAAAAACAGCCAGGGGAACAACTATCCAAAAAATTACTTTTTTCAATTCATATAAAGCGAAAGAGAAATCTTTTGTAAACAAAGTTCCCAGTAAGTAAATTGCAAAAACAGAAAACGGCAAAAGAATAATCTTCCGGGAACGTTTTTTCGCTGTAGGGTGGAACCACGACCGAAGGGCCAGTGCCTGAAATAATAACAATCCGACAGAAATACTTACCAGCGCTTCAGAAAAAGGAAAAACGCCAACCGCAAGAATGAGTAAGGAAAAAAATGTATTCTCCCTCCATGAGTTAAGCAATTCTTCTTTTTTATCCATTTTGTCAGGAATAGTTCAGTGATTGAACGAAAAAAAATGAAAATAATTATTCTATATTTCAGCTATATCCATAAAAAAGCCCGTGCTCAAAAGAACACGGGCTTTGGATAAATCCGGCAGCGGCCTACTCTCCCACTTTTACGCAGTACCATCGGCGCTGGCGGGCTTAACTTCTCTGTTCGGAATGGGAAGAGGTGGTGCCCCGCCGCTATAGCTACCTTAATCTTTTACGACCGCTTTGATTTCTTCTCCCTGGAAGAAATGCGGCCTGCAATACCTTTAGGCACGATGGGAAGAAAGGATTATTTGATTACAATATCAGGGTCC
>NZ_QWET01000017.1 GCF_003573545.1 Mariniphaga sediminis | reverse complement strand
ACCTCCGGGCTTTTTTCTTTTTCTACACATGAATAGGTTCCAAATAAAAAAAGAAATACAAAAACGAAATATTTTGGTTTCATAATTTAAAGAGCGTTTTGTTTAGATTAAAAATTTATTTTGCTAAAAATTGCTCACAGCATTCAAAAAGCAATAAACTTCCAGCACATTGGCAGCCCCTTTAACAACACTATTGACATTGACATCGAAATCAAAGGGTACTTTTTCAGGAGCATGGGCAAACGTTGTGCGGAGTAAGGGCATATACTGTTCCTGGACCTAGGAACCGAGGGCGCTGCCGTACTTTATAATGGCAATTTCATCAAAAATCGGAATAATCCATCGGTGTTTACCCATCGCGCTCCATCCCGTGCAGTATTTGGGTCCGTTTAACTTCCCGGCCTTTAGCTGTTTTAACCCTTTTTTGCCCTTGCAATTCACGTAACTTCGCAGTTCCCTGTCTTAGGGGGATACAAAATGTTATGTATCCGAAGAACACCAACCCGATAATAAACAGAAATAAACCGGTTTTAATAAAAGAACGATTAATCATTACAATTTCTTTTTTTATTTTGTCCTGCGTTTTCCATGATCTTTGAATTCTACCAGCTACATATACTTCATGCCTGAATTTACTTTCTCATAAATTTAATACTTCCGGAAGAGTCAACTGTTAAATGGCTAATGGTTCAATAGTTTTTTTATCCCCAAAAGCAATACCTCCTCTGCCCCTGTAGTTACCGGACTTGTTTCAATTTCGTATCCTCCCTGTTTATAAGCTGCTTTTGTGCCAATATAAAATGGCCCGTAATCTCCATAGCCTGCCATTGTAACAAATAAATCAGGACGCATGGCTTTTGCTGCCAGTTGATATTCCACAAAAAGTTCGCCCGGCATAAAAAGAAGCCTTGTTTTTCCCAGGCTTAAACAGTTAAGCTCTATTTTCTTTCCGGCCTGGTATCTTTTTATCCAGGCAAGTTTCCCCATATTGTTAGGGAGGTAATTGAAGGGTAAATCCTCATCTCCCATTTTTGCTTCAATCTCCTCCAGTATATTTAAGGCGGGAGGCAGGTCAACAGCCTGAGTATTCCATTGTACCTGTTTGGGCGTAATCTTCATCTTTTTACTGTCCTCCCAGGCACGTTTCATGCCGTCAGCCAGTCTTTCAGCCAATATCCCACGATTTTCCTTTGAGCCATCGTTATATTTGCCGGCAGCAATATTACCTCCTGCCCCGTTAAAATGAACGTGCAAGGCACCGGGCATTTCCAGCTGGCGGTAAAACCGGGCAATCCCGGGGAAATCCGGGTTAGCTACCTGGGTTAAATAGTAACTTTGCGGGTGGGTGGCGTAAAAACTTAAGAGGGCCACCGGAGTTTCCTCTTCCCAGAAGCCGATAACCGAAACCATTGAATCAATAATCCCTTCAGGTTGCGCTATCAAAAAGGAATCTTTGCAGGAAGATCCCCGTGACGAGCCTACCTTTCCCTCGTCGTTCAGAATCCTTCGGTTCGAAGCTACTTTGTAAACCGGCGCTTCTCCATAGCTAATATGCGAGACAGGCCGGGAATCATCAAGCGATTTTTGTATTGCTTTACTCAGGTTCTGAATCAACTCACGGGCAAAACTGCCCTCAAAACAACCAAGCGAAATTCCTTCCTTCTTCAGGATTTCTTCCGCCGTAAAATCGCAAATCGGGGCGTCGTGCTGATGAATGGTGTGTACTGCAACCCTGTCGGGTGTGGTGCCGGCCGCTTCGGCCAATGCTTCTTTAAAAGCATCCTGCCCGCCGTTGGCTATTCCAATCCAGTCAATCGCGCACAATACAATGGGCTTGCCTGCCCCTTGCAATATTATCCCCCGTGCGCGAAGACTTAAATCGCCCGAATTTATCATGGTATCGTAAGTGAGCTGGCTCCCCACAGGAGGTGTGGCGTCTACATCAAAAGTTGATAATAGAACAGGTGGCTGCCCGTTCTGGGCAGCCACTGTTGTTATATCCGAAAAAAAAGAAAAAGACAGTCCTGCAAAAAAGAAGTACAGAAAGATAATGCGAAGGACATTTTTCATCGTAAAAAAAATTAAATGGATTTAAGCTGGTCGCGGTTTTCATATACTTTAGCCAGGGCGTTTATCACATCGTCCATATCGTCCGTTGTTCCAAGCAGCGGCCCGGAAGCCCACAGCATAACCATTTCTTCGTCGCAAACCAGGTCGCACACAGGACAGGCCATGTCTTGTTTAAATTCCTCAAGCCTGCTTTTCCCGTACATTTGCTGATACTCTTTCCTGCCCATGATATTGTCAACCCACGGCTCTCTGTGCAGGCCGTTTTTAATGTAAGGACTTAACCCGACCCCTTCGGCAGCCAGCGCTTTCAGGTACTTTTCCCGGGGTACCCCGTTGTATTCTTCCTTGTTGTAGTTCATGGTATACAGGTAGAAAGAGCCTTCTTCGGTGCCGTCATAGAGCTTTTGCGGGGTGATTCCCGGAATGTCTTTGATTTTGGAAGTGAGGTACTGCGCATTTTTGTTCCGCACGGCATGACGTTCCATGGCCGTGGGAAGTTGCCCCAGCAAAATGGCGCCCTCAAATTCGTTCATCCGGTATTTTGGCCCGATGGTTTCGGTGCGGCCAAATTTGGATGTTCCATGGTTTTGTACCGTGTAGCATTGCTCCATTAACTCCGCATTGTTGCTTATGATACTGCCCCCTTCACCACATGAGATTACTTTGGAGGACTGGTGGCTGAAACATCCGATGTCGCCAACAGAACCGAGCATTTTACCACGGAACTTTGCAAAGTGTGCCTGGCAGGCATCTTCAATGAGAAAGAGGTTGTACTTGCGGGCTATTTGCAGGAAGCGGTCCAAATCGGCAGGCTGCCCCATCATGTGTACCGGCATAATGGCTTTGGTATTTTTTGTAATCCTGCGTTCCACATCGTCGGGGTCTACCTGGAATGAATAGCGGTCGATGTCAGCAAGCACGGGCAGTGCCCTGGCCGACAGGATGGCGGCAATGGTACCGGGGTCGGTATAAGGAGAGGTGATTACCTCGTCGCCGGGCCCCAGTCCGAGGGCTTCCACTGCGGTGTGGAGAGCCTGGGTTCCTGAGCCCACAGCCACGCAGCGGGTGACACCCATCATCTCTGCATACTGCCTTTCAAATTTTACGACGGTACCGTTCTCTCGATCCTGAATGCGGCACCAAATACCGCTTTGTGTTGTTTTTTCAATGGAATCCATTACATTTTTATCGACATAGGGCCAATCGGGCCAGCTTTTATTTTGACGCACCGGGTTGCCGCCCAGGATTGCCAGCTTATTACTTGTTTTTGTTGCCCCAAATGCAGGGATGCTACCTATTGCTACTGCTCCGAGGGTACTGGCAGAGACAGTCCCTACAAATTTTCTTCTGGTGAAATTTTTTGCTTTCATTTTTTTATTTTTAAGATAGTTATTTTTTAGTCATTGTTATAAATGTCAAACAAACATTTTTTACGATGGCTGTTCTCCGGTTATTGGTTTCCAAAGGGATTTTGAATTTTTACAAAATCTTCAATTTCTTTACCTTCGTGTTTAAACCTGGCCAGCGTATAAACCGTTCCATCTTTTCCGACAGCAATTGAATTTACATAGATTGGCCTGCTGCCATCTTCATAAAATATCTGTCTGTATTAGTTTAAAATTTAGATAGTACCTGTTAGAGAATTCTTCGAATAAAATTATTCAATGGGAAACCAACCATTCAGAAATTGCTCCATCGTTCCCTTATATTCAGCCTCTCCCAAATACTCTTCTCCCTTTTGATTACCCCATGAATAGTTAATAATTAACTTTCCTTTAAATTCGCAAAAATCCATATCTGAATTGTTCCGATTTTCAGCCGTTGTAATTTTGTGAACCAAAGTATCGGACAAACTTTTATTGATAATTTGCCTGTCAGCGTCCGATGCTTTCAATACAGGGTTTAACGGGCTCGGTTCCCAGTTCTTTAAGTCTTTCGAACGCACAACTCTCATTTCATAACCGTTATGCGCTTCCAGGTAAAAATTATAGTAGTACTTATCAAAATATCGCAAACAGTGTGGAGCTGTATATCTATCCATTGCATAGCTAAATTCCGCAGGCAATATGTTCCAGTTTTTCAAATCGGTTGAAATTGCAAAACGGGCAGTAAAACTTTTTCCGGCTTCTTTTTCGGGTTTGCCTACTTCAAACATTAGCACAAATTTATTTTCGGCTTTAATTAGCGAAGTATTAAACATGCCAAACCCATGGAGTTCAAAGGCCATCCTTTGCTCCCAGTTTTCCAAGTCACTTGATGTAAAAACAAATATCTGCTCTCCATCCCAGTGGTTAACCGCAGTTACATGAACAATACTATCATCAACAAAAGCGCTTCCTAAATGAAATCCTCTGGCAAAGGGCTTTGTTGACTTTCCTGTTTCACGGTCGGTAAAACGGAAATAGGAATCGCCGGTTGGGTTATTCCAGTATCTGCTGCGGACATATTCGAATCGGTACACTTTACCTCTATAGTTTATCGGAGTGGTTTCTACTAGGCCGCAATCAATTGTCCCCTTCTTTTCAATTAAAGGTCGACCATCAAGGTCAGTTGGGGACTGTTTTATTGTGCAAGCAAAAAAGACGGCTATGCAAAGCAGGCATACCAAACGAATTATTCTTTGTTTATTCATATTCTGTTTGTTTAATGTTTTAGTCTTTTAGCCCGGTCAAATCCGATTCAAAAATTACTTTTCCGTCTCCTTCAATTATTTTCGCAGAAAAATTTTCACCCAGTTCAATATTCGAAGAAGTTTTCAGTTCGATTTCCTTTCCTTTTCCAGAATTTTCCAGAAGAATCATCTCATTATCCTGGTCGAAAATACATCCATGCATATTGATATGTGTTTTCCCAAACTCAGAGATTGTATTCGCACGCAAATAGTCTGGAAATACCTCGTTACCACAAAAATTAAAGACACGGTTTTTCAGCCTCGAATTGGTTATGGTAATCATATTTAAGGGTGTGATTACCTGGATAAGAGGCAGGTCTTTATCAAAAAGCACTTTTACATTATCGAGAATAATATTTTCCTGAATTGGTATTTCAGCTCCCGGATAATAGGAACGGTTGAACCGGCCCATATCAAACTGGATGGAGAACGGAATACGGGGCTTCTCAAGTTGAATATCCCGAAAAGTAACATTCCGTACTCCGGCAGTATACGTAATCTCTTCCTGTGTCATAACCCATGTTATTCCATCCAACACTTTTGAACCACTTTCGAAATCAGGTTTTGTTATTGATTCATAAAGTGTTGCATCAGGTGGCATTTTCACCCGGTATAATCTGCCGTTGGATACCACTGCATCCGACTGCTGGACTTTCATGCCTTTTTCCCAGTCAACCCAGGCGCCGGCCAGCATACGACAGAAAAAACCCACCGTTTTCTCCTGGTTCAGATCGTAACAGTTTTCAATCAAGCCATCTTCAATCCAACCCATTTCCGGGTTCGACGTGGAATAATCCTGAGCATTGAGTGCAATAGCATCGTCAAATGTTTGAAATACGCCATCCCTGATGGTAAATCGCTTGCCGGGCCCAAAATGGATTCCATCTTTTTGGCCTTTTATTATCACATCTTCAATGATTACATCCTCGAAGCGACAAATCTGGATACAAAACTGGCACCCCGTCAGGTCGTAACAACGAAAGCCCTTAATTTTTAAATCTTTCACATACGAAAACCCCAGAACACCCCGCAGGCCTAAAACCAAATCAGAACAATTGTCGACATTGTTCATGATAATATGCAACCCTTCGATGGTAATACGTTCGTCATATTTTTTTGTAAGCGCCCCTTTATTGATAAACACCTGTGAAAACCGTCCCTCTTCGTTCACCTTTTTCAACGAAACCCCTTTGCCAAAAACCAGCTCGGTATCGCTGCCAATGTAAAGTGTTTTTGCTATTTTGTATGTGCCGGGCTGCGAAACCACAATCGTTCCTCCCTGATCCAGGGCTTTTTGCATAGCTGCCGTATTCTGCATGCCGGTAGCTTCCGGCGAGAATCCAAATGAAGCAGCATCTACAAAACCAGTTGTTTCTCCTGATTGAGCTGTTTCAGTTGTTTTTATGTTTGCTTTTGCAACAACCGGTGTTGTCCCAGCCAGGATACCCCACAGCAGTAATAATTTTATCCCTTTCATAAACGATTTTTTGTATTTAATTATTTAATCCTGTTAAGTCAGACTGAACGGTAATATTTCCCTCTCCCTTTATAATTTTTGCAGAAAAATTTTCACCCAATTCAATATTTGATGAAGTTTTTAGCTGCACCTCTTTTCCTTTAGCGGTATTGTGCAACAAAACCATTTCACCTTCATGGTCGAAAATGCAGCCATGAATATTGATACTTGTTTTATAAAACTCAGGGATAATATTATCTTTTAGGTATTCCGGAAGAACCTCGTTACCATAGAATAATAAACCTTTATTTTTGAGCCGGGAGTTTGTTATGGTAATCATATTTACAGGTGATGAAACCAGTACAAGAGGAATGTCTTTGTCGTATAAAACTTTGATGTTGTCTAAAATTATATTTTCCTGTATCGGAACCTCAGCGCCTGCGTAGTATGAGCGATTGTATCTTCCCATGTTAAATTCTATGGAAAACGGAATTCTGGGTTTTTCGAGTTGGATATTCCGGAAAATAACATTCCGAACGCCACCTGTATAAGTAATAGTTTCTTGTGTCATTACCCAAGTAATTCCATCCAGCACCTTTGTGCCACTTTCGAAATCGGGTTGGGTTAACGACTCGTAGAGCGTTGCATCAGGTTCCATTTTTACGCGGTATATTTTCCCATTTGAAACTACGGCATCCGATTGTTGCACTTTCATTCCTTTTTTCCAGTCAATCCATCCACCGGCCAACATACGGCAAAAATAGCCCACTGTTTTTTCCTGGTTCAAATCGTAGCAGTTTTCTATCACCCCATCTTCAATCCAACCCAGTTCGGGATTTGACGTGGAGTAGTCCTGCCCGTTGAGTGCAATAGCATCATCAAATGTTTGAAATACGCCATCCCTGATGGTGAAGCGTTTACCGGGCCCAAAGTGAATTCCATCTTTTTGTCCCTTTATAATCACGTCTTCAATGGTTACATCTTCAAACCGGCTAACCTGTAAACAATACTGGCAACCCGTAAGATCATAACAACGTAACCCTTTAACCCGCAAATCCTTTACATATGAAAAACCCAAAACGCCCCGCAGACCTAGAATAAGGTCAGAGCAATTGTCAACGCCGTTTACGATAACATGCAATCCATCCAGCGTTATATTTTCATCATACGATTTTGTAAGAGCTCCCTTGTTTATTATTACCTGCGCAAAGGGTCCCTTTTCATCTACCTTTTTAAGCGACACACCATCGCCAAAAATGATACTTGTATGGCTTCCAATATAAAGCGTAGAGGCAATCTTGTAAACTCCTGGTTGAGAAACAATTATCGCTCCCCCTTCATCGATTGCTTTTTGCATGGCTGTCGTATTCTGCATGCCGGTAGCATCCGGAGAGAATCCAAATGAAGCAACATCCACAAAACCGGTTGTTTCACCTGATTGAGCTTTTTTTGTTGTTTTTACATTTGCTTTTGCAACAACCGGTGTTGTCCCAGCCAGGATACCCCACAGCAGTAATAATTTTATCCCTTTCATAAACGATTTTTTGTATTTAATTATTTAATCCTGTTAAATCAGACTGAATGGCAATATTTCCCTCTCCCTTTATAATTTTTGCAGAAAAATTTTTACCCAATTCCATATTTGATGAAGTTTTAAAATCAACTTCTTTTCCTTTTGTAGTACTGCCCCTCCCCCTTGACAGTGTAACAAAAACCGTGAGACGGGTGGTATTTGTCGGGAAACGAATTCCAAAAAGCATAGTTATTATAATACTTGTACCCCCTTCCGGTCAAGGCCGTGATAACTAACATCCACATCACTCAATATCACTGGCAAAAACAGGTGTGGTAGAGTGCCGCATAAAAAAACGGTTTTATCCTCCTCATTCTTTCCTTTTACCTGAATTCTTGAAAGAATATCATTCCAGGCAGTGGCTACATTTTCAGGCGTTTCGTCAAAACTACCGGGATAAGAGTCTGGGCATAACTCAACCAGGCCAAAAGGCACCAACGCCGTGGGGCACCACTGCTCGTAGTCGTACTGGGTGCAAATAAACGGATCGAGATAATCGACCGCACGTTTTCCTTCCAGCTGCGAACAGGAACCAAACAATAAAACAAGCAGTATTATCGGCAGCAAAATGAAATATTTCTCCAATTTTTTCATTTTTTTAAAGCTTATACTTATTAGTAAGTATTACTCAAAACTTTAGAATCATCAACTTCTTCATACACACCAATATTGGTTGATCCATTTATTACCGGATTTCCATAAAAATCACAGATATTACCTGTTTCAATAAATACTGCCTTGTTAAAGCACGGAGAACCGGATTTCAACTTATATCCATCCAACGATGAAAACCCATATCTTCCGCTTCCAGCTGAAATAAACATCGGGTCTGCAAGATTTTTTTTCGGATCATCAGGCAGTCCATTTATCCAAGGTCCAAAATAAAGATTATTGAAAAATCTAGTCCCGTATTTTGGGGGAGAAAGCTTATGAAAATCTTCAAGTTTCCTAAATTCGGCACTGTTCAAAGAATCTCCTTGTGCATATACTGTTCTGAACCGCCCCTGACCTGTTGCATAGAAAATGTTGTTTCTGAAGTGCGCGCCAAGCTTTCCTTTTTCTTTCTTTCCTTTTCCCTTGTCGGGACCGTATTCATCGCCATAGTAGTACGTTATATCAGAGGTTCCGTGATCCACATAAAATACGTTATTGTGAAGCAAATTTTGCTCGGCCGTGTCACAAAACATCGTCACCAGTTGAGTTGGCCTGAATTTGATATCGTTTTGACTGATATTATACCGTGCAATATTTTCGTGGGTATTGTCCATTATTAGCAAAAACCCGGCATTATTTCGGCTATAATTGTATTGCAGAATATTATTTTCACAATTAAAGTCAAAGTCAAAAGCCTGACCATCGCCGTTGCCTGGTTGTCTGCCTGTATTGTAAACTTCATTAAACTGCATGATGGTTTCCTTGGCGTGAGACATCCATATTGCCGCAGTATGAGGCCACCAGGCATAACGACTGTCGTCTCCGGTATCCAGATGAGGATCCCCCGTTCGAAGACAAGTTTGATCAACTATATTATACTCGATTAACCCACGATAGGCCCCATGTAGAATAATACCGTCACCACCAAGGTTTTCCAAATAATTTCTACGGACAACAATATTTTTTCTCCCTGTTACCTTGATGCCAATTTTGTCACAACGTTTGATAGTGTTATTTTCAACAAGCACATCTTCTGTCACCCTGTTTATTTCAATCATGGTACTTGAACCAGAACCGCCAATTTGTCCCCATAAATCGTGAATATAGCAATCCCGCACGGTAATGCCCTTGATTGAATCTCCCTTTTCAGCTTTAATAGATATTCCCTCGCGCCTGACTCCCAGTTGAGGCAGGGCTCCACTTGTAATTTCGATTCCCTGTATTTCCCACCACGATTGATCGACAAGCGAAATACCCGCTCCTGCACCTTCCCCTATATTGATAACAGGCATAGAGCCTTCCTCATAACTGCTTATGGTTATCATCTTTCCCCGTTCTCCCGAACCCAAAGGACGTAAATGACCATTCCAGGTACCGCCTGATTCAAAAAGTATGGCATCGCCGGGATGAAAAGTTTCGCGGTTAACCCTTTCCAGGGTTTTCCATGCAGTTTTTTTGGTTAACCCGGTGTTATCATCGTTCCCGTCAGGGGAAATGTAATAGTTTTTTAACCGATTCTGTGTTGTACATCCAATATGCACAACAATTATCAACAATAGAATAATACCTGTTAATTTATTTCTCATATACACTAGTATATATTACAACGAACCAAGTAATTCTCAAGTCATATTGATAGCTGAATTTGTGTTACTTGCCAGCAATATGCAACGATTAATATTTCAATACCTCAATTATCTTGAAAAACAAGGACGGGGTTCGTTATTATTTCGACTACGTCCTTGTTTCTTCATAAAAACAACATCCTATTGGACTTCACTTTTCCTGTTATTGAAATTCAGGATTATTGTTTTCTAAATTTGGATTTAATATCACCTCCTTACTCGGAATAGGCAGGAAATAATCTTTTTTGGTATATGGTTTTCTAAGATTGTATTTCTCTTCCGGTTCCTCACGCCATTCGGTAGTAGCTTTTTCTACCAATTCCAATCTTTGCAGATCGAACCATCTGGCAGAATATTCAAATCCGGCGAATTCCCACGCTCTTTCCCAGACAACGAGCTCAATAAACTCTTCTGTACTAAGACCACTTACGGAAGCCTCGGTTGTACCTACACCTTTATAAGCCCGATTACGTACATCGTTCAGGCATTGGTAGGCTAAAGCATCCGGGCCATCCGTACGCGCTTTGGCTTCGGCATATATAAGTAATACATCGGCATAACGCATCATTATGATAGGACGTCCGCTGTACCATGAGGCACTTTGATCCATTCCTGTAAGCCATTTACTGTCCGGGTCGTTCCGGTTTTCCCATTCCCAACCGGGAGTAAAATTGTCTGCCCATAACTTGCGGTAAGCCGGATGCGCAGCTTTCAAATCAGTATAATGATAATAATTTCCATTCGAGTGATAAAAATCGGTAACAAAAGTAAATTCTTTGCGTTCGCCTTCAGGAAAACGGTTAAAGAATCCCAATTCCGCAATCATTGATTCCCATCCGCCAAATTCGATGGGACGGCTGGGGTTGGGTGCTCTTACAGTAATATCGTCTGCAGTATGGTCAATCCAAAGGATAGCTTCATCCTGCGGAATTTCATAAGCTTCCCAGTACGGATCCCATACCTGCCAGTAATGTTCACGCAAGGCATAACCATATTCACCAGCATGATCAATAACTTCTTTGGCTTTATCCCGGGCCTTTGCATAATATTCAGCACCGCCGTTAACAGGAAAACCTGCCATTTGTAAATAGACTAATGCCATAGTCGATTTTGCTGCTCCTTTCGTTGGGGCACCGTTTTTCATATAACCATCCCAGATAATGGGAAGCCATTGCTCTGCGAATTCCAGATCGGAAATAATTAAGTCATAGATATCCCGGCTAGGAGAAACGGTAACCTCCCTGTCGGGATCCGGATTATATGCAGTCTTAATTAAAGGTATATTGTTAAAGAACCGCACTAACCAGAAATACGTAAAAGCACGGATAAAATGTGCTTGGGCAGCCAAAGCATTCAATCTGGCTTCCGGTACTGTATTCCGGGCATTGTGATAATTATTTATAATAGTATTTGCTTGATTTATGGTGTTGTATGCACGTTCATACCCCCGTTGAGTATCTGTATCACCTCCGGTAGTAATATCCATATTGACTTCCATCTCGTGGTAATAAACTCGTTGGTTACCGGTACCGATTACATCATCAGAACTGGCAAATTTGATTTCCATACTTTGATAGGGCCGCATCATAGCTCTATCCCAGATGCCATGCAATCCATTGATCAACAGCATTATTTCTACTTCATTTTTACACAAATTATCAGCGAACAACTGACCTTTTGGATCTTCCGCTAAAAAATCTTCATTGGATTCACACGAAATAAAAGAACCAATAACTGATAATATTAAAACTAAAATTATTTTATTTTTCATAATAAATTACTTTTAAAATGAATAGTTAATATTCAATTGCTATTCCGAAAGAAATACTTTTAGAACTCGGATAAGCAAACCAGTCCATACCTGAGTTTGCATCGACCACTCCTTCGTTAACGCTATTGTCGCTCGTAGAGCTAATCTCAGGGTCATATCCTTTATAATTGGTAATGGTCAATAAATTCTGTGCACTTACTGAAAGTCGGACAGATGCAAAAGAAATTACACTTTTGGGAATACGGTATGCCAGACTGAGATTACGCAGTTTCACGTAGCTACCATCCTGTACATATTGAGAAGATAATGGAATTAAATGGCTATTCCCAATTCTCGCAAACTCAGCATCGGAATTATCCGGGGTCCAACGGCTTTTGGCAGCACGAAGAGTATACGTTTGGGTAAAGTCAATACGTTCTGTCGCTACAAGATAAGCCCAATTCATTACATCACGTCCATGTACGCCTTCAAACAATACATTCAGGTTGAAATTTTTATAAGAAAGTCGATTATTGAAACCCCATGTAAATGGAGGATTCGTATTTCCAATAACCTGTCTGTCTTCTGCATCGTAATTGTAATTTCCATTCAGGTCTTCATACCTGTAATCACCTGGGGAGGCACCATATTTAGTGGCTTCATCCGCCTCATCTTTCTGCCAGATACCCAAATATTTTATTCCGTAAATCGTACCTATGGGTTTGCCAGGCAATAATGCAAATGGACTTGTCGATGACAGTCCGGCAGCATAAGAACGCCCGTATATTATATCCGTTTCACCTAAATTAAGTACTTCATTCCAGTTGTAAGCTCCGTTCAGGTTAATATTATACGACCAGTCCTGTGTTCTTATAGCATTGTAATCTAAATTAACCTCTATACCTTCATTTTTCACAGCACCAACATTAGAAATCACATTTGTCCGGCCATATTCAGAATCAGCTCCGGCGTATGCAGGGACAGAAATGGGAGCCAATAAATCTACCGTTTCCTTATTATAATAATCAAAGGCAAACGATAAACGATTATCTATCATTGTAAAGTCAACCCCTGCATTCAATTGTTTGGTAGATTCCCATTTGAGGTTAGGATTACCACCGATCTGTGATATGTACCCGGATTGATAAACATCTCCCCAATAGAAGCCCATGCCGCGTAGAGTCGAATATGTAGAATAAGAACTAATGGCCTGACTCCCTGTGACACCATATCCTCCACGAATTCTTATGTTTTGAAACACATTCTGATTTTTCATGAATTCTTCTTCGGAAAACCTCCATGCCAGAGAAAATGAAGGGAAATACCCCCACCTATTGTCGCCCCTAAATTTGGATGATCCATCGGCACGGTAATTCACCGTTACATAGTACCGCGAAGCATAATTATAATTTAAACGCCCAAAATACGACCGAAGGGAATTGTCAGACCAACCAGAACCAACTCCTATATTCGGTGCAGCCAAACCGAGGTTATGCCATTCCGCAGATTCAATCGGCAGAATGTTTGCGACTGCATTAACACTTTGGTATTCAGATTTACTTTGTTCAAATCCCACCATTGCCGAAATGTCGTGAAGACTAGCAAATGTTTTACTATAAGTCAGGAATGCATTTGTCAGCCAGTCTTTATTTTCATAAAAAGATTGACTGGCATTTGCATTTACACCGTTATATTCTCTGCTTTTAAAATTCCTGCTTCCCCCATTCCAGAAACCGATTTTGGCTTTTGCGTTCAATGTCAAACCTTCAATAATTTTAAATTCAATATTTCCAACGCCATGGCCGCCCCCGTCATAATTCGTTTGTTTAACTTCTGTCATTAATACAGGATTCATCAATGTGCCCGAACCCACTCCCAAACGATTATATGATCCATCTTCATTGTAAATAGGTTCGGTTGGTGACCATGCTATTGCAGCCATAAGGGGAATTGTCGATTTGTTTCCGCCCTGTGCCAAATTTGGATTAAGATTTTCGCTATGGCTAACACTCGATTCTATCTGAACGGTAAGACGGTCGCTTAAATCCATATCAACTTTAGCTTTTAAGCCATAACCGCTTGCTTCTGAATTTCTAATAGTACCAGTTGTCTTATTATAGCCAGGAGTAATATAATATCTTATATTTTTTGAACCTCCTGACAATATTACTTTGTAATTTTGTGAAAAACCAGTCTGCAAAAGCTCGTCTTGCCAGTCAGTCCCACCTCCTTCTTTAAATTTTGCTATCTCTGCATCAGTAAAAGGATACGCCCCAACACTTTTATTAAATTCGGCAAATTCGTGTGCATCCATTAAATCATAATGTTGAGGTACCATATCGAATGAGATGTCAGAATGGAACTCCAAAGTTGGCTTTCTCTCTGCACCTCGTTTTGTCGTTACCAGAATAACGCCGTTCGCACCACGTGAACCGTAAATGGCGGTTGCAGAAGCATCTTTTAAAATTTCAATAGACTCAATTTCGTACATGTTTGGTAGACTTCCATAGTTACCATCCACTACAATCAGAGGATCATTATTTCCCAACAAGGAGTTTGCCCCTCTAATACGGATGATTGGAGATGCTCCCGGGGCACCATTACTTCTTCTGACTGTTACACCCGGTGCCTTTCCCGCTATTATTGAATTTGAAGAACTGCCTGGTTGATCTAAAAAAGATTCTGACGAAATGGATGCAACAGAACCAGTGATATCTGACTTTTTCATTGTCCCATAACCAACTGCCACTACTTCTTCAATCCCAATAGTCTCTTCTTCCATCCTCACATTAATCCTCATCTGACTCCCAACTGCCACTTCTCTCATTTTCATCCCCACAAAGGAGAAAACCAGCATAGCATTATCCGGAATGTTGGCCAAAGTATAATCCCCGTCGGCGTTAGTAACTGTTCCCTGTGTGGTTCCTTTTACCACAACGGTTACACCGGGCAATGGTTGCTCACTAGAGTCGGTCACTTTACCAGAAACAGTTCGTTGCTCCATATCTCCACTCCCGTAGTCATTTACCCTGCCAATGGGGCTATCACTACGGGTGAGAACAATCAATGCTTCGTTGGCAAATTCGTATTGTACAGGTTGCCCCTGGAATAATTCGTCAAGAATTTGTTCCACTGTTGCTTCCCTTGCTGTTACCGATACCCGGCGCTCCACATCTACCTGTTCACGCAGGAAAAAAAAGCGAAAATCGCTGTGTTCTTCAATTTGCCGCAGTACTTCTACTACCTGCTTGTTTTCAGCCCTGAATGAAAATTTGTTGGCCTGCGAGTAACCAGTGGCTGAAACCTGCATAAGAGTGAGAAACAGTATAAAAACCGTTAGCTTCATGATTACAATTAATTTTTTTGCTTTCCCGTTGAACGGAAAAGGCGTAAAACAAAAATTTTTCATACTTTTAAAATGTTTTGATTAATAGCTTTATTGGTGGCTTGCCACCATTTTTCGAAACGATCCGGGCCGACAGGTGTTCCCGCACTTTTCGGCCTGTTTTTTTAAGGTATTTCCCCGGTCGGATCAGACGGGGTTATACTGTCAGTTCATTTCATAGTTCCTCCTTTTTTTCGGGTTTTATCAGCAGTTATTTCAATGGTTTGTCCTACAATTTTATAGTCGATCGCTATCATTTTTTTCAGAATATCCATCAGTTCAATCAGTGTTTCGCCCTGAAAAGTGGCATCGCAGTGGTAATTCAGAACACTTTCATCTTTTACCACAAACTCAACCCCATATTTCCGCTCTAACAATACAATCAGCTCTTCCAGAGGCATATTTACCAAAATCAGTTTGTTGTCTTTCCATGCCGTAACCCATTTGGTATTTACATCCTGTATTTCAGGGAATCCTGAATTCCCGGCCAGTGTAAGCTGTTGCCCGGGCCTCAGCATGATGCCTTCGGTAAGTTGCGGGTTATTTTCATCCAATATAGTAACCTCACCTTCTTCCAGCGTGGTAGTTACTTTATTTTCTTCTTTATATGCTTTTACGTTGAAACGGGTGCCAGTAACCTTCACATCATAGGCAGGAGTGTGAACTACAAAAGGACGTTTTTTATCTTTTCCGACCTGAAACCAGGCCTCGCCACTGAGATATACTTCCCGCGTTGCATTTTTATCGTTTACACTGTATTTTATTTCCGAGCCGGAGTTAAGAAAAATAACCGTACCGTCAGGCAGGTTCCATTCTGATACCGACCCCATCGGGGAATGGGCTGTGTAAAATACAGGTTCCTGTTTGTTCAACAAAGAAGTAACATAAATTCCAAGAAACAATCCCAAAACCAGGGTGGCGGCAATCTGCACCGCCACATTCAGGTAGCGGGTTTTAATAACATTCTGTCGTTCTTCTTTTTCAATTTTTCTCCAGATTGAGGAAAACATTTTGTGCATATTGGGAAGTGAATCATCAGAAACCTCCCATTCATTCAACTCTTTTACCATCACATCTTTCAGTTCATATTCCTTTTCAGGCTGATGAAAAAGAGACAACATCTCTTGCCGCTCCTTTACTCCGGCATTTTCGGCGTTTCCATGTCGTATTATATTTTCAATTTGATTATTCATTTTTTTTCTCTGTTAAGAAACTGTTTAAATTCTATTCCACGGCACTATATTGCTTTGATTTTCAGATTTAACCCCAATCCCTGAAGGGTGTACTGAAAATCAATTTACTCCCTTTAGGGTCGGGGTAAAATAAATTGACTTTCAATATTATAATTTGTGCAATAAAACATAAACCCATTCTATATAATATTTTATTCTTACGATTTTTAAACAGTTTCTAAAAGTAATACGGATTGTATGGACAATATACTCATTTAAGATTGGAAATTTCTCCTGAAAGATGACAGCCGGCAACCTTCCAAAAGCCTTTGTTTGCTCAGTTTCAGCTTGTAAATATTGTTTGCAAAAACTGATAATAAAATTGAAATAAAGCCGGGGCCGGATGTCAAAAAAAAGCGCATTCACATATTATCTGCTTCTTAAAGTTTCTCTTTGCTCCGGGCCGGGTTATTTCGAGCTTTCAGCCTGTTTTGCTGTTGCAAAACAGGATCCTGCACAACAAATAACTCATTGCGCGAATCCGAATTAGTGCCACCCGGTTAACCGCACCACAGGTAAAAAAACAGCAATGCAAGTAGTGACTCGGTTTTAAAATGTTCTTTCAGGTAAGCAATGGCCCGATACAACTGATTTTCAACCGTACGTTTGGAGAGGTTTAGCTTCCGGGCTATTTCATCATTTGTCAGTCCTTCCTCCCGGCTTAGCCGGAAGATTTTTTGCCTTTCTGTTGGCATTTGCTTCACCAGAACATCCAGGCTATCCAGCATCTCATCAAAAATTACCTGATGCCAGGTACTGTCGGATTGAAGATCAAAATCTGCACGGGCAAAATCTTTAAATGCATTCTCAATATTTTTACGGCGTGTAAAATCATAGATAGAATTGACTGCAATTTTAAAAATAAACGCTTTGATACTTTTTGACCGATCCAACGATTCCCGCTTTTCCCAAATTTTCAAAAAAACATCCTGAACCTGCTCTTCCGCTTCCTGCTCATTTTTTAAATAAGAAAGCGAAAACTGATAAATTCGGGGGGCGTACCTTTCGAACAACTCCTGAAAAGCTCCTTTTACGCCCTCTTTAACAAGGTAGGTTAATCTGGTATCAGATATATTTTTCTGGTTCCCCAATGAGTTTTTTTTTAGCTGAAAAACAAATGTAAACGAATTTTAATGGATTTTCAAATACATAATATTCCTGACAACTTAGCCAATACGTATTTTTTTCTGTTTAAAACCTGTTAGATCGTTGAATGCTTTTCATTCTTTTCTGAAACTTATTTCTGAAACCGGACCAAAAAGAAAATATACAAATCCGGATCCATGTTTTTTCGGGCAATTTGCAGTCCTTTGGCCAGGTGTTTGTCCACCATAGTAGTGGAAATGTCCATAATTTTGGCAATTTCACGAATCTTTTTCCCTTCAAACCATTTCAAACGAAAAGCAGTCTGACATTTTTCAGGCATTTCTTTAATAATCATTTCCAGCTCAAACATAAGTCTTTCTTCCATAGAGATAAACTCATTCGTCTCCGCAAAACTGATATGATACAACTCTTCCGTTTCATTTTTGGCTAACCGGACAGCATATTTTTCCTCCACCACTTTATGCTTCAAGGAGTTCAAACATTTATTTTTAAGCAAGGTAAAAAGGTAAGAACCGCCATTTCCTTCATCATCAAAATCCGCCATATTCTGCCACAACTGGAAAAATACATCCTGTACCATATCTTCAGCTTCGTTCTCATTCTGCAACAAACTAAAGGCATAGTTTTTTAGCCGCGGATAAAACAACCGGAATAATTGCTCAAAAGACATTAAATCC
Organism: Mariniphaga sediminis; assembly: GCF_003573545.1. Classification (GTDB taxonomy): domain Bacteria; phylum Bacteroidota; class Bacteroidia; order Bacteroidales; family Prolixibacteraceae; genus Mariniphaga; species Mariniphaga sediminis. The sequence goes on along the minus strand of NZ_QWET01000017.1, from coordinate 80,234 downwards.
TTTTCTGAAGTATTTTTGTATGGATATTTTCGTTTATTCTTCAAGGCGTTTAAGTTTGTCAGCTTTCAAGGCAAAACAAATTTTTTCTCTAAAAAGACAAATGAAATATAAAAGTAGCTAAATTCCAATTTTGTAAAAATCAATTCTGTTTTTTATCACTTCTTTTCTGAGAATTGTTTCATTAATTTGTATTGTAAATTAGCAGGAGGTAAAAGTAAAAATGAAAATGGCAAAAAAACTTTGGGAAATAACAATTTGCAAAATCCCATTTGCACTTAAGAAGATCCTGAAAAATATATGCCCGCAGTGTGACTATTATTTTGTCTACTAACTACTTATTTCTTTGATAAAAATTTAATTTCTAAAATATGTACAGCCAAATAAAACACGACTTGCAAAAAAACCTCGAAGAACTTAAAGAACAGGGTTTGTTCAAATCGGAGCGAATTATCACTTCATCACAGGATTCTGAAATCCGTGTTTCTTCGGGTGAAACAGTGCTTAATTTTTGCGCCAACAATTACCTGGGGCTTGCCAATCATCCCGAAGTAATAAAAGCCGCACAAGAAGTAATGAATTACTGGGGATTTGGATTATCTTCCGTACGGTTTATCTGTGGCACACAGGAAATTCACAAAGAGTTGGAACAAAAAGTTTCTGAATTCCTTGGCACAGAAGATACTATTTTGTACTGTGCCTGTTTCGACGCCAATGGCGGAGTTTTCGAGCCACTGCTTGGTACTGATTCAGCTATTATCTCCGATGAACTGAACCATGCTTCCATCATCGACGGTGTGCGGCTTTGCAAAGCACAGCGTTTCCGGTATAAACATTCCGATATGAAGGAACTGGAAAAATGCCTCAAAGACGCGGCAGAGGCCAAATACAGACTCATTGTTACCGACGGTGTCTTCTCCATGGACGGCGATATGGCCAAATTACCCAAAATTGTGGAACTGGCTGAAAAATACGACGCTTTAGTGATGGTAGACGATTCGCATGCCACCGGATACATTGGCAAGCATGGCAGGGGAACAGCAGAACATTATGGATTGCTCGGACAAATTGATATTGTTACCACTACCTTTGGCAAAGCGCTGGGAGGTGGTAACGGAGGTTGTACTTCGGGGCGAAAAGAAATCATTGAAATGCTGCGGCAACGATCGCGTCCGTACCTTTTCTCCAACACGTTGGCCCCTGCTACAGTAGGAGCTACCCTGAAAGTATTGGAAATACTTTCTGCATCTGGTTCCCTTCCGGCCAAAACCATGAAAAATGCCAAATATTTCAGAAACAAAATGAAAAAAGCCGGCTTTGACCTGGTAAAAGGAAATACAGCCATTGTTCCGGTAATGATTTACGACGAACCTCTGGCCATAAAATTTGCCGACGAGCTGTTAAAAGAAGGCGTTTACGTGATAGGTTTTTGTTTCCCGGTGGTTCCACGTGGAAAAGCACGGATTCGTGTACAACTTTCAGCAGCACATAGCTACGAAGAAATAGATCAGGCAGTGGAAGCTTTTATTAAAGTAGGAAAAAATCTGAATATCATTTAATTCCGGGTACTGAAAGCATAGAAATATCATTTTCGGCTTTTTCCACTTTCTTTTTAAACCGGGCCGCAGTAAGAGTTCTTACTGAGATATTGATCTGTCCTCCCTTTTTCAGGGCCTGAAATTGTAATACATTAATTTGAATATCCTCTTCCAGCCTCACTTCCCGAAAAACAGGGCGAAAATTCTCCTGATCTATCTTTTTCAACCCACTGAATTTTAGTGAAAAATAGCCCTCCTTCCCCTGATAATAATAGGTATTATTCCTAGAATTGTATGCTGCTTTTGTGAGGATACTGTGCCTGCGTTTTTCTTTCACCCATTTTCCATTTTGCTGAGGAAACTCAACCAACAGCCTGTAACTTCCTCCATCCAAAAAGCCAAACGATGCTTTCCCCTGCTCTCCTGTCTGCTGAAAAGCAACCGTTTCGGTCCCTGAACTATCCTCCAAAAACAAGCTCACGCCAGGTGTACGTTTCTCCGAAAAAAAAGAGAAAAACATTGCCAGAATAATAAGAAACTGTTTCATTACTTTAATTTCAAATCATTCAAATATCCACTTTTTTTTTAAAAGAGAAAAGCGGATACAAAACTATCCCCGGCTGATTCCGGGATGCCCGGCAAATAATAGTTTTACCGATTTTCCCCTATCTTTGTCCCAAATTATTTGTGATGAAGGAAAAGCTTTTTGGAAAGACGATTACAGAATTGCAGCAGGTTGCAAAAAGCCTGAACCTGCCCCCATTTACAGCCCGGCAAATAGCTGATTGGCTATATAAAAAAGACGTTTCGATGATTGACGAAATGACCAATCTTTCCAAAAAAGCAAGAGAACTGCTGAATGAAAAATTTGAGTTTGGGTTGATAAGTCCGACTAAAGTTCAGAAAAGTACCGATGGTACAAAAAAGTACTTATTCCCTACCATTCAACATAAATTTATTGAAACAGCAATGATCCCCGAACGCGACCGAAAAACTGTTTGCGTTAGTTCACAAGTTGGATGTAAAATGGGCTGCCTGTTTTGTTATACCGCCAAACAAGGGTTTCAGGGACAATTGTCGGCAGGAGAAATTATTAATCAGATTAAAAGCATTGATGAAGCCGGTGAGGTGTCCAATATTGTGTATATGGGCATGGGCGAACCTTTTGATAACCTGGAAGAGGTTCTGAAGAGTATCGAAATTCTCACTTCTGAATGGGGTTTTGCCATGAGCCCGCGCAGGATTACAGTTTCCACGATAGGAATTATTCCCGGCATGCTCACCTTCCTTGAAAAATGCGAAGCACATCTTGCTGTAAGTTTGCACACTCCGTTCAACGACGAACGTCGACAATTGATGCCCGTGGAGGTTGCCTACCCGATAGAAGAAGTGGTAAACGAGATCAAAAGCTGGGACTTTGGACGGCAACGGCGCGTGTCGTTCGAATATATTTTGTTTGAAGGGCTGAACGACTCTACGCGTCACATAAATGAATTGACCCGGTTATTACAAGGACTCAAATGCCGCATAAACCTTATCCGTTTTCATCCGGTTCCCGGCACACCACTGAAAAGTCCGGGTGAAGAAACCATCCGCCATTTTAAAGACATGCTGAACAAAAAAGGCATCCTTACCACCATCCGCGCCTCCCGGGGGCAGGATATTTATGCTGCGTGCGGGTTGTTATCTACCAAGGAACTAAGTTCATCTTAAAAAACCGGCAATACTTTCCCTGTAGTTTGTCCTCTTGCAACACTCAGTTCTGTCAGTTACCAAATTAGTGTTGACAAAGGTTTTTAAAGATAGTATTCACGTTGCTTTTTCCTGAAAGAGTATTTTCTCTGGTAACAAAAAAAATACCTGGATTTAGTCCTCAAAAAATATCAACCCAATATCAGCTTCTCCACATAAATATCCTGAAATGCCGGGTCACCTTCAAGATTAATATGTGTAACTTTTCTCAAAATATTTTGAATGAATTGCTCCTCTTCAAACAAAAACATTTTGGCGCCAATGAGGGCGGTGTTTCCCATTTTTACCATCTTATCTTCACTGGTTTCAATTAAGCCGGTTTGAATAACATTTTGCAGGTTAAGAAAGCTTCCAAAACCACCGGCAACAAACACATTATCAACCTCATTGAATGTAATCCCAAACCTGTTCAGCAAAATTTTCAGCCCGGCAGCAATGGCTGCCTTGGCCAGTTGAAACTCACGAATATCCTGCTGGGTAAGAAAAACACCGGAAGCCAGTTCTACCTTTTCATCCCCTGAATTGATTTCACCAAATAGTCCGATTTTTTCCTTCAAAAGTAAAACCGCCATCGCATCAATCAATCCACTGCCACAAATTCCTTTGGCCTCTACGTTCCCGATAACATGACAACTAAACTGCCCGTTTTTTATGGTTAACGAAGAAATGGCTCCGGTAACTGCCCGCATTCCCTGACTGATTTTTGCTCCCTCAAATGCCGGCCCCGCAGCCGTGGATGCGCAAATAATTTTTTCGCGATTGCCCAGTACAATTTCACCGTTGGTCCCCAAATCAATCAGGACAGTAAATTTTTCGCGTTCGAACATTTTGGTGGCAGCAATTCCGGCCAGAATATCGCTGCCGACAAAACTACCAATCGACGGATAAAAACAGATTGCTGCCTTTTCCGGCAGGTCCCAGCCAAGAAGTGCCGATGTAAATTTCTGCCCGCCCAAGCCAGGCGATTCAAACGGGTAGTACGAAAGCGGGTGAACATCCAGTCCTGAAAAAATATGGTGCATCACCGTATTCCCTACCATCACCACTTTCGAAACATCCACCGGATGTTTTTTTAGAACAGACCGAATCATTTGCCCCGTTTTTCGACGAATGAGCTGTTGCATTTCCTCTTGTTTCCCTTCGAGGCAGCTTTGAATGCGGGAAATGAGATCAGCACCAAATTTCACCTGTGGGTTTACCGCAGTGACGGCATCCAGCACATAGCCCGTTTTTAAATCGAGCAACTGAACAACAAGTGTAGTCGTTCCTACATCAATCGCTACACCAAAGCCCTCCTGCGGCTCAAAACTAAATGTGGAATTATCGGCCAGGATAATATCTTCAAACTGTGAAACCTCAATTGTAACGTCCGAATCGACCTGACAATAACAAGCCAGCCGCCATTCTTTTCCCAAACCAAGATTTTTGAGTTTCTGCCATTGAAAAGCATCCGCCTCCAAATCTCCCTCCAAAACTTTTATCCTGCAACGTCCGCAGGATCCTTTTCCCCCGCAAGGGAATTCCACTCCGTATTCATGAAGGACATCGATTAAAGGAGTCCCGCGGTTGACTATTATTTTTTTACCGAGAGGTTGCAAAGAAACCCACACTTTCTTTAACATAGTAAATACAAAAAAACCAAAGTTCAGTTGCCAAATTTAGCTAAATTCGAAAAGTTTTTGCTGCCAGGCATTTATTATTACCCTCCTGAATATCTTATTTAAAGGCTCAAATTGTTCATATTAGATTTTTTAACTTGTGATTTGTTGTCCGGTGTGCAAACAATTTTTAATTTGGCTGCCGGTTTAAAAACAGACCAAGATATTGAGAGATATGAGAGTTAAGATAAAAAGTATCCTATTATTGTTCCTTTCACTCGCATTTTTTGCCTGTGACAAATCGCAGGTGCAAAAACCGGAAATGTTGATCCACGAAGACCAAATGATTGACATGCTTGCCGACATTCATTTAGCAGAAGCTGCCTTTAACAACCGGAGATATCGCGATACCCTGGTGGAAAATAGCAGTTCGGTGGATTTCTACTATTCTATTCTTGAAAAATATCAGGTTCAGGATTCCGTTTTTGAAAAATCCTTTGTTTTTTATGCCAGTCAGCCGCGCAAGTTCGAAAAAATGTACCGACAGGCCATGAACAAGCTCAACGAGATGGAACAGGAATATTCAGGCCGAAAAACGGAACCGCAGGAATTGGAACTTCAGAAAAAACGGAAGTGAAAAAAATTTCAGCAACCTACTTATTTACCGGAAACCAGCCCCCTTTAAAAAATGGAATTTTAATATGTGAAGATGACGGAACGGTGCTTGATGTTATTGACACAGGCGGCCATCTGCATGAACAGTCCCGGCTGGAACATTACAGCGGTATTCTGGTTCCTGGGTTTGTTAACACCCATTGTCACCTGGAACTTTCCCATCTGAAAGGTAAAATACCGGAAAAAACAGGTCTGGGTGGATTTTTGGCAGCCATCAACCAATGGCGAAATGTTGAAGATGAAAATGATGGCACGGCTATCAAAAAAGCAGATTTTTGGATGCAAACATCAGGAATTGCAGCAGTAGGCGACATTTCCAATTCCTGGTCCACACTCGAAACAAAACGGCAAAGCAACCTTTTTTATCACACTTTTGTGGAAGCTTTCGGATTTCATCCTTCCCGGGCAGAAAGAGCTTTTTCTTTGGCTGAACATTCAGAAACGATGTTCAAAGAATTGGGATTACCGGCCTCGGTGACGCCTCATTCGCCCTATTCGGTTTCGGATGTACTTTTCCGGAAGATAAAAGAAAAAGCACAAAATCAACACAGCATTTTATCCATTCACAACCAGGAAAGTCTGGCGGAAAAACAATTTTTTAAAGAGGCCGCCGGCCCTATTTTCAACCACCTGCAACAAACATTGGGGCTCGATGTTTCACACTGGAAACCCATAGGGAAAAGTTCGCTGGAAACAACCCTGCACTTTCTCCCAAAAGAGAATCAGCTTTTGCTGGTTCACAATACGTTTACCGAGCAGAACGATATTTCTGTCATAAAAAAACACCGCCACCTGGAAAATACTTTTTTCGTGCTTTGTCCCCGTTCAAACCTTTACATTGAAAACCACCTGCCTCCTGTCCGTTTGTTTAAAAAAGAAAAACTGAATATCTGTCTGGGAACCGACAGCCTGGCTTCCAACCACCACCTTTCCCTATTACAGGAAATGATTACACTGCAGCACCATTTTCCTGAAATTACAATGCAGGAATTGATTGAATGGGCCTGTTTTAATGGGGCAAAAGCTTTAAAAATTGACAAACTTTTCGGTAGTTTTGAACCGGGGAAAAAACCGGGAATTAACCTCATTACCGGTGTAGATCTGCAGAACCTGAAATTCACTCCAAACAGTAAAGTAAAAGTTTTGCAGGGGCCTGTAAAAAAAAGAATCAATTAAAAATACGTCCTTTCCCGCCAACCAGCAGACAAAATTCTTCCCTCCCACTACATATTCATTATTGCGAATTTAAAATGTCATTTTTATGTGCTTCTGTAACATCCCGGGCTCATATACGTCTTATGCATTGAACAGTGTTCCTGAGAGGTAATTAATTAATGACAGTAAGCGAATACAACGAGGCAGTTGATCTTTACTCAGACCGGCTTTACCGGTTTGTGCTGAAAACGATTAAGGACATGCACAAGGCAGAAGATATTGTGCAGGACAGTTATGAAAAATTGTGGAAAAATGTGGAAAATGTGGATGCGACGAAGGTGAAATCGTACCTGTTTACCACAGCTTACCATACCTTAATCGATCGCATCCGTAAGGAAAAACGATCGGTCTTTTCTGAAGAAATGAACCTGCGGGAAAAAAGCCATGAAAACAATTATTCCGATTTGAAAGAAATTCTGCAGGAAGCAGTAAACCGGTTGCCCGAAATGCAAAGGATGGTGCTATTACTACGGGATTACGAAGGCTATTCATACAAAGAAATCGGAGAAATGGCCCATTTAAACGAATCGCAGGTAAAGGTTTATATTTACCGTGCGAGGGTATTTTTGAAAAGTTATATTGGGAAAATGGAAACAGTGCTGTAAGATGGAAATCACAAGAGATAATTACGAAGTTTATTTCCTCGATTACCTGGAAGGGAACCTGGATGAAAAACTGGTGGACGATTTTATTGAATTCATCCGGGAAAACCAGGATTTAAAAAAGGAACTGGAACTGGCGGGCCATGTAAAAGTGGAGGTGGAAAATATTTCTTTTGATAAAAAGGGAAACCTCTACAAAGATAAATTCGATTTGGAAAAAGAATTTAATCAGGCTGCTGTTGCCCGTCTGGAAGATGACCTTTCAGAAAAAGAAAAAGCAAACTTTGAAAAATACCTTGCTTCCAATCCTGAAAAACAAAAGGAAGCTGCCCTCTTTGAAAAAACCAAACTCCAACCAGATTATTCTATTCATTTCCCCCATAAAGGAAGGTTGTATCACCATTCCACCGGGAGAACGGTTCTTTTATGGACAGTCCGTGTGGCAGCCATTTTAGCGCTGGCATTTTTAGCTTACCGCATGACTGAGTTCAATATCAAAAATACACTGGCGCCGAAAAATCAGGTAGCCATTTCTGAATCCGAAACAAAAAATGAAACTCCTGAACCCATAACACTGCCTGAAAAAGCAGAAAAAAAGCAAGAAGTGGTTGCAGCAAATAAGGTCCCCAAAATGACAGAGGAAAAAACGGAAACTGAAAACCAATCTCAACATATTCAGCAGAAAAAAGTGGAACGGCAGCCAAACAATGGAGAGATAATTATAGCCAGGAAACCCATTGAAATACCGACCAGAATCAACCGTTACAAAGCCTCGTTAACGGTTCAGCAGCCAAATACAAAATTAGCTGTAGCACATCTTGAACTGCCCGAAACAGCCGAATACAATGAGGAACGTCTGCTGGCCGATGTTGTTAGAGAAAAAGCCGCCATCAATAAATTCTCGCTGAACACCGTGACCAAAGCCGGCCTGAAACTGGTGTCCAATATTTCCAATGAAAAATTCAGCTACCAGACCAACCGGGAAGGCGAAATTACCGAACTTAACTTCGATTCGCGTTTGCTGGCTTTTTCCATTCCTACAAAAAATGAATAAATCATTTCTCTTCATTGTAACTTTTCGCCTTACTTACCCGTCTTAGAAACAAAACTTTTAAAACAGAAAAAAATGAAACAATTATTAGCACTGGTTTTATGCGGCTTTTTTGCCTTAAACCTCTTTGCGCAAAATGATACGACCAAGGTTAAAATGATGAAAAAAAATGTGGTAACCGTAGTTGAAGACGGTAGAACCACTCACGTAAAAGTAGGCAATGACAGAGGCGTGGAGGTTATTACCGACGACTGGGGAGACACTACGCACGTAAGAGTAGGACGGCGTACATTCAGGGTAATTGAAGGAAGTAACGGCACCTATTTAAAAATTGACAAGGAAGAAAAGAAAAAAGAGTGGACCGGCAGTTTCAATCCTCATTGGGCCGGGCTTGAGTTTGGAATGAATATGTACCGCCAATCGGATTACTCACTCTACCAAACTATAAATACCCCTGTACCTGAAGATTTTATGGACCTCCATTATGGAAAATCAATAACTGTTAACCTTAATTTTGCCGAATGGGCTTTTAAAAATGAAGCCAATAATTTTGGTCTGGTTACCGGACTGGGGTTCAGTTTTATGGATTTCACCTTCGACCAGCCAATCACTATTGAAAAACAGGGAGGAGACGGGATTGTTATGCCTGTGGCTCTAAATCCTGACGGACTGAAAAAATCGAAACTGAACCTGACATATCTCACGGCCCCGTTGATACTGGAAGTGAAAACCCCACTACGAATGGGCAACTCCCGCCTGTATCTGGCTGCCGGTGTTATCGGTGGAGTGAATATCGGGTCGCATACCAAATTCAAATACAAAGGCGACAAAGAAAAACTGCGCAGTAACTTTAACCTGAATCCGTTTAAATATGACCTTACCGGACGCATTGGATTTGGAGATTTCTGTGTGTTTGTAAACTACGGAATGACGCCAATGTTTAAAGAAAACCGCGGGCCGGAACTGATTCCTGTTACTTTTGGAATTTCGTTCCCAAACATCTAACCCTTGCAGACAAGGCGAAGGGGAATGGTTTGATAAAAATCGACCAGACAAAAAAATAATTAGATTACCTTTAATGCTCAAAAACCAGAGATGGATCTTTTGAGCATTTTTCCGTTTTTCAGTTTTCTTTTTCTAAGCCTCACATTAGCTGCCCGGGTTATTTATTTAAAGAAAAAAGGCATCCGGGTAACCAGAAAAACAAGGAATAACGCACGATACCTTGTTTTCCTGTATCCAATTTTTGGACTGCTGCTTCTCCTTTGGCTAACCGAATTAATAAATCTGGCTTTTGGCCAGACGGAATTTCTCCTTCCGGAATGGTTTACACAAAATCTGTCATCTTCCGTAGCATTAAAAATTTCAGGAGGAGTGGTGGTATCCTTTTCACTAATCCTCTGGGTGCTTACCCTACTCCATTTTAAACACTCATTACGGTTCGGCCTCAGCGATCACAATCAGGGTAAACTTGTTACTTCAGGTATTTTCTCTTTTTCCAGAAACCCGTTTTTTCTTTCTGTCGATCTTTACTTTCTGGGATTAGCGCTCCTCCACTCCAGCCTGTTTTTCATTTTAATGGCCGTGTTAACCCTAATCAGTATCCATTTTTTCATTCTGAAAGAAGAAAAGTTTTTGCAAAAACACTACGGGGAAGCTTACCGCAATTATTTCGGCAAGGTCAGAAGGTATCTCTAATATCAATTGAATTTGATGGTGAGCCTTAAATTGTTTTGATTATTTTGGGTTTAGGCAAGGCAAAAAATTGAGGCATAGCCATAGCTACGGCGATATTTTTTAACGAAGCATAAACCCAAAAGAACGGAAGAATAAGGCTCAGAGTCATATTTAATTGGTATAATACATTTTATCTGACATGTAGTAACCTTTTTCCCTTGTATTCGAACCAATCGTCCTTCGCCTTTATTTCAATCACGTGAACCCCTGGTTCAAGATTCACTTCCTGCTCTGCTTCCCATATATGCTCAGAATTTCGCGCGCCCCGCATTTTCAACCAGGAAACTTCCCCCAGTTGATTTTCCCTTTCTACTGCTGCCAACCTGGCCGGATCAGACTGTGGGGTTCTTTTCATATTAACCCACGTTCCGTTCTTGCCAACTCTCATTTTCACTTCTGCTGATGGCAATGCATTATAAATATTTGCTGTGATATTGATTTTGTCGGTACTATCCGCAACAAAAAAATCAGGTGCGTTTATATGCATTTGGTAGTCTGCTGGTTTACCTGCCTCTTTCCAGCTTAATTTCCAGTTATTCCCATCAACATGAAGAAATGTATAGGAATTTGGAGTGCCATCCGACATCATGGCATGAGGAATCCCATATTCATTGGGAGCTCCTGTCCACCAGGCGCCGCAAACCGTTCCTACACTTATCATGTGATGCGGGTTTTCCCCGGGAAATCCATCCTCTTTGTCAATAAAATAATGGTAGTGCTGGTGTGTATGGGCCACCAGAGAAGCGCTCCGGGGGTGCGTTGCTATGAGTTCATAAAATGCTTTCTTTTCGTTTTCGTCTTTCCACTCGGTAGAACCTTCAAAAGGAATATGTGCCAGGAACACCACCAGTTGATCCTTATCCACACGTTTCAACTCATTCTGAAGAAACTCCATCTGGTCACTTCCGAGTCCGGTTCGGTAGTAGCGTTTATCTTCCTCCACTATCCAGCGAATGTTGTCAAGTACAACAAAATGGGCCGGACCATAACTGAAAGAATAGTAGGATGGCCCGAAAGTACGGTACCAGACACCACGGGCTTCGGTACTGTTATTCCCGGTATAATCATTGTCATGGTTACCCGCCACATACCGCCAGGGAATTTCAACCGTGGAAAGGCTTGATGTAAGATGATCGTAAAGGTTTAAATCATCGAAAGTGACATCTCCGAGTGTTACCCCAAAAGCCGCCTTAACATCAACCAATTCGGGAAGCACGTCGTGAGACATGTAATAAATTTCCTTACTGTTACGGGGCTGTGTATCACCAAAAACCAACACATCGAAGCTATCCGGTTCCTTCTGCGGATAAAGCGGAAAATCAACTGATTCGGGTAACGGTCCGGTCGGCGATAAACCTTCAAACTTAGTTCCGGAAATACCTCCGGAACTGTTCATATAGTAAAAACGGGGAATTTGTTTTTCATCTACCGCAACTTTCCAGTTACGCGGTTTCACAACAAAAATTGCAGCGTTGTCCCTCAAAGGGAGTTCATATTTGCCATTTCGATCGGTAACAACCACATCGCGGCCATTGGAAACAGCCACTGCCTTAAGTGGTTTGTCCTGTCCGGAATCGTAAACGCCATTTCCGTTTTTGTCGTGAAAAACAATGCCCCGAATACCGGAATTTTCCTGTGCATAAACTGCCAACTCCTGCAGCAAACCAGACAATAGGATAAAAAGGGCCGCCATTAATTTAACCGAAAAATTTCTCATGATATTAGTTATTTCAATTTCGTGTAATTAAACATCAATTTCGCTCTTTCAATCATGTGTAATAATCTAAACCGCTGATATGTACTGTAAAGATGTAACTATTTACAACATCTTTTGGTTTAGCAATAAGAATTAAATATCCTTTAAAATTACCTTCCTATCCACTCCTCCGGATTCAACTTTTGGTTTTCGCGCCAAATTTGAAATTTCAAAACGGATTTATTACCATCGTCGTAATCAGTAAAAACAGTTCCGATAACCTGTTTGGTAGAAACCCTGTCACCCTTTTTTACAACCGCTTCCTGCAGGTTTGAATACACCGAAAGGTATTGTCCGTGGCGAATAATCACCGCTGTGTTACCACCGGTAATACCAAAAACCCGGCTCACCTCCCCATCAAAAACAGCTCTTACCTTAGCCCCGGGCTCGGTAGCAATATCAACCCCGTTATTTCTAACCTGTACATATTCCAGTACCGGATGCCGGTGAATACCAAAACGTTCGGCAATAATGCCTCTTTCTACCGGCCAGGGTAGTCTTTGTTTATTTTGTTCGAAATTAGCACCCGCAAGTTTTTGTTCCGGGGTCAGGGCAAAGGCCGGTTCTCCGGCTTCCCTGTTTTTATTTGCCTCCTCTTCAATTATCCGGTTAATTTCCCGCTCAAGTTGTTGTTCCACCCGGCGCTGTTGTTCCAGCGTTTGTTTCAGGTCTTGTTGTTTTCTTTTCAATTCCCCTATTTCCAGATTTTGCCGGGTCTTTTCCTCTGCCAACTTTTTTGTTTCAAGCCGGGCTTCTTCAAGTAATGTGCGACGTGCCGTCCTCAATTGTTCCAGCCTTCCAACTTTTTCATGGAGCAGCTTTTGAAGTAGTTGTATGGTAGCCGATTGCTCTTTTCGGAATGAGGCATACCTCCTCATATATAAAAACCGTCGGTATGCCTGGTTGAAGTTATCAGCCGAAAGCAAAAATAAAACCTGGTTTCCAACATTTCTGTTGAGGTAAATTATTCTGATAAGCTGGGCATATTCTGTTTTCAGCTTTTCTAAATCTTCGGAAAGCAATTCTACCGCCAGGTTGTTGTTTTCTATGGATTCCAAATAGAGCTTCATTTCAGCATTCAGCCCTGAAATCAATGTATTTCTCTGATTTATATTATTGTTTATAAGCTGTAACCGGCCAATAGAAGCCTTTTCTTCCTGCTGTACCTGGCTTAGAAGGCGTGTAGTGTACTCAATTTCCTTCGCCGTATTCTGTCTTTTCTGCTGTAAATCGGAAAGGGACTGTGCCAGCGTGGAAGCCTGAACAAGTATAAATATGCCCGCCAGTACCAGTGTCCTCATATCCTAATGAATTGTCGTCTTTATTAGTCCCTAATTTAATTCACACTAATCTCTTCATATTTATCCGGGATATTCAATTCAATGGCATCAATCTCTTCTACAGAAAAGCCGTTCAATTTGATTTTCAACTCAATAATATCATCCGGCGAAGTCATTTTAATATGGATAAATCCGGGATAATTTTTCTTTTCCACTTTTACAAAATCGCTGAAGGCTACTTCCATTTTCCAGTCATTTACCCGGTCATCAACAACCAATTCTTCCAAAGCAAAATTCCGTGGGTTAAAAACCATTTTTTGAGAAACTGTGCTTTCCTGATTAAATATTCCCGAATTTCTTCCCGGAGAATTATTTCTCATCCGCGCCCGTTTAAAAATGCCGGGACGATCAGCAGATTTCAGTACATATTTTCCATTTTCAACCGAAGAATCAAAATTTTGAAATACATCGTCTTGTGAGTGGTTTTGGTATGAAAATATATTGTTGGAAATGATCGACTGAATGGTCTCAAAAGTGATGTTGAAATTCAAAAACTTGCTTAAGAATGTGTAATCGTCTAAAAAGTAGTTTCTGTCGAGGTAATTTACATATCTTACACTGTCCGGTGTCAGCAAAACACGCCCTACAGGAATATTCATTTTACTGATAGCTGCCAGAATTTTCTCATCTTTTAACGCTTTCAGATTAATGCGGAAATTGGTTTTGGATTCACTGTTTGAAAACTGGCAGTTTATACGACGAATGGATAAATCGTTATAATCGAAAGCATTTTGCTCCGCCTCTTTCAGAAGCTTTTCCGGAGCGAGCGGCCTCACTCTGCCGGTTGTTACATCGCGAGCCGTGCGGCAAGAAGAAAAACCGACTGCCACTACCATGACCCACAACAAAATAAACCTGCTCTTTTTACCTGCTACCTGCCTCTTCATCTATTCTTCCAAATAATTTCGTTCGCTTATTTTTCGTTCCAGTATTTTGGAACCGCCACCCAACTCCATGGCCTTTTGCCAGTATTTAAGGGCTTCTTCTGCCTGCTGAAGTTTAAACAGAATATCGCCGTAATGTTCCAGCAGGGTTGCATTTTCATCTGCACCGTTTTTAATAGCCGATTCCATGTAAAACCGTGCCAGTTTGTATTCGCCCTTTTTAAAAAGTACCCAGGCGTAGGTATCGAGGTAAGTAGGATTATCCGGAAACCGTTCAATCACTTTCCCGCTCATCCTTTCGGCTTTGTCAAGATTTCGTTCAGCCAGTGAAAGGTAGTAGGAATAATTGTTCAGGGCAATGTGGTTGTCGGGGTCCAACTCTACCGATTCATCGAACAACTCAAAAGCTTCATCCATTTTCCCCATTTTATAAAGAGCCTCGCCTTTCAGCATCAAAAACCGGCCTTCCATTTGTTTGTTGTCTACCACATAAACCAACCCTTCTTCAGTAACCTCCACTGTTTCCTCATATTTTTCCAGTTGTAAACAAGCCACTGCATTAAGGAAATAAACCTGAGGCTGGTTGGGAAACAATTCCATGGCCTGGTTACTGTGCTCCTGCAAACTTTGCCAGTCCAGCAAATCATTATCTATAAAAAGCACCCTCTCCCACAGCATGTAATCATTCTTTTCAATATCGAGGGCTTTTAGAAGCGCTGAACGGGCTTCCTCCAACATCCCGTTCTTCAGGAAACTCTCTGCCCGAACTGTATGTACAAGATATTCATCGGGATGAACTTCAAGCAAAATATCAATCAGTTCTTTTTCCTGCTCCGGTGTTAGGTTTGGATCGGCAGGATTGGAAGTTAGCATCATATAAAGCTGAAGCTTGGTCTGGAGGTCGACCTGGTCGCTTCGAAACCCTTTTTTGGTCTCATCAAACGATTTTTCTTCCTGGCCGTTATGCAGGTAATAGTTTGCCAAAGAGAAGTGAACAAATCCGTTTTCCGGGTCTATTTCCTGTATTTTCCGGTAATATTTCATGGCATTCACCGAGTCGCCCTGATTTTGAAAAAGATCGGCCATCAAACCGTAATACTTTGGCTCCTGGGGATCAAATTCAATAAGCTTTTCTATTTCTTCAAATGCCCTTTCAACCTGTCCGTCTTTAACAAACAATTGTTGTTTTGCTACTGATATCTGTTCGTTAACACCTACTTTTTCTTCCAACTTATTATAGGCAGCCACCGCTTCTTCCACTTTTCCTGCATTGGTAAGCAATGCCGCTTTCATGTACAGGTATTCCAGGTTTTCGTTATCCTTCTGAAGGAGTTCATCATAAATATCAGCTGCCTCATTAAACCGACGTGTTTGCTGATAAATCTGGGCAAGTAACAACTTGTACCACTTATTTTCAGGATTCAGATTAATGGCTTTTTCCAGTAAAAGAGATGCACTTGTCAAATCATTGTTTCCGGCATGAAGGGTAGCCAGTTCGTACATAGCGGCCGATGATTTGGGATCAATTTCCAGACATCCCGACAAAAGTTGAACCGCTTTTTGAGTATTACCCAAAGCCTTTTCCTGCAAGGCATTCACAAACAAATATTCAAACTGTTTTTGCTTCTGCTCTTCCAGTTCAACTTCCTTTTCGTCAACTTTAACTTCTGTTGTTTCAGGTTCTTCTTCCGTGTCAACGGTAGTTTTTGTTGCCGAACAGGCAAAAATAAATACCGAAAGCAGGAAAATAAACAACCACTTTATCATCGTATTTTTCATCCTTCTAATTTTTCCCGGTGTGGCCAAAACCACCGGCGCCTCTTTGTGTTTCGTTCAGCTCTTCTACCAAATTCCATTCCACTGTCTCATGAGTGGCAATTACCATCTGGCAAATACGTTCGCCGTTTTCGATAACAAAATCTTCCTGCGAAAGGTTAATGAGTATCACCTTTATTTCGCCCCGGTAGTCGGCATCAATGGTTCCGGGAGTATTTAATACGGTCACGCCCTTTTTAATAGCCAAACCACTGCGGGGCCTTATTTGTGCTTCAAATCCCTTCGGTAACTCGATATACAAACCGGTGGGAATCAATTTCCTTTCCAGAGGTTTTAGAACAACTGGCTCCTGCAAAAATGCACGCAAATCCATTCCTGCCGACATTTCAGTGCTGTAATGCGGTAATGGATTGTTCGATTCATTTACTATTTTAATAAACATCTATCTTTTTTTAAAGACCCGCTAAGATAGTTTTTTTAGAACAGACAGCATCTCCATTAACAATATTTATCAAATCGGGACCTTATTCAAACAATTGGTTAACAATCAAATAATCATAAAACTGGTCATGATATCATCCGAAACAAAAAGTCCTTTACGGGTAAATGTAAAAATGCCGTTTTGTTCTGACATCTTTCCCGAATGAATGTATTTTTCTGCTTCCTTCCTGACAAATTTTGCTTTCTCTTCCCCAAACCGATCCTGTATTTCATACTCTGAAATTCCCCATTTTGTGCGAATTCGGGTTAAAACATACTCGTTATACTTATCATTTTCAGCTAAATGTTCCTCCTCAAAAAAGGAGGTATGATTCTCAATTCCCCGGATATACGATTCGATATGCGAAATATTCCATTGGCGGGAATCTCCGTTGTAAGAGTGAGCAGAAGGCCCCAGTCCCAGATATTTTTCACCGGTCCAGTAGGCTGTATTATGTTTCGAATATATTTTGTTCCGGGCAAAATTTGAAATCTCGTACTGTTCAAAACCAGCTTTCCCAGCCTCATCGAGCAACAGGTTAAATTGCTTCACACTCTCCTTTTCTGATAACTCTTTAAGGGTTCCTTTTTTGAGCCAGGTAAAAAACGGGGTTCCTTCATGATACGTTAAATGATAAGCCGAAAGGTGCACAACAGGTAACTGGAAAACACGTGTTAAACTCTCTTTCCATTGCTCCTCTGTAAGATCTGGTAAACCATAAATAAGATCGACGCTCAGATTCGAAAAACCCGCGGAGGCTGCATATTCAACAGCATCAAAAGCTTGCTGAGCATTGTGCCTTCGGTTCATCTTTTTTAAATGATTATCCTGAAAGGCTTGAATTCCAATACTCAACCTGTTTATTCCCGCATTTTTTAACACCTGTAAATAAGCCGGCGTTAAATCGTCGGGATTTGCTTCGAAGGTAATTTCTGCATCCGGTAAAACCTGGAAGTTTGCATGTAAAAACTCCAAAACAAACAAAAGTTCATCAGGAGATAATACGGAAGGAGTGCCTCCCCCAAAATAGATAGTTCGCACAGGTTCACCTTCCAGGTAATTTTTTCGTATTACGGCTTCCTGCTTCAGGATAGCCAGAAATTTTCCTGTCAGACTGGAATTTACAGTTTTGTAAAAATCGCAATAGTAGCATTTTTGACGGCAAAAAGGAATATGAATATAGATACCTGCCATACTTTTTGTTACTTTGCCCGATTAAAATACACTCACAGAATGAAGCTAAAATTATTTTTTAAACCCCTCATTTGGCTTGCGCTGATATGTTACGGATTGTATATCCCGGCAAGTGGATTGCCTAAAAAACCCTTTTTAGATATTCCCTACTTCGATAAAATAGTTCATTTCGGATTGTTCTTTGTTTTTTGCCTGTTTCTATTCAGACCATTTAAAAGACTAAAAATGAACTATTTATTTTATGCTCCGGCTCTTTCACTTTTTCTTGCGGCTGTACTTGAAGCAGTACAGCAGACCATTTCATCCTCAAGAAGCAGCGATTTTTATGATTTTCTGGCAAACAGTGCGGGCATATTAGCTTCTGCCATTTTTTTCCATTTTTTAATAGCCGGAAAAAAACTGGAGAAATACTTTTAAATTACCTGCTAAAGCTTCACCAGATCCTCGTATTTTTCAATGTCTTTACCTACAATTTCCAATGTAGTGCCCTGATAAAAATTGGCAATTTCATTCCGGAGTTTTTCATATTGCGCATGCACAGGACAAAGTGGTTTTTCAGAATCGTGTGTATGACAGGGATCCAACCGGATAAGGCAATTGGTAAAAAACTCTTCACCATCTACTTTGGTCACAATATCCCATAACGTAATTTCGCCTGAACTTTTTGCCAGTGCAAAACCTCCGTTAGGTCCCTTAGTAGAAACCAACAATTTTTGTTTAACCAGGTTTTGTAATATTTTTCCCAAAAAAGGAGAGGATAGTTTCAGGTCTTCTGAAATTTTTTTGATTCCAATCATTTTTTCTTCTTTGGAAAATTTCGCAAGATAAATGAGGGCTCTTAAAGCATATTTACAAGTATTAGACAGCATATCAATTATTTTTAATTCTACTTCTTCACAAAAAAAATTACCTGAATTATTTCAAAGGAATTTTAGCAACTCTTCGTTCATGGCGCCCACCTTCAAATTCAGCATTTAAATAAGCCCTCACAATGGAAATGGCTTCCTCGTCGGTTACAAACCTGGATGGAATAGCGCAAATATTTGCATTGTTATGCTGTTTTGCCAAAACTCCAATTTCCGGGTTCCAGCAAAGCGCCGATCTTACATTTTGGTGCTTGTTTGCAGTAATGCTGATGCCTTGTCCGCTCCCACAAAAAGTAATCCCTATTTCGAATTCGCCTTTGTCAATAGCATCAGCAATAGCATGGGCAAAATCAGGATAGTCACAACTTTCGTTGGTATAACAACCAAAATCCTTATACAAAATACCATTCTCTTCAAAAAACCGTATTATAGCCTGTTTCTTATCAAAACCGGCATGATCACTGGCTAGAGCAATGGTTTTATCATCTAACTTTTTCATTCCGACAAAATTAATACTTTTTGATATTTAATTCAGTTATTTCCTTTAAATAATCTTTTTAACTGCCTTTTTTCCAATTTATAAACCAGATAGGCAAACATCAGCAAAAGAATAGTATGGACAGAATATTTGATTATCTCCTGCTGAGAGGATGTAAACAAAGAAATGGCAAATATAACAACAGCTACCACAAAATAGGTACCCATTCGTTTCAGATTATATGGCACCGGGTAAAATTTTTGTCCCCAAAAATAGGATAGGATCATCATAACAAAAAAGCAGGTAAAAATAGCAATGGCCGAACCCATATATCCTAAAACCGGTATAAGCAGAAAATTCAAAACAAGGGTAATTGCAGCGCCAATCAACGCCATATAAGCGCCATAGCGTGTCAAATCTTTTAACTTGTACCAAAGCGAAAGGGTAAAGTAAACCCCGAAAAACAGGTTGGCCATTAAAATAATGGGAACAACTTTCAACCCTTCATGGTATTTTGCACTGATAATTATTTTAAAAATATCGATATACAAAACCATTCCCAAAAAGATAACCAAACCAAAAATGACAAAGTATTTCATCACGGTAGCGTAAACCTGCGGATCTTCTTTGCTCTCTCCACGCGAAAAGAAAAAAGGTTCAAAAGCATACCTGAAGGCCTGGATAAACATATTCATCAAAACTGCCAATTTATAATTGGCGCCATAAACCCCCACCTGATACATCGGATTCTGATCTTCCGGAATCAGAAAGGGAATCAATACTTTATCGATATTCTGGTTTACCATACCGGCCAGTCCTACAATTAAAATGGGAAAACCATAACTCAGCATTTGCCGGAGCAGTTTTTTGTCGAACTGAAAAGAAACCCTGAAAATCTCAGGTAAAAGTAAAACCAATGTAATAAGCGAGGCCAGTAAATTGGAAATAAAAACATACCCGACTCCAATTTCAGGAGAATAAATATGGCGTACTACCGAATCAGGATTTTTTTCAATTAAATCCGGGCAAAGCGAAAGAAAAAACAGATTAAATCCGATATTAAAACTGATATTCACAATTTTTAAAACAGCAAATTTTACCGGTCTGTTATTCAATCGTAACCGGGCAAACGGAATATTTGAAAACACATCGACCCCGAGAATAATGGCAAACCATAAAATATATTCAGGATGTTCGGGATACCGGATAAAAGAGGCTATTTCGTTTTTAAAAGTTGCCGCCAGCAATATAAAAGCGGTGGAGGTAAAAAACAGCGAGATTAAAGAAGTAGAATAAACCTTTTCCGGGTCATCGCTTTTTGAAGCATATCTGAAAAAGGAAGTTTCCATTCCGTAGGCCAACAGTACCAGAAAAAAGGAAACCATGGCATATAGGTTGGTCACTACACCATAAACCTCCGGAGCAAAAATAAATGAATAATAGGGAACCAGCCACCAGTTTAAAAACCGGCCAATAATACTACTCATCCCGTATATAGCCGTATCCCCTGCTAATTTTCTAAATGGATTCAATGTTCCGAAAAATTTCAAACAAAGATAGTATTCTTTGCTTCTTTTGCGACTGATTGTTGTACTTCGTTTATTTATTAATTTTACAGCGAAAAGCCATCAACTTTATAACGGCAATTTTTAACAACAAAAATTTAGCATGAACAAATCTGTTTTTCCTTTTGTACTTGTCTTTTGTTTGTTTGTCACTTTCTTTTCATGTTCCAACAAACCAAAAAGGTCGAGAAAGCCTGTGAGTAATATCACCATACTGCCTCAAGCGCAAAACTATTATTTGGGAAATAACGTGTCAGTAAGGGTTCAAACAAGAGTAAAAAATGGAGAAATCGATAACATACGGTTGTTTTACAACGGAGAATTTTTAAAAGAAAGTAACGAGCTCGATTTTACTGTGAACAATGTAAAACTGGATCAGATTGGAAAAAGCAACTTCTTTGTACAGGTTACCAAAACAGACAGCGTGAACAACTCGCGTACGCTTGCTTTTAATGTGGTATCTGATACTGCCCCAAAAAAATACAGTTACACCACGCTAAAAGATTATCCGCACAATCCTGGATTTTACACACAGGGACTAGAATTTTATGAAGGCTTTCTTTATGAAGGCACCGGTGAAAAAGGAAAATCGGGTTTGTTTAAAGTGAATTTGAATAGCGGAAATCAGGTAATGCATCATTCGCTCGACGAAAAATATTTTGGAGAAGGCATTACCATTTTAGATAACAAAGTTTATCAGCTCACCTACCGTGCACAAAAAGGTTTTGTATATAACCTCAGTGACTTTGCGGTAATCGATAGTTTCACTTTCAATTCGAAAGAAGGTTGGGGCCTGACAAACGATGGAAAAAATCTGATTATGAGCAACGGAAGCCACGAGCTGATTTGGCTCGATCCTACCAATTATTCAGAAATCAAAAAAATACAGGTAGCCAACAACACCGGAATTGTCAATTACCTGAACGAGTTAGAATACATTAATGAAAGTATTTACGCCAATGTTTACACCTCCAATTTAATTGTACAAATTGAACCGGAAACGGGTAAAGTGTTGTCTGAAATCAATTTGGATGGCATCCTGAATATGTACACCAATCCATCTGATACCATCGATTACCTGAATGGAATTGCTTATGATTCTGACAAGGAGCGCCTCTTTGTTACCGGAAAATGGTGGCCCCGTTTGTTTGAAATAGAACTTGTTGAATCAAAATAGAGTTGGTGTATTTCCGTAGTTAATTCTTCCCAGATGTTTGTAAGCAATTTCCGTAGCTTCCCTCCCGCGGGGGGTGCGTTTTATAAATCCCTCTTTTATCAGGAACGGTTCATAAACTTCTTCAATGGTACCACTGTCTTCGCCCACGGCAGTTGCAATCGTTGAAATACCAACCGGCCCGCCTTTAAACTTGTCAATTATGCAAAGCAGTATACGGTTGTCCATCTCATCCAAACCATGTTCATCGATATTCATCGCTTTCAACGCAGTTTTGGTTATTTCAATATCGATGTTTCCGTTTCCTTTTACCTGCGCAAAATCGCGTACACGGCGTAAAAGCGAATTAACAATACGGGGAGTTCCGCGACTTCTCCCTGCAATTTCTTCGGCTGCCTCGTCGCTTATTTCTACCTCTAGTATCCGTGCCGACCGCTTTACAATACCCTTCAAAACTGTATTGTCATAATATTCGAGGTGCGAATTGATACCAAACCTTGCCCGCAATGGCGAAGTGAGCAAGCCGGAACGGGTAGTGGCGCCTATAAGGGTGAACTGATTAATTTCCAGCTGAATGGAACGGGCGCTGGGCCCTTTATCAATCATGATATCTATTCGAAAATCTTCCATCGCCGAATAAAGGTATTCTTCCACAACAGGCGAAAGGCGGTGAATTTCATCAATAAACAACACATCCTTTTCTTCGAGGTTGGTGAGCAATCCGGCCAGGTCACCGGGTTTATCAAGCACCGGCCCGGATGTGATTTTAATACCCACTCCCAATTCGTTGGCAATAATATGCGACAAGGTTGTTTTTCCCAACCCCGGCGGACCATGCAACAGTACATGATCAAGCGCCTCATTTCGCATGGAAGCTGCCTTCACAAATATTTTCAGGTTTTCAACAATTTGCAGCTGCCCTTTAAAATCGTTAAACTGCAAAGGACGGAGTCTCCGATCTAATTCTCTGTCGGTATCCGGATAATTGTTCCCTCTTATGTCAATATCCTCATTCATTAACTAAGGGATAAATTGTTTAATAGCCTCGTACAACTCTTCAGCAGAAAAAGGTTTGGGTAAATAATCATTCATACCAGCCCTCAAACATTTATTTTTGTCATTATCAAGGGTATTGGCAGTGAGTGCAATAATAGGTACTCCTTCATTTTTTTCAATACTTTTTTCGTATTCCCTTATCTCTGCAGTTATTTCAAACCCGTTTTTTTCGGGTAGCATAATATCCATCAATATCAAATCAGGGGTATTGTTTTTAAATTCCTCCATCGCCTCGCGCCAGTTGACAACACAAACCACCTCAAAAGCGTATTTTTTCAAATGAAAAACAACCACCTTTTGATTTAATACGTTATCCTCAACTAAAAGTATTTTCAATTTCTTCTGTATTATATTTATTATATCTAATGATAAAATAAAATACTGTTAATAATAGCCTGTTTATTTCTGTTGAAAACAAATTTGCAATTTTTATAAAAACAACGTTCACTGCAAATCTACCAAAATACTAACAACTCAAATCTTTTTAATTATTTTAAATTCAATACAACGGATAAATAATCACAAACTTTTAAACAGATGTTTGTAACATATTATCTACATCTTTTACGTAATTCAACCGGTTTATTTATTGTGTAAAGATTGACTAAACTTTCTCAATAGAATTTTTTACTGTTTCAAAAATAATATTAATATAGAATAGTTCGGGAGGAATACAAATTTTGTTTTAAAAGATTATTTTTGTTTTTTCCTCCGGTATGGGAACAATTACTAACAATTAGTAGTTTTATAATATATTGGATGAAAAGAAATTAGCAAAAGATGACTAAAAATTTCAACATACTTGTTAATAAGCTGAACACTTTCCGGATAAAGTTCTATTCTTATAAAATTCTGAAAGGAATCATACTTACTTTTTTCTTTTTAATAGCGCTGTTTACAGCTTTTTCCCTCATCGAATATTTTATTTATCTCTCTTCTTATATAAGAAAAATATTGTTCTTTGGGTTTGTTGTATTTGGTGGACTGCTTACCATACAGTTCATTTTTGTACCCCTTTTCAAACTTTTGCATATACTGAAACCCATTGATATAAAGAGCAGTTCTGTCATTATTCAAAAACATTTTAGCGATATAAAGGACAGACTGTTGAATATTATAGAATTGGCTGAAATTCAGGATCAAACCTATTCAAATGATATTGTATTGGCCAGTATCGATCAAAAAATAAATGAGCTTCGGGTATTTGATTTTAACCAGGCAGTACAGTTTAAAAACCTGAAACTTGTATTCATTTATTTTATGACGAGCTTGCTGGTTACTGCAACTGTATTTGTTGTAAATAAGTCAGTTTTTACTACGGCTCCGAACAGGATTATTCATTACAATACTCATTTTGTGAAACCAGCTCCTTTTGTTTTTCATTTATATAATACGGATTTGAAGGCAACGAAAGGAGAGGCATATAAGATAAGTGTAGAATGCAGGGGCAATGAGTTACCCGGTGTTGTATATATTAATATTGAAGGGAATAATTACCTGATGAAAAGTACCTCAACCGGTCGTTTTGAGTTTGAAATGGCTTCGGTAATCAATCCTGTAAACTTTTATTTTACTAATCTTAAATACAAATCCGATGTGTATTCTCTTGGATTGTTACCTAATCCGGGAATCAATCATTTTGATGTGGCAGTTAAACCGCCCTCTTACACCGGACTTTCGGTTCAGAAGCTTGAAAATATTGGCGATTTGCAGGTACCCAATGGTACGCAGGTAGAATGGAAATTTCTTGGAATAGACATCGACACACTTTACATGGAGTTAGCTGATTCTTTATCGAAAGGAGCGTTGCAAACGAACAATGTTTTTGAAGTAAAACATCAGTTTTTTAATTCGTCGGGCTACCATGTATTTGTTAAAAATGACTTGACACAACCGGAATTGGCACTTTCTTATTCTATTGATGTAATACCTGATTTGTTTCCTGAAATAGGTGTGGTGCGGGTGCAGGATTCGTTGCAAATAACACGTTTCTTTTTTAAGGGAACAATTAGCGATGATTACGGTTTTTCTGATTTGAATTTTCATTATAATATTAATAATGAAGATTCTGCTATTTCTATTCCAGTTGTAAAAAACTTAACAGACCAGGAGTTTTATTTTAGTTTCGATTTTGCTGGTATTACGCCAACTTCAGGTACTGTATCTTATTATTTCTCAGTTACGGATAATGATGTTATAAATGATTATAAAACAACTACTTCCGATAGTTATATTTTTAATATTCCTGACAGAAAAGAGGTATCTGAGAGTGAAAAAGAGCAGTTTGAAAAGTTGGAAAATATGTTGGAGCAGAGCGAACAACTTGCCAATGAAATTCAGAATGATTTGCAGGATCTCCGCCTGAAAAATATGGACACGAATGTTTCAGAGTGGGAAAAAACACAAATGGTTAATCAAATTCTTTCCAAACAAAGCAACCTTGAACAATTATACGATCGTATAAAGAAGGACAATGAAAAGCTGAATAATTATTTGAATTCCTTTAACCGGCAAAATGACGAAATAAGAGAGAAGCAACAGGAAATAGAAGAGTTATTGGATGAGGTTTTTACTGAAGAGCTGAGACAACTTTTGGAGGAATTTCAAAAACTGGCCGAAGAGTTTGATTCGAAACAGTTGAATAAGTTGGCAGAACAAATGAATTTCAGTTATGAAGATTTGCAAAAGCAGCTGGATAAAAATCTTGAAATGTTGCGTCGGATGAAAGTGGAGCAGAAACTTCAAAATGTAATTGATGACGTTAACCGGATGGCCGTTGAAGAAGAAAGAATGGCTGAAGAGGTAAATGATAAGTTGGGTTTTGATGACGTACAACAAAAATTGGATCAGCATGAAATGGAGTTGGAAGATATTCAAAATCAATTAGAAGAAGCACTTCAATTAAACAAAGATCTGGAAAAGCAGATGAATTTCGATGAATTTGAAGAGGAGTTTAAGGATATCGAAAACAGCATGCAAAAAAGTAAAGATCAACTTCAGAAAAAGAACAGGAAAAAGGCAGGTTCCAGTATGAAAGAAACTTCAGAAAAAATGAAGAATACAGCATTTGCCATGCAACAGATGCTCAATTCGAACATGATGAAGCAAAATCTGGAAAATATAGAAAACCTTCGTCAGATACTGAGTAACCTCGTTTATTTGTCTTTTGAGCAGGAAAGCGTGTTGGATAAATTGTCAGGGGTTAGTGCAAACGATCCGGTACTAAATGAATTAAATCGTCAGCAGCGACGAATTAAAGATCAAAGTCAGATTGTTAAGGATTCATTGTATGCGCTCGCTAAACGTACGCCTCAGATTAATAGTTTGGTTAATAACGAGTTAATTTCAATGGAGCTCCATTTGAATAAGTCTCTTGATGAAATGAGCGAAGGATTGTATCCTAATGCCAGAGCGAGTCAGCAGTATGTGATGACAGCTACAAATAACCTGGCCCTTATGTTAAATGAAGCCCTTGACAATCTTGAAAAAATGATGGCAAATGCACAACCGGGCGATCAGCAATGCGAAAATCCGGGTTCGGGTAAGCAAGGGATGAATCTTCTTAAAGAGGAATCGGAAAGTATTAAACAACAGTTGCAGCAGATGATTGAACAGATGAAGAATGGTAATTCGCAGCAAATGGGTAAACAAATGGGGCAATCGCTTATGCAACACGAAATGATGCAACAAATGCTTCGTCAAATTATGAATAACGGAACGGTGGGAAGTGGTACCCGGAAAGTCTTACAGGAGATCGATGATTTACTGGAACAAAACCGCAGACAGTTAATGAATAAAAATGTAAATTCGCAGATGGTTATGAGACAGAACCAGATAGCCACCCGTTTACTGGAAGCAGAGAAGGCTGAAATGGAAAGAGAATTCGAAGATGAAAGGGAAAGCCGAAGCGCAGAAGATTTTCAAAGTAACCCGGTTGAATTTTTTGAGTATCAGGATAAAAAGAATACAACACTCGAATATTTAAACAGAAACTCGCATCAATTGAATAATTTTTATAATAACAAATACAAGCAATATTTAAATAACATCCAAAAAGAATAAGGATGAATAAAAACCCTGAAATACTTGCCATTAAATCAGATAAACAGGAATTGAAGAAGGTGGAACAATTCCTGTCGCGTATATTTGACGAAAATGAACTTCCGCAAAAGTGTTTTAATAAGGTGTTACTCTGCATTTCTGAAGCAGTTATTAATTCTATCGAACATGGTAATAAAAACGATAGCCGGAAGAAGGTTGACATAGAAATCAATTGTATGAAAGGAAATATTAGTATCGCAGTGCACGACGAAGGCGAAGGTTTTGATTACACACAGGTAGATGATCCTACTTTAAGAAATAATATAAAAAAGGAAGCCGGCAGGGGAATTCATATCATAAAATCGCTTTGCAATCACGTTGAGTTTCGCAATGAAGGGAAAAGTGTGAATATTAACATCGATTTGCAGTGAACGGATTAGACTTTTTTTTTGAAGAAATTAATCCCTTTCCGATACGTTGGGATCTGCTTGAAAATCATATAGAATTTTTAATCACAAACGAAAATAAAAAGCCTGGAGAGATTTCAATTATTTTATGTAGCGATGATTATTTGTTAAAAATAAATGAACAATATCTTGGACATGACTATTATACTGATATTGTTACATTTGACTATGTAAAAAAATCTGTTATTTCGGGCGATTTATTTATTAGTGTAGATCGTGTAAAGGAAAATGCCGGTAAGTTTAACAGGCCTTTTAAAGAAGAATTATACCGTGTTATTTTTCATGGTGTTTTGCATTTGGTTGGTTATAAGGACAAAACGGAAGCTGAAGGCAAACAGATGAAGGAGAAAGAAAATTTCTATTTGAAAAGAGTAGATTTTAAGAAGGAAGAAATATGATGCCAAAATATGATGTTATTGTTGTGGGAGGAGGACATTCAGGATGTGAAGCTGCAGCCGCTGCTGCAAATCTTGGGTCCAAAACCTTACTGATAACCATGGATATGACCAAATATGCCCAAATGTCATGTAATCCGGCAATGGGCGGTATTGCCAAAGGTCAGATAGTTAGAGAGATTGATGCCTTGGGTGGATATTCAGGGATAATTGCCGATAAAACGACCATTCAATTCAGGATGCTTAATTTGTCGAAAGGTCCGGCCATGTGGAGTCCACGGTCGCAAAATGACCGGATGCGGTTTACAGAATTATGGAGAGAGACGTTGGAAAGTATTGATAACCTTGATTTGTGGCAGGATGCTGTTATTTCATTGATTATGGATAATGATCAGGTGAAAGGTGTTCGAACAAAAATTGGTGTTGAGTTTTATGGTAATACGGTTATTCTAACCAACGGTACGTTCCTTAATGGATTGATTCATGTGGGCTCATCGCAAATGAAAGGGGGACGTATCGGTGAATCTGCTTCTTATGACATAACAGAACAGTTGTTTGGTGCCGGGTTTAAAACAGGCCGTTTAAAAACGGGTACACCTGTACGAATCGATGGTCGTACTATTGATTTTTCACAACTTACAGAACAAAAAGGAGATGTCACTCATTTTACGTTTTCCTATTTGCCAGGAACTAAATCAAAATTGCAGCAACGTTCGTGCTGGATTACCCATACCAATCCTGATGTTCATAGTGAGTTGGAGTTGGGATTCAGGTTTTCACCAATGTTTGACGGGACCATTCAAAGTACCGGTCCAAGATATTGCCCCAGCATAGAATCTAAACTCGTTACTTTTGCAGAAAAACAGCAGCATCAGCTCTTTTTGGAACCTGAAGGAGAATCTACTGTCGAGTATTATCTGAATGGTTTTTCCTCATCCCTTCCATGGCAGGTTCAGTATAAAGCCATGCAAAAAGTTCCCGGACTGGAGAATGCCCGGATTTTCAGACCTGGATATGCCATTGAATACGATTATTTTGATCCAACACAGCTTTACCATACCCTCGAAACTAAAATCATAAAGAATCTCTATTTTGCCGGACAGATTAATGGGACAACGGGATATGAAGAAGCCGGCGCCCAGGGAATCATTGCCGGAATAAATGCTCATTTGCGATGCCACTCTCCAGGCGAAGAGTTTATTCTTAAAAGAGATGAAGCCTATATTGGAGTGTTGATTGACGATTTGGTTACAAAAGGAGTAGATGAACCTTATCGTATGTTTACAAGTAGGGCTGAATTTAGAATTTTACTTCGTCAGGATAATGCAGACATCCGCTTAACGGAAAAAGCATATAAATTGGGTCTTGCTTCTCCAGAACGAAAAAAATTATTAGAGGAAAAAACCAGGATAATTTCCGAAATTATTCAATACGCTCGTAAATTTAGCGTGAAGCCACACTTTGTAAATCAGTTACTTACAGAAAAAGGTACCTCTGAATTAAAACAAGGAGTTAAACTTTATGATATCATTTTGCGCCCTCAGATTTCAATATTTGATTTGATTGATACCATCACCCCTTTTAAAACGTTTCTCACGAAGGTTCCGGAGGAAAGAAGAACAGAAATAATCCAGGGAGCTGAAATTTCGATAAAATATGAAGGTTATATTAATCGTGAAAAACTCCTGGCTGAGAAGCTTGATAAATTTGAAAATATACGAATCGAAAATAAGTTTAATTATAGTCAATTGAAATCCCTATCCACTGAAGCGCGACAAAAATTGGAAAAAATTAATCCTAAAACCATTGGCCAGGCAAAACGAATTTCCGGTGTTTCTCCGGCCGACATAAATGTTTTGTTAGTTTTGTTAGGAAGATAGAAATTGTTTCACGTGGAACAAAAAAAACCAGATCAACCATGAATTTGAAAGACAAAATCAGGGAGGTTCCCGATTTTCCAAAAAAGGGAATTAATTTTATAGACATCACTACCCTGTTAAAAGATAAAGAAGCTATTCAGTATATAACTGGAAAAATTGCAGATGAATTCAGAGATAAGCAAATTTCAAAAGTGTTAGGAATTGAGGCACGAGGTTTTATTTTGGGTGGAATTTTGGCTCACGAATTAAGGGCCGGATTTGTTCCTGTTAGAAAAAAGGGGAAACTTCCTTCCGATGTCATTTCTGAAACATATCAATTGGAATATGGTACAGACACGGTGGAAATTCACAGTGATGCCCTTTCTGAAGAAGATGTAGTGCTTATTCATGATGATTTGTTGGCTACAGGAGGTACGGCTCAAGCTGTTTTAAATATGATCAAACAGGTTGGAATTAAAAAAGTATATTTCAGTTTTCTTTGCGATCTTGAATTCATTCAGACTCCTGAAAAGGAAATACTCAAACAATTTGATCCGCATGTATTGGTTAAATATTAAAGTCGGTGAAATATCAATCAAAAAATAGTGATATTGATTATTTAAAAAGTCTGATTTCCGTTCTTCCCGGAAAGCCTGGTATTTATCAGTTTTATGATGATTCGGGAAAAATTATTTACATCGGAAAAGCCAAAAACCTTAAAAAGCGGGTTTCCAGTTATTTTTCGAAGCAACATGACAGCAGGAAAACTGCCCTGCTTGTTCGGAATATTGCTGATATTAAACACATGGTTGTAGAGACAGAGCAGGATGCTTTGTTACTTGAGAATAACCTGATAAAAAAATACCAGCCCCGTTATAATATAAGGCTGAAAGACGATAAATCTTACCCATGGATTTGTGTTAAAAACGAACCCTTTCCCCGTGTTTTTAAAACACGAAATTTGATAAAAGACGGATCAAAATATTTTGGCCCTTATACTTCAATTTATACCGTTAGAACTTTACTTGAACTGTTTAAATCGGAATATAAACTCCGTACATGTAATTATCTTTTGACCGATGAAAATATTCGGTCAAAAAAGTATAAAGTTTGCCTGGAGTATCATATTGGAAATTGCGAAGGACCTTGTGAGGGACTGATTTCAGCTGAAAAATACAATCAGGGAATCGATGATATTACTGACATTTTGAAAGGGAATGTTTCCGGAGTTATCCGCCATTTGGAAATAAGAATGAAGGATATGGCCGACGGATTACATTTTGAGGAAGCACACAAACTAAAGGAAAAATACGACTCGCTGAAGAGATATCAAAGCAAATCGACCATTGTTTCACCTACCATTACGGATGTGGATGTGTTTTCTATAGATCAGGATGCTAAATTTGCCTATGTCAATTATCTTAAAGTTATTAAGGGAGCCATTATTCAAACATATACTTTGGAAATTAAAAAGAGTTTGGATGAATCGAAAGAGGATTTACTTCTTGCCGGAATAGTGGATATTCGACAAAAAATATTCAGTAATGCCAAAGAAATTCTGGTGCCTTTTCTACCTCAAACCAAACTGAATGATGTTACTTTTAAGATTCCGCAGCGTGGAGAAAAAAAGAAATTACTTGACTTGTCCTTCCGGAATGCGAAGTATTTCCGGCTTGAAAAAGAGAAGCAATTAGTTCTTAAGAATCCCAAAGTTAGGGAAGAGCGTATTCTTAATACGATTAAAAAGGATCTCCAGTTGCCCGAATTACCTGTTCGTATTGAATGTTTTGATAATAGTAACCTGCAGGGAACAAATCCTGTTGCAGCATGTGTTGTTTTTAAAAATGGACGACCGTTAAAAAAAGAATACCGACACTACAATATTAAAACAGTTTCCGGGCCAAACGACTTTGCTTCCATGGAGGAGGTTGTTTACAGGCGATATAAAAGGTTAACTGAAGAGAATATAGAGTTACCTCAGCTCATTGTAATTGATGGTGGTAAAGGACAACTCTCATCGGCCGTAAATTCTCTTGACAGGCTAAACTTGAGAGGTAAAATTTCTATTATTGGTATTGCCAAAAGACTTGAGGAAATTTATTTTCCCGGAGACTCGGTTCCTGTTTATATAAATAAAAATTCTGAGACGTTGAAAATTATTCAGCAGCTCAGGGATGAAGCTCATCGATTTGGAATTACTTTTCATCAAAATAAGCGGTCGAAAAGTATGACTGATTCAGAGTTAAACCAAATAAACGGGATTGGTGAAAAGACGATAAAAAAGCTTCTAAATGATTTTAAATCAGTAAAAAACATAAAGGATTCTGATTTAGAGAAACTTAAAATATCTGTCGGATTGTCAAAAGCCACGTTGGTTTACCAATATTTTCATCCGGCTAAAAATTAATGTGGTTTCCGGTACTTATCTTCCCCTTCCAGTAAGCCCACATAGCTAATATACCGGCTTGCGGCTACATCGCCCGCTTCCACGGCTTCTTTTACAGCACAGCCTGGTTCATGGGTATGCGAACAGTTGTTGTACTGACAATTTTCCGATATTTTAAAAATTTCCGGAAAATAGTGCGGAATTTCCCAGGCTTCCATTTCAAGCATGCCAAAACCTTTAATTCCCGGAGTATCAATAATATAACCTCCAAATGAAAGCTTAAACATGGCTGAAAATGCAGTAGTGTGTTTACCGGTTTTGTGCATTTCCGAAATTTCTGAGGTTTTCAGGTTTAAACCGGGTTGAATCAGGTTAATCAGGGTCGACTTCCCTACCCCGCTGTGTCCGTTTATCACATTGGTTTTTTCTTTCAGTGCGTTTTTTAATTCTTCAATGCCCTGGTTTTTTTTAGCCGAAGTGGAAAGACATAAATATCCAATTTTGGAATAAATAGAAATCAATTCGTTCATCCTGGCTTTTTCTTCTTTTGAGTAAAGATCTGTTTTATTGAAGACAAGCAGTACCGGAATGCGGTAGGCTTCGGCAGAAGCCAGATAACGGTCGATGAAGGTGGTTGTAGTGACCGGCCAGGCAACCGTTGCGACTAAAACAGCCTGGTCGATGTTGGCAGCTATAATATGTGACTGTTTCGATAAATTGGGAGAGCGGCGTATGATGTAATTTTTACGGTCTTCAATCGAAGTGATCCAGCCTGTTTTCACCTCGGCATTGTTGTGAATATCGTCTTGCACTGAGAAGTTTACTTTGTCCCCCACTGCCACCGGATTTGTACTTTTTATATCTTTAATCCGGAAGTTCCCTTTTACTTTGCATTCAAACAGTTCCCCGTTTTCAGCTTCTACGGTAAACCAGCTTCCTGTTGTTTTTATAACTACACCTTGCTTCACAGAAAAATTTTTTACAAAAATAGCCTTTTGAGGTGAAATGAACGTGCATGAGACGATACAATCAGATTTTGAGATTTTTCCACGTGGAACACGTCAGTTAAAATCCCAATCCAGAATAATTTTTCCACAATCGCCCTGTTCCATGATATCAAAAGCCTTTTGAAAGTCATCAGCCGGAAACCGGTGTGTGATTACCGGTGTGATATCCAGTCCCGAAGTAAGCATCATTTCCATGTGATACCAGGTTTCGTACATTTCTCTTCCATAAATTCCTTTTAGTGTTAAACCTTTGAAAATGATGTTATTCCAGTTTATTTGAGTGCTTTTTGGAAGAATGCCCAGCAGACTGATTTTTCCGCCGTTATACATGTGGTTTACCATATCATTAAATGCCGCCTGCGAGCCAGAGCATTCGAGTCCAATGTCGAATCCGGCAACCATGTTATGTCGCTCCATTGCCTCTTTGAGGCTTTCTTTGGTTGGATCTATTACTCGCGTGGCGCCCATTTTCCGGGCCAGTGCGCGACGAAACGGACTCAGGTCGGTACCAATTACATTCCGGGCTCCGGCAAAGCGGCAAATAGCAGCTGCCATGGCTCCAATAGGGCCTCCTATTCCTGTAATGAGTACATCTTCGCCAAGAAGCGGGAATGAAAGCGCCGTATGGGTAGCATTTCCCATAGGATCCATAATCGACATAATTTCATCCGGGATGCTGACATCAACATGCAACACATTTTTGGCGGGAACGGAAATATATTCTGCAAAACCGCCATCACGCTGAACGCCAATTCCTACTGTGTGGTCGCAGATGTGTTGCCTCCCGCGCCGGCAATTTCTGCAAAATCCGCAGGAAATATGTCCTTCTACAGTAACCCGCTCCCCTACTTTCACATAATCGACCTCCGACCCTACTTCCACAACAGTGCCCATGTACTCGTGTCCGATAATAACAGGTGGTTTTATGGTTTGTTGCGCCCATTCATCCCATTTGTATATGTGTAAATCGGTTCCGCAAATAGCTGCTTTTTTTATTTTTATCAACACATCGTTGGGCCTTACTTCAGGCATGGGGACTTCCTCCATCCAAATCCCTTTTTCTGCTTTGCTTTTTACCAGTGCTTTCACGATCAAAAATTTTTATTATTGAACTCTGATTTTATAAAACTGTATGCAAAATACGACAATTTTGTATCTTCAAAGAATAACGAATATCAGGAATGCAATATACTACTTCTTGTTCCTTACAGATTTTCATTCATTAAAAACCGGTGAGAGATAAACCGGACCGGGTACCACGAAGCAATAAATCCGATGCCAATTACAATGCTTAAAATGAGCAGGATATCTGAAAATATGATTTTGACCGGGTAGGCCGAAATAACGAACGAACCGGTACCCGGTAAAGTAACGATTTCATATTTTATTTGCAGCCAGCATATAAAAATACCGAGTAACGAGCCAATCACAGCGCCAAAAAACGAGATGAGCCATCCTTCAAACAAAAAAATACGCCGGATGAGTTCTGAATCAGCGCCCATGCCACGCAATATAAAAAGGTCTTCTTTCTTGTCTATTATCAGCATAGAAAGGCTTCCCAACATGTTGAAAGAGGCAACTATCAGTATAAAAACAAGGATGAAGTAGGAAGCCCATTTTTCTGATTTCATGGTTCTGAAAATCAAATCGTGCTGCTGGTATTTGTTTTTTACCTGGAACGACTCACCCAGGATATGTTGAATTTCTTTTTGTAATCGCCGCGCATTTACATTCGGATCAATTCCCAGTTCTACGGCGGAAACCTGGTTTTCACTGTCAAAAAGACTCGCGGCAAAGTGGTAAGGAACAATAATGTACTTGGAGTCAATTTCCTCCAGGACTGCAAAAACACCTGCCGGGAAGATGTAGTCGAAATTAAGGGAACGTGCCATGTTCACAGAGGCCTGCCTTCCTTTTTTCGGTACAAAAATCCGGATGGGATCGACAAACGAAAGTCCAAGGCCGAGGTTGTAGGCAACCCCCTGCCCCACCATAGCGTAGTCCATGCCTTCGTCTTCCAGCATAAACACCCCGTCAACAATAAGCGTGTCAATATTGGTGTACCGGCCGTAATTGGGTGGTACCCCTTTTACGATGGCCGGGTATTGCCGGGTATCGTACTTGAGAAGCGCCACCTCTTCAATCACTTCAGCATAATGAACCACACCCGGAAGATTTTTTATTTCATCGAAGCGGTTCTCAGAAGGCGTAAACATTTTTCCTTTGGCGGCGGTAATTTTTAGATCAGGATCAAAATTGCTGAAGAAATTCTCAATCAGGCTGTTAAAGCCATTAAATACCGAAAGGACAATGACCAGCGCCATAGTCCCGACAATGATTCCCGCCACTGAAATAGCAGAAATGATGTTAATAATGTTTTGTTTCTTTTTGGAAAACAAATACCGCAGCGCTATGAAAAGTGGCAGATTCAATTTGTCTTTTTGAAAAAACGGTTTCTTTTAGAAATTATTGAACAGGTATTATTTGTGAAGCAGATCATCGATGTGATCGATGTAATCAAGGCTGTCGTCGATATAGAATTCCAGCTCCGGAATAATCCGTACACTTTTCCCTATTCTCCTGCCCAGTTCTCCCCTCAGGAATTTTCCGTTTAATTCGATTTCACTTAAAATTTCCGTTGCAAATTCCGACGGAAAAATGCTGAGGTAAATCCGGGCAATACCCATGTCTTTGGTAACCCTTACAATGGTTACGCTGATAAGCTTTCCCTGGTATTTTGATTTGTTGAATTGCAATAAAATATCGGCCATCTCGCGTTGAACAAGCCTTGAAATTTTATTTTGCCTGGTGCTAAATTGTTCCATAAATGAATATTGTTTCCGGTTTTAAGCTGGCTCAAAATTAAGGAAAATAGTTTGAAAAGTCAGAAACAAGATTTTTAGTTACCTGAAGTAAGTTTCTGCATGGCATTCCGCAGGTCTTCGTCGGGTTTGATGATGTTGAAATTTTCCCAGAATTTTGGATCGTAGTTACCTATCATTTCCACAAAAATATCGCGTCGCGAAAAAGATTCATCAGGCCGGAACCTTTTGAGTTCTGTTGGTTGGATGTCAGTAATAAGCAAATCAGAAACACTGTGAAATTCCGAATTAATATTATCTACCCGGCTTCGGATTTTAAATTTAATAGAAGCACGGGTTGTGGCCAGTTGCCATTTTCCCTGGTAATGTTGGTAATTTACATGGTATTCCACAAACGAGGGGCGTGCTTTAACACCGGGAGGGGTGCGTTTAACTAATATAGGAGTCGCTTTTTTCAAACCGCTGCGGTCAAATCCGAACCGGGCATGAACAATGGCAAATGTTTCACGGTGAACATATATTTCTCCGATGAATCCGTGAAAATCTATATTGTTTACAGGTTCAAATTCAAGGATATAAACCGGAATATCGTTGTACCGGACCACCCGGCTGATTTTATAGTTGTAATGATGCTGATAATCCTTGTCAATAAATGTTTCCATTGTTTTTACCACATCAAGCTGGGTAATAGTGAACGGTCCTCCCTGCAATTTAAAATTCATCCATTTAAAGGGCTGAACATCGGGGCTTTGGCGCCCTTTCATCAATCGTACAACATCGTTACGGAAAGTGTTTATGTAAGGGGCTTTTAATATTTCAACTACTGCTTCGGAAACATTGATGTATTCCCCGTCCTGCCTAACTGTTTCACGGTAAAAAGCCGTCATAAGTTTGGGGTATGAAGTATAATTTTTTTCAAGATTTTCACGGATATTTTCGAGTAGCTTATCCGGAGAGATGGCTGTTACTTTTATTTCACGAATGCGTATGGTCACAGGTTCCAGAAGGATTAAATCTTCATCCAAAAGTTTGTGTGCCGGCATAAAAATCCGTGCATATCCCATGCTTGAAATAATCAGTGTGTCGTTTATATGCTGCGGATGCAGTTTTAGCAGGAATTCTCCGTCGGCATTGGTAATAGTTCCTACAGGCTTGTTAAAAACGGAAACGGAAGCATAGCTGACAGGGTTTTTCTTTTTACGGTCGAGAATTTTTCCCGAAAGGAAAAAATATTTTATCGGAATAGTATCTGGCTCAACCGTTTGATCCCCCTTTTTCCGTTCCTGATTTTTTGTGATAATAATTTGATTTTCCATTTCGGTCAGGGAAAAATCATCAGGATTAAAAAGTTGGTTGAGTACAAAGTAAAGTGATTTATCGATCGCTTTTATGGTAACCATTTTATCTGTCTCGATCAGCGAAGCATCAAAAGAAAAATAAACTTTGGCCTGCCAGCTAATCTGGTCTAAAACAGTTGTAAGAGGCTGCCTTTCTGCATGGATTGAAACTCTTCTTTCGAGAACAGAACCATCCTGTTGCTGTCCACCGACTTGGAGACTAATCAGCAGGATGGCTATCCATATAGAAAAGGAAATAAAGCGCATTAAAACACTTTTTTCAATTCAAACGAGGTTTTATATTCTTCCCCGTCACGTAATACTTTTATCTTAATTTTTTTGTTTTCCCTGCTTTGAAATAAAAGATTGATGTCGTTTAGTTCCAGCGATTGGTGATTGCTGTTGTTGAGTGAAAGAATCTGGTCATTCTTTTTAAGGCCGGCAAAGTAAGCCGGTGAATTTTCCCGGATGTCGGCAATAGTGAAAATGGGCAGTCCCGGCATGGGGTTTATTACTTCCATTCCGCTCATATTATAGTTAAACTCTTCTTTTACCCGGAAAGTAGGCCTCAGTGTTAACCGGCTGTTGCGGTAGTCGATGGTAACAGAAAATCGTCTGAGAATTTCTGCCCCGATGGTTCCATTCCGGTCGTTGGCCGAAATGAGCTGGTCTATGAGCTCCGAGTTAGGAAAGGCCACAATGGGTTTGGGTAATACCAAAGGCCCTACCCACAGGCCGTCTATCCGGCCTTTTACACCGTAAAGATCGCCGTTGAGCCCTCTTCCCAGAAATGTTTCAATGCGGTTGTCGGGCAGTTCAATGCGATCGTCTGATTTCTCAGAAAGCCAGATGGCATCGCTGGCACCCGTGTCAACCAGTAATTTTACCGGTACTTCACGCAGGTCTTCCGTTACAATGCTTGTACGTACATACGGTTTATTTCCGTCGAGATGCAAAGGCAGAATAATGTCTTTTCGCCGGTCGCGGTACTTGTAATGCTCTGGTCGGTAAAGCGTTATTTTTTCACCGGGGTAATCGATTTTTACGATATAGTCTTTAAAAAGGTTGAATCCAATAAGTCCATGAACCGGAAGCCCAAGCATGTGTGATATCTGGAAGTTCTCGTCAATAATCATTTGTATCTCCTGGTTCCACGCAGTGAGCCCGTTGAGTCTTATCGTATTGTTGCCCGACCGGTAGGCTGTAAGTTCATCTCCCTCGCCGAGCCCTTGTATTTTCACCGGCATCATGTAGTTAAGATTCAGCTTGTTTACAAAAGGTAATTCGGTAATAATAGGGTACCGGACCCCGGTGTCAAGAATAAAATTCAGGGTATCCGATTCGTTGATGGTTACCGGGATAATGATAAGATTACTGGCCGATTCAAATTTGATGGTAATGGACTTCTCGCGCGGATCATCGAAAAGAAAACCCCTGTTGGCGCTGTGAAACTGGTTGGTGTTTCTGTCGAAGTCAATACTTTTATCAAGTGGTACATAGTCTCTGACAACCAATATGTTATCTTCAACTTCAAACAAAAGGTAAAAGTCTTTCATCAGTTTTTCCAGCACAAACTTAATCGGCTTGTTCGAAATATTCAGATTCACCATTTTCCCCGCAACGATGTTCGAGTTGTACGAATAATCGAGGTCGAGGTAATTACAGATTTTTTCGATTACATCCGACAAAGGTTCGTCTTCAGCATAAATGCTGACGTTTTGGTCGAGTACCTGATTGTTTGGCTGTTGGGCAATGCCGGCTCTGGTTGCAAAGGCAAAAACAGCAATTGCCAGGACCCATGCCATTCCGATTTTTTTCCCTATTGTTTTCATGATAACTGGTATTAAAGTTTTTTAATTTTAGCCTTCTGATAAAATATAGGTCTCGTTTTCCCGTGTTAGTTCCAGGTCAAATGTCAGTTGAATGACATTCAAAATAAAATCGACAGATTTCTTTTCAAATTGAGCGGTTAAAACCAATTGTTCAATGTTCTTTCCTTTGAATTGAATATCAGTATGATATGTTTTATTCAGATACTGAATTACTTCGTTTAGCGGTGTTTGGTCGAATACCAGGTTACGGGTTTTCCAGGCCAGGTAGTTGGGATCGGCATTGAGTGTTTTTTCGATTTTCCGGCTGTAATTTAGTAAGGTTCCTTTCTCTCCGGCATTCAGCAGAAGTTTCCTGTTTTCTTCCAGTTTTTTCTTCTGAAGGCAAATCACCTCTACTGTGCCGGCTTCAACTACTACTTCCACGGTTTCGGCTTCAGGGTAAGCGCATACATTAAAGGAAGTGCCCAATACTTTTACCTCTGCATTTCCGGCATGGATAATAAATGGTTTCTCCGGATCGGATTTTACGTCGAAAAACGCTTCACCAGAAATGGTTACCTCCCGCACATTCTTTTTAAACTTTTTAGGGAATTCCAGTTTAGAGTTGCTGTTTAGAGTTACCACCGAACCGTCCGGAAGGACATATTCGTTCACAACTTGTTTTTCGGCGGAAATAATTTCACTGTAAACTTCCCTGATCTGGTTTTTAAATCCGAAATAATATCCTGTTGCGCCCAACAGTAAGGCAATTAAAACAGCTGCAGCATACCTGAGCAGTGCCGGAGAAAAAATTCTTTTCGGATTATTGTTCTTACTATAAGAGGATTGTACGGAATAACTTTTTTCCCTTACTTGTTGCCAGGCTGTATCGGTGTCATAATTTTTCAGGCGAAAAAACCAATCGGTTTTATTTAGTAACACCTCTGTTTTTTCAAGTTCCTTACAATTTTGTTCTGATTGGGCAGCCCATTGTTCCACCTCTTCCTTTTCAGCTGATGATGCTTCGTTTGACATGAATTTGGCTATCAGCTCCCAATCTGGATTTTCTATGGATTTTTTTGTCTTCATTTGTTATAAAGACAGTTGACGGGAAGGTTACCCTGAATCTGTTTTCAAAAAACTAGAAGGCGGGCAGAAAATCTTTGAGTTTCTCGCGTAAGGTTTTAATAGCCAATCCCATTTGTGTTTCAACGGTTTTAATGGAGATGTCAAGTTTTTCAGCTATTTCCCGGTATTTTAAACCTTCCTGCCGGCTTAGTCTGAATATTTTCCGGCGTTTTTCGGGAAGCGCCTGAATGCTCTCCTCAATTTTCCGGAGCATATCGATTTCAATATAGTTCGTATCCTCAGATTCTTTGAGATCGTTTGCTTCGGAGCAGACTTTTTGAGAATACTGATTTTTAATCTGACTGTGTTGCAGAAAATTTAAACAGTGGTTTTTAACGGATCGAAAAAGATAGTTTTTAACCGATGTGGAAATAGTAAGTTGCTCTTTTTTTTCCCAAATCTTTGCAAAAAGATCCTGGACAATTTCTTCTGCCTCCGGATTATTTTGGGTAAAACGAACCGCATACAGGCACAGATGACCGTAGTAGCGACGGAAAAGAAGTTCGAAGGATTTTTCATCGCCCAACTTAATTTTTTGGAATAATACAGCGTCTTCCTGCCGGTCCATGTTTTCCTTTTGTTATGGATGACTAAGGTAATAAAACTACACTTTTTTGGAGTAATAAAAACAGGGAAGCTGTCATTTGTGGTTTTTTGTTTGATTTGTGCTGCTAATTTTGTGCCCTCTTTTCAGATAAATCGTTATGGAAAAAAAAGAAACCTGGAAGTTTCCCCGGGCATTTTGGATTGCCAATACAGTTGAACTTTTTGAGCGGGCAGCTTATTATGGAGTTTTTATCGTAATTACCCTTTACCTTTCGCGTATTCTTGGTTTTGGCGATATTGAAGCGGCCGCCATTGCCGGAATATTTCAGGCGATGTTGTACCTGCTTCCGACTTTTGCCGGGGCTTATGCCGATAAAATCGGATTCCGAAAATCGTTGTTGCTGGCGTTTACGCTGCTTACAATCGGGTATGCCGGACTGGGAATATTTCCCGGTATGTTCGAGGCAGCCGGCCTGGTAGATTACAGCGGAACCACACTGTTTACCGGGCTGGAATCTTCGGCACAAAAGTATACTGTTATTCCGGTACTGGCGCTCATTGTAGTGGGCGGGTCGTTTATAAAATCTGTTATTACCGGCACAGTGGCCAAAGAAACCACAAAAGAAAACAGGGCAAGGGGGTACAGTATTTTTTATGCCATGGTGAATATCGGCGCTTTTTCAGGGAAAACCATGGTAAAACCTCTCCGTGAGATGATGGGCAATACGGGTCTGATATGGATTAATTATTTTTCAGCCATTATGACTTTGGTGGCGTTAATCATTGTTTTTATGATGTATACAAGCCACCAGCACCAGGGAGAAGGTAAAAAACTAAGTGAAATATGGGAAAGCCTGATTAAGGTGTTGACAAATGTAAGGCTGATTGTTCTGATTCTAATTATTACTGGCTTTTGGATGGTGCAGCATCAAATGTATGCAACCATGCCGAAGTACGTGTTGCGTTTGGCCGGAGAGGGAGCCTCGCCATCGTGGTATGCAAACGTAAATCCATTGGTTGTATTTACTACGGTAGGATTGGTTACTCATTTTATGCGAAAACGATCGGCGCTTTTCAGCATGTCTTTAGGAATGTTTATTATGCCTGTTTCAGCGCTTTTTATGGCCTCCGGAAACATGATGAGCCACGATATTATGGGCATGCACCCTGTGGCCTTTATGATGGTTGTGGGGATTGCCTTTCAAGGATTTGCTGAAACCTTTATATCTCCGCGTTTTTTAGAGTATTTTTCATTGCAGGCTCCTAAAGGAGAAGAGGGATTGTATTTGGGGTTTAGTCATTTACATTCGTTTTTGTCCTCTGTTTTCGGGTTTATCATGTCAGGGGTTTTGCTCGAAAAGTACTGCCCTGATCCGCGGTTGTTTTCTACACGGGAAGCATGGGCCGATGCGGCATCAAATGCCCATTATATCTGGTTTTACTTTGTAGGTATATCGCTTATTTCAGCTGTTGCACTATTGATTTATGGAGTGGTAGTAAGAAGAGTGGACAGAAGAAGGCAAGTATCGCAGTAGTTTTTTGCTGTTTCACGTGAAATTTCAAATGCCATTTTTTGGATGCGAAATGCACGGGTAACGGGTTTTACAGAGTCCCTTACTGATGAAATTTTTAGCGGCATACTGACTCATTTGGGATTTTGACATCAGTGCGAGGGGTTTGGAGTAAACTCCCTCCGGGATTTTTTTCTATTTTTGTTGCCTGAAAAAATTCAGAATAATTACAATGAACAAACCGACAGTTCTCAGCGGGATCAGGCCCACGGGCTATTTGCACCTCGGAAATTATTTTGGGGCGGTACAGAATTTTGTGCGGATGCAGGAGGATTTCAATTGCTTCTTTTTTATTGCTGACATCCACTCGCTTACCACGCACCCAACGCCCGAAAACCTGCAATCAGGGGTGAAGCAGGTACTGGCCGAATACCTGGCTTGCGGCATTGACCCGGAGAAGGCTACCATTTACATCCAGAGCGACGTACCGGAAGTAACCGAACTTTATACTATCCTGAACATGAATGCTTACCTCGGTGAGCTGGAACGTACTACCTCGTTTAAGGATAAGGCGCGGCAGCAGCCCGACAATGTGAATGCCGGACTCCTCACCTACCCTGTCCTGATGGCTGCCGATATCATTATTCACAAGGCTAATTTTGTTCCTGTGGGAAAAGATCAGGAGCAAAACCTGGAAATGGCCCGGAAGTTTGCCAAGCGGTTCAACAGGATGTACAAGAAGAAAGTGTTTCCCATACCAAAACCATATACCTTCGACGGGAAAGACATGATTAAGGTTCCGGGACTGGATGGCAGTGGTAAGATGGGAAAGTCGGAAGGAAATGCCATCAACCTTTACGAAGACCCGAAATCGATTCGTAAAAAAGTGATGCGGGCGGTAACCGACTCCGGCCCTACTGAGTTGAATCAGGAAAAACCGGAACCCATCCAAAACCTGTTTACCCTGATGGAAATTGTGTCGGAACCTTCTACTGTAGCACATTTTAACGAGCTTTACAACACATGTGAAATCCGCTATGGCGATCTGAAAAAGCAACTGGCAGAGGATATTATTTCGTACACGGCTCCAATCCGCGAGCGGATTATTGACATTTTGGAGAATGATGCGTACCTTGCACAAGTTGCCAGAAGAGGTGCTGAAAAAGCACGCGAATCAGCTTCAAAAACGCTGAACGAAGTGAAGGAAGTGGTTGGATTCAGAAAGTTGTATTAACACAACATATACCCTAGGTTACATTGATGCCGGGCTGTTGCCCGGCTTTTTTGTTTTGCGGCTCAGTTAAAACGTATGGTGAAAGATTGGATACTTTCAGAAAAGGCTTCAATTTTATACCATTCTGAAATCTTATGATTTCAGATGTCTTACCATAGACAATGCATTTTGGTCACGTTTGCTGAGGGGGTAAAACTTTCATTCTTTTTCAAGTTTAGAAACTAATTGGGCAACTTTATTTATAATAACTTCCTCAATATCAGAAGACCAGGGGGTTGTAAACAGTGCGGATCGTGTTCCTTCGTAGCCCCCTTCGGCAAGAACCTCTGCAGTAGGAATATAAGCCATTACATCATTGCTATAACCCAAAACGAAAGTGTTGTTCCCGTAGATCTTTTTAAGCCTTATAGCGTAGCCGGTTAATAACTCTCCCCCTAAAGATATAAGAAGGTGCTCCCCCATTTTCCATACCTGGACAGGATAAGGATAAGAACCAATCAGTTTTTTTCCATTTTTTACTTTTTCAAGTAGAAAGTGAGCATTGAGTTTTAAGTATTCCGGATAGCCTGAATTTTCTTCTGTAATTTGGTGGAGCTTTTTTGCCGTTGGGGGTGCATGGGCAAACCGGATATCTGTCTCTGAATAAGCCGTTTTTAAATGGGAAGTCAGTGGGGTCATTTTTTCATTTAAAACCCGATTAACAGCCGAAGCCAACTCTTTTCCATACTGCTCGGCAAGAGGAATTGAGCGGCGGGGTAATGGATTTTGATCTGCTCCGGCCCCCTGAAAAAACATTGCTGTTGCCCCTTTGTACTTCTTTTCGAGTTCAATCTGGGCAAAGCCGGGGTAATCTCCCGACCATTCGTATCCATTAAGAACTGTGGCATGGCAGGCATAACCAAAAACAATGGCTTCTGTCTTCCCTTGCTTATTTTCTACTTTTAACACCGGAACGGCAAAATCATTGGGGCCTTTCAGTTCTGTTGTTTCTTCTATTTTTGACTCCTGATTATTTCTTCGGTTTACCTGGAAGCGCACCACACCGTTTTGCGCAAAAAGATTTACCGGTTTTAATTTGCGCTCTGCTTCCAACGATATCTGTATAATTTTTTCAACCAGCAAGTCCGAATAATCATCTCGTTTTTTGATTTGATCAGCATCCAGGGGATAATAATTTTTTGAATCATCAGTCAGCACAGGTCCGGAGTGAGTATGAGAACTATTTAAAATTATTTGAGCGCGTGACAACCCCATTTTTTCTTCCAGTTTATTGCATATACGATCCGAAAGTACTTTGGAGAAACCAATCAGGTCGGTAGTTATCAATAAAGACTTATTTTCTTCTGAATCTTCCAGAAACAGTGCTTTTGCCCACAAATCGTGTAATTTACCTTCTGCAG
The DNA here is from genome assembly GCF_003573545.1 of Mariniphaga sediminis. Lineage (GTDB taxonomy): Bacteria > Bacteroidota > Bacteroidia > Bacteroidales > Prolixibacteraceae > Mariniphaga > Mariniphaga sediminis. Next base: position 35,555 of record NZ_QWET01000017.1, on the reverse strand, counting down.
GCTTTGTACGCGCAGCGTAACCTGCCATCCACATCGATTGTTCAGGAGTAATAGTAATCCTGGCTGTACCCGCTTTCCATCCAATGGTGGAATGATTTGATTTTCCCCAAGATGCTAATGCAATAAACATCAAAAAGGGAAGTATAAGTCTTCTCATAATATCTGAAATTTTGTTTTTCCGTTTAAAGATAGACAACCATTTTTTAAACATATTGCTTTTACTCAATATTGACTATGAACGAAAAGAATGGAAGATAGTTAATATTTACATGCATTGCATTTAAATACAATGCGTTGACGGAAAGAAAAGGTGAGTTGACTGGTTGTTGTCAGATAGTATTTTCCTATTACATTTAACAGTATAAATAAAATTTACCTGCAGCCAACCATTAGTATTCCGTCAACGCATTATTTTTTACTCAATTACTTCAAGAGGAGGTTCATTTCTTTCAGAACCAACATATCCTTTATTTTGATTAATTCTTCCTAAGGTATTGGCATTTATTAAGTTATCATCTATAGGCCACTGAAAATTATGAGGCTCAATATAAGGGTGCCAACCTAAAATACTTACTTCATCAGCTCTCAGATAGAAAGTATTCAACGAAATAACCCTGTCAAAAAACCAATTCTTTTCATGAATATTATCTAAACTATAGCCATCGCGATTTAGTTTAGCGAGAATATAGGATACCCTGTTTAATTCATTCTGACGAGGTTCTTCCAGAAATAATTCCCTGGCTCTCTCATCAAAAATGTAATCAATGGTAACATCTGCTGATGAAATGGGAATGGCTTCTGCTCTTTTTCTGACTTCATTAATATCGTCAGCCGCTAAACCTAATTCCCCTTTCCAATAATAGGCTTCTGCTCTTAAAAGGAATGTTTCTGCTAATCTGAAAATGTACCAATCTCCGTTGCTACCCATTGGTCTTCCTTCCTGATCCGGATGATTTGGAACATAGGTTTTGTAAAAAGGCATGGAGTAAAAACGTGCCCAATACTCTCCCGGAATGTCCATGTTGTTTTTGTCCCAAACTTTACCATAGTCGACAGAATTAGGATTGTTGTAGCGTAATTCTTCCACATCATACCAGTTTATATCAGCACGTCTTAAGTCCGGTGTGTTTTTATAATCGTTTCCATATTCTTTCCAAATTTCATAACTATGATAATCACTTAATGCGACATCCGGGTTTCCTCTGCCTAATGAATCATACAAAGCACCATTATCAATGAACCCTCTGTTTCCCTCTGAGTCTTTCCCGTTATTGGTGTGCCACCATGAGCAATTGTAAACCCGCATTGTATATGTTCCCCCTGAGCGGGCGCCATCAGGTGCCTCATAGCGATCGATAAAAGCCAGAATGGTTTCTGTATTCTCATCCAGGTTTCTGTTTTTAGGACGATGAAGATCCCATATTACATTCTTTAATTGATCGTCTTTGTCTTGCCCAAATCTGTTCTCCATTAATGCATAAGGGCCATTTATTACTTCAGTGGCAGATCCTATGGCTTTATCAAATTCTAAGTTTGCCAGATAAATTTTTGTCAACAGGTGGTTCCCGGCTCCTTTGGTTGGAGCCCCTTTTACGGCACTTTCGGGTAACCACTGGACTGCCCATTCCATATCTTCCTGCATTTTCTCTAAAATTGCCCACCTTGAATGGGTTTTATAGTCGAGCTTTGCGTTTGTAACCTCTTCCTTAACAAATGGCAAATCACCATAGTTGCCAACCAGTCTGTAATACCAGTACGATCTGTGCCATAAAGCTTCAGCGAGTATTTCATTCCTGTCAGACTCATTCTCCCACTCTATATTATCAATTCTTGAAATGATTGTATTAGAATTTTTTACTATGGAAAAGATGGTATTAATCTGATTGACAAATTGTTGATATTGATCTGTTGTAGGTGTCAGTTGCCGAAAATCCATTTGTAACCAGGGTACTCCTATTTCAGAAGCAGCATATTGGTGAGCAAGGAAATTTTTTTGTTCGGTATTTTCCTGACGAAGGTCTTTTCTTAAAGTAATCAGTAGTGATTCAAACCCTTCTCTATTAACAAAAATATTTTCGGGTGAGTAGAAAGACAGTGGCTCTGGTTTCAGAAAATCGTCAGAGCAGGATATACTTATTAAAATTAACAGTAAAGAAAATACTATGTTTTTCATGTGATTAATCTTAGCGTTTATTAAATTCATCTTATAAGGTAAAATTTATCCCGACTGAATAAATTCTAGGCATGGGGTCATTTCCTGATTCCGGATCCCAGCCAGGCCAATTGGTTATAGTCAATATATTCCTCGCAGACAAGAAGATATCACAACTTTTAAGGTATTTAATCTTGCTGATAGTATTTACCAGATTGTAAGAAACCGAAATATCCTGTACCCTAAAGAATGATGTCGGTTTGTAAGGCATGATCCCTCCTCCAAATGAGGCAAGATTATTATTTAACCTGGGATACTCGTTTGATTTGTTTTCAAAGGTCCAGTATGGATAGTTATTTGAATTTTGTCTGTCAAACATACTCCATCCTCTCACTGAATAGGCAAATTCCCTTAAGTGACCCAAATCGGCACGAAGGAAAACGGATGCAGAGATATTTTTAAAAAGAGTGAATTCATTCATTAAGCCCATACTGTGACGTGGCTCTTTATACCCGATAAAGGTTTTATCCTGCAGGGCTTCATATTTCTCTACATCATCCAGATTTTTTGCTTTGAAATCGCCTGGTTTAAGATTGTATTTACTGGCTTCTTCTTCTTCACCCAGTTGCCAGATTCCAATGATATCATAGTCCCAAATAACGTCAAGAGCTTTTCCCGGAAACCATTTATTTGTAATATCCGGCATTTCTCCTTCCTGAGTTTTTCCTTCCAAAACATATTCTCCTTTATCACCAAAAAGTTCTGCCACTTTATTTCGGTTCATTGCATACGTAAAGATTGATTTCCAAGTGAAATTCGACGTATTAATGTTTTTGGATACCAATGTCAATTCGAATCCTTTGTTTTCGAGCTGGCCTATGTTGGTTGTAATATTTTCAAAACCTGTAATTTTGGGCAATGATCGTTCAACCAACAAATCAGTAGTGGACATGCTGTAAACATCCAGGGAAAGATCAAAGCGATTATCAAAGAGCCCCATATCGATACCAATATTCAATGACTCTGTTTCTTCCCATCTCAAATTATTGTTTGCCAGCCTTGAAGTATTAACGCCCATTTGAACAAGAGAACCATCGTAATACTGATTTAAAGAAAGCGCTGATAATGCAGAATATGCACCAATGGATCTATTCCCGTTTCTCCCCCATGATATTCTGAGTTTAGCTCTGTTGATAAACCAATCTTCGTTAAAAAAATTTTCTCTTGAAATTTGCCAGGCAAAGGCAGCAGCAGGGAAAGTGGCTCTCGGGTATTTTTGTCCAAATGCTGAATACCCGTCTCTCCTGATGGAGCCAGTGAACAGATATTTCTCGTTTAGTGTATAATTGAGGCGAGCCATTAGGGCATCTCCGGTTACTTTTGAATCATCACTTTCTACTGCAGGATATATACCAAATTGAATTCCATGATAGCCAAGAACCGGTTCTGGTTGAATATTTGAATTGGCCATCATGCTTTCCCAGTCAGAATTCATTTCAGCATTAAACAGCAAAGTCAAATCGAAGCTGTGTTTATCGAATGTTTTATTCCATTTGATCAGATTATCAATCATCCACTCGTAGTTTGAATAATCTGTTCTTTCAATACGGCCGTTTGCATAAGAAACAGAGCCAACATAAGTATCAGGCGACCAATAATTATAATCTTTAATGTTCTGAACATTGGGCTGATAAGAGAAGCGATATGAAAAGCCATAGGGGAGAGTTAGTTCAGAATATAGGACGGCGAATAATCCCTGTACTTTTCTTAACCTGTCTTGCCCGTAAGTATTTAATAGTGGATTCCTGCTTACCTCGTAACCATAAGGGTACCAATTTACTGTTCCGTCATCGTTAAAAACTTTTGAATACGGACTTTGAACCCCTGCTTCTCCCAGGTTTGCTGTAACTGTGCTCTCGTCGCGAAAGGCATATTGTAAATTAACTCCAACCTTGAGCCATTCGTTAATCTTATATTCATTATTTAGCCTGGATCTTAATGCAGAAAATTTGTCTCCCTTTATTATTCCTTCGTTATCAATGTATCCTATTGACCAGTAGTAAGTAGCATTTTCTGTACCACCACTAACGCTCACATCAAAATCTTTTCTAATTCCTTTTGGCATTACTTCATTTGCCCAGTATACCGAATTTCCATCTAAATAATTCTGGACCTCACCAGGAAAAAAATTCATGCGTGCCAGCCATTCCCGTGTATCATCGGGGTTAGGGTTTGAACTTGCCGATCTCCATTGCTCTAAAGAAACACCTTCAGGTAAATCATTGGGACTAAACCAGTAGTAATCGGGCTGGGTTCCGTACAGTGTTCTAAAAAAGTTTTTTCTGTATTCCATAAAATTATTTTCATCCCGGACCAGAAAATCTTTGTTTCTGGCTTCACTTACTCCCAATTTCATAGAAACATTGATTGACGGACTTCCTTTATCTCCTTTAGAAGTAGTAATAAGTATAACCCCTGCAGCTGCTTTTGCTCCAAAAACTGCAGCTGAACTGGCATCTTTAAGGACATCAATAGTCACAATATCGGCGGGGTTAATATCACTTATGTCTCCGTTGTAAATAACACCATCAAGAACAACCAACGGAGTGTTGCTGGCGTTAATAGAATTCGGACCTCTCACCATCATCGAACTACCACCCGATGCTGCAGTACTTTGCGTTGAACGAAATCCGGCAACCGTTCCGGTTAACATCTCGGTTACTTGTGTCAGTGGCTGTCTTTTGTACATCTCGGCATCAACTTGAGTAACGGAACCTGTTAAGTCACTTTTTTTCATGGTGCCATAGCCCACAGCTACCACTTCTTCAATTCCCACAACACTTTCCTGCATCACTACCGAAAAGGTATTTTTTCCTTCCACAGGTATCTCCTGAGCCTGCATACCCACAAACGAGAACTGTAGTGTTTTGGCATCAGCCGGAATACGAAGCGAAAACTCGCCATCGGCATTTGTTACGGTTCCAATGGTAGTTCCTTTTACAATAACAGAGACCCCAGGTAGAGGAAGGCCACCTGCATCTTTTACCATTCCTGTGATTTCTATTCGCCCGGGTTGATCACCCGTATCTTCAATGTTTGTTTCAATACGCCCCATGCGTTTCAGGTCTTCCCTCTTGTACAGAAATACCTGCCGGTCATCAATCCGGTAAGCCACATCGATGCCCCGGAATAAAATATCCAGAACTTTTTCAATGTTTTCATTTTTTACTGAAATGCTTTTCTTGACATGTGTGTTGACCACATTTGCATTATACACAAATATGAACTCGCTGTTTTTTTCAATGGCTTCAAAAATTTCAGTCAGGGTTGCATTTTCAACCCTCAAATCAATTTTAGTCACCTGAGAATAGGTACTGGCCGTAACAGCCATCGAACCAGCAAAAATCAAAATACTTAACAATTTCATTGTTCTAAAAATAACAATAAACCTCTTCCGCACTCTGGAAGAGTAACAAATCGATTTTTTTTTCATAGTTTTGAATTGTTTTAGATAAATAATTTTGCCCTAAGGGCTTTATTGTTTAAGCCGGTTGATGTTACCAGCATCAACCGGCTTTTCTATGGTTCAAAAAATATGTATTTTCCTCCTTCCTTTTTATATTGGGTTTTTGAAATAAAGGCAATGCCTTCCAGCACTCTGTCCACTTCGTCTTTCAGTTCCAGTTTTCCATAAATATGTTCTGTATTATCAGACAGACTGGACTCAATGTCTATGTTGTAATATCTTGATACTCTTTTTAATACTTTTCCAACTTCTTCATCGATAAAAGTGAGGTAACCGTCTTTCCATGCAATGTATGCCCCGGCATCTTCTACAGAGGTAATCTCAAAATCTTTTGTTCCTTTTGCCATGAGTGCTTTCTGATTCGGAGCAAGAAATACTTCGCTGGAATAGGTTTCATTGTCCGGACTCATTCCTACTTTTCCCTCCAGCAAAACGACATTATAGGTATTGTCCTGAGTGTATGCCTGCACATTAAATTTTGTTCCGTAAACCTTGATTTTGAAAAGGTCCGTTTTTACATAGAAGGGCTGTTCCCGGTTGCATGCGACTTCGAAATAGGCTTCACCTTGCACCTCCACTTCACGTAAGTTTCCTGAGAAAATGGATGGAAAAATCAATCTGGATCCCGAATTAAGCCAGACCTTCGTTCCTTCAGAGAGTGTGATAAACGACCGTTTGCCATAAGGAACTATCAACTGGTTGGTTCCTCCCGACGAAGTGGAACGGGCAATTTGTGAGGAGTCGTTAACAACAATTTCCGAGCCGTCTGACGAATATTGAACGGTTGATTCTTTGCTGGTGATAGCAACACTCTCCCCGTTATCGAGAATCAAAACAGCATCTTCGGATATCATTCCTGTTTCAGCCAGGGGTTTGTTATTGCTATTTTGGTCTGTCCAATAAAATATGGCGCTTCCCATGCCTATTAGCAACAGGAAGGATGCCGCCAGTTTAAGCCATGTCAAACGGATCTTTCTTTTTTGTTCGCCGGCAATCTGTTGCCAAAGTTCCCGTTGTCTTTCTTTGGGTTGATAAAAACCAGTTGTTTGTAATTCCTTAATAATCCGGGCAGCCAGCTTGATTTCCTGTCTTTTTTCAGGATAAATATCCAGAAGCTTGCTGATACGATCACTGGAATTTTCACCGTAAACAATATCTCTGAAATCATCGTCGAGGATAAAGTCATCGATGTTATATGTTTTGTATTCCTGTTTCATTGAAAAAAATAGCCCTTTCATAATTAATGAGAGAAAAAATGAAAAATCTGGACAGAGTTTTTACAGAAAAAATATTTTTTTTCTTACAGATAATTTCCTGTTTTCTTTTTTTTGAAATATAATAACCTGAAAAAGAGAAAACTTGCTTAAGTTTTCCTGCCGTGAAAGAACGAAAAAAACCAAAGTATGATATTATTTCCTTTACCCAGTATTTTCTCCACTTCTTCCCTGATTGTTCTTACCGAACGGTAAACAGACTTATAACAGGAATCTATTGTAATGTCAAGCATTTTGGCGATTTCTTCGTAAGGTACACCGCTTTCGAAGTGTAAAAAAATAATTTCCTGCTGCCTGGAAGGAAGCCTGTCAACCGATTTTTTTACTGCGTTGTGTACCTCTTCGAGGTGTTCTTTGTCGGAAATTTCTTCCTCCTGATTTTTAAAGTAAACGAACTTTTCCTCCTTGATTTCACCTGGTAATATGGTTTTTTTTTGATTTGACAGGTTGTGAAAAAGCTGATGCCGGAACGCGCTCATTAAATAACCTGAAAGGTTTTTTACCGTTCCAATTCCCTTTCTGTTACGGATAAAATTCAAAAAAAGGGTCTGGATAGAATCTTCGACGATCTGTTTGTCTGAAGTGTGCTTTAATCCATAAGTAAATAATTGATCGTAATAATGGAAATATATTTTTGACAGGGCATTGTGATTGCCATTCAATACAAATTGGTTCCAGGGTTCAAGAAGATTGGATTTTTCAGTTAGATTCATCCACTCAAATCGTTTATTTTCCAATAAATTGCAATTTTATGAAAATTACCTTAAATGTAGCACATAATATGTATTTTTACCTACATGTAGATCGTCTTAATCTGGTCTGAGTTTCAAAAAATAATATTGTAATGAACAGAATGAGCATTTTATTGCCGGCTTCTATCCTGTTATTTACCGCATGTCACCATCCGCAAAAGCATAAGGAAGCAGAGCCTCGTCAACCCAATATCGTTTACATTCTGGCCGATGATTTGGGCTACAGCGATGTAAGCTGTTACGGGCAAAAACTTTTTTCCACACCCAACATTGATAAACTGGCTGAAAATGGGATGAAATTTACCCGGCATTACTCAGGTTCTACGGTTTGTGCACCTTCCCGTTCAGCACTCATGACCGGGCAGCATACCGGGCACACATTTATTAGAGGGAATAAAGAGTGGAAGCCCGAAGGTCAATATCCGCTGAAGGCCGAAGCTGTTACCATTGCGGAGGCATTGCAGGATGCAGGCTACACCACTGGCGCTTTTGGTAAATGGGGACTGGGGTATCCTGGCTCGGAGGGCGATCCCAACCACCAGGGATTCGACGAATTTTTTGGGTACAACTGCCAGCGGATGGGGCATAATTATTATCCTTATCACCTGTGGAACAACCAGGAAAAAGTAATGCTTGAAGGGAACAGGGAAAAACAGACGGGACAGTATGGCCCGGATGTTATTCACCAAAAGGCGCTTCAATTTTTGGAAACAAATAAAGACAAGCCGTTTTTTTTGTATTATCCATCCATTATTCCGCATGCAGAACTGTTAGCCCCTGAGAAGTACATGGAAAAGTACCGGGGAAAATTCATGCCGGAAAAAGGTTATAAAGGAGTTGACAGTGGTGAAAATTACAGACAGGGGCCTTATGGCTCACAACCTGAATCACATGCTGCTTTTGCAGCCATGATTCATATACTTGACGACCAGGTGGGTGAAATTGTGGCCAAATTGAAGGAACTGGGTGTTTATGAGAATACAATTATTTTGTTTTCATCCGATAACGGCCCACACCTGGAAGGGGGAGCTGATCCCGATTATTTCGATAGTAACGGCCCCCTGAAAGGCTACAAACGTGACTTATACGAAGGTGGGATTCGGGTGCCGATGATTGCAGTTTGGGAAGGAAAAATTGCTGCGGGTACTGAGTCAGATCATATTTCTGCATTCTGGGATGTTTTTCCAACCGTAGCTGAAATTTCCAGAGCCAATGTTCCTGAAAGTATCGACGGAATATCGTTTTTACCGGAATTGCTGGGCAACGAGGATCAGCAAAAAAACCATGAATACATGTATTGGGAATTTCATGAGCGCGGAGGCCGACAGGCTGTTCGGAAAGGAAACTGGAAACTGGTGAGATACAACGTCCTCAATCCTGAAGAAACAACTACCGAGTTGTATAATCTTGAAAAAGATTTGGGCGAGGAAAACAATGTGGCTGAACAACATACGGATATTGTTAAGGAACTCTCAGAGATTATGACCAACGCCCGAACTGAATCGGAAGTTTTCGCTTTCAAATCAAGAGGTTATTTACACTAACAAGTAATTTTTAACATATTACTTTGTTATATTGATATTTTTGGTAGGTTTGGGGTAAAAATCAATCATAATGAAACCTTTGCCTATTCTTTGCCTGTGGCTTCTATTCATGGCTTCAGGATTTTCCTTGTGGTCACAGGAAAAATGGATTTCTGATAATGAAATGCAATTCAAAATCAAAATCCCTCCCAACTATTCTCAGAGTAAAATACAAGATGGAAGCGACAAGATTCTGACAGTAATGAGTCCCGATCAGAACATTTTTGTGCGGGTTCGTGCTATGAAAGCTACCGCACAGTTTACAACGGAAATATTACAGCAGGTTTTTGAACAGAATATTATTAAGGGAGCGCAACGAATTATGAATGAAGCCGGAGATTTACACGGAATTCCGGCCCGGGCTTCTGCCTATTCATGGAATGTTGAGGGCAGTGATGTTATTTTAGCTGTGTATTACATCGTTCAAAACAATTTTGCTTATGTCGTTTGGGCAGCGGTTCCAAAAAATCAGGCACAACACTATTCTGCTATTGCCGACGGGATTATCGATAGTTTCGATTTGTTAACACCATCTTCTTCAGGTGCTTTGGCAGGTCCCTCAAACAATTCCGGCGGTTCCGGCCAGGTTGCGTTAATTGCTTGCAATTTGGGGATGCAGGTCGATAATAATTATCGTGTTAATTCAAATGTCCAAACTTTTACTGCTCATACCCATAAAATTCATTTGGGCTTTTCGTACAGGGGAAATACTTATGCAACTCCATTTGCCTTTAAATGGTACAGCCGAACACACAATCAACTGGTGCAGGAATATTCTTTAAATACTCCGAACGAAAACGGTGGACATGGGTATGGGTTTATTTCAAACAATGGAAATCCATGGCCACAGGGGAGATACTACGTTGAAATTTGGCACAATGGGAAAATGTTGGGTTCGACTGATTTTGAAATTCAATGAATGTTTATTCAAACTTAGATGATGAAAAAGAGAAACATTTCAATCGCATTCATAATAATTGGAGTACTCGGATTTGTTTGGTCACAGAATCAAAAAAAGAAGTACCGGGTTCTTCAGGAAAGAGTATCCAATTATCAGCCTAATACTTTTAACGTTAATGCGCAAACCGGAAATGAATACCTGTTTTCGTTTTGGGGTAACGACGAAGAGTCGGGCCTGCAGCAATGGGCCAATATGGAATTTACATTTAAAATAGAAACCCAGTCGGGTAATTGGATTAAAGAGGATACCATCTCAGCCAGCGAATCAGAAGAAAAAGGAGGAGTGCGCAGAGCCGGCAATGGCGATGACATTCGATATACGGCAACCCGTTCTGAGAATATCATTGTAACAGCTACCTTGCTTGAAGGTGATTATTTAGACCTGGAAGTTTATGAAAATCTTCCGGATAAAACGTATTGGTTTCCGGTATTGTTTATTGCATTTTTCATTGTCGGGCTTGTTCTTTTTTTGAAGGCCCGAAATGCAAAAAATACACCTGCCAATCATGTTCGTTCAAACCCAAAAAAATAAAAGTAACATGGACGCTATTCTAAAACCTAAAATAATCGTATTCATCTTTGTTTTTTTCAGTCTCTCACATTTAACAGCTCAGGTAAATAATGTAAACCGTTACATTTCTGAGGTGGAAAATAAAGTAAACCGTATCAATCAAATGGCAAACAGCAAGCAGGTTATTGAAGCGATGAATTTGCTGAACGAAACCCGCCGCGATTTTGATACTTATCTGAATTATTATTTCGAAAATGAGATGCGTGCAGCCAAAGCAGAAAATTCCGGATTTAATCCACAGTTGAATGTTCAAATTAGTTCTGTGCTAACGGCATCGTATTGGGAAAGTAAGGTTGAGCAGGCACAGCGCTCGGTAAATCTGGCCGAAGAAGCATTTTCTGAAAGAAACCACCGGAGAACGCTCGATTCGCAGGATGAGGTTTGGGCATACCTTAAAACAATTTATGGCGTAGGGAAAACCATAAAAGATGTGTACGAAAATGTACAAACCCTTGAATTGTACGATGCTATAAAAAGTGCCAAGGAAGGAGTTGACGGATTTATTGAAAATTATGAGGAAATTGAAAATGCCCGTCTTCAGATTATTAATACTGAATTATACGAAACACAGGTAAAAGGACTGATAAGTAGGGGAAAACGTATGGAGGAACGTTGTTGGCAATTTGCCAGTTTCATGCGTGCTTACGAGCAGGATGTAAACGACTTTTATTCGCTTATTAAACGTTTCAACCAAAAGGCAAATCAAATACAAAACGAAACAGTTATCAATTGGTCAAGTCCTGAATATTCGTGGAATAAACAAAACTGGTTAAATCAGATAAATGGACTTGGGCGCGACTTTAAAGCAGGTAATTTCGATTATGTGACGCTAAAACAAAAAATTGAAAATGTTAATGACAAGGCAGAATCTGAGAAAAACAAAGTTTACCAAAATATTCAAAATTCAGGGGCAAACGATGCTTTTGAGCGAGGAGTAAAGCTCGATGAAGAGTTTGAGGATTTTTATAATTTATCGATTGATGTTTTGGATGAATGTTATACGGTGAGTAAGAAAAATGAAAAAGCAACAGCAGGAGATGCCCAAATTGAACAAACCAAAACAACATCGGAAACCGTAAATAATACAGTCCAAATTTTTGCGGGTGTTGAAACCGGACAACAAACTGAAAATAAGATAAATAATACCATTCAAAATAATACTTCCGGTTCTGCTACTCAAAATAATTTTGCAGCCGCAGGATTTATCGGAATGGCAGAGAACAATGGGAATGGCAATGGGAAATATTGTTCTGTTGAAATTTCTAAATTAAATAAAACGGATAACATAATTTTTAATGTGATTTCCGGAGAATTAAAAAAAGTAGAGATAATTTGGCGCACTTCGGGCGGCTCGTGGCGCACACAATATGAAGGGACAAAAACAGAATTCAACGCCGAAGAATTTTTAAAAGATGTTCCCGATTTTATCACCCATTTTAACTTTACAGTAAATGCGCATCATAATTCAAGTTATTTGCCCAATGCATGTAAAGCCGAAGTTTGGTGCCTGGCACCCGGACAAAGTATTCCGGCTCGCCCTTCCAACCAAAACCAGCAAACCGCTTCGGTTCAGAAACAAAATACAACTCCTGCAACTCCTTCAAAAAATACTTCGGGAAAGCCTGAAAAAGTTAGTAATGCAGTAAATAAAATGCCTAAAACCGGGTCCAGCCAAATGGCCCGTATACCGGTGTATAAATTAATGGAAAATGAAAAGCTGGTTTTTAAACAAACCGGAGGGACATTTTTAAAATTTTGGGTGCGTTGGTCAGGTAAAAGTTTTAGCGAAGTTTTATTTGAAGATACAAAACAAATTGTTTATTCCACAGCCGAGCTTATGGCAAAACGTCCGGAAAAAGCCATGTTTCTTGATTTTCAGGTAAACCAGTATTCCGATGTACATTGTTATATGGAAGGCTGGGTTTTGCCGGGGGGTGTGCCCATTCCGGCTGACTGGAACATTGCTGAAAACAGCAATTCAACTGCTGGCGCAGGAAGTGCTTCAAATAATTTTTATGATTTGATAAAACAAGCCGATGAAGCATTTAACCGAAAGTACTGGAACGAAAGTGGCGGTGTTCGTGCATCCTCAAATCCTAAACAGGAATCGCTCGATTTGCTTCGAAAATGCGAACCCATCATTGCACGCGAAAACAATTTTTCAACCAAATATGAAATGATAAAAACACTTTCCGGCAAATACTCGGAATATGCCAAAAGAGTTTTTGCTTTTTCTGCAAAATCAGATTTTATAGAACTTTCCGGAAGATTATTGTCGAAATACGGAAGTCAGGTGAATTCAGAAAAAGATTCAAAACTGAAATCAAATGCTTACAAAACAATGGCTGAAGGCTGGCGTAATTTAACGCAGGCAGCAACCTGGGGCAATCATCAGTACAATAAAATGTATTGCGATAAAGAAGCAAAAAAATATTACGACTATGCTTTACGTGAGGATCGAAATAACACGCAGCTTCAAAAAACCGTTGAAAAAATAAATGCACCGAAAAAGCCAATCCCGGCCAAAGTTGCTTCCACACCACCCATTGCAGAAGAGAAGTGGGCAATTGCCGAGAATTTCAGAAATGCTATGGTAAATGACAATTTGGATGAAAGCATTTTAAAAAAAGAGCCAGTAAATTATATGGAAGTGGGTGTATTAAAACTGAATGTTGGCTCTGGCGATGTGTGGATTATGGTTTCCGGAACAAGTGAATGGAGAAAGATAACAGATAATTCTGTTGTGGTTTATCCGGGCGATAAAATAAAAACCAGCGGGAATGCACAGAATGTTTCGTTTACCTACAGCAGAGATAATTCGTATTTGGCCATTAAATCGGATGCTGTGGTTACCATTTATGAAGAACAACTTTGTATTCAGCGAGGTGATGTTTATGTGAATGTTACCAAAAAGGGAGACAAATTTTTGGTGATTACTCCCACTGCTGTTACCGGGCCACGGGGAACGGAGTTTTCGGTAAATGTTTCTCCTGCTGGTCAAACTAATGTTCATTTATACGAAGGAGCCATTGAGCTCCGAAACGCCAGCGAAATTTCGTATTTGGTTCCGGGTGAAAAAGCTAGTATTAAAGCTGAAAATGAGGAGATAACAACACAAACTTTTAATATCCAGCATCATAAACAACAAAATTGGAATACATCGAACATGCATGAAAATGGATTTCATTTAGATAAAAATTTATTTAAAAATGTAACCGGGGGCGGTCAGATTTTTGGTAACCAGTAATTTAACTTTTTAAAGAATATATTATGAATAACGTAAAAGGGATACTATTTTTTATTAGTGCTTTATTTTTTTCGGGAATATTGAATGGTCAAAACGAATGGGTTACCGATAATGAAATGCAGTTTAAGATTAAAGCACCCTCAAATTATCGGCAAAAGCAAATGCGCGATGGAACCGATAAAGTTTTAACATTGATGAGCCCCGATGAAAATGTAATGGTACGGGTTAGGGCCATGCAGGCTACCGACCAGTTTACAGCCAGTGTTTTACAGAAGGTTTTCGAGCAGAATGTCATTCAGGGAGCACAACGAATTATGAATGAAGATGGTGATTTGCATGGCATTCCGGCACGCTCATCGGCATATACCTGGAGCGTTGACGGAAACGATGCGGTTTTGGGAGCTTATTATATCATTCAAAATGGCTTTGCATACATTGTCTGGACTGCCATTCCGGGAAATTTAATTAATCAGCGCTCAGCCGAAGCGGATGAAATTATGGATAGTTTTGAATTGTTGCAGCCGCAAAGTTCTAAAAAGGAAGGTGGCTTGTTAAGTGGGCTGGCAAATGTGGAGACACATCCACAAAATGAAAACAATAGCGGAGTAAGTACCACGCCAATTGTATCTTCTTCAAAAGTTCCCGGTTACGTAGAATTAGTTTCCGATGATGCACTGGTTGAACATCTTTACCCTCAAAATTTTAAACTTACTTCAGGAGAAGCAGGACAATCAATTTGGGAAGATGGATCGGGGGTAAAAATGATAGTTCAAACCATTTTTAAACAAGGAACATTTGAAGCTTTTATGCAATCGCATACGGAGAGTATTGGTAATCAGGGAGCAAGCATAATCAGAAAAGATTTTAAAACGGTAAACGGATACAGAATTTACGATTATGATTATGAATATAGCAGCACCCTTTTTAATTATGTTGCGATTGAAGGAAACGGAGTATTTTATTTGCTGGGATTTGTGGGCGATAAACTAAAACAGCGAATGATAAATAAACATGCCGAAATAGCACAAAATTCGATAAAGAGAGTTTCCAATTAAGTATACCATTTTACCCCAAAAACCCAACCCGTAATGGGGAGATAGTAACCAATCTGCTGGGAAAGAGATATAAACAGGCAATAGATTTTGTTCAATGATTTACCAATCCTTACAAATTGTTGTACTTTTAAAAAAACTTAAATCCATGCAGGTATGAATCTGAAGTCTTTTTTTTCTATCCTTTTATTGTTTTTGCTGTGTATTACTTATTCCTGCCAAAAACATACTGAACCGACCGAAAAGCCCAACGTGCTTTTTATTCTTGCTGACGACTTTGGTTACCACGACATGAGTGTGATGGGGAGTAAATTTTACGAAACACCTAACATCGATCGGATAGCCAACGAAGGAATGATTTTTACGGATGGATACGCTGCCTGTCAGGTTTGCAGTCCATCAAGGGCCAGTATTATGTCGGGCAAGTTTCCGGCGAGGCACGGAATTACCGACTGGATTGGCGCAAAAACCGGTGAAGCATGGCGCGAACAGGGCCGGCATAACAAACTGTTACCTCCGGAGTATGTTCACAATCTACCTCATGAATATGTAACGTTGCCGGAAGCAATGAAAGAGGCCGGTTACAAAACTTTTTTCGCCGGAAAATGGCACCTTGGCGCGGAAGGCTCGTGGCCCGAAGATCATGGTTTCGATATCAACAAGGGAGGCTGGGATGCAGGCAGCCCCCATGGAGGCTATTTTGCACCCTGGAAAAATCCCAACCTTAAAAGCGGATCCGACGGGGAAAACCTTTCCATGCGGCTGGCAAAAGAAACGGCTCATTTTATTAAGGAGAATAAAGACACCTCTTTTTTTGCATATCTCTCTTTTTATGCCGTACATGCTCCCATTCAAACCACGCAGGAGAAATGGGCCAGATACTGTCAAAAAGCCCGGGAACTTGGATTGGCAGAAACCGGATTTGAAATGGGGCATTTCCTTCCCATCCGGCAGGTTCAGGACAACCCGGTTTATGCCGGCCTGGTGGAAGCCATGGATGATGCAGTGGGGTTGGTATTAAACACCCTTGACGAACTGGGCCTGGCAGAAAATACCATTGTTGTTTTTACTTCGGACAATGGGGGAGTGGCTGCCGGCGATGCTTTTGCTACCTCCAACAAACCGTTGCGTGCCGGCAAAGGTTACCAGTTTGAAGGAGGTATTCGCGAACCCTATTTTATTAAAGTCCCCTGGCTTGACATTGCTGGGAAAAAATCGGATATTCCGGTTTCCGGGACCGACTTTTATCCTACCTTGCTGGCGCTTGCCGGTTCAGAACTGAAACCAGAACAACATAACGACGGAGTGAGCCTTCTGCCTCTATTGTCAGGCAGAACCATTGAAGAACGCCCGCTTATCTGGCACTATCCGCATTATGGCAATCAAGGCGGAGAGCCTTCTTCCATCATCCGGCTTGGCAATTGGAAACTTATCCATTATTATGAAGACAGTCGTGAAGAACTGTACAATTTGAAAACCGATTGGGAAGAAACCTCCGACGTTTCGGATGAAAACCCGGAATTGACAAAAAAACTGAGCGAACAGCTTTTTACTTATCTCAACGAAGTGGGCGCCCGTTTTCCGGAAAAAGATCCGGAATATAACGCGCAAAAAGAACAGGAATATTTGCAACGAATTATAAATCAACGATGGCCGCAACTGGAAAAGCAACGTCTCGAATTTCTTTCAGAAGAATTTGATCCGGGAAATAACTGGTGGGGGAGTAGTATTACAAATGACTAAAAATGAAATAAGGCATGAGTAAAGTTTTCTCATACACACAGTAGAATTGCTATCCTGATAGCCATTTGGGTGCTGATTCTTCTGGCTGATTCGCAAGCCAAACGAGCATGTTCTATCTTTGAAAATTAACAAGTATAAAAATGAAACAACTATTTTTAATCTTTATCCTGAATTACCTTGCTTTTGCCTGTGTGCAACAAAAGCCGGCAGAAAACTCATCAGACCAAATTTATCAGTACTCCGTTTTTACGGCTCTGGCCAATAAAGTTTACGACGGACCGCTTACCGTGGATAATCTGAAAGAGAAAGGAGATATTGGATTAGGCACATTTAATGGCCTTAACGGAGAGATGATTGTTCTGGACGGAACCATTTACCAACTTCCTGCTGACGGAACCATTCGTCAGCCGGTCGGTTCAGATCTTGTGCCATTTGCAGTGGTTACCTTTTTTGAACCCGACAAGCAGTTAAAAACAGATACTCCAACAGACTATAACACGTTGAAAACATTCATTGAAAACAATCTGCCTTCTACAAACCTGGGATATACTTTCCGTATTGAAGGAGATTTCAGTTACCTGAAATGCGGTAGCGCCGAAAGTCAGAAAAAACCATATGAAAAAACACTCAGTCAAGCCCTGGTTGGCCGGCCGGTCTTTGAGAAAGAGAATATTTCCGGAACCATGGTTGGCTTTTGGTTTCCGGAATATATGGATAATGTAAACGTTCCGGGATTCCACCTTCATTTTGTCTCAAACGATAAAAATATGGCCGGGCATGTGTTGGAATTCAATGCTTCCAAGCTGGATATTGCTATCGATATTTGTTCTGGGTTTAATATTGAACTGCCGGAAACGGTTGATTTTATGAAGGCAGAATTTGATTTACGGGAAGGGTACAACTAAAATGACAGAACAAATGAATCTCGAAAAAGCAATGTTCCCTTTTTGTATGAGATTCTGACTATCGGTACCAAATCTAAGCTTGGGGCCGGGAACCTAAAGAGGAGTAATATAAAAGCCTGTCAGACCAAAATCACAACAGGCTTTTATATTCATTTTTCCATAAATTATTCTCCTTGGCGCCATGTTAAACCGGTGAGGGCTATAGTATATGTACCCGGGTTTTCAGACCAGGTGATTCGATATCCTGTGGGATACCAGCCATCGTGTTGCCAGGCAGAAGGTTGCCGCAAAGGAACTTCTATGTCGGGTTTGCCAAGTAGAAAATCAAGTGTGAGCATAGGCTCCCAAAAAGTTAATTCCCCATTGAAGGATCCCAGGATAAAAGTATGGGTGAAGACCTCGGGGGAAACCGGGTCCAGTTCAGGAGATAAAAGGTCAATCCAGTGAGATCCCATCTCTGGCACAACCCCTGGAAGCTGCAGGTAGAATTCAGGGATATATTTGGGATCAGGTGCCGGATCAGAATTCTGTGGGCCTATGGCCATACGTTCTTCAACAGAAGTAATGTAGAAATGTACATCGAAGTGAGCTAGATCATAAACACCGGGAGGCTCGTGTCCTTCGGGGCCCCAATCCAGCAAAACATGATTATAAAAACCCTGTCCTTTGGTCTTATGAAAAGGCAAAACAAGAGCGACGGGTTCGTCGGGCAGATTTTCAAGCGCTTTAGCCGAAATATTAACGCCTACTTCAAGCAACGCTTCTCCTGATGCATCTTTTTGCACCCATGTACGTGCAACCCCGTTACCAAGAGGAACGGTAGGACCGTAAAATGTCCTGGTGCCATCTGCTTTTTTTAACACCACATCCAATGATGCGTTTTCATTTTGTTGTGGCAAAATTTCATCCTTTTGGCAGGATTGAAAAAAAACGAGAGTTAAAACGATCAAAAAAGAAATCAAAATGTTGAAATTTTTTTTCATAATTCTGAATTTTAATTAACAATAAAATATTTGTAAAATCACCTAATAATCCGGCAAAAAAGAATTTAATATGTTTTAATCTTTTTAGTATATCAATTTACGCATAATTTTTAATACAAGAATCAATGATACAGGAATATTTATCGTGTGTAGAAGATATAAGATGTTTCAGAAACCAGTTTCAAAAGACAATTGTATTCAGACTAATACCAATAATTTGAATTTATCTGATAAGCTTTTTTGGATCAAGAATGCCGGATAGGGTTTAATGTGCTTTTTATCCATTGTGTATGGGGTGTTTTTGAAGCCGTTCATTTTCCCGTGCCAAATAGCCCGAACAAATCAGAAGACGATGATGTTATCCATAGAGGATAAGCTAACGAGTTATCTGTTTCTATGTAGTGATTGAATTTTAATAAACATAATAATATGAAAGCTATTGTAATTGGAGCGACCGGCACCATTGGCAGTGCCGTGACAAAAACCCTGAAGGAATCAGGTTATGATGTAATTCCGGTATCCCGAAATTCTTCCATAAAGGCAGATATTGAAGATGAAGGCTCACTGGATAAGCTTCTGGAACAGTCTGGTAAAGTAGATGCGATAATCAGTACTGCAGGGTTTGCTGCATTTGGTGAACTAAGCAAACTTACCGGAGAGGACTTCCGGCGTTCTCTGAACAGCAAACTTATGGGACAGGTAAAATTGTTGCAAAAAGGATTATCATACCTTAATGCGGGTGGCACTATTTTGCTTACAGGCGGTATTTTTGCCCATAAACCATGGCCAGGTACTGCCGCCATTGCAATGGTAAACACAGGTCTCGAAGGATTTGTACGGGCAGCTGCCCTTGAAACAGATGAGGATAAAAAAGTAATAGTTATACATCCACCGCTGGTGGCAGAAACGGCTGTTACTTTGGGCATGGATGCTTCTCCTTATCTTTCAGCGATTGAAGTGGGGAAATTTTATCTGGAAGCCATTCAGAATGGTAAAAGCGGTGTACCGTTTCTTGTTCAGGAAAAAAAGTAAACTTTCAGTAGAACGGTTTCCGGATTTCATTTATCTAAAATGAAAATCCGAAAGAATAAATAGAAGTATAAAATCAGGCTGCTTTATAACCCGTGTTCTTTTTTGTATTTTTATAACGGAGAACATTTAATTAATTCAATTACAGACTATGAACCGGGTTACCTTTTTCATTCTTATTCATGTATTTTTTGCTGCCTGCACCACCACTCCCCAATTGAACAGTGAAATCGTTGAACAGGCACATAAAAACGGGAAACACGCCACCGAAGGATTTGAACGAAGCCTTCGTTTTGTAAACGGATGGCTTGCCAAAACCGATAGTATAACAGGACTTATTCCCAGTAACCTAACCAAAAAAACGGATGTTTGGGAACCACACAACGCCGCTGCCGACAACTACGCATTTATGGTGTTAACGGCTTTTTTGCTCGACCGGGAGTTGTACCATG
Organism: Mariniphaga sediminis; assembly: GCF_003573545.1. Lineage (GTDB taxonomy): Bacteria > Bacteroidota > Bacteroidia > Bacteroidales > Prolixibacteraceae > Mariniphaga > Mariniphaga sediminis. The sequence goes on along the minus strand of NZ_QWET01000017.1, from coordinate 15,326 downwards.
GCGAATTGCTTGAAATGCTGAAAACGGAAAAAGAAATAACCACTCGCGTAAAATCGTTACCGGATACCTATTCTTTTTCAAAACAGGATTTTTTTAAAGATGAAGTGAATCCGGGAGATATTATTTTCGGAACTTCGGAGTACATCAAGGATGGCCTCATTCCCCTGAACGAATACATGGGAAAATCGCCTTGGCAGGATCGGATGATGGAAATGCTCGACGATTTGCTGGAATACATGGACAATCCAAAAGAGCTGGAGCATATTTTTGAGCGAACGGCGTCCGTAGAAGAAGTAAATGGTGAAATGCTCCAGACACTTTCGCGTATTTACTGGATGACAGGCAAAGAAAAATACCTTGATTACGCCACCGAAATAGGCGATTATTATTTGCAGGGCGAGCGCGACCTGAGCCAAATGGAATATTTACGTATCCGCGATCACGGATGTGAAATTATTGGCGGGCTAAGTGAGTTGTATGTCACGCTGCATTTTACATCTCCCGAAAAGAAAAAGCAATACCAGCCGGCGCTGTACAGGTTGCTGGATCGTGTTTTGGAAATCGGTAGGAATGAAGACGGGCTGTTTTACAATGCTGTTAATCCAAAAACCGGTGAGGTTGTGGATTCGAAAATCGTAGATAACTGGGGATATGTTTTTAATGCGTATTACTCTGTTTGGCTGGTGGATAAAAATGAAAAATACCGCCAGGCTGTTCTCAATGGGTTTAAAAAGCTCAATGAAAACTATCGTAATTATGCCTGGGAAGGAACCAGTCATGACGGTTATGCCGATGCGTTGGAAAGTGGAATTAACTTGTACAACCGCGAGTCTTTACCCGAACTGAAAGACTGGATTGAAAGCGAGATGCAGGTAATGTTCGATATGCAACAAAATGACGGAATCATAGGTGGTTGGCACGGCGATGGTAACTTTGCCCGTACGGCCATAATGTATAGCCTCTGGAAAACGCAGGGTGCAACCATTCAGCCCTGGCGCAACGATGTGGTGTTAGGTGCCTCAACCAACGGCAATGAAACCTGTTTTGTTTTAACGGCTGAAAACGACTGGGAAGGCAAGCTGTTTTTTGATACTCCGCGCCATAAAACCATCCTGAACCTGCCCCTGGATTATCCGCGTATTAACCAGTTTCCCGAATGGTTCACCATAAAGGCAGGGGAGGAGTACCGCATTATATCCCCACAAAAAAAGTACGCCGGAACATATTCCGCAAAAGAATTACTGAAGGGGATTCCGGTAACCCTGAAAGCAGGGAAGGAACTGGTTTTTGTGGTTCGGTAAAATCATCTTAACGGAATGAGTGAGACAAAATTAAGGCGAAAGATAGCTGCATTTGCAGCTATTAGCAACTATCTTTTTTTATCTCAAAAATTTCTTCCGCAATGCTTCCACCTGGTTTTCGTTGATAGGAACCAGTTTCCCGAGTGAAGCTCCCATTGTAAGTGACTTGGCGCTGAATTCAGCCACTTCGAGGCGATCGAATGTTCCCAGTAATTTATCGCCCGTTACTAAAATCGAATCATTGTTAATGATAACTGCCGGAGTGTCTTCTGAAAGCAAATTCAGGATGGTTTCCTCGCCGGCAAAATGCGAACCGAACGGCACATTCGGCACATCCTGAAGGAAAATCCAGCTTTCGGGAATGGTGCGGACATCCAGTTTTTCGTGTGCGACGCTGTAAGCCATTAAATAAGGAGTTTGGGTAAGAATGATGGAGTTGATGTTCGGATTGCGTTTGTAAATTTCCTGGTGCAGCCAGGTAGCCCGGCTTGGCAGTTTTCCGGGTTCGCGCTTTCCGTCTTTTATTTGTACAATATCTTCGTTTTGAATGTTCCAGCGCGCCACATCGGTGGGGGTAATCAGGAAGTCGTTACCCCGCCAGCGTACCGAAACCGTTCCGTAAGAGCTAATCATCAAACCTTGCTCACAGGCGCGGTGCACAATGCGTTTAATTTCTTCGCGTATGGTTCGTTCGTCGGAAGGATGTTCCACTGTGTTCATTTCCGGCAATAACCGCGGAATCTGGTTTTCAAATTCTTCAATCTGTTCATCCGAAAGGTAATGCGGTGTGCCAATAGTATTTCCGTAAACGATGGTCCGGCCACAAAATTCCAGTGTTTCAAACCGTTGAAACGCATCACGCAAGTCGCTTCCTCCCACCACTGTTCCGTGATTTTCCATGATTACTGCATTAAAACCTTTAGTAAACTCGCGGGCAATTACTGCCCCCAACTCGTCGCTACCCGGCAATTCGTAGGCGGCATAACCAATGTCTCCGCAAACATATTTGGCCTGTGGAATAATGTTGGTATCCGGGATTTGGCGTACAATACTGAATGATACCAGTGCCGGTGGATGGGCATGCACAACTGCTTTTATATCGGGACGCGCCTCGTAAATTGCTTTGTGGAAAGGATACTCAGATGATGGTTTGTGCCGTCCCTCAATGGTTCCGTCTTTTCGCACAATCACAATATCAGACGCCCGGAGAGAACCTTTGTCAATAGCGGAAGGGGTAACCCACATGTCGCCATTTTCATCGATAATGGAAACATTTCCACCCGACGTGGTGGTAAGTCCGCTTCGGTATATTTTATCAATAATCATGGTGATTTGGTCGCGGGGATGCATGAGGCTGGTATCCAGTTTTTTCATTTTTCATTTTTTAGTTTTCAATGGCTGAAATTACGAAAGAATGCGGAAAGAAATCACGTGTTTATTCACATTAGTGGAAAATTAATGGTGCGATGAGGTTTTCATAATAATAATTTTAGATTTTTTAGAGGATTGGGATAAAGGTATTGATTTGTTGTGTATTGCTTTTTTGCCTCAGGATTGTAAGCAGCATTGTTTATAGCCTGAGTTTTCAAATCAAACATTGAATGGAATCAATAGTTTTTCAAAGTAATTGTTCCGCAGATGGCATAATATGAATGTCATATTTGTACACAGGAGTTAATTCATTCTCACTGCTGTGGCTATTTCTGCTGAACTTTGATGGTTTTATTATTTGGAAATCTCTTTAATAAAATCGTATCTTTATGTATTAAATTAATATTTTTCTAAATATGGAATCAATTGATACTCTTTGGCAAAAAGTTTATGATGTGGTATTTACATTAGGACCACGGCTTGTAGGAGCAATCATCACACTTATTATTGGTTGGTGGATAATAAAAATCATTCAAAAAAGTATCCGGAGAAGTTTTGAAAAAAGAGAGATGGAGCCCTCCCTGCGTGGCTTTCTGAATAGTATGATTGGAATCCTGCTTAAAACCCTTCTCCTGATTAGTGTTGTGGGCATGTTGGGGGTTCAGATGACCTCGTTTATTGCCATTCTTGGTGCGGCTGGTCTGGCGGTGGGTATGGCGCTTTCGGGTACCCTGCAGAATTTTGCCGGGGGGGTTATTATTTTGTTGTTCAAGCCTTTTAAAGCGGGCGACTACATTGAAGCCCAGGGGCATTCAGGTTCGGTAAATGAAATCCAGATTTTCAATACCATTTTGAAAACTCCTGATAACAAAACAATTATTATCCCCAATGGTGGCCTTTCCACCGGTTCCATGATCAACTACTCCACAGAACCCCGCCGCAGGGTCGATTTTGTTTTCGGGATTGGTTATGGTGATGACGTGGACAAAGCAAAAACCGTGTTGAAGAAACTAATTGATGGAGACGATCGGATTTTAAAGGATCCCGAGCCTTTTATTGCTGTGAGCGCGTTGGCTGACAGCTCGGTAAACCTGGTTGTGCGGGTATGGGCAGAAGCCGCAAATTACTGGGGCATCTATTTCGATATGCACGAAAAGGTTTATAAAACGTTCGATAAGGAAGGACTTAATATTCCATTCCCACAAATGGATGTTCATGTGCATAAATAAGGAGTTGTTTTTGGAAAGACTTCCTGTTTTGCACTAAAACAAATAGTAGCAGGTATTTTTATTACCTGGTAACATGTGGACCCAATCAGATAACAGTCGGAGCAATTCCGTCGTTTTCTGATTGGGTTTTACTTTAGGTGCTACCTGCTATGGCAAACGAATGATTCCTGAAAGAGTAAATCCAAATTTTATTGTTCTTTTTTATTCTATTTTTTCGAATAAACATTGTTTCAACAAGATACACATTAAATTCAATACCAATTCAGGCTGATTGGTTTTGTTACAAAAAGGTTTGTCGAATACATTCCTGCTGCAGTTTCTTTCCCGGGTTTTGTTTCCTTCCAAAAGAGTTGCTAATTTTAGGGGCATTTTTTCTAAATCAACATAAACAGAATAATTATGAATAGAAAACTCAGAATGGGGATGGTTGGAGGCGGAACCGATGCTTTTATCGGCGCCATTCACCGCCTTGCAGCTTTTATGGATAACCAGATTGAGATGGTGTGTGGCTGCTTCAGCGTAAATCCCGAAATTTCCAGGTCATCCGGGAAATTGTACTATCTGCCTGAAAATCGTGTGTACGAAACTTATCAGGAGATGTTTGAGAAAGAGGCGCAACTGCCGGAAGGCGAGCGGATGGATTTTGTCTCAATAGTTACGCCCAACTTTGTGCATTTCGACCCGGCGATGATGGCGCTGGAAAATGGCTTTCACGTAGTTATTGACAAGCCGATTACTTTTACGCTTGACGAGGCACTGAAGCTGAAAGAAAAACTGGACGAAACCGGTTTGACGTTGGCGCTGACACACACTTATTCGGGCTACCCGGCCGTAAAACATGCCAAACAAATGATAGCCAATGGTGAACTGGGCAAGGTTCGCAAAGTGTTTGTGGAGTATCCGCAAGGATGGCTGTCGGCAAAAGTGGAAGATCAGGGTAATGCCCAGGCATCGTGGCGTACCGACCCAAAGAAATCAGGGAAAGCCGGCTGTATGGGCGATATTGGAACACACGCCCACCATTTGGCCGAGTATGTTACGGGTCTTCGGGTTACCGAATTGTGTGCCGAATTAAACATATTAGTGCCCAACCGTATGCTTGACGATGACGGCGCTGCTCTCCTGCGGTTTGAGAACGGAGCCAGAGGTGTTTTGATGGCGACCCAGATTGCCGCCGGTGAAGAAAATGGAATTAAAATTAGGGTTTACGGTGAAAAAGGCGGATTGGAATGGTATCAGCAAGAACCCAATTCGCTTATTGTTAAATGGCTTGACAAACCGACCCAGATTTTGCGTGTGGGAACCAGCATGAATAGTGCCATTGCTGCGCACAATACCCGTACGCCCGGAGGTCATCCGGAAGGGTACCTCGAAGCATTTGCCAACATCTATCGAAATTTTGCCATGACCGTAATGGCAAAAATGGATGGTAAAGAACCTACTCCCGAAATGTTGGACTTCCCTGGCATAGAGGACGGCATTCGCGGTATGCAGTTTATTGACACTGTAGTAAAAGCCGGTTACGACGACAGTATAAAATGGGTAACACTTTAAATTAGTTAGTATGTCCAGGCCAGTAACATTATTTACCGGGCAATGGGCCGATTTACCCATTGAAAAGATGTGCCGGAAAGCCAAAGGATTTGGTTATGACGGCCTTGAACTTTGTACCTGGGGAGACCATCTCGAAATTGACAAAGCCGATCAGGCTTATTGCGACGAAAGAAAGACGCTTCTGGAAAAATATGAATTGAATCTGTATGCTATTTCCACCCACCTTGTGGGGCAGTGCGTTTCCGATGAGTACATTGACGAACGCCACAAGGGTATCCTTCCCGATTATATCTGGGGCGACGGAGACCCGGAGGGGGTAAGGCAGCGGGCGGCTGAGGAAGTGATTAAAACAGCCAAAGTGGCTAAAATGATGGGGCTTGACACCGTGAATGGCTTTACGGGAAGTCCTGTCTGGCATATGCTCTACTCATTTCCGCCTATTCCTGCCGGAATGATTGAAAAAGGGTACGAGAAGTTTGCCGAACAGTGGATTCCTATTTTAGATGAATTTCAGAAAATTGGCGTGAAATTCGCTTTGGAGGCCCACCCAACTGAAATAGCTTTTGATATTCACTCGGCCCATCTTACGTTGGAAGCATTAAATAATCACCCGGCTTTTGGGTTTAACTTCGATCCCAGTCATTTTGGGTATCAGCATGTGGACTATGTGCGGTTTATTTATGAATTTGCAGACCGCATTTTTCATGTGCATATGAAGGATGCATACTGGAGTGATGTGCCAAAAGGCATTGGTGTTTTTGGCGGCCATTCCGAGTTCGGCGACAACCGCCGTTACTGGAATTTCCGTAGCCTGGGCCGTGGGAAAGTGAATTTTGAAAATATTATCCGGGCGCTCAACGATATCGGGTATAACGGACCTCTTTCAGTGGAATGGGAAGACAGTGGTATGAACCGCGAAGCCGGTGCTGCCGAAGCCTGCCAGTTTGTAAAGAATGTCGATTTCGAGCCATCTGATGTGGCGTTTGACGATGCCATGCAAAAGGAATAATAAATGGCAAACAGAAGAAGTTTTATCAAGAATACTACGCTGGCAACTGCCGGGGTGGGGTTGGCTGCTTCAATGCCCATGGCCATGAATTCTTGTGCCGGGGCCAACGAAAAGCTGGTATGCGGATTAATTGGCGCTAAAGGGATGGGATTTGCCGACCTGAAAGCCTTCTTGGGACAGTCGAATACCGAGTGTGCGGCAATTTGTGATGTGGATGAAAATGTACTGAACCAGCGTATTGCCGACACAGAAAAAATACAGGGTTATAAGCCCAAAGGATTTAAGGATTTCCGGAAACTTTTGGAAGAACCAGGCATTGATGTAATTATCATTGGTACACCCGACCATTGGCATTGCCTGCCGTTTGTTTATGCGGCCCAGGAGGGGAAACATATTTATTGTGAAAAGCCGCTGGCCAATTATATTGAGGAAATCAATATCATGGAACGCGCTGCTGAACGTTACGGTAATGTAGTTCAGGTAGGGCAATGGCAACGTAGTGACAAGCACTGGCAGGATGCTGTTGAATTTGTTCATTCGGGCAAACTGGGGAAAATCCGGGCTGTTCGTACCTGGTCGTACCAGGGCTGGATGAAGTCCGTACCGGTTGTTCCTGATAGCGATCCACCACCCGGAGTGGACTACGATTTTTGGTTAGGGCCTGCTCCTGCAAAGCCTTTCAATCGAAACCGGTTTCACTTCACCTTCCGATGGTTTTGGGACTATGCCGGCGGTTTAATGACTGACTGGGGTGTACATATTATTGACTACGGCCTTTTTGGGATGAATGCCAAAGCGCCCAAATCGGTAATGGCAATGGGCGGGAAATTTGCCTATCCGGATGATGCTGCCGAAACACCGGATACCATGCAGGCACTTTATGAATTTGACGACTACACTTTGTTGTGGGATCACGGCCTCGGTATTGATGGTGGTTATTACGGTCGTTCTCATGGATTGGGATTTGTTGGAAACAACGGTACGCTTGTCGTGGATCGAAACGGTTGGGAAGTAATTCCGGAGGGCGGCAAAGATCCGAAAATGGAACGCGTTGATTTAAAAGAAGGTGATGGACAGGGACTGAATAACCACATGAAAAATTTCATTGAATGTATTCACGATCGTGATAAATCGCCTAACACCAATATCGGTATTGCAGCCAACACCGCGCGGGTGTGCCACTTGGGCAACATCGCTTTAAAAACAGGGCGCCGGTTGTACTGGGATGCTGACAACCGTAAATTTATTGGCGACGAAGATGCCAACAACTATCTGGTTCCCACATACCGTGCTCCTTGGGAATTGCCAAAAATATAGCAAAGACAAGTCATACTGTCACCTCGGGTGATGGTATGGCTTTTAGTTTTTTTGTTGTATTCTCCAATATGGTTTCTTCTGCTTTTGGGTTTACCGTCATAAAAGAATCTCTCTGAAATGATTGAAAAAAAGGTATCTATGAATATCCCAGCCCGAATTTTTTATATCGATAACCTTCGCATTTTTCTGATTAGTTTGGTGGTACTACATCACCTGAGTATTACTTACGGCGCCCCCGGAGATTGGTATTACAACGAATCGAAGGCCGGATTTCCCGAAATACTGCCGCTGGCAATGTTTGTTGCAACAAACCAGTCGTTTTTTATGGGAATGTTCTTTTTTGTTTCTGCATTTTTTATTTTGCCCTCGCTAAATAGAAAGGGTACCGGCAGGTTTATCAGGGAACGGTTGTTGCGGCTGGGAGTTCCTCTGCTGTTTTTTTACTTTGTCTTAGCCCCTCTCACAGCTTTTATCCGTAGCCGTTTTATCAGCGGAGATCCGGTTTCCTTAACCGACTACTGGATAAATCAGCACGGGGTAGGATTTGGACCCCTGTGGTTTGTGGAGGCCCTGCTTATTTTCACCCTGATTTTTTTGTTAATAAAACCATTCAAAATAAAAATCATAGCTCCATTTCCCGGTACGACCAGAATTCTGCTCACCATTTTTCTTGTTGGGTTACTACAGTTTATTATTCGTATCTGGTTGCCTGTGGGCTGGAGTATGCCGTTTACCAGTTTTCAGTTCCCGTTTTTTGTTCAATACATTTTGCTTTTTGCATTGGGAATTGTGGCGTATCAGAATAACTGGCTCGCTTCCGTTTCTTTTCTGAAAGGGAAAAACTGGTTTATTTTTGCACAGGTTTTAATTTTTGTCGGGTTTCCATTGCTATTCGTCTTCGGGGGAAAAGGAGAAAGAGGGATTGATGCGTTCATGGGTGGTTTTTCCTGGCAAAACTTTGCCTATGCCCTTTGGGAACAATTAACGGGGTTTTCTTTGATCATCGGGCTGTCAGGATTATTCCAAAAATATTTCAATAGCCAAAATAAAGTGACCGGGTACTTATCGGGTAGTGCTTACGGAGTGTTCGTTTTTCATGCCCCAATATTGGTAGGCATTAGCGCCATTTTTGTTTCGTGGCAGGCTTTCCCGGTGATCAAGTTGGTTGCACTGGCGCCGGTTGCGTTGGTTTTGTGCTTTTTGATTGCCGGGCTGGTGAAAAAGATTCCGATGGCAGGGAAGGTGTTTTAGTTTCGTCCAGGGCATTTCCCGTTTCCCCGAAAATGACTAAAATTGAATTTTCGCGATATTTTTCTTACCTTTGCACTCTGTTATAAACCGCGCTTACAGGTCAATGGAAAAGAAAAAGATCCTTTATATTTCGCAGGAAATCACCCCATATTTACCCGAAAGTGAAATGTCGGAAATTGCTCGTTACCTCCCGCAGGGAGTGCAGGAGAAAGGGAGAGAAATACGTACTTTTATGCCTCGTTACGGCTGTGTGAACGAGCGAAGAAACCAATTGCACGAAGTGATTAGATTGTCCGGCATGAACCTGGTCATTGATGATACCGATCACCCCCTGATTATTAAAGTGGCCTCCATTCAGGCTGCTCGCATGCAGGTTTATTTTATCGACAATGAAGATTATTTCCACCGGAAACAGGTTGTTGCCAGTTCAAAAGGGGAAGAGTTTGCAGACAACGATGAGCGGGCCCTGTTTTTTGCAAGGGGAGTCCTGGAAACGGTTATCAAGTTGCGATGGGCGCCTGATTTAATTCATTGCCATGGCTGGATGACGTCGCTGGTTCCGTTGTTCATTAAAAAGTATTATTACAACGATCCGCTTTTCAGGGATTCGAAAGTAGTTTATTCCGTTTACAACGACGACTTCAAAAAGACATTAAACCCGGAATTGAAAAAGAAGGTGCTCCTCGACGGCATGGTGCCGGAAGATGTTACCCTGCTTGAAAATCCCGATTATGTAAATGTGAGTAAGTTGGCAGTCAACTATTCCGATGCCGTGATTCAGGGTACGGAAAATATCAACCCCGATGTGAAAAAATACATTTTGGAAACCGGAAAGTCATTCCTCCAATATCAGCCGAAAGAGACGTATATAGATGCCTATGACTCTTTTTATGAAAAAGTGTGGTAGTTGTTAAAAGATCAAATTTTTTTGTAAAAAGATCAAATTTGCAATCAATAGCTCTACTCCCTCGTTGTTTTTTTATACGTTTGTGATATTTTTCAAAATTCAGGAAAACAATAAATTAAAACAAGGATTCAGTGAAACGCAAAATAACTTTTAGATACCATCTTCCCACTGTGATAGTTACACTTCTGGCCCTGCTTAATGCCTGCAACGATCCCAATAATTTGGGGATGGAGTTGTTGCCATCAACGGATTTAATCGAAGTGAAAAATCTGGTGGAAAAAAGCAGCATCTTGGCATATACCTTTCAGGAAGAGGGAATTCGTACCGACGAGGCTTCCAGGAGCCTTCTGGGAAGTATGAACGATACGCTTTTTGGGAAAACAGACATTGATTTTGCCACGCAATTCAGACTGCAAAGTTTCCCCGACTACGGAACGAATCCCGTTGCTGATTCGGTAAAACTATACTTGTATTACCGATTTATTTACGGTGATACCGTCACTCCACAAACCTTCAGGGTATATGAATTGGAAGAGTCCCTGATTGCCGATACATCCAGTACACAGGGCGGAGCCTCTGATTATCCCTATTTTCAGGATGTGGATTTAAAATCAATGGCGTCCTCTCAGATGATCGGCGAAATACAATACACTCCGAAAATTGAACTGGATTCTGCCTCGCAGGATACTCTTTATCAGCTTATTGTTATTCCACTCGATATTTCGCTGGGAGAAAAGCTGGTGTATGCCGATTCGTTACAAATGGTGAACAATGATGTTTTCCTGGAATATTTTAAAGGATTGTATATTGAAGCTGAAAAACAATCAGAAAAGGGTTCCATTCTTTCATTGGAGACAGTCTCCAGTAGTAGTTTTCAAGGGTCTGCGCTGGTGGTTTTTTACGACAATGATGAAAATCAGGCGAAAGAGAAACCTGATACCATGCTATATCCTTATTTGATAACGCAATTCAGTGCCCGTGTAAACTCTATCAAACACGATTATACCGGTACTCCGTTTGAAGCCAACCTGAATTCGGAATTGGAAGAGGATTCGTTGCTTTACGTGCAGTCTACCGGCGGGCTTGAATCAAAAATATTCATTGAAAGCCTTTCCTCCTGGAGAGATTCGACTCGGATGGGCATTAACAAGGCGGAACTGATTTTCCAGATTGACACCATTGCTTCCGACTTAGATAAATACCCGCCTCCGTCACGACTGCTTTTTACCTATGTGGGTGAGGATGGTATTGAATACTTACCCGCTGATAACTCATTCCATCCAAGCTTTTACGGAGGGTATTTAAGAACCGATGATTATACGTACAGGTTCAATATTACCCAACACCTGCAGGAAATCATCGACAACAATGTTGAGAATTTAGGGTTTTATCTAACCACGGTCAATAAAAACAGTGAGGCGAACCGGGTGGTGTTGAAAGGATCCGGAAGTAAGACCGGAATCCGCTTGGTAATTACATACTCTGAGTTTTTGTAGAAAAGGGCGGGATTATTTTTTCGTTTTTATTTCTATCGTTGTGTAGCCATTTTCTTTATCGCTTTTGGTTACCTCAATTCGTTCAATTTTGTCTGTATGTAGGATTTCTTTTACGGCATCAGTATCTGTTTTTTTTCCATTCAGAATGTAAACAGTACTGTCTCCGGGGTAATTAAGGAAGATGGGTTGTCGTCTGTATTTCTCGGCCATTTCACGGTATCTTTCCGCCATTTGCATCTGTTTTTCAGTCATTTTCTGGGCCTGTTCCTCTATTCTGCGGCGCTGCTCTTCTGTCATCAATCTTTGGCGTTCCACTAATTCCCGCTGGCGTTCGGCCATTTCCTCAATCCGTTCGGGAGAAAGACCGGAATGGAGCATATTTCCGTAATAGGATGTCCCTCCGTTATTTATTTTGTACAGGTTTTCCAGCCCCCTGAGATTAAGTTCCCGGCTCAGTTCCGATACGGTTGAGAGGTCGATATCTCCCCGTAGTTCTACCAGGTTGGTCGATACAGAAGAGTTGGTTAGCAGGGCCAGCGATTCTATTTTATCCTGGTTTTTTTTCAGAAAAACCTTTACATCCTCACCCATCTGCTTCTCGGTTTTGAACAGCGAAAAGCCGCTCTTTTTGTAATAATCCAAAATTGTTTTATGAACCATTTTTGTATCGTCATTCTCTTTTTCACCGTTCGCTATGCCTGTCTCCATTGGGAGATGACTCTGGGACAAGACCAGAATATTGTCAAGGTTTTTCAGCGCTTTATGTACCGGAGAGGCTTCATCAATATTTTTCTTTTTTAGGTACAAATCGAACATATCATTTGAAATCTGGCTGGCGCTGAAGCCGTCCTTGTCGGAAAATTTTTCTGTCAACTCTTCAAACAGGCCGGTTTGCGCCCTTCCGGCAACGGCAATTACTGCTATTAATAGAATAAAAAATATCCGTTTCATTGCTATTCTTTTAATTGATTATTATTTCTACTTCGTCGTCTACCCATAAAACCAGCATCTCCCTTTCTTTTTCAGGCTGAATGCTTTCTGAAACCTGTTGGAGTGCCTGTTCCATCAGTGAAAATTTATTTTCCAGTTGTTGGTTTCTGGCTATCTTATTCCCGATAAAAATGCCCATTATGATCAGAATGGAAGCTGCCACCGAAGTGAGTTTGTAAGCCCAAAGCCGGCGATTTTTTTTCTTTTGCAGGTGTGCCTGAAATCCTTCAAAAACGGATTCTTCCAGCCCATTGGGGACAAAACCTGCCTCGCGGTAATATCCAAAAATGTCTTTCTCCGCAGAAATGGTTTCTCCGGAAAGGATTTCTGTTTTCAGCTGTTCTTCCTCTTTTACAGAAGTTTCTCCTTTGTAGTATTTATCAAGCAAATTGTTTTTTGTCTTCATAATCGTAAATTTTTTTTACTTCCTCTTTCACCTTTTGCCGAGCCCGCGATAGAATCACCCTGAGGTTTGGAATTTCCATGCCGGTTATTTCCTTCATTTCTTCGAAAGAAAAACCGTCGATGTCGCGCAACCGGATCACCGCCCGGTACTTTTCAGGCAACCTTCCAATCGCTTTTCTTACGTGTTCGTATTTCTCCTTAACATCCGGATGCAACTCATCTGCTTCGACCGTTAAAAAAAAGGAGTTCTCCGTTTTCGCTGAACCTGGCAGTACGCTTTTTCTTTAGCAGATCGAAACAATAATTTCTGGCCACGGTAAAAATATAAGCCTTCTGGTTTTGACACTTCTTAAGTTCATGTCTTTTGTTCCAAAGTTTTACTATCAAATCCTGCAAGGCGTCCCTTGTTTCCTCCTCCTCTCTGAGAATCCTTTTCAGCATTGGGTATAGTTTCCGCGAAAATGGTAACACACTATTTTTAAATTCCTGTTCGGTCATTTGAATACAGGGACGATTATCTTTCAAATTTATAACAGGGAAATGAAAAAATTAAACGAAAAAGATTGGAAAATTTTAGGGGGTGGGAGGGAGTTGCATGGTTTTATTGACTGCGTTGATTCAATTTCTTCTGCCGATAAAGTTAACTGCTTTTATTTCCGGTGAGAAACTAATAGGAAGGAGCAAATGCATTCAATGTTTTATGGAAATCTGAGGGGAGTGTTTGCAGCACTACCGTAGGCTCTTAAAAGGTGCTTTGAGTTTCGAATTTATTTTCTGGTATACTACTTTCAGGTGTGGGACTTGGTTTTATATAAGGTAGCCAGTTGCTTGACTCCGAATTTGGAGCTTGTTGCATCTGGCTACTCTTTTTTATAATCTACAGGATGATTATTATTTCGTCTTTTGTCTGGTTTGTGTTGTTTTGTCTTTAATCGTCGTCGTCGTCATCATCATCGTCTTTGTGATGATATTTGCATTGAAGATCATCATCAACCAGTTTTTCTGTAATTGACTGGTACAAATTTTTGTTGCTTTCTGCCGAAATAAGGATTACGCCGTCGGTAAGTGCGGCATTGTCCATTTGTTCAGGAGATATTCCTGCCATTAATTCGTCAAGATATAACTGTATGGTGCTGATAATATCCATATTACTTTCGGAAACCTCAACGCTTTCTTTTTCCGTATCGAATTCTATATCAGTATAAATTTCCAGTGCTACCGGTATATTTTCACCCTCTCCATTTGTGTAAATCCCGCTCATGTAAAAAACGGGAGAAGATGTGGCATCCCTTTTTAATCCCTCTATTTTTAATTCGATTTCATCATAAAATCCGGGCTGCAGTATAAAATTCCCGAAGATTGTAGTCGAATCAAGCAAATCAATCAACTGCGGGCCATTCCATTTATATTCAATTTCAATGGAATCGTGATGCGTAACCAGGCTTTTTAATTCGGCCTCCAATTTTACTTTTGAAACAACCATTTGAACGGTATCCCAGGTTAAGTAGGGGGAGTCGATAACAGCTGATTTGGTGTTGTTTTTTATGACTGGTAAAGAATAGCTTTTATTCAAAGCGAGTAACTTTACGCCCAATGTAGAAGAATCGGAATTTGCTAAATCCTCCTTCTGACAGGCAGCAAATCCTAATGTACATACCACTAGAATGACTGAGAGTGCTTTTTTATTCATTGTAATTATTTTTTTAATCATATATAGAATACGTTCGAATTCACAAAATAGTATAATACCGTTAAGTATTTTTTTGTTGACTTAAAATGAGAAGATATAGGGTCGCTGATTTTCAGTTTTTTACCAATATGGGAGGTTATAAGTACTGTAAAGGTTTCTTCTCAGCTGAACTTTGCTCTTAATAAATAAAGAATTGTCATTGCTATAATTTTGCCAATTCCGGTGAATTAGTTAGTTTTGCACACCATTTTTCCGCAAGGGAAAAGCCCGGGTGGCGGAATTGGTAGACGCGCTGGATTCAAAATCCAGTTCTGGCAACAGAGTGCGGGTTCGATTCCCGCCCCGGGTACAAGGTGAAAACCAAATTAATGATAGGCGCTTAAAGTGTTAACTTTAAGCGCTTTTTTTGTGCGACTCTGCTGGGAGAAAAAGACAGGAAAAGGGGGGTCACTTTGAAAATCCGGTGGAGTAAAAAAGTAATCACGCTTAACCTTCAATATTCATTTAACTTTTTTTCTACCTTAAAATTCTCCCAAAACTAACTTTGAAGGTGTGATCAGATCTCCCGCAACAATGTGAGTTCAATGCAAGAAACTTTACCTGCAAAACCCTATTCATAACAACAGACTGGTTATCCACTTGTTTGGGGCTTTGCCCCAATCCCCACTTCATTTTTCTCCTATTATATAACTAATTCGCACATCGCTATAAATCAATATGTTATTACGCTACTTTTTTTAGCTTTTCCAGTTGTTTTTCTAAATTTTTTATACGTTTTTCTCTCCACTTAACCTGGTCACTTAACG
>NZ_QWET01000016.1 GCF_003573545.1 Mariniphaga sediminis | reverse complement strand
CTACTGTGTTGACACTATCGGACTTGATGAAGACAAAATCAAGAAGTACGTGAAATTTCAAGAAGATCAAGAACGTCTCGAAGAGCAGCAGCGGCTCAACTTTGGCCCCTTATAGGGGCCTTTTTATAAGTCCACCTTCTTTGAGGGTGGATTCTTTAATTGTTTTTTTAGTTTTTGTATCAGCTTTTGTCCTCTAGACTGTATTCCGGCTGTTGGGTGAAGTTCTATTTCATGTTCGATAATGGAAGCGAGTTCCCGTTTAAAGGCTGTTTCCTTTTCCGAAATATTAAATAAAATTTGCATGGCATGTACCCGCACTGCCACAGGCTCTTCTCCCAACATGAACGTATCCAGGCAGTAATTCATTAAAAAAGAGTAATGTTTTTCGTTGATTTCATTTTGGCTGATTAACTTCAGCCAATGACGTTTTTTCCCCTTGTCGGTTTCCTTTTTCAACTGCCTGATTATTTTCGTCAGAAAGGGAGCGATATGTTGGGGGTTTTTTTCGTGAATTTTGTCGGCAATCCATGCAGCACGCCAGCTTTTGGGATGTTTGCTGTACAAAGCAATGTCCATTAAAACAGATAACTGGTCGGGATGATTTTCTGCTTCCCGGATGAGAAGTTTCAGGTTTTCCCACGATACAATCAGGTCTAGCATTTCATCCTTTGTCATCTCTTTTTTTTACAAAGATACCAGGATTGTTTAATCTAAAAATACGCCGGGGAAAAGATGGATGATTCCTGAAAGGACAACGCCCCACCCCACAATGGAGAGTATCATGTAGAGGACAAGGTGCTTTCGGTTTGAATAATACTTTCCGGCGAGGAATGCGCCCAGCGGGATCGTTAAAAAAAGCGGTGTGGTGATGATAATACCCCAAAATCCGTATGCTCTTTTAAACCGGGCGAGCAGCCTGTTTTTGCGGGTAAATATTTTTACTTTTCTGTTGATTCGGTTGGGTTTAAAAAATTTCTGACACCGTGTTTTAAGCGATACAGGCGCCAGCCGGCAAAGGAAAGGAAAGGCAGAATTGAATCCTCGAATGAGCGGTTTGCTCAGGTAATAAAAGAACAGGAAACCACCTATTCCACCCGTCAGAACGGATAAAACGGCCTGCTCATATTCCAATCCGATAATCATGGCATACGGAAGTGTGAAAAAATATTTCACTGAGGCCAGCAAAACCACATGTAATATTTTAATAACCATTTTTGTTTTTACTGAAACTAAAACGTGGTGGTGGCATTTTTGTTTCAGTAAAAACGTGAAATATTTCTTAAATTCTGGTTCTTGTAATGGTATTGAATATCATTTATTTCGGGTGGTTTAACTGACTACATTCTGCGGGTTCCCTTCTATAAATGTTTTCAGGTTTTCAGTGGCAATGTGTATCAGCCGTTTTCGGGCTTCAGTGGTTGCCCAGGCAATGTGCGGGGTGATGTGGCAGTTTTTGGCCTGGCTCAACGGGTTGTCGGGAGAGGGTGGCTCGGTCGACAATACATCAAGTCCGGCTCCGGCAATCCTGCCGCTGTTCAATGCTTCTGCCAAATCATGCTCGTTGATCAGCGGGCCCCGGCCGGTGTTTATCAAAATGGCTGAGGGCTTCATTTTTTCAATCGTCGCCTTATTTATGAATCCTTCGTTTTTGCTGGTCAGAGGGCAATTAACACTGATAAAATCGCTTTCGGCCAACAGCGTGTCCAAATCCACCTGCCGTGCTTTCAGTCCGGTTCCTTTTTGGCTGCGGTTATTAAAAAGAATATTCATCCCGAAAGCCAGCCCGATTTTTGCCACTGCCTGTCCGATTTGTCCAAAACCAATAATGCCGAGGGTTTTTCCTTCCAGCTCGGTTTGAGGGGTAATGTGGTAGGAGAAATCGATGCTGGTAGCCCAATCGCCTTTCTTCACCGAAGCGGCATGTTCCGAAATATTCTGAACCTGGTGCAGAATGTGGGAAAAAACCATTTGGGCTACCGATGTTGTACTGTAAGCCGGAATATTAGCAACCACAATGCCTGCCGCGGAGGCGGCTTCCAAATCTACAACGTTATAACCTGTAGCCAGTACCCCGATAAACTGTAAATCGGGCAGTTGGTTAATTATTGCTTTGTCAAAAACAACCTTATTGGTAAAAACAGCCTGCGCTCCTTTCGAGCGTTCTGCCGTTTTCTCTGGTGGGGTCCGATCGTAAACAGTACAGTCTCCCAATTGCTGAATCCCCTCCCAGCTTAAATCGCCGGGGTTTGATGTATATCCGTCGAGTACTACAATTTTCATGATAATTTTTATTTAGAATTCCGAAAATAGAAATTTATTCAGAAGTTTGCCAATTCAACACCCACAAGAAAACAAAGTTCAGCTACCCGTTTCATTTTGTCGAACCGGATACGTGAAATATCGTCTGATGGTTGATGATAATCGGCAGTGTATCCGGTTGACAGGCTTAGTGCAGGTACCTGGTTTCGGTGGAAATGGTAGTGATCGCTGATGTGAAGAAATTTTCCGGGAAGGGAGTAGTCCGGAATTAGTCCCAGCCGGGAGCAGGCCGAATCAGTCCATTCCTTTAGGCGCGGGTTAAAATCGTTTACAAGGGTGTAAATTTCGTTGAACTTTTTCACCTGTTTGGGCGATTGGTTCCATACCGAATCGCGCGGTTCGTAAACTCTCCCCACCATATCGAGGTTGATGCAGGCTACCGTTTTTTTCAATGGGAAAACAGGATTTTTGCTGTAATATTCTGATCCCAGCAACCCTGCTTCTTCGGCAGTAACCCAGAGAAAGGCAATACTGCGCTTAGGTTTTTTAGCGAGTTGTGCAAAAGCGGCAGCCAATTCGAGCAGTGTGGCCACCCCGGAGGCATTGTCGTCGGCACCGTTAAAAACTTCACCAAGCTCATTCATTCCCACATGATCGTAATGTGCCATAAAAACCACACATTCCTCTTTTAGTTGCGGGTGACTTCCTTCCATTATTCCTATTATATTCTGAACCTCTGTTTCTTCAACCTTTCTGGATAATTTTACCTGCACCTCCTTGTTTTTTGTGATGAAAGTTTCGGGGGTACCTTTTTTTGAAATGGACTTCAACTGTCTTTCCCATTTATTGTTTTTCCCGAAAAGCGTGTTGGCAAAAGCAGGGGTGGCAGCAACGATCGGTAAAAGGTTTTCTTTGTTCGATGGCTCCAGTATGTAGTTTGATTTCTTTGTCCATTGTTCTAATTGCTGAATCGTATTGTCTCTGGGGGCCTGGAGACTGGTAACCAAAATAATACCTGCGGCGCCTGCATCAAGGATTTTTTTAGCTTTTTGGTATTCCTGCGAGCTGTTCCACAAATACGAAAAGCCTTCCCTGAAAGATTCGGGAGTGCCAACAGAATAAATGGCCACCTTCCCTTGGAGATCCATTCCTTCAAAATCATTGTAGCCTGAAATACTATCTTTCCAACCGAAGCCGGTGAAAACCAATTCCCCGGAAAACCCGAGTGTTTCAATATGAGGTTTTAATGCAGCGAAGTTTTTTTTATATACCGTTTCTTTCCCTTTTTTACCGGATATTTTTAGAAAGGTGTTTTTTTCATCAGGCTGGGATGAGATAAGGGGGAACGTTTGGGAAAGGATCTGTAAAGAAGATTCCGATCCCATTTTTTCAATGTATTTCGCTGCCATGTTTAAGCCCCGGACAGAGGTGCCTGGTGCGCGCCCCTGCAAACTGTCTGATGCCAGGAAGGAAATATGTCTTTTTAGTTGTTCTTCCGAAATAGTTGGTATGTTAACAGGTTGTGCCTGAGCGTTAAAAGTCAGGAAGGCTAACAACAATAAAAAATAATACTTTTTGAATCTCATTGTAGAGTTGAAAATACAAATTTCATTTGCCAATCAGACTTCGGTTTTGATTTTTTTTGCCGGGACAGACACTCTCTTCTTTTAGAATGTGTTTAATTCAGTAATAAAAATGGAAAAGAATAGTCCGGTACATTGATTCTGAGTGTTTAAAATTCATGAATCTCATCTTTGTAAACCTGAACTATTTCGGTATATTTGCCCGGCTAAATTTGACTATAAGGTGAATTTCAAATTTAAAATATCGAAAAAATTTA
Organism: Mariniphaga sediminis; assembly: GCF_003573545.1. GTDB lineage: Bacteria > Bacteroidota > Bacteroidia > Bacteroidales > Prolixibacteraceae > Mariniphaga > Mariniphaga sediminis. The sequence goes on along the minus strand of NZ_QWET01000016.1, from coordinate 124,928 downwards.
TTGTACGATTAGTGTTTTTTACAGCATTGGTAAGTGTTGCCGTGCTGTTCGATATTTATTTCGAGAATCATCCGGGAACGCTGAAAGAACTACAGGCTGAAAGCGAAGGAGCAGCTGATGAACATGGTACAATTTACCTGTTTTCTCAGGCAAATAATGTAAGCGCAAAGTCGCTGGTACAAAGGACATCTGTGCGTAAATTATTTGATGAGACACATAACAAACTGCTTCAAAAGTGTCATCATCTTCGAAACCACCAGTTATTAAAGACAGAAAAGAAGGCTCCCCGGAAAACACTTTTTCTCACATATCATCACCTGATTTTCAGGCACTACTATTTCTCCCTCCCTGATAATGATCCGTTAGTCTCCTGATTCATCCTATCTAAAAAATCAGATAGTTGATTGGAGGAGACGGGATATCTTTCCCGCATTTTACCATTTTACAGAATAAACTCAATTGGGACTAACATTACAATTTTAAAACAAAATTTATATGCAAAACAAAGGTGCTATTTTAACATTTGCCATCCTGCTTGCTGCGGTATGTCTATACCAGCTTTCGTTTACATTCAAAGCCAGACAGGTGGAAAAAGCGGCCCGGGAATATGCCCAGGGCAATTCAGACCAGGAATTTAATTACCTCGATTCCATTTCAGGCGAAGAGGTTTACAATTTTCTGGGGCTGAAAAAATATACCTACAAAGAGGTAAAAGAGCTGGAACTGAACCTTGGTCTGGACCTCAAAGGAGGGATGAACGTAACGTTGGAAGTCTCGGTCGATGATCTTATCAGGGCATTGTCCAATTACAACAATGATTCTACGTTTAATGCAGCGTTAAGACAAGCCAGGCTGATGCAACGGGGAAGCCAGGAAGATTTTGTAACCCTTTTCGGACGGGCTTTTGAAGAAATTGACCCGAATGCAAGACTTGCCTCTATTTTTCTGACGCTGGAATTGCGTGAGAAAATCAATATAAATACAACAAACCAGGAGGTGCTGGATGTTATCAGGGATGAAACCAATGCAGCTATTGATAATGCATTCAATATCATCCGTACGCGTATCGACCGTTTTGGGGTAGCGCAGCCCAACATTCAGCAATTGCAGACAAAAGGCCGGATTTTGGTGGAACTTCCCGGGGTGAAAGACCAAAACCGGGTACGTAACCTGCTTCAGGGGACTGCCATGCTCGAGTTCTGGGAAACTTACGAGAACCAGGAGGTTTATCCGTTCCTGCTCCAGGCCAATGAGCGGCTAAAAGAAATGGAAGCTGCCTCTTCAGGCAATGTTTCTGAGTCAGCCGGGGTAGATACTGAAAGTGCGGCAGTTGCAGAAACAGATACCACTGCAGAAGAAAGTTCCCTGCTTTCGGAACTCGAAGCCGGAACCGAAAGCGATTCCACAGATATAGGAATGGACAACCTCGAAAATTTCAGAAAGGAATATCCGCTTTTTGCTGTGTTGAATCCCAGTACTGACCAACAGGGACAGTTATTTCAGGGACCGGCAATCGGAATTGCCCATTCAAGAGATACTTCCAAAGTGAATGAATTCCTTTCGCGGGAGCAGGTTAAAAGCATTTTTCCACGGGACATGATGTTCAGGTGGACGGCCAATTCGGTGGATGAAGCCGGTAATTTCTTTCGTCTGATTGCTCTGAAAGCGAACACCCGCGATGGACAGGCGCCACTCGATGGTGACGTGATTACCGATGCCCGCCAGGATTTTGATCAAATGGGCTCAAATCCGGAGGTGTCGATGACCATGAACAGTGAAGGAGCCAAAACCTGGCAACGCCTGACCAAGGAGAACATTGGCAAATCAATCGCTATTGTGCTCGACGGTTACGTGCGTTCTTTTCCCACTGTGCAAAATGAAATTTCCGGAGGACGTTCCAGTATTACCGGTCTGGAAAGCATTGAGGAAGCAAAAGACCTTGCCAATATTCTGAAATCAGGGAAAATGCCGGCGCCGGCACGTATTATCCAGGAAGAAATCGTAGGACCTTCACTGGGACAGGAAGCTATCAGTAGTGGCTTGTATTCATTTATTGTAGCCTTCATTTTGGTGCTTGTATACATGTTTTTCTTTTACAGTCGGAATGCTGGGCTTACTGCCAATGTTGCACTGATTGCCAACATGTTCTTCATTTTAGGTATCCTCGCTTCATTGGGTGCTACCCTTACCCTTCCGGGGATTGCCGGTATTGTACTTACCATTGGTATGTCGGTAGATGCCAACGTGCTGATTTATGAAAGGGTGCAGGAAGAATTGCGCGCCGGGAAAGGAATTAAGCTTGCCATTTCAGACGGGTATAAAAATGCCTATTCAGCCATTATCGACGGTCAGGTGACAACCCTTTTAACCGGGATCGTCCTTTATGTATTTGGTTCCGGGCCGATTAAAGGGTTTGCCACTACGCTGATTATCGGTATCCTGACTTCACTTTTCTCTGCCATTTTCTTAACACGTCTCATTTTTGAATGGAAACTGAAACGGACCAAGAATATTCTTTTTGCCACAAAATTTACAGAAAACTGGCTCCAGAATACTTCCATCAAATTTCTTGAAAAAAGGAAAATTGCGTATATCCTTTCCGGGGCCTTCATTATTTTATCAATTGGCTCACTTGCTGTTCGCGGATTGAATTACGGCATTGATTTTAAAGGAGGCCGGACTTATGTAGTTCGTTTTGACCAGGATGTTGAGGTGGCCGATGTTCAACAGGCGCTGGCTGATGTTTACGGCACTGCTCCGGAAGTGAAAACCTTCGGCGCCAGTAACCAGGTGAGGATTACTACTACCTATAAAATTGATGACGACAGCGAGAATATTGATAATGAAGTGGAAGCCATGCTGATGAAAGGCCTTCAGGATGCTGATTTACTCGATGATAATATAACCCTCGAAGAATTTACCGAGGACTATCAGCAAAGTTCGCAGAAGGTGGGACCGACCATTTCCGATGATATCCGGAAAGACGCAGTAATTGCCATCAGTTTTGCGCTGATAATTATTTTCCTCTACATTTTAATTCGTTTCACCAACTGGCAGTACGGGCTGGGAGCTGTAGTTGCCCTTGCTCACGATTCACTTATCGTATTGGGTATTTTCTCGTTACTCTACAATGTGTTGCCATTCTCCCTGGAAATTGACCAGGCATTTATTGCGGCTATTCTAACGGTGCTTGGTTATTCCATTAACGATACCGTGGTGGTTTTCGACCGTATCAGGGAATACCTGAAATTGCATCCGAAACGTAAGCGTGAGCAAAACGTGGATGAGGCAGTGAACAGTACGCTACGCCGTACATTCAGCACCTCGCTTTCTACATTTGTTGTATTGCTCGCTATTTTCCTCTTTGGAGGAGCCACTATTCGCGGGTTCACATTCGCATTGCTGGTAGGTGTTCTTGTTGGTACATACTCATCGCTGTTTGTGGCTACGCCTATTGCTTATGACTTCCAAAAGAAGTTGGCAAAAGTGGCAGAAAAGCGTAAATAACGATATGAAATTATAGCTTTAGTCAATAGCCTTGCATTAGCAGGGCTATTGTTTTTTTATTGGTACATCCTGTTTAAATGATGTTGCCAATTTGTATATTTGTGGGCTAAACAAAATGAAGAATGAATCATATATTATTTATAAGCGGAGGAGAGCTGGTGCTTGTAATGTTGCTGGCATTACTTTTTTTTGGGTCGAAAGCCATTCCTGATATCGCTAAAACGCTGGGAAAGGGGTTACGCGAATTTAGAAAGGCAACCAATGAGATCAAGCGCGAAATCAATGAACATACTTCTGATATAAAGAAGGATATCAACGAAGTTAAATCAACCGTGGATCGGGAAACCTATAAAATGAAACATGAGTTGGACGAGGTTTCTTCAGCCGTGGACAAGGAGACTAACCAAATAAAAAGAGAGCTGGATGATGCTTCTTCCCTGGATGAAAAAGATTCTGAAAATGAGAAAAAGAGAATCGAAGATTATCCGGAAGATTAAATAAAACCACAGGAATGATTATTCTGTACACCCTGGCATTGTTGGTCTGTTTTGTATTACTGGCACGCATTGTTGATCTTTTCTTTATCGCTTCTTTAGATAAAATATCCCATGATTTACGTCTTTCAAGCGACGCTGCCGGGGCTACCCTGATGGCAATTGGCTCCAGTGCTCCTGAACTTTTTGTGGCGTTGTTTTCTGTTCTTAAACCGGGAGATCACCAGGCTATTGGAATTGGCAGTATTGTGGGGAGCGCCATTTTTAACCTTCTCGTTATTGTGGGTGCTGCGGCATTGGTGCGCAAAGCCCGCCTTACCTGGCAACCCATGGTGCGCGATCTGTTTTTTTATACGCTTGCGGTGGTGCTTCTTGTGTGGTTTATTTGGGATGGCAGGTTTACTTTGACTGAAGCCATTGTTTTTTTGGGAATCTATATTTTTTATGTGATAGCCGTTGTTTACTGGAAAAAGGTTCTTCCCTACAACGACCTTTCTTTTGATGAAAGGGAAGAACAGGACTGTGCAGAGAAGGGAGTTTTAAATATTTTCGATCGGCTGCTTTGCCGGATATTCCCCGATAAAAAACACTATTACAGGGTGTTTCTGCTTTCAATATTTATTATAGCCGGTTTGAGTTGGGCCCTGGTGGAACTCGCCGTGGTTATTTCTTACATTCTTAATATTCCCGAAGCCATCATTGCCCTTACTGTTTTAGCCATAGGTACTTCTGTTCCCGATCTCATTTCATCGATGATTGTGGCACGCCAGGGAAGAGGTGATATGGCAGTGAGCAATGCGATAGGTTCCAATATTTTCGACATTCTCGTGGGGCTTGGTTTGCCCCTTGCCATCTTTGTCCTTATGTCGAATGAAGCGATTAGCACGGGGGGAGATATTTCCCGTTCGGCCATTATTCTGTTTGGTTCTGTTGTTTTATTAATTGTCTGGTTACTTCTGAGCAGGTGGAGAATTGGGAAAATTACCGGAGTAGTTTTTCTCGGAATTTACTTTCTTTATGTTCTCAGTGAAATACTAATGCCTTAACTTCGTTACTTTTAAGTAAAATTGTTGTTTTGATAAGAGCAGAAAACATAAAAAAATCGTTTGGACCGCTTGAGGTTTTAAAGGGAATTCATTTGGAAATTCCGTCAGGGAAAATTTATTCTATTGTAGGAGCCAGTGGGGCAGGAAAAACTACCCTCCTGCAAATTATCGGGACACTCAGCAAACCCGACAGCGGTCAGATATTTTATAGTGACAAGAATGTCTCTTCCCTTTCAGAAAAAGAACTCTCTTCTTTCCGGAACAGGGAAATTGGGTTTGTTTTTCAGTTCCACCACCTTTTGCCTGAATTTACGGCATTGGAAAATGTGTGCATTCCGGCTTTCATCGCGCGGCGTTCTAAAAAAGAAGCGGAGACGGAAGCGTTCAGGCTGCTCGAATATCTCGGGTTGACCGATCGCCTCCAGCATAAACCCTCTGAATTGTCAGGAGGGGAAAAACAGCGGGTGGCTGTAGCAAGGGCCCTCATCAATAAACCGGCAGTAGTATTGGCAGACGAGCCTTCCGGAAATCTTGACTCGGCCAATCGGGAAGAACTCCATGATCTGCTTTTCAAACTCCGTGATGATTTTGGGCAAACTTTTATAATTGTTACGCACGATGATCATTTTGCTGAACGTTCAGACAGGATTGTTCACATAAAAGATGGGGTGATTGAGGGAGATTGAATGAAAAGAAAACGGAGGATATTTAATTTCCGAACAGAACCCGTCAGCATTTGAAATATGGAACATACTGAACTGAAAGACTTTCTTGACGAAAAGGCGGAGAAATTTAACCGGCCTGCTTTTATTGAATCCGATCCCATTCAGGTACCCAAACAATTTACCCAAAAAGAAAATATTGAAATTGCTGCTTTTTTAACTGCTACCATTTCGTGGGGTAACCGGCCTGCCATTATTAAAAATGCCCTCCGCCTCATGGAACTTATGGATAACCGGCCTTTCGATTTTATTACGGAGACTTCTGCTTCGGATCAGGCCGTTTTAAAATCTTTCGTACACCGGACGTTTAATGGAGAGGATTGCCTCTATTTTGTCCGGGCGCTGAAAAACATTTACAAAAACTACGGTGGGTTGCAGCAGGTGTTTGAAACCGGCTTCAAAAAAGAAGATTCAGTAAAATCGGCTTTGGCGCATTTTCATTCGGTATTTTTTGAGATTCCCGGCGAACGTACCCGCAAGCATGTGGCTAACGTGGAACGCGGTGCATCAGGGAAACGACTGAATATGTTTCTGCGCTGGCTGGTACGAAAGGATAATGGTGGAGTAGATTTTGGCCTTTGGAAAAGAATTCCGACATCGGAATTAATGCTCCCTTTGGATGTGCACACCGGAAATACAGCCCGAAAACTGGGACTCCTGAAACGGAAACAAAACGATTGGAAGGCAGTGGAAGAAGTTACTGCAACACTTCGTAAATTTGATGCCACCGATCCGGTGAAGTACGATTTTGCACTTTTCGGACTGGGAGTTTTTGAAGACTTTTAACAGGTCAATGCAGAATTAAAATGGCTAAAAATAACTGGTTTCAGTTCAAACAGTTTAGAATTATTCAGGAACGCGCGGCTATGAAAGTGGGTACCGACGGTGTTTTGCTGGGGGCCTGGGCAGATGTTTCTACTGCACGGACCATTCTGGATATTGGCGCCGGAACCGGGTTGATTGCCCTTATGATGGCCCAGCGTTCGGAAGCAAAAGTTACCGGAATTGAGATTGAAAAAAATGCAGCGGAAGAAGCCATTGAAAATGCAGAAAATTCGCCATGGAACCAGCAAATAACTATTCTGAATATCTCTTTCCAGGATTTTGTAAAAAGTAAACCGGGGCTTTTCGATCGGATTGTGTCCAATCCTCCTTTTTTTACCAACAGTCAGAAATCGAAATGTGGAAACCTGGCCATGGCCAAACATAACCACCTGCTTCCCTGGGCCGACCTGGCCCATGGTATTACCCGGCTCTTGGTACCTGACGGAAAACTTGCCATCATCCTGCCGGTTACCGCAGTCAGTGAATTTGTAAAAATGGCTGAAAAGGAAAAACTGTTTTTACTGAGGGAGACTGAAGTCAGGCCCAACAACCTGAAATATCCCCACCGCTACCTGATGGAATTCGGATACAACAAGGCAGAAACAGAAAAGAATTTTTTGAATATTCACAACGACGACGGTGTCGGATTCACGGATCAGTACAAAGAGCTTACCCGCGACTTTTACCTGAATTTTTAGTATGCATTTTTTACATCCGTTAGATTGTCAGGGGATTTCTAATGGTTATACATATTACGTATAAATGCCAATAACCCCGACTTAGATGAACTTATATTTTTGAAAAAAGGTAAGTCCATCTAAATCGGATTTTGATTGAAAAAATCAATTTTTTGGGTTAAGCAAGGAATAAAAACGGGTTGAAGATGCGATCCATGCGTCGGGAAAACTTTCGGACTGCTTCAAAATCAACTTTCGAGGTGCTTTGTTTTACATGGGCCACCTTTTTCACCACCATCTTTTCAAGGAAATTCATCCTGTCAAAATCGAATGCACCACCAAAAAAAGCAGTCGCTTTTGCGCTGCGGTGCAATTCTTCGGGATAAGCTTCCATCAGTTGTTTGTGGGCTGTTTCGCCTTCCTCCATACAGCAAATAAATAATCCCAGTTCCTTTTTCTGAAGGTCCTTCAGGTTGGTGGTGCCAAATTCCTTCACCCGTTTTTGAATCTGTCCTGCATGAATGGAACCTCCGATAATAACTCGCTGGAACTCTTTTATCGGTGGATTAGGATTTTCTTTCAGGTCAACGAGGGCCACTTCGCCCTCCAGGTAATCTTTTAGTTGTTCCGAAATTCTTTCGGTACAACCATGTGTTGTTGCATAAGCGATGAGTGTTTTCATTTTTGTTTAACTGTTTTCCGGCTTTAAAATAATTTTTCTTGTAAACTGAATTTCAGAATGGTTTCAAAATTATTTTTTTTATACCGAACAATTGTGTTAATAATCGGTTAATTCTCTAAAATAACCGGTGAAATAAGATACAAAAAAGTCTTTTTTTTTACAGGTGATTCTATTTTTGCAGTTTAAAAAAAATTATAAGGAATGACATTCGAAATGAAATCTGAAGTACAGATTGATACAAATTACTACAAAGTACAGGATATTAGAATTTTAACAGAAAGTGCATTTGTTATCCAGCTCCCTAAAAGTAGGTTTAAATTTGAAGCAGGACAGCATATTTCACTTTCCATTGCAGAAGACTACCAAAGCCGCGAATATTCCATTTACAGTGCCGAAGAAGCAGACCATTTGGAGGTATTGGTAAAAGAAGTGGAAGGGGGCTATTTTTCGCCCAGGCTAAAGCATCTGAAAAAAGGGGATATGGTGGAGGTTCACGGGCCGTTCGGACGGTTTGCCCTCGATTCGGAAAGGCGCGATTCGCATCAGCATGTTTTTATTGCCAGCGGCACAGGCATCGCTCCTTTTCACAGTATGGTGAAAAGTAATCCGGGATTGAACTATCGCGTCATTCACGGGGTGCGCAGTGCCGATGAAGCGTATGAACGGGAGGAGTATGATCCCGGCAGGTACTTTCTTTGCACTTCGCGTGATGAAGCGGGCGACTACCACGGACGTCTCACCGGTTACCTCCGGGAAGCGGAATTTGATAAAAATTCCAGTTTTTATCTTTGCGGCAACAGCGATATGATTTTCGATGCCATGGAAATTCTGAAGGAAAAAGGATTTGACCGCAACGACGTGAACGTGGAAGTATATTTTTGATTATTTCGAATCGATTTTTTCACCGTAGGCCAGGTCACCAACGTCGCCAAGTCCGGGAACAATATATGATTTCGGGTTTAATCCCTCATCAACAGCCCCCAGCCAAAGTGTCACACTTTTGGACTGGATGGTTTTTGAAATGTAATCAACTCCCTGCCTGCTGGCGATAACGGAGACCAGGTGAACATGCGAAGGCGTTCCTTTGCTAAAAAGGGCATTGTACCCAATTTCCATGGACTTGCCCGAGGCCAGCATCGGGTCGGAAAGAATAACCACTTTCCCGTCAAGTGATGGCGAAGCCATATATTCAAATTCGATTTCGAACCCGCCGTTGTCCGTATATTTTCGAAAGGCAGAGATAAAGCAGTTTTCAGCCCGGTCGAGTATTTTCAGCAAGCCGTTATGCATGGCCAGCCCGGCCCTTAAAATGGTAGCGAGTACCGGTTGTTCCCCAAGTTTCGGCACCTTTGCCACCCCTAATGGAGTTGTAACATCGGTTACCTCAAACTTTAGTTCTTTACTGATTTCATAAGCAAATAATTCCCCCATCCGGTAAAGGTTCTCCCTGAACCGTAATGGATCTTTCTGAATGGATATATCCCTGATTTCTGCCAGATATTGATCTAATACTGAATGGTTGTTCCCTAAAATTTTTATTTCCATTATTATTCATTAAGTAAATACTGAATCGCCGTCGCCATCCTGAATCTGAAATTTTTCTGTTCCCTGAATGTCAAATGAGCTGTATATTTTTTGTCCCATTCTTTTAACGTGCAAAAATGGGAATTTTTGAGCAAAAAACTGGCGCGCTATGGGGGTATTATATACCGTAACAAGTTCGATTTGATGCTTTACACAGTATTTTTTTATAAACAGGGCCGTTTCGTTTTCGAGGGGTGATGTAAGGCTGCTATAAAGTGTTTTTAAATGTCCTTCCCGAACGGAAAAGATAAAAACGCCCTTCAATTCATTTTTTTGTAAGACCTTCACAGTCCGGTAAAAGAATGAATCCGAGCAAGCCGAAAATGGATATTTATTTTTTAATTCGCGGTTTGTTTCTGAAATCCAGGGGAACCGGAAAATCCATTCCCATTCTTTTTCGTCCCGTCCAAATAAACAGGTTGTATTTTTATTTTGAAGAAACTGATAACAGGGCGCATCAGGAAATTCCATTTCTTCAAACCGTATTTCCGGATTTTTTTTAAGGCTGAAAAACGAACCCCGAATTTTTGCAAAGCCGGCAATAAAAATATCGATCAGCCGAAAGACCATTTTTACCAGCTTGTTTTTTTGTGCAAAAGGTAACAGCTTTACCGTTTTTGGGAAAAGATACGCACGGGCGCCTTCAAATTGGTGGATGGGTTTGAATCGGCTGGTTGAAAGAATTAATTTCTCTGCTTCAGGTGCATAATTTGAAAACATGAGTTTGCCTTTCCAGTCTGCGAGTGCCTCTTCCAGAAGTTGTTTTGACAACCCTTTTCTTCTGAAACCAGGTTTTACCCAGGCACCACTGCACCAGCCAAACCGGATTGTCTCACTTCCTGATTGAACCACACCTGCAAATATACTCCGGAATGCAACCAAATCCCCATCAACCAGGGCTAAAATCAGAACTACATCGTTGGGACGACCATGCGGGTTTGAAAGATATGACTTTGCCCGGGAAGGAGTTATGGGGACAAAAGAGAATTGCCGGAAAATTTCACTTTGTGTAAAAAATTCCAGATTTTTCAGTTCTATTTTTCTGATTTCAGGACTCAATGTTTCACCGTTGCTTTTCCCACCCATTTCCGCAGTTCAGAATATAAAAATTCCCCTTTTAAGTTTTGAATAAAGTTTCCCTCCTGCTCCACAGGATATCTTTGTAAATGGAAATCAAATATGTCGTGTTTTACACCTGCTGTTCCAAATGTTACATCACAAATATGTTCATTTTTAATGGTTTCTAAAACGTTACCCGGTACTCCCCAATCCGTGAATGGAAATGCAAATGCACGAACCGGCTGATTTACCAGTTTTTCTACCTGGCTCATACTTTCCTTTACTTCTTTGATTTGTTTTTCTTCCGGAATTTTCCAAAATTCAGGATGATTATGGCTGTGGGCGCCAATGGAGAAACCGTCGGCGGCCAGTTTTTTTATTTGTTCTGAGTTTAAATAGGGCTGCTGCTGAGCTAAAAACGTAGTAAAGTCGATTCCCAGCATGGTTGCAGCCTCGTCCAACACATCTGCCTGCCAAATTCCGGCCGATAAAATATTTTTGTTTGTCAGGTTATGTATTTTCAGAAATGCTTCAACATCCGGATTTGGAGCTTTGAGAAGTCTGTTTAAAATAAGGCTGGCTTTGTATTTATGGAATAGTCCCTTGTTGTTTACAAATGCCGTGTTGACAAAGAAAGTAGCGGGAATGCCTTTTCGCAGCAGGATGGGAGCCACCACCTCGGCGCACTCGCGCAGGCCGTCATCAAAACAGAGGTGAAATACTTTCTTGCCGGAATATTCTCCGGCAACCAGTCCTTCCAGTGAAACCGGCTCAAAGTACCTCAGATAATAATCAAGCTCCTTCTCAAACTGAGATGTATTCCGGTAAGGGTAGTTTAAAATATGAGGTAGTATTTCATCGCTTACTACGTGGTAAAAAGGCAGAAAATAAGGAGTTTCCTGCTTAAAAAGCCATTCAGGGGAAAAGAAGCGGCTTCCCTGTTTACTCAAAAATCGCGAAAACGTTTTCATTCTGAATTTCTTTTGAGCCATTTCAACGGTGCCGGCAGCCGGTTGCCTCTTATCTGGTAATAGGTTTCGGGTGTAGCGCCAAAACCTTCAAAAAAACGTGCAACTCCCGGCAGCATGGAACCTTCGAAATCAAGGGTCAGGTTCTTCCCTGCAGTAGTTCCCAAAAAATGGTCGATTAAAAAAAACATAGCCCGCAGTTCTTTTCCTTCCTCACTTGAAGCGGCATTCAGATAGAGCAGTCGGTCTTTCCACCGAAGAAAAAATACCGCGGCGCAAAGGTTATTCCCCGGAGAATATACACCTTCAATTTCACCCAATCCTTTGTATTGGCTGTAAGCGATAATGCTTTTTAATTTTTGAAACCCGCTTTTAGGGAATTGGGCAGGTAAATTTTTCTGTTTTAGCTGAAGGTAATCTTCCAGCCGAATATTCTCCACAAATCCCAACCGGTTGTTGTTGGCCTTTGCAATATTACGGTGTGTATTTTTTGAATACCCTGAAAGGATGGCCTCGTAATCAGTTTCCAGGTGGAGTAAAAAGTTTTTTCGTGGAAGAATGTGTACGCCTTTTAAACTTTTTGGCGGTATGTTTTCGGCATTGTTCTGGATATCAAAATAGCTGAATTTATGGGTTATAGCTTTATAAAATTCGATAGCAATTTTGGTAGGTGGATTTGGGAAAATCCCGAGTTGCTGACAATACAAAGGCTGGTACAGATAGCTTATCCCCAATTTTCGCCTGCGTGGAAGGGGCATTACGAACTCGTAGTTCCCCCAAACCAGTGCATCCCATTCAATGGCGGTGCGATCTAGGTACCAGCTTACAGCGTATACCCTGCTGTTTGGGGCTTCCTCTATGCACCGATCCCATTTAGGGTAATCAATTTCATGCTGTTTTAAATATTTCAGTTCCTCTCTGTTAAGCATTGGCCCACTCAAATCCTTTTTGGTTCATTTTTATAAAAACGTCCCGGTATCCCTTCCAGTCATCCATGTCATTCAGGGTTTCGTTGTGCCAGATGGCCGAAAAAACGCCGCCCACATTTTTTACCTCCTGCATCAGGTTTTCAATTTCGGCACTGGCCTCTTCGGGAGGCAGTCCCATGTATTGATGCAGGGTGACATCCATCACCTGAAACGGAATAATTTTTAACGATGTTGCGGTTTCCCTTTTTAAATCGTAAAAATAATACGGGGTGCAGGTTCCGGCCCTGAATCCGGTATGCGATGGGTATCCCATGGTATAATCTTCTGAAATACCTGCTTTGATTAAACGTCTGTAAGAACGCGGCAACCGAAGTCGCAGAAAGTGTTGTCTGCTTTTTGTCACTTCTGAAGCGGTTATTTTTTTGAACCTTCCTATTTCTGTGGCCAGTTTTTTCTTGCCTTTCTTTTTACTGGCAGAAAAGGAAGGATGGATGCCAACGGAATATTTTGCCGCTGTTTCTTTAACCAGTTTTTGCAGGTGTTTGTTTTTCCACGAAACATTTTTATCGAACCGTTTGTAATCTCCTAAAAGAAAGAAAAACAATACTTTATTCTCGTTTCCTTCGTACGTTTTATTCAAAAAGTTATAGGTGTCATATGGGTCGGTTTGCCTGCCCTGCCAAACACGGATACGGTTTCGCGCTTCGGTAAAATGACCTTTTGAAACAGCCTGGGAAAAGGCTCCGAAACTCCGCCAAAAACCCTTGTGTGCATACGCCCATGCATTATCAATGTCGATGGTGGAAAGAAACTCAAATTTAGGTTCAGGAAATATAAGTTCGGGAAAACGCGCTTTTAGTTTCCCGGCCAGCAAATGCGCCCAAATATTGACTACCGGCTTTTTAAGCAAACCGTACTTCACAAGAATGCTCTCTTCGGCAGGAAACCGGTTGTGCCTGTCGCGTTGGGTGTCTAAATACTCTTCGTAGCGAGAAACCAGATAGAAGGATGCAGCCAGCGGATCGAACGGCAAGTCGGAGTCGGCGGAGCTTTCGAAGAAATACTTTTCACCATTGTACCACACGGGCTGAATATTGGGCTGAATAAGCGCTTTGCAATGCAAAAACCGGTGCGGCTTGAGGTAGAATTCATTCCCAAATTTCTCATAGGAATAGTTTATTTTCGGCAAATCCGACACAAGAAATTTAGAGGATTTTGTAGTAAATGAAACCTCGTTTTGCAAAATGGTTGTAAAAATCAACCGCGAAATGTATTCAATGCGGGGAGTCAGTTCTTCAGTGTAAATTAATATCATATCGGTTTTGGTTTTTTTTTAGTACATCATTCCCTCATCAGCCAGACTAATATAACGGTTTTGCCCAATAATGATATGGTCGAGTACCGAAATCTCCATCACATCGGCAGCCTGCTTTATTTTTCGGGTGATTTTCAGGTCGGCATCCGATGCTTCCATTGTCCCGGATGGATGATTATGACTAAGAATAAGAGAAACAGCCAGTTTTTCAAGGGCATTTTTAAGGATGATGCGTACATCGATAACGGTTCCGGAAATCCCCCCCTGACTGATCATAAAATGATCAATAATTTTGTTTCCCCGGTCGAGTAGCAGTACCCAAAACTCTTCGTGGTTAAGGTCACCCAGCAGTGGCATAAAAAAGTCAGCGGCATCTTTACTGGAAGTAATTTTCTTTTTTATAAACACTTCGGCTTCTTTTCTTCTTTTTCCCAGTTCGAGCGCAGCAACAATTGAAACAGCTTTGGCCTGGCCAATTCCGTTAAAAGTTTTCAGGTAGTCGATTCCCTTTCTTCCTAAATCGTTGAGGTTATTGTTTACCGAGTTGAGTACACGGCGACTAAGTTCTACTGCCGTCTCTCCGGTATTTCCGGAGCCTATCAGAATGGCAATCAATTCGGCATCCGAAAGTGATCGCGGGCCTTTTGAAAGGAGCTTTTCACGCGGACGATCTTCTACAGCCCATTCTTTGATATTTAGTTTTTTGTATTCGTTCATTTTTTGGAGTGTGCCTAAAAATAAACAAATTTCTTTACAAATGCCGGGAATGAATTGTCCCTACGAAAAAAAGCCTCTCCGTCAACGGAGAGGCTTCAACCATATCGTAAAAATTTTCTTACAAATTATTTACCTGAACAGCCAGTTTTGACTTCAGGTTAGCGGCCTTGTTTTTGTGAATGATATTCCTCTTGGCCAGTTTGTCAATCATTGAAACCACTTCAGGATACTTTTTAGCAGCCTCTTCTTTGTCGGTTTCATTGCGCAATGCTTTTACCGCATTACGGGTTGTTTTGGCATAATACCTGTTGTGCAAACGTTTTTTTTCGTTTTGCCTGATTCTTTTTAAAGCTGACTTGTGATTTGCCATTTTATTCTTTTAAAATCTTTAAAATTTAAGTAGCCCGTAGGGGATTCGAACCCCTGCTACCAGGATGAAAACCTGGCGTCCTAACCCCTAGACGAACGGGCCTTCCTTATATTTCCCTGAAATTGGGACTGCAAAAATACTTCATTTTTATTATCCACCAAATTTTAAATTAAAATTTTTAAAGAGAATGTAATTTTTTAGGCTGGTGTTAACCTTAATGCGTGTAGCCTGCATTATTAAAGGGATTTTAATTGCTAACGCAACTCGAAATTTTGTCCCAGGTAAACTCTTCTCACATCTTCATCATTAGCCAACTCCTCCGCGGTGCCGGCTTTCATAATAGAACCTTCAAACAGCAGGTATGAACGATCGGTGATGGAAAGCGTTTCGTGTACATTGTGGTCGGTAATAAGAACCCCGATATTTTTTTCTTTCAGCTTTACAACAATTTGCTGGATATCTTCTACCGCAATAGGATCCACTCCTGCAAATGGTTCGTCGAGCAAAATAAACTTAGGATCGATGGCCAGAGCACGTGCAATCTCTGTTCGTCGGCGCTCTCCCCCTGAAAGCTGAATCCCTTTACTTTTGCGGATATGCTGCAGCCCGAACTCAGTAAGCAATGTTTCCACTTTTTCGCGCTGGAACTCTTTGCTGTAGTCGGTCATCTCCAATACAGCTTTCAGGTTGTCTTCGATGCTTAGTTTTCTGAAAACCGACGCTTCCTGGGCCAGATAACCAATTCCTTTTTTAGCCCTTTTGTATACCGGCAGCCGGGTAATATCTTCTTTGTCCATAAAAATATTCCCCGACAATGGACGTATTAATCCGACAATCATATAAAAAGAGGTTGTTTTTCCGGCGCCGTTCGGACCAAGTAATCCAACAATCTCTCCCTGTTTTACATCGAAACTGACTCCTTTAACTACCGTTCGTTTCCGGTATTTTTTTACAATATTTTCTGCACGAAGAATCATGTGGGCAAATAACGCAATTTATTGGGAGACTTATACTTCATCCATTTCTTTTTCACGTTTTTTAACGACGTGTCGTGAAATCAGGATGCCAATTTCATACAAAAATATCAATGGGAAACACACCATAATCTGGCTAAAAACGTCGGGCGGTGTTATAATGGCTGAAAGCAGCAGCATTACTACATACGAATGTTTCCGGTAGGTTTTCATGAACTGTGGGGTCAATATGCCCACCTTGCTCAGGAAATAGGAAAAAATAGGAATAAGAAACACCACACCGGCAGCCAGCGAAATGGAAGTAACCGACCCGATATAAGATCGCAGGTTGATTTGATTGGTTACGTCACCACTCACATTGTACGTTCCTAAAAAATGGATTGAAAGGGGTACAATTAAATAGTAGCCAAATAAAATGCCGAGCATAAACAGAAAAGAAGTAAAAAACACAGCGCCGCCTGCATATTTTTTTTCGTTTTCGTAAAGTGCCGGTTTAATAAAGCGCCAAAACTCATAAAAAACGACCGGAGAAGAAATAATAAAACCGGCAATAATAGATACCCAGATGTGGGTCATGAACTGACCGGCAATTTTTATGCTGATAAGTTCCAGCGGTTTTTGGTTTATTCGCAGGGCCTCGGTGCCAGACCAATCGGCTAATAGCGCAAACATTCGGTTGGTCCAAAAGTCGGGCGTGCGCGGATTTAATATAATGGTATTAAAAATAAAATCTTTCAGGATAAATGCAATAACTGCAAAAATCGTAATGGCCAAAGCCGACCGGATGATATGCCAGCGCAACTCTTCCAGGTGCTCCAGAAACGACATCTCGGCATAACTTGATTTAACCCCCTGTCTGTTTTTACGCCTGCCTTTTTTGTCTTGTTGTTCTTCTTGTCTCGTGTCTTCGCTCATTGAATCCTGATTTTTTAAAAACTTCACAAATATAAATACTTCCTGCTATTCACCGCTTTTCCTCCTTTCATTATTTAAAAGAATGCTATATAATTTATAAAAAAGCAAAAAATGTATTGCCATTTTTCTTACTTTTAATAATTTAGAAACCCCGAAAAAATAGTAGGGGTTATAGAGAGAAGAGTTTTATGAATAAAGATATTTCATTAACCGGGTATTTACAGCAATATTTTGGGTTCAGTAGGTTTAAGGGCCAACAGGAGGAAGCTGTAAAGAGTGTGTTGGAAGGGAAGAACACTTTTGTTCTGATGCCAACAGGTGGGGGGAAGTCGTTAATTTACCAGTTGCCGGCCCTGTTGCTTGATGGTACGGCCATTGTTATTTCACCGCTTATTGCCTTGATGAAAAATCAGGTGGATTCCATCAGGGGCATGCAAACGGAGGATTATGTGGCGCATTTTCTGAATTCATCGCTTTCAAGGGCAGCCATTCAGGAGGTAAAAAGCGATGTGCAGGCGGGAAGGACTAAATTGCTGTATGTGGCTCCTGAGTCATTGACCAAAGAAGACAATATAGAGTTTCTGAAGAATATTAATATATCGTTTTATGCCATTGATGAGGCTCATTGTATTTCTGAATGGGGGCACGATTTTCGCCCGGAATACAGGCGTATAAGGCCCATCGTTGAAGAAATAGGACAGGCGCCGATTATTGCCCTGACGGCAACTGCTACGGCAAAAGTGCAGCACGATATCCAGAAGAACCTCGGTATTCTCGATGCGGAAGTATTTAAGGCTTCGTTTAACAGGGCTAACCTGTATTATGAAGTGAGGCCCAAAGTAAAACCAGAATCGCAAATTATTCGCTTTATCAAGCAGAATGAAGGGAAATCGGGTATTATTTATTGTCTGAGCCGGAAAAAGGTAGAAGAAATTGCAGAAACACTTCAGGTGAATGGCATTAAAGCTCTTGCATATCATGCCGGGATGGATGCCGCAACCCGATCAGGCAATCAGGATAAATTCCTGATGGAAGAGGTGGATGTAATTGTTGCTACGATTGCCTTTGGAATGGGTATTGATAAGCCCGACGTGCGGTTCGTTATTCATTATGATATTCCCAAAAGTCTTGAGGGATATTATCAGGAGACCGGTCGTGCCGGCCGTGATGGCGGCGAAGGAAAGTGTATCACTTTTTACAGTTATAAAGACATTCAGAAACTGGAAAAATTTATGCACGGGAAACCTGTGGCCGAACAGGAGATAGGAAAGCAACTTTTGCTTGACACGGTTTCTTATGCCGAATCTGCTATTTGTCGCCGCATTATTTTGCTCCATTACTTTGGGGAAACTTACAAACAGGGAAATTGCGGGAACTGCGACAATTGTCTTAATCCCAAGGAGCAGATTGAAGCTAAAGATGAAGTTGTAAGGGCCTTAGATGCTATTCTGGAGGTGAATGAAAAATACAAAGGAGAACATATTGCCAATATTCTTATTGGTAATAAAACGGCAGCCATCAAGTCGTTTAAACATTATACCCTGAAATCGTTTGGTGCAGGAAAAGATCACGACGAACGGTTTTGGAACGCCGTGTTCAGGCAGTCGATGATAAAAGGATTGATAAATAAGGATATTGAAAATTACGGTTTGCTGAAAGTAATGCCTAAAGGGCATGAATTTTTGCAAAGCCCAACCAGTTTTATGCTGGTTAAAAACCACGAATACGAAGAGGAAGAGGAGTCGTCTGGCAGTGGAGGGGCGCCTTCCGGGGCAACAGGCGGCGATCCGGCATTGTTTGCCATGTTGAAAGATTTGCGGAAAAAAATTGCAAAACGTAAGAACCTGCCTCCTTTTGTTATTTTCCAGGATCCTTCACTGGCCGATATGTCGATTCAGTACCCTATCACAACAGAAGAGTTACAGAATATACAAGGCGTAGGCCAGGGAAAAGCACAAAGATACGGGAAAGAGTTTCTGGAGCTCATTAAAAAGTATGTGGAGGAGAATGAGATTGAAAGGCCTGAAGATTTTGTTGTGCGAACAGTCGCAAACAAGTCGAAAATGAAAGTATTTATTATCCAAAGTATCGACCGCAAAATTCCATTCGAAGATATTGCCAACGCCAAAGGGGTGGAAGTCAGGGAAGTGATTTCAGAGGTAGAAGCCATTGTTCATTCAGGGACCAGACTCAATATAGATTATTACGTCAACGATGTACTCGACGAAGAACATCAGGAAGAAGTATTTGATTATTTCAGGGAAGCGGAAAGCGATTCGGTGGAAGAGGCTCTTGCCGAATTGGGAGAAGATGAATACTCCGAAGAAGATATCCGGCTGATGCGAATCAAATTTTTGTCAGACATGGGTAATTGAAGACGGCCTTCTTTTTTTCAAACCATTTTGATATGTAAATTGTTACCTTTGCAACACATTAAATACAAAATTTAATCTTTACTAAAAATGAGTATTGCTGTAAAAGAACAAATGAAATTTAAAGTAGCTGATATAGACCTTGCCGAATTTGGACGGAAAGAAATTGATATAGCCGAAAAAGAGATGCCCGGCCTTATGTCGATTCGCGAAAAATTTGGACCATCTAAACCCCTTCAGGGCGCCCGTATCATGGGAAGCCTGCACATGACAGTACAAACAGCGGTACTGATTGAAACGCTGGTTGAATTGGGTGCTGAAGTCAGATGGGCAAGTTGCAATATCTTTTCCACCCAGGATCATGCGGCGGCAGCCATTGCGGCAGCTGGTATTCCGGTGTTTGCATGGAAAGGTGAAACCCTGGAGGAATATTGGTGGTGCACCGAAAGGGCACTTGATTTTGGAGAGGGTGCAGGCCCGCAACTGATTGTAGACGACGGGGGAGACGCAACCCTTATGATTCATCGGGGTTACGATGCTGAAGAAGATGCCTCTGTTCTGGATATACCAGCCGGAGGGGAAGATGAAGAAGAATTGAATAAAATACTGAAACGTATCCTTCGGGAAAACCCTACCCGCTGGCACAATGCTGCGGAAAAACTGAAAGGCGTTTCCGAAGAGACAACTACGGGCGTACACCGGCTTTATCAGATGCAAGAGGAAGGTAAACTCCTTTTTCCTGCCATTAATGTAAATGATTCGGTTACTAAGTCGAAATTTGACAACCTTTACGGATGCCGCGAATCTCTTGCCGATGGAATTAAACGGGCAACCGACGTAATGATCGCCGGTAAGGTAGTGGTTGTGGCTGGTTACGGAGATGTGGGGAAAGGTTGCGCCAAGTCGATGCGTGGTTACGGCGCCCGCGTTATTGTAACCGAAATTGATCCTATTTGTGCCCTGCAGGCGGCCATGGAAGGGTTTGAGGTAAAAACGATGGAAGACGCTCTTAGTGAAGGTAATATTTTTGTTACAACAACCGGAAACAAAGATGTAATTACTGCCAACCACATGTCGAAGATGAAAGACCAGGCTATTGTATGTAACATTGGCCATTTCGATAATGAAATTCAGGTGGCGCAACTGCATAAATGGCCGGGAGTTAAAAAGTTGAATATCAAACCGCAGGTTGACAAATTTACATTTGAAGAAGGACGTAGTATTTATCTGTTGGCCGAAGGACGTTTGGTAAACCTGGGCTGTGCTACAGGTCATCCTTCATTTGTAATGAGTAACTCGTTTACTAACCAGTCGCTGGCTCAAATTGATCTTTGGCAGAACAATTACGAAATTGGTGTGTACCGGCTTTCCAAAAAATTAGATGAGGAAGTGGCGCGCCTTCACCTTGAACAGTTGGGGGTAAAGCTTACAAGTTTAACAGACGATCAGGCGCGGTATCTTGGCGTTTCGAAAGATGGACCATTCAAACCTGAACATTACAGGTACTAATTTTTAGTTGTAAACGCGTAACGTAAAATCGTTCACAATTGAAACGTTATACTGCTTTAGAGGGAGAGCAGCAGGTCCTTCTGTGGGGTATGCCCCACTGATTAACACAAATTGCGACCCACAGCAGGGACAGTCGGCGAGTACTCCTTCGTTTTTTACAATACAGGTCTTGCTTGCCTCGTAAGTGCAGGCCGCATCAAAAGCATAGTAAGAGCCTGGCAGCTCGCAGTAAACAATAACACCGCCAAAACCGAATCCGGGGAAAAGCACCGAATTGCCGGGGACGGTTAGTGCATTTGCAATGTTTAGATTTACGGTAAATGAAACATAAACATCGGGAACAGGCGAGTTATTGAGCTTATCGCATGAAGGACTAACAAGAGTTAGAAAAAGGAAAAAGATGAAATACTTTCCGTATTTCAGAACCGACTGCTGCATTTTTCTTATTTTTACTACAAACTTTAAAGGTATATAAATTATTGTAGCAAAAGTGCAAAGAAAATGGATGATATAATAGTATTGATACTGACATTGATTTTTATTGTTGCCGGAATATTCGGGCAAAAAAGAAAACGGCAGCAGGCGCTACAGGAAACAGAATCTGGCAATCAGCCGCAGAAAGATGATTTCTGGGATTTATTGGATGGAGACAGAAAAGATCCGGAGTGGACTGAATTCAATCCCGGAGAGAGAGAGGAAGTAAAGGAGGAAGTACCTTTTAAGGAAGAAAAGTACCATTTTAAGCCAGAAAACGAAGGAGCGGGTATTTATGTGAATAACACAACTGGTAAGGACAGACGCAATACAAAACCAGCTCACAAAAAGATCAGAAAGAAAAAGTTTCCGCTAAAGGAAGCTGTTATTTACAGCGAAATCCTTCAACGAAAATATATTGAGGAATCATAAATGATTCATTTTTAACATTCTTAACAAAAGTTGTTTTTAATATCAGGGAAATTGTATACTTTTGCCAAAGGAAGAGTTCCGGAAGTCTGGAATTCTTTCTATTTTTTTATAGCTCAAAGTAAATGAGGAGGAACAAAAAATGTCACAAATAACATATTTGACAAAAGAAGGGCTGCAGAGGCTTAAAAAGGAGCTCGAACAGCTTATTAATGTGGAGCGTCCGGCCATATCGAAACAAATTGGCGAGGCAATAGAGAAGGGCGACATTTCGGAAAATGCCGAATACGATGCCGCCAAAGATGCTCAGGGAATGCTGGAAGCAAAAATTGCTGGCTTGCAATCCAAAATTGCCAATGCACGCATTCTTGATGAATCTAAAATTAACACTTCGAAGGTGCAGATTCTGAACAAGGTGAAGATCAAAAACAGAAAGAATAACGCCATCATGCAGTACATGATTGTACCCGAAGGAGAATCCAACCTGAAGCAGGGAAAAATTTCTGCTACTACGCCCATTGCCAAGGGACTGATGGGTAAAAAGGTAGGCGATGTAGTAGAAATTAAAGTACCCTCAGGGCTTATCCCGTTTGAAATTGTTGAAATTTCAATTTAAAAAACCATGGGAAGCATTTTTACAAAAATTGTAGCGGGAGAAATTCCAGCATATAAAGTAGCCGAAGACGAGAATTTTCTGGCGTTTCTGGATATCTTCCCGGTTGCCAAAGGGCATACACTGGTAATTCCTAAAAAGGAGGTGGACTATCTGTTCGACCTCGATAATGAACTGTATGCCGGGTTGCAACTGTTTGCAAAAAAAGTGGCCTCGGGGCTTAAAAATGCAATCCCTTGTAAAAAAGTGGGAGTACTGGTATTGGGGCTCGAAGTGCCACATGCCCATATTCACCTCATTCCTATGCAGGATGAGTCAGACGTTTTGAATTTCTCGAAAAAACTGAGTTTGAGTGAAGCTGAGTTTGAAGAAATCAGGGATAAAATCTCAAATAATATTTAACAGTCAGCTAAGCTGATTGAAGTTTATGAACCCGGCTTTAAAGCCGGGTTTTTTATTCCAGTTTTTATCAACATCCCAATATTGCCGGTACAAATTCAGTAACTTTATCCAACTTTTTTAAAACTGTTTCATTAAAAAACACCGACAAATGGTTCCGTTTACACATTTACATGTACACTCGCAATATTCGATATTAGACGGCGCGGCAAGCGTTTCCGATCTGGTAGGAAAGGCAGTAAAAGATGGAATGAAAGCCTTAGCCCTTACCGATCACGGTACCATGTTCGGCATTAAAGAATTTCATTCCGCCTGTAAAAAAGCCAGGATAAAACCTGTTTTGGGATGTGAAACTTACGTAGCGGTGCGTAACCTGCATGACAAAACCGATGTGGTGGACCGGTACGGAGACCACCTGATTTTACTGGCAAAAAATAAAACAGGTTACCGGAACCTGGTAAAGTTGATTTCCATAGCCAGTAATGAAGGTTTCTATTATAAGCCAAGAATCGATAAAAAAATACTGGAAGCGCACCGGGAAGGGTTGATTATTTCTTCGGCCTGTTTGGGTGGGGAAGTAGCTGGTTTTATTATGAAAAACCAGGTGAAGGAGGCAGAAGATGCCATTTTATGGTATAAAAGTATTTTTGGTGCCGATTATTATCTCGAGTTGATGAGACATCCCGCAGAAGAAGCGGCGCAAAGGGAAAATGTTTACGATAACCAGGTTCTTGTAAACAAGGTGCTCCTGCAATTGGCCAAAAAACACGATGTCAAGATAATTGCGACAAACGATGTTCACTTTACGAATGCGGAGGATGCTGATGCGCATGATTTGCTGATTTGCCTTAATACAGGGAAAGATGTGGATGACCCGGGCCGGATGAGATACACAAAGCAGGAATGGTTTAAAACACAGCAGGAGATGAACGAATTGTTTGCTGATGTGCCTGAAGCATTAGCGAATACCGCTGAGATTGTGGAAAAGGTGGAAGATTTTGAATTGGATTCACCACCCATTATGCCCTTTTTCCCCATTCCCAAGGAATTTGGGACAATGGAAGATTTCAGAAAAGAATATTCGGAAGCAAAACTGGTGGAAGAGTTTGGTGAACAGACATTCACCCGGCTTGGCGGCTATGAGAAGGTGTTGCGTGTAAAACAGGAAGCCGCCTATCTCAGGCATTTGACCTACGAAGGTGCAAAAGAGCGGTATGGCGATCCGGTCCCTGAAGACGTGGCTACCCGGCTCGACTTCGAATTGGAAACCATCAAGACAATGGGTTATCCGGGGTACTTCCTGATTGTTCAGGATTTTATTAATGAAGCCCGCAAAATGGGTGTTTTGGTTGGGCCCGGGCGCGGCTCGGCTGCGGGTGCTGCGGTTTCCTACAGTACGGGAATTACCAACATCGACCCCATTAAATACGATTTGCTTTTTGAACGTTTTCTCAATCCCGATCGAATTTCACTGCCTGACGTGGATATTGATTTTGACGACGACGGCAGGCAACTGGTACTCGATTACGTTACAAAAAAATACGGGCAGGACAAGGTGGCCCATATCTGTACATTCGGTACTATGGCTACCAAACTGGCCATCCGCGATGTGGCGCGTGTGCTGAAACTTCCTCTCCCTGAAGCAGACAGGCTGGCAAAGCTGGTTCCTGAAGCGCCGAAAATGACCTTTCAAAAAGCATTCAAAGAAAGTCCCGACCTGAAAAAGGAAAAAAATTCGGATAACCCGCTTATTGCCAAGACTATCAAATTTGCAGAAACACTCGAAGGTTCAGTGCGGCAAACCGGTGTTCATGCCTGCGGAATCCTTATTAGCCGGGATCCGTTGACGGATCACATTCCCCTCATGCCCACCAAAGATGAGGAGAACCTGCTTACAACTCAATACGACGGGCGTTTTGTGGAAGATATCGGATTGTTGAAGATGGATTTTCTCGGATTGAAAACGCTTTCCATCATTAAGGAAACCCTTGAAAACATCAGGATTTCAAAAGGTATAGAAATCGATGTAGATAACATTCCGTGGAACGATGAAAAGGCCTTTGAGTTGTTTAGCCACGGTGAAACAACGGCCATTTTCCAGTTTGAATCGGAGGGGATGAAAAAGCATCTGCGTGAACTGAAACCCAACCGGTTTGAGGATTTGGTGGCCATGAATGCACTTTACCGTCCGGGGCCTATGGAATATATTCCGGCTTATATTGCCCGGAAGCATGGAAGGCAAAAGGTGGAGTACGACCTCCCCATGATGGAAAAATACCTGAGTGAGACATACGGGATTACTGTTTTCCAGGAACAGGTGATGCTCCTCTCCCGGCTGTTGGCCAATTTTACCCGCGGTGACTCCGATACCCTGCGAAAAGCAATGGGTAAAAAAATTACGGCTCTTATGGACAAGCTGAAAGTGAAGTTTGTAGACGGGTGCAAGGCCAATTTTAAGTTTATTGACGAATGTAAGCTGGTTGGCAAGAAGCCTGACGACGTGATCGAAAAAATATGGAAAGACTGGGAGGCTTTTGCTTCTTACGCTTTCAACAAATCGCATTCGGTGTGTTATGCTTATATTGCCTACCAGACGGGCTATCTGAAAGCACATTTCCCGGGAGAGTTTATGGCGGCCAACCTTAGCCGGAACCTGAGTAATATCTCTGAAATTACCAAACTGATGAACGAGTGTAACCGTATGAAACTGAACGTTCTGGGGCCCGATGTGAACGAAAGTTTTAGCAAATTTACGGCCAACAAAAACGGGAATATTCGTTTCGGGATGGCAGCCATCAAAGGAGTAGGTTCAGGGGCTGCAAAAGATGTTATCGGGGCTCGGGAAAAAAACGGCACGTTTAAAACCATTTATGATTTTGTGGAGAATGTGAACCTGCAAACCGTAAATAAAAAAAACATGGAGGCTCTTGCAATGGCAGGTGCTTTCGACAGCCTTGAAGGGGTAAAACGGAGTAGCTTTTTTGCTGGTGAAAATGAAAACGACAGTACCACATTCATCGAAAAACTTATTCGTTACGGGAATAAAATTCAAACCGAAAGCCAGAGCATGCAGCAAAGTTTGTTTGGGGATCTTGGTAGCGGCGCAGCTGTAAAAAAGCCTGCTATTCCTGAAGTGGAAGAATGGCCCCAGCTTATCCTGCTGGAGAAAGAAAAAAACCTCATTGGAATTTACCTTACTGCCCATCCGCTCGACGATTACAAGGTTGAGATTCAGAATTTTTGCTCGCGCGATGTGTCGTTAACAGATTTGAAGAATGACATTGAAAAATTCAAGGATCGTGACTTTACTTTTGGCGGCATGGTAACAGCTGCACGCGAAGGAACTTCCAAAAACGGAAATCCGTTCAGTACACTCACCCTTTCGGACTATACCGATTCTTACGAGTTTTTCTTTTTCGGACAAGATTATGTGAATTTTCATAAGTATTGTAAGACCGGGCTGTTTATTCTTTTGAAGGGTACAGTAAAGCAGAGATTTAAAAGTGATTTTTACGAGTTCAAGGCTTCGCAGATAGAGTTGCTCTCCGAAGCACGAAAGAACTATGTGAAGAGCGTAACCATCAATATTCCACTCAATAAAGTGAATGAATCGGTCATAGAACAAATCGAAAGTATTGTCCGAAACAATAAAGGCAAGGCATTGTTAAAATTTAATGTTTACGATCCGGAAAGCAATATGTTTATTCATTTGTTTTCGCGCAACACTAGGATTGAATTAACCAATAGTTTACTGGAATACTTTGAAAAAGAAACCGATATTGGATATAGAATTAATTAGCTAATTTTGTGAAAAAATTGAGAATTAACATTTAAAAGTAAAGAATATGGCAATAGAAATTACCGATGCCAATTTTGAAGAATTGGTTGTAAATTCAGATAAACCTGTGATGATTGATTTCTGGGCGATTTGGTGCGGACCGTGCCGGATGATTGCTCCTATTGTGGAAGAAATGTCGCAGGAATATGAAGGAAAAGCAGTGATTGGGAAAGTGGATGTGGATTCCAATCCCAATGTTGCCATGAAATACGGAATTCGGAATATTCCAACCGTATTGTTTGTGAAAAACGGAGAGGTGGCCGATAAACAGGTGGGTGCTGCACCCAAACAGGCGTTTACCTCTAAGTTGGATGCGCTGCTTTAGCCAATTTTAAGTAAGGAAAAGCTGAGGCGGTCTCCACTGGGTGAGGCCGCCTTATATATTTTATACTAACCGGGTTTGAAAAATATTTTCGACATAGAACAGTTTCATCAGTTCGATAATTTGGGCTTGATTGCCCGTGAGGTAGTCGAAGGATTTATTACCGGACTACACCGGAGCCCGTTTCACGGATTTTCGGTGGAGTTTGCCGAACACCGGCAATACAACGAGGGAGAATCTACCAAACACATTGACTGGAAGTTGTTTGCCCGCACCGACAAGCTTTTCGTGAAGCAATATGAAGAAGAAACAAATTTACGTTGCCAACTGGTTATTGATACTTCTTCTTCCATGCTTTTCCCGTATTATAAAGGGAAGAAGCACCTCGAAAATAAACTGGCTTTTTCGGTATATACAGCAGCAGCTCTCGTTTATTTGTTGCGTAAACAACGCGATGCGGTGGGGCTCACCCTTTTTTCAGATGAAATCGAATTTCACACTTCTCCCCGGCTTTCTTCGGTAAATGCAGAGTTGATGTTCGGTAAATTGTCTGAACTGATTGACCCCAAAAACATGCAGCTTCGAAAGCATACCAACACTACGGACGTGCTTCACCAAATTGCCGAAAACATACATAAACGTTCTCTGGTAATTATTTTCAGCGACATGATAGACAGTAATAAAACGGAAGAGCTTTTTTCTGCGCTGCAACATCTTCGCTACAATAAACACGAGGTACTGCTTTTTCATGTAACGGACCACAGGCAGGAAAGGGAGTTTCAATTTAGCAACCGCCCTCATAAATTTGTGGACCTGGAAAGCGGGCAGATGGTAAAATTTAATCCCTGGGAAGTGAAAGACTATTATACTTCGGCCGTAAAGTCTTATTTTAACGATTTGAAGCTAAAATGCGGTCAGTATCAGATCGATCTGGCTGAAGCCGATATCAATAAAGATTTTAAAGAGGTTTTGCTGGCTTACCTGGTAAAAAGGAAAAGATTATTTTGAAAAATTGAAGGAACTTAAAAGAGACGAATTCTTTTTCAAAAAAATTTTTTCTTTTGCGAAAAGCTGTTATTTTTGCATCGCTTTAGAAAAAGCAAACGTTCTAAGAAATAAAAAAATTCCCTAGTAGCTCAGTTGGTTAGAGCGGCGGACTGTTAATCCGTAGGTCGTAGGTTCAAGTCCTACCTGGGGAGCCATATGGAAGGAGATCAATTTTGATCTCCTTTTTTTATGCCTGAATTTTTCAAAACCTTGCTGGTGTTGAGAAGTACCTGCATTGGTTTGTGAATTGACAAGTTGCAACTTAGCAATTCATTTTATAGATCAATCCCCAACATTGTGTATAATCGAAAGTATAGTAAAGTTAATAGGTTTACAGGTCAAATTCGGATAAAATTTTTCTCCATAAATTTTAGTAGATGTGTTATTTCCGCCAATTTCAAGTTAAGTTAAAACCTAACTTGCTTCCTTTGATGGTCAATATTCGTGTTTAATAAACGCTACTGTTTATAAAAAACTTTCCCATTGAAAACTGTTTCTCCCATCGTCATGCGATAAACATACATATTGGTAACAGTATTCCCCGGAATAAAATCCGTTGTATATTTTATTTCTGCTTCAACCTGATTGTTAAATACCGTTTGAATTAGTCGTCCTGTCAGGTCGTATAAATCAATGCGGACATGGGTATCGACAGGTGAAATAAATTTAAAATACAATCTTTCGCTGAACGGATTGGGATAAACATTCAATTCCGGCTTGTCAAAGTCGATCTGAATGGTAGCTGATTTGGTTTTATTGTCTGCGGAATGAATCACAATTGAACCTCCTGAAATTGCAGTCGTTTGATCTAGATCAGCATAGTCATCAGCTCCACATTGGTTATCATATACTACTGCGTCACCATTGTTTTTATCCCAGATTTTGATTCGGAAGAGATCCGTTTCAGTAATTTCGGCTAAATCAGCATCGACAGCACTAAGCATAAATCCGAAATCGCCGGAACCATTAATTGTACCTGAGCCTTTATATTGAGCTTTTGAACCAGCGATTATCAACCATTCATAATCGGTACTTTTGAAATTCAGACCTCCGGCTTTGAACTGGAATTCGGTGCTGCCATCAGGTGTTTGTTTTCCTTTCAAATATTTGGCAACAAAACCAAAATTAGCTGTGCCACTTACATCCATATATTCATAAGCAGGATCAACATTGTCACATATTGGTGATTCTATCCAGCCGCCACCGGTTACAAAGCCTGCGGATGGATCGTAAACGACAACATACTGGTATGTTTTAGTTACCTTACCACAATCATCGACTACCGATGCAGTTATTGTATAAACTCCTGCACTAGCATAAGAATGCTCTTTTATTGAAAAGTCATTGCTACTTCCATCTCCCCAGTCAATAACAGCAGTTTCGACATTGCCGTCAACATCCGAGTATGAAACAGTTATTGATAATAATACATTAATTGCTATCGGATCTGTAGTTGAAGGAATAATATCCGAAACATCCGGCAGTGCATTAACAGTAATGGTCCCTGTGGCGATTGCTTCTGCACAAGGCGACACAATACCTGTGGTGGTAACTGTATAATCGAAAGTGCCTGATACAATTGGTGTACCACTGATCGTGAATGTTCCGTTATCGAAAGTTCCGCCAACTCCAGTCGGTAACCCTTCCACGGTTGCTCCGGTCGCGCTACCACCTGTTGTGTAAACGATGTCGCCGACGGCGGTCGAAAGGCAAACTGATTGTTGGCTATTGTCCGAGATCAGTGTAAGTGTACCATCGGTACATTCCTGACAGGGGTAGTTGAATGTGACCGATTCGACAAACAACCAGTTTGGAGAAAGATTTTCAATGCTGATGTAGCGTGTGTTTTCGTTCAAGTTGATATTATATTCTGTAAAATCATCGGTTGTCACCGTGAACGGTCCTGGCACACTCCAGTATTGGCCATTCTCAGATTCAAATATCAAGGCAAATGAGTTATCGCCGCCCGGTTCTTTTCTCATACGGATGGTTACCGGGCTTGCAATGGTCAGGTTGCCACCGGTAAGGTCAAGCTGAACATGTTCCATGTATCCAATCGCAGCGAATTGGTCATCCGGTTCACCGGTTGCATTTTGCGGGTTCATGTTATTGTCGTTATCGAGATAGGCAAATACGGCCAAAGCGGAACCCGTACATTGGCTCTGAGGTTCACTTACTGTAATCTGAAATTCCGTCCAACCAACTTCATTGCATGGATCATCTCCTATTACTGCATAACCTATAGTTGTTTCTCCGACACCCGTGCCGGTAACCTTGCCATATTCATCTACTGTGGCAATCGTATCATAAGCACTCAACCAGAAGCCACCTGTAACAGTTGAGCTAAGTGTAGTGGTATCCCCAACCTGAATCAGATTTTTCCCGGTTATCTCTCCAGCATCTGGTTTGTCAGTGACGTATAGTGTAATTTCGTTCGAAGTAGCTGTGACAGAAGTACAACAGGTAGTGTCGGCAACAGTTATTTCACAGCTTACCTTATACTCATATCCAGGTACAAGGTCTATTAAAGTGTAAGGATTCTGGTTTAATCCAACCGATTCACCATTAAGCTTCCATGAATAGTAAATATCGCCTACGCCGGTGTTGTGTGGCGTTGCCGTGAAATTCGGTGTCATGTTGGAACATATCTCTCCATTAACATCGCATGTAATGGTTACCGATGGTAACCTGATGACCTTTGGGATCAGGTAAGGATATTTGTCATTGCAACCTGCGTTCATGCCCCAAGTAGTTGTAAAATCCCAACCTGCATTGGTAAAGGTCGATTCCATTGTCATTTGTACAGTGGTTTTTCCCACACCTGCTGCACTCAAGGTTGTTCCTGATGTTTCGGTGTCCCAAAAAGAACTCGTAATAGTAGGAGTACCATAATCAGGATTAAAGCCTCCGACCAATCCGCCCATACCAGACAAAACAGATCCGGTACTATAGGAATTGATTATGTTTGCATTGCCAATAGTTAATCCAACAAGGCCTCCGCATGACTGAAAAGTTGAATTGCTTGTGACCGGGCACTTGCTGTAACTATTATAAATTGTTGAACCAGCATTAATACCAATCAAACCACCCGCACCGGAATTACCTATCACTTTTCCAGTACTATAACATTGTGAGATTGTTGCTCCATTAACATATCCAATCAGACCTCCGCAACCTTCATTGCATTCAACAGTGCCTTCAGCATGAAAACAATTAAGAATAGAAACATAACTTTGACAAACACCAACTAATCCTCCTGCATATTGAGAACCACTTACATTGCACGTACTGTAACTGTTACGGATGGTTGTATTAGTATTGTAATTTGTCAAATAACCTGCTAATCCACCTGTGAAATAATGTCCCTTTACTGTACCCGTACTAAAACAGTTATCAACTATAACATTAAAATCGGCATATCCTAAAAGTGCTCCTGTATTTTCTGCACTTTCTGCTTCAATATAAACATTCGTAATACCCAGGTTCTTAAATTCAGCGTTTTGTGTGAAACCAAAAAGCCCAATTTCAGCATTAGAGGAACTATTAATATAAAGACCTGAAATAACATGATTCATTCCATCGTAGTGTCCCCAAAAATTATTCGTACTATTGCCAATAGGAGTCCAGCCACCGGTCCAATTTGCAGTTGAAGATGCGTCAATATCTGCCGTTTGAATAAAATAATTATCCCCCATAGACCGAGATGAATTCGTTGCAATCCAGTAAAGGTTTTCAAGAGTTGCAATTTGATAGGGATTACTTTCAGAACCATCGCCAATTGCAGGCGGGGTGGCAGTTTGTGCACTTATTGCCCAGCTTATGATGAGCAACATCAGGTTTAGAAGTAGTACTTTTTTCATGATTTTTTAATTAAAGGTTATAACTAAGTTGAATTAAAATGGTTTTTACTACTGCTGATTAGAGAAGGTCATGTGTGGCCGTTTGATTCAGTTTAACATGACCGTCTCATAAATTCAGCTGTAGTTAAATAACCTGAAACAAAATTCGGAAAGTGAAAATCAATGCTGAAATTTTTGAGGGTTACCCTTGTACTGATTTTGAAAGATGGTACAAGAAAGGGAGTTCTTTATGAAATTTTTTTAATTGAATCGGGAGGCATACACGCTTGGCGAAACGCCTTCTGTTTTTTTGAAGTCGGTTATAAATGCGTTACGGGAAGAGAATCCGGAAAGTGATCCGATTGCTTCAAGGGTAATTTCATTTGCTTTGCCTTCCTGAATGAGGGATTTTGCATGGTTAATCCGCCACTCGTTGCGAAAATCATTAAAGCGCTGCTTTTTTATTTCCCTAAAATAGTATGCAAGATGATGAGCCGGGACGTCAATTTGCCTGGAGAAAAAACCAAGATTGCATTCAGGTTCAAGATAAAGCTGCTTCTCTTTCATTAAAGAATCTGATTTTAGTCCGATGGATTGAAGATAATCGGATTCAAAAGAATTGGAAGGTGGTTTAGTCTCATTTGTCAGCCTGTTATCTTTTTCCTCTTCATTTCTTTCGGGCATCCGGGGTAATCCGTAAAGAATAGTCGGGAAAAAGAATGGTGAGATTAAAAGCCCTACAAGCCCAACTACCGATATTACTCGTATGATATTGAATGTAAAGAATATCGCGGGAAAATGCATCTCAAAACTTTTAGATACCATAAACAACTGACTGATCACCAAAATCAACATAAACCCGAGCAAATAGCATAACCACTTTTTCATGAATTGTTGCTTCGAGAATACTGATGATGATTTTCTTTTTTTTATGTAATTAATAAATAAAACAATTGACCATATTGTATACCCAAGAACCAGAAAAAGTCGAGTTAAAAATATGGTAGCTGAAGAGAGAAATTCGCTTAATAATGTAGCTTTATATACCATTATATAACTTTGATCACTTACAACTGTTTTTGCTACTTCTACTTTTTCTTGCCATGGAACAAAAGTGTTTGGCAAGGCTGAAATGAAAAAAATTATTGCAGGAATAAAATGCAATAAATCGCTTCTTTTCAATTTTGGATCATCAGTTAGCACACTTCTGACATACCAGTAAAGCATTGGTCCAATTAAATAAACCGGAGAGCTGAATAAAGAAAGATTAAAAAGAAAAAGACTGATTAAGGTAACTGATTTTGAATACAATAATATATATTGATAAAGACCATACAGACTAATCAAAAAGAAGAAAATACCGAGATAGGTAGTAGATGCAAATTTTTTTGCATTGAAATACAGTAGAAGCAAAGACAAGAAAATGCCGGCTATCGATAAAAATAAAAGCATCTACTACATTAATTATGAGGTACAATTTACGAATTTTTTGTATTGAAAAATACAAGAAGATTAGTTCAAGTTGATGCAAATTCACACCAAACTTTCACATATTAGGTTGCAACTTCCAACTGTCAGGGGAGCCAAAAGCAAAAAGAGGTCAGTATCGACCTCTTTTTTTTGAGCCTGGATTTATTCAAGGTTAGAATGTAAATGCCTAATTCTCCGAAATCATTTAGATTAATTCTGTATTTCCCTAAAAATCAAAATTAACCAAATAGTCAAACTTCACTTATTCGCTATCTTTAATACAACGGATACTTTGCCCATATATCTTATTCAGATCTTGTCGAACTAAATACCCTGAACCAAAATCTAAACGCATATTTGCAGCAGTGGTTGTTGTGGTTTGGTTAGAACTCCACCAAAATCCATATATGCCTATAGCTTCAGAATTACCTGAGTAATTAACAATACCTCCGGGTAACCCGCTAAAACCACTTTCGTTGGTAGCCGCTGTATTTGGAGTTACCCATAAACCAGTACCATCTTGTATTGTACCTGTTGTTTTCATCTTTCCGCCGGCAACTTCTTCTCCACCAAGGTACGACCGAAGTTCTTCCCATTCTGCAATCGTTGGAATGTGCCAACCATCAGGGCTAATACCTTGTGCACCGGGGGTGGTTCCTCCTGCCATCGCTGCATTCCATGTATATAATCTGCCATAAATAGCCACATTACTTTCATCATTGTTATAAGCGTAACATCCGGTACCTGCATCATACGCCAGGTTCTCAGCCATCCAGGTCTGATTTCCGATGGTAACTATCTTATAAACATGACCGTCTCTCGTATCAGTAAATGTTGGATATTCTCCAACCATTGATTCCAGTTGAGAAATAAGTCCTTCACCAATAGATGTCTCAATGTTTCCGGCTTTCACCATACCCTCAAGTTGATATATGATTGCCTGAAGCAGGTTTTCTGCCGCTTTCTCATTTCCTTTTTCCAGGCTTTTCTTTACATTTTCAAGTTCTTTGATAAAAACATTTGCCAGTTTGGAATCTAATACACCTGCGGTTTCATAATTTTCAATTTTATCAATCAGTGCATCAATCGCACCAATTGAAATAGTTGCACTTTTTAATTGGATAGATTCATTTTCAAAATCGTTCAGTAGTATTTCATCCTTTTGGCAAGACTGGAATGAAATAGAAATCAGAACTAGAGCTAATACATAAGGAATCATTCTTTTGATGGTTCTTTTTTCAAACAATTTTTTTTCCATGATTTTTAGTTTTTAAAGTTATAACTCAGTTGAATTAAGAATGTGTTTTTACTACTGCTGTTCAGAGACGGTCATGCGTGGCTGGTTAATCCAGATTTGCATTACCGTCTCATGAATTCAGCTGTAGTTATATAACTTCAAACAAAATTCGGGAAGTGAAAAAAAAAGAGGAAATTTTTGGAGGTTCACCTTGTACTGTTTTTGAAAAATGGTGCAAGGGAAGATGGTTTTTAAAGAAATTTTTTAATTGAAGCGGGCAGCATAGGTGCCTGGAGATTCTCCTTCCAGCTTTTTAAAGTCAGTAATAAATGCATTTCGCGATGAGAATCCGGAAAGCGTCCCAATGGCTTCCAAGGTAATCTCATTTGCCTTTCCCTCCTGAATAAGGGCTTTTGCATGGTTAATTCGCCACTCATTTCTGAAATCATTAAAACGTTGTTTTTTTACCTCCCTGAAATAATATGAAAGATGATGAGCTGGAATATTAATTTGCTTTGAAAAAAAGGCAAGATTACAATCGGGTTCCAGATAAAGCTGCAGCTCTTCCATAACAGAATCTGATTTTTTCCCTATGGATTGAAGATAATCGGATTCAAAAGAATAAAAGGACGGCTTTGTCTCATTTGTTTTAGACATTCGGGGTAACCCATAAAGAATGGTTGGAAAAAAGAATGGCGAGATAAGCAATCCAAGAAGCCCGACTACTGATACAACACGTATGATATTAAATGTAAAGAATACGGTAGAAAAATGCATTTCAAAACTTTTAATGACGAGGGCCATCTGGCTGACAACCAAAATCAACATAAATCCCAGTAAATAACACAACCATTTTCTCATAAATTGTTGTTTCGACAAAACTGCAGATGATTTTTTCTTTACCAGATAGTTTATGAATAAGCCAATAGACCATATTGTATATCCTAAAACCAGGAAGAGACGTGTTATGAAAATTGTAACAGAAGAGAAAATTTCACTTAATAATGTGGCTTTGTAAATCATAATGTAGCTCTGGTCATGAATAACAGTTTCAGCAGCTTCTACTTTTTCGTGCCAGGGAACAAAGGAATTTGGTAAAGCTGAAATAAAAAAGATAACTGCTGGGATAAAATGCCAAAAATCGCTTCTTTTCAGTTTCGCATCATCTGTTAAAACACTTCTTGTGTACCAAAATAGCATCGGCCCGATTAAATAAACGGGAGAGCCTGCAACCGATAAATTAAAAAGGAAAAGACTGATAAGTGTTACTGATTTGGAATACAGTAAAATGTACTGATAAAAACCATAAAGGCTAATAAATAAAAAGAATAAACTCAGGTAGATGGTAGATGTGTATTTCTTCGCATTGAAATACAGTAAAATTAATGACAAAAAAATACCTGTAATGGATAAAAATAAAAGCATATGCTAAAAATTGCATATACAATTTACTAATTTTTGTATTGAAAAATATTGAAAGATTGATCCAATTTGCTGATTATTTACACTAAACTTTCACAAATCAGGTTGCAACTTCCGGCTGTCAGGGGATATTCAAATTCATCAAGCACGATATGAGTGTATTCCACAG
The DNA here is from genome assembly GCF_003573545.1 of Mariniphaga sediminis. Classification (GTDB taxonomy): domain Bacteria; phylum Bacteroidota; class Bacteroidia; order Bacteroidales; family Prolixibacteraceae; genus Mariniphaga; species Mariniphaga sediminis. The sequence continues at coordinate 89,004 of NZ_QWET01000016.1, read as the reverse complement.
CATTCTCATTGTAAGAAATCTTCAGTTCAGAAGTTTCGAAAGGTGTTATGCCTTCAGGGACCATATCCCGAAGTGTTGCTACAAAGTTGCGAGCTGTATTGTATCGAATCGAGACACGGTTCTCCCAATGGAATCGCTTCCTCTGAAAATGCCGGAACCACCAGAGGATAACATCAGAGACTGTAAAATTGATTATAATCCTGATGAAAATTCCACTTCTTATACACCTGAAGTAATAGAATAGGAAGGTACCTATCACATTTTGCTGACATTAAAAAAATTGGAAAGCTGAATAATTACATGTCCTTAATACATTCACATGTTGTTTTAAGGAGTGGAACATCTGCTTCTGCCCAAGCAGTTAGGAACTGTCTTTCTACAATGTCCGCTTCTGTTGATTTACCCTGTGCATCAAGGGCCCTGCTTAATCCATACAATGACCATCCATTTCCGGGAAACTCTTCAAGATCTTCGCGATACACTTGTTCCGCAGCTTCGAATTTTTCAGCTTTAAAATAAACGGCACCCAGAGTATGTCTGATTGGTTGGAGATATTCAGGTGGCTCTCCACCAAAACCTAATTCATCTTCTGCCAACACTGCCTTTTTCAAATGTTCAATGGCAAGTGCATAATCTTCTTTTTGTAGTGCAATTTCACCGGGAACAAAATGAAGAATCGGATCCAAACGTTTTCGATATGACTCCTCAGTCCATCCCGGAAATAACAATTCCTGTGGAGGAGTAGTGTTGTATAATTCTTTAAACTCAGCATACTCTGTTTCTGCAGCATCAAAATTCTTTTTAGCGGCATATGCAATAGCACGATGTGCCCGCCACATAGCAGAAGTTATAGGCATAAATTCTGGAGGTGCAGGTTCTTCAAGTAGTTCATCCCAAAGGCCAAAGCGCTTTTGCACATCGTAAACAGAACACATCCAAATATCAATGTCAGGCGTGAGCATCTTGAGTTTATCCTTGGGTATATCGGTCCACATATGACGGGATGCATCAAGAGCTTTATTTTTATGTCCTATCATCATTGCAGAATATGAAAGAATATGATTATTATGTACCATATACATATGTTGAATTCCCTGATTTGGAGAAATCTTTCGATACCGGATATCCGCCTCCATGGCTAATTCGTTTTGAATAATCGAACGATCCCACATGTTTACTCTGGTATAAATGTGCGAAGGCATATGAATCATGTGTCCGCTGGCAGGAACCATGTTGCCTAAACGTTCAGCAACTGCAAGCGCTTTCTCAGGAATCTTACCTTGTTCAACTGCATGTATGTATAAGTGACATGCTCCGGGATGATTTGGGTTCAAATTAAGAACTTGTTCCAGTGTCTCTACAATAAATTCCGTGCCTTCTACAGGTTCGCGGTCAGTAGTGTATAAACCCCAAGGTCTGATTTGCATCATTGATTCGGCATATATTGCTCCAACGTCCGGATTTTCAGGGTATTTCTTCCAAACTTTTGCCATTGATTCAGCAAAGGCTTTTTCCAGTTTTGAACGATCTGCTGGGAATGGATTCTCATATCGGGTTTTCAATGTTTCAATGAGGTCTCTTTCTATAGGTGATGCAGATTCTAAAAGTTTTATAGCTTTCTGCAATGCATCCCACGAAGCTTGATTCCTTTGCTCCGTCATGAATGGATCATTATAATTTGGTCCTTGAGCATACGATATCGCCCACCATGCAATTGCGCAATTAGGATCAATTTCTGTTGCTTTTGTGAACAAGCGAATTGCTTCATCATGGTTAAAGGATTGCAACCAAATAAAACCCTGATTCAAGTAATCCTGAGCATTTGAAGAAAATTCACTTAAGCTGCATTTATATGAGCCCAGTCCATCAAAAAGTTCAACCTCAGACTTCGCCTGAGATAGAGAGGATAAAATTGAACCATAGGAGATATTGGAAGGATCTTTATCTCCAATAATCCAAATGTTTAATAAAAAAAGAATAGTTTTGAGTTTCATGATGACTGATTTTACATTAAACAATTCATCTGATTATCATGTAATTGGGGTTAAGTTCAAATATTAAACAAGTTACAAATTAATCCGTAGATATAAAAGACATTTATGTCTTTTATTATGATTCAATTGACAGAACCATGTAATTTATGGGTGTAGGTGTACCTATCATATTGTATGGACACCTAAATACCTATTTCGCGTTCTTGAAGGTTTGATCAAGGAATTGCTACCGCAGGGCATCCCAATGCTGTTGGAATGGAAATCATGTGAAATGATTGAAAATTAATATCCAAAAAGATCATGTTCACCTGATAGTAAGTGTTCCGCTTACTCAGCCGGAACAATATTTTGATTTACCCGGAAAAAATTGGCGGGATCATACTTCTTTTTGATTTGACTTAATCGCTCATAATTATCCTTGTAACTTGCTTTAATCCGTTCCTGTCCCTCATTCATGATAAAGTTTAAATAGGCTCCCCCTGAAGAATATGGGTGCAATGCATTCCAGTAATCTTTAGCCCACTTTGTAATTTTTTCTGCATTAACAGGATCCGGATCAATACCAACAAATACGCCGGCATATTTTGCATCGCGATATGCCCAGGGAGTTTCCGTTTTCCCAACTCTGCCAGCCGCGCCACTTATTGGATACAAATGCATTTGCGAAAGTGGTGTTGGAATTTCTGAACCGAATTTTTTATGAAGAGCCGCTGCATCAGCGGGAATGTCATTGAAAAAATCAGCTCGCCAGTACCATTGCATGCCTGGAGGCAAGAGTCCGTCAAACAAAGTTTGTACTGAAGGATAAGGCATTTCTCCCACATGTTCAAACAATGGATTCATGGCTATAACTGGCTCAAAAACTTCAGGTCCTTTTTTTACGTCACCAGAGTAGCACCAGACAATTCCGCAAAATTTCTTGTTGTGTAAATGAGGCGGAAAAGGTGGCCCCGGAATAACCAAAGTGGCGACAAATCCATTTAATTCATCGGGGGCGTTATGAAGAAAACCATCGTACCATTCCATTATTTCTTCCGTTTTTTCAATAGGCCATAATGTTGGTCCGCCATAAACTGTGTTTACTTCATGAGCCTGGAATTTAAAGGAAGTTACAATACCAAAATTTCCTCCTCCTCCCCTTATTGCCCAGAAAAGATCGGTATTCTTTTCATTATTTACAGTCACAAAACTTCCGTCAGCTAAAACCATGTCCGCTTCAAGAAGATTATCAATAGTCAATCCAAAATTTCTGGATAAATGACCAACGCCACCGCCCAAGGTTAATCCGCCGACACCGGTTGTTGAAATTATTCCAGCGGGCACAGCCAGGCCAAAAGGATGAGTTGCATGATCTACTTCTCCCCAAACATTGCCGCCTCCAACACGTACCGTATTATCCGATGTGTCAACCCGAATAAATTTGATTCCTGATAAATCAATGACCAATCCGTCATCGCAAATTCCAAGCCCCCCGGCATTATGACCTCCTCCGCGAACCGAAACGAGCAAATTATTTTCTCTGCCAAAAGTTACTGCAGAAATTACGTCTGCAACATCGACACATTTTACAATAAGCCCCGGCTTCTTATCGATCATTCCGTTATAGACTTTACGGGTTTCTTCGTACTTCTGATTGTCGGGAAATACTAACTCTCCCCTGATTTTTGTTTCAAATTCCTGCAAGATGTCTTCTTGCAGATTTTTAATTTTTGTTTCCATCGTATTATCCTTTCGTCTTTTCAATCATGTGATTAATTACCTCACTGTGTTCATGCTGTGGGCTGAACATGATAATTTCTGCATCAGCATTGACCTTAACATTATGCCCGGCAGGCCAGTAGAATAAATCATTTGTGGTAACTGTTTCCTGATTGCCCTCTGCATCAGTAGTTGTAATCTCACCTTTCAGAACATATCCCCAGTGGGGACATTGGCATTGGTTTCCTTCAAGTCCGATAAAAAGAGGAGTAGTATCGACCCCTTCAGAAAGGCTAAAATACTCACCGCTAATTTTACCTAATCCTGATGCATCACCAAAATCTGTTCTTTGGCGTACAACGGCGCCAGGAATTTCCATTTTTACTTCAATGTTTTCTTTTGCAATTTTCATTTTTCAATCCTCCATTATTATTTAAATATTACTGCCAAATCCTCCTGATTTTCTTTGCAAGACAAAAACCGTGTACTCACTCCCGGGTTGTTCATGTGGTTTTCAACCGCATCATTCCCAATTTTTGCGATGCCTTCTCTTCCTTCTAATCGTTCAAATAATGTTCTGTTCATAGTACCTGGTTAAAATGATTCATTCGTAATCCTGAACAGATTTCCTTTGTTGCGGTCAGCTACTGATTAGATGATTGTGACTGTTATAGAAAATCAAATATACGGCAGAAAAGTGCTCAGGTGTTACTACATTTTATTCAAATGCTTGTAAGATTGATTCAAAATAAATACAAAATTGTCTTTTATTCTGGATTGTACTAAATGTCCAGTAAATGAAGGTAGTCGGTAGGGCTTACACCATATTTTTGTTGAAAGCATTTTGTAAAATATGAGGGACTTCCAAAGCCTGTTTCATAGGCAATTTCTGAAATGTTCCCTTTTTTTGAGCGAATATAACTTAAAGCCTTGTTAAGCCTGAATTCTTTGATAAATGCATTAGGCGATTCTCCGGTAATTGAGGTCATTTTCCGGTATAGATTGGATTTACTTAAATTTAATTCTTTGCTTAAATCGTTAGAGTGAAATGAATGCTTAGTCCAGATTGATTCCATGTAGTCCATTAAATTATGGAGTAAATCCTCATCATTTGGCGATATTGGACTTATAATATCGGGTTGAAAAGAAACATTTTGATTCTCGCTCTGGTATAGCTCTTTAACCTCGTTTGTGATCACAATTTTTGCCCTTGAAATATAGTACAAACGTTCAGCCCTTTGAATGGTATCTTCAAAAACAGATTCTTTATCAGTAACAGGAACACCAGCGCTTAATCCAGTTTTCAGCTCAATATTATCCAACTTATTTTGTTCTTTCCACTGATTAAAATCCGTTTGTACCTGAACGGCACAGTTAATGGCATGTGAGACAGATTCAAAAGAAACCAGAAAATAATCTGAAGTTTGATTAACTACCCTTCCCTTGAAAGATTTGATTGTAGCGGAAATTGATTGATTGATTTTATTTATAGATTCTTTCAAAGACTGAATTTCCGTATCCAGATAGGATAATTGCTCAAGCCCCGTCATCATAATGGTTCTGAATGCAGGTTCATTAATGATATTCAGGCTGACGTTTTTTGATTTTTCAGGATCTTCTATTCTTCCTAAAAATGATTCCACGATACTGGGTTCAACTTCAATAATACGATGAGGAACTACACCATGGGCGCTGTTATGCATATTAATAAGGCTCTGTTCGTCTGGTGCTTCGATAAGACAAAATGCAGTCTTTCTTTTATCATCAAACCAATATGTTAATCCCCTGCAGTTAAATTTATGCTGGATTTTCAAATCTTCTTGATGAAGTTTTGCAACAGCTTCAGCAGTTACCTCTTCTGAAACATCATGACGATCCATGTAGATTGGCATAGTTGTATATTTTAAGACCTCTTTATAAAATGGACATGACGTCCGATAAAATCATAATAATCAAATTATACCATGGACAAAAAGTAATACGTATTCTGTTGTTATTTGTTCTTTTTTGCGTTTAGTATAAATTATACAAGTGTGCCAATCTCAGTACTTGTGTCGGTTTTGTGAGTTTATAGGTTGCAGTTTCAGGAAGGCATTGCGAATTACTTTCTGTAAAACCTGATAAAGAATGGTGGTAGTTAACACTTAGCTGTATTTCTCATTATTATTGTTTGTTTTCATTGATGTTCAATGTAACCCCCCATGAAAATGATAATATTGCTTTTGTGTGGATAAAATTTATTCATGGTCGTATTATATTTGAAAGCATTACATGGTCTTTAGTTTATAAAATTGTTTGTCTGGTATAAAATGTATCCCTCTCTGTAATACAATATTTTTTATAATTAACCCTCACTTTAATACAACTTTTTGTATTTTTAACCCTCACTTTAGTACAAAAGTAAAAATGTTTAAGCGGGAAATATTAGAAGAACTGGTAAAATGGAAAAGTAAGGAGTTCCGAAAACCTCTGGTCATAAGAGGTGCCAGGCAGGTAGGGAAAACTACTGCTATAAATATGTTTTCTGAACAGTTTGACCAGTACATTTACCTTAATCTTGAAAAAGAAGAAGAAAGACAATTATTTGAGCAGAACTATCCTTTCCTTGATTTAATCACTAACCTGTTTATTTATGCAGGGAAGAAGAGAAACGGGGGGACAACCCTTATTTTTATTGATGAAATTCAGAACTCTCCAAAAGCGATAGCTCTTCTCAGGTATTTTTATGAAGAGGCTAATGAACTGTTCGTAATAACTGCGGGGTCACTTTTAGAGAGCATAATGGACAGAAAAATTTCCTCCCCGGTGGGCAGGGTGGAATACCTGGCAATTCACCCCTGTTCATTTAAGGAATTCCTCTATGCCACCAATAACGAATTATTGGCAGCAGAGCTTGAAAGACCTGAAGTCCCGGTTTTTTTGCATAACCAGCTTACGGCACAATTTAAAAAATATGCCACCATTGGTGGAATGCCCGAGGTATTGAAACTTTATGCAAACGGTACCGATATTTCTTCACTCGGTTCGGTTTACGATAGTCTAATCTATTCTTTTTCCGACGATGTGGAAAAGTATGCTGTTTCTTCAGCACAAACAACTTACATCAGGCATGTCATTGACCATGCTTTTGCTATGGGTGGGACTAAAGTTACATTTGAAAAATTTGGAAATTCGGAATACCGTTCAAGAGAAATGCGAGAAGCATTTCGTGCCCTCGAAAAAACAATGTTGATACGGATGGTATATCCAAGCACCAATTTGGAAGTACCGGCTTCTCCTTCACTGAAAAGGAAACCCCGTCTCCATGTGTTAGATACCGGATTGATTAATCATGCACGGGGATTGATGGGCGAGCTCGTTTTTAACGAAAATATTGGTGATACATACCGGGGAATTATTGCCGAGCACATTACCGGACAGGAGTTGCTTGCATCCAATTTCTCGATTAGTAACAAACTAAATTTTTGGGTACGCGACAAAAAAGAATCAAGTGCCGAGGTAGATTATATTTTACCCTGGCGGGGAAAACTTATTCCCATTGAAGTAAAATCAGGAAGTATTGGAAAATTAAAATCGTTGCACCAGTTTATGGATCGTGCCCCTCATAATATTGCAGTAAGAGTCTATCAGGGGGAATACCTGATACAAAAAGCCAAAACTATTGCAGGTAAAACGTTTACTCTTGTTAATCTGCCTTTTTACCTTGTGCACCGTATTGAACGGGAATTAGATAAATTAGGGTAAAATTAAAATATTATTGGCTCAAATGGCTCATTAATGGTTCAGGTTCGGTGGTGATTCATGCCAAACTCTCGCAAATTAGATTGCAACTTCCAATTGTTAGGAAGAGTACAAAAAAGGTCGTCAGTTGTGACAGTTTTTTCTGTATTTATCCTGGCATTTATTTTATTTCCTCAAAACCGGTAGTATGTGTTTTTTCTTTTGTTCCCAAAGAGGCACGATTTTACCGTGTTCCTTTTTACGCCACACGTATGTTGATGTATCGTTGGAAATTGCCACAAGATGCAATCTTGCGTCAGCGTGTTGCTAAACGGGGCGGGCTGTACATCCGAACCAGCAGAGAACTTGATCATCACGTCAATAAATTAAAAACTACTAATGAAATACTGAATGTCTATTTCAATATCCAATATTTCAATAGTCATCTTAAAGTCCTAACCTAAATAAGTTTTTCCGGCATAGGGCCCGAAGGCGGGGCATTCATATCCATCCCGTGACATTTTTCTATATTTTCCTTCATAAGAATGTCAATAGGATGATCAGATACTGCCACATCGTGCATAAACGATTCCGCACCAGGACCTTCGTGAAGCACAACTGCCATTAATCCATTTGGAGTTTCTACTGCCCAGACATCATGGCGGGTAAGACTATAACGTTTATTCAGTTCATCCCAGTCTTTTTTCTTTTCACCCTTCATTTTTAGAATCCAATTTTTCCATTCTTCTTCCATACCTTTTAATACAGGCGCAACAACTAATCCCATAATCGTAATCTATTAAATTGATTAATACTCAAATAATTAATACAATATAAGACATCTTTGTCTTAAAACAGCTTGTCCGTAAGTTAAAAATGATTAATTTGTTCATTTTGAAAGAGTTGTTGTTTTGGGGAAACAGACCTGGAAAGGTTTTTCTTGGAGAATATGTATTATGGTGTGTTCAATATACAATAGACGGTCATTTCCCACCTTTGAATCCATTCATGGTTAATACGAACGAACAAAAAATTGGGAAAGGAATAGCAGCTGAAGAAGTATTGCTTGTAAGAGATTATTATAAAAATTGGTGGAATCTTTATCCTTAAAATGTTTTAGCGGCTCCGTACCCATTAGGTGGAACACTTTATACATGGTTTTAATGATTATAAAGTCATTTCCACCTCTCCTGCAGCAAGCCCAACTGCCCCTTGTTTGCAACGAGGGGGAAGCTGTCTTAGAGTTTGTAACTCTCAATTTTCCATTAAGTCTTTTTACTGATTTAGATTTCTGTTTGTGCATGTACAAAACCTTTTTTACCTGAATAATCGCGTGCCTAACTAAGCAGGTATTCATATGGTTTCGCAACTATCAAAGCCCGAACCGGATTTTCATGAGCCAAACAGTGAATGTTAAAAAATAAACAGCGTTCTGGTCAGTAATAAAGTAATTGTCTGCTGACATTCTTTTATTTTAAAAATAGCGATTACATCATAAAAAACCATGTTGCTGAAAAAAATGCATTACAAATACGAAACAGTCTATCCCCTGTTGCAAACGAGGGGTAGTGGGGAAGATTTATTTTTTTTGAACTCTTATTGTTGAAAAATATTGAACGGGATTGATTCACCATCAATTTTTAAGGCTACCACGCCATGAACGGGAACCGTGTATGTCAACGAATCTTTGGTAACATTTTGCTGTGTTTCTTTTTTCCACAAATCCTTTACTTTGTAACCTTCCGAAGCGTTAATACCAATGGTTTCGAGGTTTAAAGTGATTTCGGCCGGCTTTTCGCCACGGTTGAGCAGAACAACCCCAACCTCGCCGCTTATAGCTGAAACCAAAGGCCTGCCCCAAATTTCATGATCGCCGTGATCAACCAAACGGCGTGCCTGATATACCATCGGATCCTGGTTGAGGGCAATTACCTCTTCGTTTGTTAAAATTGAAAGCGTTTCGTCCGACATGGTCGTTAAATCGTTACCGGCCAGCAAGGGAGAGTTCATAATGCACCACATGGTAAAATGGGTTTTGTCTTCTTCGTAGGTCATTCCGCGGCCCACCTGCAACATATCCATGTCGTTTACATGCCCGGGGCCGCTGTAGCACCATAAATCGGCATTCAAATCCACAATGTGCATCACCGATTCAAAGGTATTGGCAATATCTTCTGATATGCGCCACGAATCGGCAACCTGTACAGCCCATTTCCCCGGAAATTTCCAGCGGCAAATATTATAAACTGCATCAGGCCTTAGTTCGCGTATTATCCTGCCCAGCTCGGTATAGCGGATTTGTTCGTCGAAGCCCAACCAGTCGCCGCCACACCAGTCGATTTTTACGAAATCATATTTCCAGTCATTTAAAAACAACGACAGGTCGCGGTATTCGTGTCCAAAAAGTCCCATACCTATCCCAAGGGTATCTTTGTTCCAGAAGGATGCGCAGGTGTTAATCCCTGCGTCTGTGTAAATACCGGCACGTAAGCCTTTCGAATGAATGTACCCGGCCAAGGCTTTCATCCCTCCAGGGAAACGCTCTTTGTGTACCAGTAAATTCCCTTCCGAATCGCGGCCACCAAAATATCCGTCATCGATATTTATGTAACGGTAGCCGGCATCGGCCATGCCCCGATCAACCATGGCATCGGCCTGTTGTTTTATAATATCTTCATTGATGTTCACCCTGTAATTGTTCCAACTGGCCCAGCCCATAACGGGGGTTTTGGGGCGCTCTGCGAATTGAATCTCTTTTTTCTGTTGCGAACATGAAAAAAGAAAAATACATAGATACGCAAATAAAAAGTTATGTTTCATTTTTTTGATATTTTTTTGATTCATTTGACTATCTCCAGAAAAAGTAAACTTAAATATCCAAATTGATTTTTTTCCGGCTTATGAAGCAAAGGCTATTCAATTGGAGTCAATTTGGTTTAACTCCACCTTTAAATATTCTGTATCCTTTGTCCTTCGAGCATAAAACGCCTCTTGATTTTCCTTTTTTGAGTTAAAAGAACGTACCTCGCCCATACACTCTTGGGGTATTTCCCATATTCTCCTCCTTTCTTTGTTTTTTATGCCACTTCGACGAGCCTGTCAAGCTCTTCTCCAATTGGCTTTGTAAAAATGGTTTTATAAGAAAAGATTACTATAACTTACTTTCGAGGATCAATTAACTGAGGAAACCAAACCCGAAAACGTGAACGCTCGTCGAAGGTGTTTCCGGCCGAAGCGTAATCGCAAAAGGTTAACTGACCTTGTTGGTCACCTCCTTTTTGAGTAGGTTCGTATTTGCACTGCACTTTGCATTGCATCCAGAAACCTTGTGGTTTTTGTTCGTTCATTTTCAAATTTAAATAACCGTCTTTATCAGTTAACGGGATTAACCATGCATCGAGGGGTGAACCGAGCAAGCGGCTGTCGCGTGCAAAGACAATTGGACCTCGTACGATAGCTATATTCTCAGTTTGTTTCCCTGGTTTTATAATTTTACCTTTCATATCCAGGTACAAACTTATTTTGTCCTTGTCTTTCCATTTCTTTTGGATAACGACATATTGCCCGGCAGTAATTCCCGGAACTGATTTCTCGTTCACAAAAAGAGAAGAATGTTTGCTCCATTCAGGTATACGTAACCGGATTGCCATTTCTTCCGACTTGGGCAATTCTATTTTGATGTTGATTTTTCCACTAATCGGATAATCTGTTTCCTGTACCAATTTGACTTTCTGCCCATCCGGGGTTTGAAGAACATAAGCTCCCTTTGCATAAAAATTTACCTGTAGCCCATCGTTTCTGCCCATTGCAACAGTAGATGGAAATGAGAATAAACTGCGGGGGCCATTAGCCTTACAGCAATTTATCCCCATGCCGCATTGTTCACTGCCTACCATCCGTTGCCCGGAGAGAGGGGAGTACATCGCCCATTCTGCTCCATCAGGCTTCATAGATCCCAATAAGGCATTGTAATATGCTTGTTCAATAGCATCTGCATATTTAGCTTCTCCTGTTAATCGTAGTAATTTCTGGCATAGTTTTATCCAAGTTACCGTAACACAAGTTTCTTGGTAATGGAGAATTGGTTGTGATTGTAATTCCTTTCCGCCAAACCAACATTCTATAGATGCCCCTGAACCAACGATATTTATTTCAGTACTACGTATATTTTCCCAAGTTTTTTCAACTGCTTCTTTATATTCGTCTTTCCCTGTTAAGCGATAAAATTCTAGCAATCCTTCGTAGCATGACATCATTTCATATGCCTTTTGCCCCTGCTCCCATCCATACCAGTTTGTAGTTTTTGGGAAACGTTTTGACACATCAACATTTGCTTTTGTAATAAGTTGAGGTCCATCAGTAATTTCCCACTGACGTACAATTTCTTTGGCAAATTCAAGGTATCGTTTTTCTTTTGTCCGAGAGAAAAGAAGGCAAATGGGTTCTAGTATCGAAGAAGCAGCCATACCACGGTGGTTCCCTTGTTTTACAATCAATACTTTATTATCAGCAAGTTCTTTTATTAAATGGTCAGCTAGGTTACAAGCTGCTTGCAATACAGTACCATCTTTTCTAAGATTGTAATATGCCAATAAACCAAGCAAACAGTACTTTCTTCCCCATATATCCCAATTTTTAAGATGCCAATCATCTGCATAATTCCCGATATATCCATTAGCTGATTGAGTAGCTATAAGCCCCTCAACTGCCATATCTAAAATATCTTTCAATTGCGGTTCAGGATGGTAGCAATAAGCCAATACGGCCGACGTTAACCATTTCCCCCAAAATTCACTTTGCCAGCAACTGGTTTCTGTCCGGTTCCAAAACGGAGAAATTAGTCGTTCAACATCCTGTGCTAGTATCCGATTGTAGTAAGAAGCATCCAATTTTTCTCCCAAGAAACCACGTATTTGAGATGCAGTAGCAGGTTGTAAAAGGTCTACAATTGCATTGTTACTATCAGGTTGATTCTGTTTTTGTCCCTGCGCAAATGCAGTACCAATAAATAGAACGAAAAGCCAAGTGATAAATAAATTTTTCATGCTTTTTTAATGTTTTATCGACTCTGATAATTTATTGCCGCTTTCTATTAAAGCTTCCATAACTACATTTAATATAGTTCATCGACAAGCTTTTTGAAATATGTAATGCTTTTTTCGATATCGGGAACCGAGTTATCCCAGTTGTGTTCGTATTCGATGGAAAAGAGGCCTTCGAAGTCTTGTTTTTTTAATTCCGCAAGCATGCCTTCTATATCCAGCGAACCGGTCCCCCAAATCACATCGTGGCGTTCGGCTTCCCCCGCTTCTGCTGCTTTAATGTCTTTAAAGTGCAGCGACTTTACCTTGCCATTGTACTTTTTTAGGCATTCTGCCGGGTCGAGCCCCATGCGTGCCCAGTGGCCCACATCGGCACATGCCCCAATCCGGCTGCTCAGCTCTTTGGTGGCTTCGAGAAACATTTCAGGCTTCCAGTAATTCGATGGTTTCGGGTGGTTGTGGATGGCCACATCTATTTTGTACTTGTTGGCCAGTTCATCCACATATTCCAGGTGTTTGTACTCCGGCTCGCAGGTAATGATTTTAATGCCCATGGCATTGGCAAATTCAAAAAGCTGTTTCCATTCCTGTTCGTCTTTGCAGATAACCACGCCGCTGGCCATGATTTTAACCTTTTTTGATTGGGCATATTTCAGTATCTGTTTGCGGGTTTCTTTATCCATCCTGAAATCCATGGTGCCTTCCATGCCTTCGCCCAAAGGCTGGCCGTAATACACTTCCATGTAGTTCAGTCCCAGCTGGTGGGCTATGTCAACGGCTTCTGTAAAAGTAAATCTATGGAACGAGTAACTTTGTACCCCCAGTTTCCAGCCGGCTTTGTCCAGCTTGCTTTTTTGTGCAAAAACAGCTAACGATAAAACCATAACTGCCAGTAAAACAGAAATTTTTACGAATATACTTTTCTTCATAACTTGAATTGTAGAATTAAATAATTAAAAAAAATGAAGGGGCTGACAAGAGACGGCCCCTTCTGTGTTTTTTGTTCCTATCCTTATGGCATTTCGGGCAACGACCAACCATCGCGGTAGGTATGTTTCACCCATTCCTCGGCCATATCTTTTGCATTAAATTCAGCGTACTGCCTGTCGAAGCGCGGGTCGCCGTCCACCACTTCAAATTTATCGACAGATACCACTTTAATTTTATCCGAGTCGGATATGTTGGTGAATTGCATATTTTCGCCGTCCCATTCCAGGATACGGTTCAATCCCTGGAGACGGACAGCCAGCACGCCTATTACCACCATTTCGTTAAACGGGCCGGAGTAGGCGAAATTGGCACTCGTTTCGGTGCGGCTTCCTGCCGGTTCCTTACAGGCACGAATCCAGTCGCGTTCGTGCGCCCCGGACCACGGGCTGTCACCAGAGCCGGGGATACGGCGCAATACCGGCCTGGGCTCTTCAAATTTTTCCATTTTGGAATAAGGAAGCAGGGTGGGTTTCATTCCGTAGTAGCTGGTCATGATTTTCCCTTTGGTCCCGACAAACAACAGTCCACCGCCGCTGTCTTTGCCGAGTATTTCGCCATCGGCCAGTTCTATGGGACGGCGCGGTAGTAATCCTCCATCGTACCAGGTAACCTTTACCTCGGGCATACCCACGTCAGGGAGGTTTTTCCGTGCCGGGAAAGTATATTCCACAACCTCGGCATGCGGTGCACTTTCGGTATTAACCAATGTGGAGGATGCTTCTACTTTGGTCGGATATTTCAGCTTAAGAGCCCAGAATACCGGGTCGAGTACATGGCAGGCCATATCACCGAGAGCACCGGTACCGTAATCCCACCAGCCACGCCAGTTCCAGGGCGTATAGGCCGGGTGGTAGGGGCGGAATGCAGCTGGGCCCAGGAAGAGGTCCCAGTCGAGGGTTTTAGGAACTTTCACTGTTTCGGTGGGGCGTTGCAGTCCCTGAGGCCAGATGGGGCGATCGGTCCAGGCATGTACCTCGGTGACTTCCCCTATTGCGCCTGACCAAATCCATTCGCACACCCGCCGTATGTCACCAAACGAGTTTCCCTGATTGCCCATTTGTGTGGACACGCCATACTTTTTGGCCAGTTTAGTTAGCAGACGTGACTCGTAAACTGAATGGGTCAGCGGTTTTTGCGTATACACGTGTTTGCCCAGCGTGATGGCATGGGCTGTTACTCCGGCGTGGGTATGGTCGGGTGTAGCTACCATTACCGCATCAATGGAATTTCCCATTTTGTCGAGCATCTCGCGCCAGTCTTTAAACTGTTTGGCTTTAGGGTAATCTTTAAATGTTTTGGCGGCATAGTTCCAGTCTACGTCGCACAGGGCCACAATGTTTTCGCCGTTCATGTTGCGCAGGTTGTTGCGACCCATGCCGCCCACGCCTACACCGGCAATGTTTAACTTGTCGCTCGGCGAAACATGGCCAAAGCGCTTACCCAGTACTGTGCCCGGGACAAAGGTAAGCCCGGTGCCGGCCAGGGCTGTGGTTTTTACAAAGTTTCTTCGGTTAATATTGATCATGATAACAAAATACAAGATTATAAATCAAATCAGCCAGCTCACGAAAAAAAGCTGGCTAATAATTATTTAGCTTCAGGAACTAAAGCTTTCCCAACAATTTTCATGGCTCGATCCTCAATGTTTTTTAGATAAGGAATAACCTTTGTATTAACTAAATCAGAATAATGTTGATATTGATCATTTATTTTAAAAATAGTGTCTTCAATTTGTTCCGCACTAACATTATCAATATCAAAAAGCCAATCGTTAAGTTTAAAATCATTTAACATCCAAATTTTCCTTCCGCTCTCACTAAAGGTTGGGACAATAGTCGGAGTACCTTGAGGAATAGCCATTAAAAAGGAATGTACCTCCATAGTAACAATAATACGTGCTTGCCGATATAAGGCGACAGCCTGTTCCGTTGTCCAAAATGCATCTGGCATTATACAACTTGAGCGAATATTTTCAGGTAATTTATAATAAATGAATTCTGCAACATTATTGAAATCCGACTCAACTTCTGATGTAATTATTACCTTCATTCCCGTTTTTAACACCCATTGGCTAATAATATGTCTCATTTTCTCCATATGACTAAATCCCCTTTTCCTTCCAATGGTGGAGCTTCCTCTATCTCCCTGATTCCAAGTCCGTGCAACAATTATTAAAAAACGTTTTTGATTTAGACCATTGCGTTTCATGAACTCAGATGCCCAATTATTGTCGCACTGATTAGCAGAAATAGTACTATCAGGTACAAACATGAGGTTAGGTGCATTTATTTGCAAACTTTTCACGTAATCTACAGAGTTGCTATCACGACAAAAAACAAACTTTGCGTTTTCCAGCAGCTTTCTAAAATAAGGTTGACCAGAATCATTAACATCACCAAATGAATCGAATGAATGAGCATAGATCCCATAAGGGATACCTAATTTCCACGCAATTAAAAGGGGTAAGCTTCTTAACACAGTATAATTCCAAAAACCAATAGGTCCGCTTCCCGCTAATGTTTCTTCACCATAAACCAATATCATCCCACTATTGTAGATAAAAAGACATGTTTCAAGCAATACATCAATAAATTGAGGATATTCCTGTTTAACCCGATTGATTATGCCCGAAGCAAATTTATCAAACACTATATCAATATTTGAACTATTAATAATAGGCAGGGTTCCTCCAAACTCATTTTTTATTTTTAGTAATTCGCTACTAAAAACACTGCTTAAAGCATCATCAACAACATCACATTTGGGAAATCCGTGAAGTTCATTATAGATTCTAAATTTTGAACTTCTTTTCATATTCAATGCAGTGACCTGGTATTTTGGAAAGTTATGTTCCAAAAGGGTTACTAACCCCGGAGTTATGGCATAATCTCCAATATTTCCTCCCGGAGTACTCTCCAGTCTCCAAACATAACCAATCATTATACGAGAACACTTCTTTTCCTTCATCATACTTTTTGAATTTACTTTTTTTATATACCATGGTTTCACCCCTAGGGTGAGGCCTGCTGAAACTACTCCAACATGACCTATAAAATTTCGTCGGTTTAACTGCGTATATTTAGAATTCTGTTTCATTACACAAAAATTTTTACAAAATTAACTACAACTAACTATCAAATTACACATAACATATTAACTATGTGCAATATAGATCCTCTATCAAAAGGCGAAGCAATAACAAAACACATGTAAAAACAATTTAGAATCGACACCATGAACATGTACTCAGACAGCACAAATTTCTACCATTAGTTAAAAGGAATTTTCATGACATAAGTATTTTCTCATCACACACCTATATCACATGAATTTTATAAATACAGAACTGTCATCAACCTCTTTACTAATCTGAACATTAAATGTTATCAGAGATTTTTTATTGTTTCCCTGATACTTCTACAAGTGGTTCAATGAAAGTCAGACTACCCTATTGTTAATGACAGGTCTGGAATTATCGTTTATCTAAAATTTGGGTTCTGTTTAATTATTCCAGGTTGGTCATCTACTGCTCTTTGAGGAATAGGAAAGTATTTATCCTCTTCGTCAAAAAAGGCTTGAGCTTCTTTCAAAAAAGGCCTATACTGTTTCCAATCATTTTCAATATAATTGTTCATCCATTCCACCATGGAAAAATTAAAATTACCATGTTCTTCCCAACGCCGCAAGTCGAAAAAACGCAATCCCTCAGCAGCTGTCTCAAGAAACGTTTCTATTTGAATTGCACGCCAAGCTTTATCCTTCGTATTAAAGTCTTCTGTCCTATAAAGACCAATTTTATAATTTGCTGCTGGTTCATCCCAATTTACATTGGGATCTAGGTCATCATTAAATTCATATGAATAACATTTTCCCATGACAACATGATTACTAGCACGTTCACGTAGTTTGTTGATATACCATCTTGCAGACTCAAAATTGCCCTCATTCGTTTCAACCTCAGCCATCCATAAATAAACATGACCTAAACGGAACTTTCTGATATTCTGCGTGCTTGAACCACTATACATTGTTGAAGGTCTTTCTTTGCCATTTTCTTCAAAACTAAACATATGCTTTTTCGAATTAAATACACCTCCAAATGCAGGATCTCGAACATACCCGGATCCTATATGGATTCCCCATCCTAAAAAGGGGATTCCTCTCCTACCCACCGTCCAATCCAACCGTGGATCCACCAATTCCTCGCTAGGATGAAACTCTTCAGTAGATAAAATTCCATATGAATGTTTAAAAGGGTGTTTGTCCCAGTTTTCCAGCGGCAGCCCTTGTTCATTTACCTGAAATGCATTTACAGTTTGTAACGAAATCTGATAAAGCCCCCAACCTCCTAATTTACGAGGCATTACACCTAATCCTGTATTAAAAGAGTTTTGAGTTGCTATACCATTGGAATTTGTAAATGATTGAATCTCGAATAAGGATTCTTTATTGTTGTTATGTACAATGTCATAATTCCAATAAAAATGTTCAACAAGTTCTGCTCCGCTGTTTTCAATAATATCAATTAAAAGAGGTTTCACTTCAGCATATTTCCCCTGCATCAGAAAAACTCTGGCCAAAAGAACTTCAGCTGCGTATTTGTCAACCCTACCAATCTCCTCTTGCTTCTCGGGAAGATTATCAACAGCATACTTGATATCTCCTTCAATTAAACGCCAGGTGTCAATTTCATTATCCTCTGATGTCATATTCGGAACTTTCGAAGGATTCTCCATTTCTGCCTTAGTATATGGCATATCGCTGACTGGATTTTCGAGATTTAATGTAATATACGGTATATATTTAAAAACAATCTTTTGGTTGTAATGAAGCCAGCCTCTAATAAACCGAGCTTCTGCTTTCATTTTTTTAGCCTTCTCAGCAGAAAGTTCTCCATTATTTTCCGCCTCATTTATCAGTTTAAGAGCATCGTTTGCACGCGAAACCCCATCATAAACATATTTCCACCGATATTCTTCACACACATTTGTTGGAAGAACCTGGTACAGTTCATGTGTCCATACCTTAGGTCTGTCCCCGATATGTGAGCCGGCGTAACCATCATCTGCTGCAATACTCCCGAACAACCTGTTGTCTGTACCTATTTCCATTGAGTTAAAAGCGCTAACCTGAAATCCGCTAAGAGCAGAATATGCACCGGTTAACACAGTTTCCGCTCCTTTAGCTCCTTCTAAAGTATTGTCTGATATCTGCCCAGGGGGGAAATGTTCAAAAAAGTTTTCTTTACATGATGTAATAATTAATACAATAAGTACAATCATCAAACTACAATTATTTATCTTTTTCATAGTATTAGCCTCCATAGTCTTGTTTCTTAAAAATTAAAGTTAACACCAAACATTACTTGTGAAGAGATTGGCCTTGCGCTGTCATCTTGCCCCAGACTTATTCCCGATGATAAAACTTCCGGGTCTAATCCAGTATAGTTAGTAATAGTAAACAGATTTGAAGCACGAGTAAAAAAACGTATATCAATTTTTTTAGCAATATTATGAGGCAGTGAATATCCCAACTCAACATTATTCAAACGTAAGTATGAACCATCTTCGACGAAATATGTAGAGGGTTCCTGGCTACCAGCATCATTTGTTTCATATTTTGGCATTTTTGCATCCTCGTTGTTTGCTAGATAAGGGCTTCCCCACGATTCGTAAAGAGTACGGGTTGACCGATTTCCTGCAAATCTCTGAAAATCGAGCTTTCTTCTCATCAAATTCAAAATATCATTTCCATATGACATATATAAATCAGCAGACAAGTCAAAATTCTTATACTCCATATTTACAGTTACTCCAGCAGTAAAATCAGGATGTGGACTTCCTATCAATGTCCTGTCCTTATCATTAATAACTCCATCCTTATTAACATCTCTATACTTAAAATGTCCAGGTTCATTGTATGTTCCTCCCTCTCCAAATGCTGCGGGATGTTTCGTTGCTTCCTCTTCTGTTTGGAATATACCATCTACAATGTATCCATAAAAGATTGGATACTCAGTACCGACTCTTGCAATTGCATATCTCGAACCAGCCCAGTCAGGTGACCATAATGTTTCTCCTTCTATATCAGTTAGCTGCGTTACTTCATTTTTATAATGGGAAAGATATAATGAAAAATCATATTTAAAATTTCCCTTCATTTTAGGCAAAATCTTTAATTCCAAATCAAATCCTCTGTTCTTCATTTGTGCGATATTTACTGAAGGAATCGCTGCGTCTCCGACAACTGCTGGTATACTGGCTTGGTATAGCATATCTTTTGTAATCTTCTGCCATTTTTCAACACTGACATATAGAAAATCAAATATTCTAGATTCTATCCCAAAATTTATTGTTTCAGTCGTCTCCCATTTTGCATTTGGATTTCCAAAAGCTGCTGACTGGACTCCAGAAGTACCTCCTACATTTTCACCATTTAGCGCATAAAATGAGGTAGGTGAATCGCCCCACGATCCAGGAGGTGCGCCGCCTTCTACTA
Organism: Mariniphaga sediminis; assembly: GCF_003573545.1. GTDB lineage: Bacteria > Bacteroidota > Bacteroidia > Bacteroidales > Prolixibacteraceae > Mariniphaga > Mariniphaga sediminis. The sequence continues at coordinate 69,062 of NZ_QWET01000016.1, read as the reverse complement.
CATTGTATGTGGTGTATGAGTTGTAATTCCCAATTCGATCATTTCCTACTAATCCCCAACCTCCTCTAATTTTAAGAAGATTAAGCCAATCCAATTTTTTTAGAAATTGTTCTTCGGAAACTCTCCATGCCAAAGAAATTGCAGGGAAATTCCCATAACGATTATTTTTTCCAAATCGTGAAGATCCATCTCGTCGAAAAGTTGCATTAACAATATATTTATCTCTAAATTGATAATTTAATCTGCCAAATAATGAAAAACTTGACCAACTTGTATAACTACCGGCATTTGTTCGATTTGTTTCACCTGCATTAATGATCATATAATAAACAGGTGGTTCATCTCCTGCTGAATAGTAATTCTGTCTACCACCACTAAGATATCCCCATTTGTTTCCAATACACTCAGATCCTGCCAATAGGTTCAAACTATGCTCATCGGATATTTCAGTTGTATAATTGATCGTATTAATCCAACTCCAAGTGCGATCAGAATCATAATATTTTTGAACTTCATCATAATCAACAGGTGGAATATGTTCTCGTGTTCTATAACCGTAGCGTTTTCTTTCAGACATTCCTACATCAAACCCTGCTTGTGATTTCGCTTTTAGCCCTTTTAAAATATTTGCTTCAATATATAAATTACCGGAAAGGTTTAAATTATTCTGATAACTATTGCGTCCCCGATAAAGTGCTGCAAGAGGATTATAACCTGTAATTTGACCACCAGGAACCTGACTCCCCATAAAATTTCCCATTACATCATAAACAGGAATAATTGGATTAGTCGTATGACAAGCATATATAACATTGGTGTATCCATGTAATCCAGTAAAAGTTTTGTCTATTTCATATCGGGTATTTAATCTTTGTCCTATGGTTAACCAATTATTTAGATCGTGATCTGTATTGACACGTAAATAATATCGTTGATAGTCGAAATATTTATAATAATCGTCTTCATTTAAGTAGCCAGCAACAATTCCAAAAGTCGATTTTTCACTTCCTCCAATAATATTCATATCATATTTTTGATAAAATCCATTACGAGTTATAACGTCCCACCAATCAGTTCCAGGAATACTTGCTTTTGATATAAGGAATACGTCATTTCCATCCTCATTAACTTGACGATTGTCATATTTCTCACTAATGTAATCGTTTGTTATTAGTTCTGAAGTAGCCCGAGCTGGTACAATATACTCTGGTAAGCTAGGCTGGGCTCCAGAACCAAAAAGAGGATGTGATATTTGATCCGTTGGCACACCAGAATTCATTTGCTGTAACCAATATAGTTCTGCATATTCTTGTGTGTTTAACAAATTATAAAACTTAGGAGACATGTTTAATCCTTGTGTTACATTGACACTAATTTTTGTGGCCATTTTTTTTCGGCCTGTCTTAGTGGTTACTAGAATAACACCGGAAGCACCTCGTGCACCATATATGGCAGAAGCATCTGCACTTTTTAATATAGAAATACTCGCTATCTCATCTGGTTGAGGGATTGTTGCTCCAGGAACACCATCTATTACCCACAGAGGCTCATTATTATTGATGGAAGTTATTCCATGTATCCGAACACTGGCTCCTCCACCAAGGCTATGAGATTTTAATACAGTAACTCCACTAGCTTTTCCTTGAAGAATTTGTTGTAAGTCTGTTTTGTTGTTTTTAGTTATATCCTCAGCGTTAATAACTGAAACAGAAGCTGAAATTTCTTCTTTTGTTTGATAACCATATCCCACTGCCACAACCTCCTCAATTCCGATGGTCTCTTCCTCCATTGTTACATTAATGCTCGTTTGGCTTCCAACAACCACCTCCTGTGTCTTCATTCCCACAAATGAAAATATCAGTGTGGCATTGTCAGGAATACCTGCGAGCGAATACTCCCCATCTGCATTTGTAACCGTACCATTGGTGGTGCCTTTAATTACAACGGTTACACCCGGCAGAGGAGAGCCGGAGGAGTCCGTAGCTTTTCCAGAGACAGTTATCTGTGGTTGAAAGCCCCTGTTTTCACCAGGTACACTTTTATCAGATATAACCACATATTTGTCAATGATCCGGTAAGAGAGCTGGTTGGGATCCAGAATTATGGAAAGAACCTTGTCAAGCTTTTCCCCTTTTACATTAATGGATACCTTCTCATCTCGATTAAGAGATGATTTAGAAAAAGCAAACCGGAATTCTGTCTGCTCCTCGATTAATTCAAGAAGATCACCAATCGATATCTCTTCGTAGTGAAGGCTTAGCTTTGTGTTCTGAGAATAAACTCCTGCAGAAACAAGCATTGTCGAAACCAAGATCAAAAAGAAAGTCAGTTTCATGATTTTTACTAATTTTTGCAACCAGGCACATTTCAACCTGGTTGGTTTTTCACACTTTTTTTTCATAAATTTGATCGATTTTTAATTATTAAAGAAATCACTATCTAAAGGGTAAGCGGAATCGTGCCAACTTTTACGCTTACCTTTTTTATTTCCTTCTGATTACATAATCGTTCCCGTTTTGTTTTACATGAATGCCCATTGCCTCATCTATTATTTCAAATAATCTTTGTATCGATTCATTTTTCTTCAGTTTTACATTTAAACTTTCACCTTCAAAATCGTCCGGGTTAAATTCTAATCTGACGTCATACCATCGTTCTGTCTTTTCAAATACCAAATCCATTGGCTCATTTTCAAACATGAGCTCTCCTTCGAGCCAGCCTATTTCATACTGGGGTAATGTGTTGGTAATTACTATGGTATTTTCCTTTTTGTTAAGCGATGCTTTTTCTCCCGGCTTCATCCTCACTTTCTGCTCTTTCGCGCTATGGGGGAAATAAACTAATTCTACGGCTCCTTCTTTTAGGAACGTGGAAGCATACGGCGCTTCCCTGTATGTTATAACATTAAATTCTGTTCCTATGGCTTTTACATTAAAATCCGGAGTTTCAACTATAAATGGATATTTTTGTTTTTTTGCGACCTTGAAGAATGCCTCTCCGGTTAATTTTAAATGGCGGTTTGTTGCATTAAAATCAGTAGTATATTCCAGTCTTGAATCTACATTAAGCCAGACTTCAGAGCCATCCGGTAAAAAAACATGGGAATGTTCACCTTTTGCTGTAGCCAAAACCATTTCGGAGGATTTGTATCTGGGATTGACTAAAAGCCACACGCTTAAAATGAGTAATGGAATGGCAAGTACGGCAGCAATTTTTTGCGCCTGTTTCAATAGGACCTTGATCCGGTAAGATTTTGATTGTTTTTCATATTGTCTTATCCGTTTAAAAATGTTTTCTATCGAAATATCGAAATTTACATTTTCAGCCTGTTGCCAGTTCGAAAACAGCCATTGTTCCGTATCCTGGTTGTCTTTGGATTGCTTTAACCATTTTTCCAGGTTGCGAATTTCTTCGCTCCCCAGGTAATGATTACTGTACAGACGGTTAATTATTTCAACAATATCCTTAGGTACATTCATTTGATATATGTTTTCATTAATATAATATGCTTTAAAAGATTGTTTCCGTGATTAAGGGGGGGGAATATTTTTTTAATTAGTTTAGATTTTTTCGCAACGGTATGGGTCTTTTTTTACGGGCTGGAAGGCGTAATGCAAACACAATCAGCCCCTTTTTAGAAGCGTTTAAAAAACAAAGAAAAAAGAACAAATGTTGTTTTTTTTAGGTTTTCCTTTAAATAAGAAAGTGCTTTTCGGATTTGGGTATCAACGGTATGTTCGCTTATGCCTAATTTTTTGGCAATCTCCTTATAGCTTAGTCCTTCGTAACGGCTTAGTTTGAATACTTCCTTTCGCTTTTCCGGCATCGATTCTATTAACTGAGCTAATAATAACTTTAATTCATTATACTCAATTTGATTTTGCGTAGAATCATCATTTTCATTCACAAACAAGCCAAATTCTTCTACATATTTCCTTCTTACTATTTGTTTGCGCAGGTGCATGAACAGCTCGTTACGAACCATTGTGTAGAGCAGGGCATTTAAAGACTTGCCTGAATCGAGCTTTTTCCGGTATAACCATAGATTTGTAAAAACATCTTGAATGATGTTTTCTGCTTCCTCGCTGGTGGGCAAACTTTTGCGAATAAAGTCAAACAGTTTTCCTTTGTACTTATAGAAAATAAGTTCAAAAGCTACTTTGTCCCCTTTTTTAAGGCGTAATAACAGGTCTTCCTCTTTATTTAAATGAATTGTACCCAATGAAATGAGTTGCTAAATAGAAAACAAATATAGAAATCAAATTTCAGAACGCGGACAAAATCATTGGATTCTGACGAAGTTTCAATACAAAAACTACGACAGGAAAGCTGTCGGAAAGTATAACTTTAATGAGTATAAAATATCCTAAAGAACTGTGCCTGATTTTTATCTACAGTCTTTTATAAATTTTTTGTAATCGAAAAGAAACAGGAACCCAGGTGCCTTCAAAATTTAGTATGTTCCAACTTTTGAGAAATGCGATGATATTACCTTGTTCCAGGGAATTTTTTGAACCTCGATATAAAATGGAAAAAGGACCTTTCCCAAAGGGGATTAAAAAATCCCAAAGATGATCAGGGCATAAATAATAAAACGCAAATACCGGAAAAGAGACCACAGTAAATAGCTTTTAAAATTGTATTTAATCAGGCCGGATGCCAAACTCACGATGGAGTGGGGGATGGGCGAAACCGCACCTAAAAAAACAAAAACGCCACCCCATTTTCTTAAGTTGGTAATATGCTTTTGTATTTTTATTTCGATATGGGTCTTGAAGTAAGGTATCAGGAACAGGCGGGTGCCCAGAAAGTATGCAAGTACTCCCCCGATATAAGATAAAGTGGCCAATACAAATACCGCAATCCAGGGGGTTTCTAATTTGGATGCCCAGGCGATAAACATTTCCGGAGGCAACAGGCCTAAAAAAGTCTCAGATACAAAAAAGACCGAATAAATTATTTTGGGAGAATAGGTGGTTACCAGGTTATTGAGTAATACATTAAAATCTAAAAGAAATATTTCCAGACCAATTAGTAGCAACACAAAAATCGCAGTAACGGTGCCTCCTTTATAGGCTGTATTTTTCAGGAAGGAATAAAATTGCGTGATTTTGTAGTATCGGTTCAGTATTGATAATCGCCTGGGAGAAAAGCTCTGGAACAAATATTTTATCATTGTTTCATTTTAAGTCGGTATTAGCATATCAAAAACGACTTTCTATTAACAAGGTTTGATTACGAAATGTTGTAGTAAACAATTAATATTTTATTTGGCTGCGGTGGTATCCGGGGTATTTAAACTCTTTTTCATACCTTATTGTCTGAATTAATAATTTGGATTTTGCAGGCCGCGTTTTTTGCGGTCTTGCTTTTGTCCAGGCAGTCAGAACAATAAAGGTTATGATTCCGGCAGTTTTTGTCTTTTTTAAGAATGATAACAGCAAGGAGAAAACTCAAAAATAAAAACAGATCAATGCCCATTTTTTTTGATAAAAATGTCTGGAGTAATCATTTGTGTGCGTATTCTGCACAAAATTATTAGCTAATGATAAACTTTATGAGTAAAATTACCTCTGAAATTTTAGAAACTGTTTAAATTTTATTCCACAGTACTATATTGCTTTGATTTTCAGTTTTTACCCCAATCCCTGAAGGGTGTACTGAAAATCCCAGCCTGACGTCTGGCAGGAATTTACTCCCTTTAGGGGTGGGGTTAAATGAATTGATTTCCAATATCATGATTAGTGCAATAAAACTTAACCCCATTTTATATAATATTATATTTTTACGATTTTTAAACAGTTTTTGAATGAATATTTTGAAAATTGATCCACACAAAATAGTTTCATCATGAAAAATTCACTGTTACTTCTCTTCTTATTTTCGGGTATATTCAGTTTGGTACACGGGCAGATTAATAGCCCGGATGAAAATGTAGTTATAACAACGAATAAGGGTAAAACCCAGGCGCATACGAACGAAAGCGGGAAGTTGCTTGTAAACGTATCTCCCAGGGATGTCTCTGAATTTAAAAAGAATGGGTTTGTCTCTTATTTTGATTTTGGTGCCAAAGGAAATGGTAAAACGGATGATGCAGATGCCATTGCTGCTGCTCATGCATTTGCCAATCAGCAAGGTCTTGCTGTAAAAGCTGACGCAGGGGCAACCTACTATATTGGAGGAAAAGACCGTACCGCGGTTATCCAGACCGACACTGATTTTGGTACGGCAAATTTTATCATTGACGATACTAAGGTGGAAAACCGAAATTCCTCTGTTTTTTTGGTCAGTTCCGGATTACAACCTTTCAAACTTGAGGGAGTATCTTCCCTTAAAAAGAATCAGGAGAAAATAGATGTTGCCTTAACCAAAAACTGCCTGGTTACAGTGACTAATTCCCATATCAGACGATACATCCGGTTTGGGCTGAACCAGAATAATGGCTCTCCGCAGACAGATATTTTTGTGGTGGATAAAAACGGTAACATAGATTCTAATGCTCCCATCATTTGGGACTTTGATCAGATTACGGACATCACAGCCCTCCCCATGGATGAAACAACACTGACCATTACCGGGGGGCGTTTCACCACCATTGCCAACCAGGCTGAATCTAAGTATACCTATTATAACCGAAACATAGCAATCAGGCGTTCAAATGTTCTTGTGGACGGACTGGAACACCGTGTCGTGGGCGAAGGGGACCATGGAGCACCTTATGGCGGTTTTATTAACATCCGCGATTGCTCTTACGTAACGGTACAAAACACCATCCTGACCGGACACAAAACATACCGTACCATTGGCTCTGCAGGAAAACCGGTTTCTATGGGCACTTACGATATCACGGTGAACCGTGCCCTGAATGTGTCATTTGTGAACTGCACCCAGACAAATGACATCAATGATCGCACTTACTGGGGAATCCTGGGATCCAATTACTGCAAGAATTTGGTTTACGATAAATGCACCCTGTCACGGTTCGATGCCCACATGGGGGTTGCCAATGCAACCATCCGGAATTCGACCCTGGGACATATGGGCATTAATGCTATCGGCAGCGGGTCTTTTACCGTGGAGAACAGTACTATTTACGGAAGGACTCTCATCAACCTGCGCTCCGATTACGGCAGCACATGGCAGGGGGAGTTTATTATTCGCAACTGCGTTTTTGTGCCTTCGGGCGGCAGTCCAGCCAGGGCGAGCCTGATTGGCGGCTCCTATTCCGGGCAGCATGATTTTGGGTACACCTGTTATATGCCGGAACGGATCACAATTGATTCCCTTCATATTGACGATTCCAATCATCCGGAAGGCTACAAGGGGCCAACTATTTTTGCAAATTTTAATTCCGATTTTACGGACGATTCCTACGTGGAAAAGTTTCCTTATGTCAGGACCCGGGAAGTAATTCTCAGGAATGTGACCACTGCCAGTGGCAAGGTTTTGAGAATTAGTGATAATCCGTTTATGTTTAAAGATGTGAAGGTAAACACCAATTAATGGCGCTTTGAAGGGGAATCTGAAGGAACACTCCGCTCTGCAATATAGGGTAAATGTCTGGTGGGGTATCTTTCCGATTCATGCGAGTCAAGAGTTGAACCCACTTCGGGGTTCTTTTCATACCCACTTCATTCCCATGGGTTTTACCCGTGGCTATTATTATTTAATCCCTTTCGGGATAAAGAAATGTCCGAAGGACATAAATAAAAAATAGCCCCGTGCGAAGCCCGGGGAAGGCAATGCGGGGTAAAGACACAACCCCGGAGTGGGTTGAATTACTGATAATCAGCTAGTGTTCAACTTTTGATATGCATGATTCATCATTTTAAAAGGCTGTAATTTTCGAATTAAAAAAAAACGAATAGAACAAATGGTCATTTCTTTCTTTAAGATTAATTTTTTGGAAAATGCAGGTGGATTGGTTTGGAACTTTTCCTTTCTCCTCTATTTTTATGAAAATTAGAGTTACTATGTTTGTACATCCTTTAAGGAGGTTAACCGGAGTTGTCGTCCTGTTAGTTTCATTTCAGTAATTCGAATATATTTGTAGTAGAAAAAACGACTATTTTAAAAACCTTAATCAACAGCCTGGAAGCATGAGAAGAGTTTCTGTAATAATTTTCGTATTCCTCCAACTTTTTTCACAACCTGTATTTTCTCACGATTGGCCGATGTGGCGGAATGATTTTAACCGTTCAGCTTCCACACCGGAGCAACTGGCCGATGAGCTTTATTTACAATGGCAGGTAACGTATTCGCCCAGAAATCCGGTTTGGGATGATCCACTCAACCAAAACCTGATGCAATACGATCGGCTTTTCGAACCGGTAGTGGCCGGGGACAAAATTTTTATCGGCTTTAATGATCAGGATAAAGTGGTGGCGGTAGATATACATTCAGGAGAAGAACTTTGGCATTTTTATGCCGATGGTCCGGTTCGGCTTCCCCTGGCAGTAAACAAAGGGCGAATTTATTTTACCGGCGACGATGGTTACATATATTGCCTGAATACAGAAGACGGTGCTTTATTATGGAAGCGGTTACTAGCTCCTGCAGAAAATAAATTACTGGGAAACAAAAGGCTTATTTCCATGTGGCCTGCCAGAGGCGGGGTAGTAATGAAAGACGATGTTGTATATACGGCGGCCAGCATTTTTCCATTGATGGGAACGTTTATTTATGCACTTGATGCCGTCACCGGAAATATTATCTGGAAAAATGAGGGTACCGGCAGCAATTACATTCTTCAGCCGCACCGCTCACCTGCTTTTGCTGATGTGGCGCCTCAGGGAGCTTTTACCATTAGCGGCGACAAGTTGCTGGTGGCAGGCGGACGCTCGGTGCCTGCAGCTTTCGATTTAAAAACCGGCGAGGAGCTTTATTATCATTTGGCTGCCAACCAGAAAACCGGCGGTTCTTTTACCTGTGCCAACGATAAAGTTTTTTTTAATCATTTCCGGAAAAGGGCAACCAACATGTATAGCTCGGAAGATGGAAACAAACTTATTTCTAACGTGGGGGAGTATCCTGTGGTGGATGGCGACCGTATTTATTTTTCGGGCGAAAAATTATGGGCAGCGCAGTTAATGCCCGATAATAAACTGGATACCTTGTGGTGCGAAAATATTTCAGCCTGTAACGATCTGATTAAAGCCGGGAATTGCCTTTTTGCTGCCGACAGTTCAGGGGTTTCAGCAGTGAAACTTTTGCCCGGAAATAAGACGGAAATTATCTGGAATTTCAAAACAGAAAAGAATGTGGAGCGACTGGTGGCCGCCAACGGCAAGTTAATAGCTGTTACTAGCGACGGAACATTGATGGTGTTTGGGCAAAATCCGGTGAGTAAGGTAGCCCTTCATAGGAAAACCGAAACGAAAGTAAAATCAAACCAGGAATCAAAAATATTGAAGGAAGCTGGTATAACAGAAGGATATGGTATTGTGCTGGGAGGCGATAACATTCAGCTTTTAAAAAATCTGGTGAATGATACCCGTTTGAATATGGTGGTTTACGACAAAAGCCGGGAAAAAGTACAATCCCTCAGAGAGTATTTTGATCGGGAAGGCATTAAAGCAGAGCGGTTAAGCTTTCAGCATTGGGGCGATAAATTTCCTGCCCTGCCCAGGTATTTTTCGTCGTTCACCATCATAAATGACCTGTCGTATTTAAAAGAAAACGGCAAAGACTTTTTAGAGAAAGTTTACGCTTCTGCACGGCCTTATGGCGGTAAAATCCTGATAAAGGGAAATGGTAAACAGCAGGACATTCTGTTAAAAGCTATAAGAGAACTTGAGCTTCCCGGGGCAAAGCTAGAAGAGAAAAAAGGTTTTTGTCAGGTAATACGAACCGGCCCGCTGCATGGAGCTTCACCCTGGACACATAACTACGGCGATATTGCCAATACCGTAAAGTCAGATGATCAGTTGGTGAAAGCCCCGCTTGGTATTTTATGGTTTGGCGGAAACTCGAATATGGATGTGCTTCCGCGCCACGGCCACGGGCCCGGAGAGCAGGTAATCGACGGGCGGCTGATAATCCAGGGAATGAATAGCATCAGCGCCCGCGACGTGTATACGGGAAGAGTGATATGGAAGTACAAAACTGAAAAATTACTGGAAGACAACTGGCTTGTTTATTATGATGAAAGTTATGATGAGGAAAACCCGCTCGACCCTAAATACAACCAGGTGCATTTGCCCGGTTCCAATGCAAGGGGAACCAATTACATTGCGACCAGGGAGTTTGTTTATCTTATTGAAGGAAGCGAGTGTACGCTGATTGACATCAACACTGGGAAAGCAGCCAGGGTGTTTAACACGGGCGGGGAGAATACCCAAAAACTCGGATATATTGGCGTTTACAAAGACCTGCTGATTCTCGGGAGTAATTTTGCAGAATTCCCTGAAATGGAGAAAGACGAGGTGGAAGTTAAAAGGGAACGTTTTACCGATTATAACCTCACCGCAAGTAGCAAGCTGATAATTTTAAACCGGTTTACAGGTGAAAAGTTATGGAGTATGGATGCCAATCATGGGTTTATTCATAACTCGGTGATTGCAGGCGACGATATGCTGTTTTGCCTCGATAAACTTCCGCAATATTTGGAAACGAAACTGAAAAGACGGGGCGAGCCACTCCCCGAAGGCTCCAGGTTGTTATACCTGAATGCGCGAACCGGTGAGATCATCAGGGAAGAGACAGAAGATGTGTTTGGAACCTGGCTCGGATATTCCGGTGAATATAAATTGTTGCTTCAGGCGACACGCCCTTCCCGCGATATGTTGAACGGGGAAGTGGGTACGCGCATGATTGCTTATGACATTCAGACCAAGAACAAAATATGGGATCGTGAAATGAGTTATGCCAATCCGCCCATTATTCATAACGATAAAATTTATACCAATGGCGAAGGGTTTCAGCTTTTAACCGGCGATTCGCTTACTGAAAAAGACCCGGTTACCGGAGAAGATTTAAAATGGAGTTTCAAGCGGGAATATGGCTGCGGAATAGTTGCTGCAAGCGAGCACCTGCTTACCTTCCGGTCGGCTTCGGCAGGTTTTATCAATCTCAATGCATTTGAAGGAACAGGAAGTTTGGGCGGATGGAAAGCCAGTTGCTCCACCAACCTGATTGCTGCCGATGGGGTACTTAATTCTCCGGATTATACCCGTACCTGCCAATGTGCATACCAGAACCAGACCTCGCTTGCATTGGTAAATATGCCCTGGATGGCCTACTGGACAAACAGTAATTATTCCTGGAACGGAAAACAAATACAACAACTTGGGCTGAACCTGAATGCTCCGGGCGACAGGAGTGCGGATAACGATGTGTTGTGGATTGAATTTCCGGTGGTAGCCGGGGCAGCTTCCGGAATTCCGGTGAAACTGGATACACTTGGGTTTCATCAAATCAGAAAAGAACCGGTCAGTATTTCATCTGAAAAAACTCCGTGGGTAAGCGCCAGCGCACTCGGCGGCATAAAATCAGTTGAAATAACATTAAGCCAGGAGGAATTTATTCCTGAAACATTTTACACGGTAAAACTCTATTTTGCTGAACTCGAAAATAAAAATCCCGGAGAACGGATATTTGACATTGTCGTTCAGGGAGAAAAAGTGGCGAATGAGTTTGATATTGTAAAAGAGGCAGGTGCCCCTGATGCCGAGGTGGTAAAAGTGTTTGAAGGAATAAAAGCCGGTAAAATATTAAAAATAGATTTGATTCCGGTAAATGGAAATACCCTGATTTCAGGGATTGAATTAACGCAGGAAAAACTGGTCGGGAAATGAAACGAACCTATCTGAAAATATTGGTTATTGGAGCGCTGCTGAGCTTGGCATGTACCACAAAAGTATCGGAATGGGTGCTGCTGAACTCCGATTCAGAAAAATACCTGCTTGTTTATTTCCATCAGAATGAACTAACCGAATCAGAAATTCAACAAAATAAAGAGCTTGAAAATCATTTCACCCCGGCAAACCTGTTTTTTAAAACAATAAAAAGGGAAGACATTGAAAAACCATACTATGCGCTTTATTTTAACAATCAACTCATTTCGGAATATGCGGGTTCTGCGGAAATGAAAAATATCGTCACTTCGCCTTTGCGTGAAAAAACGAGAAACGAATTGATGGCCGGGAAACTGTGTGTAATGGTTTACCTGAAATGCGGCAACAATGAAAAAGATGCGAAAGGATGGAGTACGCTAAACCAAACGCTTGAAGCATCTCCTTTTGGAAAAATAATTTCGCTTGTTGAACTGGATCGAAACAGTGTGGAGGAAAGTCTTTTCGTATCGATGTTATTGAATGTGGAAAGTGATTTAAAAGAAATTCAGGAGCCCATGTTGTTTGGAGTATTTGGGCGTTTTAGGGCGCTTGAACCATTATTGGCAAAAGGGATTTCAGCAGAAAACATTAACCTGATGATCGATTTTTTTACAGCCGACTGCAGTTGCCTGATTAAAGACCAATTGCCGGGACAAAGTATTTTGTGCAAGGGCAACTGGGATGATCCCCAACCTGCACGGGTTAATGCCATACTGGACGCAACCCCGGAATTAATGCACCGGTAATGAAGCAGGATACCATTGCATACGATTCATTGAGCGCGCGGCCTTTGCCCAAATGGCTTACCGACCAGCGGGATGGGCTGAATACCTATCAGCCCGAAAAGTTTGAGATGAAGGAAGACAGGACATTACAGGTTTCGCTTATTTCTACCGGGGTGGTAATCCTGTTAACGGTTGTTTTTTTAACCATCTATTTTCTGAGAAAAAATAAAAAGAGAAACTAATATGAATCCTTTAAAACTGGTTTTCAAAGAGCTTTTTTACCGGAAGGTCAGTTCGCTGATAATCCTGGTAACCGTGATTGCGGCCGGGACGGTGTCGGTGGCGGTGTACACACTAAGTAAAGCCAGCGAGAATGAGACACGGAAAATTATGCGGGAACAGGGATTGAATCTGTATATCTTTCCGAAAGGAACAAACCTGATTGATTTCTACTCGGTGAACAACACCTCCACATTTCCGGAACATTATATCGATACACTGGCAGAATCAAAAACTTTTGATGCGGTGAGGCATCTTACCGGTATTCTTCAGCTAAAATATCCCAACTGGGTTGATCCGAATGGCTCCAAACATCAGATTGTCGTGATGGGATACAAAGACGAAGCCATGCAGCGATTCCTGTCGAAACAGGAAACAATGGGATTCGATGTGGAGAAAGGGACTGTTCATATAGGGGCGCTTTTATCGGTAAATATTCCGGAAGGCGAAAATTTTACTATTGCCGGAACCGATGGCAAACAATATGAGTTTAAGGTTGCCAAAAGACTGGAAGAGGGAAAGGGGATGCTGGACCAGGGAGTGGCATTTAACCTGACCGACCTGCAGCAGGTTTTGGATATGAAAGGGCAAATTAATAAAATAGAAGCCCTTGGTTGTGTTTGTCACGATGGCAGGATTAAGAATGCACGGGGGCAGTTGCAGGATATTTTTTCTGATTTGGAAGTAACGGAGGTGAGCAGCATTGCCAATGCCCGCGAAAACCAGCGGCTGATGATGAATAAATACGGTTCATTTATCATTCCGTTTGTCCTAATTGTTTCACTGCTTATTTCCGGCCTGCTCTTTTATTCCAATGTCAACAGCCGGAAATACGAAATCGGGATTTTGAAAGCCATGGGTAAAAGCAAATCTTACATCCTTTTTATGATTCTCTTTAAAGCATTTGTTATTGGACTTTTAGGCAGCCTTGCCGGTTTTTTTGCGGGCAGTTTTATTGCAGAATATTTTGGGAAGGAGATTTTTCGTTTTACGGCCATGTCAATCAAACCACTATGGTCACTGCTCGGGTACAGCGTATTTATCTTTCCCATTTTGTGGATGTTGGCGAGTTGGGTGCCTGCACTTTTGGCTACACAGATTGACGCCGCAAAAACATTGAGTAAGGAATAATAAAATGTAAAACAGGATGTTGAAAATCAATAACGTTTCAAAAATATATTTGAAGGGGAAAGACAAATTTACAGCCCTTCAGGATGTTTCTTTGGAAGTAGAAAAATCTGATTTTTTGGCTGTTGTCGGACCAAGCGGTTCCGGTAAATCAACGCTGTTACACTTGGTTGGAGGACTGATTCAACCCGATTCGGGCCAGGTTTTATTCCGGGGGAACGACGTGTACAAAATGAATAGTAAGGAGGCAAACCGGTACCGAACAAAAAATGTGGGTTTTGTTTTTCAGCAGTTCCACTTAATACCTTACCTGACAGTGTATGAAAACATAAAAATAGCTGAAACGGAATCAGAAAGGAAAAACGGAAAAATAGAAGCACTTTTGGAAAAATGTGCTCTTTTACCATTGAAAAATAAATACCCGTCTGAGCTAAGTGTGGGAGAGAAGCAGCGAACGGCTTTTGTACGCGCCATTATATCAGAACCGGAAATCTTGCTGGCCGACGAACCTACCGGAAACCTCGACCCTGAAAACAGCAAAATTTTGATGACGCTTATCAAAGAATTTAATGAAGATGGGGGCACAGTCCTGTTGGTTTCACATGAGCCTGAAACAACAAATTATGCAACCAAAATAATAACCCTTCGCTCGGGAAAACGAGTATAATCCTACTGGTAATGAAAAAATATTTTCCATTTGTGTTAACCGCTATACTTGCGTCTTTTATAATTATTCCTGCTTATTCACAATCGTTTTACACCATCGGCGGAAATTTGTTTAATAGCGAAACCAATGAACCTGTAATAAATGCCAATGTTGTGGTGGTGAATACCGGAAGTGGTACGAGTACCAATGCGCAGGGGGATTTTGAATTGAGACTGGCATCCGGCGAATATACAATCAGAATTACATCGGTCGGATTTTCAGACAAAGAGATACAAATTCGTATTCCCCGGGAAAGTGGTGAACGTTTAAAAGTTGGCCTTCAACCCAAAAAACAGGAGATTGGCGGCGTGGATGTTTTTGGACATTTTACAGTACCCGGAAGAGACACTGTAATTAATGTGGTCCCGATGTCGGTGTTGCCTGCAGTTACAAAAATAAGTGCTGTTGAAATGGAAAAGCAGGGAGCCGTGACGCTTACCGACGCTTTAAAATATGTACCGGGAGGATGGACAGAAACCCGGGGGCGAAAATCAAAGCAATTTTTTTCTGTAAGAGGGCAAAAGTATCCTTACCCTGACTATTCCATCGACGGAGTTTGGCAAAAAGAGTTTGAAGAAACTGCTTACACCCTTTCAGTGCTTGATATTGAATCGGTAGAAATTGTGCGGTCGAGCAATGCCCTGGTAAAAGGATTGTCGGGCCTCACCGGAGTTATTGAAGTGAAAACAAAAAAGCCGGAGCGCGAAACCGCATCTCTTTTGACAAAGTACGGGGAACAGAATAATTATGTGGCGGGTTTACAGTATGGGAATAAAATCAACGATATTACATTTACTACAGCGGCGGCATTTTTTGGCACCAACGGTATTCCGGGGCGCGGAGGGAAAGAACGAATAGCCAACTTTCATGGGAATATGGATTGGGAAATCAGTAACAGTATAACATTACATGCCGGTGCGACTTATATTTCCGGGTTGCGCGAATTTGTTGGTATTGTTGAGCCGGGCTCCCCTAAAATATTAAACCAGAAAGAAAAGTTTGATCCGCTACATACATGGATTTCGTATGCAAAACTTAACTACCGGGGGAAGGATGGTTCACAAACCGAACTTCAGGCAAATTATACATTCCGCGATGCAAATTATCAGAATTATAATATCCAGCAGGAGACAACTACTTCGCATCACGATAAAGACCGGGAATATGGATTTAATCTTTTGCACAGCCGGTCACTCAGTCATTCAAACACGTTGCGTGTTGGTGCCCTTTATAATCACTGGGTAGCTCCCGACGGCAAACGGTATTATGCCGGTCGTCGTTGCGATGTGCACACCTGGTCGGGAGTTATCGCCGATGAACAGCAATTTGGCCGGTTTTTACTGGATGCCGGGTTCCGGTTAATTGGAGGTTATATCAGTGAATGGGGTGGATTTGGGATTGAAGGCAGTGGAGCGGGCTTTGGGGAGGTGGCTCCCATAACGGATCAGGCTGCTCCGGTTGAATGGCAATCTGCATTGGGTGGCAGTTATTTGCTATCCCCCATTTCCTCAATACATTATAATTTTTCGGGAGGAACCATTGCTCCGCGCAAAGGCAGTATAACCGGACTTGGAGTAGCACCTCAGAATGAAACCCGGCTGCAGCATGATTTGGGTTTCAGGATGAGGACCCAACGTAAAAATGAAATGAAAATAACTGCCTTTTTCGCTCAAAGGAAGAATGCACTTGATTTAAGCGGGGAAACGGTTGTTGCGGAAAACGATCTTTTGGTGGAGTTGTACGAAAACCGGGATAAGAGAAGTTATGGAGTTGAATTAGCGGCAAATATGAATGTTGCTTTGCTTCATAGTTCCGTGTTTGCCAATACTACGTTTATGAAAAATGAGCAGGAGTCTGACGGCAAAATGATTGAAGAGGACAAATTGCCGAATGTAATTGTAAATGGCGGATTTTTATACGAACATTCAGGAGTGGATGCCAGTCTTTTTATTCATTATACCGGGCCGTATTCCAATAATCGGTTTGTAAACCCCAGGTGGGTAGCAGAAAATGGGGATTATCGGCTGGGCGATTATACAACGGTTGATTTTACTTGCGGTTACACATTCCAGGGTAAAATAAAGACACGGATTTTTGCAGAAGGAAAAAATATGTTGGATCAAAAATATGAAACGGTTGCCGGCTATCCGGATCAGGGAAGGTTACTTCTGGCAGGAATAAAATTGGTTTATTAGCAAAGCCAGAGAGTTTCAGGTGTTTTGTGTTCGTAATGAATCCGTAAAGGTTTTATGTACTGGGTGGATTTTGCTGGTGGCTATTGTAAGGATCCACTCAAATAATAATTGGCATTTTTCGATAAAAGCTACTGTCTGTTAGTGGCGAGGAATGCAATCTTTTTGCAATTCTATAAGCCAAAAAATGATTAAATTGTGCAGGAAAAGCCAAAGGGTGATTGTTTCATTCGTAACAAAAAATGATGTATGGCTATGGCAACCGAAACAGTTTGGCAAAATGATATCCAAAACTCCGAATACTCTTTTCTTTTGATTTTTTCCTGTAAAACGATAAAACTGTGGAACGGAGGTATGTTAAATTTATCCGTGGTACGACTTCATCTGTAATCTTATTTTAAAAAAACATAACTTATGAAAGCAGTAGTTTGCGAAAAGTATGGCCCTCCGGAAGTGCTCAAAATCAGGGAAGTGCCAAAACCAATAGTAAAAGATAATGAGGTGCTGGTTAAAGTATTTGCTACTACAGCAAATGCCGCCGATGCCCGGATTCGGGGAGCTGTTTTTCCTTCCATATTTAATCTCCCGGTAAAGCTGGCTATGGGATTTAAAGGCCCAAGGAAAAAGATACTGGGGTTGGAGGTGGCTGGTGTTGTTGAATCGATTGGCAAAAACGTCACAAAATATCATGTTGGCGATCAGGTATTTGCTTCAACCGGTTCAGGTTTTAGAGGGTATGCCGAATATGTTTGCCTGCCGGAGAAAAGTGTGATGACCATTAAACCATCAAACATGACTTTTGAAGAGGCGGCTGCGGTTCCACATTGTGCCCTTGCGGCTTACTACTACCTGAGAAAGGGCAAAGTAGGTGAAGGTCAGAAAGTGATGATTTATGGGGCTTCAGGAGGTATCGGAACCTTTGCAGTACAGATTGCCAAAGCATTTGGTGCGGAGGTTACAGGGGTCTG
This sequence comes from Mariniphaga sediminis, assembly GCF_003573545.1. Classification (GTDB taxonomy): domain Bacteria; phylum Bacteroidota; class Bacteroidia; order Bacteroidales; family Prolixibacteraceae; genus Mariniphaga; species Mariniphaga sediminis. Next base: position 51,230 of record NZ_QWET01000016.1, on the reverse strand, counting down.
CAGTACGGCAAATGTAGAATTGGTAAAATTGCTTGGCGCCGATAAGGTGATTGATTACACGAAAGGAAAAATTACGCAGGTTGATGAACCTTTTGATGTTATTTTTGACACAATCGGTAAAGCCTCCATCTCAGATAGTGTGGAATTGTTAAAAGAAAAGGGCATGTACCTTTCTGCGGTTCATCTTGAACTATCGCGAATTTTTGAAGGAATTCGAATTTCAGTAAAAAGCAGTAAAAAGGTAATCGGGGGTGTTGCTTCTTATACAACTGAAAACCTGATTTTTCTGAAGAACCTCATTGAAGAAGGAAAAATGAAGACGGCCATTGACAAAACATTTACACTGGAACAAATGGCAGAGGCGCATGCTTATGTTGATACAGGACATAAAAAAGGCCATGTTGTTATAACGGTAAATCAGGAGAATTAAATTATCCGGTGCTGTTCGTTATTGTAAGGCGTGGAAATTTAATATTCCATTTTGCTGTTTCGTAAGGGCGATGATAATTAATGCTTGGAAGGGATTAAGATGCTATTGTAAATGGTTTTGTACCGTTTGAGTGTTTGTTTCGTGTGTTTGTAAGAGGTTGTATCTCAGCTGTATGATTCTTGCGTGAATAGGGATTGCCTTCATGAATACCGAAAAGAAGAGCAAAAAGTCTGATATTGAAATACGTAATTATTCCTGTGGATTTCAGTGTTTTTTCTTGCATCGCCCAATTCTCAATCGCTTAACTTTATGCAAGTTAAAAAATGGGAACATGAAATTAAGCAGAAGAGGGTTTTCTTTATTTTCATTAAGAGACATAGAGTACTTTAATAAGGAGGAAAAGTTTGAATTGGTAAATTGTCCTTTAAAAGGAAAATACTGTAAAAGACAACTTCCGGAGATTAATCAAAGTTATTCTGAGTCAGAGCAGTATAGAAAAAATAAGGAATACCGGAATTCAATCGATGCATTAAAAAATGCTTATTCCACCACTACAGAATTGAAGGAAGATTCCTGTAGCAGGTGTGTCAATTTTTTTCGAAGTTCCATCACAGAGTCTCTCGAGGATATTCACGGCGAACTACATAAAATGTCAACCGGTTTGTTCAGGACTAAACGTTTTGAGTCGAGCTACTTCATGCTGGGAGATTTGTTGAAGGAGTTAAAAATGAAAAATTAACCCCTCACTTTCCTAAACTCAGACACATTGGCGTAAGTTATCACCAATTACCTGTTGATAATGAATTCATAGGAAGTGTATAATATTTCAGGAAAGTTTTTTATTTTACAACCGGTTTAAAATAAAACCAGAATGAAGCGAATAAAACTAATCCACCGGGAGCCCCATTCTGAATGTATGGAAACATTAAAAGAAACCATTGTAAAAGATAGTGATTTAAAAATATATTTGATTGACAAGGACACACTTATCCAGAATTTGCCTGAAAAGATTGTAAATAATTTTTTGGATTTTCTTTCGGGATACAATAGAAAAGACAGGGAAATTTTACTCAAAATGATCAAAGAGGGGTCATTAATTCTGGATTGTTCCGAATATTAGCACAATTGTTTTTTGATAAATCAATTTTATTCAATTGACGTGATATTTATTTTTAACCCCGCCTGTGAATCAACAATGCATGGTAATTCCATGTTTTACCTTTGAAATAACAATTAAAAAAGTATGAAAAACTCCGAAAGGATACCTGCCGTTTTAGGTATAGGCAATGCACTTGCCGATATTATAAGTGTATTGGAAGACGATACAGTATTGACCCAATTTGGGCTGCCGCGCGGAAGTATGACACTGGTAGATGCCGAGCTTTCAAGGAAAATTTTTGAAGCCACCCGGTATAACAAACAGGAAATTACTACCGGAGGTTCAGCCGCAAATACAGTTCATACATTGGCTGCGTTGGGAGGCCACTGCGGGTATCTTGGAAAAATTGGAAATGACGCCCTCGGAACTGCATTCCGCAAAGAATTTGAACAAAAAAACATAAAGACTCACCTGTTGCTGAGCCAAAAAGATACCGGCAGGGTAATGGCGCTGGTAAGCCCCGATTCGGAACGTACTATGGCCACCTTTCTGGGGGCTGCTGCCGATTTGAAGCCCGAAGAACTGGATCGTGGGATATTCAGTGAATATGCTATTCTGTATATTGAAGGGTACCTTGTGCAGGATCACCGGCTGATTGAAACTGCTGTGGATTTGGCAAGGGAAGAAGGACTGAAGATTGCCATCGACCTTTCCAGTTTCAATGTTGTGGAGGCAAACCTTGAGTTTTTAAAAAAACTTATTTCAGAAAAGGTAGATATTGTTTTTGCCAATGAGGAGGAAGCTTTGGCCTTTACCGGGAAATCGCCGGAGGAAGCACTCGGAGACATCGCTTCTATGTGTGAACTGGCGGTAGTGAAGGTGGGAAAGCAAGGTTCATTTATTCAGCGGGGCGATGAAAAAGTAAAGGTAGGTATTATTCCTGCAACTGCTGTTGATACTACTGGTGCCGGTGATAATTACGCTGCCGGCTTTCTGTTTGGGGTCACCCAGGGTTACAGCCTTGAAAAATGCGGAAAGATTGCCGCTTTGGTGTCGGGTAAAGTAGTAGAAGTAATGGGAGCCAAAATACCTGAGTCCAGTTGGCTAGGGATTTTGCAAACCGTGGAAGCAATGGAAGATTAAAATAGTCCGTGAATCCGGGCATCAATTTTATCGATGATAGAACTAAGGTCTTCCGGGCTGCTGGTGAAATCAAGATTATCCACGTTGACAGTAAGTAATTTTCCAAGTTTATAGCCTGCAACCCATTTTTCATAACGCTCGTTGAGCTGTTTCAGGTAATCGAGGCGGATTGAATTTTCATATTCACGGCCTCGCTTTTGAATTTGGTTTACCAGCGTGGGAACGGATGCCCGCAGGTAAATGAGCAGATCAGGAGGCTGAATAAAGCTCACCATCAAATCAAAAAGCGATTTGTAATTTTTGAAATCTCGCGTACTCATCAGTCCCATGCTATGCAGGTTTGGGGCAAATATTTCTGCGTCTTCGTAAATCGTGCGATCCTGAATAACTGTTTTTCCCGATTTCCGGATATCGATAATTTTTTTGAAACGTGAATTGAGAAAGAAAACTTGCAGATTAAACGACCAGCGCTGCATATCATTGTAAAAGTCGTTCAGGTATGGGTTTTCATCCACATCCTCGTAATGGGGTGTCCATTTGTAATGTTTCGCCAGTAATTGGGTGAGGGTGGTTTTTCCGGCTCCGATATTTCCTGCTACTGCAATATGCATATTCTTTGCTGTTTAATTCTGAAAGTAAAAATAAGGTTATTTCCTTAAAAGCGTTAAAAGTTCATCGAGGTATTTTCGATCATTGGAAAGACGTGGAATTTTATTCTGACCTCCTACCTTTCCCCGTTTTTTCATCCATTTGTAAAAGGTGCCATAAGGTGCCACGGTCAGGTGGAGTTTTTCCAGCGTAAGGTCTTTATGACGTTTGGCTTCGTAATCGGAGTTGACCGCCTGGAGAGCTTCGTCCAGTAGCGTGGTAAACTGGTTTATGTCCGAAGGCTCTTTTTCAAACTCGATAATCCAATGATGAGCGCCTTTTTGATTGTCGCCCATAAAAACAGGACCTGCTGTATATTCATTCACAATGGCTCCTGTTTGTCGACAGGCAGCCTGTAATGCATTCTCGGCGTTGTCGATGATTACTTCTTCTCCAAAAGCATTGATAAAGTGTTTGGTTCGTCCGGTAATTTTCAGACGATAGGGGTTTCTTCCCGTAAACCGGATAGTGTCGCCAATGATGTAGCGCCACAAACCGGCATTGGTCGAAATAACCATGGCATAGTTTTTATCCAGTTCCACCTCTTCCAGTGTTAAAACCTGCGGGTTTTCATTTCCGAATTCATCCATGGGAATAAATTCATAAAAAACACCGTAATCAAGCATCAGTAACATGTCGTTGCGGGAAGGATCGTCCTGAATCGCAAAAAAACCCTCTGATGCATTGTACGTTTCCATATAGTGCATGTCGTCGGAGGGAATGATCTTTTTAAATTGTTCCCGGTAGGGTTCAAAGTTTACGCCGCCGTGGGTAAAAACTTCCAGGTTGGGCCAAATTTCAAGGATATTGTTTTTTCCTGTTTTTTCGAGGATACGTTTTAACAGGACCAAATACCAGGAAGGTACTCCGGCCAGAGAAGTTACATTTTGATCGAGAGAGGTTTCAATAATCTGCTCAATTTTTTCTTCAAACTCCTCAATTAGTGCAATTTCAGCGGGAGGAATGCGAATAAGATCGGTCCAGAACGGAACATTTTCAATCAGTATGGCAGAAAGATCGCCGTAATACGAATTGTTGCTGAAATTGTTGACACGGTGACTGCCACCAAGTATGAGGGTTTTCCCCCGAAGTACTTTGGTTTCGGGATGGTTTTTTATGTAAATGGCAAACACATCTTTCGGACCGCGCAGGTGGCAATCCTCCAGCGCCTCTTTGGTAACAGGGATAAATTTACTTTTGTCGCTGGTTGTGCCCGATGACTTGGCAAACCATTTCACTTCACCCGGCCAGAGTACATCGGTTTCCCCGTCACGCAGCCTGTCAACATAAGGGCGTATGTCATTATAGGTTTGTATCGGTACGGTCTCCTGGAAGGCCTTCACCGATTGAATTTCATCATACCGGTATTTTTCTCCCCAATGGGTCTCACGGGCCCGGCGCAGTAAATTCAGCAAGGTCTCTTTTTGAATGTCGTGCGGGTGTTCACGGTACAGTTGTATCTGGTAATTCCGTTTAAAATTTATCCAATTTATTACTGAGTTAAGCAGTGGCATTTTTATTTTATGATAGTTTGTTTCAAAGTTAGAAATTATTTGCAAGGGTTAATAGACCGGCAACTTTTGCACTTTACTTATTCAGTATAATCCTGAAGGTTGTTCCTTTTCCGGTTTCCGACCATCTGATAAATATTTTCCCTTTATGGTAGTTTTCGATAATACGTTTGGCCAGCGAAAGACCCAGTCCCCAACCTCGTTTTTTAGTAGAGTAACCGGGTTGAAAGATGGTTTTGAACTGTGATTTTGGTACTCCTTTTCCGGTGTCTGTCACATCAAGTATGATGGTATTCTCTTTCTTGCTCATAGCGAGGGTAATGGTGCCATGATTGTCCATAGCGTCAATGGAATTTTTACAGAGGTTCTCAATGACCCATGAAAACAGGGCGGCATTTAGCGGGACAAACAGCGGGGCTTCTTCTGTGAAAGTGGTTTTAAATTTGACCCTTCCGGACGAACGGGTTTTTAAATAGTTTATAGTTGAATTTAGTACTTCTGTAATGTCGGTTGGGATCAGTTCCGGTTTCGACCCAATTTTGGAAAAGCGTTCTGTGATTTTTTCCAGTCGCTGAGTATCTTTTTCAAATTCGCTGATGAGTTTGGGATTTACATCCTCTGATTTTAGTAACTCAATCCAGGCCATAAGAGAGGAGATGGGAGTTCCCAACTGGTGCGCCGTTTCTTTCGACATGCCCACCCAAACCTGATTTTGTTCCGCCCGCTGGGTTGCTCCAAAAGCTGAAAAGGCTGCTGCAATAAAAACCATGATTACAAAAAGTTGAACAAACGGATAATAACGCAGGTTTTGGAGCAGATTCGATTCACGGTAGTACAACAAAAGATAGTCTTCTTCAGAGAGGTCAATACGGATGGGAGGTGAGTGATCTTTCATTTTCTCCAGCTCCTTGCTGAGTACCTGTTCTTCCCTGCCTTCATTGAAATTGATATTGGCCTTGTAGTTAAAATCTCCACCCGGTTCCACAATCAATACCGGGATAGTTGTATTTTGCTCCAGTATCAATTGAATAAGGGTAAGATAAGCTGTATTCAGGTCTTCAACATTGGCTTCACTGCTGTTCTGAATACCGGAACTTGCCAGTCGCCTTGTGGCTTCGGCCCAAAGCTCCACTTTTTTGCGCTCTTCGTTGGCCATTTTTTCAGTAAGCCAGTTCGTGTAAAGCAGGGAAGCCACTCCAATAAGCACTGCTACCAGCAGGAGCAGAATTTTACCGCGCTTTCTTTTCAGGTAAATATCCAAGGCAAGTCTGTTAAATTATTTTTGTTGAAAACGAGAGAAATATATAAATATTATTTCATTTTCCAGACATTTCACAGGCTGCCTGTACAATTCCCTCTTCATCAATGCCACAGATTCTGTATAAGTCTTCGGAAGGACCATGTTCAATAAACCTGTCGGGGATACCTAACATTCTTACGTGTGCTGATAGACCTTTTTCTGCCATAAATTCCAGCACAGCGCTTCCAAAGCCCCCTTTAATGGCACCGTCTTCCACCGTTAAAATCAGCCGGTATTTTTTTAATATTTTCAACAACAATTCTTCATCCAGTGGTTTTACAAAACGCATATCGAAGTGAGCGGCAGAAATGGCTTCTTTCTCTGCCAGAACCTTCACTGCCTGTTGGGCGAAAATGCCTGATTTCCCAATAGTCAGAATGGCCAGATCCTGACCGTCTGACAATTGCCTTCCTTTTCCAATTCCGATTTTTTCAAAAGGCTTTTTCCAGTCTGAAATATTACCCGAACCGCGCGGATAGCGAATAGATATCGGTTGTTTCAGTTCGCCAAGTTGTGCCGTGTACATCAGGTTGCGCAAATCAACTTCATCCATCGGTGCGGCAACTATGATGTTGGGGACCGTGCGCATGTAGGCAATGTCGAACGCCCCATGATGCGTGGGACCATCTTCTCCAACCAAACCACCCCTGTCGAGGCAGAATATCACCGGCAGGTTTTGAATGGCCACATCGTGAATGATCTGGTCGTAAGCCCGTTGCATAAAGGTGGAATAAATATTACAAAACGGCACCATGCCCTGCGTGGCCAGTCCTGCCGCAAAGGTAACCGCATGCTGTTCGGCAATTCCTACGTCAAAAGCCCGGTGGGGCATCTTTTCAATCATCAGGTTCATGGAACAGCCCGTTGGCATAGCCGGTGTAATTCCCACTATTTTTTCATTCTGTTCGGCCAGTTCGAGGAGTGTTTCGCCAAACACATTCTGAAATTTATGCTTTTTCTTTGATGGGCAATCACTAGAATAGATCTCGCCTGTCTCTTTATTGAACAAACCGGGAGAGTGAAATTTTATCTGGTCCATTTCTGCCTGCCTGAATCCTTTCCCCTTTTTTGTGATAACGTGCAGTAATTTGGGACCGGGAATATCTTTCAGATCATTCAGAACCTCGGTAAGGTATTCTACATCATGCCCGTCGATGGGGCCAAAATACCGGAAATCGAACGCTTCAAACAAATTGTTTTCCCTCAGGAGCATATTTTTCAGCGCGTGTTGGTTCTTTTGAATAAACTTCCGGGTTGTTTTCCCAAAGCCATCGAGTTTTCCCAACCCTTCCCAAACTTCCTTTTTTACTTTGTTGTATGCGTGCGATTTGGAAATATTCAGAAGGTACTGTCCGATAACCCCTGAATTAGGGTCAATGGCCATGTTGTTGTCATTCAGTATTACCAAGAGGTTTGCTTTGCAGGCCCCCGCATTGTTAAGTGCCTCGAAAGCCATCCCGCCTGTCATCGCGCCATCGCCTATAACGGCTACAATTTTCCGGTCATCTTCCTTTTTCAGGTTCGAGGCCACTGCCATTCCCAATGCTGCCGAAATGGAAGTAGAAGAATGTCCTACGCCAAACGTATCGTATTCACTTTCTTCACGGCGGGGAAAACCACTGATGCCTTTCAGTTTTCTGTTGGTGTGAAAATTTTCACGACGTCCGGTTAATATTTTATGCCCGTAAGCCTGATGACCCACATCCCACACGAGCAAATCACGGGGAGTATTGTACACATAATGCAGGGCAACGGTGAGTTCCACCACTCCAAGGCTTGCTCCAAAGTGTCCGGGGTTGGTTGAAACCACATCAATGATAAACTCCCTGAGTTCGTCACAAACATCAGGCAGATCAGCCGGTTGTAATTTTTTTAAATCAGCTGGACTATATATGTTTTCGAGTAATTTTTCTTTTACTTTAACCATTTCCCACCAAAATATTTTCAAAGATACAACAAATCGGATATTCCGTTTTGTTCACAAAAAAGCAACGGGCATCAAATTTGCTCCGAAACTGCAAAAAAAGTAAATTTAGCCGGAATTAAAGATTTAAAAAATGAGAACTGTACATATCTTAATATTATTTACCGGGATTCTGTTTTTGTCTTCTTGTGTGTCTGTGAAGCAATTTGCTGATGTTCAGGATAAACTGAAGGAAGCAACATCAGAAAATGAACGACTGAAGCAGACCAACATGCGGCTCGAAACCACCAACACCGAGTTGAAAAGTGAAAACCGGCAGCTGAAGGAAAAGAATGAGGATTTGAACTCCCGACTGGAGGAGGCTTTGTACGAGTCGAACGTGCAAAAACAGAAAAATGCCGGGTTGAAAGTGGACATACAAAACCTGAACCGCCAGCTTGATATATTAAAGACCGGAAGTAGTTCGGAAATAGAACAACTCCTGGAAGAGCTGCAGACGGCGCGCCGTGATTTAAATGCCCGGGGAGACCGGCTGCTTGAAGCGGAAAAGGAACTGGAAGACCGGAATGCCCGTCTCATCGAACTGCAAAATGTGCTGGCACAAAAAGATCAGGCCGTAAAGGAACTCAAAGAGAAGGTGATGAATGCTTTAACCGGTTTTACCAACAAGGGGCTGACTGTTCACGAAAAAAATGGGAAAGTGTATGTTTCTATGGACGAAAAGCTGCTGTTTAAAACCGGGCAGTGGAGTGTAGATCCTAACGGGCAGCGTGCATTGCGTGATTTGAGTCAGTTACTGGCTGAAAACACAGATATCAATATTATGGTGGAAGGTCATACCGACAATGTGCCAATGCGCGGTTCGGGAGAAGTGAAAGACAACTGGGACCTTAGCGTTATGCGGGCCACTGCCGTTACCAAAATACTTACCCAGAACGTGCAACTCGACCCGGAACGTATCATTGCGGCAGGGAGGAGCGAGTATGTCCCGCTTACCGTAAATGAAACAGCCGAAGGACGTCAGATGAATCGCCGGACGGAAATTATCCTGACACCTAAACTGGATGAGCTGCTGGAAATTTTGGAGGCTAACTAAGGGAAATGAAGGATTCCCGGTTGCCGTGGAATGAATAACCATTTTAGTAATCTCTTGCTTTTGCGACTATATATAGTTACATTTGTATCGTGACAAAAAAGGATAAATTAATTTCCCGCTTTTTGGGTATGCCATCTGATTTTCATTATGATGAGATGGTAAAGTTGCTGCGATATTTTAGTTTCCATGAAGTAAAAACGGGGAAGACATCCGGGTCGCGTGTGAAATTTATAAACGAAGAAGGAGTGATGATAATGTTGCATAAACCGCATCCTTCCGGTATTATGAAGAGATATCAAATGAAACAAATTAAAGAAGTTTTGGAGTTATGAAGTATCTGGAATACAAAGGATATAGCGGGAGTATCGAATACAGCAGGGAAGACAATCTTTTTTACGGAAAAGTTATTGGGATACAAAGTCTTATTTCTTATGAAGGAAAGACGGGGAAAGAGCTTGAACACGATTTTAAAGAAGCAGTTAATGAATATCTCGAGACTTGTAAGAAACAAGGTACTAACCCTGAAAAACCTTTCAAAGGCAGTTTTAATGTCAGGATATCACCTAAACTTCATTATAAAGCAGCATTGTTGGCTAAAGAGGAAAAAATGTCATTAAATAATTTTGTTGCCGAATCAATTCGGGACAAAATCGAAAGAGAAACCGGAACTTCTGTTTGAAGCGACTGATTTATTTTTCTCCCTGATATATAAAGACGCAAATCTGTACCAGTCCGTTCAGTGTTAGCATGGGCTCCACGTTTTTAATGTGTTTGGTAAGCGGTGCAATTACTGTACTTAATCCGCCTGTCCCCACCACCGAAAGTTTTTCTCCTAACTCTTTCTCTGTACGTTCAATTATCGAATCGACCAGGCCGGTGAACCCGTATACAATTCCCGACTGAATGGCATGAACAGTATTTTCGCCTAAAACCGATGGAGGCGCAGCGAGGTGTACTTGTGGTAATTGCGCTGTTCCTGCAGCCAGGGAATCCACTGCTGTCTGTAAACCGGGTGCAATTGCCACCCCTTTGATTTCGGCATCTTTTCCAATGGTTGTAAAGGTGAGGGCTGTTCCAAAATCTACCACCGTTGTGAGTTTGCCGAATTTCTGAAAAGCTGCCACCGCATTGGCTACCAGATCCGATCCAATTTCATAAGGATTCAAAATCTGAACCGGGAGGAGAGGATAAACTTCGGGAGTTACTACTGTTATTTTTGCTTCGTTAAACAATCCCGGAAGCATTTCATCGAAGGGCCTGACCAACGACGGAACCACACTGCTCAGAATTATATCGTTCACTTTTTTTCTGTCGATTTTTCCGGCATCAAGCAGCGACCGGAAAATAACTTCATATTCATCGGCTGTTTTCAGGTGGTCGGTTTGAATCCGCCAGTAGTTCAGCCACTTGTTTTGGTGGTTTATTCCAAAGACAATGTTTGAATTTCCAATATCGATGGCCAGTAGCATCCCACTCATAATTTTTTGTATTCCATTTTGTTAATCAAACAAACTTAGCTGATTATCCTTTTCCACAGGCTTTTTGTGCGGTTTATTTTTTATTTGCTGAATGAGTTCCTGCTGAATGGATTGTAAAAACGGGCTTTTGGGCAATTGAAATCTACGTCCGCGCAGGGTACGGCTTCTGGCACTGGTAAGGTAGAGTAACTTTTTGGCGCGGGTCATTCCCACATACAGTAGCCGCTTTTCTTCGTCCACATCCACTTCGGTTTTGTACAGGTTGTAAGGAAGCAGCCCTTTCTCACAGCCGGGGATAAAAACACATTCAAACTCCAGTCCTTTCGATGCGTGCAGCGTCATCAGTGAAACAGCCTCCATCCGGTGGTTGTGCATGTCGGCGCCGGCGCCCAAAGCAAGGAAGTCCAAAAAGGCGCGCAGGCTGTCCATTTCACCGGCTAAAATGCAAAAACGTTCCCATTCGGCTTCTTTAAATGTTTCCTTACTGAAAAACTGTTTTTTTACCCATTCAATAAAGAGAACAGGTTTTAGCTCCAACATTTTCTGTTGGGCCCACTCAAACTGAGAGTCAGTAACCGTTTGCTTTTTCAGGCTAAAAAGCGGAAGCGCCTGTTTATAAGATTTCATGGAAAAAGCTTCGAGCAGACCGGTAAAAGAACGGAATGGTTCTTCCCGGAAGAAGGGGATTGTACCCACTTCCTGGTAAGGAACATGGTGATCGCGCAGCGCTTTGGTAATGGCCTCAAACTGGTTGCGTGTACGGCATAAAATGGCCAAATCGGACAAGCTGCCGATGGTGTCGTTTTTGTCGCCCTTTGTAACCTCGCTGTCAATTGAAAAGAAACTCACTCCGCCAACCAGTTCCACCACCTGACGGGCTATAAATTCAGCTTCGGCAGCGCCGGTGGGTTGCTCCGAGATAGAAACCTGAACCCCTTCAGTGAGGCCTTCCAAAAAGCCGGAATCATGATTCAGTACATTGGCTGACGCCGAAAGTATGGTTTGTGAACAGCGATAAGAGCGGGTCAGCCGGAAAACACCGGCTCCGGGATAGTCTTCCGCAAAGCGCTGTATGTAAGTTGCATTGGCGCCACGAAACCCATAGACCGACTGGTTGGCATCGCCTACTACACACAAGTTGGAAGTTGCATACGGGGCCAGTTGGCGCAACAACTGGTATTGGGCATGGTTGGTGTCCTGGTATTCATCTACAAAAATATAGCTGAATCGCTGGTGGTATAAGGCTCTTGCGTCTTCATTCTCCGTGAAAAGTTGAAGGGGTTTGGCAATTAAATCATCTAAATCGAAGGCATCGAGTTTTTGCAGCTCTTCTTCATATTTTTCAAATGACGGGGTTTCGGGCTTCGTGCCGTTTTTTATCTCAGATATTTCGGAAGCAAGCTTTTTTGCCTCCCCGCTTTTTATATTGAAAAGCGATCGTATAATATCCGGTCTTAACGCTTCGTCAATCAGGATAAAATTTTCGCTTCGTTGAAATCTATGGTAAAATTCTTTTAGTACCGAAAGTCCAAAAGCATGGAATGTGGCTACTGTAATTTCATTCGCTTTTGTTTTGTTTTTAATCAGGGATTCCAGCCGTTCCCGGAGTTCATCTGCCGCCTTGTTTGTAAATGTAATAGCCAGAATCTCTTCAGGACGGGCCATGTGGTTGCCCACCAGCCAGGCAATTTTGCCGGTAAGGGTCTTGGTTTTTCCGGTACCCGGTCCGGCAATAATCAAGGAAGGCCCTTCCGTTTGTTCTACTGCTGCAAATTGTTCGGGGTTTAACCCGGCAAAAGTTTTTTCATCTGCATTTTTAACGGAATAGTTTTCGGATTTTTCTGCCACCAGATTTTCTATTTGTTCCTTTTGGAGCAGTAACTTCTGAATACCTTTCAAATCGAAATTAATCAACGCCCTTTTTTCGGGAGAGGCGGGTTTTTGTACCTGGAAAAGTGTCCCCGTTGCTTCAAAGTTTTTCGTTTCTCCCGGCCTGAAAACGCTTATAACCCCATATTCGCCGTCGTATCCTTCCTGAATGTAAATTTCGCGGTTGCGCATCCGTCGTATTGCTTCCGCCAGTGTTTTGGATGTTTTTGCTTCAATTTCTTCCTCAGGGATTTCCAGTAAAATGTCCAGTTCTTTGCCCAGTTTCCGGACTGTTTGAAAATAATCGGCTTCCACTTTTTTCGATTTTACTCCAACGCCGGCTATTTCAGCCAACATCTCTTTTAGCGGGATGATCGAGCGAAAAGGGAGTCTGTTGGGACGCTCCGAAATATCTTCGCGATCCGACAAGTGAATAACACGGTTCATCACCCCAACAGTAACCGGCCTTTTACAGGCCGGACAAAGGTAATTGTTACGCAACGTTTCGGCAGGGTCCCAGCAAACATTACATTTACGGTGGCCGTCGTAGTGGTATTTTCCTTCCTGCGGGAACATGTCGATGGTACCGAGGTATTTTTCCGGATCACCGTCGCGAAGCGCTTCGGTAATGGCATGGTAACTAAGATCGGTGCTGAAAATATTGGCATTTCTGCCCAGCCGTTCGGGTGAATGGGCATCGGAGTTGGAAACCAGGGTAACGCCATCGAGAAATGAGCAGAGCCAGTTCATAGGAGGGTCGGTTGAAAGGCCGGTTTCAATGGTATGAATGTGCGGCGAAAGGTCTGCAAAACATTCTTCCAGCGAATCGAACCCCGATTTGGAACCCAGCATAGAAAACCAGGGAGTCCAGATATGAGCCGGAATGAAGTAATTATTTTCGTTGCAATCCAGTACAATTTCGAGTAGATCGCGGGAGTCCAGCCCCAAAATAGGTCGCCCGTCAGAGGTGAGGTTTCCCCCCAGATTCACCAACCTCCGGTTAATTTTTTCCGCTTCTTCAAAATCGGAAACCATAACTACATTATGCACCTTTCGTACTTTGCCTCCCCGTTTGTAGATATTGCTGATTTCGGTGGTGAGCAAAAAACGTGTGTCATTTTCGGCAAACGGTGAATCGAGGCGGTACTCCTTTTTTAGTTTGAACAACCCGTTGCCGTCAGGGTCAGTTTTTTCTTTCAACTCCGCGAGCCAGCCCGGATGGGTAAAATCGCCTGTGCCCACTACCTTAATCCCTTTCATTCCGGCATAGTAGTCAAGGTGTTCCGGCGTAAGTGTTTTACTGGTGGCCCGTGAATAATGGGAATGGATATGTAAATCGGCTACAAACTTCATTTTCTATTTATGGTTGAGCCCCTGCCATTTTAGTGCAGCGGCTTTCGTTGCTATAAATTTTTATTCCAGATTTGAGTATGGAAAATATTAGATATGTTGTCAGCTCTCTCCGCGTTAATCAAATCTTTATGTCTCTTTTGAGTTCCATTCAGGTTCTGTTTTTCTTCCGGAAAAGATAAAGGATTTTGGGGTAGCCCACCAGTAAAATGTCAATATTTTTTCCCGGAAGTATCAATCATGGGAACAAAACGTACAGGTAAAACACGTTCTTCCCTGATTTTTCCTTTTCTTTTTTTCAGGAGGACCAAATGCTGAACCGGGCTACTTCCCACCGGGATGATCATTCGTCCGCCTTCTGCCAGTTGTTCCTGAAGTGGTTCCGGAATTTTAGTGGGGGCGCAGGTCACAATAATGGCATCGAAAGGGGCATGTTCAGGCCACCCCTGAAATCCGTCGCCCACTTTGCACCAAATATTTTTGTATCCGAGTTCGGAGAATAATTTACGGGCCTTGTTTCCCAGGTTTTCAAAAATTTCAATGGTGTAAACCGAATCGCTCAACTCAGCCAGAATAGCTGCCTGGTAGCCTGAGCCTGTACCAATTTCAAGCACTTTATCGGTTTTTCCCAGATTCAGTGCATCGGTCATAAATGCCACAATGTAGGGTTGTGAAATGGTTTGCTCTTCCTCAATAGGCAGGGGCGAATCATTGTAAGCATAAGGAATGTATTCCGGCAGGACAAATTTATGGCGCTCCACGTTGCGAAAGGCTTCCAGTAGTTTTTTATCGGCAATTCCACGGGCTTCTATCTGTGTTTTTACCATCCGGTTTCGCAGCATAAAAAAAGGATCGCTGTTTTGCCCGCATGAAAACAACGGGAGGAGGAATAAAAAAAGGTAACCGGGGGAAAAAATTCGTTGCTTCATTATACTCAACTTTTTCTTTGGAGAGTTATACGTACAGAACCAGCTTGTGTTTCTCCGTTAAATGATGCCTGGCAATAAGATCATCTGCATCATCTTTCATTTTTCGCTGTTTGCGTTGAATCTGTTTGTGTCTTCATTACTATAAAAGAAAATCACCTCCCATTGTTTAATGTGAATGAAAAATCTTACGTATTTTAGCCGTGTGTCATTCATTTTTATCACACCTGAAATACGATTAATTGCTGACGAATGGAACGTGAAGAAGCTTATAGAAAAATAGCCGGGTTGCGTAAAGAACTGGAAGATCATAATTACAAGTATTATGTTCTGGCTCAACCTGAGATAAGTGATTATGATTTTGATATGAAACTTCGTGAACTGGAGAGGCTGGAAGCGGAGTTTCCGGAATTTGCCGACCCGTATTCACCCACACAGCGCGTGGGAAGCGACATCAGCAAGGCATTCGATCAGGTGGAACATCGCTATCCGATGCTGTCGCTTAGCAATGCATATTCTGAAGGAGAGCTCAGGGATTTCGACAACCGGATAAAAAAACTTATTGGCGAAGATTTTGAATATGTTTGCGAGCTAAAATTTGATGGCTCTTCTATCAGTTTGCTTTACGAAAAAGGAAAACTGGTTCGGGCTGTTACCCGTGGCGATGGGGTTAAAGGCGACGATGTTACTGTAAATGTACGTACCATCCGCTCCATTCCGCTTACGCTGAGGGGAGAGGGATATCCCGAAATATTCGAAATAAGGGGAGAGATTGTAATGCCTTTTCATGTTTTTGATGAACTGAATAAAGAACGGGAAGAGGCAGGAGAGCCACTTCTTGCCAATCCCCGGAATACGGCTGCCGGCACTTTAAAAATGCTGAATCCTTCTGTGGTAGCATCCAGAAAGTTGGACGCTTATTTCTATTCGTTGATGGGCGATACCCTTCCGGCCGAAGGACACTTCGAAAACCTGCAGCAAGCCGGTGAATGGGGTTTTAAAATTTCAGAAGCCACTCAACTGTGTCGAAGCCTGGATGAGGTTTTCGCTTATATTTCCAAGTGGGATGTGGAGCGCCACAAGGTACCGGTTGCTACCGATGGCGTGGTTATAAAAGTAAACTCGCGGAATTTGCAGGAAGAACTGGGCTTTACGGCCAAATCGCCACGATGGGCCATTGCCTATAAGTTTAAGGCGGAAAACGTTGCAACGGTATTGCGGTCTGTTTCTTATCAGGTTGGACGAACGGGTGCAGTAACGCCGGTGGCCAACCTCGACCCGGTACAGATTGCTGGAACCGTGGTGAAAAGGGCTTCGTTACACAATGCCGATATAATAAAAAACCTGGATTTGCATTTGGACGACACGGTGTTTGTGGAAAAGGGAGGTGAAATTATTCCCAAAATAACGGGAGTTGACGCAGAGAAAAGACATCCGATGGCACAGCCGGTTATTTTTATTGAGAAATGCCCGGAGTGTGAAACAACTTTGGTACGTAGCGAGGGGGAGGCAGCACATTATTGTCCCAATGAAACAGGTTGTCCGCCGCAAATAAAAGGCAAAATGGAACATTTTGTGAGCCGCAAGGCCATGGACATTGACGGGCTGGGGCAGGAAACCATCGAGTTGCTTTACAATACAGGGCTGGCCAAAAGTATTGCTGACCTTTACCTGTTAAAAAAAGAGCAGCTGTCAGTACTTGAACGGCTGGGCGAAAAGTCAGCACAGCGTATTCTTGATGGGCTGACGGCATCGAAAGAGGCGCCGTTTGAACGTGTCCTTTTTGCTTTGGGAATCCGCTACGTAGGCGAAACAGTGGCAAAGAAACTGACGAATGAGGTACATACCATAGATAACCTGATTCAAAAAACAAAAGAGGAGCTCGTGGAGATTGATGAGATCGGCGATCGAATTGCTGAGAGCATTATCGAATTCTTCTCGAAACCGGAACATCTGGGAATGGTTGACTTTCTGAAAAAGCAAGGTCTTCAGTTCCAGGTGAGTGAAGATAAACTGAGCAACCGGACCGATAAGCTGAAAGGACTGAGCATTGTTATTTCCGGTACATTTGAAAAACATTCCCGGGACGAGCTGAAACAACTGATTGAACAAAACGGGGGGAAAAATGTAGGGTCTATTTCAAAAAAAACAAATTATTTGCTTGCCGGGGATAATATGGGGCCAAGCAAGCTGGAGAAGGCTAACAAGCTTGGAATCTCCATCATTTCCGAAGATGAATTTTTGAAGATGCTTGACGGATAATATTTCTTCTTTGCAATTCATTAACTTTGCGCCACCATGAAACTGATTGAAAAATATGCCTGCCGGAAACTCCGGAAAAAAGCCGCGGCGGTTAACCGCCGGGTGGAGTTGCCAAATCCTGATTCGGTCAGGAAGGTTTGTGTTTTGTGGCAACCATCACAAAAAGAGGCATTTCAATACCTTCATGATCATTTTTTGCGTGAGCAGGTTATTTTTAGAAATCTTTGTGTTTACCCGTCGAATGCCGTTGCAGATGCCGGAACCAATATTATTACGCAAAAGGACCTTAACTGGATGGGCCTGCCAAAAAACGGGCCTGCCGACGATTTTATAAAAATAGAATACGATTTGTTATTGAACATTGCTTTGGAGCAAACCCTTGTACTTAACTATCTTACGGCTCTCAGCAGAGCCCGGTTTAAAGTAGGATGGTCGCCGGATGATGCTAACTTTTTCGATCTGAATATTAATATTGGCATGAAACAGGATGCATTGTATCTTGCCAAGCAGCAAATTTTTTATCTTGGGCAACTTAATAAAAAGCTTTATGATGAATCATCAATTTAGGGGCGCGGGTGTGGCGCTCATTACGCCGTTCACTGAAAACGATACGGTTGATTTTGACGCGTTGGGGAAAATTCTCGATGAGCAGGCCAGGGAAGGATCTGATTATCTCGTGGCATTGGGAACTACCGCAGAAACCCCTACACTAACTTCGCATGAAAAAACGGAGGTGGTAAAATATATAAAGGACCATTCCTCGGGTTTACCGGTTGTGGTTGGTATGGGCGGCAATGATACCCGGAAAATTATTAAGCAAATCGACGAATTTGATTTTAGCGGAGTGAGCGGATTGCTGATAGTGACTCCTTATTACAATAAACCCTCGCAGGAAGGGATGTTTCGGCATTATCTGACCATAGCCAAAGCCAGTCCGGTGCCCATTATTTTGTACAATGTACCTACCCGCACCGGTGTAAATCTGGAAGCAGAAACCGTTGTGCGCCTGGCAGAAGCTTCGGAAAATATTGTTGCCGTGAAAGAGGCTTCCGGTATCCTTTCGCAAATTACCCGGATTAATAAATACACACCTGAACATTTTGCGGTTATTTCAGGAGATGATGTGCTTGCGTTGCCTATTTTTTCCATTGGCGGGGCCGGGGTAATTTCTGTTATTGGCAATGCCCTTCCCGGGAAACTGAGCAAACTGACTCATAGTGCACTGGATGGAAAGTATGATGAGGCTCTTGCCCTGCATTTTGATATGATTGATCTTTTTAAGCTGTTATTTAAGGAAGGAAATCCCGGTGGGATAAAAGCCCTGCTCAATATCCGGGGATTGATAAAAAATGAACTGCGTTCACCCTTGTTCCGCATTAGCGATGAAACGTACAATGAGATTAAAGAAGCTTATTTGAAGCTAGAGAAATAGCCCATTTTATTTGGGTCTTACTTATCGGTTCAAGTTACTGCGAAACGATAAAAAAAGAGTATCCTCCCAAAGAGATTTTTTTGGGAGGATACTCTTTTTTGTTCCGGAATATAGAGGCAGGAATCGTACTGAGTGAGGGGCTTTTCATCTCTTTTTTTATGCCCAAATTGTATTGTACAGCATATTGTAGAACCCGAATGAATTTTCTATTTTCAGCTAAAGATTTATTGTATTCCGGGCTAAATCTACGAGTTAGCTATCACCGGGAATTTTGTCAAATCACCCCTAAATGCAACAATGCATCGCCTTTGTAAACTACCGGTGCATGGTTTAGTCCAATAATATAACCGCATTGCGGCATTTTTACTTTAAACTCGTATTTCCCGTAAGGATCGGAAACAGTGCCTACTACCTGGCCTTTTTCCACTTTGGAACCGTCTTTTACAAAAAAGCGGAAGAGCCCTCCCTGGCGTGCCCTGATCCATGTTGAATTTTTAACCATTACCGGCGGCGGAAAGATGTTTTTGTCCA
This sequence comes from Mariniphaga sediminis, assembly GCF_003573545.1. GTDB lineage: Bacteria > Bacteroidota > Bacteroidia > Bacteroidales > Prolixibacteraceae > Mariniphaga > Mariniphaga sediminis. The sequence goes on along the minus strand of NZ_QWET01000016.1, from coordinate 32,231 downwards.
ATTCTTCCGGGAAACCGCGCACGCCTAAATGTTGCATTAACCGGAGTGTACCGGTTACGCCGCGCATGGTAATCCGTTGGTTAAAATCGTGTGATTTACCCCCCTCGAAAAGCAACACTTTTTTACCGGTTTTTGTGGCAGCCTCCCGAAACGACTTTTCGCGCTGGGCGGCATACACGATAAACCGCGGATTAAAAATTTTGGCCAGTCCAAGGAGTTCTTCGTTATCCCGCGAGATGCGGATCTGAGACGAGTTGAACCGGCGGGCGCCGCCCGTGTGAAAGTCGATGCAGTAATCCACATGGGGCAAAATTTCATTCATCAGATGATGGGCAAAAATACTTGCCAGCGACCCCTTTCTGGAGCCGGGGAAGGCCCGGTTCAAATCTTTCCCGTCAGGGAACTCGCGGGTTTGGTTAATAAATCCGAATATATTGACCGTAGGAATCGAGATAACCATTCCGGCATCGGGTTTGGTGTATTTTTTTGCGAGTAATTCCCTTACAATTTCCACTCCGTTCAGTTCATTCCCATGAATGCCGGCAAGCAGCAGCAGTCCGGGGCCATCAGCTTTGGCGCGTTCCACCACCACCGGAACTTCCAGTTTGGTGTAGGTATGCAGGCGCGCGGTGTCGAGGTTCAGAATTTTTTTGCGCCCGGGAAGTATTTCTTCTCCCAAAATGGTAATGGATTTTCTGATTTGTTTCATACCTTCAGCTAAACATGGCGTTCTACATAGCGGATAATACTTTTGGCAATATTTTTACCTGTGGCTTTTTCTATGCCTTCAAGGCCCGGTGAGGAATTGACTTCAAGAATGAGTGGTCCGTGGCTGGATTGCAGCATGTCCACCCCGCAAATGCCGAGGCCCATGACCCTTGCCGCTTTAAGCGCAGCGTTTTCTTCTTCTTCCGTAAGATCAATTACCTGGGCGGTGCCACCGCGGTGGAGGTTCGAGCGGAATTCACCCTTTCGGGCCTGTCGTTTCATGGCGCCCACAACCACGCCATCCACTACAAACGCACGGATGTCGGCGCCCTGGGCTTCCTTAATGAATTCCTGCACAATCACTCTGACCTTTAGTCCGTTAAATGCGTCAATAACTGATTCGGCAGCATTGTCTGTTTCTGCCAGTACCACCCCCAGCCCCTGGGTTCCTTCCAGTAGTTTTACCACCACAGGGGCGCCTCCCGCTCCTTTTACAATGTCTTTTACATTACGCGAATAGTTGGTGAAAACTGTTTTCGGGAGGCCCAGTCCGGCCCTTGATAATATCTGCAGACTGCGCAGTTTATCGCGTGAACGCAGCAGTGCCTGCGATTCGATGGCGGTAAATACTTTCATCATTTCAAACTGGCGTACCACTGCCGTACCGTAAAAAGTTACCGACGCGCCAATACGTGGGATTACCGCATCTATGTGCTCCAGCTTTTTTCCTCTATAGATAATTACCGGGTTTCGTTTTTCAATAATGAGGTCGCATTTGGTGTGATCCACTACAAGTATTTCGTGTTTTCGTTGGATTCCGGCCTCGTACAACCTTCTTGTAGAGTATAAGTTCGGGTTGCGTGACAATATGGCAATCTTCATTTTTCTTTTAGATTATGAAACTTCTTTTACCTTCACGGTTTGGCCTTTAAAAGAAAGGTTTTTTCGGGAGGTATCGATTAAAAATTTTTTTGAAATAAATTTTCGTCCCAATAATACCGGGTATTTCATTTCTGCCCGCTCAGTAAGCGTCAGTTCAATAGGATAGTGTTTGCCAAACAGAAAAATTTCAGTCTGAATAGATATCCGTTCTTCTACTGCGCCGTTGGAGCTTTTTACCCTGCGTATTTTAAATGCCTTAAAAATAAACTCTTTTTCGTGATAGAGAGGGTGTTCCGGATCGAGGAAGTGACATTTTACCCATGCTGTTCCACTTTTCTCAAACCGTTCGATATGGTGGCAATGGAAACTGGAAGTATAGGCTCCGGAGTCAATTTTTACATCGATTCCTTCCAGTTCGAGCTGTTTAAAATCAGCTTTATCCTTTCTGCCAATAATAATTTTCTCCATTGTAAAAGATGGTTTTACAGAAAATCAAAAAACATTTTTCCCACTCCAAAATAAATAAACAAACCCAGGATGTCGTTCATTGTAGTAATAAACGGGCCGGTTGCAAGAGCCGGGTCTATTTTGAGGCGGTTTAGCAGCAGGGGAATCAGGGTTCCGAAAAAGGAAGCATACAACATGACGATAAACAGGGAAATGGAAACCGAAAGGGTGAGGTTGATGTTCCCCTGCACAAAATAGTTGTAAATAAAAATCAGGATGGCAAATATTGCGGCTGTGGCAAACGAAACCATTAACTCTTTTAGCAGGCGTTTCCCGGTGGTTTCCACATCTTTTACCCCGCTGGCAATACTTTGTACCACAATAGAGGATGATTGTACGCCCACATTTCCAGCCATAGCCGCAATGAGTGGAATAAAAAATGCCAGTTCGGTTACATGACTTATTTCCGATTCGTAACTGCCCAATACCAGGGCTCCCATTATTCCGCCCAGCAAGCCCACAAGCAGCCAGGGAAATCGTGCACGGATAAGTTCCCAGGGTTTGTCATCCGGTTCCACATCGCCGGTAATACCCGAGATCATCTGGTAATCCCGTTCCGCTTCTTCACGAACAAAATCAATCACATCATCGAATGTGATTCGTCCTTTCAGCCGTCCAATATCATCTATTACCGGGATCGCCACCAGGTCGTATTTGTCCATTATTTCAGCCACTTCTTCCTGGCGGGTATTGGTGCGTACCATTTTTACATCAGGCTCATACAGATTGGATATTTTTGTGTTGGTAGAGTTCAAAATCAGTTTTTTCAAGGAAAGGACTCCTTTCAAACGTTGCTGGTCATCCGTCACATAAATGTAGTAGATTTCATCCACTTCTTCGGCCTGTTTGCTTATCTCTTTCAGGCAGGTAGCCACTGTCCAGTTTTCATTGACTGACACCAGCTCTTTAGCCATAATCCCCCCCGCTGTATCTTCTTCGTATTCCAGCAAATCTACAATGTCACCAGCCTGTTCGGTATCCTCAATTTCCCTCAGTACTTCCTGTTTAAGGTCTTCGTCGAGGTCGGCCACAATGTCTGCGGCATCGTCGGAGTCCATGTACTCGATAAATTTACTGGCAATGAGCTCCGGAGGCAATACATTCAGAAAACGTCTGCGGTCGTTTTCGGGAATTTCAATCAATACATCAGAGGCCTTCTCCCCATCCAGTAAAAGGTAAACAGATTTGGCTTCGTCTATGGTCAGGTCGTCCATCACTTCCGCAATGTCGGCCGGGTGAAGCGGTTCCATGGTCGCTTTCAGCTCTTGAGTATTGTTTTCTTCAATAAGCTCTTTGAGCCTCTCAATATATTCCCTGGTAATTTCAAATTCCATTTTCTGTTTTTTTCAGGTTTTGAATCAATTTTGTCAACTCGATAAAATCGGCAACAGAAAGTTGCTCGGGCCGTTTTTCGGCGAATGGCTCCGGTAATTCCAACCCTTTTTCTCCCAGGGAATTCCGGAGCATCTTTCGTCGTTTGTTAAAGGCTGCCTTCACTGTTTGAAAGAACAAGGCCTCGTTACAGGAGAGTTCTTCAACAGGATTGCGAGTGAGCCTGATAACCGCCGATTTTACTTTCGGGGGAGGGACAAAAACCTGCTCAGAAACGGCAAATAAATATTCAATATTATAAAATGCGCCAAGTAAGACGCTTAAAATTCCATACGTTTTACTGCCGGGGGGAGCGCTGATACGCTCGGCCACCTCCTTTTGCACCATGCAAACCACTTCAGGAACGCGATGACGCCAGGCCAGTATCCGGAAAAAAATTTGCGAAGAGATATTGTAAGGGAAATTTCCGATGATGCTGAATAACTCGGGTAGCTGCCGGGCTTCCCATTTCAGAAAATCATGGGAATAGATTTTATTATGAAGTTCGGGGAAATGAGTTTTGAGGTATTCCACTGATTCCGTGTCAATCTCAACTACATGCACATTCAGTTCGGGGCGTTGCAGCAGAAAACGGGTCAATACACCCATACCGGGTCCCACTTCCAACACATCGGGAATGGGGCCCCGCAGGTTGTCAACAATTTTTCGGGCAATATTTTGATCCCTTAGAAAATGCTGACCTAACTTTTTTTTGGGCCTGACAATATTCATTACTCTCCGTCTCGCTCATTTTCGGTTCCTACTTAAATTTTCTTTTCGCCGGGAAAAATAAAACAAATTTATATTTTTGTCTGCTACTGAACAGCCGAAACAATTTTTTTATTTTTTTGCCTCCCGAAATTAATAAAATTAAGGGAATTAAAAACCGGGAAATTGTTTCACCTTAAATTTTTTATTTTGAAGAATATAGCCTTAAAAATCATAAAGTTTTTGATTTTTTTTGCCATTGGGGCATTCATTTTTTGGCTTATTTATAAAGATCAGGACATTGATCGTATTAAAACGGTATTAAAAAACGATGTCAAATATTTTTGGATTGTTGTTTCTTTGTTTATTGGCCTGCTTAGTCACATTAGCCGTACCATGCGGTGGGGGCTGATGATAGAACCCATAAGTCACAAGCCGCGTTTTATCAATACTTTTTTGGGTGTAATGGTCGGTTACCTTATGAATATGGCTTTCCCTCGGATGGGTGAAATATCGCGTTGTGGCGTGCTGGCCCGGTACGAAAAAATATCGTTTACCAAGCTCCTTGGCACGGTGGTGGCCGAACGGGCAGTAGATATGGTGTCGTTGCTGCTGTTGCTGGTTATTGTAATTTTTTCGCAATTTGGGCACATGTTACAGTTTTTAGGCGACAACCCTGAAATTGAAGCAAAACTTTTGGCTGTTGTGACATCTCCAATCCTAATAATTGCCCTGGTGGGAATGTTAGTTCTGGCCATTGTTTTTTGGAAAACCCTGAAACATACCTTGTTCTACAAGAAGGTTTATGCTATCCTGATGAACCTGAAAGAGGGATTTATTTCCATTCGGTCTATTGACAAAAAGGGATGGTTCTTTTTTCATTCAGTAGCTATTTGGGCCCTTTACTACCTGATGCTTTACGTGGTGTTTTTTGCTTTCGACTTTACGAGCAACCTGGGGCCACTGGCCGGGTTAACTACTTTTGTACTGGCCAGTTTTGGAATGGTTGCACCGGTGCAGGGTGGAATCGGGGCATGGCATTTTATGGCCAAAGAAGCACTCTCCCTTTATGGAATTGCCAATGAAAACGGAATTATTTTTGCTTTTGTGGCGCACACTTCCATGACGGGTATGATTATCCTTATCGGAATAATATCACTGCTTGTATTACCGTTTATCAACGGAAGGAAAACTACCTCCGAAGCGATGGTAGCAAAAGAAATTGAATAAATCTGTTATATCTTTCCGGGACATGAACACGGAACTTTTCATTTCACGTAGGTTATTTTTTGAAAAAGGCGACAAGAAATTTTTGTCGCAGAAAATAATCCGTATTGCACTGGTCGGCATTGCTCTCGGGCTTGCTGTGATGATTGTTTCGGTGGCTGTGGTAACCGGATTTAAGAGGGAAATCCGTAACAAGGTAATCGGATTCGGCTCTCATATCCAGGTGGTAAATTTCGATTCGAATAATTCGTATGAAACATTGCCGGTATCGAAAAAACAATCATTTCTCGAAGAACTGAAAACCATATACGGTGTAAAAAACGTACAGACCTTTGCTACCAAACCGGGTATGATAAAAACCGATGAATACATTCAGGGGATTGTGTTTAAGGGAGCAGATGCCGGTTACGACTGGACGTTTTTCAGGAATAACCTGGTGGAAGGGGAACTTCCGGCTATAAACGATTCTGTGCGGTCGGACGAAATTCTGCTTTCCGGTCAGGTGGCAAAACTACTGGATGTTTCGGTCGGCGATAGAGTAGTGCTCTATTTTATCAATGAAGATGAAAACAATCCGCGCATGCTGCAACTCTCTGTTTGCGGCCTTTACAACACAAGCCTTGAGGAGTTTGACAACCTGTTTGTTCTGGGTGATTTACAGCAGGTGCAGCGCCTTAACAATTGGCGAAGCGACCAGATTAGCGGATTTGAAGTAACCATTGCCGATTTTAACCGCATCGATGCCATTGAACAGGAGGTACGCAACGCTGTGCTTGATTACAGTATTGAGAATGACGCCATCCTGCGGACCACCAACATTACCCGGGAGTACCCTCAGATTTTCGACTGGCTTTCCATTCTTGATATGAATGTTTGGGTTATTCTCTTCCTGATGGCTTTGGTGGCCGGGTTTAATATGATTTCGGGTCTACTGGTACTTATCCTCGAGCGCAGTAAAATGATTGGTGTGCTAAAGGCCCTTGGAAGTCCCAACTGGAGTATCCGGAAAGTATTTCTTTATCTTTCTGCCTTCCTCACTTCGCGCGGCATGTTGTGGGGAAATGCTGTGGGGATTGCTTTTATCGTTATTCAGCACTTCGGGAGAGTACTCAAACTTAACCCTGCCACCTATTATGTAGATGTGGTTCCGGTGAACTTTTCGCTTTTTCACTTGCTGTTACTTAATATCGGGACGATAGTTGTCACTGTATTGATGCTGGTCATTCCCAGTTATTTTGTAAGTAAAATTTCGCCGGAGAGAACTATCCGGTTTGATTGATTTTTTGGAGCTGATACATGCAATACACTTCTGAAGGAATAAAACGTGCGCTGGCCGGAAACCTGAGAGGATTAGCATCGCATCAAAGAATGATGCCTCCCAACCGGAAACTGCGGGCTGCCCGCGACGATGAAAAACGTTTGAAACCCAGTAGTGTCCTTCTTTTACTATTTTCAGAAAATGAAGAATTAATAATTTGCCTTATAAAAAGGCCTGTCACCATGAAATATCATGCCGGGCAGGTGGCTTTCCCCGGCGGACGAATTGAGCCGGGAGAAACGGCAATGGAAACGGCCCTGCGGGAAACCCATGAAGAGATCGGGATAAAGCCTGAAAGAATTGAGATATTGGGAGCATTGTCTGAATTGTTTGTGGATGTAAGCGGTTTTCTTATTCGGCCTTTTGTAGGCTGGTTAAAAGAAAAACCCCGGTTCAGTATTAACGAGGCCGAAGTGGAAAAGATAATCCTTTTTCCCCTGTTAAAATACAGAGATGCATTGGAAGAAACGGAACTGGAAACCGTTTCCGGTGTATTAAGGGTACCATGTTTCCGTTTTGAAGGTGAAATAATTTGGGGGGCCACAGCCATGATTTTGTCGGAGTTTTTCGATGCAATGGAGGATCATCTCGATTAATTCCGGTAAGATTAGTTGCAAGGGGCCTTCAAACTTTTCCCTTGTATTGAGCAATAAAAGTTCTATTTTTAGGTCTTTAAAATAAAGTTTGAAAGATGCGGATATTCATTTTTGTTTTGGCTGTGATGCTGGCATTGCCGGCACTCGGACAGCGCAGTAAAAAATCGGGTGATGATGTGGCTCCCGTTTTTGTGGAAGGAATAGCTTATGCCCTTCCGCGCACGGGACTGCGACTAAAAGTTAAAGCCATAAAAGAAACGTTTGAACCCGGTCCTTATGCCCCTTATGCGGAGCAGTTGCTGGGGGTTTCTGATGCACGTAACCGGTCTTCAGTGAGATGGATGATAGATGAGGTGAAGCTTGAAACTTTTTCTGAACCGGATCCCGAACAGGTACATAAAGCCCTGGGGGATGCTGCTTTTCTGGTGAGCCTGACTCCCGACGGATGCCTGGCAGGAATTAATGCGGGCAATCTTCAGGTGACAGGTATGCCGGTACAAGCCAATTCCTTTGTTGAGTCCAATCAGAAAGAGGACGGCTTTTCGTTTTCCAACTTTAACGATACACCCATTTATACTCCGGGTGATTCAACCAATAACTTTCGTCCGGTGCGGGTAAGTACTGATGTGAAAGCGGCTGAAGCGGCAAAACGTATCCTGGAATGCCGGCTTGCGCGGTTTCATATGGCAGCCGGACTGATGGACGAATTTCACCCTGACGGTGTAGCATACCAGGTGAGTTTGAAAGAGTTGGAACAGATTGAAAAAGACTACCTGAGTTTATTCGTGGGACGCACGACATATGAGGAAGAAAAGTTTAGTTTCGATTTTGTGCCAGCCTCTTCTTCTGCCAAAGGCGATGTGGTTTTCCGCTTTTCGGAAGACAAAGGGGTGTTGCCGGCTTCTGATCTTTCAGGGAAACCTGTAATGGTGCGAACTGAACCAGAGAAAGATCTTATATCCGGGTATTCAGGGTTGGCAGCTTCTGAGAATCCAAATGCCGGGGAAAGCGGCATTTATTACCGGATGCCGGCTGTTGCAGATGTGAGCGTGATTTTTGAATTGAAAACGATCGTTACGGCACGTACTGTACTTCCGCAGTTCGGACAGGTTGCCCCCATTCCGGAGGAGCTTCTCTTTGGCGGCTATTCTATAACGATACATCCGGAAACAGGAGCCGTAAAATCGGTTACCAAAAAATAATACCTTAAAAGGGTGGTTGATTTTCAAGCCACCCTTTTTTGATCCTGTCATTTTTATCGGATTTAATTTTTTTTATTTTTACCCGACTTAAAAAAAACAAAATAAACTAATTGATATGAAGAAAGATACGTCGGGAAAGACCTGGAAAGACTCAGTCGCCCTGCGCTGGGTCGTATTAATTCTTGTTTCCGGGTTGATGTTCAGTACCTACTGGTTTCAGGATTTTTTCTCCGGGCTGAAAGGATTAATGGAAAGTGAACTGGGATTTACCAGTGAGGAGTTTGGGCGTTTAATCGGTTTCACCACAATAGCCAATATGTTTGGGATGATCATCGTGGGAGGAATCATTCTGGACAAATGGGGCCTGCGTCTGGCCGGCCTGCTGTTTGGCGGACTTGCGGCAGTGGGGGCAGTTATTGTGGCCCTGGGGTCGGCTGGTTTTTTCGGAGAAGATAAATCAGTGATGCTCAATACGATGATATTGGGACGTATCATGTTTGGATCCGGGCTCGAAGTGGTGTGTGTGGTGTGTACACGGGCTGTTGTAAAATGGTTTAAAGGATATGAACTGGCATTGGCCATGGCCATTAATGTTGGTTTTGGCCGTTTGGGTACCGCTTTGGGAATGGCTTTGTCGGTCGATATCGGGAAAGGGTTTGTTACTCCTGCCATTTCTTTTGCAGCAACCCTGATTGGGTTGACACTCATTATGTTTCTTATTTATATTGTTTTTGATATTAAGCTGGATCGCCAGGTAAAAGGACAAAATGCCGGAAATAATTTGGAAGAAGAGGAGGAGGAAGATTTTCGTTTTTCAGATTTGATAAAATTAATTACCAACTCGTCGTTTTTATACATTGCCTTACTCTGTGTCACTTTTTATGCAGGGGTTTTTCCTTTTATCCAGTATGCGCCCGATTTGTTGGTCAATAAATTCGGATTCTCCTATAATCTTCCTGAAGGACAGGGAAATTTTATTCTTTTTGGTAGTACCAATTTTGGAAATACGATGGTTTATGTAGGCTTATTTATTTTTGGGCTGGCATTTTCTATGATCCCTTCCAAAAGGAAAACAGCAGCGGGAAAAATGCTTGCTTATTTAGTCATTTTTGCTGTATTTTATGCGGCTATTTACAGTATGCGCGACACGTTGTCGCTCTGGTTGCAAAACGGCCCAAAAACAGCAAGTCTTATTCCTTTGGGGACCATTCTTTTTACTCCCATTTTTGGGAATTATGTTGATAAAAAAGGGAAAGCAGCTTCGCTGATGATTCTGGGGTCTTTCCTTCTTATTTTTGCGCACATATCGCTTTCCGTTTTCAACAATGTTATACTGGGGTATCTCGGCCTGGTTTCTCTGGGAGTAGCCTTTTCTCTGGTGCCCGCTGCCATGTGGCCATCGGTGGCAAAAATTGTTGCCGAAAAACGTCTGGGCACTGCTTATGCCACTATGTTTACCTTGCAGAACTGGGGGCTGGGTCTCTTTTTCTGGGGGATTGGTGCCGTACTCGACTTGGCCAACAAACAAAACCTGGAAGCTATCCGTGCCGGTGAAATGATGTATGATTATACAATTCCGGTACTTATGCTGGTGGTTTGCGGTGTCGTTTCCATTTTCCTTTCCTTTTTGCTGAAAAAAGCAGACAGGAGGCAAAAATACGGGCTGGAACTGCCTTCAGGGCAAAAGCCGGAATAAAATGAGTGTAGGGCACTTAAAATATTGTACGTTAAAATATTCGGTAAATTCTAAATTTGAAAAAGAGATGAATAAAATTAAAGATATCCAACCTGCTGAAGTGTGGGGCATTTTCGACCAGATTTTACAAATTCCACGACCTTCCAATCATGAAGAAAAAATACAGGATTGGGCAGTCCGTTTTGGGAATAATCTGGGGTTGGAAACCCTGAAAGATGAAGCGGGAAACGTGGTTATCCGTAAACCGGCTACCCCGGGAATGGAAACCCGGAAAGGAGTGATTTTGCAAGGCCACCTGGATATGGTACCGCAAAAAAACAGTGACAAAGAACATGATTTTATTTCCGATCCCATTGACGCGTTTATTGATGGTGAATGGGTGACTGCCAATGGAACTACTCTCGGTGCTGATAATGGAATCGGTGTTTCTGCGGCATTGGCGGTATTGTCATCAAAAAATCTGAAGCACGGGCCATTGGAGGTACTGCTTACTGCCACAGAAGAAACCGGGATGGATGGCGCCAACGGACTGAAGGCAGGGGTTTTGAAAGGGGAGATTTTAATCAATACCGATTCGGAAGATGAAGGAGAACTGTATGTGGGCTGTGCCGGAGGTGAAGATGCAACAGCTCTGTTTTCCTATACGGAGGAAGAAATTCCAGCCGGGTTTACCGGGATAAAAATGAGTGTAACCGGCATGAAAGGCGGGCATTCGGGGATGGATATTGCTTTGGGTCGTGGGAATGCAAATAAAGTGTTTTTCCGGATTCTGAATGCTGCGGGCGAGAAGCTTGGGGTTCGTTTGGCAAGTATTGATGGCGGAGGTTTGCGTAATGCTATCCCACGCGAAGCATTTGGTGTTTTGGCTGTTAGTGAGGCATCGGTATCTGATTTTGCGGCACTGGTGGATGAGCTGACTGAAACCATCAAACACGAACTGTCGGCTACCGAACCTGATTTAAAGGTGACAATAGAACAGACGGAATTTCCGGCAGCTTTAATCGACAAAAAAACACAGGAGAGTCTTACCATGGCGGTTGTGGCATGTCCGAACGGGGTTATCCGGATGAGTGACAGCATGAAAGGTTTGGTGGAGACTTCCACTAACCTGGCCATTATAAAATCGGATACGGAAAAGAAAACCATCCTGTGTGCCGCATTGATGCGCAGCTCGGTTGACTCGGCTAAGGAAGATCTGGCTTCGCGGATTAAAGCGGTATTTGAACTGGCCGGGGCCAAAGTAACCTTCTCCGGTTCTTATCCCGGCTGGAAACCCAATATGGATTCAGCCATCCTGAAAACCATGCAGGAGGTGTATCATGAGAAGTTTGGCAAAATACCGGAAATAAAAGCGATTCATGCCGGGTTGGAGTGTGGGATTTTGGGAGGAAAATACCCTGGTTGGGACATGATTTCTTTTGGCCCTACCATTCGTTTTCCACACTCTCCGGACGAGAAAGTGAACGTAGAAACCGTGCAGAAGTTCTGGGATTTTATGAAAGCTACACTGGAAAATATTCCTGAAAAATAACAGACGGTGTGATTTGAAAATTGCACTTCAAATTAACGGTTTACCATAAGATGCTTCCTGATGGGCAAGGGCATCGGGAAAAAAGGACTCTCATCTTTCTTTTAGGTGGGAGTTTTTTTATTCAATCCTATGGGCTTCCATGCTTGCTGGGCTCCCGAAAAGGCACCGGGCAATTTTTCACGGATTATGGCCAGAGATCTGTATAGCGGATATTGTATCTGTCCGGGAATGTTTTGTCCGGTTCTGCCAGGCTTCAACATCGCTTTTTGCTGCAACCGCAAAGGTTTGGCAGACCACTTTCCTTATGCTCTGGTCCGGAGCAGGTATCCCGACAGGAAAATCAACTCATTGTTGCAGGAAGAACCTGTTAAATATTTTGATGCTTGTTATTGTTAATGATGTTTAAACGGGTTGTTTGCGTTTCCGCTTTTGGTTTATTTTTGTTTTCTTTAACTTTCACATTTGGATTTCTTATGAGCCAAAAATCGTGTGTAATTTTCTGCCGTTGCAGTGCCAATGTTATTTCTGATACCAAACAGAATGATATTCTGGAGGGATTGAAGAAGCAGGATGTTCATGTGTATGAACTTCACGATTTGTGTGCTTTTTCGGTTAATGAAAAGGACGTTTTGAACGCTATTGGCAAAGAATTTCAGCAGAAAATATTAGTGGCTTGTTATCCGCGCGCGGTAAGAAATATGTTGCTTCAAAACGGAATCGATTTTGGCAATTTTGAAGTGCTTAATTTTAAAGAATTAACAGCAAATCAGATTTTGTCCAAACTGGAAACAGAGTTTGGTGTGGCTCAGGGAGAAGCCCGTTTTCAAACACGGGCCACCAAACTTGATGTGCCTGCCTGGTTCCCGGTAATTGATAAAGAACGCTGCACTCTTTGCGGAAGATGTGCCCGGTTTTGCCTGTTTGGGGTTTATACTTTCGATAAGAAAAACCTGAACGTGGTGAATCCGCTGGCCTGCAAAAATAGGTGCCCGGCCTGTGGAAGGACATGTCCGGCGTCAGCAATTATTTTTCCGAGGTTGGCAGAGAATTCTGTGCTTGCAGGAGACGAGCCTGGCAGTACCCAGATATCTGTAGACAGGGGAAACCTGCTGATGACCCTGAACGAACGAAATAGCAACCGCCGAAATATTCTTCGGCAGGAAGTGATGGAACGGGCTAAAGAAGAACGGCGAAAAGCATTGGAAGAGTTGAAAATTTCAGTACGGAGAAAAGAATGAAATGTTAAGAAGAATAGTATGGCATACCGATAAGCGTTGCCTTTGGAAAATGATTTACAACCTGGGGGTTAAGGGAGCGTTTGGTTTTAACCGTTTTCAGCGGCGGCTGAAAAAGGGAGAGTTTTTTCCGGCGTTTCATTTTATTTCGGTCACCGACGATTGCAATTTACATTGTCAGGGATGCTGGGTAACCGGGAAAGAGAAAAACAATCGAATGGAACCCGAAATGCTGAATCAGATTATTTCTGAAACCAAAGCAATGGGATCCTATTTTTTTGGTATTCTGGGTGGCGAACCACTATTGTATAAGCCTTTGCTAGATATTTTCAGAAAACATTCTGATTGTTATTTTCAACTGTTTACCAACGGAACATTGCTTACGCCTTCGGTGGCCGAAGAGTTACGCCGGTGTTCCAATGTTACGCCGCTAATTAGTTTTGAAGGAGATGAGCAGGTGGCAGACATTCGCCGCGGGGGAAAAGATATTTACCGCCGTACCAATGATGCAATCGAAGTTGCTACCGGTGCCGGACTTTTTACCGGAGTAGCCATGAGTGTGTGTAAATCGAACCTGGAACTGGCCCTTTCACCGGAATTTATAAACGGATTAATCCGGAAGAATGTGGCGTACCTGTGGTATTATATTTACCGTCCGGTGGGAGAAAATCCATCCATGGAGCTGGCGCTCAGCAAAGAAGAAATTCACAAACTAAGGCAGTTTATGGTAGACGCCCGTTTGAAGTTCGATATTGTGATTGTTGATGCTTATTGGGATGAAAATGGCAACGGATTGTGCCCGGCAGCTTCGGGGCTTAGTCATCACATCAATGCGGCGGGGTATGTTGAACCTTGCCCGGTTATTCAGTTTTCGGCTGATCGGGTCGGGGAAAAACCATTGGATGAGTTGTACCGCTCTTCCACTTTTCTGAAATCGTTGAGGCAGGAAATTCCGCAGAAAACCTCCGGTTGTATTCTTATGGAAAACCCGGATTGGGTTGTTGAAATAGCAGAAAAACATGCTGCCATTGATACTTCGGGGAGGGGCAATGAAACTGAGCGGTTGCGAAAGATGGCACCTGTTCCCAGTCATGGTTCAGCCGCTCCTGTGCGGGAAAAAAGTTGGATGTACCGGTTTGCAAAAAAGAAAGCATTTTGGGGACTGGGAGCATACGGATAAAATATGTTTGAAATAAACCGCATATTGAAAGTTCCCCAACAGCCGGAAATCAGAAATGATTTACGACACAGGATCCGTATGTTTATTTCAGAAAACCGGATTCTTCCGCCCGTTAACTTTGAAACATTGGCAGATGCTGCAAAAGAAATCTTGAGTCAGCCAGGGGTGAACGGAGATTTTCCGGATTTTATCATGGTATTACTTGGAAACGAAATTTGGTGTGAAACCGTACTGGCCACTCCTTTTCACCGGAGGTTGCTACTGTTGCCGCAGTGTCTTCATAACGACACCCAATGCCAGGGGGTTTTTGATGAGTTGGGATTGGTTTGTGCCGGCTGTCAGAATTGTCGCATTGATTCCATTTTACAAAAGGCGGAAAAGTTAGGCTACACCACACTGGTAGCTGAAGGAACAACAGTGGCCATTGGCCTGGTGGAAGAGGGGGCCATTGATGCGGTTATCGGGGTGAGTTGTATGCCGGTGCTGCAACGTTCGTTTGAGCCGGTAATGCGCTCAGCCGTTCCGGGCATTGGCATTCCCTTGTTGGAAGATGGTTGCTCAAATACCAGCTTTGATTACCAGTGGCTGTTTGAAGTGATGGAGTCGTTTAGCGGGGAAAGTCAACACACACCACTTTCCGTTTCCCTGCTAAAAAACCGGGTGAGTGAGTATTTTCAACCCCCTGTGTTGAACGCTGTTTTTTCTGCCGGGGATGAAACAGAGAAACTGGCCCTTAAAATTGTTGGCATGGGAGGGCAACGTATTCGGCCACTTCTGGCTGCACTGGCTTACCAGGCTTATTCTGAAAGTCCTTCTGAAAGTGTTCAAAAAAGCCTTGCCTGGGTTATCGAATGTTTTCATAAGGCTTCGCTGGTTCACGACGATATTGAAGATGACGAAGAGGTGCGATACGGACAACCGGTTTTACATCAAAGTGAAGGTGTTCCTATGGCAATTAATGTTGGTGATTACCTTATTGGGAAAGGATACTGGTTTCTTTCGCAAATACCCCTGAAATCAACAGTTTTAGCCGATTGTTTGGGTTTAGTAGCCGATTCTCATTTAAAGCTGGTAAAAGGTCAGGGAGCCGATATATTATTGAATTCACAGATAGTTGAAAAATCAGTGGATGATGTAATCCGGATTTTCAGACTGAAAACAGGGGAGGCTGTGAAGGTAGCTCTGCTCATTGGTGCCATTGCCGGTGAGGCTTCGCTGCCTGAACAAGAATCCCTGACCCGGTTTTCAGAATCTTTTGGAATAGCGTATCAGATTCGCGACGATTTGAATGAATTTCAGGAAGGAAACCCATCCGGTAATCTTTTTGATTATCCTTTTTTGCTGGTTTTGTTGCAGGAAAAGATGAAAAGATCTGACCATGAGTTTTCTCGAATTCTAAATGAAAATAATATCCCCCTTTTTAGACGAAATATTGAAAAGTTTAATCTGGAAGAAAAAGCGAAGATGTATCTCCAAAAGTACACGGGAGAATGTTATGTGGAGCTGGATAATCTTCGGAACCAGAAATTGCGTTTGGGCCTTTACGGTGTGATGGGAAAGATTTTTAAAGAATAAGCGAGTGAACAACAGGAATTCAGGAAAGCCATTATACAGCCAGCTCATCGGATTGGTAAAGAAAGGTTTTTCTACGCTCGAAAATGAAAATCAACGCGAGGTAAAAGAGTTTATAAGATCGTGTCAGCATCCTAACGGAGGTTTTACTGACCGTGGCGGCCGTTCTGATTTTTATTACTCCCTTTTTGGCGTTTGGCTTTCTGCAGCTCTTGATATGCCGGAGACGCTCGAAAATCATAAAAGTTTTGTTGGAGAAAAGCAGCATGAAAGATCCGGAACGGTAGATGCCCTTGCTTCTTTGCTTATTCGCATTTCCCTTTTTGAAGAAGATTTTCAAAAGCCGTCTTTTTTGAAACTTTTGAAAATGGCATTTAGAGAAAGTAATCAAAGTATTTTTTACCGGCTTTTTCTTTTTTTTCTGGTTTTTGATGCCTTTTATCAGGGGAAGATGATTCATTTTTTTGCCCGTATAATTTTGTTTTTTTATCCTCTTCCTGTGGAGTCGCCCGGCAGTATTTATGCCGCATTGACTCTGATTCGATATAAGGTGGGATTATCAGTAAACCGGGAGAAAAAAGCATTGTTGTTCCATTTTGAAAAAGGAAAAGGGTTTAAGGCATTCAGAAATGTGGAAGAAGCGGATTTGTTGTCAACCGCCGTAGTTTTGTTTGCTTTAAAAGCAACAGACACAGATTTGCGGATGGTGGCTCCTGACTGTCTTGAATTTATCCAGGGAAGTTATGATTCAGGAGCTTTTCTTGCAGGGAACGGCGATGAAGTACGGGATTTGGAGTATACATTTTACGGCCTGCTGGCTTTGGGAACATTAATATAGCAATGTATAAAGAAGAGTTGGAACAACGGATAAACGAACTGGGAAGGGGCCTGGTTTCAGACCTGAAACCGGAAGGCTATTGGGAAGGCCGGCTTTCTTCCAGTGCACTGGCGGTGGCAGTAGCTGTGGCTGCGCTTTGTTTTGATGACCGGATGGTACATGCCCGGGAGATTGAGAGAGGATTGAATTGGTTAAGTTCGAACATTAACCTGGATGGTAGTTTTGGCGATACTCCCGAAAGTCCGGGGAACGTGAGTACCAGCCTGCTGGTTTATGCTACAGTCAATTTGTTCAGGGATAAAGAGGAGTGGGTACATTCTTTCCAGGAAAGAATTGCCGGGTACCTTGCCAGCCAAAAAATTGATGTGCATTCACCTCAGTTGGCAGAAGCAATTTTGAATTATTATAAGAAAGATTATACTTTTTCGGTACCTATTTTAGCCATGTGCGGGCTTTGCGGTGTTCCAGGGGAGGAAGCCTTCAAACACATCCCGCAGTTGCCATTTGAGTTGTCGTTGTTGCCGCGGCGTTTTTACAGGATGCTGAACCTAAGTGTGGTGAGTTACGCTATTCCGGCACTGGTGGCAGTGGGGATTGTCATTTTCAGAAAAAAAAGTTCTGGTTTGTTTTGGCGCTTTGTTCGCCGGTTTTCCATTCCAAAGGCGCTTAAAGTTCTGCATCGTATGGTCCCGAAAAGTGGTGGATTCCTCGAAGCTGTACCGTTAACAGCTTTTGTCGCATTGAGTCTGATAAATGCAGGTTATGCTGAGTTGGAAGTTGTAAAAAAAGGCATTCGGTTTTTGAAAGCCACACAACGTGAAGATGGGGGGTGGCCTATTGATGTTGATTTATCAATCTGGGTAACTTCCCTTGCAGTGAAGTCTTTTCGTTCCTGTCTTCCCGGTTTTTTGAACAGTGATTTGCAGGATAAAATTGCAGATCACTTCAAATTGAATCAGAATGACAAGGTGCATCCGTTTAACGGTACCCGCCCCGGAGGATGGGGGTGGACAAATCATCCGGGGGCGGTTCCTGATGGCGACGATACCCCCGGAGCAATTCTGGCATTGATGCAGCTTCAGCCTAAAATGATGGTTAAGAAGGAAATACTTGCTGCCTGCAATTGGTTGGTTTTCCTTCAAAATAAGGATGGTGGTTTCCCTACATTTTCCAGGGGGTGGGGTAAATTGCCTTTTGATCAGAGTTGTTCCGACCTGACTGGGCACAGCTTGCTGGCTATTTCAGCAGCATTGGAAAACTATCAGAGTGAACTTTCCCGGTGGAAAAAGAGAAAATTGAAAAAAGCTGTGGGAAAAGCGTTGTTTTATCTTGAATATCATCAGAAGGAAGATGGGAGTTGGTTGCCGCTTTGGTTCGGGAATCAACAGGTGCCCGGGCATGTCAATCCGGTTTACGGAACGGCGAAGGTGCTTACTTATTTAAAAGATGCCGTGAGTTTTGAATGGATACCGGATGAATTGAAGCAACGTATAAACCTGCTTATTGAAAAGGGAGGCCGGTTTCTAATATCGGTACAAAATTCTGACGGAAGTTGGGGCGGTGCAAAGAATATCACCGGGACAATGGAAGAAACAGCGTTGGCAGTTTCGGCACTTATGGCGAAAGAAAACCGTAAAATACGTGAGGCGGGGTTGAAATGGCTCAACTTGTTTTACCTCGAAAACGGATTAAAATCAGCTCCTATCGGGCTATATTTTGCCTCATTGTGGTACGATGAAAAGATGTATCCGGTAACCGCTTATATGGAAGCCCTGTGCAGGAGCCTGGAGGTGTTGGATTCCCGGGGACATCAACTATCTTAACGAAATGATATTCCCTTTGTCCGGATGTAACGGATAGGTTGGCGACTTTCGTTTACCAGCCTTTTTTAACGTCGGGGTTATTGTGTAATCCGGAGCCGTTTTATTCCGGCAGAAGGAATTGTAAGCCTGAATTCTTAACGGGAGAAGTTGTATGTCAAAATAACGGGAAATATGTTCAGGAAAAGAGTTCAGGAATTTATCATGGCTATTTCTTCTCCATCGGTTGTCAGGTATTTTCTGGCAAGATTGGCTGTGAGACATGAATGAATGGGTATGATTTCAACCAAGTCCCCAATATTGAACAGTCCAAAATTCTTTTGCGAAACTTTTAAAACGCCATGTTCCTGTGAAAGCCGGGTTACGTAATTTCTTTTGTTCAGTAGTTTTTTCTCCCCGTTTATATTGATTGCAATGCGGCCAAAAAAGTGTTTGCCGTCGATATTGGGAAGAGAGTCTTTCGAAAGATGGATGGCTCCGCCGTATATGACTACTTCGTTTCGCGAAGGGTGTTTGGCGACAACGGGGCAGGTCATTCGCGCCGCAATATCATCAAATCCGCATACGTCCAAATTTTGCTGCATCAAATCGTAAAAAACAAAATTGCCCGGCCTGATTTCATCTACTCCGTCGAAATTATTGCAAATAGAACACGACGGAGTATCCCCAATGCTTACTTCAACATTTGGGAACTGGGTTTTATACCGTTGCTTTAATGATTTCAACTTAAGTAACGCGTCAAAATGCCGGCTGAAAATTTCATTTGTGGAACGAGCTGAATACGTTTCTCCGTTATGCGAAAGAAAACCCTTGAATGTAATTTTTTTGTTTGTAGAAAGAATATCCAGAATAGTATCGATTAATCGTATTTTGGAGGCGTCAATTCCGGTACGGTTGGTGCCGGTGTCAATTTTGATGTAAACTCCCAGTGGCTGACTGATTTGATTGGATAATACTGTAGCAGCCTCCTTATTTTCCACCAGTACATTCAGGTTTATATTGGCAGCCAGTCTTTTTATGTTGTTGATTTCAAGTATATTTACAGAAAATGCAACCGTTATGTCATCCCATCCGTTTTGGGTAAAATATTCTGCCATTTGAATGGAAGAAACCGTAATAGCCTCCACACCATACATTCGAAACCAATCTCCAATAACAGCTGACTGGTGTGTTTTGAAGTGTGGCCGGAAACGCAGGTTAAAATCTTTTGCTTTTTGCGCCATTTTTTCAATATTGCGCAAGCAAACCTCTTTGTCAATAACTAAGGTGGGACGAATTATTTCTGTCATTTTCTTCTGTATAATTATTAAAATGGAAAATAAAAAAAAATGACCGAATTGCCAAAAAGTAAAAATGGTAATGCAAAAGTAATTTCCCGTTTTACTCTGTTTTTACAAAAATAGCATGTGAAGCGGGTTATGTGCTTGGTTAAAACACTTCTAAGCAATGATGACTTCTACGCCATTTTTTTCCAGTCTCTCTTTATGTTCACTACTAATTCCTGAGTCAGTGATAACTATGTCAACGTCGGAGATTGGGCCAATAAATGCAAAACGTCTTCTTTCAAATTTACTTGAGTCGGCAACAACAATCACTTTCCGGGCAATTTTGATCATTATTTGATTAAGATGGGCTTCCTCAGAATCATGGGTGGATAATCCATGGGTTGTGTCGAATCCGTCGGCGCCCAGAAAAAGTTTATCACAGTAAAATTTTTCAAAGTTTTCATCAGCGAGCACGCCAACAAGAGATAATGACTTTTTACGAAGGGAGCCGCCCGGCATAAAGATGTTTATACCTTCATATTCAGCAAGGATGCTGGCAATATTTAAGGCATTCGTAATGATGGTAAGATTGTTAAGTTGCTCCAGATTTTTTGCAATTTCTGTGGTGGTTGATCCTGAGTCTAATACAATAGTATCACCATCATTAAGTAATTTAATGGCAGCCTTGGCAATCCGTTGTTTTTCTTTCAGAAATTCTTTTTGTTTTTCGGCAATTGAAGGATCCTTGCCAATTCGATAAAATTTGATTTTAATTGCTCCGCCGCGTGCACGGATTAACATGTTTTGTTTTTCTAAATGCCCCAAATCATTTCGAATGGTTACTTCGCTTATACTGAACATCTTGCTTAGTTCTTTTACAGACACCTCACCTTTGTTTGCAAGCTCTTCAAGTATTTTTGCCCTTCTTGATACGGTTGACTTATTAGATGATCGACTCATAGTATAATGTTGCTTTGACTGATTAATATTACAAAGATAGTACAATGCGTTTCAAAAAAAACTATTTAATAGCTAATAACGAATATTTCCTTGAAAAAGAGGACAGAACTATTATGTTTTTATGCCATTTCTGTTTTTGATTTATTTCATTAAGTTACGAACTTTCAATATTTCTGTTTGTCCTTGGTTTTAAAACGGGCAACCGGTGGAGTGTGTATTTCGCTGAATCAAATACCAGGCGTCTCCTCCTTGTTTTATTGTCAGTATTTTATGTCGTTCTTATACGGGACTCCATTGTGGCGAAATCGATATAATTTTATCGAATAAGCGCCTTTCAATAGTTAGTCAGGGAAATAAAGCCAAACAATATCATGCATGGTGAACAGATTATATTTTTCTCCATCAAACACAAGAATGGGGCTGGAATGGTCGCCTTCAACAATCGGATTCCCCGGATATTTTTTCCAATGGATGAGGTCTGTTGACATGGCCACACTGGAGGTCCATAGTGCATTCTCATTTGGATCCGCCCAGTTAGGATTGGTAGAGCCGTGGTAATAAATGTAATACCGGCCTTTGTGTTTTATTACCTGGTTGGCAGCTACTGCCGCGGCATCATATTCTTCCGGCCCCATTTTAATCACCGGTTCATCCTGTACGTTCGTCCATGTGATTTTGTCATCGGATGTGGCCAGCCAGATTCCCAAATCATTACGTTCATAAAAAAGATACCATTTACCATCTTCTATCCAAACTGTTGGCGTTCCGTAAGGTGAAGGAATAGTGTCACCATTGGTTTTGAGGATAGTCAGATCGCCTTCTTCCTTCCACTGTATCCCGTCTGTAGAAGTCAGCAAATGGGCGACATCATTGTTTCCCTCCGCATACATATAATATATATCGTTGTTTTTAAAGACAAACATATCTTCCGTCCATTTTTTATCAAAAATGGGATTGCCGGCATCACGTTTCCAGTTAATACCGTCTGTTGAAGTGGCATAGCCCAAATGTTTTTCGGTGCTGTCGCCGCCGTTATATCCTGAATACCACATTTTGTAAACCCCGTTTTCAAACAGAATGTAGCCACGTTCTCTTATTTGATTGTCCCATGTCCCTGTTCCGCTACCACTGAAAACAGGATTATTTTCGTAGGGTTTAAAATGGACCAGTTCTGCAGGAAATTCTTCCTCATTTTGTTTTTGGCAGCCAGCTACCGTAAAAAGTAACAAGGCGAGCCCGATTTGAATTGTTTTTTTCATCTTGTTCAATTTTTGTATTTTTTTCTTTATGTTGACACTTCTTGAAGATTAGCAAGATAATAATTGCAACATCAAACTAAGTGTTTGATCGTCAATCACTATGTGGAGAGCTGTTTGCAATCCTGTTCAGTGTAAATGTATACTTTGCTAAAATCGAAAGTTTATCAATGAACTCATGTATTGTACTCTATTCCTGCTTCATTTTACGAATGAAATATTACACCATTTATCGGGATCTCTTTTTTGCAGTTTATTCTATTGTATGATGAAAAGCACAAATAATAATTGTTGTCATTTTATTTCATTAAAATGGTTTTGTAAAAATAAAAAGTTTTATTTTCTTAGCAAACCTTATCAAATTATTATTTTTTATAAGTTTGACTATTGAAATAAGTAGAGTCATAAAATTCCGGGAGAAGCAAAAAATAGTATAAATTGAATGAATTCGGGATGTGTTTTGTCAGTATAGAAAGATATTTTTATTGCTTTGGTCTAGTTTGTTTCCAGACTTTATTGGTTTTGGGAGCCTGATGTAACTGCTAAAGACCTCACAGGATTTTGAATGTGTCAGTTTGGAGATATTACAATAATAAATAATTAGGTGTTTAAAATGGAAAAAATGTACGATGTATTGGTTGTTGGGGAATTAAATGTTGACCTTATCCTTGATGAAATTGAAAAATTTCCCGAGGTGGGGAAAGAAGTACTGGCTCAGCGAATGACATTAACGTTGGGAAGTTCATCTGCCATTTTTGCCAGTAATATTTCCAGTTTGGGAGCCCGGGTTGCATTTATTGGGAAAATAGGAAAAGATAAATTCGGAGAGGTTGTACTCGAAAGCCTTCAGAAAAATAAAGTCGATATATCAATGATTAAGGTGGATGATAGTTTAGGGACAGGCGCTACTGTAATTTTGAATGTGGACGAAGACAGGGCAAATACAACATATCCCGGAGCAATGGATTATCTGACAATTGACGATATTGGTGACGACGAGCTGAAAAAAGCCCGACATCTCCATTTTTCTTCGTACTTCCTTCAACCGGGGATGTGGGGTAGTCTGGGTGATTTATTCAGAAAGGCCAAGGCTAATGGCTTAACAACATCGTTTGATATGCAATGGGATCCAAAGGAGACCTGGAAGTTGGATGTTGCTGACGTTCTTCCTCACGTGGATGTTTTTCTTCCAAATGAAACAGAGTTAAAGTTGTTGACAGGGAAGAACACTATGGATGAGGCAATTGAGGCAGTTAAGGAGTATGCCAATATTTTAGTAATTAAAAGAGGGAACAAGGGGTCTGTGGTTTTTTGTGAGGGGCAACTTGTTGAAATGCCGGCATTCTTAAATAAAAATGTGGTGGACGCGATCGGCGCCGGGGATAGTTTTAATGCAGGGTTTATCTATAAATTTATACAAGGGAAAGAGATTGCTGAATGCCAAAAGTTTGGGAACCTGACCGGTGCGGTGTCGACAACAGCAGCCGGTGGAACAACAGCATTTGAAGATTACGAACGATTTAAGCAAACGGCAAAAAAACAGTTTGGTGTGGATTGAATAGTCACAGTCGCACTTAGGGCCTTGCCTGTTGAAATAAATGCGCACCAATAATTAATAGACAGGATTCTTATTATATCGTACATGTATTTCGAGGAAGGGTAGAAGATAATATCCAGGGCCTTCTTCTCTTATGGAATTTGGTCTCTGCCAAATATTTCCATTCATAAGTGAATTTCAAATCACACAGGGTTAATTGCACTTAAAATAGCCAGCAAGGCTTGCGGTAGGCTGATTAAAAGAAGTGAAATCTACAAACAAAACTTTTAATGGTTTTCTTGTCCGCAAGAATTCTATGGAGGAAATATTGATTCAGGGGCGCTATGCAATTTATAAAGCAGGAGTGGGAGTTATTCCGGAATGAGTCATGCGGTAATGTTGTTAAGTGACTTTAATGAGGGCTAATAAAAAAAAGCGACAAAAATATGACAAAAGTAAGGTTTCAAAAGATATTTGTGTCAAAATAATGCAAATCAATTCCTTTTTTGAGTAGCATGGTAAAAGGATAGATATTGAAATTGTTCAGGTCTTATTTATGTTGAATAGCCCTTTCTTAAGGGTATACAGGAGATTCAGTAAATAACAAAGGTAGGAGGTAATCTTGAAAAAGATACTGTTAGGCTTTGTTGAACCATTTTGTAATATTTTCATTTCGTTTTTCATCTTTTAAGGTTCAACTGCGATGGATCATTTGAACCATAGTGCGTAGGCTAGTAGTATTTTATTATGTTTATATTATTTAGTATGTTGTCTATTAGTTTTTTATGTATCGAATAGTGCTTTTGCTTTATGGTGCATTAGGTTCGTATTCTGCTTTTTTTAGTAAAGTAAAAATACTTTATATAAGTTTCTTTTTGTGATGTTATGAAAGATTTATTAAAAAAAAATAACAAAAAATAAGAATTGTTTAAAATTATATAATAAATTAGCGGCGTGTTTGTAGTGTGATTGAGGTATTTCGTTTTGAATCATTTGGTCAGCTACTGGAATAGAGAATTTTAAATTATAAATTTTTAAATCTTATGAAAAAACATCTTATTGTAACGTTTACATTATTACTCACTTTAATCAGTGGTGTATATGCACAGCAACGTTCTATAAAAGGTACAGTGACTTCTGCCTCTGATGGGCTTCCGCTGCCTGGAGTTACTGTGGTAGTGCAGGGGGTTTCGAGTCTCGGAACTGTTACTGATGTAGATGGGAAATACTCACTTAGTGTGCCCTCAGAAGCTAAGGTGCTTGTATTTTCATTTATCGGAATGGAACGAAAAGTTGCAGAAATTGGCAGTTCAGGAGTATTGGATGTGGAACTGGTGATGTCAACCGAAGCTTTGGATGAGGTTGTTGTTACTGCACTTGGTATAAGCAGGCAAACCAAATCACTGGGGTATTCCGTGCAGGAAGTTGAAGGTAAGGAACTTACTGAGGCAAGGGAAACTAACATAGCTAATTCCCTGGCAGGTAAGGTTGCAGGGGTTCAGGTAACAAATATAGCAACGGGGGCCGGTGGTTCATCGCGGGTAGTTATCCGGGGTAATAGTTCCATTTCCGGGAATGATGCACCACTCTATGTTGTAGATGGAATTCCTATTGACAACCAAAACCTTGATTCGCCTCATTATGCCAGTGGTGGTGTGGATTATGGTGATGGTATTGTAAATCTTAACCCGGACGATATTAAATCAATGAGTGTTTTGAAAGGTCCTAACGCTGCCGCACTTTATGGTGCACGTGCAGCAAACGGGGTTATTGTAATTACTACTAAATCCGGAAAAGCAAGAAAAGGACTGGGGATTTCGGTGAATTCGAATTATACTTTCGAAGATGTTGCCACCCTGCCCACTTATCAGAACAAATTTGGACCGGGGTATTTTTCTGCTGATGGTTTTGAACCCATAGGAACCACAATAATTGACGGGAAAGAATATGAGGTTCTTGATCCAAGGATGTTTGCTTATTTTGGTCCCAGGCTGGAAGGTCAGTTGGTTGCAGACTGGCAGGATCCTACAAAAGTTATGGCCATGAATCCACAGCCGGAAGGAAATGTCAGGAATTTCTTTCAAACAGGGTACACAGCAACGAATACCATATCTTTTACGGGGGGAAATGAACAATCTACGTTTTATCTTTCTTTGTCAGATTTAAGAAATGAAGGAATAATTCCCGGAAGTAAATATAACAGGCAATCAATAAACTTCAGGGGTACAACCAATATTACAGATAAGTTTTCAATTGATGCCAAAGTGAATTATGTGCACCATGAAGGGAATAACCGACCCGGACTGTCGGCTAATTCATCCAACATAATGGCACAGCTTATCCAATGGCCGAATCATATTGACATGGATAGATTGAAAAACTATAAAGATGAAAATGGTAACCCGGTGAACTGGACAACAAGATATGAGAATCCATACTGGACCATTAACGAAATTCAAAACGAGGATGCACGTGACCGGGTTATCGGTTTTGTATCATTAAAATATGAATTTACAGACTGGCTGTCATTGCAGGCAAGAACAGGGACTGATTTCTATACCGACCAACGATTTGAACGGAGGGCTGTAGGAACTACCAGTGCAAGGACAGGTCTGGTGTCTAATTATACCTTCCATGTAATGGAAAACAACAGTGATATTTTATTGATGGCAGAGAAAGATTTATCCAGTAATTTTTCAGGTTCGTTAACTTTAGGAGCCAGTCACCTGTATTCAAAGAATGAGGTGACCGGAATGAAAGGAATTGCTCTTCGTACTCCGGGGCTTTATCACATTGATAATGCCGCTCAGATAACTCCGCGTCATCGTAAAGTGCAAAGAGAAATGAATTCGGTATTTGCTGCAGGGCAATTAGGATACAAAAATTATTTGTTCCTGGACCTTACTGCCAGAAATGACTGGTCATCTGTTCTGGGAATGAACAATTATTCTTTCTTTTACCCATCGGCAACAGCCAGTTTTGTTTTGACCGATGCATTACAGATGGATTCGAATGTGCTCAATTTTGGTAAAATCAGGGCTGGTTATGCAGAGGTTGGTAATGACTCAAGCCCGTATTTGACATCTTTTGGCTATCAAAGTCTTTCTGAAACAGTACAAGGTCAGGGACAAGCTGAAATTCAACGAAGGATTCCTAATCCGGACCTGAAAAATGAATTGACTCAATCGTACGAATTCGGTACTGATCTCCGGTTATTGGATAACAGGGTAAGGGTTGATTTTACGTATTATAATTCATCAACTAAAAACCAGATTTTACCGGTAAATATCTCTTCTGCTACTGGTTTTGAGCAAATGGTTATCAATGCTGGTGAGATTACAAACGAAGGTGTGGAACTTTTATTGGACGTAACACCTGTTCAGTTAAGTAATAGTTTTCGTTGGGATGTAACCTTTAATTACGCCAAAAACAAATCGAAAGTGGTTTCACTTGCTGATGGAATTGAAACCCACGAAATGTCACGCGACCGCTGGGGTACAATTGAAGCCAGGCCCGGATACGATTTTGGGAATATTGTTGGGTACGCGTTTAAACGAAACGAAAAAGGAGAAAAGCTTCTGAATGATAATGGAATGTACCAGCGTGATCCGGATGAAGTGAAGGTTTTAGGAAATATCCAGCCAGATTGGATTGGTGGTATTACTAACCGTTTTTCGTATAAAGGTTTCTCATTAAAGGCACTTATCGATATTAAAATGGGGGGTAACCTGTTGTCTGGTACTAAATATATTCAAACGGCAAGAGGTACGGCAAAATTTACGGAAGAAGGTGTTTATGAAAACGCGGAAGGCCATTGGGTTGGCGTTGCTGACGGTGTAATGGAAAATGATTATTATGTTGAAGATGAAAATGGGAATATGGTGTTGCATCTTCAGGCAGGAGAAAAAAGTGATATTGAATTAGAACGTTTGTTCCTGCATGGGTGGTACACTCGTGCTGATATTATTGAAGAATTTGTGCTGGATGCCAGCTATGTTTCCTTGAGAGAGGTGAGCTTAGGCTATTCTTTCCCGGCTTCCCTTTTGAGGAATACTCCTGTATCTAATATAAAAATGTCTGTTGTTGGAAGGAACTTATTATACATCCATGAAAATATGGAAGGACTAGGAATTAGTCCGGAAGGTGCCTTCAGTTCTGCTTCAGGTGCGCAAGGTTCCGAATCATATACCTTGCCATCAACAAGGAGCTTTGGGTTCAACTTAACTGTAGAGTTTTAAAGATTGTTATCAACTAATTTTAATAAGATACAGATATGAAAACGAACAAAATATTTAAGCAACTATTATTGATTGGTATTGCATTTTTTATAAGTAATGCTTGTACCGATGATTTTCAGGAACTCAATACTGATCCTGCTATAATGACTGCAGATCAGGTTGATGTTGGTTTATTGCTGACACGCGTACAGAAAGAAATGACCATTGGAAATAGTATCGCCGAGGGTGGACTTCCCGGTCAATATTCAGGATATACGGCCACTTCCGGGAGTTATCCATTTATGGGTGGCGATGAACCCACCTATTTTAACAGGGCTTATAAAAACCTGCTTAACCTGGCTGAAATTATTCGTCTGACCCAGGATGAGCCTGCACAGGTAAATAAAACAGCTATTGCCCGGATTATGAGGGCTTACATTTTTCAGTATGTGACTGATATTTATGGAGATGTTCCTTACACTGAGGCAGTAAAAAGTGGAGAAAATGTAATTACTCAGCCCAAATACGATACGCAGGAAAGTATTTACAAAGATTTGCTAAAGGAATTGAAAGAAGCCGCTGCTCAATTGGAGGATGACAATACGGTTGGTTATGGAGAGGCTGATTTAATTTATAAAGGGGATACAGATAAATGGAGGAGGTTTGCCAATTCACTTCGCCTGAGATTGGCACTTAGAGCTCGTTATGTTGATGAGGCTCTGGCACAACAACATATAGGGGAAGTTTTAAGTGCAGACTTGATGGAAAATAATTCCCACAGTGCATTTGTTATGACTTCAACCGATTTTGAAGCGAATCAAAATCCAATATATAATGCACTGTTTGCCAACAGGTATTATGGTGGCTACATGGGAAGACCGATTGTGGATAATCTAAAAGACAACGACGACCCGCGTTTGACTCTTCTTGTTAATCCAACGGTGAATTCAAAGTTGGATGCCGACACTACAGGCGATTTAAGTCTTCTGGAATATAGAGGAAGAGCTCTTGGTCTTGAGCAGGACGAGATTGAACTTTATCCGGGGAATGAATTATCAGAAATAGGCCCACTTTACAGGCCGGCTGTTGTTCAGGCACCTGTAATGTATTACAGCGAGGTATGTTTTGCTCTTGCAGAGGCAAAGTTATTTTTAGGATTGGGAGAAACAAGTGCCGATGTGTGGTATGAAAACGGAATAAGGGCTGATATGGAAAACGATGGAATTGAGGAGGAAAGTATTACTGCATTCCTGGATAATCCTGCCATATCTTTAGCTGGTACCAACGAAGAAAAATTGGAGCAAATTATAAACCAGAAACACATTGCCCTGTTCCCTAATTCTTTTGAGGCCTGGGCCGAATGGAGAAGAACAGGATATCCTAAAATTTTGATTGGTTCCATGAAGGGTGATACAGATGGTCAGATTCCGAGAAGGCTGAGGTATCCTTTTGCGGAAGCTAACTTTAACAGTCAGAATTATCAGGAAGTGTCAAATCGAATTGGTGGCGATAAATTATTATCTAAAATGTGGTGGGATACCAATCCGGATGTTCCTTATGAACACCTGGGAGAGCTTTAGGATAATAAAATTTAGATCATTTTAAGGATTAAAGCCCCTTCCTGATATATTAGGGGGGGCTTTTTTGACATCAATGGATGGAGTGATTTGCAGCACAACGGATATCGCAGAAAGTAGGATGCATTTTGTTTGTATCCCAGATTTTTTAAAAGCAGGTTATTCGTTGTCTGAAATCATTTATTTTAGCCTTGGTTCTTGATTTTGCATGAAGAAATTATTCCGGATAGGATACGGAATGTTTTAGAGTTGGGGATTACTAATTTTTAGAAATATATAAACAGTTATGAGAAACTACATTTTATTTTTACTGACATTCGGTTTTGCAGTTCATTTTTCGGCATGTAATAGTATAGAAAAGAAGGCTGTACCTGCCGATGAAAAGATGCAGTTTGTCGTTGGTCAGTTCGAAAATGTACTGTCAGAAGTTGATGATTCCACCAAATTTCCCAGGACGATTATGGAAGAAGGGAAATTGAGAACAACGGGTGTTTTTGGTTGGACGAGTGGGTTTTTCCCCGGGAGTCTTTGGTATTTATACGAAATTACGGGAGATTCTAAATGGCAAACAGAGGCTGTAAAATGGACTGAAGCATTGGCTCCGGTTCAATTTTATACAGCAGACCATGATGTCGGATTTATGATTAATTGTAGTTATGGGAATGGATTAAGGTTTGCAGATAAAACGGAGTATGAGGAGGTAATTATAAATGCAGCCCAATCTTTAAGTACAAGGTATAATCCGGTTGCGAAGATTATTAAATCATGGAATTACAAAAGGTCCTGGGATGGGCATACCGAATGGTTTTATCCTGTTATTATTGATAATATGATGAATCTGGAGCTGTTGTTTGAGGCAACCAGGTTAAGTGGTGACAATTCCTTTAAAAATATTGCGGTACAACATGCACTGACTACAATGGAAAATCATTACCGCGATGATTTTTCGTGTTTTCATGTGGTAAACTATGATACAATTACAGGTACCGCGGCCGACCAGGGAAACAATCAGGGATTTGCCGATGAGTCCGCGTGGGCTCGCGGCCAGGCATGGGGACTTTACGGATTCACTACCTGTTACAGGTACACGAAAGATGAAGTATTCCTGAAGTTTGCAGAAAATATTGCGGATTTTATTCTGGAACATCCCAACCTTCCGGAAGATATGGTCCCCTACTGGGATTTTAATGTTGGCGAGCCGGGAATGAATCCAAAATGGGGATACGATGCCTCAAAGTTTACCGAAATTCCAAGGGATGCCTCTGCTGCTGCTATTATTTGTTCTGCCTTGTTTGAATTAGGAACATTTTCGGCAGCCAATGCCGACCGGTATTTCGAAGCGGCTTCAACCATTTTTGAATCATTGTCGTCACCTGCATACATGAATACGAGCGGAAATAATAATTATTTTATTCTTAATCACAGCGTAGGAAGTATTCCTCATGGCGTCGAAATCGATGTTCCGCTGGTATATGCTGATTATTATTTCCTTGAAGCCTTATATCGAAAAATGAACTTATAGATTATTAATCATGTCTTTATTTGTATAGATTTGATTTTAAATGTTTTGATATATGAAAAATATTTTGATTTTTTTTAGCAGTTTTTTTATCGGATTGTTTTCTTTTGGTTCACTTGATGGACAGGAGACTGTAACCATAAAACCAGGGATTCATACTTTTCAGGTGCCAAAGGAGTACCTTCGGGAACGTGAAACCATACCTGATTTTTGGATTACTACCAATGACGAGATTTTAAATTTTTTGCAAACACGGATAAAGAAAGGAGAGGTAAAACAACTTGGCCTTTCTGCGGGCGGACGTCCCATTTTTGGCGTTTTTTACGGCAACCCCAGGAAAGGGAAAGGAACTTCTACCTATTCAGGATCACTTGGATTCCGGGATGTACAAGCTTTCAGAGGGCCAGACCATGACAAGAAAGTATTTTTAGGAATGGGTGGCATGCACGGTTTTGAAACAGAAACCATTATGGGCGTTGTTAATTTGCTTTCTGTTATGGAAAGTGGGAAAGACTTAAGTGGAAAATTGCGTCCGGAAATCACGGATATGATCAAGCAACTTGATCGTATCATTTTAATCCCACTTCTTAATCCTGACGGGCGAAACCGGGTTCCAATTCGTATGGCTCCATACCGGGGTGAAGATGAAACGATTATAGAATATTTAAATACTGGAGGAAATCCTGACGGCACCATTACCGGCTGGCCAGAGGTGAAAAAACAAATTCCATTTGACTTTTCTACCCCGGTTTTCCCGGGTGGGTATCCAAATGATGCGGGCGTCAATATTGTTCATGATGATTTTTTGGGCAATCAACAGCCCGAAACAAAACTATTATTCGATTTGGTAAAGAAAGAAAAACCGGATTTAATATTGAATATGCATACAGGTGCAGTTTATCCGTTAATGCTGCGTCCCTTGTTAAATTCATCCATGAATGCTGTTTTTGATTCATTGTTCCGGTATGTGCATAAAGGATTTACCGAAAATGGTTTTCAGCGAACAAATAATGTAGAGGTGGAAGCAGATGCACAAGCGAAAAGGCCCCGTCCGATGCTGTTTAGTATCGATGCTGCTTTGAATTTTCATTGCGGTGCATTGAGTGTGGTGATTGAGACTCCAAGTCACGGGTTTTCTAACGGTAAGGATAATGAGGGTAATCCAATCGTCTTTACTCCTGAAATGTTGCTCGATGTCCAAATGATTAGCTACCGGGAAGCCATTCGATTTTTGGCAGATACCGGAGGCCTTTCTCAATGGGAAATATCGTATTAACAGCACTGTTGCAAAAGCATCTTTTATAGCGAAAATTTTATAAGCAAAAAAATCCGGGGTTGCTACTCCGGATTTTTTATTATCCATTGATAATAAAAAGCTTAGGTAACGTCAGTTCGATGTAAGAAACCTAAGAAATTGCTAGCAAAAAAGCAAAGTTTTGTTTATATTTAAGTGTCTTATATTTAAATATTTAACAAACAAAACCTTGCTCTGATATGGACTCTAAAATT
>NZ_QWET01000015.1 GCF_003573545.1 Mariniphaga sediminis | reverse complement strand
TGTCCAGCTGCCCCATCTCTTTCAGTAACTGAAGGTAAGAGGCCACATCCCTGTCGAAGCTTTCAATCTCGGCATAATAGTCGCCCATGTCTTTACGCACATCTTCGGTGTCGGGCAGGTAAGGCGGTACTTCCATTTTATCTATATCAATGTTCCCTTTTTCCCATCCGCCGGTTTTAAAGGGGCGGTGCGGGTCGCGGGAGCTAAACCAGTAGAAAAAGGGCTGTCCCCGTTCCTTTTCATTATAAAACTCTTCGAATGAATAAAACTTATTCCCGGCGGGGTTTTCAGTTCTACCGCTGGCTTCCCAGTCGCCAGGTCCCCATCCTTTGCCTTCGTGGCCTACCAGGTAGCCTGATTCTTCCAGCAGCTGGGTGAACACTTTAAACTTTGCCGGAAAATCACCCCACAGGTTGGCGGCTTCTTCCAGCCGCCAGATATCCTGTCCTGTCAGCATGGAGGCCCGGGCAGGGGCACACGACGGTGCAGAGCAGTATGCGTGGTTGAAACGAAGCCCGTCTGCGGCCAGCTTGTCAATGGCAGGCGTCTTTAACACCGGATCGCCATAACTCCCCAGGTGTTCCCAACTATGGTTGTCAGACATTAAAATGATAAAATTGGGTCTGTGTTCTTCTTTCTTTTCCTCCTCCCGGCAACCGGAGAAGGAAATCAGGGCAACAAAGAACAGAGGTAATAAAATGTTGCGATAATGTAATTTCATTTTATTTCAGCTTTTTAATTAAACATTCTATTGATGTACAGATCTATTTTTTTAACGATGCAAAAATTTCCTTTACAGTTGTTGTTTTATTATTGATTAGCGGCCTGGCCCAAAAAGCGATACTGAAGATGTAGCCCAGTGTCAGAACAAGAAACAGCATTGCTACCTTTAGTCCAATCAAATCTCCGAGCCAGCCTATAATTAAAGGAACCAAAGCGCCTCCAAAAATCCCGGAACACAAAATCCCGGAAAATGCGCCATGGTGTGTTTTTACTGAATTCAGCGCCAATGAGAAGATGATGGAGAACATCACAGAAATAAAAAATCCAATGGCCGGGAATGCAATCAATGAAACCTGACTACTGCCGAATAAAGCCAAAAACAGGCAGATTGCCGAGATAACCGTAAAAATTTTAAGCACCTTTTTCGAATCCATCAATTTCAATAAAACAAGTCCTACCAGGCAGCCAACCGACATCAGCCCCCAGAACCATGAAATAGCGTGTGCTCCTGCCCCTTCGGGACTTATTCCGTGATAGGTGTTCAGGAACTTACTCATCCAGTTGGCAACTCCCTGCTCGGTACCCACATAGGCCATTATTCCGGCAAAGTAAAGCAACACCTTGCGCTGTTTAAAAAGTTCAATGTAAGATTTTATTGCTTCTACTTTTTCGTCATCCTTCAACTCTACCTTGGGCAACTTTACAAGGGATATTATTAGTAGTACCACAATAAATACCGCAGTAAATATCCAGTAAAGCGAAACCCAGGGCAACCCGGAAGGGATTACCTTGCTAAGTGTATCGATTAAAAAATTGCCGTCGCCGACATAATTTCCCAGGTTTTTCATCAGGTAGGTAAATACAAACGGGCTGATAAAAGATGCACCGCCAAATACCAACTGCCCCATAACCGAAAAGAAGGCAAAGTTTTCCTCACCTCCCGCCACCCGCATCAGTGGATTAATAATTACCTGCAACATCGCCATACCGATTCCGATGATGAACAACGAAACCAGGGCAATGGTATAACTGGGGAAGAGGGCAAAGGTAAATGCCCCGATAAGGTTTAACCCGAAGGAAATCAGCATGGAGGTTTTTTCTCCGTATTTTTCCACAAGAAACCCGGCCGGGATTGACATTACCCCATAGGCCAGAAAAAAAGAAAATGGCAAAAATGCCCCCATCGTTAAACTTAGCTGATAGTTTTCGATGATTACCGGCATTAGCGGGCCGAGTATGTTTGTTACAAACGAGATAACAAACCAGATAAAAAGTATCAGCAGAACAATAAAATTATTTCTTTTCATTTTTAGTATGGATTATTTTAGTTAAACCGGTTTTTTGTCTTTTATTTTTTCGCTTTTGTTTACACTGTCGAAAACCAGAGCAGCTGCCCCTAAAATTCCTGCTTTATTGCCGAGCTCTGCCCCAATGATTTTGGTAAATACCTGCGTTTCTTTCATCGCAAGCTTCAGGGTCTCTTTCCTTATTTCGTTGATATAAAACTCACCTGCTTCCGATATTCCACCGCCAATTACGACCTGCTGAGGACTGAAAATATTTATTAACCCGGCCAATCCTGCTGCCATATAATAAAAGTGAATCTTAAACGCTTCCCTTGCTTCTTTTTCCTTTTTCAGGTAGCGCTGAACAATGTATTTTCCATCCACATTTTCAGGTATTTTTTTTCGGTTTTGGGTAAGCGCCCGTTTATAGTCGCGTATCAAAGCGGTTACTGAGGCATGTGCTTCCCAGCATCCTATAGCCCCACACGAGCACTTTTCTCCTTCAGGATTTACAATGATATGCCCCAACTCTCCCCCTCGGTTCCGGTGTCCACCGTACAGTTTTCCGTTGAGCACCATTGCACCACCGATACCAGTACCAATGGTGATGAAGATGATATCGCTGTAGTTCGTTTTGGAGCCAAAATGAAATTCGCCGAGTCCCATTAAGCTTGCATCATTTTCTACCCATACGGGAAAGTCAGAACTTTTGTTTAAGATACCTGCCAGCGGTAAACTTTCCCATTCCGGTAAATTTTCGGCGCCTCCCAGAATCAATCCGTTGTCTATTATTCCCGGCGTGCCAATGCCAACACCTTCAACCTGAATACCTTCTGCGTCCGCAATTAATCTGGTCTCAAATATCGATTGTTTTAAAATACTTATTACATGCTCCCTTCCTTTTTCGACTTCGGTGGGCATTTTCGATTCAAACTTAATCTGCCCGGCGTCATCTACCAGGGCATATTTTACGTAAGTTCCCCCTAAGTCAATGCCTATCGCATGTTTCTTTTCCTTCATTATACTTTTTTATTAAAAGGGATTTTATCCTAAATCTATTTAATTCAAAAGTAGACCATTGAAAGTATAAAAGCCTGTAAACAGGTTTTTCGTAATATTACTTTGGTTGAAGGAAATATTGATTGTGTTGAAATTTGTTATTGTTTTTAGCCGAAAGGCTTTCCCCACGCCAATTTTACTTGATTTTTCAACGAATCATTTGTTCTTCTTTTCCAGGTGTTCTGTGGGAAGGTACCCAAAGAACTTTTTAAAACTGGTGGTAAAATAAGAGGGGGAACTATATCCTACCATGTAGCTGATTTCTGAGATCGAAAACCTGTTTTCTTCCAGAAATTTTACGGCTTTTCCTAACCTGATTTTTTTGATAAAATCGGTGGCGGATTCCCCTGTAATTGCTTTCAGCTTCAGATGAAGGTTCGAGCGGCTCATCCCAATTTCGCGGGCAAATATTTCGACTGAAAAGTCGGGATCAGACAAATACTTCTCGATGATCTCTTTCGATTTTTCCAGTATTTCCTGGTCCAGAGGATTAAAGGCAATTTCTTCCGGATGAATATCCAGTGTTTGCGAGTAATAATCCCGGAGTCTTTTCCTGCTTACAATCAGATTGTTCACCTTGGTTTCAAGCACCTTAATGGAAAAGGGTTTGGGAACATAGTCATCGGCACCCGACTCCAGTCCTTCAACCTGATCTTCGATCGTTGTTTTTGCCGTCAGCAATATAATCGGGATATGGCTGGTTTTAATATTTTGTTTGATCTTTTTACAGAGCTGGATACCTGTTATCCCGGGCATCATTATGTCTGAAATGATAAGAGACGGATGCTCTTTTTCAACCATTTTAAAAGCTTCCTCCCCATTGGGGGCGACATAAATGTTATATTTCCCTGAAAAACTGTCTTTCAGATACGTTGCAATATCCGGGTTGTCTTCAACAATGAGCAGGGAATCGCGTTCTTCCGACTCCACCGTATCGGTCACTTCTTCTTCATCGCCAGCCATAAGTTCCAGGGATTTTTTATACCCGCCTGTTTTAACTGATATGGCTGAGATTTCACTTTTAGAATATACATTTTCCGACAGCGGCAGGCTTACAATAAATTTCGATCCGACATTTTCTTCGCTTTCCACCTTTATACTTCCGTGATGCAGCTCCACCAATCGTTTGGCAAGAGCCAATCCGATTCCGGTTCCCATGTTTACATTGTTTTCGGCAACACTGTAGTAACGTTCAAAAATAAGCGAAAGCTTCTCTTTCGGAATTCCCTTCCCGGAGTCTGTCACTTCAATAACCACCGACTTGCTGGTTTTGTATAGGTTAATCCCAATTTGTCCGCCGTTTGGGGTAAACTTGAATGCGTTGGACAAAAGGTTAAAAAATATGCGTTCCACAATGTTCTTGTCAAACCAGATATCAAGCTTTTCTTCTTTTGAATTAAAAGAGTAAATAATTTTGTTTTGCGCTGCAACTGAGGCAAACGAGAGGTAAATATCGTTGATAAAACCCACCAGTTCGTTTCGCGATGCATTCATTTCCAGCTTTCCGGTTTCCGATTTTCTAAATTCCAGCAACTGGTCGATTAAATCCAACATCCGGCTGGCATTCTTGTTAATCAGCAAAATCTGTTTTCTTAACCATTCATCGTTTATGGGTTTTTCCAGAATTTTTTCCAGCGGCGACAAAATGAGCGTAAGCGGGGTTCTGAACTCGTGTGAGATGTTGGTAAAAAACTGAAGTTTCATCTGGTTAATCTCGCTGAGTTTCTTTTTCTCAAGCCTTTCAACCCTCAATTCGTGCAATGTGTTTATCCGTTCACGGGCAAACCGGTAACCCAAATAAACAGCTATGACGAAAAATAACAGATACCCCGACATGGCCCAATTGTTAAGGTACCATGGTTTCAATACCTGTATATTTAGCGTGGTTATCTCATTCCCTTCCGCACTGCCTTTGGCTGCCTTTACTTTAAAAGAATAATTTCCAGGAGGCAACTTTGAAAAAGTCATGGTATTACCCGCTGCCATCCACTGGTTATCGTAGTTTTCAAGTTTTGTGAGATACGTAATATTTTTATTGTCCATATAATTTATGGCCACATAGCTCAGAGTAACGGTATTCTGGTTGTGCCGAAGTGTAATTTTTTCTGTTTGACTGATATGACTGGACAGAATTTGTGTGCTGTCATCCGAATTTATTATGGCATTGTTGATGCTTAAATTTGTTAAAAGTACCTTCGAATTAAAAGGACGCTTGTCAATATCTTCCGGATTAAAAATCGTCAGCCCTTTTATTCCTCCAAAAAGAAAATACCCATCTTTAAGCCTGCAAAAAGAATAGTTGTTGTACTGCGTATTTTGAACTCCATCATTTACGATATAATGTTCAAATGTTTTATCCTCCTGGTTGAAAACATCGATTCCCTCGTTGGTACTAATCCACAACCTGTTTTTGGTGTCTTCAAGTATTCCGTGAATAACATTGTTACTCAGCCCGTCAGCTGTTTTAAACCGTTTAAAATTCCTTTCAACCTCATTAAAAACATTTAATCCGCTGTTTGTACCTATCCATATTCTTTTCCGGTTGTCCTCAAAAATACAGTTCACAAAATTATGGCTCAAACTGGCCGGATCATCTGTTTTGTTTCGAAACGATTCAAAAATTCGTTTTTCAGGATAAAAAATATTTACCCCTTCAAATGTTCCAATCCATATCCTGTTTTGCGAATCTTCGAAAAGATAAGTTATCTGGCTGGATGTTAACTGCTGCCCTTTTGAATCGGAATAAAAATGTTCGAATGTTTTATTTTGGGGATCAAATTTGTTCAGTCCGTTCCAGGTTCCCACCCATATTTGCGATTTATGGTCTTTAATGATGGCATACACACTGTTACTGGCAATTGAGCCCGGTGTGTTACCGGTTGTAAACCGGGTGTTTTTCCTTTTTTTGGGCTCGAAAAGGTTCAGTCCTGAGTTATGCGTACCCACCAACAATTTTTGATCATCAGTAAAAACAAGGGCTTTTATATTATTCGAACTGATGGAGTTGGGATCTGACTCATCGTGCAGATAGTACTTTACCGTGTTATTTTTTCTGTTCCAGCAGTTGATTCCTCCGTCGTTGGTTCCAATCCAAACGTTTCCCTCCTGGTCTTCGGTTATGTAGCTCAACACGTTGTCGTTCAGCGAAAAGCTTCCACCGTTTTGATTCACCAAATCGAAATGGAGGTTTTGTGGATGATAATAATTGATACCTCCGTAAAAAGTACCAAGCCACATGCCCCCTTCTTTATCTTTATAAGCGGAGCGCACGGAATTTTGACTCAGCGTATAAGGCCGTGTGTAGTCCTGAAAATAATTGCTAAAATCCCCTGTTTGGGTGTCCATGATGCTCAGTCCCACAAATGTCCCTATCCAAAGATTGTCGTTATTATCGAAAGCAAGGGAGCGCACACTGTTGTTGCACAAGGAGTTTGGGTTATGTATTTCATGAAGGTAGGTTTTAATAATATTCAAATTACGGTCAAGTAAAAGGAGTCCGTTTCCTTCGGTCCCGAGCCAGATCCTTTCCTCCGAATCCATTAGGATTTTCCTTACCTTCAAATCTTCATCGAGCAGATTTATCTTTTCTACGGATTTAGTTGTTGCATCTACCACATACAACCCGTATTCCGTTCCCACCAGTAATTTCCCGAAATAATCGCAAAGGTCGTTTATATAATAAAGCCGTTCTCCCTGATGAGATATTTTAAATTCGGAAAAACTATCTTTATCGTTGTCATACCTGTAAATATTGCCATTGAAAGAGCCCGCCCAAATTCTTCCTTCGTTGTCCTGTTCTATGTCTGAAATATAGCGGTCGTAACTCAAATCAAACAACGGATAATTATGAAATTTATCGTATTCGTATTCGTACCGGCTTATTCCTTTATTCCCGCCAATCCAGTAATTTCCCTCCCTGTCATTGAACAATACACGAATATGCTGCGAAATAACAGCGGCTGAATCATCATTATCATTCCGGTACACTTTAAAGTTGAACCCATCGTACCGGCTTAAACCATCTTGTGTGGCAAACCACATATAACCGAGGGTATCCTGAATAATGGAAAAGACTGTACTCTGAGAAAGGCCCTGACTGTTTGAGATATTTTGAAACAAAATATCCCGGCCGGACTTTTGTGCCTGACTGTAAGTTTTTGGGGAGATACAAAAAAGTACAATGATGAATACAAAAAGTCTTCTCATATCAAATTCCTTAATTCATACCCAAATTTAGCATATCTTTTTAGATTATCGTATCGGGAAAATATCTTGTAGCGACCCTTGTGCCTGATATATAAAAAAGAGGGACAGAAAAACTCTGCCCCCCTTACCTTAAACCTAATTAACTAACCAAACCAAACTATAAAACTCCGGTTAAAATCCCGGATTCTGAAACAAACTCGGATTTTCGTCCATATCAAACAGAGGGATGGGCCAAAGTTCATCTTTATCATCATCAAAATTAGAGCCCGCTACATACGGATAGTTTCCTCTGTGGTTTAACAGATCAGCCTCTGCTTGCCGAACAGCATCGCCCAGCATATTCCAACGGATTAAGTCAAATTTTCTCCATCCTTCAAAACAGAGTTCCCATGTCCGCTCATTTTTCAAAGCTTCAAAAAATTCCTCTTTTGATAATCCCTGTGGGAGATCATCGAGCCCGGCCCGATCACGTACTTCATTAATTGCATCATAAGCGGCGGCATTGGGGCCGTCATTTATTTCATTCTCTGCCTCAGCCCTCATAAGCAGTACATCGGCATAACGTAAATAGACCCAGTTCACATCCGTGTTGTTAGGGTTTTTAGATTCCTGTACATGCCAGTTACGTCTCCATTTTCCGGGAGTATAAAGATCGTCTTTATTACCCGGATAAGGTTTTAATGTTCCGTCTGCTAAAACCTGGAAGTCAGCCACTGCCACATCTCTCCTTACGTCATTTTCAGCAAAAGTAGCCTGAAACAACGGGGTCGTGTTAAAAAAGGCATTGGCCCTTCCGTAAATATAATTTTTATCTGTTGCGGGACCATTGTAGGAACCTATCAACCCGGCATTATTGTTATTTCCTTCAGGATTAAAAAACGCAATCTCAAACATGCTTTCCATAGGCTCTACCTTAAACTCGCAGTAATTCCGGAATAATTGTTCGTAGCTTGAATTAAGCTTGTGTTCTCCCGATTCCATTACCTGTTTTGTTAATTGGGCTGCTTTTTCGTAATAGTCCTTGTAATTGCTTACCCGGGTACGCGTTTTTTCATATACATCCAAATAATACCCACCACGTGCCAAACAAACCCTGGCATGCAATCCTAATGCTGCTCCTTTATTGGTGCGTTCTCCAGCCTCCGGGATTCCCGAACTCCAGGGCAACAACTCTGCGGCATCCGTCAGATCCTGTTCCATCTGATTGTATAGTTCTTCGTACGATGCACGTGGAATAGCCATATCATCACTGGCTTTTGTGGGCGTTGTTTTTAATGGAACCGCACCAAAAATCCTTACCAAATCAAAATACATCAGTCCCCTGAGGAATTTGGCTTCTCCAAGGTACCTTTGCAACAACTTGATCTCATCTTCAGTTCCATTGGTATACAAATCCATTTCAGGAATCTCCTGGATTACCATATTGGCCCTGTCAATACCTAACCAAAGCTGCCTCCAGGAATCCTGAATCCAACCCAGCGTAGGATCTGCATTGTAATGACACATCTTCCGTCTGTCGTTATTCAAATCTGTTCCGCGCATTTGCAGAATATCCGTATCGGCATCTCCTAGCATGGAAAGATTCCTTCCGTAAGATTCAAGTTCAGCCAACGGGTCGTAAACCCCAAGGGTTGCCATATTGGCCTGATTGACTGTCTCAAAAAATGTTTCTACCGCATAAAATGAGTATGGTTTTTCTTCCAGCTGGTCTTCACATGCAGTAAACGAAACCAATATTACTGCTACAGCTGCTATCCATTTTTTTACTTTTATGTATTTCATAATTTCTTCAATTAAGTATTTACAATGAAAGATTAACACCAAATACAACTGACTTACTCTTTGGATAAGCACCGTAATCTACACCGGGCGTTACACCACTTCCTTCTCTTGTGCTCACTTCCGGATCATACCCGGAATAATTAGTGAAAGTATATATGTTGTATAACGTAGTGTAAATTCTCAGGTTACTAATATTTACTTTTGAAAGCAACGACTTTGGAATAGTGTAGCCTAAACTAATATTATTTATCCTTAAAAAGGAACCATCTTCAACCGCCCAGCTGTGGAATAAACTGTTTGCTCCGGAGCCTTTGTATACGGGCATTGTTTTTCCTTTGTTAAGCTCTGCCAGGAGGGTAGGATCTGTTACCCTGTTGCCCTCGTTATCAATGGTTATCCACCGGTTGCTTACAATACCAAGTGTATTTTTTCTATCAATGGAATAGTCTGTGTAGTCCAACTTGTTGGCATTGTAAATATCATTTCCATACGACCAGTTCATAAAGACACTGAAATCGAAATTTTTATAACTAAAGGTATTGGTTATACCCCCAAAGTGTTTTGGATTGGCATTTCCAATGATAGACCTGTCGTTCGGATCAATAACACCATCGGGTTCGCCATCAGGACCCGATACATCTTTCATTTTCCAGTAACCCGGTTCCGGATACCAGTTGGGATCGTAAGCAACTCCTTCTTTCAGCGTATAATCCCCGGTCTCTGCATCGTAATTAAAATCTTCGAGTTGGTAGAGCCCGTCGGTTTGATATCCGTACATACTTCCTACAGGTTCCCCGACTTTCACAATAAAATCGTTTCCTACCAGTCCCCAGCCTGATTCATACAAAAATGCCTCTTTCCCGTCGGTAAGGGTTATAATTTTGTTTCTGTTGAACGAAATATTTAAATTGGTTCTCCATTCGAAATTTTTGGTCGAAACGTTCACTGTATTCAGTAACAACTCCAAACCGGTGTTTTGCGTTTCACCCACATTCAAAATCATCGATGAATATCCGGAAGTAATCGGCACCTGTGCCCTTAATAACAAATCTTTTGTATTTGTTTTATACGCTTCGGCCGTAAGCTGAATTCGCTGATCCATAAATCCAAAATCAAACCCCAGGTTCCTGGAAATGGTAGTTTCCCATTTCAAATTGGGATTTGGAAGTGCGTTAGAAGCGAAACTGACTTGCGTGCTGTTATTAACACCGTAATAATCTGCCCCCAGCAGTGCAAGCGACTGATAATTGGGAATCCGGTTATTCCCTGCCACTCCGTAGCTCAACCTGACTTTCAGGTTGGAAAACAGGTCGAGTGACTTAATAAATTCTTCTTCGCTGGCCCTCCAGGCAGCAGATACTGACGGGAAATAACCGTATTTGTTTCCGGAACCAAACTTGGTTGATCCGTCGGCACGCATGGTAGCAGTAAATAAATATCTTTCCTTATAATTATAGTTGGCACGGCCAAAAAATGAGATTAAACGGTCATCATCTTCATACGAAGTAGGAATACCTGCAAGTGCTCCCAACGAAAGGTCGGCCAGCCCAATATCGTCATTGGGGAACTGGTTTGAACTGGCTTCAAACCACCTTCTTTTATTGTAAACCTCTTCCTGACCAATCATTAAATTTACTTTGTGTGCCTTTTTAAACTTCTGAGAATAGTTTAAAACATTGGAATAGCTGTACCCCTGAATATCCTGATGCCTAATCGAACCATAGGGGCCGCCACTTCTTTTTGCCGTAACTGACCGTTCGCCATAAAACTGCTCGCGCCTCTGGTCGTTTGTACGAAGCCCGACAGTTAAACTATAGGTAAGTTTTTTTGTAATACTGTAATCCAATTTTGTATTTATTGACAACGCCCTTGTTTCCGTTGATTTATGTTCGGCCTGGGCAGATAC
The DNA here is from genome assembly GCF_003573545.1 of Mariniphaga sediminis. GTDB lineage: Bacteria > Bacteroidota > Bacteroidia > Bacteroidales > Prolixibacteraceae > Mariniphaga > Mariniphaga sediminis. The sequence continues at coordinate 127,284 of NZ_QWET01000015.1, read as the reverse complement.
CAGCGGATTTTGCATTACGTTCCCTGAATCGTCAACATATACCGGATCTTCATCCAGTTCAACCAAATCCCTGTCGGTTCCGTTTATACCAATGGTAGGACGGTACTGCACCACGTGTCCCAATTTATTAAACCGGGATCCCTGGGTTGAAGTACCCATGCCAAAAAAGGTCTGATCTGTATATCTGATAGATGCAGATGCTTTCAGTTTTTCACTTACTTCATGGTCGAAATTGAAGTTTGCATTGTTCCTTTTGAAACCACTGTTTACCATGATTCCTTCATCGTCGCTAACAGAATAAGAAAGGTTGTATTTGGTTTTTTCCGTTCCACCCGAAATACTCAGTTTGTGGTACTGATTGGTTACCGGATTGCCAAACACCTCATCCTGCCAGTCAATACCCAGCCTGTTAAGGTAATTGGACTCAATATCACTGAAACTTCCGTATCTTTCCAACCATGCCTCCATTTCGGTGTCATCACCCAAATTTCTTTCATAATCGAGAAGGACAAATTCGTACGGATTTAAAACATCCAGTTTATTGGCCAGTTGTTTTACACCATAATAAGCATCGTAGTTTACCCTGGTTTTTCCCACTTTACCCCCTTTGGTAGTAATAAGGATAACACCATTTGCCCCGCGCGCTCCATAAATAGCGGTAGAAGAGGCATCTTTCAGCACATCAATGGATTCAATCTCCGACGGGTCGAGCAGGTTTAATCCGTCTTCCGTTGGAAATCCGTCAATAATATACAAGGGTTCGTTGCTTTGGGTTATGGAACCCCCACCCCGAACACGAATTTTAATTTCGGCACCGGGCGCTCCTTCGGTAGACTGCACCTGAACACCGGAAACCCGGCCATTCAATGCCTCTGCCAGGTTGGATACCGGCACCTTGGATAACTCTTCAACATCAGCCGATGCTACAGAACCGGTAAGATCTCTTTTTTTCACCGTACCGTATCCAATAGCTACTACTTCATCCAACTCATTATAAGAAGTTTTTAAAACAACATCGATGTTGGTTTTACCGGCTACCTTTATTTCCTTAGATTCAAAACCTATAAAGGAAAACATTAATGCATCTTCTGAAGCATTTGGCACACGAAGCGAATAATTTCCATCAATTCCTGTAACAGTTCCTTTCGTAGTTCCCTGAATAACCACATTAACTCCCGGAAGAGTCTCTCCTTCTTCATTTGTTACAATCCCTTTTACGATTAGCTCTTGACCATAACCTGAAATGACCAGCGCCATCAAAAAAAGATTTATTAAGAAAAATCTGATGAATTTTGATTTAGCCATAATTTTGATTTTAAAATTTTCAATTAACTCCATATTTTTTTACAAAAATGATAAACCTGTCTCGCAATCGATTGCAGCAGGGTCGAATATTCTTTCAACCCTATGGAAAATGTTTTAGTATTGTTGAATCCACTTTAAAAATTGTTGAATTTGCCTCAAAACAGGCCATAGCACACAAACAGGCATAACAAACAAAATACTGAAAATCAAAAGATTACGAACAACATGATTTATATCATTCTTTTTACATCCTAAATCCGGCGAATCAATTATCGAAGCCAAACCGGAATACTATCCTGAGCCTGCCATAAACGAATCCGATCGTCAAGTTTATCTCCTTTCCAGTTTTCAGAGCCAGCGGGTAGGGCCGGATTTTCCGGTATGGCTCTTTTTAGCCGGGCTTTTATTTTTTTGTACGCATCATTGCCTGCCAGGTTGATGTGTTCTCCCGGATCTTCCTTATGATTGTAAAGTTCTTCTGTTCCATCGCGGTAAAGGATGTACCTGTAATCTTTATTTCGTACCGAATAATTTTTATACATCCAACTACTTAATACAACATGGGGCCATTCCGATTCGGGTGATTCTATTAACGGTTGCAGGTTTTGTCCTTCCAGGTGTTCCGGAACCGGCAGGTGGCACAAACTGGCCAGGGTTGGGTATATATCGAGCAGGCTCACCGGCTCATCACAGTTTTGTCCGTTGGCCTCATTTCCGGGCACTACAATACAAAGTGGTACGCGGGTAGATTCTTCCCAGAGGCACATTTTCCGCCAGTGTTTCTTTTCTCCCAGGTTTTGCCCGTGGTCGCTCCAAAGTACAATAATGGTATTGCGGGCATACTGGCTGCTTTCCAGTGTTTTCAGCACCCGGCCAATCTGATCGTCCACAAAAGAGACGCAGGCGAGATAAGAATAAACCAAGTGGCGCCAATAATCTTCCCCCACTCCCAATACGGCCTGATGATCGCCAAAATTTGTGGAGCCGTAGGCAATTGATTTCCCCATTAGGGGGATGTCCGACATTTCATCTTCAGGCACTTCCGGAATTTTTATCTGCGCTTTGTCGTATAAATCAAAATATTTTTGCGGAGCCGTAAAAGGCACATGCGGACGAACAAACCCCACCGACAGAAAAAACGGCTCGTCGTGGTTTTCGTTCAGTTTTTCAACAGCATAATCTGCTATCAGTTCGTCGTACATTTTGCCTCCGGGAATATCTTCTTCGTCCAGCGGGCCGCCGCATAACGAATGCCCCGCTCCCAGTTTGTCCCCATAATGCCGTTTTAACTGGCTGCCGTTTTTAGGAAACGGATAAAAGAAAAGGCCGCCGTATCCTTCGCCCCGTTCCAAAAATTTCCCGGTAATTTTATCTTCATACCCGGGAGCTACATCATCCCAGAGCGAATCAAGCAAAAAGGGATAATCGGTTGCCCCGGAATGAAATACCTTCCCGGCGCAAAATGTTTTGTAGCCGTTATCTTTAAAATATTCCGGGAGCATCTTTTTTCCTTGCATCACCTCATGGTAGGAATTAACCATCGCCTGTTTCTCTCCCACCCCGGTGTACCAGCCTGTAGTAGTAGGGTGCAGGCCACTCATCAGTGAATTGCGCGAAGCCACACAAACAGGCATGGAAGAATGGGCATTGGTAAAAAGTACTCCCTGTGAATTGAGCCGGTCCAGGTTGGGCGTAATCGCCTGGTTGTTTCCTCCCATTGCCCCCGTCCAGTCATTCAGATCGTCGACAGCAATAAAAAGCACATTGGGCTTTGGGAAAACCGGCGAACTGGTTTGACACCCAAAAAAAATGAATTGCAAAGGGATTAGTAATGGTAATATTCTTTTCATCATCAATAATATATCTAAAAGGTTAAAAATTCTGTATCTGTTTTTACCCGTATTTTTCAACAATTATCTCATCCAGGCGTGCAATGAACACACTCCTTTCCCCATTTGGGGCTCCGTTGAAACAAACCTGTTTATAGTCTCTGCTCCAGGCCGGATGGGGATCAAGACGGAGAACCGGGTCCTTTTTCATATATTCCATGTCGGTAAAAATTTTACAAATATGGACTTCTGTTTGAGTTGTTAAATCAATCATCCGGACAGGAACTTCTCCGTTATATTCATTCTTTAGTTTACTGACGTAATAGTCCGACAACAAATACTTTGTATCCGGCGTCACCGAGGGATGCCCGCTGCCCGAAAATTTCTCGCTCAAAATTTCGAAGTTATTTCCGTCGGCATCAAACTTACAGAACCGCATCGTTTTTTCTCCAAGCCACCCCGGCACAATATTCATGATTATGGAGTTCCCGTTGGGATGCCAGTTAGGATGGTTTCCTCCATAGCCCCACTGTTCGCGGGAAATGATTTCTTTGATATTGCCGCCGTTCCCGGAAAATGTCAGCAAAGAAGCGTTCCTGCCCCTTTTTTGAGGGTTACCGGGAAACAAACACCGCATAACCTGCATAATTTTGTCTCCCCGGGAATTGAATTTCGAATGGAAGAAATAGCAGTTTCCACCCTGAAGGTATCCGGGATCTGTGGCACTTTGGGATGCCTCTTCCAGGGAAACCAAAAGTTTTTTCTCATTGGTTTTGAGATTGGTTTTCCAGAGGCCGTTGTCAGATGGTGCACCTTTTATTTCTTTCCCCGGACTATAATCAGGAACTCCATACCCCATCTGGGTCGTATTTATTAAATCCAACGGAAAGCCAATAACTGTATCTTCGTTTGGAGAAAGATGGTACTTGGGGCCTTTGTACGCTATAATTTCGCCCGTTTCCAGGTCAATCCGTACACAAACGGCCTCGTTATTAATAATGTCGTTGGTATATAAAAACCGGTCGGTTTTCCCCCACTCTAAATTGGCTCCCAACTGAAACCCCCAGCCTTTTGTTTTATAGACTGTTTTTATCGCTTCTTCTTCCAGATCAATAAGGCATATTTCTGCAATATCCCCGAATCTGGCATCCCGGTTTTGAAAAGGGAGTTTTGTAACTGCAAGATATTTTTGCGACGGACTGAACGGGCACACATCGTAAAATGTATGCAGGTAAAAACCATCGGAAGGAGTTACTTTTTTTACAGGAACTGCCGTTTCTCCTTTCCTGTAAAACTCAAATGTATACTTTTTCTTCTCTGAAAACCAGGTATTGACATGGTATAAGTCCAATGCCAGTGGGGTAACTAACAATCCGGCTGAAGTTTTAAAAAATTCTCGTCGTTTCATTTTTTAGTTGTCAAGTTTGCTGTTAAATCAGGGAGTAGTTAAATCCAACACTTTTATATTGTCGTATTCCCCCCTGGCGCAAGCCATTAGCCGAAATCCCCAGTACCCTCCTTTTAACGGGGTTTCATCGTGGAAAGTTAGGATTGTCTCACCATCAACAATGTACTTCACCTTTTTCCCCACTCTTTCCACCCGGCACAAATATGTTTTCCCGGGAGTGCCTGATACGGCATCTTTCCCTTTGGCTACCATTTCCCTTCCGGGTGCCCGGCGCATATTTGCCGTTTTTCGGGAAGGATGAAAATAGGAAATTCGGTATTGAAACATGGGGCCATACATAATCTCCTGCGCCAAACCATATCTGGGCGGCATTGACGGGACAAAAATGCTTTCTCCGTTTTTCCCCAGGGCACAAAACATAATCATATGCAAAGGAGCCGGAGACAAACTTTTAAACTCGAATTCAAGGGCAAAATCATCCGGAGCGGGATACTTTTTATTCCAAAAATTAAAATGCCCGCCGCGAAAAACCGGTTCCCCGTTTTCTCCTTTTATGTAATACCTTTCCATGTCGTCGCCATACTTTTTGGTCATGGCCTCCACCAGCCAGGGCCGGTATTCTTCCTGCACATTATTGGTAGAAAGCGTCCCTTCATCCATCAACGATTTCAGCATTGAATAATGAATTGGCTCAAGAATTAATTTCCCGTCTTCAATATATGCTTTCCCCTCCCCTTCCATTGTCCAGTCAGATAAATTGTCATTTTCATTAAAACGATAATGAAAAATCACTTTCTCCTGCCCCCAGCCAGCCAGACTCAGGAAAGACAGGAACAGGGAAGCCACAACTAACTTACTAATTCGCATCATCTTAGACTGAAACAATTTATTATCCCCTCCTAAAAAACCTCATTTTTCCCTTGTTCTTTTACGACCAAAAAATAGTAAGTGAAGGGAAATCCATTTCTATTTTCATATTCTACAGTTCGAAGGTAAAAAACAGACAGAAACAATCCTTTCAGTTCCAACCGTCAAACTATTACAAATATCCATTTCTCTGTTAATCTTGTTGAATTGCTTGTTTTCGATTCACATTCCTCCTTAAATTTCCAGTTTAGGTCCGGAAACCGGCCAGGAAGTGAACCTGATTTCCGGCCAAAAAATAATGCGTCCGAAGAATGTTTCCCTGTATTCAACCATTTTGATATAAAATTCGATATAACTATAAAATAACATCCCCCTGTCTCTACTATTCAACACATTCTTAAAACTGCAACGCATAGCGATCCCTTAGTTTTGGAATAACTTTTTTAATCAGGTAATAATTTAAAACAAAAACAGATATCATGAAACTATTCACCATTTCAGGAATATTACTCCTTCTTTTCTCGTGCAACGCAACAAATAAACCGACAAAGGAGGAAATACGCCCGAACATCCTGTTCATCATGTCCGATGATCATACCACCCAGGCAATGAGCTGTTACGGAAGCAAGTTTATTGAAACTCCCAACCTGGATCGAATTTCGGACGAAGGGATGCGTTTTGATCATTGCTATGTTACCAATTCTATTTGTGCGCCTTCGAGGGCAGCCATACTTACCGGAAAGTTCAGCCACCTGAACGGCGTAACAGACAATGCAAAAATATTTGATGGAACGCAGGTTACCTATCCCAAGTTGTTACAGAAGGCAGGCTACCAGACAGCCGTTATCGGAAAATGGCACCTTGGCTCTGCTCCCACCGGATTCGATTACTGGAGTGTACTGCCCGGCCAGGGCGATTATTACCAGCCCCAGTTTATTGAAATGGGAGATACAATTACCGAAAATGGTTATGTAACCGATGTTATAACCGATAAAGCCATCGAATGGCTCAGTGAAAAAACTCCGGACAAACCTTTTGCTATGGTTTATCAGCATAAAGCCCCGCATCGGAACTGGATTCCGGCAACGAGGCACCTCGGTATTTTCGAAGACAAAGATTTCCCGGTTCCGGAAACCCTTTTGGATGATTACCAGGGACGCGGTAGTGCCGCCCGCCAGCAGGAGATGGAAATTTCCAACCATCTGTGGGATGCCTGGGATCTAAAACTGGCAACCCGTGATGAGCTGGAAAAATTTGGAGAAAACACTACTCTCGAAATAATAACCGATGCCAAGCAGCACGACGTGGAAGGAGCGAATAAGCGTAGCGAGGACTTTGAAAAATTATACCGCGTTTACAGCCGGCTTTCTCCCGAAGAAAAAGATAAATGGCACAGCGCATACGCCAAACGCGTTGAAAAATACAAAAACAACAAACCCGAAGGGAACGATCTTATCCGCTGGAAATACCAGTTGTACATGCGGGATTACCTGGCCTGTATTCTTTCCCTGGATGAAAACATCGGCCGTATTGTGAATTACCTCGAAGAAACCAAACAATTAGAAAATACAATCATTGTTTACACTTCCGACCAGGGATTTTTTCTGGGCGAACACGGGTGGTTCGACAAACGGTTTATGTACGAAGAAAGCTACCGCATGCCCTTGCTCATTCGCTATCCCAAAGCCATTCAACCGGGAACAGTTTCCGACGCATTTGTGATGAATGTGGACTTTGCGCCTACCTTCCTCGACTATGCCAATGTTCCGGTTCCCAATGCCATGCAGGGAAAATCGCTGCGACCTGTTTTTGAAAACGATGGAAAAAAACCTGAAGGCTGGAGAGAATCCACTTATTACCATTATTATGAATTTCCGTCGTGGCATTCAGTTAAGCGTCATTACGGAATTCGGACCGAACGGTTCAAACTGATCCATTTTTATAATGACGTTGATGAGTGGGAATTGTACGACATGCAAAATGACCCGCAGGAAATGAACAACATTTATGGGCACCCCGAATATCAGGAAGTTGTAAAAAGTATGAAAGAGGAACTGAAAAATCAGCAGGAATTGTATGCTGATCCGATCAATCATCCGTAAAAACAAAAGCTTTTATTATCATTCATACTAAATAAATAGATGTAACTTAAACAGGACTTTAATAAAAACAAAGATGGATAAAGCAGTCAACCGCACCCCGCTCAAACAAAATAGCCATTCGGATAAACAAAGCTTCTCCCGCAGAAGTTTTGTAAAGAAAGTGGCCATTGGCAGCGCAGGCGTTACAATAGGAGTTTCGCTTTTTAACCAGTCAAACGCCAACCCATTTACCCCGGGAAAGTCATTAGCAGATGTCAGCTACAACCTGTTAAAAACCTGGTGCGACACGCTTATCAGCTACCAGGTAAACGATGCGGCCAAACCGGGGTTGCATGGCGGAATTCTTTGCCCGGCATGTGCCCGGATACACGGGCGTTGCGGGGATGCCATTTACCCGATGCTTTATATGGCGCAGAAAACCGGAGACGAAAAATACCTTCGATCGGCCCGTTTACTATTTGAGTGGATGGAGCAAAATGTCAGTTTACCCAATGGTTCATGGGTCAACGATGTCAATGTGTCGAAATGGAACGGGATAACAGTTTTCGGGGCTATCTCACTGGGCGAAGCCATCCTGAACCACGGAGAATTACTTCCCCGCGATGTAAAAGAGCAATGGCTGGCAAGGCTGCAAAAAGCGGCCGAATTTATTCACCTAACCTTTCATATTGAATATTCCAATGTAAACTACCCGGTTACCGGAACCTATGCTTTGTTTCTGATGGGCAAAATTTTCAATGACAAGAGATATTTTTCTCATGCTGAAGAACTGGCCCAGGCTTCGCTCCGTTTTTTCACGCCAAAAGACAAATTCCTTTTCGGAGAAGGCGGAGGCGACCGATATACACTCAGTCCCAAAGGATGCCTCCCGGTTGACCTGGGATACAACGTGGAAGAGTCGCTCCCGGCGCTGGCACTGTACGGACTCGAAAATCAAAACGAAGAGATTTTGGAGTTGGTAACCGAATCACTCGGTGTACACATGGAATTTATGCTTCCTGACGGTGCCTGGGACAACAGCTGGGGAACCCGCAGTTTTAAATGGACATACTGGGGAAGCCGCACCAGCGATGGCTGCCAGACAGCTTATGCGTTGCTTGCCGACAGAAATCCGGTATTTTATAAAGCAGCGTTGCAAAATACTTTGTTGTTGCAAAATTGCACACACAATGGATTATTGCACGGAGGGCCACAATACCATACCCACGGAGTGTTACCCTGTATTCACCACACGTTTTGCCATGCCAAGGCGCTGGCAGCCATCCTCGACCACGGCCCCGCAGAAACAGCCGGTACAAAGGAGTTAAAGCTGCCCCGTGAACAACATTACGGAATCAAAAAATTTGAAGATATACAAACCTGGCTCGTCTCAAACAAAAGCTGGGCGGCGACGATTACCGGCTACGACCGGGAATACAAGTTTAAAAACGGACACCCTTCCGGCGGGGCGCTGACTTTACTTTATCACCGGACACTGGGCCCGGTACTGGTATCGAGTATGAACCAGTACCAGCTAATTGAAGCTACCAATATGCAGGCACAGTATGATCCATATTCGATGAGCCTGACCCCCCGCCTGCAAACAAAGGATGGGAAATACATGAACATTTCCGACCTGGCGGCAACAGTTGAAGCTCAAAAATCAGGAGACACCATTGCCATTCATACAAAATCAAAATTGGTTGATGGTTCCCAACAAAAACCTCAATCCGGAGAAATAGCCTGCAAAATCTCCTGGTTTTTCTCGGAAGAGGCTGTAAAAATCAAAGTGGCACATGATGCTTCCGAAACATCCCTCCCGGAGTTTGTGCTTCCGCTTATTTCAAATTCAGAGGAGGATATCCGGAAACTTTCAGACCGAAAATTCCTGATTAAAAAAGCAGCCGGAAATATCCTGGTAGAAGCTGACCGGCCGATAAAAAAACTTCCGGTACTGGAAGGTAAAAAAAGAATTTTTAATCATGTCCCCGGTATGGAAGCCATTCCGTTTGCCCTTGAAGGAAGGGAAATAAATATAACCTTGACAACAACAAAATAAACCGTTAAAACAAAAACCAAATGAATACAAAAACCATTGCCCTTGTTTTAATTTTTGTTTTTTCAGGATTTCTGACAATTACTGAACTTAGCGCAACGGAAAAAATATTTGCTACGTATTTCGATATTGCCACCAACAGTCCGGAAGGAACCGAAGTGACCGGAAGAATCCATCTGGAAAGGAATAAGGATGTTTTAAAGTCCCCCATTCCTGAAGGGTATCATTTTTATATCGAAAACCAGGAGGGCAACCTCTTTACCATCGAAACCCGGTACGATTTGCACCACCGCATCATGGGGGTATTGGTTGTGGACAAAGACCGGAATACAGGCAACACCGAAAAACCATACCAACTCACGGTGCTGCTAAAAAACAACAACGAGGTTATAAGCCGTTTCCCGGTTACGGTAAAAATTGTAAATCAAACGCTTTGGAACATTTTATATGAACGTTACAAAGATTTTACGGTGAGCCAAAAAGGAAACCGGATGTATGGCCGGACCAGTTTCTCCGACAAAGAAGTGGCGGCAAAAATTTCCGAGCTGGAAAAGAACAACGGCCGGTTCAACGGATTTAAATGCTACACCCAACATCCTAAAGATTACCTGGAACACACGAACGTCGATCCCTTAAACGGAAGGGTTTACGGGACCATTGAGTATGAATGGGAAAATGTAGCCAAACAAATTGGCGGATTAGGATATGCCTATGCCCGCTCTGAAAAATACGGCCCCACCGGCAATCCGGCATCAAGAGAACGGCTAAAAAAAGCCCTTTACAAAGCCATTCTTGCTTACACCGGCTGTGTCCCCATTGAAGGGAACGACATTTTAATTGATGGCCAACCCATTGGGGAATATACAGGTGACGGATTTGCTAACCTTGTGGAACACGGAATGATCGGGCACCAGGTGGGAACCCACCAGTGGGTAGTATCTGATCCGTTGGTTGCCCCGGCGGTGCATTTAATGCCTGACTTGTTGAAAGACATACAGGAGGAGGACAAAGAGGCGATTGAAGTGTACCATTCGCTGGTGCAGTTTTACCAGCTTTTTACGTCCATTGTAAAACAGCGAAGGGCCATTGATGATCCTTCGCAACGCTGGGGCGAAATTCAGGATACTATTTATTCGGAAGGCGCCTGGGCAGATGCCAACCTCGGGCACCGGCTGCGGATTATGCTGGCACTGCCCATTATCTGGGCCGACTACAACCGGCCAATGACATACGTGCCTTACTGGTACAGCGACTTTTACAACAATAAACCGTTTAAAAACTTCAGTTTTTCACCCGGCTGGAGTCCGTATGGAGTGGTACCTGATGTAAGGAGGTGGCTCACAAAATTTAATGTTCCTTCGCATGAATTTGCCCAGTCCGGGTTCCATCCTGATGGCACTGTTTCGCATCACGTAGGGCACGGAACCGATGCTCCGCTGATCGCTTACGGTTTTGAATGGCTGACTGTGCCATTTGTTGGGTTTAATCAGTTTAAAGATACCCCTTTCTGCCTGGAAGATAAATACTTTCAATTCCCGGCCGATCGTCTGCTCCATGTTTACGGCAAATTGATATATAAAAACAGGTTTGATTTCACCATGGCCGGACGTTCTCATTTATCGGATATGCACAAATTTGTAACAAAAACCTTCGTGGAGGCCATTGACGAACTGCTCGAATCAAAAAGCCAAAAAAACGAAATCACAAACCAGGATGAACTGATAAAATTAAAAAATGACATCGCAGCCAATACGCATCAATATTCGGGAACAGATGCTTACTGGGTGAATGAATTTTTAGTGCATCGCCGTGAAAACGAAAACAATTCGTTTTATGCTTCGGTGAAATTAAAATCGGAACGAGTTGTAGGCGCCGAAGATTTTGACCGGGTGCGCAAATCGTGGCACACCGGAAGTGGCGTTCTGCAGGTACGCACCACAGGCGATGAGTACAGCCAGCAGGTACTCGAAAATATGGACTGGCACATGCTGCCCGGAATTACAGAAGAATGGCGAACCGATCCGCTTCCGGCAAAAGGCGGGGCTCAGGCTTGTTTGCCGGGGTTAAACAAAATAGCAGGCGTTCTTTCCGATGGTGAAACCGGAATGGCCATGTACCACCACCTGCCCCGTGAAACCTACAGCTCAGCCACGGCACTGAAAAGCTACCACTTTATTGGCGATAAAATAGCAGCGCTGGGAAGTAACATCCGGCGATACAGGAGCGGACAACAAAAAGGGATATTTACCTGTATTGACCAGGCAGGCTTTACAAACGAACTGACATGGTCGGCCAATGGAAAAATCAAAAAAACTAAGGCAAACCAATCGGTTGAAATCCATGAAAATATTACCCAACCATCCTGGGTTCATACCGGCGACAGGGGGTTCATTGTGTATCCGCAAAAGGCATGCGGACTGGCAATAAAAACGGGGAACAAAATCAATGTTACCGACACCCGGATTTCAAACAATGAGCCCAATTACGTCCTTGCCATCGGGCATGGTACAAATCCGGGACAGCAGGAAGACAACAGCTATTTTTACCTGTCGGTTCCCAATGTTTCGGCAGATGAAATGCCCCTGCTGGCAGCCCGGTATGCAAACGAACTGAACTGCAATCTGACAAACGATTCCATTCATGCAATATATGATCAAACGGAAAAAATCACGCAGATTGCATTTTTTAAAGCCGGAAAAATTACACAAAACGGGAAGACCTTCGAATGCGACAACACAGCCATGGTAATGCTGAAAGAAAACCACGGCAACTGGACAATTGCGGTAGGCGACCCAACAGCCGATGTGTATAAAAAACAGATCACCCTTCACCTGTCTGTCCCTTTAAAAGAAGGGAAATATACGTACACTGTGCCCGGTATTTATCCACGAGACGGAGAATATGCCACTGTAAAAAGAGAGGGAAAAAATTCTTCCATTGTAATTGAACTGCCCGACACCCGGGACGAAGCATATTATAATTACCAGTCGGCGCTCTATTCGGGCGTGCCCGTTGTTTTGGAAATTCCCGAAGAGAAATAATACGTCAAACAGGGTCAGCGGCAATTTTTTTTAAAGTTGCCCTCCCAATCGATTTCGACGTTGAACGGGTTGGCAATTTCATGCAGAATTACCGCCATCTGACACCGTGAAACCGGTTCATTGGGCAGAAATGTTCCAAAACCATATTCCGCCCAACTATTTTCAATTTTTTGCAGAAGCAAATCTTCGTCTGCTTTTTTACAGGTTCCCAGAATAATTCCCGTTTTCATAGCTATTTCGCCGGCTTCCTTCCCCGTTACAAAAGCGCCTTCGAAATGGAATTCAACATCCGGAACCAACTCTTTCAGCCCTTCCGACAGGGCTTTTGAAGTCATTACCGAATCGGGATGAAAAAGGGTAAGGTTGGCCCATCCCTGATTTTTACCTTCTCCTTTAATAATGCCGGTTGCACCAATACGCTGAACTGCTTTCCAGTAAGAATCTTCAGGAGTAATGTCAGAATAAGGCTGAATATAAGCGCCCGCATCCAGCAAAGCCTCCTGCACCCTGCGTATGGGCACATCGGCCGGAGCTACCCCGGTCTGAGTCGCCAGGGCTCCCAATACTCCTGCGGCCTGTCCGATAAGCATACAGACAGGCTGCAAACGGGTGGTGCCGTTTACTATATTGGTAACAGAAACGGATTTTTCGGCTACAATCAAATTTTCCTGGTTGGCGGGAATAAGAGCTCCAAGCGGAAGGGTATACGATGGCACCGGGTAAAAATGCAAATCGGGCACTTCCGAGGGGTCCGGATACGCTGCGTGGTGATGATCAACCGCATAATCGCCAACGGCAATTCCTGTCCGGTAAAGGGCCCTCTGCTGATCAAACGGCCGGGCCATATCATTTACGGTAAAACGCACCTTCCCTTTAATACGTCTTGACTCCCGGTGATAAGGAAATAACGGGAACCCGTCGGCGGTAGGAAATTCACCTTCGGCAATGCCCAGGTTATTAAATCCCAATTCTGTTTGCAGGTAATAGATATAACAGCGGGTGTGCCATTTGGCCTTTTTGTAAGCTGCCTGCCGCCCTGCCTCCGACATTTCGACAACGTTCACATAATAATCATTCCCATTTATAGGCCAGTTGATCATAAATTTGTTATTGGGAAGATGCCCATATTCCATCATGTAGTCGCACCCCCATGGTTCACGTTCGTAATTATCCTCTTTGCAGGAGTCGCTGGCACAGGTGCACCGAAATGGGGCAGGATCATAATTTTCAGGACGGGGGATGGTTTTATCGGCTCCTTTGCCGTAATCTTTAAGGATTGCCACGTACGTAAGATCCTGAACAATGTTGTTTGCTTTTTCCGGTGCAATGGCTTCGCCGGTTTCGTGGCGTGAATCCATACCCACATCGTAGGGAATCCCGGCCATTTTAGCCACGTCACCCAGTTCGGTCCCATCAATAATTACGGTTGCTTTAACAGAAAAACGGGCCTCCCCGGCAGTAAAAACTGCGACCCAGCCATCTTCAGTTTTTTTCAGACTGTGAAGTTTGCTGTCAAATTTTACTTCCAGCTTTTGTTCGGCTGAAGCCATTTCCCAAAGAATGTTTGCCCCAACCGAAGGTTCGAATAACACATTGCTGACCCAGCCTGTATTCACCGCTCCGGCGCTCCCGTAATGGTTATACAGCTTTTGCCTGAATTCTTCCCAAAGCCCGGAATAAAGCCTGTAGTTTCCATCAATGGCGCTCACTCCCGCGGAGGTAAGCATTCCTCCCAGCCACGGGGTTTCCTCAACCATTAAAGTAGAAGCTCCCAGGCGCGCCGACTGGATGCCTGCCATGGTACCGCTGGCCCCTCCTCCTATGACTAAAACATCTGCTTCAAGGTCATAGGCCATTTCCTTCCCTGTACAGGAAATAAGGCTGGTCAGCAAAACCAGCCCCAAAAAATGTAACAATTTCATGCTAAAAAAATATCCGGCTAAAAATTCAGAATTATTTTTCGGCTAATCTCCCGAGGGTTTGCCAGCATTGGTACAATCCGCGCGGAACGTGAAAGCATCCTTTCCATTTTCCCCCTTTCAGGTTCAGCAATACTTTGCCCTGCCTGTCGAGGTAACCAAACCATTCGGGGTACTGCTCATCAGCAAAGTGCGACCAGGTGTAATCATGTACTTTTTCAAACCACTCCAGCGATTTTGATGACCCGGTAAGATGATAACTTTTCAGCAAGGAAATGAGGGTTTCAATATGTACCCACCACAGTTTCTGGTCCCACTCAAGTTGCTGGGTCGGATGTCCGCCGGCGTCCATAAAGTAAAAGATGCCTCCGTATTTTTTATCCCAGCCATGCTCCAATGTCTGGTGCATTATCTTTTCGGCTTTCTCAACCACCTCGTTATTATTGAACCGGACCCCTAAATCCATGATAAACCACATGGCCTCGATGGCATGGCCGGGGTTGAGCAGACGTCCGTCAAACGTATCGGAAAACGAGTTATCTGTGTTTACATTTTCAACAACCAGCCCAAGCTCGGGACGGTAAAACACGTTGAGCACTTCGTTCATAACCGACCGGGCTGTTTTTTTTACCTCCTCTTCTCCCAGAATATGTTCCATTTCGAGAGCAAGGTTGCACATTATCATAGGCAACGCAAAATTTTTAAGGTTCCGTGTCCCCGGAAAAGCCTTGTTGTATTTCCCTTTGGGGTTATCCTGACGCTCCACAATCCGGTCGAAGGTTTTGCGGGCAATATCCCTGTACTCGGAATTACCTGTGGCCAGGCCCAGTTGTGCAAAAGCCATTGCGGCAAACGTGTATGAAAAAATGTTGTAGGGCTGCACCAACGGGTTCCCTTCACGGGTCAGACTAAAAAACCAGTTGTGATTGCCATCGTGACCAAACTTTTTAAGAAATTCCCCGCCCTGAACGGCACAACGGAGCCACTCCGGATTTTTTTCCACCTTATTATACAACATTGAAAAAAGCCAGACTTCCCGTGCCTGAAGCCAGATAAATTTATCGGTATCAAATACATTCCCTTCGCGGTCGAGGCAGGTAAAATACCCCCCAAACTCTTTGTCTTGCGATTTATCCAGCCAAAAAGGGAGCACACGATCAAACAACTCGCTTTTATATTTTTGTTCTAATGCCTTGAAATCCATAATATATATTCTTATTTATGCTTTTTATTTTCATCCCTGAGCCAAAACAGTTCAATCTCTTCAAGCGATTTTCCGGTTGTTTCCGGCATTAACCGCCAAACGATGAACATGTAGGGGAAACACATTGCTGCAAAAAGGAAAAAGGTACCTGCCGGTGTCAGATTTTCCAGCATCCACGGGGTAAGCTGACCGATTAGATACGTTCCAATCCACAAAGAAAGGGTCGCGATTGACATGGCAAATCCCCGGATACGCGTAGGATACATTTCTGAAAGAAAAACAAAAATTACAGCACTGATGGAGCCCGCAGTGAAAAAGATATACGCAAGGAAACAAACCAGCAGGAAAACACCAGACAGCCCCAACATACCGGAAAACAAAAAGTAGAAGCCAATAAAAACCAGCGAAAGAACCATTCCTGAAACTCCAAAGTAAACCAGTTTTTTACGCCCCACTTTATCGATAACAAGCAACGCCAGCACGGTTGTCACCATGTTTACCGTACCAATAAGCGATTGATAAAACAGGGAATCTCCACTGGACAGGCCGCTGCTTTCAAAAATGGAAGGCCCGTAGTAAAGCACGGCATTCACCCCCATAAACTGGCCCAATATGGCTATGGCAGAACCGATAATTACCGCTTTACGGAATCCCGGTTGCATGAGCACTTTCCAGTCTGATTTAGCTTCTGATTGTAGTTGCAGCATCTTTTTTGTTTCCAGCACCAGGCGTGCGATGTCTTCTTTTTTCACAAAAATTTTCGCAAAAATTAAAGAGGCCTGGTTCTCCCTTCCTTTTACCAGCAACCAGCGCGGACTTTCAGGAATTAAAAAAGTTACCATAAAAAACAGCGCGGCAGGCAATGTTTCAGCTCCCAGCATCCCGCGCCACGGTTCCAGTCCAAAAACTTTTTGCAAGATTGCGCTCGACGATGAAAAACCGGCAGAAAGATTGAGCAACAAATAGTTGACCAGGTATGCCCCTAAAAAGCCTACCGTTATGGCAAGCTGGTATAACGAAACCAACCGCCCCCGGTGCGAAGCCGGCGATACTTCGGAAATGTACAGCGGGCACACTACCGAAACAATTCCGATTCCTGCGCCTCCCACAATGCGCCAAAGAACCAACTGGTTAAAACTGTTTGAAAGGGCGCACCCCACAGCTGAGGAAGTAAAAAGAAGAGCAGAGAGAATCATGGTGCTTTTCCGGCCCAGGTGATCGCTCAGCCTTCCGGCGAGCACAACCCCAACGATTGATCCAATTAAAGCACACCCCACATACCAGCCACTTTGCATGGTACTTAAGCCGAATTGTTCCGTAACCTGAGACACCGTACCCGAGATAACCGCCGTGTCATACCCAAATAATAATCCGCCCAATGCCGCAACAAATGAGATAAAGGCGACATACCTCATATGGACAAATTTGTTGTCAATGTTCATCTGTTTTTATATTTAATTAACCTATTTCGTTTTCGTTAACCGTACCTTTTTCTTTCCAGGTATTATCCGGGCCAGTGAGTTTCTAATCCCTGGCTACGAATCCACCCCTGAAATTCTTCCAGCAAGTTTCTGTTTTCCCGCACGGCCCTGGGGAGCGTTTTTTTCTTCCGGGCAAAGGCAATCAATGAACCAACAGCTTCGCCAATGCTCCATTCGACCGGGTGCAGCCGGTAACATCCGTTGGTAATATGCGTGGTGCCAATATTTTTATTGGCCGGCAGCAGGTTATTCATACGTTGTGGCAGCAAAGCGCCTAACGGAATTTGAAACGGCAGAGAGCCAAAGTCGATGTAATTGTCGCCCTGGCTGCTGGGATGAAGGTCGATATGATAATACCCTGTTCCCACACTGTCATAAAAACCGGCAGCTTTTTTCCCGGCCTCTTCTCCGGCCACCAGTTTCCGGTTTTCCGCTCCCACATGTTCTTCCAGAATGGTAAACTCTGCCTTAATCCTTCGGGATTCCCTGATGTAAGGATACTTGGCCATTCCGTCATTGGTTCCCATTACATCGCCCCGCAGGCGTAACCCCGGCCAGCCAAGACCTCCGTCAGGCCGCGGCGCTTCGGTCTGCAACCAGTAAAACAGGGATAAACTTAACTGACGGGAAGCTTCGATGTGTTTCTTAAACTCTTTTTCGCTTACATCAATGATGTCCCCTAAAAAATAGTCATTCTGCGGCCAGTTTACAATGGTTATATCGCCGTCATATATTCCGGGGGCAAAATTATTTTTATTGATTATCCGCCGGTAATTCCAAAGGTTCAACACACTCCCTGTCCGTACTCCTTCCGGGTGAAACCCAAGTTCTTTGGGCTCCAAAGTCCTGGGATTTGAATAGTTCAAATCCAACAGTTTCCCTGCCCAGGGCGGTGTCATTTCTGGGACGTAATTACTCCAGAAGCTGTAATCCTCCGGGCGGTCGATAATATTGTTTACCCCGGGCTGATAATCCATGGCAAAACACAAGGTGAATGCCTGGTTATTTTTGGGGTTTCCTTTTTCCGGGGCATGCAGTTCGCCGGTCTGCTTTTTTGATTCGGTACCGGTAACATATTCCGTATTGGTAAGCGGAAGAAGATCGCCACACTCCGTCGCATCGACAAAGTAAGGAGCTTCCAGCACCACTTTCTGATTATTTTTCAGGTTTGTTGCCTCCACAAATTTTACCATGTCGCCGGTAACATCTGCTCTATATATTTTATGTTCCGTCAGCAGTACCAATTTACCGGAACTCATGTAAGGATGCAACATTTCCAGCAACACAGCCACTGCCACTTTGGGTTCGTGACATAGCCGGGAGACAGAACCATCGCCGGGATTGAGATTTTCGCGGTTGCGGGCTCCCTCTGTCAAAGGATAATTGCGTTTATAGTAGGCCCGCACCCGGTTTCTGAAATCCCGATATGAAGAAGGTGCACCATGTGTTTCAATCCAGGAATGCTCATCCGGCGGAACACCTTGCTGCGATAGTTGCCCTCCAATCCAGTCGGTTTCTTCCGTCATTATAACGCTCAGGCCATTGCGGCATGCAGCCAGGGCAGTTGCACATCCCCCCATTCCTCCGCCTGCTATAATAACATCGGCAGATAGCCCGCCGGGACTAACTTTATTCTTTTTATTTGCATTTGCTAAAGCGGAACTCTTTACCGGTGCGGTTAACAGTAACCCTCCGCTTCCGGCAGATACAAGAGTTATAAAATTTCTTCGTTTCATATTTTACTGATTGAGTTAACTTTTTATTTCAGGTTCTGCAAATAGTCCATGTACCGGTTGTATAAATGCCCCGCCTGTAAATAGGCCGATTGAGGGCTCATAAAATGCGAAAACTCAAAGGTAATGGCCTGTTCAATTCCGGCTTTGGCTGCCATTTCAAGTTTCAATAAAAGCTTTTCCCATTTGATGGGCATAAATTTGATGGGCATGTCTCGGTCGAAAGTCTCCGAATTTGTCCAGCATTCAAGGCCAAATTTGTCGGCCAGGGATTTATTGATTTGAAGGAAGCTTGTCAAATCCTGGTAATCCACATGTCCGTCCTGAAACGCCACTATATCAACGGCCCCTTTTATTCCGTCAAAAATTTCGCACCATTCAGTCTCATGTTGTTTCAAGGTAACCCCACAGCTTTTTGTGGTATTGGTCTTGTATTGGGTTACATTTTTGATTCCATCGATATAGGGAGAAATGAGTACTGATAATCCATTTGAAATATCTTTTCCATGCCTGGCCAGTTCCGCATAAAGATCTATAATCCGGCCTGTATCCCGGCTGATTTCATGAGGAATATACCATCCTTTAAAAGCTGGCATTTTCTCATATCTTTTCCAAACCTCATCGATAAATCTTTTATTAATATCGATCTCCTGCCCAAATCTTCCGTCAGTCCAGTATTTACCCGAATCATACAATCCGAAGTAAAAATCCATTCCGTTTTCCTCAGCCAGCTCCAGAAACATCTGAACCAGATCTACCGGCGGACGATGTGCTCCTTCCTGTTGCATCAAAACTTCAGAAGGGAATGTTTGCCATTTCCGATAGCCGGCACGGATAAGAATAACTGTATCGATACCTGCCTTTTTCATATAACTGAAATCTCTCCTCCACTCTTCTCTTCCCCAATTCTGATGCGGGATATCATGGCTTATCTCATCTAAAAAAGTACCCTTTATCTTCATCCTTTTCTCTTTCAGTGTTGTAATAAACTTATATTTTATTCCTATTTTTCATGCTATTAAAGTTGTTTATTTTCAAAGGTATAGTATGCCAGTCCGGCTTATGTTTTACACGCTCGTTTCATAATCCTTTATTTTATCTAACCAGTTAAATTTTAATATGATGGATGTCAAAATAAACACAGCCAGTGAAATGAGCACCCCCTGAGGCTTCCGAAGTACAAAGTACACAGGGGCCGTTATTAAAACGGTTTGCCAAATAATCCCAATAACGATATTGAATGCATCCCGTGGCAAATCCTTGTTTTTGGTTATGCCGGGGTATTTTTTCTTTGCTTTGAGGTAAACCGGTTTCCACCACCCCCAGGGACGCACATTTTTATAAAATTCAATCAGTGTATCATCATCAACAGGTTTGGTAAAAAGACATCCCAAAAAACTGCCGGCCGATGCCATAATAAGGATGATTGGGAACAGGTATATGTCAGGCGTTGCGGGAAAAAACAGAAACTTAATGGTTGAGCCTGCCAGTCCGGCCAGCATTCCCCAAAAATATCCATACCCGTTAAAACGCCACCACACCCATTTTAACACATTTGCAGCGACATATCCACCGTATAACGACGAGGTAATCCAAAGGGTAAGTGAATTAATGGATGCAGAGAAAAAACCAAAAATGATTCCGACCACTACCATACCGATGGAGGAAAAGTAGCTGATACGAATATACCGTTTTCCGGAAGCATTGGGATTGATATACTTTTTGTATAAATCGTTAACAATATAGGCCGGCGCCGAATTAACAAATGCCGAAAAAGTGGACATAAAAGCGGCCAACAACCCGGCCAGAATAATTCCCTTCAGCCCCACAGGCAATAAATTATTTATCACAAACGGAAGTATTTTTTCGAAATCGAAAGTGCCGTTACTCGCCTCCAGCATAGGCCCGACCGACACCAGTGCCAAAATACCCAGTCCGGCAATCATCAGGTACCTTGGCGGATAGAGGACCAGGGAAGTAAGTCCGCTCATCTTGGCGGCATCGCGCGGTGTTTTTGTTGACAATATGCGTTGCATATCGTAACTTGGCACGGGTCCGGCCAGACTGGAAAAAATTCCTTTGAATAACATCATCATTACCATGGCCCCCAACATGCCATATCCGTCTTCAGCAATTTTATCGTTTGCCTGAGCAAAGATGTCAGTCCAATCGAGGCCTCCATCCCAACGCGGAACAATATCAAACCAGCCATTGGGAACCGAAGCTTCTATTTGCTCTGCCGACACATGTTTCATGGCAAACCAGGCTACTGCAATACAGGCAATGGTCATCACAAAAAACTGCATCACCTCTGTGGCCACCACACTATACATACCGCCTTTTATAACATACAATGTGGTAATGGTAAGAAGAATAGTCGCATAGGCATATTCAGAAATAATATGTACCCTGCCCAGCGAAAAAGATAGATCCCAGGGAAAAATCATCACGGCAAATTTCCCGATCCCCACAAAAAAGTAAGCAATAAAGCCAATGGCGCTAATCACCGCAAAAACGACTACAATAATGTGGGAAAACTTCCCGCCGCGGTCATTCCCAAACCGGGTGGTAATCCACTCTGCGCCCGTCATTACATTCGAACGCCGCAGCCAGACAGCCATAAAAATCATGACAAAAATCTGATTCCACACAGGCCAGAGCCAGGGAATCCAAACACTTTTTAACCCATAAACAAAAAAGATAGTAACCGTCCAGGCAGCGCCGGACACATCAAACATTCCGGAACCATTGGATAACCCCAGGTAATACCATTTCAATTGGTTTCCGCCCAAAAAATAGTTTTGTAAGCTTTTCCCGGCTTTTTTTGAAATCCAGAAGCCAATAAAAATGCTAAGTACAATATAAAGGGCAATGATCGATAAATCTATCCAATCGAACTTCATCCCTGATAATTTTACAAAATCTTATTTGTCATATCCGTAAAGTAACTTATATTTTTTTCTATATCCGGTACCGAATTATACCAGTTGTGTTCGTATTCAATGGAAAACAGCCCCTCGAAATTTTGTCGTTTCAACTCGGTTAGCATTCCATTTATATCCAGAATACCTGTTCCCCATATTACGTCGTGTTGTTCTGCTTCGCCCTCTACCTTTTCTTTAATATCTTTAAAATGAAGCGCTTTTACACGGCCGTCCAACTTTTTTAAACACTCCACGGCATCGAGGCCCATTCTCTCCCAATGCCCCACATCGGCACAGGCTCCAATCCGGGCACTCAATCCTTCCACTGCTTCGAGAAACATATCGGGATTCCAATAATTAGAGGGTTTTGGATGATTATGAATGGCGACATCAATTTTATATTTATTTGCCAGACTGTCTACATATTTCAGATGCTTATACTCCGGCTCGCAGGTAATTATTTCAATCCCCATGGCATCGGCAAACCGGAAAAGCTGCTCCCACTCCTGTTCGTCTTTACAAATAACCACCCCGCTGGCCACAATTTTAACCTTTTTCGATTTGGCATATTTTAGCACCTGCTTCCGGGTATTTTTATCCATCCGGAAATCCATTGTCCCTTCCATTCCTTCCCCGAGCGGCTGGCCATAATAAACTTCAATGTATTTTAATCCCAGTTGTTGTGCCTTATCAACTGCCTCCTGAAAAGTAAATTTATGGAAGGTATAACTTTGGACCCCCAGTTTCCAACCGGCTTTTTCAAAATGACTTTTTTGAGCCGCGCCATTTAATGATAAAGCAAAGGAAAAAACAATCAGTATACATTTAACAACAAGTTCTTTTATAGCCATAATTTTTATGAAGTATTAAAAATAAAAAATGAATTAAAAAAAAAGCAGGCAGAGTCGTTACAAAAACAACTCTACCTTATTTCTACTAACTAATCTCAGGGCATATCCGGCAAAGACCACCCACTTCTATATGTGTGATTTATCCATTCTTCTGCCATTTCCCGGGCATTGAATTCGGCATAATCCCTTTTGAATTTTGGATCGCCGTCAATCACTTCAAATTTATCATTCGTAACCACTTTAATTTTATCCGAATCGGAGATATTGGTAAAGCGCATGTTTTCGCCATCCCAGTCCAGAATACGGTTCAATCCCTGAAGACGAACAGCCAGCACACCCATTACCACCATTTCGTTAAACGGGCCGGAATAGGCAAAGTTGGCGTTTGTTTCCGTGCGGTTTTCTGCTGATTCTTTACAAGCCCGGATCCAGTCGCGTTCGTGTGCCCCCGACCATGGTCCGGATTCAGATCCCGGAATTCGGCGTAATACCGGTTCGGGTTCTTTAAAATCTTCCATTTTGGAGTAAGGCAGTAAGGTAGGCTTCATTCCATAATAGCTGGTCATTATTTTACCTTTGGTACCCACGAAGAGCAATCCACCGCCACTGTCTTTCCCTAAAACTTCGCCATCCGGGAGTTCAACAGGACGAGCTGGTAAAAGCCCCCCGTCATACCAGATTACTTTCACTTCAGGCATTCCAACGTTTGGCATACTTTCGCGGGCAGGGAAGGTGTATTTTACGACTTCCGCATGAGGCGGACTTTCGGTATTTACCAACGTGGAAGAACCTTCCACCTGGGAAGGATATTTCAGGTTAAGCGCCCAGAATACCGGGTCGAGCACATGGCAAGCCATATCGCCTAATGCGCCGGTTCCAAAATCCCACCAGCCACGCCAGTTCCACGGAGTATAAGCCGAATGATACGGACGGTAAGCAGCCGGCCCCAGGAACAAATCCCAATTCAATGTTTCCGGAACTTTCATATTTTCGACCGGGCGCTGTAATCCCTGCGGCCAAATGGGGCGATCAGTCCATGCATGTACTTCGGTAACTTCGCCGATTGCCCCGGACCAGATCCATTCGCACACCCTGCGAATATCGCCAAATGAATTCCCCTGGTTGCCCATTTGAGTGGCCACTCCATATTTTTCGGCCAGTTTGGTTAAAAGCCGTGATTCGTAAACGGAATGGGTCAGCGGTTTTTGGGTATACACGTGTTTCCCGAGGGTAATGGAATGCGCTGTTACCCCGGCATGTGTATGATCAGGTGTTGCAACCATTACCGCATCAATGGAGTTACCCGCTTTATCGAGCATCTCACGCCAGTCTTTAAACTTTTGGGCTTTAGGGTAATCCTTGAATGTTTTCCCGGCATAATTCCAGTCCACATCGCACAGGGCCACAATGTTTTCTCCGCTCATATTACGCAGGTTATTGCGGCCCATACCCCCGATACCAACACCGGCTATATTCAGTTTATCACTGGGGGAAACATGCCCGGCAGCTTTGCCCAAAACCGAACCAGGCACCACGGTAAACGCAGCGCCGGCCAAAGCAGTTTTTTTGACAAAATTTCTTCTGTTTATATTCTTCATCTGTTCATAAATTTGTTGTTCAATATATTTATAATTGTTTGTTACTTAATCCTCTAAGTCACACCAAACACAATGAATAACATCACAAATCATCCTCCTTTTTATGCCACAACTTCCATGAACCTTCTCCGCTGGAACGATGAAACTGTATTTTTTGCCAGCTAATCCGGGTTATCCCTTCTCCCCTGAAATACTCTCTGCCAATCTCCTCCCGGTTAAAATATACTTTAGAACGATACGGATCCATCTTTTTTTCTTAAAAATCTAAAAAAAAAGAGAACTTTTGTTTAAAACTGAATGTATATGACGAACCCATAAAGTTCATGCTTCTCATACGCTGTCATTTCACTTTAAAAAACGATTCTTTTTCAACGCCTGATAAAGTTTTGTTGAATCAGGGTGCCCGGCATACGCTTTACTTCCGGGAGCATTTATCAAACCGGTGTACTGGTAAATAAATATTTTTTCCACAAAAGGGGAAACCGCTTCCAGTTGCCTGATAACCCGTTCGGCCGGGGCGGGCAACAGGGCACTTTGGTAAACCTGTCCTTCAAACTGAAAAACTTCCACATCAGCCCAAATCTTTGATTTTGCCGCCTTTTTGTGTAGCTTATATAAACTTTCAAAAAATCCGGCGCTCTCCTCCACCTTTGTTTTTTCAACGCCAATTTCATCCTGGTATGCTATAAAATCGACATCCAGTTGTTCCAGCTGCCGCAGGTAATTATCATCGGCTTTTACATTGCGGGTTCCGTAAGGCGCAATCAGCGTTTTGGCTTTTGGGGTAAGTTTTGTCGCTTCGGCCGTAGAATGGTTTACATAACGGATAAAAAAATCATCATAATGCCCCTGAATCCCTGTTTCGTTGGGATAATACCAGCCATAAAAACTTTTATGATGCCCGTATTTTTCAGCTATTTCATTCATGGCGCGCAGCCTGATTTTCTCAATCTCTTTATCCTGCATCAGAAAAGCAGGCCTGGTCCATTCTCCGTAAAATCCATTGCTCACAAAAAACTTCACGCCATATTTATCAGCGGCGGACAGCACAACTTCCAGGGGATCCTCACAGGCCAACTGGTGCCCGGGGATAAATTTTGACGGATAGAAGGTTTTATCGCGAATGGCCGTATTCAGCAGCACAAGATAACGAATACCGGACTGAGCTATTTCTTTTATTTTATGCTCCCACTGGCTGGCAGTAAAACTGGCCAGGGTAGCGTTCCAATACTTCCCTTCGGCCAAACTATGGTGCTGAAATTCGAACCAGGAGCCTACAATGGGTTTTATTGCATTCGAACTCTTCATTCCTGCCGTAACAGAGGGCATGATTCCAAGTCCCATCGTTGTTGCACTTAACGTTTTTACAAAGCGTCTTCTTGATATCTCAAAGGCCATAATATTTTATCACTTAATTACTCCTACTACCCGGCTTTGCCAGACAGCACTATTTCTTTCATTCTAGTCATTCTCCAAAGCGCGGTCGATGCCCCGTTTAACAGCATTCCACTGGTCGTACATTCTTAAATAAATCATATCGAAAAACATTAACCCGTCGCCCACCGTCAGCGTAATATATACAGCTTCTTCCGCATCGTTTGGCTTGTTTTCATAATTTAATCCGTATAAGCTCCCGATAACATTTACATCTCCCAGGGTAACTTTCTTCGCATTCAGGATCGCCCCTTCAACGGTCCATTCATTTTCTGCGCCGTACAACGTTTTACCGTAAGCTCCCGTCATGTATAAATCCAAAAGGGAGGCATATCCATAGTTTTTGTATTCCGGAGTTGCCCAGGAATAATGGGCAGAAGCATCAAACCGGTTACTGGCCCAGTTCACTCCTTCGTTATAATACGATGAATACCACGATCCGGTGTAGGTGCCAAATTTGATATCCGGATTTACTCCTTTAATTGTTTCCCCTGCCTTTTGGAAAAAATCATGGGTAATTTTCGCCCTGAATTCCAGCCACTGTTTATAATATAATCCTGGTTTTACCTTATCTGCATTCCAGGTAAAAACGGAATAGGGAAATGCATCCACCGTTTTTCCGATATATTTTTCAAACGCAGTTTTTGTGAGCTGAGAAAAATCGCTTTCAATGGAATTAAAACGGGCCCTGTCCAAAATAATACCATCCAGGTTGGAATAATTTTGCGCCAGTTCCCTGATGAGAGACAAAAGATACGCCTGCACTTCCGGATTCACCGGATTAAAAAACTTGGCGTGCGATCTCTCGTCATCCATGATTGAGATAATGCCGGACGGATAATAGAGCTGCGTTGCCCAGGAGCTCTTTTCGCTATCCCGGTACAAAACCCCTCCGTCACGTATATTTCCTCCCACCATGACATTGATGTTTGCATTCACTTTCAGCCCCAGGTTATGTGCTTCTTCGATGAAAGTACCAAGATAATCCCAGGAGGCCGTTCTTTCCACATGATTTAACGTTGTGATTTGCTCCACCAAACTGCTGTTATACAAAACATCTCCACAGGTTGGCCTCACATCCACAACAATTTCCGTGAATCCGGTATATTTTGCTTTAACGAGACAGCTCCGAATATTTTCTTTGCTGTTTGCCAGAAAATCAAAATTTGCCGAAGCATCCATCCATAAAATCCTGGGCTTTTCATTTACCGGAATGGAAGGCAGCTCGACAGGAGGTTCTTTCCATTGCACCTCATCGTCTCCAAGATCATATCCTTCAGAACCAGAACATGCAGTGAATAGCAGCAGACAGATAAATGCGGTATAAAATTTATTATTCATAGCAGCAAGAAAAAAATCGGATCTAAATAATGTCATAATATACACCAAAAAAATATCAACTTAAAAAGAACAGAGAGGCGGCTGAATTTCCGGCAGACGCTTCCTGACATTGATTACTACAGGAAATTTGGCGCCAAAATCCAGCCCTCCTCTTCTACTCTCTATCCGGCTGACGCAAATATTAATAGACTTCCCAAAGTTCTACGCCTCCGTTGGTACACAAGAATGCAACCAACGCAGATTGTCCGTCCGGACTCACCCTCACTTTCACCTCGCCGGTAACATTTCCGTTACTGGCAAAATTTGGATCTAACGGAAACTCCAACCAATTATTCCATTGCCTGAATTTAATAAGATCCATAATCGAATTAATTTTATCCGGTCTGAGCATTACCTTTCTGAGGTCGAAAATCTCCCGCATCCAGTTATACGTATTTTGCTCAAGCATAAACATATAGTAGGCTCCATCCATTTGAGCATAATCAAAAGCATGGCCTCCACCTAACCATTGGTGATAAATTCCCTGAATGTGATGCTCTGATTGATAGATTGGCTGATTGGTTGTTCCATCCATATACGTAATGGCAACTTTGGCAACGCCGCTCTCGTAGCGGGCTACAAAATAGTTGCTGTTGGCCCCCACCTCAATCGGTATAATTTTGGCCTGTACGCCCATGGTATAGTCGAGCGAATAATCCACTCTTCTGGGTTCTTCCGACACTACCTGCCCGTTTTTGATTTCCCATTGCAGGAACATGTTTTTATTGGAGAGGCCCAGGTAGAGGAACGCATGGTCGGTCATATCGCCTCTTACATAAATCTTTCTACCAACCTGTACTCCCGGAATATCCAGTACATATTCGAACAACATTTCAGGGGTTGCCGTTACGCCTTCCCACCAATACATGTGTATTACATCACCTTCAGCCACACCAAAGTTACAAGAAGCAATATTCCCGGCATCATCGGTAGCCATGTGCAGCGGCACGGTTCTTTGCAGGCTGCCCCAGTCGATTCCTTCCATGGAAATATCACCGGCTCTTTCTCCGTCAGAAATGTTGACGTAAAAAAATCCGCCCCTGTCGTGTACCACTACATAATCGCCGCTGAAACCCACCGCACCGTTGTTATGGTTGGTAAAGTTCAATTCAGTGGCTGTTTTTCTCCACAGCGTCTGATGCTGATAAACTACACTTAACCGGGCTTCGATAACGTAAGCCTGTCTTTCTCCGTCGGCTCCTACCACTTCAAACTGATACGGTTCGGAGAGATCCACTGGTCCGACAAAAGCCGGCTCCACACGGGCATTGTTGGGAATATTTGCCGACACACTAATTTTTGTCATATCGGTAGTTTTCAACCCATTTACATCAGCATCAATGGCGATAACACCTTCTGTATCCGTTTCTTCTACTGTAATTTTGGTATCAACCAAATCAGCAGTAAGGAAACTAAGTGCCGTCAGTTTATTTCCGGCTGTAGGGACCAGTTCTTCAGGTTCCTGGCACCCTGTAAGCAGGAAGGCTAAACTGAATATGCACAACGATAATAATATATATACATTTTTTTTCATGATTGTTCTTTTTTTACCAAAGCGGTGTTTGCTTGCATAAAGGATTATTATCTATCTCATTTTGCGGAACAGGGAACTTATAATAGCTCTCTTTAAACACGCGATCCTTATCATCACATTCTACCGTTTCATAAATGAATGTGTCTCCATCCTTCGTGATTTTGGTACCATGCATCCTCACTCCGTTGAGAACTTCTGTTGCCAGTTTCCAACGACGTAAATCCCAGTAGCGTTGTCCCTCAAAAGCGAGTTCAACTTTACGTTCTTCGCGGATAATCTCGCGCAATGCTTCTTTGTCTGAGACAGTGATTTTCGGCAACTTGGCCCTTATACGGACTTTATTGAGCGAAACCAGGGCTTCCTCGCCTCTTCCCAGTTCATTGAGCGCTTCAGCATGATTCAGAAGCACTTCGGCATACCTTACTTCATACCAGGTTTGTGAGCTCACCTCATCCATAGAAGCTTTCTCATCAATCATTTTACGGATATAGTATCCTGTGGTGGTACCTCCGGAACTTTGCTGTGCAGCGTAGGGTTCAAAACCGTCTTGTCCTCCCACAAACGTTTCAATGGTACGTCCTTTCCAGGTTGCACCATTATAGAGCACAGAAGCATAAAAGCGCGGTTCCCTGTTTGCATAAGGATTGGCAGCATGCTCCGGGTTATTCCAGTCGAATTCACTCCCATCGGCCATCCGGTAAGAGTCAACCATTTCAAGTGTAGGCCCGGCAATACCAATAATACCTTCGCTCTTATCGCCTTTGGGGCAATACAAATGATGGAACGAATGTCCTAAAGTACCCCCAAAACGATACGAAAGAACCCCTTCCTTGCTGTCTAATGTTTTGAAAATTTTATCATAGTCCGACTCCAGCCCGTATAAATTACCCTCTTCTTTTATCACCTCTTCTGCTGCGTCAATAGCATCCTGCCATCTTTCAGCATAGAGCATAACTCTCGATTTGTAGCCATATACTCCCCCTCTGGTCAGACGTCCTAAACTGGCAGCGTCCCATTTTGCGGGAAGGTTTTCAGCGGCAAAATCCAGCTCTTTTGTGATAAAATCATAACATTCACTCTCGGTACTTCTTGCTTTATACGCTTCATTCGGGCCATCGATATAGTCCCGGATAATTACTCCGCCATGGCTTCTAACCAGCATAAAATGCAGGAACCCTCTAAAGAACCGGGCCTGGGCTTCCATGAGCAGCTTGTCTTCTTTTGAATAGGTAACATAATTCTCCAGACCATACAGAAACTCATTGATCCGGCGAATCCGGTTGTATTCATATTGATAATCGGACAACACATTGGTTGTCGGGCTAATGATCGGACTCAGGATTGTTTTGTTCACGTCGCCGCCATTAGGTCCCATCACATGCTGGTTGTACTTAACGATGTCGCTAAAACCATCGTTTAATGCCACACCTGCATATTTTTTGCCGTAAGGGCCATACTCATAAATTGGTTTATAAAACCCGTTGATATACAAATATGTATTCTCCTTTGTCTTCCATATCTCTGCTTCTGTGTACACTGTGCGAGGTTCCGGGTTAAGGTATTCCTCGCTACAAGCACCCAACAGAAGAAATGCGGACAGAACAAGTAACTGATATTTCATCTTACTTATTTTCATTGTTGTTCCTTTTTAAAATGTTACACTTAGACCGAACTCGTATGTACGTTGCTGAGGATAATACCCGTTGCTTATCTCCGGAGCTTCCGGGTCGATACCATACTTATTCAGACCGGACCATGTGATAAGATTTGCCCCGGTGAAACTCAACCGGACAGCCTCCAAACCAACTCCTTTTAGGTAGCTGCTATTCAAAGTATATCCTATCTGGGCATTTTTTAACCGAAGATAACTGGCATCACGCATCCACCAGGAGGAAGCCCACCCGTTAGCATTACCCACCTCTGCGGCAACAGTAGTAAGACGGGCAAACTCAGAATCCATGTTTTCAGGAGTCCAGCTGTCTTCTATCAGGAACCTGGGTGAATTACCGTTCCCATGGAAAGGACGGGTATAGATAGTAGCATCTACATGACCATTGCCGTAAACCCCACTTAAAAAGATGTCGCGGATTGCAGCACCCTGGAAAAAGACGGATGCGTCAAAATTCTTCCATGAAGCGCCCATATTGAGGCCGTACATCAATTCAGGGAAGCTACTGTTTCCGAGGAAAGTATAATCCTGAGAACTCTCCACTTTACCATCTCCGTTCAAATCTTTGTAGATAATATCCCCTGGCCTGATCTGGCTAATCTTCTGAAGGTGGCTTAACGTAGGCGTATTCATGATCTGGGCTTCGCTTTCGTAAAGGCCTTCCGCAATAAATCCCATTTTTTCACCCAGTTTTCTTCCGGTACGTTTTTGATACGCCGGTGTATTCGGGCTCTCATTCATTTTCAGGACTTTATTCCTGGACCACCCCAAATTACCTTTAATATTATAATGCACCTGACCCACTTTATTATTATGGCTCAATACCAGTTCCAGACCCCGGTTTGCCACTTCGCCTCCATTCACGGTTCCCGGGTAGTTTCCTCCCAGAGACCAGGGAAACAGGCTGGCACCACTAATCAGGATATCGCGGGTGTGTTTGTAAAAGTAGTCAAACTCTATTCCGAATATCCCTCTGTTAAACATCATTTCGAAACCGAGGTTGTAAGTGGCCGTTTTTTCCCAGGTGATATCCCTGTTTACCTCTCCGGCAGTATATACTGAGATATACTCTTTATCGCCAATATAAATAGTTGGAGGGTTTCTTCTCATCATATTCAGATAAGCAAACTGCCCCACATTCAGGTCGTTACCCAGTACACCGGCCGAAGCGCGAAGTTTCAGGTTCTCGATGACATCCTTTAACCCACTGAAAAAGGGTTCCTCCGAAATTCTCCATCCGGCAGATGCAGCGGGGAAGAAACCCCAACGGTTATCGGGGGCGAAACGGGAAGAACCGTCGTAACGGGCTGCCAGTTCAACCAGGTATTTATTGTCGAAACCGTAATTGATCCTCCCTACAAACCCGGCGCGCTTGAATATACTGCTGTTTCCCCAGACATTAGGTTTTCCGTTATTGTCTTTAATATCATTCCCCATATCCAGTTCATGCAGGGTAGTAACATCATAATCAATGGCCACAGCCCCCAGGTTTTCACCTTCCTGCAACGCCTCCTCAAACAGGAATAATCCGGAAATATCATGTTTACCAAATGTATTCGCATAATTGATTGATGGCTGTAACGTCCTCCGGTAAAACTGACTGTTTGCATGCGTAAAAGATTCAACGTTATTCGCTGTCACAGACAAATTCGTTAATACTTCGGTGTAGGTATTAGAAACAATATCGTAGCTGTTTACCTTTACCGGTGCAGCCCATGCGCGGCGCGTGGTATAATCTTTATCGTAGCTCATTTTAATACCAAACTCCAGCCCTTTCACCCAGGGAAGTTCCCAGGCAAATTTTGCAGAAGACTGCAAAACATTCAACACGGAGTTATTGTAGCCCACATTATTATAAACCACAGGGTTAAACGTGTTGTTTTTATTAAAATGACCTACCGTAGGCAATCCTTCGTAGGTAGTCGGCAAAAACGGGAATACTTTGGATGCCAGTGTTACCGGATTGTTCCAAGACTGGTTAGACACACTGAAATATCCCGATTTGCGATCTTCCTGCCGGGCTGCTAAATCCAGCTCCAACCGAAATCCGTGATTCAGGTTTATATCCACATTCGACCGCACATTATACCGTTTGAAATCGAAGTTGTCAATAATACCATCTTGCGAAAGATAACCTGCCGACAAGAAATATTTTACCGACTCATTCCCCCCGTTCACGTTTATGTTATGATGGGTTGAGAAAGAGCCCGGCTTCATAATCTCATCAAACCAGTTGGTATTTTGTATTTTTCCTTCCGGATCACCATTCAGGGCTTTCTCGTACAGGCTCTGTGTAAAAACCGGATCTTTCCCGTCCATCTCAAGGGCTTTGTTATACCACTTGATGAAGTCTGGCCCGTCGAGGAATTCAGGAAAAAAAGTATTCTGGTTATACGAAACCTTTCCGGTGTAGGTAATTTTTGGCGCCTGTACAGTTCCTCTTTTGGTTGTAACCAGAATGACACCACCAGCCCCCTGAACACCGTAAACTGCCGCAGCAGAAGCATCCTTCAAAATGGATATCCTGTCAATGTCGTTGGGATCCAACTGGGCAAAACTTCGCTGCACTCCATCCACAATCAGGGTAGCTGAACTTTTTCCTAATGTAGAAACTCCCCGCACCCGTATTGAGGCTCCGTCAGACCCTGGTTGTCCGGAAGTTTGCAGGGTAGAAAGACCCGGTAATTTCCCGGCCAGTAAAGAGGTGATATCTCCCGAAGGAGCCTGCAACAGATCTTTGCTTTCAATCTGTGCTACAGATCCTGTAACACTTACCTTCTTTTGGGTACCATAACCTACTACGATGACCTCACCCAGCTCTTCCGTGTCTTGCTCCATTGTAACATTCAAGTAGGTCCTGCCATCCAGAGGAATCTCCTGAACCAAAAACCCCACATAGGAGAAAACCAGTGTACTATTGGCAGATGGTACAGAAAGAGTGAATTCCCCGCTCCCGTCGGTAACGGTACCCTGGTTCGTATCTTTCACCAGGACATTCACACCAATCAGTGTTTCTCCTGTTGCATCAACCACTTTCCCTTTTACATTAACCTGTGCATACGCAACGCTGGTTAAAAAAAAGAATAGTGCCAGAAACAGACTTTGTAAAAATCTGTTCTTCCAAATAAAAGATCGTTTGTCACATTCCATTGATTTTTTTTTTACAGTTTTTAAATTGAATAAAGTTGAATCTCAATTATAAATATTCAGTCCTTCAACTCTCTGAATACAAAATATTTCTGAAAGATTTCAGGTCTTTCGCCCATGCTCTAAGGATCTCTTCCTCCTTTGAGTAAAAACTCCCTCCTTCGAAAGGAGAACGTGGTTTCTTTATCTTCCCTAAAGGTTTTATGGCCATCATCCGCTGTTAGATTTTCTACTATTTTGGTTGAGTCCACGATTCCGTTTTTAGAATTTTATCTTCCCTTCAGTATTTTCATTTCAGAAGATGGATTAATCAACGCCTTCTTCTGCTCTTTGCGTTATCAAATGAATGATGCGGCGATACAATGCCCGGTCAGCCTCCTCTTCGGATTGAGACAACTTGTAAAAAGCATCTCCCCCCTGGTAATAGGCTACTTTTAGTGAATCAAAAACCCCGTTTTTTTCATAAACATCCAGATAATCCGTTAACCGGTATCCCCATCCATTATTTTTCAACGCCCTGTCGTCAAACTCAATTTCCATATTCATCTGAAACTTACGGGCCCTGTCGCAGGCTTCCTGCAAGCGGGAATAAGGAATACTCTCACTAAAGAAATAATTGGGCTGATAATAGGGTACATTAAACCCCAGGTTTCTCCATTCCGAATAGCCATCGGAATTAAAATAGGGAATCCAGTAGAAATCGTATTTTTTCCCATACACATAGTCAGCTACATCTTTCGCCAGGTTTCTACTGTTTGTGGCTTCTTCGGCCAACCAGTAAAATCCAACCAGTTCAACATGTTCAAAGTTCGCATCCTGAAAAAGCTGTTCGGCGAAATCAATGTACCATTTGCAGGCATCAATCCGGTCTTCCTTTCTAAAAAACTGGAGAGACCGGCCATCCAGTTGCCCCCAATCCGTTTGATTAGGAATGGGTTCGGGAATACACAACACAACTTTTCTTTTCTCAAATTCTCCGGTTACCCGTCCGGTTTTACGCATCTCTTCTATCTGTTCGTTCAAGGCATGGATGCCGTTTCCTTTGGCAAAATAGTTTTCCAGCAGATTTTCCCATTCGGTTTTACGTGCAGCCATGGCCTGGTATCCGGAGGCAAAGCCGCGGCCTCGTCCATCGTGGATTTCCAGAAAGAGAAATCCATCGAACAACCACTTTTCTTCTCCGTTAACCTCCGCAGATACATAAGGAGCAAAATGTTCTTTACCCCATTGAATCCTACGGTGAGCGCCACCATCATAAATAAGCACAAGGTCATTCGGCACCGCCTGATAATGCTCCGGTTCACCCGTAGAAGATTCTTCTTTAAAAATTATCTCCTCCTCATTATCGTCGTGGCTTAATTCACGAGAACAAGCCATTATACTTATCATGAGGAAACTTAGAAAAAAGAGAGATGCTTTCTGCAGATTTGTCATCATACAAAAATTTTAAACTCGGATTGAGTATGTATTTATCCTAAACTGAGATTGAATTACCTGCTATCCCGGGAAGTAGCAGATATTTAGAGATGATCAATAATTCTTTTTATGAAAAACTGAATTTTATCATCTTTTTAAAGTAAATTTGTGATGTATATGCAATTACTTTGCCTGCCCATGAGCTTGACGGAGCCATGTGGCAGGCTCTTCTTAGTCTTCTTCGCTACTTTTTTTCATTCCTTTTGATTTAGATTATTATTGTTATTTATTAAATAAGATTTTTTCTTCTTAATACCAGAGCACCAGCGCCCTTAATAGCTGCACTTGTCCCGATTGAGCTAAAGGTAAGTTTACAAGACTGAAGAGGCAATGAAAGAGCAGTATGTACCATCCCCGACTTGATTGACCCGGACAAAATATCTTTTGCCGGCGCAAACTTTCCGCCAATAATTATCACATGCGGGTTTAACAGGTTTATCATATTCCCCAATGCATTCCCAAGTTTGAACCCTATATTATATGTAAGCGAAATGGACAAGGCATCTCCTTTCCCGGCAGCATGAAGGATTTCTTTATAACTAATCTTTTCATTATTTCCATTCATTGCCAGCAATGAAGTTTCTCCGGCTTCCATTTGTTCCTTAAAACTTTCTTCCAGCGCATATCCTGATGCTTCGGTACCAAGGCACCCTCTTTTCCCGCACAAACACAACTTGTTCGATTCAACAATTTGCATATGACCAAATTCACCGGCAAAACCATCATCTCCCGAAACAATTTCGCCGTTCGTAATCATAGTCATACCCAGGCCCTGACTTAAATTAACGACAAAAGCGTTTTTTTCATTTTTGGCTTTCCCAAAAACCTGTTCGGCCAATCCGATCAAGTGCGTATCATTTTCAATATAAGCTGAAAACTGAAAGCTCTCTTCAAAGTATTCGACCAGAGAATTTTCCAAAAAATTAAAGTAGTTGTAGGAATTGCCTGTTTTTGAATTGATTCTTCCGGTAATGCCAATTCCAATTCCTAGAATTTTGTTTCTTTTAATTCCTGACTGCCGGATGGATTCATCAATAAACGCGGTAACCCCTTCCAGGCATTCCTGAGTATTTTCGAGAATAAAATCTTCCTGTTCAACAGAGTATATTTCCTCCATGGCCAGATTGTAAACAGAAAAAGAAAGGCCTTTCAATAAAACGATTACACCAATGGAAAAGGCATAATCTTTATCTACTTTGTACAACGAAGGGCGTCTTCCATTTTCGGTTTCTTTTTTTCCTGACTCAATAATTATCTTGTCTTCAATAAGCTCATTAATAAGTCTTGTACCTGTTGGAATACTTAACCTTACTTTTTTACACAATTCAGGAATCGTTAAAGCCTGCTCCGCTTTATTCAGTATTGAAATAATCTTTCTCTTTTGAGAGTCATGTCTACTTTGATTACTTACATCGTCGATATTTTTCACTAATAGATCCATGCAGGCTTTTGTAACAATTATTATTTGATGGGTACAAGTTTATATTTTTTTTTATTAACTACAAATGATTTTATTAAACTTTTTTTAAATAAAAAAATCATAAATGACTTCAATCATGTTTTTCCCTTCCATTGAACACCTTGGGAAGGTAATATACTGAAACTGAAAATTAATTCAGAGGTAATTGGGTTACCTGAAAAAACTGTTTGAGCCTGCTTTTTTCATAAAATTCACTTCTTCTTTTTCATGAATGTGCAATAAAATGAGGGAAGTAACGTGGAAACCTCCGATTTAGAAAGGCTCCGGTTTGAGAAATGACAACAACCACAAAATAGAGCATTCCGTAACCGCAGGAAAGAGGCTTAATTCTTTTGAGCCAGGCTGTAGTAAAACAAAATTAACACAGACGAACAGACTGACAGAAAGCGCGATAAAACCAGCGCCAGTCCGTTTATCCGGGAAATGGGAATAATCATTCCTCCACAGCAAATAATTCCCAATTATTTTGAAACTTTTTCCTTAAAATTGCAAAAATTAAAAAGTACAAAAAGGCCCATAGCTGCGATGTAAAGCTGAGGCATATCAAAGGATGACAAAGCGTTTACCTAATCAGAAAATGAGCTCCATAAATTCCAGACAAATGAAAAAATATTTTACTCTTTTCGGGTTAATCCTGATCATGTTACCCCTTTTCAGCCTGGGACAGACAGAAAAAGGGAAGTTTATAATCTATGCCGGCACCGATTTGACGGCCGCATTCGGAAAAAATACGATCAAATATGACGGAAATGATCTTAAAAGTATAAAAACAACCGCCATCGAATTTGAGCCGGCATTCGGCTATTTTGTTGCCGACAATTTATCGGTGGGCATAAGCCTTCCGCTGAGTTTCCAGAAGAATGGCTACGACCTTTATGAAATAAAGGAATCCGTTTATGGCGCTTCTTTGTTTGGCAGATACTATCTGGGTGAGAATCAATGGAAGCCTTTTGTTGGCGCCGAGGTTGGGTACCTCGCTTCAAAAAGTTACTCCGAGGTAACCGGTTCTGAGATGGATGATCTTTTTGGCGGGCTCGCGTATGCAGCCAGCATTGGTATGTCAAGTTTTATTAACCAGCATGTTTCTTTCGATTTCTCTGTCGGATATGCACACGCAAATATGGGATACAGTCAGGACCGCGAATTGAAAATGGCAATTTCGGGCATTGGCATTGAAGTTGGACTTTCAATAATTCCGGGGAAATGAAAAAAGTACTTTTAGGCCTGGTCCTTTTAGCGACTATTTCATTTGGCTGTGTGGAGGACGATCCTCATTCATCCAAGGTACTGGAGCTTGGATTATCTACAAAGGAATTATACGCCAAAGGTGTTACCGCACAACAACTCTATATGGCAGGGACAACTCTTGAAAAACTGGTACAGGCCGATGTTCCTGTTTCTGAATTGGCTGACATTGATCCGGTTTGCCTGCATGACATCCTCATGGCAGGAGCCGCAGTGGAGGAACTGTCTGATTTCATCAAGTTGACATCTCCGGAACTGAATGATCTTTTGGAACAAGGATTTGGCATTGGATTTCTTGCCCGTTCAGGATACGATGAAAGGCTTAAAAATGAAGGGTACCTGGGAACCTTAACCGATATAGACGGGAACACTTATGACTGGGTTAAAACAGGAAACCAGATTTGGATGGCAGATGCCCTGAGAACAAGCAGGTATAGTGACGGCGAACCCATAACAAAAGAAATGACAGGCCGCGAAATGGTTATGCTGGAGGATTCGGTAAAGTGCTACCTCGATCCCTGTGATGCGAATCCGATAACTTCTGAAGAATACTGTAATGCCCTGCCCGGTTACTGTTATACATATACTGCGGCAACCCGCCAGTATTATGCCGGCATGGGACAAAAAATTAAAGGTGTATGCCCCGACGGATGGAGGCTCCCCACGAAGGAAGATATAGAGATTTTAAGAGAATACACCTCTTCCAATTATCCACCGGAAAGTTATCAATCGAGTTTAATGGCCCCTTATCTTTGGGATGAGAGTACAATGAAAGGCGATGACTTCTACGGCTTTTCAGCCATCCCTAATGGTAATTACTATTATGATTACCTGACTGGATTCCTTTACATTTCAAATTCACCGGCCTGGGCTGCCTATTACTGGACGAGCGAGAGAAATGATGCCTTTGATAATGAATTCATTGACTACAGGGCTACATACTGGTCTTTGGGAGGCAATCAACTTTTTATGTCCACAGCAGATAAACGATCGGCGTTATGTGTCAGGTGTATTCTGGAGAGCCTGGATTAAAACATCAGGAAGCTGCTAAAAAATAAATCCCCCGCCTGTCTCCGGTATTTTCATCAGGGATAGGCGGGGAAAAGTGCTTCAGGAGCATGCTTGACAAGCTACCCGGGTGAATAGCATGGGTTAGTTGTTCCCTTTAAACGCTGACAGGTCTGCGAGACGCTGTCAGGTTATTCGAGCTACAGGGAAAATCTTATTTCCCACTCTCCCTCGTTGCAAACGGGGAGTGGGGGAAAGCCTATCTGCTGTATAACACATTGCAGATTAAGATCATAATTACTAATTTGCCACACGTATAATCCCCGGTTCTGGTTAACCGGCCCAAATAGATAAAAATGATATTAACCACCCGCAAATTGGTATCAACGGAGCATATTTCCCGGCAAAATGACTGTTTGTGTCATTTAGTCCATACAAACAGCCCGTTTTTTCAAGTCTGTAAAAAAGGACCAACGACAAACCGGCAGGTTCCGTAAAAACCTGCCGGCAGTGATAAATAACGCCCTTTTGAAGGGCACAATATTAACTTTTCAAAAATAACAAATTATGTCTTACTCTGATGATTTTGAACAATGGAAAGAGAACATCGAAAACGTTCCGGAAAAAGATGTTAAGCTGCCAAATCTTCCTATCGATGATTTTGTGGCAAGTACCGAAACCCTGGCCATTGATGCCAGCGAAGACCGCGACGCCTTGGCGGCTGCCGGCCTGGATGTGACGCTGATTGACGAATTGACGCCACTAAGTGGCGCACTGCGTTATTGCCAGGCCAACTGGATGAGTATCTTTCGGGCGCGTGAGGAAGCCCAAAACCAATGGAAAGAACAATCGCCCCAGGCCTTTGAATTCCGTGATGAACTCTTGCATGATTTTTCATTTGCTTACCGTAATCTTGACGATGTTAGAAAGAAAGTGATACGCATCCGCGAAGGCGGAAGTAATGCTGACATGGTACAAGACCTGATTGATTTGGCTGTTTTGGGCGAAAAATACCCGGAACCGCTGGCAGCTATTCATTTCGACATGGAAAAACTTCAACAGGCACGTGCCCTTTCACACAGTATGTCGGAATTGCTGGCTGCCTCAAACGGCGCTGTCGGCGAAGGCAACGAGTCTAAGGTATTGCGTGACAAGGCGTATATCCTGCTGGCCGAAAAGGCCCGGATTATTCGCGAATATGGCCAGTATGTGTTCTGGAAAGACGAAAACAAATTGAAAAGATACTATGCTTAGCAACTTATAAATTACTGATTTTAAACGCCCCTGTGGGATTTGGCCTTCCACGGGGGCTTTTTACCCTTCCCAACGACTTTTCACCCTCCATAATACAATTTTTTGTGCTCTCAACGCGATTTCACCTTCCATAACGGAAATTTTCAGTCTCACAATGAGAATTACCCCCTCCACAACAAGAATTTATATGCTCACAACGGAAAAGGACCCTCCACAACGCAATTTCTGGTGGTCACAGCAGGAATTGAGTGGCCCCTGTGCAACGGTTCAGAATAACGCTCCTGCCATCGCTTCAATATATCCCAATAATGACTCCGACTCAGATGAAAACGATCCCTGATCTCCTGCACAGACATGTGGTTGCCATCAAGCTGGCTAACAATCCACCGGCGAAAACTAATTTCATACTTCCCAAAATCAACTTCAAAATCTTGAAAGCCTTCCATGTGGGTGGTCAAGATGGTCTCTTGTTGTTTACTCATTTTTACTTTACTTTTGTGTCAAGGTATTTCAGTGTATTACAGTAATGAAAAATGGCTGGCAGACCACCAGTATGTATAAATAATATATTAGACCCTGGCTCGAACATTTTCTTTCTCATCATATCAAGCATTCCATTAAATGCCCTGGCGGTATAAACCGGGTCTAACAAAATCCCTTCTGCTTTTGCTAAAAGCATTATCGTTTCAGTTTCCTGCTCAGTAACCACTCCATAACCGCCTTTATCATATTCCCTTTTTAACTGGATTTCAGGCTGCATTTTAAAATCTGGAAGTTGATGTTGTCCAATTACAGATGAATATAGCTCTATAATTTTATCCTCCAATAATTGCCCGTTTGTTTCATCTTTATCAATATTAATTCCTATATACTGGCATCCCAGCTTATAAATATCTTCGCCCGCTAACAATCCGGCATGTGTTCCGCCCGAACTGGAAGCAAAAACAATATAATGGATGGGCATCTCAATTTCAGCCAATTGATTTTTTATCTCTTCTACTGCGTTGGTATATCCTAAAGCACCTATCCAATTGGATCCGCCATACGGTATTATATATGGATGAAAACCTTTCTCTTTTAATTCTTTTTCTACCAAATGCATTCCCTCTCCCTTTCTGTTTTCTTTAGAAAAATGAATTTTGCCACCAACCAAATGTGACAGTAAAAGATTACCATTATAACTCCTGGGTTTTTCTCCTCCTAATAATAAATGGCACTCTATTCCGATACGGGCGCAGGCAGCAGCTGTAATACGGCAGTGGTTCGATTGTAAAGCTCCTGCTGTTATTACAGAATCGCAACCTTTATCCAAAGCATCCTGAAGGAGATACTCCAGTTTCCTGACTTTATTGCCTCCAGTTGCCAAACCATTGTTGTCGTCCCTTTTGATAAATATTCGGTAATCGGGAAACAAGTTTGAAAGTTTCTTTAGTTCATGTAAAGGGGTTGGAAAAAATCCTAATGATATTTTCTTTTTCATATAAATGAATTTTAGTTTATAATAACATGTATTTTTTATTTCATGTTCTGCTTCATCCAGTGAACCATATATTTTCTCATTTTATTAAAAAAAATGATTGTAATCCTTTGGTGCATATAATATTTTATTGTTTTGCTGAAAAAGGTCATGCACTTTTTACTTCATCTATGCAAATCTTTACATCAGAGAATAATACACTGTACAAGCCAACTGTCCCCCCCAAAAAATTACTTGCTGTTTAGATACGTTGCAGGTCGACAAATTCCTGCTTATTCAGATATTTTCCGGATCAACTTTTGAACAGCTTTCAAAGAGGATTTTCCTGATAATATAATCTTCCCTTTCAATACGGCCCGCGATACAATCATTTAACGGGGTGCATTCCGGGATAGATCCGGTCCATGAAATCATGGAGTCCCGGGTCGTTTGTGTCCTTCTATCCTATTCAGAAACAGTTTTGAGTATTGACAGCAAGGAATCCCTAGAAAATTGTTTGTCAGCGATACTTATCAAGTAATCCTTCATCATCTTATCAGCAGGTTTTTCCTACACCGTAATATCTTCTATGTTCTGGTTGTTTTGACATCAAACATAAGTAGGCATGCAAAATAAAACAAGCTGATCTTATTAAACTTTTCAAATTATTTAGGTTTACCTCTTTATTCAATTTCCATTTTGATTTGAAACTTCCATTTTCTCATATTCAGACTGTAATTTTTTAAGATCAATGCTACTTGCATTTCCGTTATGAATTATTAGCAGGTAATACAAAATGACAGGTCTGTCAATAGGTATTGCCACCGGATTTCTTCCCGGAAAAACAACATTTTGCATACTTCTTTTCGAACGTAATATCCATGGTTCCGGATAATTGGGTGTTTCTGGATGGCAGAGGATTGCTATCCCGCTGGTTTCCCCTTCACTGCCAAATGAACCTGAGAAATCCATCCAGGGGCCCGCTTCAATCTGAATCAATTGCGGCGTAACCATCTTATTTTCCGAAACGAATGCCAGATCTCCCGGATGTTTTATCCGCGCACAAAAGCCGCCATAGCCTTTTTCGTCGTCCGAACCTCCGATCTCAACACCGGGTACCAGGGCCGTCAGGGAAATAGCAAAGTCTATTTTACGAATACCGTTTTGAAATTGATGAACTGTTATTGTAGTTTGTTCGCTAAGAAATGGTTTGTCCCCTAATAATGAAGATCTCCAAACGGCATTTATATTCAGTTTGGCGGACTGGTCAACGGTCGTCCGGATATTAGTAACTTCCTGTGCAATGTTTTCCATAATCCAGCCGTCACCCAGGCTTTTGCCGTTGACACTCATTTGATGCCAGGCCCAAAAAATTCCACGGTGGTGGGGGTGGTCAGCCGGAGATTCCTCAGTGAGCGTATCGCCGTTTAGACTGTACAGCGGATGCAGGTAATTGCAGCAAACGTATTGGCCGTTAAGCAACTTCGGCTTCTTCTGATAAAAAAATACATATTGCCCGTTTTCCAGTAATTCTATTCCTTGTTCATTCTCTTTAAATGTAAAGGAGGGTTCTATTTCCCGGGAACTGCAAG
Source organism: Mariniphaga sediminis (assembly GCF_003573545.1). Taxonomy (GTDB): domain Bacteria; phylum Bacteroidota; class Bacteroidia; order Bacteroidales; family Prolixibacteraceae; genus Mariniphaga; species Mariniphaga sediminis. Next base: position 84,312 of record NZ_QWET01000015.1, on the reverse strand, counting down.
AAATTATAAGAAGCAGGAAAAAACAAGACATCCTCAGATGTCGTTTTTTAAAAAGTTTTTTTTCCATGATATTTTTTGTTATGGACACATTTAGGCCAAAAACGAAACTTTTTATCATCAATTAAACGATTTTGCGCTGTACCGGATCCCATTCAACCCTGCGTTTTTCAACATACGATTTATGTGCCATTAAGATAGTCACCCCCTCTTCATAAGCCTTTTCGATATCGCAAGTTGGGGTTTCCCCGGAGCGGATACAATCAATCCAGTTTTTAATGTGAAGGTAGGTAACATCCACATTTCGCCCGTTCACCACTGTCGAAGTTAATCCCCTGGAAGAGTAGTATTTTTCTGTTGCTGAAGTCACTGCATCAATAGCTCCTGACCCCGGAGTAACCGTTAATATCGGGCCTCTTGTGTCAAACGTTCCGTCCTGAATCTGACGTTTGTATTTAGTAGAATCATAGTCGGCAGTAACACTAATCGAACCACCCAGTTCCATTGAGGCGTCGTGTCCCATTATTACACGTCCCCGTTGACGGGCACTCGCCAGGCAACCACTATACATTAGGGTGAGTTCCTTATCCGGGTATTCAAATACTGCCTGGATAAGGTCCGGCATTTCGCGGTTATCCTTCCAGTAGTAAATTCCACCGGAAGCAACTGCTGATTTGGGAATTCCAATCCGTAACAACTGGTTTATGGCATCATATTCGTGTGAAAAAAGCTGACCAAGCATTCCTGTATCGTAATCGAACCACTTTGTCCAGTTATAGTACCTGTCTATACTAAACGGTACTTTTGGCCTGTTGCCAAGCCATTGTTCCCAATCAATGGTTTCAAGACTTCCGGGTTTAGGGTTGCCATCTGCGTCCAGATGCCTAATCCAGGCACCACTGGCAGAGTTCCGATTCGTTGTCGTCTCAATCAACGAAATTTTTCCGAGAATATCTTTTTTTATCATCTCTCTGGCTTGCCCGAAAATTACATTCTCGGTAATCTGATGCCCTAATTGGAAAACCCTGTCGCTGTTTTTTACCGCATTGTAAACTTCATTAAGCTCTTCCTCTGTCAGTGCGATACTTTTCTCACAGTAAACATGTTTACCTGCTTTAACCGCGTCGGTAGTTATTCGTGCGTGGTGATGGTCGGGTGTTGCCACAATAACGGCGTCAATTGAATCATCGGCCAGCATTTCCTGGTAACTGCGATATCTTTTAATATCGTATTCCGCACCGGTTTTACCGTTGACACGAAGGCCTTCTTTGGCGATATCCATCCCTCTTTCAGCATGAAAGTCAAATACATCACAAATACCAACTAAATCTACATTCAAATCCTCCTGTGCCAGCCAGTCTTCAAGATTTCCTCCGGCTTTTCTTGATTTAGCATCGGAAAGGTGCATAAAACCCAGTCCCCTTGCCAATGCACCGGCCCTACTACCAAAACCAATCATGCCCACCCGTAATTTGTTTCCATTTATTACTGAATGCGTTGAATTTTCTTTCGGTATATTTAGGTACTCCAATCCTAATTCTTTGATTACCTGGCCTTCCTTTCTGTTGGCGTATGATCTGTTTTTCATCAACTCATAACCGAAAACCCCTAAAACCGGGACACCCGCCAGCGCTTTTAAAACAGTTCTGCGATTAAGATTATTATTTTGTGGCTGATCCATTTTTTGATTGGCGTTTTGTTTTGATTCTTTCTTATCCATTATTTTCTTTCCTCCTGTTTTTTTCTTTTTATTATACGATTTAAAAACAAATCGAATCCAACAATCTGGCTGGTTGGGAAAATTGCCAGTGCAAACAGTGTCACAGCTTCAATAAGTGTTTTGTTGATTATCAGATAGTTTCCTTCAGATGGTAATGAATATTCCAACCCGGTCAATGGCGGGTTATTCAGGAAATATAAAAAAAGTAAAATTGCTCCGAAGACAGAAGCAGTGCGTGCAAAAAGCCCTAAGATTAAACCTGCTCCTATGGCAATCAGTCCCCAGGTATTCAAAAAATCAACTACATTCAGTACACCTGCATTTGATGTAACCCAGTTTGAAAAACCTGACATAATCCACTGTGATTCACGGAGAAATCTCGCAGACGACCAGCCAGGATTTAATAATTTTGAAAATCCTTCGAATAACAGGTGCCACCCTATAAAAATTCGTAAAACAACCAGAGTTGTCAGTTGCAAGTTGGTAAATGGTTTATTGCTTTTCATAATTAATATATTCTTATTAGTACGTATTGCATCATCTTTATCAAACTATCCACGATTTGGATTAACCGGGATATCTTTTAATTCAGAAATTTTAACAAGTCTTTGTTCTTCGATGCTTTTCCAGGCTGCAGTTCCTACTAAAATGGACATAGCGCCGTCGCGTGTTCCCGCCAAATGTTTATACAGATCGAATATGTTTGGATTTTTAAATATCTTGTCGAGTAAGTGCATATCTCCTCCACCATGTCCTGTACGGATTAGCGGCAGCTTCACCAATTGGAAGTATTCCCTTGTAAATTCCACCTTTCGGGGCGTTGGTATTACCCCAAGGTCTTCAGCCAGGCAATAGCTGACAGATGTCACGAAAAGCATGACTATGATTCCACATCTATAAATATTTTTTCGTTTTAATGAAATAATTTTTGCCATATATTTATTCTTTTAACCAGCCTGTAAGTGCCTGCATTACACCCTCACCAGGGAGCGGTATTATTTTTAGATAGTCTGGATTATTATTAGCATAAATTGCTTCAGGGAAAGCCATTTGGCCTGCAATTAGTTCTTTGTTAGCCGGCACTTTTTTCCCGTCGAGTATTCCGATGAATGTGAGTTTTCTGGGTGCAATACATGCTGCCAAATCTGGCAGGTCATAAGCGGTTAAGGCGCCTGCAACACCCCAGTCAAAAGACAAACTATATTGATACATCTTAGTTTGCGTGATGTTGTGATATGACACCGGCGCTTCAACAAGTGCAATCCCTGTTATTGACGGTTCAAATACTGCAGCATGGAGCAGCGCCGGGCATCGTTCCCCAAACGCAATAGCTTGTATATTTACCGTCTCAATCTCTGGCAGTTCTTTCAAAAAATCGACTACTCTTACAATGTCTCCTGCCTGGATCCCCACAATGCTTCTGCCAATCATCATAGCACCATATCCATGCGAGCCAGGGTAACCTCTGGACGATCGTGTCTCGCCAATACCTAATAAATCCGGGACAGCAACCACGAATCCTTGTTTAACAAGTTTTTCTATATTGCCTCCGGGAGCTATATCTTTTTCTTTTCCATCCGGATGGATGTATATAACCGGAGAATGGATTTTACTGTCGTTAGGAATAGCCAATAATAAGGGTATTACATAATTCTCACCTCTTTCTAATGCATACATTTCAATAGCATATCCATCTCGTTGGTAGCGTCCCCTGAAAACATGTTTGTTTCCTTGTTCAGGCGTAATAAAACCTGAAAGTTCCTTCGCCTTCTGTTTTACAGTTTCCAAATGTGACGGGTTATTCTTTCTGGATTGTTCTAATCCTTTTACTAAATTCTCCGCCTCTGATTTAATCAGATCAAAAACTAATTTTCCTTTATAGGATGTCGAAAGCTGGCCGGTAGGGGTTACATTCAGTTTTTCTTGAGAGAATATTTTCACATCCTTTTCAGCCGGGTCGCCTGGATTTTCCAATTCTTTTTGAAAGAAAGCATAAGTTACTTCATTGTTTTTCCGTGCGAATCCATGCGTATAATCTGCTTCGGACATAGTAATGTTTTCCTGCTTACCAAATGCCCGGTATACTTCTTTTACTTCCTTATATGTCTCCCGTGCACCCTCGATACTGAAAAAGTCATGGGTTGTGCTGACTATCAATGTTGGTTTTGGAGCACGTATTTCCAGAAGATCGGCATGGTCAATGCCGTTAATTAACCCATGATAGAAATTCTGCTCTCCATCCTGGGTTCCTATAGATTCAAAGAGACGCCGGTAAGAAGTAATGTAACAGGAAGGAGCCGAAGCTTTTACACGTTCATCGAAAGCGGCGATAAACGCAGTTTGTGTACCTCCTCCTGAAAGTCCTGTCAAACCAATCCTGTCCGGATCAACTTCTTCCCGCGATAAAAGATAGTCGATTGCACGAATGCCATCCCATATAAAGTATTTTGCTAAGGAATAGCCAGCAAGGAAACACTGGTTGGCCAAAAATGAATGTTCGTGTGTAGCTGAATTCCCAATAACATTTCCGTTTGTATCCAGATCATAATACTGAATTCTTTCCCCCTGACCAATCGGGTCAATTGCAAAGACTATAAATCCTTTTCTTACCAGATTAAGAATTACGTTTTGATATACATCCCGCCGGAAAGATTGAATAGAATGTCCAATTACATTTAATATTGCCGGCTTTTTTTCTGTACCAGAATTAGGAATGAACAGGCAACCGCTAACATAAAAACCTGGTATCGACTCATACATAATTTTTTCAACCCTAAATTCATCTTCCTGAATGATTCCGGTAATTTTGGCATTGAGTGGTGTCTTTTCGGGGAAAGCCCCCACAATAGCTGACAGGGTACTTTTTACTTTTTGTTGCCTTAATATCCAATCTTGTTTGTTTTTTAATTGAGTAATTTGCTGTTCCCTTTTATCCAACAGTTGATATGCCTGCCGGTTGAGATAGAGTTGAAGCATATTTTCCCCGTTGCTCCATTCAACCCACCCGTCGAATACCTTTAGATTTTCTTCCTGGGAGTACATGTATAATGGAGCAAACATACAACCAAATATTAACACTATTTTCACTTGTGTTCTTAGATATTTCATAATATTTTATTTGATAATTATAACATCTGTAAGTCTCAATATCATTATACTAATGATCACATTTATTCTGTAAGCCATTTAATAAGAATAGTACTCGTTTTATCAATTCTATCTGGTATTATTTTTAAATTGTCTGAATTATTTTTTGTGTACACTGATCTCGGATAAGTCATTTGATCAGCAACAAGTTCTTTAACAGCCAGCTTTTTTTCTCCGTCAAGCAATCCGATAAATGCCTGTTTTCTTGGTGCCACACATGCTGCCAAATCTGGCAGGTCATAAGCAGTTAAGGCGCCTGCAACACCCCAGTCAAAAGACAAGCTGTATTGGTACAGCTTTGTTTGCGTGATGTTATAATACGATACCGGCGCTTCAACAAGTGCTATACCTGCAATTGACGGTTCAAATACCGCAGCATGTAGCAATGCCGGACACTGTTCCCCAAATGCAATCGCATGTATGTTTTCTGTCTTAATTTTTCGAAGCCTTTTTAGGAAATCCACAACCCGGACAATATCACCAGCCTGAATGCCAACTATGCTTCTTCCAATCAATATAGCTCCATATCCGTGAGAGCCAGGGTAATCTCTGGAAGATTGCGTTTCGCCAGTACCCAACAAGTCAGGAGCGGCTACTATAAAACCCTGTTTCACCAGTTTTTCAATATTGTCACCGGGGGCTATATCTTTTTCCTTTCCTTCCGGATGAATGTATATAACGGGCGAATAATTTTCATCCCCATCAGGAATCGCAAGTAAAAGCGGGATTTCGTATTCTTTATCTCCCGGTAAAATGTATTTCTCAACAGTATAACCATCACGTTCATAACACCCGGTAAAGATTGGGTTGCCTCCTGTTTTGGGTTGGACATAACCGGAAAGTTCTTTTGCCTTCTGTTTTACAATCTCTAAATGTGACGGATTGTTTTTTCTGGATTCTTCCAGATCTGCTGCAAGCTTTTCAGCCCCGGGTTTGATCAGGTCAAACACCGTTTTCCCATTATACGATGTAGAAACCATGCCTATAGAGGTTACATTCAGTGCGTCCTCAGGTAGTATTTCCAGGTCTTCCTCGATTGGGCTACCAGGGTTTTCCAATTCTTTCTGAAAGAAAGCATAAGTCGCTTCATTATTTTTACGGTTCAACCCGTGCCGGTAATTTGCCTCTGCCAGGCTAATGTTCCCTTCCTGCCCAAATGCCTGGTATACTTTTTTAACCTCTTCAAATGTTTCACGGACACCCTGGATACTGAAAAAATCATTGGTAGTGCCCACAATCAAGGCTGGCTTTGGTGCCTGTACTTCAACCAAGTCTGCATGGTCGAGGCCGTTCGTCAGCCAGTGAAAAAGGGTTTGCTCCCCATCTTGCGGGCCAATTGTTTCGAGCATTCGCCTGTACGACGTAATGTAGCAAGTAGGTGCCGAAGCTTTTATACGATCGTCAAAAGAGCTAATAAATGCCGTTTGCTGGCCACCGCCGGAAGGCCCTGTTAAACCAATTCTGGCTGAGTCAACTTCTTCTCGCGATACAAGGTAGTCGATAGCACGGATGCCGTCCCATATATAATATTTTATCAATGAGCCGCCCATCAGAAAGTACTGGTTGGCTATAAAAGAATGTTCATTTGTTGTCTCCCCTTCAATAACAGATCTTTCTATATTCGGATCATAGTACTGAATTCTTTCTCCTCCGCCAATCGGGTCAATGGCAAAAACAATAAACCCTTTTTTTACTAAGTTCTGGTCAAAGTTTTGATATAAATCGCGACGGAAAGATTGTGCGGAATGCCCTATTACGTTTAGAATAGCTGCCCTCTTTTCTTTTTTACCTTCTGGAATATACAGGCAGCCTGTCACAAAAAATCCGGGCAAAGATTCGAAAATGATCTTCTCTATCCGAAAACCTTCCTTGTGTATAACTCCAGTAATTTTAGCATTGAGTGGTGTTTTATCAGGGAAATCTCCGATAATATCTGACAATATAGTCTTTATTTTTTTTTGTCTGTTTTCCCAATCTTGCTTTGTCTTTAACGAAGCTATTTCTTGTTCACGCCGATCCAGCAAATTGTAGGCTTGCTGGTTGAGGTAAAGTTGTAAAATATTTTCCCCGTTGCTACATTCAATCTTCTTGTATCCCTTGGAAGACCAATTAAATACTTTTAGATTTTCTTTTTGTGCAAGACATGTAGTATGTGGAAAAAATAAAATCCAATACATGAGAAAAATTTGAGTTGCAGATTTTATTGTTTTCATTGTATCTTTATCACTTTACAAACTATAATCACATTTATTTTTTCAAGATGAAAAGATTATTTATACAAAATGGAGCATTGAGAATTGTATTATTTTTCATATAAAGCTGCTGTTCCAATTTAATTTGTTCTTTCAGTAAACAATTTAGTTACTGCATCATTAAATATTTGTCTTTAAATTGAGCGATTGGGTTAAATCATTTCTCATTTTTTACTTGCAAGTATCTTCTATATTATTTTGGCAGGTGGTCATTCATTTGAAGATCCCGGAAATTGAATAAAATCAAGAAAATTTTAAATCAATTTCCGGGATTATTCTACCTGACTATAACACCGATTTATTGGTATAATTAATTGTCCCAGCCAGGATTCTGTTCCAGGTTCGGATTTAGAGTCAACTCTTGCAGTGGGATACTATATAAATAATCCTGATTAGGCCTGAATTGATTTCCATTGGGAATCAGACTTTGTAAGATGTCAATTAACCCATTTTCGTCAAGATGAACAGTTAATTCGGGAAATTCATCCTGTTTAAACGGGTAGCCTTTAAACCTTTTACCAGTGAACAAAGCATGTGCTGCCCAGCGTCTCCAATCCATTTCGCGCAAACCTTCAAAGACGGTTTCCACCCTTCTTTCCCTACGAATCTCGTACAATTCATCCGGGATGGAATATCCATAATCCAGCCTATTTGGGTCGGTACTCTGAGGAATGATTGTAAAATCCGGCATACCAGCCCTGGCACGCAACTGGTTTAGCTGTTCGTATGCTACCACACCATCCAATTCGTATTTGGCCTCGGCATAATTGAGTAATACTTCGGCATAACGAAAAATAATAAATCCCTGATCGTTTTCATCAGCATAATTAAGAGTTTGTGTTGTATTTGTATATTTTCTAAATTGGAAACCTGATGAATTTTGAAAAGCTCCACCTTCATCAATTGGTGGTTTGTCCCATACAATATTAGATATACTGCTAATTACTTCACCCGGTATCCATACATTTTGATGTAACCTTGGGTCACAATTGTTGGCTATAGCCACCATAAAGTCATTTCCTTTTGTTGTTTCAGCTAAGCCCAAATAATCAAAGGAGTCCCCATCCCTACCAAGGTGTGACGTTACATATGACCAGGTAGTTCCATATCCAAATGGATAAGTTGTTGCATAAAAATTAGCATTATGCCCGTATCCCTCATCTATGTTATAAGCTTTGTATAATAGAACCTCATCAATTGATCCCATGTTGCTCATGGAAAACAGGTCGAAGTAGTCTGTCTCCGGATTTCCTGTGTTGTATATACCAACACGATAATTTCCATTCATTAGTTCCTCCGCCGCATCAACACAAGCCTGAAAATATTTGTCGGGATTAGCTCCGGGAGTGCTAAACTGGTCATTAAGCATGGCATGATACTTTTGCCATGTCCCTTCGAAAAGTGCCACACGGGTTTTGAAAGCTAAAACAGCCTCCTTATTAATAGAGTTATTTCCCCAGGGGGCATCATTCCTGCCTGAAATATTCACAAACGCCTGATCCAATAGAATTAATAAGGAATCTACTACCTGGGTTCTCGGATTCCTTGCCTTCATCAATTCCTCATCATCAGGCATCAGCGAATGAGTGTACCAAGGTACATCGCCATACCTTTTTACAAGCTGAAAATAATGATAAGCTTTAAAAAACTGTGCTTCTCCCAGATAATGCTGCCATGTTGAAAAATCATCTTCACACCTACTGTAATTATCAAAAAAGATATTAATAGTTCGGATAATCTCCCATTGTGATTTCCATGTACCTGTTGCAGGCGTTACTCTCCCGGAAAGGAGGTTATTCACTCCAGTACTAACAATATTGTCGGAATTTTCCTCATATCTTACAGATGCGCTGGGAATACCGTCATGACCCTCAACAAAATCGAGATAAAACTGTGCTGTATAATTTTGAAGATCCGCTGATGACTTCCAGTAGTCATTCGTGCTTATCTGGTCTAATGGCGGGCGGTCTATAAAGTCTTCGCATGCCATAACTAACGGCATGGCTAAAATCAATATTAAATATATTCTTTTCATCATTCTTAAATTATAAGTTTGTTAAAAATGCCTAATAAGTTACGGTCACACCTAATGAATAAATTCTGTCAGGCCTGTAATCTTTCCCAGGAGATTTGTATGATCCTGCCACAGACTGCGCATCTAAACCTTTAGGCAAATGATCTACACGAATCAGGTTTTCACCTGTAAAATATACTTTTAGATTCTGAAGGCCCATTTTAGAGCTGAAACTTTTCGGAAAAGTGTACCCCAATTGTACATTTTGTAGTTTAATGTAAGCGTAGTTGGCCAGGTACCTTGAATTAATGTTGAAATTTTTTGCGTTTGCACTTTTACCGGTATATGGCCTCGCATAGTAAGCATCTGTGTTGATGTTTGCTTCGCCTTCGTATAAACCGACATATTTGGTTCCCGGTTGGTCGCGGTAATAATCCAATTGATCCTTTTTGGGGTGAGACCACACGGCATTTTTCCATCCATAATAATTTGTGCCAGTATCAACTGTAAACCCATAGTCTCTTTTTGCCGTTCCTTTCCATAACATGGAAAAGTCAAAACCTTTATAATTTAATCCAGCGAAAATTCCATACTGGTAATGTGGAGCAGAGTACCCAATTATTTTCCGGTCACCAGGGTCGCTGACAGTGTTACTCCCCATATCAATTTTTCCGTCATCATTAAGGTCTTCATACTTAACATCGCCCGTGTTCCATACATTATAAATATATGACTGGTCAACGTGTGCGTCTATTTCTTCCTGGGTTTGGAACAGTCCAAGGGCCGACCAACCCCAAATTTCGTCAATCTGTTGTCCTTCGCGCCAAGTGCTTAATATACCGGTGGGGTTATTAAATTTAGTAACAACTGATTTGGCATCATACAGGTTCAGGTTGACAAAATAACTTAAAGCGTTCCCTAAATTCTGTTTCCACTTCAATACTAACTCAAAGCCCCGTGTACGCAGAGAAGCATTATTTGATCGTGGTACATCTGCTCCTAATACACCTGGCTTTGCTTCAGCCGGGCCAATCATATCAGTGGTATTTCTTTCATACCAGTCAAAATCAATTTGTAATTTCTGATCTAAAAATCCTGCATTTAAACCAAAATTTGTGGTGGATGCGGTTTCCCAGGTTAAGAACTGACTAACTAAAGTAGGCGTTTGAGTATAGCCAATTTGCCCGACAGCATTGTAATTGGGTAGCCAATCAAGACTCGTTTTTGAAATTGGAATTAATGCCAAATCCTGGTAAGCAGCAACTTGCTGGTTCCCAAGCTCACCCCAAGAACCCCTGATCTTCAAGGTATTGATTACAGGAATTATTTGTTTCCAAAAATTTTCCTTACTCACTACCCAGCCAGCCGAGAATGAAGGGAAAAATCCCCACCGGTTCCCCTCCAGGAAGCGGGAGGTGCCATCGTACCGCACATTGGACTCAAACAGGTATTTTTCCTTGTAATTGTAGGAAAACCTGCCAAAAAATCCTTCGGTGGCCCAATGTCCCAAACTCTCCTGTACAGTTGGAACTCCTGTAGCTGTCTGTAGAGATACGATGTCAGGAACTATCAGACCTTTTGCTCCTGATCTCAAGTTTCTATCTGTTCCGGTTTCGTACTGCATACCTGCCATCAGGAAAAAATTATGCATTTCATTCAATCTCCGTTCATACGAAGTGTATGCATTGGTCGTCCAATAATAATCGCTACTATGGATTTTCAAAACTTCGCTGTTAACCCAGGCACCTGAAAGTTCACCGGTTATCCAGTTTTCTTCCCTAAATGCCCGGGAATAACGGGATGAATAATAATCCCAGGACTGATATGCAAAATCTGCGTTTATTTTCCATCCCTGAACAGGTCTTATTTCGGTTTTAAATGTTTGCCAGTTTTCTGTCTTTTCATTGTTGTTAAATCCGGCTTCAAAGAAGTTTCTCACATTGGATTGTGCCCAGTTCCCAAAACTATTGGTAAAGGGTTGCAGTGGACCGGTATTATGAAGAATATGAAACAGGATATTGTAAGTATCATCATTATCTAACCGTCCTGCATTTGGATAGTGCCTTTGGCTTTTCATAAATCGGGTTTCATAGGAAAAATCCCACCAATCGGTGATCTCCGTGTTTATTTTTGCTATCACATTACCCCTCTTAAAATAGTCGTCTCCCCATTCCAGTGTGCTGGCCTGATCTAAATATCCGAGAGCGACATAATAAGCTGTTTTTTCAGAACCGCCTTGGATATTAAAGTTGTGCGAGTGACTAATATCAGAACCTGTTGCCATATCCCAATAATCATTATTGGCATGTCCTGCCAGGTTGCTGGCCCACCATCCGTTAGTTAATGGGTATGCATCCCAGAACTTTACCTGTTCGACTGGAAAATTATCAGGAAATGTCGAGGCGATGTAGTCATAATCTCCATTCTGGTAAGCAATAATTCGGTCAATTGTTTCAGGGGCTACTGCGTAGGTTGAAAAATAATTAAGCTGTCCTTCATTTAACACACGTGCAAATGTGTATGAATCAAGTTCTGGGGGTAATGGCGCTGGAGTGACAAGACTCACGCGTCCATTATAAGTAGCAGAAAACTTTTGGTTCTTTTTACCTGATTTGGTGGTAATGAGAATCACGCCATAAGGGGCACGAGCACCGTAGATGGCTGATGCGGCGGCATCTTTTAGAACAGTAACCGATTCCACATCTCCAGGATTAAGACTATTCATGTTACCTTCAAAGCCGTCAATCAGAACATATGGACTTCCACCGTTTAATGACCCAATTCCCCTAATATCCATGTTCATTTCAGCGCCGGGTTGATAGCCATCCCTGCCAGAAATGGAGAAATCAATCCCAGACAACTGTCCCTGAAGTGCTTGAGACATGTTGGAAGAAGCACGATTTTCCAGCATTTCGCTAGAGACGACATCAACAGACCCAGTAATATTTATCTTTTTTTGAGTGCCATACCCAATTGCCACCACTTCTTCAATCCCAACTGTTTCTTCTTCCATTGTTACATTAATATTGGCTTTTCCTGCCACAAGAATCTCCTGTATTTTCATTCCCACAAATGAAAATTGCAAGGTGGCATCAGCCGGAATATTATTTAACGAATATTCACCGTCGGCATTGGTAACAGTTCCCTGTGTAGTACCTTTCAATACCACGGTAACCCCGGGCAGTGGCTGGCCGCCGGAGTCGGTTACTTTCCCTGAGACTGTTTTGGGTTGCTGAAAGAGGACATCTTTTGCCGGGAGATTTTTTTTCACCAGAATCTGATCCCGCACAATGGTAATAGAAAGCCCTGTTTGTTCACTAACCAGATCGAGTATCTCATCGACCGACGTATTGCGGACTTTTAAGGTAATTGTTTGACCTGTGTTTAAAACGTCGCCGCTAAAAAAGAAAGTCAGATCAGTCTGTTTTTCTATTTCGTCAATAACTTCTTTAATAGTTGCCTCTTTAAATTCTACCTTCAATTTCGCTGGTTGTGCATACGCAGGTGAATAAACACTTGCTGAAAGTTGTACAACAAAAACCATCCAAAAAATGAATGTAAATTTCATAATCATCCAAATTTTTAAGAGATCATTCCTTCGCAGGAAATGACTCATTTCACACTTTTTTTTCATACTTTTGAACTGTTAATTAGTTACTATTTTTATGGTAATTAAGTTGATGAAGCGGAGAATGGGACCACATCCTCCGCTTTCTTATGTCACTTTTTTCTGATCGTTACAACATCTTTGGTTTTATTAAATTCAACATTAAATTTTATTGGCGAGGCATCCCGGATAAGCGCTAAAATCTCGTCCAGTGTTTCGTGCGGTTTAAAGTGCCCTGTATATCTGATGTCTTTAAGTTGTTCATCCGCTATTTCTATCTTTACATTAAACCTCCTTTCCAGTATCTTTTGAATCTCCCGGAGATCCAGGTTTTCTACAACACTTACCCCATCTTTCCAAAGCGATGAATTTGCAAGGTCTGTCTGAATTATTTTATATCTGTTTGTTTTCTTGTTCAGGACATATTTTTCCCCCGGGCTGATTTTATATTCGCGTCCATTTTTTTCAATGGCCACGCTACCCGAATGTAATGTTATGCTGTTTATATTATCATCAGTGTATGCCGATAAGTTAAAAGAAGTCCCTGTTACCCTGACATCAAATCCGGGAGTTTCAACCACAAAAGGTTTTGATGCATCTTTTTCAATTTCAAAGAAGGCTTCTCCGGATAAAACAACTTCCCGCTCTTTTCGATTAAAAGAAGAAGGATACTTAAAATGAGTGTTTGCATTTAAAAACACCCGGCTTCCATCAGAAAGTATAACCTGTGACTTCTCCCCTCCCGGAACAATAATCTCATTCAAAACATACGCTTCCTCATTCTTCGTGTGGGTAACGTTGTTTATAATAATTCCTGAAACAAAGGCAATAGCAACCAGGGCTGCCACCTTTGCCCAACCGGGTAAACTTATTTTTTTATGACGGGGGGTATTTGATTCGGAATGTAATTTTCCCCTGATTCGTAACCACGCTTTTTGGGTTTCGGCAGTGTGCCTTTGGGTAAACTCATTCTCAGCAATATAATTTTTAAAAACCTGGAGATTGTCATCGGCTGAATTTATCCAGTCAACTAATTGTGACTCTTTGCTTTCTGACAATTCACCCTGAAGATATTGTTGAAATATTTTTTGTTTATCCTGAAAACCGTAATTCATAATGTAAAATACTCTATATAAGTAATACAATTATGAAATAAAATACCGCCCCCCATGATGCAAAAAAAATTCTACAACTCTTTAATCATTTCTATTACAACAAGGGCCAAAAGGTAATTCGATGTAAAATGTTCTTTTAATTTTTGAAGCGCTTTGGTATTGTGTTTTTCGACTGTCCTTAATGTAATATTCAGCTTTTGTGCAATCTCTGAATTTTTTAATCCATTAAAACGGGAAAGGTAAAAAACTCTTCTGGTTTGCTCCGGAAGGTTATTCAATACCACTTTAATCTCGCTTTCCATTTCGTTGAAGACAGTTTGATGGTAGGGGTCGCTAAAAAAGTCGGTATAATATAGTTCCTCTCCCTTTATCTTATCCTCTAATTCAGCGTTATAACTATTTACTATTCTTTGATGTTTAATGTAGTTTAAGCAGGCATTCCGTACCAAGGTAAATACATAAGACCGAAATGTGTCTTCTTCAATTTTTTCCCTTTCCTTCCAGATTTTCAAAAAAGCCTCCTGAATAATATCCTCCGCTTCCACCCTATCCGGAATAAACTTAATTGCAAAAGCCATTAAACGGGGGAAATATGCTTTAAAAATAAATTCGAACATTCTTTCATCACCGAATAAAAATTTATTCTTTTCTGAATGTTCGTTCTCTTTAATTAGGTTCATCAGGAACAAAAGTAAATTATTTTGAACGTGATTATAAAAATCAATCCAAAATTACCATTTCAAATTTAATCCGCGCATTTTTCTATAAACAGAAACTTTTTTTATACCGGAATTAACCGGCCTTTCTTCGTAAAACGGCTGAAATAATTTTCAGATACTTTTACCTGAAAATTTTTAGTAGTATTGTATAAAATAAGCAGAAATGAATGAAACATTTAAAATATATCCGGTTTCTGTAGAAGAAGCAAAAAAGATTAACGCTTCTGTTAATGAACCACACCAACACGACTACGAGGAATTGATTATCGGGATTGAAGGGCAACTGGAGCATTTCATTGATTTTGATTCTACCCGGACAGATTCACCCTACGCCAGTTTTATCACAAAAGGGAAGGTACACCGTGTTCAGCCACGGTTAAAAAACGAACTTTTTTTTGCCTGGGTTATTCGGTTTCAAAGCGAATTTATTCCCGAAATCATCTTTCAGCTTTACGGGTTTTACCACAATCAGGCAAATATTGAATTTGAACGGGGAACCTGTTTCGACCGGGTAAACACCCTGTGCGAAATGATGTACCTGGAATATCAGCAGGAGAATCCGGATCTGGCCATTATACGTCACCTCCTTCAGGCGGTGTTTATAATGATTGAATCGCAACGCAAAAAAATTCTTCCGGATACGGAAGGACTTCTTAAAACCCAAAGCCAAACCTTTAAAAACTTCCTTGCCGTGCTGGAGGAAAATTTCAGAAGGCCGGCCGGAGTTTCATTTTATGCCGAAAAGCTATTTATGACACCCCGAAACCTGAACGTAATATGTCAGAACATTCTGCAGCAGAGTGTTTCAGAAATAATTGAAACCAGAAAGCTGACCGAAGCAAAAAATATGCTGATAACCACCGACCTGACCATTGCCGAAATTGGCTTTGAGTTGGGTTACAATGAAAAATCATACTTTACCAACGTCTTTAAGAAGAAAACCGGACAGTCGCCATCGGCTTTTCGGACCTCTATGAAAAAACTCTTTTCCTGATTTTACAACAGCTTTTCCGAAAACTGTAACCACACTGTCCCGGTCTGCCTGTATTTTTGTACCGTTAGTATAAATCATTAAAAAGAAAGAAAATGGCAACAACAAAATGGGTATTAGACCCAACCCACAGTGAACTTTTATTCAGAGTAAAACACCTGATGATAACCAATGTAAAAGGTGAATTCAGAAAAATTTCTGCAGAAATTGACGGCGAGGATTTTACAAAATCTCGTGTTAAAGTAACCATTGACAGCTCATCGGTTTTTACCAATAACGAAGACCGCGACAATCACCTGAAAAGTGGCGACTTTTTCGATGTGGAAAAACACAAGGAGCTTACCTTCGAGTCAACATCGCTTGTTAAAACTGACGACGATGAATTTAAACTCAAAGGAATTCTTACCATTAAAGGTATATCAAAAGAGGTGGTTCTTGATGTTGAGTTTGGCGGAACCAACAAAGACCCCTGGGGAAATGAAAAAGCAGGATTTTCACTCACCGGAAAAATCAACCGGAAAGACTGGGGTTTGAACTGGAATGCTGTACTGGAATCTGGAGGTGTTTTGGTAAGCGATGAGGTTAAAATTCTGGCAGAAGTGCAGTTTATGAAACAAAACTAAGCACAAAGCCACTTTACAGAAGAGACAGAAAACAATAGGAAACAATTAATTAGTGTTCTTGACATGAATCAGTCATTAATAAAAACAATGCAAATAGCCAATACTAATTTTGCGCTATTATTACTTCGGGCCGGGGCAGCTTTGATGATGCTGACACATGGGGTTCCAAAACTGATGCAATTTTTTTCGGGTGAACCCATTGCTTTTGCAAGTGTTTTTGGGATGAGTACGGTTTTATCCCTTGCACTTGCAGTATTTGCAGAAGTAATTTGTTCCATTTTTATATTATTCGGACTGGGGACCCGGCTGTCATCCATTCCGCTTATTATAACCATGCTTATTGCTGCTTTCCATATCCACGGTGCTGATCCCTTTTCCAGCAAGGAAAAGTCCCTGTTATTCGGATTAATTTTTATCGTTCTGTTACTAACAGGAGCCGGGAAATATTCGATTGACTATTTACTTTCAGAAAAGATGAAGAAAAGTCAGTAGTTGCATGATTACTTTGCGTACAAGAGAAAGAGGATGAAAAGAAAACACTTCTTAAAAACAATTTCGGTATTGCCGTTAACAGCTGTTACCATGAAAATGCAAGGATTAAATAAAATGACGGAGACCTTTGAAAATACCGAAAAAATGCCGGTACTTTTTCTTGGTCATGGCAGCCCCATGAATGCCATTGAAGAAAATGAGTTTGTAAGCGGATTCAGAAAAATTTCACAATCGTTTGAGAAACCCAAAGCTGTACTTTGTATTTCCGCGCATTGGGAAACCAGAGGAACGTTAGTCACCGCAATGAAGCATCCACGAACGATACATGATTTTGGAGGATTTCCTAAAAAATTGTTTGAGGTACAATACCCGGCTCCCGGGAGCCCTGAGTTAGCTGAAGAAACCAAAAACCTGGTACAAATGACCGAAATTGGGCTGGACCAAAAATGGGGACTGGACCACGGCGCCTGGTCGGTCATTAAGCACCTGTATCCGGATGCAGACATTCCCGTCATTCAAATGAGCCTCGACTATACCAAATCGCCTGCCTATCATTACCAGCTTGCCCGGGAACTTTCAAAACTGAGGGAAAAGGGAGTCTTGATAGTTGGCAGCGGAAATATGGTACATAACCTGAGAAGGGTTGCCTGGGATAAACTAAATACGGAAGATTTCGGGTTCGACTGGGCCATTGAAGCCAACACAAAAATGAAGGAACTTATCCTGGACAGAAACCACCAACCTTTAATTGCCTATTCGTCCCTGGGAAAAGCGTTCCAGCTTGCTATTCCTACCCCGGAACATTATTTACCACTGCTGTATTCGCTTGCGTTAAGTGGAAAAAAAGAAGAAATTGAACTGTTCAACGATAAAGCTGTTGCGGGCTCATTAACCATGACTTCTGTAAAAATCGGATAATCATCCAGAGGGAACCAAAATCCAGTCTGGCTGGCAGGGAGAGCAATTAAAAACCTAAAGAATTACCCGTTTGCCGGTTCACTGCATCACACAGAATTGGCAGCATATAATCCTCTATTTACATGCATTTTTTGAGTATGATCATTCTAACAACAGGCCCACACATCTGGAAGATATTATTTATAAAAAATTTAATGAAACAGCACCTCTGAGGATACTTCCTGTTCCTCAGTTCCGGGCCCGCTCCATTTTAGCTGAAGGCTTTTTGCAAGCCCCTGCTGGAAATAATCAACTTTTATCGGGTGCCATCCTTTTTTCAAGCCAATTTTTGAGTCGAGCACCTGTGCACGATGTCCTCCATCATTATCAATAATCAACTTGTCATTGATATACAAAACCGCTCCGTCATTTGCTTCGAGCCAGAATCTGTATACACCCGTTTCGAGAACTTTTAGATAACCTGACAGGTTGTAACCAAATGCCCGGCCATCTTTTATGGCATCCACATTAAATGTTTTCAAAACTCCGGTATCCAGAATTGGTGCCAGGCTTTGTTCTTTTGCATTTTTTATCTGGGGCCCTTCACGATAAAGAAACTTAATACCCGGTTTCAAACCATCCACATTTACCGCGTCGAGCATCGCAATTTGTTTAAAATGAACCGTTACCGGATAACCTGGATTTTTGTCATCCGCAAAACTTATTGTTTTCAGAACAGTTGGTTTCGAAACAACAATAGGATCCTGGTATGAATTGGAATGCCTGGTCGGTTCGGTCCCGTCCAGCGTATAATAGATTTTTGAATTCGGTTCAGTTAAAGACATTTTAATTTCGCGGCTGTTGAGAAAAAGGACATCAGAGAATTCGATATCCGGCGATGCTGCAAATTTAAATTTATTGTTGGATGCAACCGGCCTGTCGTCAACATTTGCCCCCCAACTCTTATTTGGCGAATCCCCCATCTCAAAAACAAGGGTTCCTCCATTTATTATATCGGCATGTTTTAAATAACTTTTTGAATACGGATTTTCGTTAAGAATTGCTGATTGTATATAGATGTTTCTTTGGTCATTATGTTTAGCAATAATTTCGAATTTTTTCCCATTTTCAAGGTTCATTGTTACTTTATCAAAAACCGGACTTCCAATGGCATAGTAGTCTAACCCCGGAGTTACCGAATAAAAACCCATAGCACTCATTACGTACCAGGCCGACATTTGGCCGCAGTCTTCGTTTCCCTCTAAACCATCCTGTTGATTTTTATACATTTCAGTAAGAATCCGGCGAACCATTTCCTGAGTTTTCCAGGGAAGGCCAACATAATTATACAGGTAAGCAATATGGTGGCTTGGCTCGTTACCATGTGCATACTGACCAATCAAACCCGTAACATCGCGCAGGTTAATTTTCGAAAAATCGGGTTCTATTGAGAAACAGGAATCAAGCCAGGCTTCAAAAACGGTATCGCCCCCCATTAATTCGATTAAACCGTTAATATCATGCGGAACAAACGTAGAATACTGATAAGCATTTGCTTCAGTATAATGATTGATGGTTTCTTTGGGATCAAAATTATCGACAAACCTGAAATTGCTTTTACGGCCACGCATAAAATTTACTTCAGGAGAAAATACATTTTTATAAAAATTGCCCCGCTGACTGAAACTCTTTTCAATATCGTTATCTAAATCTTTTGCAAGACGGGTAACACACCAGTCATCATAACAATATTCAAGCGTTTTCGAAACCGATTGCCCTTTAAAATCGGCAGGAATAAATCCGTATTGAAGATATAACTCTTTTTCGGGACGGATTGAGTCATTAGCTAATTTGACCATTGCTTGCAGTGCTTTTTGCACATCAAAATCGCGAATTCCTTTTTCATAGGCATCTGCAACAACCGAAAGCGAATGGTAGCCAATCATAGGCGGCACTTCTCCTTCTTCGTTGTTAAACTCCATTATTAACATGCGCCCGTTGTGATCATACCGTTCCAGGAATGTGCGGATAAAATCAACAGTAAGCTCTTGATTGATTATTGTAAACAGAGGGTGAAGTGCGCGAAAAGTATCCCAAAGAGAAAAGTTGGTATAATTGACGAAATCATTTGCAGTATAAACTTTTCCGTTGGTACTGCGATATTTGCCGTCAACGTCCATATATACATTAGGATGAATCATAGAGTGATACAACGACGTGTAAAAAATAATCTGTTCTGTTTCTGTACCCCCTTCAACCTGAATTTTATTCAATTCTTTATTCCAGGTTTGGCGTGCTTCTTTTTTTGCCTGTTCAAAATCCCAGCCGGACATCTCTGATTCAAGATTCTTTCGGGCTCCTTCAATACTGACTGTAGAAATGGCAACCTTAAGTAAAATGGGTTTTTCGTCTTGTTGCTTAAATTTGAAAATACTTTTTATTTCATTGGCTTTTACGGTATCCGGTTCAGTTACCGGCGTGTTGTTTACAGCTATTTCATAATTTTCAAACGGCTCTGAAAAACGGGCTACAAAATAAATTTTGTTGTTATTACAGCCTGAAATCTCATTCCCGTTCACAGTAACAAATCCATTTTCGAGTTTCAGGAAAACTCCCCGGCTTATATTTTGGGGGAATGTATATTTATGGAATGCAACGCGTGTTGAAGCAGTGAGTTCAACCATTATTTCCGGATCATTCAGAACTACCTTATAGTAGCCAGGAGCAGCCGTTTCATTACTATGAAAAAACGCAGACTGTACATCTGAAGTATACAAATCAGGTTTATCTACAGGCATAACTAAAATATCGCCGGGCGCCAAAACACCTCCACCTGCCATCCCGCTTAAATGCGTATGACTAAAACCATAGACTACTCCAGATTTTTTATCATCCTCATATTCCATATACGGACCAGGTTGAATCATTCCATAGGGTAAAACCGGGCCTGTAAACGTATTACCTCCGCCAATTGTGCCAATAAATGGATTTACCAGCGCAGCATAATCTTTTTCTTTGGAGCCTGTTTGTTGCGTACAACCGGCATGGATAAAAACGACTAAAAGAAGCGTAAAAATTTTGAAGTAGTTCATCGTAGACTTATTCTATTTATTATAATATTAATTTATCAAAAGCTACTATTCTCCCGCATTGCCTCTTCACAATTCTATTTTCTCTCCCTGCTCTTTAATTACATTCCCTGCAACTTCAGACTCCGTGGTATCCTCTCCCCATGGAGAAAAAAACTTCCTGACCTTTCCTAAAATAATTTGAAAAATTTTATTTCTAATTTCTGATAGGAGCAAATGTTTATTCTGCATTTACTGGTTTACAAAACTATTTAATTTTTTATTTCTGCAATTTCTTTCCTGTATAATATTTCAGGCTGCCCATACTCACTCCTTTATGTGTTATCCCGATTAAAAAAACAGGTATGATTTTCATCCTGTTCTTTCCTGCAGCTCCCTATTTTATCGCTGGTTTTTGTTACCGGTTTATTCTTTACCAATGCTTTTACCGTCGCATCAAATCCCTTTATTTTCTGATGCTATCCCAAATATTCCTTCAGGTTTGAATGTTGGGTATTTTACATTGAATATTTCTGAGAAGAGGGGCAAAAATCTTAATCCTCTCTTCATTCTCTTTGTGCTTTCTTTGTGGTTAACTTTTTTATATAACCACAGAGGACGCAGAGAAGACACAGAGAACCGCAAAGTAGTTTTACCAACCCAAATGTTTTTTTCTGCTTTGGATATTTCGTAAAAAAAAAACAAATTTCCAATAATCAACAACCAATACCCAATACCCAACAAAAAACTGCTATTTGGATATTGAACATTGAGTATTCTGCATTGGGTATTTTCCGAAAAAAGAAACATATTTTCAATCCTCTCTTCATCCCCTTTGTGCTTTCTTTGTGGTTGTCTTTGGCTAATTTTATTTAACCACAAAGGGCGCAGAGAAGACACAGAGAGTTGCAAAGGTTGTATTGCCAACCTAAATGTTTCTCCATCTTTGGATATTGATTGTTGGGTATTCTACATTTGGATAAGGATAATTAAGACAAACCAATTCGCAACCGCCAGTGGCTATATTTTTTTGTCAAAACCTTATTCTAACATTCAAAACAGAAAACGCTAAAACAACATCCAGGGCATTGCCAAACTAATGGCTGTGGCAGATTCGATACAAACAGAACCAAAACCCGGATCCTTTGCGGTACAAAGAGGCAACTCCCCTTGTTGGCATTCATATAATTTTACTTTGAGAGTACGCCCCTTTTCTTTAAACTTTTCCGGTAAATTGTTGGCATAAAAAACAGGAAAATGAGTGTTCATTCCCTCCATGTATTTGCTCACTCTTTCCTCATCTTCTTCCTGAAATTTAACCAGATACGTTTCATTGCAATCCACTCCTTTTCCGATTACCTTCACCAGGAAAAAATCTCCCCCTCCTGAATCACTCCTGCACCCGGATAGGTAGAAAACAGCCAACAGCACTAATATATATTTAAGATACCTGTTCACCGGGTTATACATTTTTATCTTGTAACATTACTTTCCAAATTACAAGTCATGACATCACGCTGAGCAATAATCTGACTCCTTGTTCCAATATTGCTTAACTGTCATTCTTCACAGGGATATAGCTAATTTGCCTAATATCGTTCAAATCGGAATAATCATACTGGTAAAAACCATCCTCGCCAATCATGAACAGGTAATCGTTTACCGGTATCACATCGAAGGCATCAATATTGGAGAAGCGTGTAATCATATTCTCGTCGATATGAAGTTTATCGGTTACATCATAAACTTTCAGGCCGGCGTCGCCATCGCATACGAACAAAATATCATTGTCAATTCCCAAACCGTAAGGGCCATTGAGCGGATATGATTGCACCAACGTTATATTTTTATAATCCGCAGAAAGTTCCAGCACATCCAAACGGTTCACATTGCTTCCGCACAGGTTTCCGCCACGTAGTGTCACATAAGCGTACCCATCGGAAACGACTACCGGATCGCAACTGGTGATATGCCAAAAATCGCCGATATACTTTGGAACTGTTGCCACGCTGAGGCTGAAAATGCGCATTCCCGACCGTGTACCGAAAAACATGTGGCCGTCATAAATAAACATTGTTTCCACATCCCATCCCACATTCTGATTTCCTATGCTGTGCGGGCTTCCATCGTCTTTCACATCGAACATGTAAAGGGTGGAATGATCCACCGCATACAAATAGTCGCTGTATAGCCCGAACCGCGCCATGCTCCCGCCAATGCCAAATGTACTACCTGGCTGTACTGCACCTCCACTAAAACCACCGTCATTCATGGCATAATCAAATTCTTTAAACCCGCGATAAACCGGATAGTAGTGATACTCCATCTCCTGCCTGACCTTTTTTACTTCCCAGTCAACAACCACCCCTTTCTCTTCATCCACTTTGGCCACACGGTAGTCTTCATTAAAAGGGGGTGTAGTATAAGGGAAAATATCTTCCACCCGGCTCACTTCCTCCGGATTGTTCACATCCGAAATATCAATCGCCACCAAATCAATGTAGCTGTCGGCATACAATGTATTGTTTTTTATGGCGATATCAGCATTCCCCGGAATTTCAATAAACCCTATATTCTCCGGGCTTTCAGGATTCCGGTTGTCGATAATATGGATTCCTTTCAACTCTTCATTAATAAAAATGTACCCATCTTTGAAATAAATCTTTCCGGGATTTTCAAGTTCGCGTGCCACTTTCAATTTTACGGCTTCACGCAAATCTTCGTAACTCATGTAAACAGGTGAGTTAGCAGTAAACACTTCGGTATATTCGTCCATGCAGGAATTGAATGCTGCCAACACCACTAACAGTGTCAATATATTTCTGAATTTAGTCTTCATAATTTTTAGCATTTAGTTGAAAAGAAATCCAAGTTTAATGGTAAGCCGGTTATAATCGATATCAAGTCCATAATCCTTTTCACCTTTATAATGCAGCCGGTGAAACTGGTAACCTAACCCAAACGACATACCAAATCCGGGGGAAAACAAATGCGTATAGCCAATTCCCGGGTTCACCAGTATTCCTCCTTTGGGATCAAGCGTGCCGTAATTATATACCGGCTGGGGCAAAACACTACTCCATACCGGCCACACATCGTAATAAAGCTCACGCGAATCCTCAATTGGAATCTGGCAACCAACCTTTACAAAAAAATAGGGCGTTGACCATGAATTCCGCACTTTGTATTCAACATTCAAAAATGCAGGCAAGTAAGATTCTTTATAGTAGTCGACACCAAAACCTGCCCCAGCCGAGAACTGAGGCGTAATCAGGTAATTTACTGTCCCGGTTACACTGAATGGGGCCGACTGGCTGTTCCGTGAATTTCCGGCAAGAACCCCCATCTCGGCGCGATAAAATAACCGGGAATCCTGCGGCAACGTTTTCATTTCAATCATTCGCATTGCATGGCTGCCAACGACACTATCAATCTCCGCTGAATCGAAAACCCAAATATTGCCGGCTGATTCTACTCTCCATTTTCCGGAATCTTCAACAAACTGGTATTTCCCTTTTAGAATAGTACCATTCTTGAGGTAAACATATCCCTTTTCACTTTGTGCAAAAACAGATGAAGTAAAAAGTAAAGCAAATAGTAATAAATAGAATTTGTTCATAGTTGGAATTTTTCAGTAAAGATGGTAACCAGCATTCATTGGTTGCGTGGGAACTCCAAAAAAAAAGAAAAAACAGTCATGGGGAAAACGGTTCAATCGATTCGGTGCACAACTCATTAGTCCGGGCAATTGGATTAAATATCCTACCGGAACATGGGTCCAACGAAAAACAATTGGGAGTATATCAACTTTTCGCTAATATTTTTGGAAACAGTATATTTTAAAATTCATAGTACAACCCGGTGTAAACTCCCACTCTGTAAGGTCGGAAATTAACTTCCGCATTCCGGTTGATAGAATTTAAATAATAATTCAGACGAGGCTCAACTGCCACTGAAATATGCTTACTTAATGCGTATGTTACACCAACACCCAGAGTCCCTGAAACATTTACAGTTGAAATATCGCGGGTTTTCCCAATGTTTTGTTCTCCGTATTCATTGTCGATATAAGCATTGTTCCCAACGACCAAACCGGCATTAACCCCTCCCACCACTTCCACGTCCATTTTAGAGTCGATTAATAAGTAACGCAGGTACAAGGGAATTTCCACAAAATCGAAAACCTGTGAAAGCTCCCCTTTGGTAAGCAACGAGTTGGAGTAGGTGCCTGCAGTTTCAAGGTTTGCCGCAATTTCAGCGCCCTTTGGCACAGCCTCTAACTCAATAACTCCGGCAGTACTGTTCATTGCCAAACTATTGTTGGCAATGTTCACTGCCGTATTGAAATAATATGACTTTTCATCCGATTCAGGAGCAAAACTGGCTTCGGCCCGTCCGCCGTAAAACTGGGGTGAACTACCTGTTCGCTGGCCATTCTGTGCATAATAAACACCGCTTTCCACACTCCACCGTTTGTTTGCTTTATACTGTACAGAAAGTCCTCCACTCAGGTTACTATTTCCATCTGACGCTTCGTAAGTCATATTGCTGGCATAGTTAGCACCATGACTTGCAGAATAAGAGGAATACCCGGGTGAAATATTCACCCCCATTTTCCAACCGGCCTGCTCTTTCGTTTTTCGGGCATAATGACGTGCATTCTCATTCAGTATGGCATTTTCGAAAGCACGAAGTCCTGAAACATTTTTCACTTCTTTGGGTGTTTCAAGCGAGGTGGTTTCTACTTTGCCGGCCGGCTTCACCTCTGCAGATTCAATCCGTTCCATATATTCCAAATCAGCCAATGCCAGTAAAACATTTTCACGTTCTCCTTCAGGTTCTACCGTTTTTTCACCCCTTTCCTTCTTTGTAACCTTTCTTTCGGGTGCTGCTGCCAACAAAGCCCCCGGATCTTTTTCTTCCTCTGCACCGCTCTCGTCAGGAGCAGGATGTACATTTTTTTGCTCTCCCGGAATCACTTCATTCGTTATTTTCACGGACTCCTTTTCTGCTATTCGCGGAATTGTCTCTTCCGCCGGTTGGCTAAAATACCAGCCAGCAACAAATGCCAGCAGCAGCATAGCCGCAACAGCAACCCAGCTGTAAATGGCTATTCGCTTACTTCTTCGCCGGGAAGCCATTTGTGACTGGATACCATCCCAGACATAGGCAGGAGGTTCTTCCACGAACCCATCCAGTTTATCCCGGAATATTTTATCCATATTTAAATTTTCTTTCATTATGCAGAATAATTTGCATTCGACTTAGCCCCATGATAAAGTTCCAATACTTTATGCTTTAAAATATCTCTTGCTCTCGCAAGGTTTGATTTCGATGTTCCCACCGAAATGTTCATCGCTTCACTTATTTCCTGGTGATTCATTCCTTCCATTACAAACAGGTTGAACACCATGCGGTAACGCGGGGGCAGTTGCTGAACCAGTTCCATCAATTCATCGGCCCCGATTTTCGCCAGGATATCATCCGAAAATTCTACGTCTTCAAATTGCGCCATATCTTCTACCGGCTGAAGTACATACTGCTTACGAAACTTTCCCAGCGAAACATTTACCATAATCCTCCTAATCCATCCTTCAAAAGAACCTTCGTGCCTGAAATTCTGAATATTCAAAAAAACCTTCACAAAACCATCCTGTAAACTATCTTCGGCTTCGGTCCGGTCTTTCGCATATCGCAAACAAACTCCGAACATTTTCGGTGCAAACATCCGGTAAAGTTTCTCCTGCGCACGCGCATTACCCGAGGCACATTCTTTTATAATGTCTTTTAAATCTTCCAAACCATTATGCAAATGTTTTCAAAAGTAAAGATACATTATTGTTCTGTTATCTTCGGTATATCCGTTACTTCCAAAACACACTTTGCGTTCATTCATTTTTGCTGCGAAAACATCAGATAGATGTGAGAACTCAGAAAAGGGTTGCGTGAAAAGCAAAAAAAATGAAAACCGAACGCAACCCTTTTATGCCAGATACCATCTTTGGTACTGTAACCATTTGTAAAATTCAAAAAATAGCGCAATGAAACGAGCCACAGGTAAAACACCCGTACGCAGAAAAGGGTAAAAAATAAACTCCCTTTCTGTGTGCGGGATTCGGCCAGAAATGTTTTACTTCAATAAAATACAGGAACATGAAACTAAAATCATTTTTTATCCTTTTGGCGGTACTGTTTATAGCTGGTTGCAGTTTGCCGGAGAACACCATCAGAAAGGATACAAAAACAATAAATATCACAAAACAAACAGCCCGCCTGATAGAAGCAGAAAATGATTTCGGGTTCGAACTTTTTCAACATGTTTTTTCTTCCGAAACAAGGTATGAAAACATCATGGTTTCACCGCTAAGTGTGAGCCTGGCCCTGGCAATGACTTACAACGGTGCTGATGGCGAGACCAAAGCGGCCATGGGAAAAGCCTTAAAAATACAGGGTTTGACTCCACAAGAAATCAATAATTCTTATTTCGACCTGATAAATTCACTCAAATCGCTCGACCCGAAAGTACTCCTTGAAATTGCTAATGCAATTTTTTACCGCGATGATTTTGAAGTAGAAAGCAAATTTATGTCAATCAACAAAACGTATTATGACTCCGAAATTTCTGCTCTCGATTTTGAAGCGCAACTGCAGGCTTTAAAAACGATTAACGGCTGGGTGACTGAAAAAACGCACGATAAAATACAATCCATTATCGACCGAATTTCGCCACAGCAGGTCATGTTCCTGGTAAATGCCATCTATTTCAAAGGAACCTGGCAAAAAGAATTTAACGAAGACCGGACAAAAAAACTTCCTTTTTACCTGGAGAATGGCGAATCTGTCAAGACAGAAACCATGCAAAGACTCGACACGTTGCCTTATATGTCGAACGACCTGTTCAGCGCCGTGAAACTTCCTTACGGAACAGAAAATTACAATATGTACATTTTCCTTCCTGAAAAAGGGAAAACGTTGCAGGAAATTGCCGGCAAATTAAACAAAGACAACTGGGAAACCTGGATGAAAAATTTCCAGCTGACCGAACGTGTGGACATTAAGTTTCCCCGCTTCAAATACAGCTATGATGTTAACCTGAACGATGCGCTGACAAAAATGGGGATGGGAATTGCCCTTTCCGGTGCAGCCGATTTTTCAGGCATCAATAAAAACAGGAATTTACACATCGACTTTGTAAAGCATAAGTCATTTATTGAGGTGAACGAAGAAGGGACCGAAGCTGCGGCTGTCACATCGGTGGGGGTCAGGATGGTATCTATTGGCAACAGCCCTAAAACAATACCTTTCCATGTCAACCGTCCGTTTTTTTATGCGATTACGGAAAAAAGCACTGATGCTGTTTTATTTATGGGTACGGTAAAAAATCCGCAATTGAATTAACTTTTAAGGCGGAAGTATCAAAAATATAAAGCACAAAATGAAAAAATTGAAAGGATAAAACATTGAGCTATGAAAACAATTATTCCCATGTTACTGGCTTTTCTTATGGTGTCAGTAAGTTCCTGTCAGAAAAATGATGTGGAACCGGAAAAACAAAAATTCATCCAACTGGATGAAAAGTCGGCTCAACTGGTAGAAGCCGACAATGCATTTGGCCTGGAGCTTTTTCAGAAAATAAGAGAAGAAAGCGATGAAGAAAACCTAATGGTTTCGCCACTGAGTGTATCCGTAGCACTGGCAATGGCATACAACGGTGCCGGAGGGGATACAAAAAAAGAAATGGAAGAAACACTGAAACTGAACGGGCTGACTCCCGAACAAATCAATGCCTCTTACCAAAGCCTGATTTCGGCGCTGCAATCGCTCGACAAAGACGTGGTGTTTGAAGTGGCCAATGCCATCTTTTATGCCGATGGTTTTTCGATCAAACAAAATTTCCTTGATATCAACAAGAATGTTTACTATGCGGAAGTGGAAAGTCTTAATTTCAGTTCGTCCGAAGCAGTGGGAACAATCAACAACTGGGTAGCTGAAAAAACGCACGACAAAATCAAAAGTATTATCGACCAGTTGAGTCCACTCGACCGGATGGTTTTACTAAACGCCATCTATTTTTACGGAACCTGGACGAACGAATTCGATGAAAACGGCACGCACAACCTCCCGTTTCACAAAACGGACGGCACTACCCTGGAAGTCCCTACAATGAGTAAATTTGAAAAATTACCCTACTTCTCCACTAACCTTTTCAAGGCCATTAAAATGCCTTACGGAAACGGGCAATACAACATGGTGGTGTTGCTTCCTGTTGATGGACAAAATTCACAGGATATTATTGAGGCGCTTTCAGTAAAAAACTGGAAAAACTGGCAAGCCAGCTTCAAAATGACTGACCGGGTGGAGATTACCATGCCCCGCTTTAAATACGCTTTTGAAACCAAACTAAAAAAGGTGTTGAGAATACTGGGAATGCAAAAAGCATTCGATGAAGGTCTGGCCAACTTTTCGGGCATTACCGATGAGGATTTATACATAAGCGAAGCCATACACAAATCGTATATCGATGTGAATGAAACCGGCACTGAGGCAGCCGCAGTAACCGGACTTGTTTTTACAACAACCGGTGTCGGGAATGAGCCACCCTCTGTCCCGTTTTATGTGGACAGGCCCTTTGTTTATGCAATCACGGAAAACGATACGGGCGCTATTCTGTTTATGGGTGAAGTGAACCACCCGGAATATGATTAGCGTACGCAAGTCTTTAATCATTGATTTTTTATTCGCTACAAAAGTATTGGCATAAAAACGTTCAAAAAAAAAGACATGAATACAAAATTTTTAATCGTCACAATATTTGCAGTCGTGGTCGCATTAACCGGCTGCAATGAAACAACCGAAACACCCCGCCAGGAAACCGGCATTGTAATGGATTATGCCGGAAGCAAACACTGCAGTTTTATCATCGAACTGGATAATGGAGAACAGATTCAACCGTTCCATTACCCAGATGAATTTACTTTTACTCAGGGACAACGGGTTTTGATACGATACGTTAAACTACCCAATATCATCCCGACCTGCGATCAGGGTGTAGCCTGCGATATCCTTCATGTAGAAGAAATTGATTGTGGTGCACCGCTCACCGACCTTTATTCGCATAATTCCGACAGCCTGGCCAACGATCCTGTTTACCTCCAGGAAGCTTTTATCGACGGCAACTGTTTAAACCTGAAGCTTTCTTTTAGCGGTGGTTGCCGTGAGCACACTGTCGATTTAGCACGAATACATTCGTTGGAGGAAAATAGCGATGACACCGTTGAATTGGAAATCCGGCACAACGCAAATGACGATCCCTGCGAAGCGTTCCTTACCAAAACCCTCAGTTTCGATTTGACGTCATTGAAAAATGATGGGATAACCCGGTTTTACCTGATGGCTAACTTGGGGGATGAAACCTATAAAAAGTTGTTTGAACTAAAATAAAATCTCCAAACCTCCAATTTTTGCTGCTACAGTTTAGTTCGCAAAGGCCGCTTGTCAATGGACGGGCGGCCTTTCTAATCTCCTGTTTTCACAAATTCATTCAACACACTTTGCGAAAAAGTTTTCGATACAGGAATTACTATTTCTGCAGGCGCATCAATTTCCAGTTTCAGCCCGTCTTTTTCTTTTCTGATTAGCATGACTCTGTCAAAATTGACAATAAAAGATCTGTGGCATCTAACAAACGAATAATCTGAAAGGTACTCCTCAAGGTTCTTTAAACTATTCCGGATTAAGTAATGTGCAATTTTTTGTTTGTTCAAATAATAAATGGCTACATAATTATCGGCTGCCTCCAGGTAAAAGATATCGGCCGGGATTATGGAAAAACGCATGACCTCCTTCTCGTCAAAAAAAGGAAGAAGTTTTTTGGACCGGGCAGAATTGTCTTCAGACAACAACTCAAGGTTTTCAAGTTTTTTGGTTTTATCCTGCCACGAAAAAAAGAGGGCAGTAATTAAATAGGGAATGGCAACAACCAGGAAAGTAATTTGCAGCGAATATTTAAAATCATCAACAAAATCATCTCCTTCCCGGAGCACAAACGTTTTTAACAGCGTATAAACCAATGCCATAATCACAATCTCCATAACTTCCCAAGACACATACTGCAAATAACTAAGCATACGCTTTCTACTTATTTTAAACATGAGTATGCGACTAAAAACCATTACCAGAATGCCGGTAAGTATCAGTCCGCTGGAATAAAGAAAGAGTTCAAGCTTGGTAACATTATACCAGGTATTTACCCCAAAGGGCGCATAAATATTTATAAATACCAGGGCAAAAGAAGCAGTAAAAATAATGCGATTAACAATATTTCGCTTCACAATCAAAAACCCAGGTATTTTTTTTTCCCAGAGAAGCATAGTTCAGAATTTATACAAAAATAAGTTTTAATCGAAAACGAACGTGCATTTTTTGTCAAACGCTCTTTATGAATTCACCCCACAATAACTAAAATCACCCCTTATTACCTTCTCTTGTCCCATATTTTCTGACACAATCCCAATATTTTGCGCAATGCAGAAGGCATCTCTAAATTCGTAAATAAAAAAAATGCAACCGATGAGTTATACATATCATCATCAAAAACTCGCCGGACTTTTTCCGTCGGCAGGGGAAGAAATCCAAATCCCGGAATCAAATACCAGGATCAGGAATATCCGGTTTGAATCACACTACCCGAGACAAAAACATCTACTGAAGACTGAAGATTCATCATTTTGTTTTGAGGATTCAAAAATTGAAGAAAACTGGTCATTTGATTACCCGGTTTTTGTTCCTGACGACAAAAAAAATAACCAGGCCATTATTCTTTTACATGGGTTGAATGAAAGAGACTGGACAAAATACCTCCCATGGGCCTACTTTTTGGCCGAAAAGACAAAGCGTACAGTCATCCTGTTTCCGCTGGCATTTCATATAAACCGCGGGAAAAAGGAATGGAGCGACCCACGAAGCATGCTAAACCTGGTAAAGTCCCGGAAAAGTGTCCATCAGGATATCATTCAGTTATCATTTGCCAATGCTGCCCTGAGCAACCGCCTGACAGAAGACCCCATGCGCTTTTACAGGGCGGGACTGCAAAGCGCAAGCGATTTATTGCAGCTACTGGACCAGATAAAAAAGGGGAATCATCCGCTGTTGTTAAAAAATGCACAGGTAAATTTTTTAGGATATTCCATTGGGGCCTTCCTGACTCAGATTTTGTTTATGGCAAACCCTGACAATATGTTAGCAAACTCAAAAGCGGTATTATTTTGCGGGGGAGCATCGTTTAACAAAATGAGCGGAACGTCAAAGCTAATTATGGATAATCTGGCCTATAAAAAATTAATTCATTTTTATCCCAACCAATTTGAGAGCCATTCAAACCAGAGCTCAAACCACAATCGTGTCAAGCGCCTGGAGCCCATCATTCAATCGTTCAAAGCCATGATTCCGCTTCCTTCATTCAGGCAGATAAAAGAGACAGCCATGGCTGGTCTTTCGAAAAAAATAACGGCCATTGGCCTTCTAAAAGATAAAGTAATTCCGATCCATGATATTCGGGAAACAATTAAGGACTCCCGGGGAAAGACATTCTTTACATTTCATTGGGCCGACTTCCCTTATGATTATTCCCATGAAAACCCATTTCCTGTATTTAAGACCAATCAAAAGTATGCGGTAGACAAAAGTTTTGATCGCATTTTCTCTGCCATTTCCCTTGCTATCAAATAAAATAAGAGGCTGTTTCATAAAAACAAAACAGTCTCTTATTTTATAAAAAATGTTTCAACTAAAATATACTGTAAGAAAGGCCAATGGCAAAATTCATTGTTGTTTTCCCCAGCGTTTCTTTGTACGGACCAATATCAGGGTCAGTAAAAGATACCGTTTGATCCTGGTAGTAAGTATTAGAGAAACCAGCATCAAACGTCAGCGCGTCATTAATTTTCCAGGCAATACCGGCTCCCCCGGTAACTGAAGGATTACTGTAACTGAAGTCGCTCTGGTAATTTTCGGCAATTCCCATATCTCCGTACATTCCGCCTAAACTGAATGCAAATTTTTCGGACACATTAAACTGAAGTCCCAGTGCGATTTCCATACCGTTTTTATCAATTTCGCGCGGGCGAACTTCATCATGGTCTGCCGCAATATCCCTGACATTTAAGCCCCAATTAACGCCTTTATTAAAATACAAATTGTACGACAACTGCGCTTCTACCAAACCAGCATTATACCCTACACCAGCGCCTAAAATTGCAGGAATATCGTTACGTGATTTAGCTTTGTCGGGGAACAGCCCCATGTCATCAACAGTAGTATTGTTTGTCAATTCCAGGGCTGTCTTCATTTCGTACTTTAAAGCAATATTTAAATTTTCAATGGGAGAAATGTTTACACCAATCATTGGAGTAAAACCGGCACCTGTTTGTTCGGTGTCTACCTCTTTATCACCCAACCGGTTTGCAGTACCCGCTAAAGTTTGTGAAACGGAAGACAACTGAGCTGCCTTTTGCTGGAATTCAGGACTCGCCTGGGTATATGCTCCATGAATCATCGTTAAATTCATCGCATCGATCTGCGGTTGAGACAACCCCATCATTTGGAGCCCTCCTTCAATTCCGGCCCTTTGTGTTGCGTCAATATATCCGTTCACCTGAA
Organism: Mariniphaga sediminis; assembly: GCF_003573545.1. Taxonomy (GTDB): domain Bacteria; phylum Bacteroidota; class Bacteroidia; order Bacteroidales; family Prolixibacteraceae; genus Mariniphaga; species Mariniphaga sediminis. The sequence goes on along the minus strand of NZ_QWET01000015.1, from coordinate 51,013 downwards.
GCTGCTCCAACGTGTAATCGCCTGCACCATAATCTACAATAAGAGGATTAAGCGTTTGCGGCATGTTGGCAGCAGCAGTAGCCTGTGCCGCATACCCGCTAATGGTTTCAGAGGCGCCCGACAACCAGGAAGGTGCGGCATAGTATTGGTCGCCAACTTTCAACTCAATATTTTCGATAGTCCCCTGGTAGGTGTTACGTGAGGGTAAATATCTAAGACCTCCATATACGGAAAGCATATCGTTCACCTTGTAAGTTGCTCCCAACTGAATCCCCCAATACACAGAACTTCCATCAAATGAAAGATCGGCAGAATAGCCGGAAACATCCATTTCAGGATTAATTTGGGTTAAACCGGCAAGGCCCGGAACCACCTTTGTTATAGGGATTTCAAAAGATGGAAGCCCGGTATCGTAGGTAGCAGAACCACCGCCGGCGTTGGGACCAAACCCCAGAGAAAAAGCCCAGTTGTCCATTTTATAAACAGCAAAAGCTGTCGGAAAAACGGGAACCTTCACTTCTCCCTTGTAATACCCGTCATTTAACAACGGAAACTTACTGTCAACAGGTTTGTCCTGAAAAATAGTCTGGCTGTAAACGGCAAAATGCCAGCCATCCTCCATTTTAATAAGACCGGCCGGATTAAAATAAACGGCATCAATTTCAGTAGAAGCATTCCGCGACATCATACGGATAAACTGAGCACTTTGATTGGTATTTGTTAACAATCCACCGGCAAATACAAATTGTACAGGTATAAAAAATACCAGAATAAAGGTTAATCTTTTCATTTAACTGATTTTTGGTTTAAACATTCTTCCTCCGAATTCCCCCAATGCAGAGTAAAATCCTTCGGAAATACAGTTGATTTTGAAAAACAAATTTAGAATTAAATATCTATTCGCAAAACATTCCGGCTGGTTTTCAATCTCTTACAGAAAATTTGAACAAAACAATCATAAATTCGATTTTGCGCAAAAAAAAGAGGCTTTTGTCGTAATATTAAAATACAACTAAAGCCTCTTTACGTCTTTATTCTGTGATTTGTCAGATAAAAAGCTGACAAAAATATTTCAGGTATACTGCAAACGATTTGTTAAATATGAATTACTTCATCGTAAGCCGCCGCTGCAGCTTCCATCACTGCTTCGCTCATCGTTGGATGCGGATGGATGGTTTTAATCAATTCGTGCCCTGTAATTTCAAGTTTTTTGGCTACTACCAGTTCGGCAATCATTTCAGTAACATTTCCTCCTATCATGTGGGCCCCCAGCAGTTCACCGTATTTAGCATCGAAGATCAGTTTTATGAAGCCGTCCTTCTGACCGGCGGCACTTGCTTTTCCACTGGCCGAATAGGGAAATTTACCCACCTTCACTTCGTAGCCTGCTTCTTTGGCTTTCTCTTCAGTAAGACCTACCGAAGAAATTTCAGGATTTGTATAAGTACATCCGGGAATATTATTGTAATCAATTGGTTCGGGGTTCAACCCGGCAATTTTTTCCACACAGGTAATCCCCTCGGCAGAAGCGACATGCGCAAGAGCAGGTCCTGCCAAAATATCGCCGATAGCATAAACACCCTCCACATTGGTACGGTAAAACTCATCCACTTTCACCCGTCCTTTTTCAGTATTAATTCCCATTTCTTCCAACCCGATATTTTCGGTATTGGGGGTAATTCCTACAGCAGAAAGGACAATATCAGCTTCCACTGTTTCTTCGCCCTTTTTGGTTTTGATGGTTACTTTGCATTTTTTACCCGAAGTGTCCACTTTTTCAACAGACGAACTGGTCAGTACTTTCATTTTCATCTTTTTAAAAGAACGTTCCAGTTGTTTGGCTACTTCCTGATCTTCGTTGGGAACCAGGGTTGGCATAAATTCCACCAGGGTAACATTGGTTCCGATGGATTGATAGAAATAGGCAAATTCGCTGCCAATGGCGCCGGAACCAACCACCACCATACTTTCAGGCTGCTTATCCAAAGCCATTGCCTTCCGGTAACCAATAATTTTTTTACCGTCAATTGCCAGGTTGGGTAATTCGCGTGAACGGGCGCCGGTTGCCAGAATAATATGTTTGGCAGTATAATTTTTTTTCTTGCCAGAATCATCGGTCACTTCCACGGTATTTTTACCGGCAAGTTTTCCAAATCCGTCAATCGATGCAATTTTATTCTTTTTGAACAGGAACTGAACCCCTTTGCTCATTCCTCCCGCCACATCCCGGCTTCGTTTAACCATTCCGGGAAAATCAGCTTTTACATCTCCGCTGATTAAAACACCGTAATCGACCGCATGTTTGGCATACTCCAGGGCCTGTGCACTTTTTAGCAGCGATTTAGTGGGAATACATCCCCAATTCAGACAAATCCCGCCAATATTTTCTTTTTCAACTACAGCCACTTTCATTCCCAGTTGGGATGCCCTTATAGCAGCAACATATCCGCCGGGGCCACTCCCTATGACTAATACATCGTAATCCATACTATTTTTTTTATTGTTAATTTTAATCTATTACAACAGGTCTGTTCTTGAAATGTTTTTTCTAAGATAATCACACAAATTTAGTGAAACTTTTATTTTAGTTCCGAATATATTTCCAACAACTTCCCGGCAGCAACAAAAGAACTTATTTTGCTCTGAAGCACCTGCTCTTCAAGTTCCCTGATTTTGTCTTTCATACCGGGATGTTGGTAAAACGCACGTTTTATCTGATCCTGAATGGTTTCATGCATCCAGAAAATGGACTGTGAATTTCGTTTTTGCAAAAAATAACCATTCTCCATTGTTTGCTTTTTATACGCCTCAATTTGTTCCCACACTTCGGCCACTCCTGTTTTAGTAAGCGCCGAACAGGTATGTACCTGCGGCTCCCATCCTGAATCCTTCACGGGAAAAAGATGCAGTGCGTTTAGATACTGGCGTTTAGCCATTTGTGCCTTCTCCAGGTTATTCCCGTCAGCTTTATTAATGGCTATCAGGTCAGCCATTTCCATAATACCACGTTTAATTCCCTGCAACTCATCGCCTGCACCGGCAAGCATCAACAGCAGGAAAAAGTCAGACATGGAATGCACAGCTGTTTCGCTCTGCCCTACTCCCACTGTTTCGATAAACACATGGTCGAACCCGGCAGCTTCGCACAATACAATGGTTTCGCGGGTTTTACGGGCCACCCCTCCCAGAGAGCCGGCAGAAGGACTGGGCCTGATATAGGCATTTTTATCGCCGGCAAGTTCTTCCATACGCGTTTTATCCCCCAGAATACTTCCTCCGGACCGTTCACTGCTGGGGTCAATGGCCAGCACGGCAAGCTTTCCGCCACGCCCGGTAATGTAGCTTCCCAGCGCCTCTATAAACGTACTTTTACCCACTCCCGGAACTCCGGTAATACCGATACGTAGAGATTTCCCGCTATGTGGCAAACACTGCACGATTATCTCTTGTGCCACCTGCTGATGTTCAGGTTTTGAACTCTCAACCAGCGTAACAGCTTTACTCAACAAGGTAATATTACCCGCCAGAATACCATTCACATAGTCTTCCACAGGCAGCAACTTTCGTTTCTTCTGCAAAAAGCGCCGGACTGAATGGTCGTCAACAGAACCGGGGTGTTCCACTCCTTCATTCACCAACAGTCCTTTAAACTCCGGACTGTTTTCTATATGTTTTTTCTGTTCTGACATTTTTATGTGTTTCTAATTTCCAATGGTAAAACAACCTGTCCGCCTGGAACAGCCGGATAGGGCACCCTCATGAAGTTTGCAATCATGCTCCTATGAGAATATATTTCATTCATGGTTGTTTTACAGAATAAGCGTTCTGCAAAAATACCATATTTATTTTGTATCGGAGCAAAAAAAGAGTGCCGCAAGTCTGAACTTGCGACACTCTTTACATTATTGACATTCTATAAACTTTTCTAACCTCAGGTAGTAATATTACACGAAATCCGCAACATGCTGGTAGGCGTTTTTGGATCGTTTGTAATTACTGTAATCGACTTACTCTGACGTCCGCGTTTTCCCCGTGAATCAAATGTAACTTTTATTGGTGCTGACTCACCCGGTGCAATCACTTTTTTTGCAGGGGCAACAGCTGTACACCCACACGACGAACGTACATTACGGATAATCAGTTCTGACTTACCATCGTTGGTGAGCATGAAAGTATGATCCTTTTTATCTCCCTGCTTCATTTCGCCAAAATCATGCGTTGTTTCAGAAAAAGTAGCAACGGGTGCTTTAGCCAGCTCTTCAGGAGTCAGACTACCAAAATCTTCTTCTATGGTAGCGCTAACACCAACCGATGCCCTGTAGTCATTACTACCATCTATCGACAAGTAAAGACGATGTGAGGCAAAACCATATGTATTGGCTTCTTTGGCATTGTAAGTTACAATCAGTTTCCCTTTCCCATTCACCGGAATGGTGGCAGGCTCTACCTTTACTGTAATGTGATCCGGAACAGTCCGGAATCCAACTTTTATTGGTTTATCCGTATCATTAACCAATTCCAAATCCTGTGTTTTTGTTTCATTTTCTTTCATTCTGGAAAATGAAATGTGATTGGTTTTTACCCTGAGAGCCCCAATCTTCCTTGGATACATCTCGGCAAGGGTTTTTTCCCGTTCCTCTACTTTCCCGGTAATTCGCAAAACCGTAGTACCGTTTTCGGCATTGGAGTTCACCATTACTGTTTTATTAAATGAGCCCGGCCTGTTTTTAGGATTATAACTTACCTGAATTTCACCGGTACTGTTAGGAGCAATTGGCTCACGAGTCCATTTTGGCGTAGTACATCCGCAAGATGCCCTTACATTGCTCAGGATCAAAGGAACCGACCCTTCATTAGCAAATTTAAAAGTAGTGGTTTGAACCCCATCCGATTCCTTAAAAGTACCAAAATCATGTTCGAGGTTTTCAAAGACAATTTGCGGTTTTTGTGCCAGTGCAATGAAAGCGATCATGGCAAAACCAAACATAAGAGATAAACGTAATAATTGTTTCATTTGTGAAGTATTTTAATTTTTTGGATTTATTCATTTACTTTTGTGAAGCAAAGTTAAAGATGGTTCTTATTTGCGATGTTAATCAGGCGTAATATTTTGTTAACGAAGTGTTAATAATCCAGGGAGATAAAAAATTCACCGGCAACTGACCATCGAACAGGATACCTATGAAGGGAAAAACTTTAACATACATTATAATTCTTGCTACCATTACTGTGGCAGGAGCCTTGTCGCTCCAGTTCTTTTTCCTTCGCAGTTCTTACAATTATTCAGAAGAACAATTCAGGGAGAGTGCTGCTGTAGCTTTAAAAGAAGTAGCCTGGCAGCTTTTGGTTGCCAGTGGGAATACGGCAAACTTTGACAGCATTACTCCCGTTGAAATTATTTCAGACAGCTACTATTTGGTTACGGTGGATGCGCAGATCGATTTTGAACTACTCAAGCTTCACCTGCTGGAAGAGCTAAAAAAACATCAAATTTATACTGATTTTGAGTTTGCCATCAACAATCCTTCTTCCGCAAATCTGGAACAGAAAACGTTTATATCGGCAAGGGGAGAAGAAAATCCTTCAACATACAACTTTCTGACCGGAAAAGATGCCAGTGCTTACTATTTTGCCGTCCATTTCCCCGATCGGGCTCCCTATTTCCAGGCACGACTGTCAATATGGTACCTCTTCACGGGTTTATTGCTGGTTGTTATTCTGTTTTTTGGCTACACCCTTTCGGTTATCATTCGCCAACGGCAGCTCTCACAAATCCAGAAAGATTTTATAAACAACCTGACCCACGAATTGAAAACCCCGATTTCTTCCATCGCGCTTTCTGCAAAAGTTATTGCTGACGAAAAAATACTGGAAAATCCCAAACGGTTGTTTGAGTATGCACGGATAATACAAGAACAAAATCATCGCCTGTCGAAAAACGTGGAAAAAGTATTGAACCTGGCTTCGCTTGAAAAAAACAAAGTACACCTAAACAAAGAAAAAATTGACCTTCAAAAATTCCTGAAAGAGGTAACCGAATATTTCAGCCAATCCGACTCCGGGAGCAAGGCCGACATTAAACTAAACCTGGAAAAAGCAACAATGATTATTGTTGCAGACAAATTTCATTTCACCAATCTTGTTTTAAATATACTTGAAAACGGTGCAAAATATTGCGAAAAAAAGCCCCGGTTGATAATCGATGCCTACTCCTCCAAAAATTATCTGTCTATCCGGTTTACCGACAACGGTATTGGCATCTCAAAAAAATACCGGAGAAAGATTTTCAAACGTTTTTTCCGGATTCCAACGGGCAATGTTCATAATGTGAAAGGTTTCGGGTTGGGCCTTGATTATGTGCGAAAAATTGTAAAAGCCCATAAATGGGAAATTAAAGTGGACAATAATCCGTCGGGAGGCAGTATATTTACACTCTTAATACCACAGAAAAATGGATGAGGCATTAAAACTTTTACTGGTTGAAGACGACGATGCCCTAAGGTTTATCGTAAAAGACAATCTGGAACAAAACGGCTACCAGGTAGATGTGGCTGAAAACGGGCAGGAAGCCATCGAGTCATTTGAAAAAAACAAATATCATCTTATCATACTCGATGTAATGCTTCCCAAGGTGGATGGTTTTAAAGTAGCCGAACACATCCGGAAAACCAATGACAATGTGCCCATCATTTTCCTCACGGCCCGTTCAATGACCGAGGATAAAATAACAGGTCTCACTATTGGCGGCGACGATTATATTCCCAAACCTTTCAGCATGGAGGAATTGCTCCTGAAAATCAAAATATTTTTGAAGCGCAGCAATAATATTGCGGGACAAAAACCGGAAAAAAGCCAATCAAAAAAAATAGGCCGTTTTGTTTTTCTACCAGACGAGCTGATCCTTTCGCTTGACGGTGAGGCGCGTAAACTCACCATGAAAGAAATGGAACTGATTAAATACTTTTCTGAAAACACCAACAAAGTACTAAACAGAAACGAAATTCTGGAGCGGGTATGGGGCTCGAATGATTATTTCCTGGGAAGGAGCCTCGATGTTTTTATTTCCCGTCTCCGTAAATATTTTCAACCCGACCCCAACATCAAAATCGTAAATCTGCATGGTATCGGGTTCCGCTTTTCAGTAAAAAAAGAAGAAAATTAGCAAACAATTCGAAAGAAAAACGGTAACTGTTTGGCGGAATTAAAAAAACAGCTATTTTTGCAGTCCGAAAATTAAGACAGGTATAAAAAGCAAAAACTATAAGTGATGAAAAGGACATTTCAGCCATCGAACAGAAAAAGAAGAAACAAACACGGTTTCAGGGAAAGAATGTCGAGTGCCAACGGCAGGAAAGTATTAAAATCCCGCCGGGCTAAAGGCCGCAAGAGACTGACCGTTTCAGACGAACCAAGGCATAAAAGATAATTAATACCTTATACTAACAGGACCGAAAAGGTAAAGGATCTCGATTCTTTACCTTTTCGTGTTTCTATGAACCTTGTCTTATTTTTTCCCCTATTTTTGTTCCATTAATTACATGTAACCAAAAAAGCATGAGTTCATCCAGGTTTCTTACCAGCCGGACATTTTTAATCCAGTTGATTTTAGCCATTCTTGTTCTGGCAGTTATTCTCTTCATTGCCATGAAGGGATTGGAAAAATACACCCGGCACGGACAGTCGAATCCTGTTCCCGATTTCACAGGGATGAAACCTTCTGAAGTGGTTGGGGTAGCCGGAAAACACGACTTAAAAGTTGAAGTTGTTGATTCCCTTTTTATGGATGATGCCGCCCCCGGTGTGGTGGTGGATCAGATTCCAAGGCCAGGGCACGGTGTTAAAAAAAAGCGTACCATTTTCCTTACCATAAATTCTGTCAGGCCTGAAATGGTAACACTCCCCCAGCTAACAGATATTTCCTTCCGGCAGGCACAGGTGCTGGTTGAAAATTCAGGCCTTCAAATCGGCAATATTTCTTACAGACCATCAGAATACGACAACCTTGTATTAAGCGTTCAAATTGACTCCATTGATATTTTGCCCGGGAAACAACTTCCAAAAGGCACTTCTATTGACCTGGTAGTTGGAAGCAAGCGAGGCAACCAAACCACCTCCCTTCCCAACTTAAAAGGATTTACTATTGAAGAGGCTCAGGTTACATTGACCAGTGCGATGCTTAATACCGGTGTTGTCATTTACGACGAATCAGTAATCTCAAAAGATGATTCGCTGAATGCCCGGATTTGGCGGCAAAGGCCCGATCCCAAAGCTACATCCGGCATACCTCTTGGCGCATCAATAGATTTGTGGGCAACTGTGGATCAACTCAAATTGGAAAACACTCCCACCCAAGAATTTTAATGATGAAAATAGTCGATTATCCGTTTGAATACGAAGAGCAGGAAGAAGAAGGGATGTATGAACATTACCGGTTAACGGTAGATCCGGGTCAATCGGTGATGCGCATCGACAAATACCTTTCCAACCGTATAGACAATGCTTCCCGGAGCCGTATTCAGGCGGCTGCCGAAGCAGGAAATATTCTGGTGAATGAAACGCCGGTAAAAGCCAGCTATAAAATAAAACCCAACGACGAAATCCGTATTGTGATGGATTACCCCCGTCGGGAGCTAAAAATTATTCCGGAAAATATTCCGCTGGATATTGTATTTGAAGACGATCAACTGATTGTGCTAAACAAACCTGCGGGGCTGGTAGTCCACCCGGGACATGGGAACTATTCAGGCACCCTGGTAAATGCCCTGGCATGGTATTACAAAGACCTGCCCCTTTTTAACAGTGAAGATCCGAGACCCGGACTGGTACACCGCATCGATAAAGACACTTCCGGATTAATGGTAGTGGCAAAAACCGAACTGGCAAAAAATAAACTGGCGCTCCAGTTTTTTAATAAAACCACCGAAAGACGTTACCAGGCAATGGTTTGGGGAACTCCAAAGGAAAACGAGGGAATCATTTCCGGGAATATCGGCCGTAGCCTGAAAAACCGGCAGGTTTTTACTGTTTTTCCGGAGGAAGATTATGGCAAACCCGCAGTCACACATTATTCTGTACTGAAAAGCATTGGCTACGTTAGCCTTGTGGAATGCAGACTGGAAACCGGAAGGACGCACCAGATAAGGGTACACATGAAATACATCAACCACCCGTTATTTAACGATTCCACTTACGGGGGCGATAAAATTTTACGTGGAACAACTTTCACCAAATACAAACAGTTTGTACAAAATTGTTTTAAATTGCTGCCCCGTCAGGCGCTTCATGCAAAGACGCTGGGATTTGTTCATCCTGTAACAGGGGAAAAAATGCTATTCGACTCGGCGCTGCCGGAAGACATGGCAACCGTTATTGAAAAATGGGAAAATTATATAGCAAGCAGATATGAATAGAAAACCGAACATAGCAGTAATTACCGGTGGCGACTCTTCGGAGTTTGTAGTGTCAGTAAAAAGTGGCGCCAATATTTTTGCCGCAATAGACAAGGAAAAATTTACTCCCTGGCTGGTCCAGATGCGCGGGAACGACTGGGACGTCATCCAGGATGAAAGCAAAATAGCTGCCATTGATAAATCTGATTTCAGCTTCAGCTTAAACGGGGAAAAAATAAAGTTTGATTTTGCTTACATTACCATTCATGGCACACCAGGCGAAGATGGTATACTACAGGGATATCTTGAGTTGCTTGCCATACCTTACTCCACCTGTAATGTCCACTCGTCATCACTCACTTTCAATAAGTGGTTCTGCAACAATTATCTAAAAACATTTGGCATAAAAATGGCCCGCTCCCTTCATCTCCGGAAAGGTCAAAATATAAAAAGTGAAGATATAGTAAAAGAGCTGGGGTTACCCATTTTTGTGAAGCCCAATGCGGGAGGTTCGAGTTTTGGGGTTACCAAAGTTAAAAATGAAAATGAGTTGGTTCCTGCCATTGAAAAAGCATGGGAAGAAAGCTCTGATGTTCTGGTAGAAGAATTTATCGACGGGTCTGAATTTACATGCGGCCTCGTAAAGCTGCAAGATGAAAAAATTATTTTCCCGGTAACAGAAGTTATTCCCAAAAATGAATTTTTCGATTTTGAAGCGAAATATACACCGGGAGCAACCGACGAAATAACGCCTGCCCGCCTTCCGGAAGACCTGTTCGGAAAATGCCAGCAACTGAGCTCCCGGATTTATGATCTCTGCCAATGCTCCGGGATTGTGAGGGTCGACTTCATTTTAAAAGAAAAGGAGTTCTATTTTCTCGAAGTGAACACAACACCGGGCATGACGGCAACAAGCTTTATACCTCAGCAAATTAAAGCCATGGGCCATACCCTCACCGGAATTATTTCGCGGGTGATTGAAGAGGGCCTGCAGGAATAATAACTTTACCACAAACTAAACAAAAATGGGCTAAAAGGCTGAATTACACTGGTAACAAAGGAAATACAAGGCTTGGGTTTTCACCAATAAACATTTGTGAATAAGATTGGTTAACAACTAAACGGCTCAAAATTTGCCCTGCCCAACCCTTATTTTGTAATTTAGATGCTTTAATTTTTTGTTCTATTTCAAAATAACCAACGGATAAAAATGGCTGTTGATAAAAAAAAGAAAAATCCCAATCAAACCCGACGTCAAACGGGAATGACCATTGACGAAATAAACGCACAATACGGAAAACTGCCCCCACAGGCAGTAGAGGTGGAAGAAGCTGTTTTGGGGGCGTTGATGCTCGAACGCGATGCTTATGTGACAGTAGCCGACATAATCGACACTTCCAGTTTCTACAAGGAAGAACACCAAAAAATTTTTGAAGCAATTAAGGAACTCTCCTCTAACGAAAAACCCGTTGACCTGCTCATGGTGACCCAGGAATTGAAAGACAGGGAACAACTGGACATAGTGGGAGGCCCCGGTTACATCACTCAACTTACGAGAAGAGTGGCTTCGGCTGCCCACCTCGAATTTCACGCCCGTATTATTGCCCAGAAATTTATTCAAAGGGAACTTATTCGGGTTTCTTCAGAAATCCAGGCAAAATCGTATGACGATACATTAGATGTTGACGACCTCATTGACTTCTCCGAATCCTCACTTTTCCAGGTAGCAGAACGAAATATCAAAAAAGAGACAGTTCCCATTAAACCGGTGTTAAATGAGGCCATCCTCCAGATTGAAAAAGCACGTCAACAAAAAGACGGTCTCAGCGGGGTACCTTCGGGTTTTACGGCCATTGACCGTATTACTTCCGGATGGCAGCGAACCGACCTCGTAATTATTGCGGCGCGCCCTTCGATGGGGAAAACGGCTTTTGTACTGAGTATGGCCCGCAACATGGCTGTTGAACACAACCGCGCGACAGCTATTTTCTCTTTGGAAATGTCATCCATTCAGCTTGTGAACCGCCTCATAGCTGCCGAAACTGAGCTGGGAAACGATAAGTTAAAAACGGGCCGGCTCGAAAACTATGAATGGGAACACCTGAACCGGAAAATTTCATCTCTGGAAAAAGCACCTATCTTTATTGATGACACCCCGGCACTATCCATTTTTGAGTTTCGGGCCAAATGCCGCCGCCTGAAAATGCAACACGATATTCAAGTGGTTATCGTGGATTACCTGCAGTTGATGACTGCCGGTTCCGACAACCGGGGCAGCCGCGAACAGGAAGTAAGTACAATCTCACGGTCGCTTAAAGCCATTGCCAAAGAACTTAACATCCCCATTCTTGCACTTTCTCAGTTGAACCGATCTGTTGAATCACGCGAGGGGAAGCGCCCGCAGCTTTCCGACCTGCGCGAATCAGGAGCCATTGAACAGGACGCCGATATTGTAACATTTATTCACCGCCCCGAATATTTCGGAATTACAGAAGATGATTCCGGAAACTCGTTACTTGGGGTAGCTGAGATTATCATTGCCAAGCACCGGAATGGCGCCACAGGCGACGTACATTTGGCGTTTAAAAAAGAATTGGCCAAATTTAGCGACATGGAAACGAACTTTTCCGAAGGCTTCAATGCTCAAACTTTCAGCTCCAAAATGAACGAGGATGATGATGCGGAAGAGTATGCAGCAAGTTCGGGCATTTCCACCAATACAGGTTTTGATAAACCCAACAGGGCAGGCAACGATGTGCCTTTCTGATAACAGGAAAGCAGATATGAGAAAAAAAGTAGTGTTGTTGTTCGGATTTTGGATATTCTTTATCCACGCCAGTGCTATCCAATTACTGATTCCCATGGACGATTCACAGCAAGACCACCTAAAGTCTTACGGGATTGCCTACTGGGTACTTCAACGAAATGTAGAAGTGAAGTGGCTGCTTAATTACCGGGGAGGAAGTTTCCTTATACAGCACCATCCGGAGATTGAAAGCGAATGTGTGGTTCGGGGGGTTTCCTTTGAAACAATTACCGATGTGCAGGCATCTGCCATACTGAATGAAATTGCACAGCCCGAAGCGAACCAGGATGCAGTGAGCATGAATAAAGCACCCAGAATTGCCGTATATTCCCCGCCCAACAAACAACCCTGGGACGATGCAGTAACACTGGTTCTCACTTATGCTGAAATCGAATACGATATTATTTATGACGAAGAAATCTTAAACGGAAAACTCGTTGATTACGACTGGCTACACCTGCACCATGAAGATTTTACCGGGCAGTTTGGAAAATTTTGGAGAACCCATCAACATATGCCCTGGTACCAGCAGGAAGTAGGTATCAATAAAAACATGGCTGAAGAACTGGGATTTTTGAAAGTGTCAGAAATGAAATCGTTCATTACCCGGGAAATTGACAAGTATGTGGTGAATGGCGGCTTCCTGTTTGCCATGTGTGCCGCTACAGATACCTACGACATTGCAAGAGCAGCCACCGGACTTGACATCTGCGAATCAATGTTCGACGGCGATCCGGCAATCCCTAATGCAGATGAAAAACTCGACTTTTCCAAAACCTTTGCCTTTGAGAACTTTAAACTGGAAAAAGACCCGAATGTATATGAGTTTTCCAACATAGACGCTACCAATACCCGCCATATTCCAAGGGAAAACGATTTTTTCTCCCTGTTTGAATTTTCAGCAAAATGGGATCCTATTCCCACTATGCTTTGCCAAAATCACCGCAACCTGATCAAAGGATTCATGGGGCAAACCACAGCCTTCCGAAAAGAAGTGATAAAACCCAATGTCCTGATTATGGGCGAAAATAAACCGGCCCGTGAAGCCCGATACATCCATGGCGAAAAAGGGAAAGGGTTCTGGACTTTTTATGGTGGCCATGACCCGGAAGATTACCGGCACCTCGTGGGCGATCCGCCAACCGATTTAAACCTGTACCCTAACTCCCCCGGATACCGGCTTATCCTGAATAATGTGTTGTTTCCGGCTGCTAAAAAGAAAAAGAGGGAAACATAGGCAATTTTTTTAATTGTATCTGTTGTAAAAAATATTTTTTCTAATTTTGGAGTTACCTGTGTTTATCCAAAATAAATGTTTTTTTATCCTGAAGATACCAAAAGAGAAAATATCAACTAATACAATAAAATCACAACATCATGAGAAAAATAATATTTCTAACAGCGCTCTTATTTGCAGGGCTTATCACCGAGAGCCAAAACATATATGAAAACCCGAATTCAAATTGGCCCTTTCTGCTGAAAGAGTTCAGTTCCTGCACAATTATTCACCAGGATGGCAATGTCACTAAAGCCAGTGCAAATTATAACCTCCTAAGCGAGGAGCTTCAGTTTCAAAAAAATAATAAAATAATGAGCGTAACGGAACCCGAAGATATCTCAGAGGTATCATTCGGTGAAATTACAATGATCTATCTGCAGAAAAACTTCTATATATTACTCAATAAAGAAGGGGACGCCATAAAGACCTTCAAAAAGATAAAAGGAAATATGAATGACCTTTTTGAAACAGAGGGAGCTTACGGATCATCGACCACAACTGCTGCAACTATTCAACAATCTGATGTTAACATTGGGGGAATAAACAGCATGGATATTCGCATGTTATGGGACAAACAAGACGATGGCAAAAAATTCAGGGTGAATGAAAACCACTTTTATACAACTAAAACCAGCCATGAAATAATTTCCTTAAAAAAGAGCAATTTGTACAACTCTTTTCCAGACTGGAAAAAAGAGATTAAAACATTTTTAAAAGAAAACAAAATCAATCTGAATGATGATAACCATATAAAAATACTGGCACATTATTTAAATAGTCTATAAACGATTACTGATCAGCAATTTTTGAACATAGGGTTGTTTGCTTCCCTTTTTATCTAAAACCCTGACTAAATAAATCCCTTCATTCAGGCTCCCCGGATTAATGAGTTGTCTGTTACTTTCAAGAAACCCGGAATAAATTTTCACTCCGCGAATATCAAATACATCTACGACAGCATTTAAATAACTATCGTTTTCCGTTAGGATAGTTATCGCATTATTGGTGTTACTGTAAAAGATCTTTGGGGACTTACTATCCGCACTTAGTTCTGCACTGGAAGTATACGATTTTGGCAGGATTTCAATAATGAACTCTTCACTGTAGGTATTAAAATCTGTATCAGTGACTTCAATATTGAGAATATATTCATCTTTCACCGAAGCATCAAACACATACTTTGTTTTTAATGAATCATTTTCGATATAAAAAGAAGCTTCAAGCCTACCCTTGGGGAATTTTGGCCCCCCATCCAACTGGTAGGTAAAAAAGTCCTCAGGTGAATTATCTTTTACTTCTATCGTGGCAACAAAACTTCCAACAGGTAATTCCTCAGATACCTTCCGGGCAGACAAGATGATATCTGTAGGACCAAAATACGGTTCGGAAATACCCACTACAACGTCTTGGTTCTTATTGAATTTATTATCGCCCGGATTAATATTATCAATAGAATAATATCCGTTATACTTTCCACTCCACCCCCAGTTAAAATGGAAATAGTCATTAATATCATATCCATCTATATTGAAACTATGCCCCGCGTCACCTGTTCCGGGATCGCCGGAATAAACCAGAACGTTTCCCTTGTTCAGTTCAGATTTAAGAAGTTCTTTCCATTCAGAATCACTCTCAAAGCGCTGATAATACTTCACATCATCGGTATATCCAAAATGCTCTTTTAATGCTGGAGCTACCCGGCTTGAAAGAGATCCGGAACCGTCGGGGCCAAAATCCATACTCACAGCCACTGCACAATGGTAGAGTAGACTGGCATTTTCATTATCCGAGGCACTTGCTGACATACCATCCCAGTTATAGGCCACCTCGTTATCATAATTTAAATAGATTGTTCCGTATGTATCGTGCACATAACTGTGTTTCCCCTGGGGCTTTTCAGGATATTTTGCCACACTCATTGCCTGTGCCATCGCCACACCGACACACCCTACTAAAGCATGACCTCCGGGGCCTTCCTCATCTACCGGACAAAACCGGTTCCATCCGGTATCCTGGTTCCATTCTGCACTCAATAGCGGACTTACAGAGGCAGTGGCAGATTTGGTTTGAACCATATCATCCTCCAACCATTTGTCCCAGTCTCTATTTTTTGAAAGGGTACTTTCTTTTACAGTAGAATAAATCTGGTTCTGATAAATGCTGAGCCAATATTTTATCTCCGGCGAAGTTAAAGACCTATCAACATTAAACTCCCCGGTAACTGAATATGCTAAAATCGGTTTCACCCGATCATCGGCAGCCACAAGGGCCCATCCTTCCGGTTCGTAATTAATGACATAATGAGTTAAAACCTCTTTCTCCCGCACTTCTTCAATTTCTCTAACCGTTCTATTCTCTATATTGAAACGGTGTGAGAAAAACTTTAATGAAATATCAAGTGCTCTCTGCTTCTGCACTTTTTCGCCATATGCAGAAAAAAATAAAACAAATAATATAAAAATTACCCCCAGCCTCTTCATATCTTCTCTCCTTTGCAGACCACCAAATTACAAAAAAAGTTGTTTAAGCAATAAGGGACTTCGTTTTTTTCCGAAGTCCCTTATTTTTCCAATTTACACTTCAATTTATAAGACTTACTAAAAGCAGTCTTTTAAATTTTATTTCTCATTCATTTTTATTCTTGGAATTCCGCTGTGCAGAATTTTCTTTTTATCCAAACTTCCGGATTTGAGAGCAGATGCTTCAACGCCACTTTCCATTTTTGTCCATGTTGAAGCAACAAAGATATTATTCCAACCATCAGCATCAACTCCGTAATAATAGGATCCCCACCAATATTCATCACCAGTAGACATGTTACCATCGGCATCTATCTGACAAACAAAGTGGTCATCGCCATAAACTTCAAGTGAGTTGGTAGAACCATCGCCATCTCCATAAATATCACCAATATCAATCCAGTTGTAACCATCGTCCTGTAACGGGAAATTGAAAGTTAATGTTGCAAAATCGCCGTCAAATACAGCTGTTATTGGCACGTCGGAATAATACATACCGGTCACAATAACCTGGTTTTCGTTTTCAGTATCTTCCTCTATCGTCACTTCAAATGATTCATCAAAATCAAAAGCGGGATGAGAAACTCCGAAAATAGTATAGGTCCCAATAATCATATCACGGGTATATCCATAAGAAACTAACCAATTTGCCCCCGACTCATTATCACTTTCAAACGCAGCATTTGGATTTTCATACATATCTACAACTACACCTTCGGCAATACTTACAGAAACCCAGTCACCATAACTGGCAGCTTCAGTCAGAGCAATTACCAAAGTACTGTCATTTGTAATTGAAAGGTTACCGGATGGTATTTCCAAAATAACCTGTTTACCTTCTTTCCAGAATACAACCGTTACGTCCCCATCTTCATATACAGGATCCCCTTCATCATCTGTAGCAAATGAAACTGCATAGGGGAATTTATACATGATATCAAACTGGTTATCAGAAACAGCAGACCCTGCTTCAGGCATAAAGCTTTCAACACTCATTTCAAATGGCACATGCTGAACTCTCCAGTACAATCCTGTCAATTCAGCCTCAACAACACCACTTGTTTGTGCTTCCACTTTGTTTGGTGTACCGGCAAGAAAATCGGTTACGGCTCCTTCTTCCCATGACAAAAATACCCATTCACCATTGTGGGGCACTTTACTTTGATAAACAGTAACAAGATTACCATCTACCGTAATAGTATCAGCATCCACTACATGTTCTTCGTCATCAAAATAATAGGAAAATTTGAATACCGGAGCTTCTCCCAATTGTACCGGCTCAGAAAATTTAAGTTCCACAGAGAAAGAATTTTCCTGTTCTGCGTCAGGTGATTTTGAAGGAGTTGTACTCACTAAGTAAGGAGCATAACTATCATCTGTCTGAACCTTTAATTCCTTGACAGCACTGTACACACCGTCACCATTGGAAGCAACTGCAAAAACCATGTACGGCATATTCTGAGTCAAATCGGTTTTAAAAGTGTGTTGAACCGCTTGTGCACTTTCTACCCCAACAAGTGTATCTCCAAGGCCATCAATGTTACCAATAAGTAGCAACTCTCCATCTATGTCTGCTGCCGTTAAGGTAGTATCATCGGTTATCACGATAGAGACATAACCGGCAACATTCGTATTCACACTAACTGTAACAGCAGAGTCCTGGACTGCAACAAGGCTAAGTGTCGCTTCCGGAGCACTTGCCAGGTCAGCGCTTTCGTACTCATCCCACTTTTCGCAGCCCATAATTAACAGGCCAAGGAAGAGAACTGTAGTTATTTTTATAATTATATTTTTCATTATCATACTTTTATAAGTTTAACAATCTGAATATTATCATAATTGTTTCTATTTTACTCTGCTCTGGTTAAAATACATGTTGGACTATTGGGCTCTGCATCCTCATTCCATGCCCACTGAATTCCAAGTCCTTCATTATTCCCTTCTGTAATCATAAAAGTAAACTGTTGAGAGAAGGTAATAACAACGCCGCCATCAGTAGTGATAGTTCCAATTAATGCATCTGCTTCGTCTGCTTCGCCGTTATCGTCTAACCATACAGTAAAGCTGGTTGGACCATAATTCCAATCATCCCACTCCTGTCCTGATTTAATACTTATTGAGGAAAAGTCATCACTCACTGTTCCTAACAAATAATAATCGAAATCATCTTCACTTGTCGGGGGATCAATCGGAGCACCTAACCCAACCCCTGATAATCCATAAATTTTAACAATTTTTGTTTCCCCTTCAAGAGCCATAATATTAACCGGATAACTTAAATCTCCATTAGCCGTTGCCGTAACTTTTGCATTATAACTACCCAGCATCCAGCCTAGTGGATGGTCATCATCGTTTACGGTTAGTGCTAACGTATTCTCTGCACCAAAATCATAATCCAGGCTATTGGAAACCAATTTAATGTTCACTGTTTTATTCCCTGTGAACAGGTCATTATCAATTGTTTTAATCCGGATGGTATCATATCCATAACCAGAACTCACCGACAATGTTTTCGATGCATTAAGCAGAGTAAAATCCTCGCCTTCAATAGCTGGCTTCTCGAGCCCTTCTATGTCAAATTCAAAAGTAACAGAGACAGAAGGAGCACCTTTTAATGCTGTAACCTGCACCGGGATACTTACCGTTGAATTTATCTCAGAAACGGAGGCAGTAGTAGTGGTAAATGCAATAAAGGCATCTTCCGGGCTAAACATCTCGGGATCATTAAGATCATTACAGGCAGATAATAAAATGACACCTGCAAGACTATATAAAATATACTTTATTATTGTTTTCATAATCAACCTTTCTTAATTATAATTTGGATTCTGTTGCATATTCGGATTCGCATCCGTTTCACCGAGTGGAATGGGTGCAGCCCATTTATAATCAGGAAATGGAACATTTTGGTTTACAGTACCACTGTAATCGTTCCGCACCAATTCTCTTTTCGTTCTTGCAAGGTCAAACAACTGATGCCCTTCAAAACAAAGCTCACGTCTTCTTTCATTATACACATCCTGAAGAGACACTGAAGAGACAGCAGTTAATCCTCTGTTTGTCCGAATTACACTATAATCACCGGCAGCTGATGCCCCGCTAACTACAGCCCCTTTAAGAAGAGCTTCTGCCCGAATCAGGTACATTTCAGACAAACGCAGTACCGGTATATTTTCTTCCCGGAGGTTACCGCTTTTACCTGGATATTTTAATGACCACAACGCATCGCCAAAATCGGGATGGGTGCGGAATAAATTACCCCTCACATCTCCTTCTTCGAACAAATCGAGTAAATCCTGAGAAGCGCCAACATCACCATATCCGTCCGGGGATAACATATACGCTATAACATCCCAGTTACCGTGAGCCGTATTTCCTTCAGAGCCATAAATTTCAAATATTATTTCGCCCGGTACTTTGGCCGCTTCAAGTCCAAATACGCCACCATTGTCCCAGGTTGTGTATTCTTCTGTGGTGTACATTTGAAATTCATCGTTATTGATAAGTTTTGTAGCATAATCAGCTGCATTCTGCCAGTCTTCCATATAAAGATATACCCTGGCAAGCAAGGCCTGAATGGCTGCTTTGGTTACAAACCCTTTATTGTCATTTCCGTCTGCACGAACATAATCCGATTCGATAATCGATTCCGCTTCTTTCAGGTCGTTCACAACCTGCGTGAAAACTTCCTCCACCGTATTTCTTTCGGGTAATCCGATTTCAGTTACCAAAATTACCGGAACTCCCAGGCTTGCTTTATCATGGCTGTATGGCTGAGCATATAAACGAACCAGGTCAAAATGACCAATAGCGCGAATAAACAAACATTCAGCTTTTACATTATCTATCTCCTGTTGTGTAACATCATCTTCTGAGAACTCTGCATCAATGGCATTAATCACATTATTAGCCCGGGCAATGGCATCATATGCTGTGGTCCACAGTCCCGGAGCAGTACCAGGGTTGTATCCCCACTGAAATTCAGTTCTGAATCGTCCCGATGACTTTGGGCTCAGTTTGGCATTACCACTCCTGATATCAGCAGCAACCACAAAGTTTCTTCCGTACCACGGTGTGTCGAAAAGCGGTGAATAAGCCCCCACCGTTGCCTGGTTCAACCCCTTAAAAGTAGAAAGGGTAAATTCATTTGTTTGTTGCAAAATAGGCTCTTCATTAAGAAAATCTTTATTACAAGATGAAAAAGCCACTGTAAACAGCAACAACCCTGCTATGTATAATATTTTTGTTTTCATCATTCTATTCATTTAAGGTTAAAACATTACATCAAGACCAAAAACAAATGTTTTTGTCATGGGGTAAATCCCAAATCCCATTCCATCTACACCTCTTTCCGGATCCCAGTAGTCGACATCATGGAATGTGTAAACATTATAACCACTGCCATAAACTTTCACTGCTCCCAGATTCAATTTATCAGTATATTTTTGAGGAATAGTATATGAGAGCGTCACATCTTTCAATCTCAGGTAATCGCCCCGTTGCATCCAGCGGGTATTCCTGAAGCCACTTGAATTGGTAGAGTTATTAAAAATAGGTTTTGGATTGTCCGCTACTTCACCCATTGTGGTCCAGTAATTAAGTGCGGTACTAACCTGATTGCTATCCCAGTTATACCCATCGGATGTCAGGTACCGGTTTTCTTCAATCAGTACTTCATTTCCTATTTTATATTCCACGGCTACATTCAAAGCCAATCCTTTCCAGGTAACCATTGAAGAAAGACCTCCATACCAGTCGGGTTCAGGACTTCCGGCAAAATACCTTCTGGCCTTGCCGTAATCGCTGGTCAGCTGACCGTCTTCAGTTCTCCAGAGAGCATTTCCATCTACAGGATCTACTCCTTCATAATCATATAAATAGTAGGTAAATAACCGCTCACCTACAACATAAAACAGCCTGCTACTGTAATCAGATTCAATCTGGTCATTTCCGGCCAAATCTGTTACTTCAGAAATATTCCGTGCAATATTAAAACTCAAATCCCACTTAACCGGACCGCTTAAAATATTCCCTTCCAGCTGTAATTCAATCCCCCTGTTGGAAAGCTCTCCAATGTTAGTTGTAATGCTGGTAAAACCAGTGGTTCTGGACAAAGGCTTGTCCAACAGCATATCAGAAGTTACCCTTTTATAAACATCAATATTACCGGAAAGTCTTCTGAAAATATTAAAGTCTAACCCGATATTATAAGAGGTATTTAACTCCCAGCTTAATTTTGGGTTGGCGAGGTTATCTGGTCCCAAGCCTGAAACACCATTATACTGCCTTGAACCATACACACCAAACTGGTCATAGTCTCCAATTTCATTGTTTCCGTTGATACCGTAACTAGCTCTTAGTTTCAACAAATCAATCCAAGTCAGATTATCCATAAAACTCTCTTCATGAATATTCCAGGAAGCGCCTACCGAATAAAAATTCCCCCATTTGGTATCCGCACCAAACCTGGAACTTCCATCTGCACGAAAACTTGCCTGGAGGTAATATTTACCATTATAATTATAATCTAAGATACCGAAGTAAGACAACAAGGTCCAACTTGTATTGTCATAATCGGCATCGTCATCATCAGAGGTAGCTGTGTTCAGGTAAGGCATATCCGGATCCACGCCTGGGGCCCAGGTATAGTAATACCAAAAATCATAAACGGTAGCTTCCTGTCCGGCCAATACCCTCAGGTTGTGAACATCATCAAAAACATTACTGTAATTAACTGTATTCGATGTTGTCAGCTGCCGGTACAAGGAAGTGGTAGTCTGAAGGGCCACATCTTCCGGTGCCGGTTCATAAGCTCCATCTTCTGACCAATACCTTCTCCCTTCTGCTGAAGTAAGATCGGCCGAATTGGTTGTTTTAATTTTTAATCCCTTAACCGGTTCCCATTCAAGAAAACCTGTTCCCAGAAAGCGGTATTGTTTTTCCCACTGATCATCATACGCAGCGGTAGCTCTCGGGTTGGTATAGGCATTCTCCGGGATATTAAGATTATATTTTCCATTCTCATCATAGAGTGGTGTCCAGGGCAAAATCAGCATCCCTGCAAAAAGCGGGTTAGCAAAATACAAACTCTGCATAGAAACGTCATTGCTTTCCGTATAGGCTGCATTTACTCTGGTTCCAATTGTCAGCTTATCGTTGATTGCATGATCGACATTTGTCCTGAACTGCATTTTTTCAAATGAGATTCCGTGAAAAACACCTTCAGAACTATGGTATGATCCGGAAGTAAAATATTTCGTCTTTTCACTTCCCCCGTTAGCCGATAGTTCATATTCCTGCGTCTGTCCCAACCTTGTAAATGCGTCCATCCAGTTTGTAAGAGGACGGGAAAGCAGTTCCATAGGGTAATACTTTGAATCATTGGCATTAGCTGGATTGTCAGGGTCATCTCCTGCATTCCTTACACCATCCCTGAAATAAGTAAGCAATTGTTTCGGGGACATGGTTCCGTAATTATTATCATTGGCCAATTGCGATATCCCGTATTTTGCTCTTACAGAAAACTTGGTTTTCCCGGCTTGCCCACTTTTAGTAGTCACCAGAATAACGCCATTGGCAGCTCTTGAACCGTAAATTGAGGCAGCTGCCGCATCTTTCAATACAGTAACCGATTCAATATCGTTGGGGTTCAACGTAGACAATGCATTCATTGTATTCGTAAAAAAATAGTCCTGGGATCCATCTCTATCTGAATCACCCGGAAGAGCCATTGCCGGCACCCCGTCTATCACATAAAGAGGTTCGTTCCCCGCGTTGATAGAACTGGTACCACGAATACGAATCTGAGAAGCAGCCCCTGGCTGTCCGGAAGTGGCTGTAACCGTCACACCGGCAAGTTTACCGCTAAGTACTTTATCGAAACTTGAAACAGGAACATCAGCAATCTGTTCAGCGGTTACCTGAGTCACAGACCCTGTCTTTGCTTCCCTTGAAGTAGTGCCGTAAGCTACTACCATCACTTCTTCAACGCCAATCATCTCTGACTCCAATTGAACATTAATGACTGATCTTCCCTCTACAGCAACTTCTTTTCTTGTCATCCCTACGAATGAAAAGACAAGCGTCTGAGCATCTTCAGGCACCTGTAAAGAGAACTCTCCATCAATATTGGAAACTGTCCCCAATGTGGTACCCAGTACTGAAATCGATACTCCGGGTATGGGTTCACTGTCTTCCGCCGAGGTAACCTTACCGGTTATAACCCTCGTTTGGGCATTTAATGCCAGCGTTCCCATGAAAAGGAGAATCGAGAAAAAAAATACAATCTTTTTCATAGAAATAGTTTTTAAATTATAAAATTAAACAGCAAAAAACATCTCATTTACTCTTTCTTCTGTCGCCATCTCTCAGATGGTATATATTTCGTCCATTTTTCCCAAAGTGTTTACAATGACTAACGAATGTTAAAAAACGCTAACAAGCACAAATTTAAAAAAAGATCTCAATTACAAATACAACTACAATTGCCAATTAATGTACTTTTCACATTTAATTCGCAATAAAAAGCGGAAAAAGCCAGGAGGAAAGATGAAAATCTACGAAGGGTAATTGTAAAATAAGAAGAGTGAGTTCCTCCCGGCAAATTTCAGTTTATCATTTTTTTTTGATGGAAATTGTGATCGTATGGTTTCCCGGTTTAAATGCTGATTTTTCGGTTTTTTGCATAAATTTGGTTTTTAAGTTAGCAACTAAACGGCAAATTAAATAATCTAAACAAGAAAGGAATGCTCCCTTATTAACCTAACTGATTAGGTACAATTATTAATTTTTTCTCTGTTTATCCCAAGAGATATTGTTTGTTACACTAACAAATGTTAAAAAACTTTAAATGCAAATTTTAAAAAAAGAATTGAAAAAAAAAATGTTTGTTATAAAAAAATAATTTTTTAATTACACAACGCCTTTCTTTTTCTTACAGTATATTCAAAGAATTTGTGTTAAACCGGCTAATGTGTGAACACGATACATCAAATTTTTCGAATGGTTCTTTTTCAATGGCTCTTCGCAGTCTGTTTTATTTTCCGGGTTAAACCACACCGCATCCATTCCAAAATTAAGAGCTCCGGCCACGTCCGCATGCAGGTCATCTCCAATCATAAGACTGGCAACCTTTCTGGCATTGGCAGATTTTACCGCATATTCAAATATCTCTTTGTTTGGCTTCGGCGATTTGATATCTTCAGAAATAAAAACTTTGGAGAAATACCCATCCAGACCACTTGTTTTCAGTTTCTTATACTGAACCTCCCTGAATCCGTTAGTAATAACAAACATAGAGTACCCTTTCCTTTTCAGATAGTCTAACAATTCAGGCGTTCCGTCAACCAGGCATTTTTGGTTTGGCATTTCAGTGAGGTAAAATGTATTCATTTCCAGGGGGTCGATTCCTACAATCCTGAATGCTTCAAGAGTTTGCTGAAAACGAAGCCGCATCAAATCCCTTTTTATCACCTTCCCATTCCTATAATCTTCCCAAAGCAACCGGTTATTTTTCGAATATATATTAAAAAAAGAAAGAAAATCAACACCTTGCGACTCCAAACAAAATTGAGAAAAAGTTAGCTGCATAGCGCCAAGGGAATTTTCTTCAAAACTCCACAACGTATTGTCTAGGTCGAAAAAAAGATGCGTATATTTTCTCCTGTGTATATTCAACTACCTTTTTTTTTCGGCAATCCTTCCACCACTATCACTATCTCTCCCTTGGGGGGATTTTCAAAATAATATTTTTGGAGATCGTCTAATGTTCCCCGTTTGATTTCTTCAAACAGCTTTGAAAGCTCACGGCAAACACAGGCACGGCGTTCTCCGCCAAAAGTCTCACTCAGTTGCCCCAGGGTTTTCACCAATCTGAAAGGGGATTCATAAAAAATGAGAGTACGCGTTTCATCCGCTAGTTGCTGCAACCGCTTTTGACGCCCCTTCTTTTGAGGAAGAAACCCCTCAAAAACAAAACGTTCGGCAGGCAATCCGGAAACTGCCAATGCCGGGATCAATGCGGTAGCTCCGGGCAGGCATTCCACCTCTACACCACTTTCCACACAAGCCCGAACCAGCAAAAACCCGGGATCAGAAATACCCGGGGTACCGGCATCCGAAATCAGTGCAATTCGTTGCCCCTGCTGTAATCTTACGACAATACCCGAAATGGTCTTATGTTCGTTAAACTTATGATGTGGGGTAAGCTTTTTATCGATACCCAGATGGTGCAATAATTTGGATGAAACACGGGTATCCTCAGCCAGAATTAGATCAGCCTCTTTAAGTGTAGCAATGGACCGCAATGTAATGTCGTCGAGATTGCCGATGGGGGTAGGAACCAGAACCAGCTTTCCCTGCTCATTCATCTTGAAACCTGCGTTTTACAAGGTTTATAAATTTGAGGCTAGTTTCATTTTTCTTCCATTTATAATGGGCACGAAGGTAATCCACTGCCTCTTTAATATTTTGTTTAGAGTCGAGAATTTTTACCGCTTCCTGAAATTTTTCATTGTTGCCCTCGAACAGCTCCCGGATATACTGAAACCGGTCATTAATGCCAATGGCTGCCTGAATACTACTCACCCGCCGGTTCGACAACTTGAACTCCAACTTTTGGCTCCCGGATAGTAAATCATTCACCGATTTTCCTATTAAAAAGCTATCACCAAGCCGTGAATTACTTCCACTCTCAACCGTCTCTTCTTCCAGCATATCCTCATCCTCTTCTTCTAACTTCTCTATGGGTTCCTCTTTGTGCGATGAATCCTCTTCAACTACTTCCGTGATTTTCACCTCCTCTACTATCTGCATTGGAGCCTCCTCCTGCGTTTCTTCCTCGCGTTGCTTCTCCGGCAAAACATCTTCATTTTCAAACAACTTCTTCTCCGCCTCTTCTTTCAGCCTTTCTACATTTTCTATCTCTTCCCGAATGTCTTCCTGCGTCGGTTCTTCTTTTACATCAAGCAGTTGCATTAGCTGTAAAATCCCTTTGGCACGGGTGTGTACCAGCTCCACCTCCAGTGCATCGAAACGCCGGGTTGACTTCATTTCGGCAATCAACTCTTCGAGTTCGCCCATGTCCTTCAGCAAAATATTTACGAGTTTTTTATTTTCCATTCTTTGCCGGGCTATTGTTTTTTAAGTTTAATTTTGTAAAAATACTAATTTTAATTTCTTATTCATCCAACGCTACATGTTTATTAAAGGATAAATGATTTGGCTACAAAAGCACGAAATGATTGAATATACACTTTCTGAAATTGCAACCATTGTTCATGGAAAGCTGGTAGATCATACCGGTTTTTCAGACCAAAAAATAAAACAAATTGTAACCGACAGTCGCACTTTTTTTAAAGGAGAAAATGCCTTGTTTTTTGCACTAACTGGTCCACGAAACAACGGGCACAAATATATTTCCAACTTAGAAAAAAAAGGGTTAAACGCCTTTGTGGTTTCCGATGCGTCCTCTATTACTCCTGATGCAGCTTTTATTCAGGTGGAAGACACCACAAAAGCCCTGCAGCATTTGGCGGAGTATCACCGTAAAAAATTTCAGTATCCGGTGGTAGGTATTACAGGAAGTAACGGCAAAACGATTGTAAAAGAGTGGCTGCACGAACTGCTTTCAGAAGAGTTCAGGATTGTTCGCAGTCCCAAAAGCTACAATTCACAAATAGGAGTGCCGCTTTCAGTGTTACTGATGGACAACCACTTTAATCTTGGAATTTTGGAGGCTGGCATTTCAAAGTCGGAAGAGATGAAAAAGCTCGCCCCCATTATTCAACCTGAAATAGGAATTCTTACCAATATTGGGGATGCCCATCAGGAAAACTTTCAATCGAAACAGCAGAAAACAGAGGAAAAGTTGCTGTTGTTTTCAAAAGCCAAAAAGCTGGTATTTTGCGTTGACGATAAAAATACCACCCCGCTGGTCCAGGCGTTCTGCAAAAGTCATGGAGTGGAAGCAGTAAGCTGGACACGGCAAAACAACAAGGCGCTCATTCAATTTACTACGTATCAGGAAAACGGAAACACAACTCTTGAAGCCCGGATTAGTGAAAAAAAATACCATTTTAAAATCCCGTTTACCGATGCTTCATCGGTAGAAAATGCCTGTCATTGTTTTGCCACGGCCTGGATTCTGTCCGAAAATACCGAAAAAATTTTATCCCGGTTCGGGCAGCTTGCCCCGGTGGCCATGCGGTTAGAAATTAAACAAGGAATCAATAACTGTCTGCTTATTAACGACTACTACAATTCTGACCTGGCATCTCTTTCCATTGCCCTTTCGGTGCTGCATCAGCAAGCAAAAAAAGGCCACAAAAAGAAGCAGGTTATCCTTTCCGATATTCAGCAAACCGGGATTCCGGAAGACGAACTGTACCGTCAGGTTAACCATTTGTTACAACGATGGGAAATTGATAGGTTGGTGGGCATTGGTCCGAAAATCTCAGCTCACCAGGATGCCTTTTCGTTACAAAAAGCATTTTACCCCTCCACCGAAGATTTTGAACAAGAATTTCTGCGAACCCGCTTTTCCGATTCCATCATTTTAATAAAAGGGGCCCGGGCTTTTACCTTTGAAAAAATCTCTTCGCTACTGCAGCAAAAGGCACATCAAACCGTATTGGAAATCGATTTAAATGCCCTGGTACACAACCTGAATATTTTTCGTGGACTACTCCACCCTTCCACTAAAACCATGGTAATGGTGAAAGCCTTTTCTTACGGAACAGGGGATGTGGAGATTGCCAAACTTTTACAGTTCCAGAATGTGGATTACCTGGCAGTGGCCGTAGCCGACGAGGGTGTGGAACTGCGACAGGCCGGGATTCAAATACCCCTGATTGTTATGAACCCCGAAGAACACAGTTTCCAGCATATAATTGACTACCGGCTGGAACCAAACATTTACAGCATAAAACTACTGGAGGCATTTGAAGAAGCGGTGGACAGAAATGCCCTGCAACAATTTCCCATTCACCTGAAATTAGAAACCGGGATGAACCGTCTTGGCTTTAAAACAGAGGAAGAAATTGAAAGTATCCTTTCAAGTCTGGAACAAAACAACCGGCTAAAAATCGTTTCCGTCTTTTCGCATCTTGCCACTAGCGACGACCCCACATTCGATGATTTTACACACGAACAATTTCAACGGTTCGACGTACTGTCCGACAAAATAATCTCAAGGCTCCCTTACAAAATCGACCGGCACATTTTAAACTCTTCCGGCATAGAACGTTTCCCCGGGAAACAGATGGAAATGGTGCGGCTGGGAATCGGGCTTTACGGTGTTTCGGTTACCGGGCTGCCATTGCAGAATATCAGTACGTTTAAAAGCATTATTTCGCAGATAAAAAAGCTGAAACCCGGCGAGACAGTAGGTTATAGCAGAAAAGGCCAAATTGAACGCGAAACCGAAATTGCAGTGGTTCCCGTGGGCTATGCCGACGGTCTTGATCGCAAATTGGGAAATAGCAACGGGGAGGCCTATTTAAAGGGACAACGCGTACCTGTAATTGGAAACATTTGCATGGATATGCTGATGCTGGATGTAACGGATTTAAAAGCGCAGCCGGGTGATTCAGTGGAATTTTTCGGCCCACATATTTCGATTAGCGAAGTAGCTCAAAAAACAGCCACCATTCCGTATGAAGTATTGACAGGTATTTCGCAACGTGTAAAAAGGGTTTACTTACACGAATGATCATCCCAGCTTGCTGATTCTATCCAGCCGGTGAGAATCCAAAATTTTTATTTTCCGCCCGTCGATGGCAATTACCTTCTCGTTGGCAAAAGTTGAAAGGGTGCGAATGGCATTGGAAGTGGTCATATTCGAAAGGTTGGCAATGTCTTCGCGCGAAAGGTATACTTTCAGGGTGGTGCCGTCATGCTCAAAACCGTATTTATCTTTCAGCAACAGGAGCGATTCAGCCAACCGCCCGCGAATATGTTTCTGCGTCAGCGTAACGGTGCGGGCATTGGAAAAACCCAGTTCCGTGGAAAGTTTCCGGATAATCCGAAGGGAAAAATGATTGTTTTGAAGCGCCTTGTTCAATACAAAATCAGGCGAGATAGTACAAATCATTGATTCTTCAATGGTAACAGCAGAGGCAATATGATTTTCTTCAGCAAACAGGGCACGGTAACCGATAATACCCAGAGGCCTAGCCATACGGATTATTTGTTCGCGACCACCAACTCCTTCCTTAAAGATTTTTACTTTGCCGTTCACCAATATCATAAAACCCGAAGGCTTGTCTCCTTCTTTAAAAACAAACTCATTCTTTTTATAGTGAGCCAGTGAAATGTGCCTCTCTAATTCCTCTTTTTCTTCCCGGCTTAACAAATAAAAAATAGAATTCGGATTCTCAAGTATATCTTTTATTCCCATTTCTGAACTTAACATATATGCCTATAACATGTTTTACAGCATCAAAGTTAAAAATTTTGCCAAAATACCCTCCTTTTTTAACGGTTATTTTGCCCTGCTGTATCATTTAGTTACGCAATTTTGAATACCTGAACAGAAGCAGAATTCGGCTACTTTCAAAATAACAACCTTACTCCAGGATAAAAACTGTTTATTAACGCTTCGGCACAAATAAAAAATACATTTACCGGGTTTGCTCTTACATCAATAAGTTTACAGACAAAAAACAACATACTCGCACCCCTTCAAGGCCAAGATACCTCAATATTTTTCTGACTCAGCAAAACTACGTTGCTTTCTGCAAGTAGATTAAAATGGGCCGACTACCTTCTATGCAGTCGGACAGATGCACCCCCTAACGCATTTTTTTGTACGCGTTGATCAGTCCGTTGGTGGAGGCATCGTGGTCAGTTACTTTTTCATCACCCAAAAGCTCCGGAAGGATAGCATTGGCCAGTTGTTTGCCCAGCTCCACGCCCCACTGGTCGAAACTAAAAATATTCCAGATAACGCCCTGCACAAAAATTTTGTGTTCGTACATGGCAATCAACGATCCGAGGACACGTGGCGTCAGTTTTTTAACCAGGATAGAGTTCGTAGGAATATTACCCCGGAAAACCTTAAACGGCAGGAGGGCGGCAATCTCTTCATTGTTTTTCCCGGCAGCTTTCAATTCGGCTACAACCTGACTTTCAGTTTTTCCCACCATCATGGCTTCGGTTTGGGCAAAAAAGTTAGCCAACAGTTTTGGATGATGATCCCCTAACTGATTATGATTAATAGCTGCAGCAATAAAATCGCAAGGAATCAGTTTTGTGCCCTGATGAATAAGCTGATAAAAAGCATGTTGCCCGTTGGTTCCCGGCTCACCCCAGATAACAGGACCGGTTTGATAATCCACCGGCTCTCCGCTGCGATCTACATATTTCCCGTTACTTTCCATGTTCCCCTGCTGAAAGTAGGCTGCAAACCTGTGCATGTATTGGTCGTAAGGCAGGATAGCTTCCGTTTCGGCCCCGTAAAAATTATTATACCAGATACCAAACAAAGCCAGTATAACAGGAATATTTTTATCCAAATCGGTATGGCGAAAGTGATTGTCCATAGCATGGGCGCCTTCCAGCAACTCCACGTAATTATCAAAGCCAATACCACAGGCAATAGAAAGCCCGATGGCCGACCACAGGGAGTAACGTCCGCCAACCCAATCCCAAAAACGGAACATATTTTTTGTATCGATGCCGAATGCAGCCACCTCCTTTTCGTTGGTGGAAACCGCCACAAAATGATTTTTTATGAAGCCTTCGTCGCGGGCTGTTTTCAAAAACCAGTCGCGGGCTGTATTAGCATTGGTCATGGTTTCCTGTGTGGTAAACGTTTTTGAAGCCACAACAAAAAGGGTTGTTTCAGGAGTGACCTGTTTCAAAGTTTCGGCCATGTGGGTTCCGTCCACATTCGACACAAAATGGAGGTTGAGGTGGTTTTTATAAGGTTTCAGCGCCTCGGTCACCATCAGCGGGCCCAGGTCTGAACCGCCAATACCAATGTTCACAATGTCGATAATCTCTTTGCCGGAATAACCTTTCCATTCGCCCGAAATAACCTTCTCCGAAAAATCCTTCATTTGGGCGAGTACCGCATTCACTTCGGGCATTACATCGTTGCCGTCAACCAAAATAGCCGAATTACTCCGGTTACGCAAAGCAGTGTGTAAAACAGCCCGGTTTTCGGTAGCATTGATTTTTTCGCCGGAAAACATACTTTCGATAGCATCCTGCAACTTGCATTCACCGGCCAGCTCCACCAGCAGGCTCCGAACAGAATCGTCTACCCGGTTCTTGGAAAAATCGACCAGAATATCTTCAAACTTCACAGAATACTTTTCAAAACGATCAGCATCTTTTTGAAAAAGTTCTTTTATATGTGTCTCACTGAAAGCAGCATAATACGTTTCCAGTTTTTTCCAGGCGGCGGTTGTTGTTGGATTTATCTTCGGCAACATATTTAATCTTTGATATTTAAAAAATACAGGATAATTGCCATGGTATCACTTTATGCGGTACCATGACTGTACTAAATTGCTGCAAAGATAAATTTTTATGGAAATTGCCGGCAGTTAAATCCCCAAGCTTAATCAATTTTTAAGCTTCCTGTTTCTTAAAATATTCCACCTTCCCGGTAAGAGCTATATCTCTCACTTTCTCAATTAGCGCTGTTTTCTGTTCTTCCGAAAACCTAGTAAACGAGCGTGCCAGTGCGATTTTTTCACGCATATAAGTTGCATTTTCGCTCCCTGTAATCAAAACAGAAATGGGTAACGACCACGCAAAATACATGGCTTCCTTAATGCTCAGGTAGTTGGGAATAACGGGATCGTCACTGGTCCAGTTGGCCTGCTCCTTTTTGGCAAAAAACCTGCCGTCTGCTAAGGTTTTCATAGCCATAATACCCAGATTACGATCGAGCGCTTTAGGGAACACGTTCTCTGTAAAACTAAAGTAAGAAGGATCCAGCACATTTACGGGCATTAAAACGCCGTCAAAAAGGTCGCTTTCCTCCGTACGCTCCAGCATCCGGGTATGGGCAAACGGATTCTGGTGCCCCGTAAAACCAATATGCCTGATTTTTCCCTGCTCCTTTGCTTTCAGGAGCACATCCAACACACCGTTTTCAATTCGGTTGTCCACATCCTGCGGTGTACGAAGAGAGTGTACCTGGTACAAATCAATCTGGTCTACCTTCAGGCGGCGCAGTGACCCCTCAAGGTGTTCCTGCACTGTTTTGGCATCATTCCCGGTTGTTTTGGTCATCAAAAAAATCAAATCACGGTATTTGGGCGTAAGGTATTTGCCGTAACGTTCTTCGCTCACACCACTTGAATAGCTCTCTGCCGTGTCAAAAAACCGCACTCCTCCTTCCAGGGCCGCTTCAATCACTTCCTGCGCATCGCGTTCTGTTGTCCAGCCAACATGATACCCCCCTGTTCCCAGGATGGTAACATACTCCCCGGTCCGGCCAAATTTCCGTTTGGGCAAAATCTCACCAAGCCGGTCTGTTTCAACATCCTTTCCAAAGGCCGCACTATGAAGTGATAAACCTGCAGTGAGCCCAGCCAACGATTTTAAAAATGTTCTCCTGTTTTCCATTCTTTTTATATTTTACAATGACAAAATATTATATACCTCGTTTCCAGAAAATTGTTTAATCCTTTTGCTCTTTTTTTCAAACTAAAGTTATGAATATTTATTCTCTCCCGGAAAGAGTTATCATATTTTCCCTAATTTTGGTACCGATTCGAATTCCAAAATATCAAGTTTAATTTTACAACTATGAAAAAAATTTTCATTTTTATTTTACTGCTGACAATCAATTTTGCAACAGGAATTGCGCAAACAAAATCCACTCAAAAATCACCGGCACTAACCGAAACTTCTTCACCTGAAAGTGCAGGTATTTCTGCAGAACGGCTTGCACGAATCGACAACATGTGTGCAGAAGCTGTTGCCGAAGGACAGGTACCGGGAATTGTTTCGCTGGTTGCCCGCAATGGTAAAATAGTACACTGGAAAGCTTACGGAATGGCCGATACCCAGGAAGGCCGGAAGCTACAACGCGACGACATTTTTCGTATTGCTTCCCAGACCAAAGCCATTACATCCACTGCCGTAATGATGCTTTGGGAAGAAGGAAAATTCAGGCTGGATGATCCCATCTCTAAATACATTCCCGAATTTAAGAACCCGAAGGTTTTAAGTTCATTCAAATACAGCGACACAACATGGACAGGCGTTTCGGCCAACAAGGAAATCACTGTTCGTCACCTGCTTACCCACACATCAGGCATTGGCTATGGAATTATTGACAGAGACGAACGTATGCAAATGATTTTTCAGAAAGCCGGCGTTACCGACCTGTTTACTACTGAGAATATTACAATTGGAGAAAGTGTTAAAAAACTGGCCAAACTACCGCTTCACCATAATCCAGGCGAAAAATTCACCTACAGTGAAGGGCTGGATGTTTTAGGGTATTTTATTGAAGTCGTTTCCGGAATGCCATTCGATAAATTTTTGAAAACCCGCATTTTTGATCCGCTTGGAATGGAAGACACCCGCTTTTATTTCCCTGAAACAAAAAAAGACCGCCTGGTAGCTGTACATCATAAAGTAGACGGGAACTGGGAAAAATACCCGGTCACCTTTTACGACACCGATTATCCGGTAAAAGGGGCAAAAACCTTTTTCTCCGGTGGCGCCGGACTTTCGAGTACCGCAAAAGATTACGCCACCTTCCTGCAAATGTACCTGAATGGCGGCGAATACAACGGGGTACGCCTGCTCAGCAAAACAACAGTGCAAACCATTATGGCCAATCAAACCGGAGATTTGTTCAGTGGCCCGGAGGAATATTACGGACTGGCATTTGGCGTTATCACCCCCGAAGGGGTAGCCAAGGGCGGAATTGGAAGCCTGGGAACTTTTGACTGGGGAGGGTATTTTAACACGCAGTACTTTGCCGACCCGGTAGAAAATGTAGTGGGTATTATCATGAAACAGACAAGAGGTTCTTCTCCCGACCAAACGGGTTGGAAGTTCAGACAGTTGGTCTTCCAAACGATTGATGATTAAATAAACGGGGAATTTCTCCACACTTTTCCACAACCCCCAACACCAAACTGAATAAAAATGGGAGAAGTATAGAAAAGGGCAAGCGGAGATTATTTACCGGGCCGAAACAACCAGTTTTTTCACAACAATGTTGTTTGCAGTTGTTTTTACCCTGACAAAATAAATACCATCGGGTACATCTTCCAGTTTAAGCAGGTATTTGTGTGCTCCAAAATCCACTTTGCGGGAGATAACTGTTTTTCCTGAAATATCGATCAGCAGGATCTCCGAAATCTCGCGGCTATTCATTTCCAGGGTAATTTGCCCGGTTCTGGTTGGATTGGGATAAATTTTCAGTTCATATTGCTCGTTTTCATCCACGCCAATAAAACCTTTTTCTTTATTAGCGCTTTGCTGATGAGCAGAATATCCTGAAATAATAAAAACAGAAAATATAAATAGAAGTATCAATCGTTTCATGGCAAAAAATTTACAGTTGCATTCGAAAACTGCAAATAATATGCCTTTTTTATTTTTTAAGCCACTCGGCCGCCATCTGTAAATCGTCCGGAGTATCAATCCCTATACTCTGAAACCGGGTAACTGCGGTCTTAATCCGGTACCCGTTTTCAAGCCAGCGTAATTGCTCCAGCGCCTCTACCCGCTCCAGTTTTCCGGGACTTAGCTGTGTAATCTTTTGCAGTACTTCTTTTCGGTATGCATACATTCCGATATGGGCCCAAAATGTGTTTGCCAGCAACCAGCTATTTTCTTTTTCACCCCGAACAAAGGGAATAGGCGACCGGCTAAAATAAAGTGCTTTTTGATAATCGTCGAGAACCACTTTGGGCCGGTTTGGGTTAAAAAGCTCTTCGGTTGTCTCAATTTCTTTTATAAGCGTAGCAATTTCAGTTGTTTCATCAAAACAGGCCATAAGTTGCTTAATTTGTTCTGCCTTTATGAAAGGTTCATCACCCTGGATGTTTATGACTATATCAAAATCTGTTTCCTTTTCAAGCAAACGGGCTGCCTCTGCACACCGGTCGGTTCCGCTTCGGTGAGAAGACATGGTCCTTACCGCCTTTCCGCCAAAAGAAGTAACGGCATTGAAAATACGATCGTCATCCGTAGCGACCCAAACATTGTCCAGCGCTTGTACAGCATTTTCATACACCCACTGAATGACAGGCATTCCCCCCAAAACAGCCAGTGGTTTCCCCGGGAAACGGGTAGACTGGAAACGGGCAGGAATAAGGGCAATAAACTTCATTTTTTCCTTTTTAATTTTTACGCGATAAAGATAGCGATTATAAAAACCGGATACCCGAATCGACAAAAAATATCGGAACAGGAGCTTCAAAAAAAACAAAAAAAGGTTAATTGAATACACTATTAAATCATTACCATCTAAAAATTGTAAATTTGTGCCTGATTTGAACGAAACAGCGTATGGATATTCAGGATATAAAACAACGATTTGAAATTATAGGAAACTCACCCGGTCTGAGCAGGGCCATCGAGGTGGCGGTGCAGGTAGCTCCTACCGACCTTTCGGTGCTGATTACAGGTGAAAGCGGGACAGGGAAAGAAGTTTTTCCTCAGATTATCCATCAATTCTCAAGCCGTAAGCATGGGAAATATATTGCCGTAAACTGTGGGGCCATTCCGGAGGGAACCATTGATTCCGAACTTTTCGGACATGAAAAAGGATCGTTTACCGGTGCGCTGGCCGATCGGAAAGGCTATTTCCAGGAAGCCGACGGAGGTACCATCTTCCTCGACGAAATTGGTGAGCTTCCGCTTGCGACACAGGTACGCCTGTTGCGTGTGCTGGAGACGGGAGAATTTATCCGGGTAGGTTCGTCAAAGGTTATAAAAACAAATGTACGGGTTATTGCCGCCACCAACGTGGATATTCCCAAAGCCATTGAAGAAGGGAAATTCAGGGAAGATTTGTATTACCGGTTAAACACGGTACCTATCCATATTTTACCTTTGCGCCAGCGTCCCGAAGATATTTATCTTCTTTTTCGAAAATTTGCCCGCGATTTCGCGGAAAAATACAGGATGCCGCCTATCATTCTCGATCAGGAAGCCCGCATCATGCTGGGAAACTACCGCTGGCCGGGCAACGTCAGGCAATTAAAAAACATCACCGAGCAAATCTCCATTATTGAACAAAACAGGGATATAACTGCAGAAACCCTGAAACATTACCTGCCAGAGCTTACAGGGCAGAACCTTCCGGCTCTTCTTTCCCAAACAGAAGAAAAAAGTTTCTCCAACGAACGGGAAATTCTATACAAAATCCTCTTCGACATGAAACGGGACATGAACGACCTGAAAAAGCTGGTACTTGATATTATGGAGAACAAGGAGGCTCCCTTGTCTGGCGATCAGGCCCAAATAATACGTAACCTTTACGATTCGGAGGAAATAAACCTGGCATCCGGTAAACCATCCAATACATCCCGGCACCTGCAGGAAATCGACAGGGAAAACATTCAGGATACGGAGGAATTGATTGAGGAATCGCTGTCGCTGGAAGACAAAGAAATTGAATTGATTAAAAAAGCGCTGGAAAAGCATAACGGTAAAAGGAAATATGCCGCCCAGGAATTAGGAATTTCGGAACGCACACTTTATCGAAAAATTAAAGAACATAACATTAAAGGCTGAACAATGTTAAAAAAGTTTGTTTTGTTTTTTGCATTGGCAACGTTGCTGGCGGGCATAGCTCCTTCCTGCAAAGTTTCTTACTCTTTCACCGGGGCCAACATTTCACCGGCAGTAAAAACCTATTCGGTTTATTACTTTCCAAACCGGGCCCGACTGGTTAATCCTACCCTGAGCCAATCGTTTACCGAAGCGTTACGCGAAAAACTTCAGAGACAAACTTCGCTCAACGAACTGACAGAAAACGGCGATCTTATTTTTGAAGGACAGATTACAGGATATGACGTAAGACCCATGTCGATTCAGAAAGATGACCAGGCAGCCCAAAACCGCCTGACAATAAGCATCCGGGTAAAATACACGAACAATATTGATCCGGATCAAAGCATCGAACAGACCTTCTCGGCCTTTGAAGATTTTGACAGTTCCAGTTCTCTTAGTGCTGTGGAAGACGGGCTGGTGCCGGAAATTATTAATAAACTCACCGAAGATATTTTTAATGCAACGCTGGCAAACTGGTAATTATGCAAAAAGAAACGTTTTATAAAATAATTAAAACCCACACTTTACTGAACGAAGAAACGTTGCCAGAACTCCGGCAATTAACAACTGCCCACCCTTATTTCCAGGCTGCCTGGATACTTTATCTGAAAAACCTAAAAAAAGCCGGCTCGCCCGAATTTGATGCAACCCTGAAAAAAGTAGCCCCAATGGTTCCGGACAGGAAACAACTCTACCGGGTTTTATTTTCAGAAACAAAAAAAGCCTCATCCGGTAAAAATTATCTCGGACAAAAAGAGATACAACCACCCGACTATATTTTGGGAAACACTGACGATCAATCATCAGGAAATAACCTTATCGACAAATTTCTTTCGGCAAAACCTGGCTCACTAAAAATAGAAAAGCCGCATCATGAAGGGCATTTAGAAAAAAAAGAAAATGAAATGATTGAAAAATCGGTCGCCGAAAATGATGAATTGATTACGGAAACGCTGGCGATGATTTATTTGGAGCAAAAAAAATACGATAAAGCGCTGGAAGCTTTTAAAAAATTAAGCTTGAAATATCCGGAAAAAAGTATTTACTTTGCAAGCCGAATTGAAGAAACAAAGAAGTTAAAGAATATTTAATGTGAAATAAAATGTACACGCTAATAACCGTTTTAATATTCATCGTTTGCGTATTGTTGGTACTAATTGTATTGGTTCAAAACTCAAAAGGAGGCGGACTGGCCAGCAACTTTCAATCATCGAACCAAATTATGGGTGTTCGTAAAACCACTGATTTTCTGGAAAAAGCAACCTGGGTTTTGGCAGGGGCGCTGCTCGTACTCTCTATCATGGGTTCGGCATTCATTCCGCGCGAACGGATATCGCAGGAACAATCAAGAGTAAGGGAACAGGTTGAAAATGCACCGGTTCCGAATCAGGTACCAAACTTCCCCACAACAGCACCTGAAGCAGAAGAAAATACGCAGGCACCTGCACCTTCAGGAGAAGAAGACGGACAATAGAAAAAATTACCATACTGAAAAAGCCAACTGTTTTTATCGCAGTTGGCTTTTTTGTTTTACAGGCAATCAATCTCTTTCGATCATTTTTAGAATTTCATCCAACCCGGTATCGGGGTCGGTAATCTGGTAGTGAGCCTGGGAATAAAATTCATTTCGTTTTTTGAGGGTTTCATCAATAAAATGAATTAATTCTTCCTTAGACTTTCCTTTAATCAGCGGGCGTTCGGTTTTTGATTCCATCAGCCTGTCAGCCAAAATTCCCGGGTCAATATTCAGGTAAATTGTTTTCCCTGTGCGGTTCATCAAATGCACATTATCAAAAAAACAAGGGGCGCCGCCACCGGTAGCAATCACCACATCCGAAAATTCAGAGAGTTCTTCCAGCGCTTTACGTTCTTTTTTGCGGAATTCCGCCTCCCCTTCTTCGGCAAATATTTGCGGAATGGTTTTGTAGTTTCTTTCCTCGAGGTAATGGTCCATATCGACAAACTGCAATCCGGCATACTTTGCCAGTTTTTTGCCCAGCGTGGACTTTCCGCTTCCCATGTATCCAATCAGGTAAATTCTCATCATCCGGCAAAAATAAAAAGGTAAAGGAAAATATCAAATAGTACGATCAGAACAACGACATCTGATTTGGATCATCCTCCTTTCCAGGCCTTTTCACTTCGAAAGGGACATCATCGAAACTGTCTTTCTGCTTTTCGTCAGTATCTACTTCACCTTCCGGTTCCGGTTTGTCATCTTCATCACGCACCACCGGCTCCAGCTCTTTCACATTTTCAATGCGGTAATTCGACAGCCGCTTGCCCTTGGCTTTCCATGACTTCACGCCAATAAATTCAGCCACCTCAATAATTTCATTATCCCGTTCGGAATGTTTCCCCCCAAACTCAATCTCCAACCGGGGATAACGCACCCAGGTAATACTCACCAGCTTGTTATCCGGATTTTCTCCAACAAACCGGATGCGTTTCCCTTCTGCATCCTCAATCTCAAACCTTTTGACGTAATAAAAACGTTGCCCTGCATCGAAATAAACGACAGAAAGAACTTTTCTGTTGTCAAATTTTTCAATGGTCAGAATATCCGGATCAAAATGATTACTCAAATCAAAGCTATACAACTCAGACTCCCCGTTTTTGTAAACTACCAGGATTTTGTCTTCGCCGGAAAACTCACCCAGGTATTTTCCCCGGCCGTCCGCATTAAGACGGAGGACATCCTCATCGAACCAGATCTTACGTCCGCCGAGCGTGGAAACCCCCTTCTCCTTCAACGAAATTTTGTGCACTTCGTGTTTGGTGAGGATATTTCCCATCGACTGTCTTCCTTTGATAGCCAGTTCGCCCATATCTACTTCGAAAGTAAGCTTTTTAAGTCGTGGCTTGGGTTTAAGCAGAATTTTCAGAACCTCTGCCTCGCCATTGGGATTCGCCGAGAAATAGGTAATCCGGGAACCAGCCGTTCCTTTTGTAACATTATATTCTTTGTCGCGGGTAACACCGGTAACCGAAAACCGTTTCATATAAGAGTAGCCGGTTTTTCCATCGCGGTATACCACATTATAAATGGTGCGCTTGTCGTTTTTCTTGAACACGGCCAGGAACAGTGGGTTTTTCCCTATAAACGCCTTGTCGGTAACCTTGGAGACAAAATAAGTCCCGTCGCGACGGAAAACAATAATGTCGTCTATATCGGAGCAGTCGCAAACATATTCGGCTTTTTTCAGACCAAAACCCATAAACCCCTCTTTCCGATCGACATAGAGTTTTTCATTTTTAACCACCACTTTGGTGGCCACAATATTTTCGAAACTCCTTATGTCGGTTTTCCGATCACGCCCCTTCCCATACTTATCTTTCAGGTGCCTGAACCATTGAATGGTATATGGAACAATATTTTCGATATTGTTCTCTACCTTTTTGATTTCATCCTCAATGCCCAGAATGTTTTCATTTGCCTTGTCGGTATTGAATTTCAGGATACGGGCCATCCGGATTTCCATCAGTTTCAGAATATCTTCACGGGTAATTTCCCTTTTGAACCTCGGTTTCCAGGGCTCCAACCGGCTGTCGATGTATGCCACGGCCTGATCCATATTTTCGGCATCCTCAAACTTTTTATCCTTATAAATCCGTTCTTCAATGAATATTTTTTCGAGGGTAGCAAAATGCCAGGCCTCTTCCAATTCTTTCTTCCTGATTTCCAACTCCATTGTCAGAAGCTGTAGGGTACTGTCGGCAGACCGTTTTAAAATTTCATGCACCCCGATAAAATGCGGCTTATCATCCTCAATAATACAGGCATTGGGCGAAAGCGAAACTTCGCAATCGGTAAAGGCATACAGCGCATCAATGGTTTTATCTGAAGAGACACCCGATGCCAGGTGAACAAGAATTTCTACGTTCTCGGCCGTGTTGTCGTCTATCTTTTTGATTTTGATTTTGCCCTTCTCATTGGCTTTGATGATAGACTCGATAAGGGTAGTTGTCGTTTTTCCAAAAGGAATCTCGGTTATGGCCAACGTTTTATTATCACGCTTTTCAATTTTGGCCCGTATTTTTACCGCACCTCCGCGTAGTCCGTTGTTGTACTTACTGCAATCAGCCATACCCCCCGTAGGAAAATCAGGCAACAGTTCAAATTCTTCTCCTTTCAGGTATGAAATGGAGGCATCGATCAATTCATTAAAATTATGCGGAAATATTTTTGAAGCGAGTCCAACTGCAATACCGTCAACCCCTTGTGCCAGCAACAGGGGAAACTTCACCGGCAGGGTAACCGGTTCATTTTTACGCCCGTCGTAAGAAAGTTTCCATTCCGTCGTTTTGGGATTAAACATTACCTCCAGGGCAAATTTTGTAAGGCGCGCCTCAATATATCGAGATGCGGCCGCGCCGTCACCCGTAAGCATATTACCCCAGTTTCCCTGCGTATCAATAAGCAACTCTTTCTGCCCCAGCTGCACAATAGCATCGCCAATGGAAGCATCACCATGGGGGTGGTACTGCATGGTTTGCCCGATAATGTTTGCTACTTTATTGTAACGTCCATCGTCCATTTCGCGCATAGCATGCATAATCCTGCGCTGAACCGGCTTCAGCCCGTCGTTTACATAGGGCACAGCCCGTTCAAGTATCACATACGATGCATAATCGAGAAACCAGTCGCGGTACATTCCCGGCAAATAGGTAATTTCCCCTTTTATTCCATCCGAACCTTTATCCGGCTGTTCTTCTGTATTTTCGTTGTTCAATTCCTCTTCTGACATTCTTATTTATTGTGCTTGCTTTAAGCTACCTCGTCTTTTTCCACGTACAAATTATCTATAATAAAATCCTGTCTTTCAGGAGTATTTTTGCCCATATAAAATTCAAGCATCTGCGTTACCGACTCATGTTTTTTCATCAGTACCGGCTCTAAACGGATATCCCTGCCAATGAAGTGTTTAAATTCATCCGGAGAAATTTCCCCTAATCCTTTAAACCGGGTGATTTCAGGTTTACCCTTCAGTTTTTTGATGGCATTGCGGCGTTCCTCCTCCGAATAGCAATAGTAGGTTTTCTGTTTATTCCTTACCCTGAAAAGAGGGGTTTGAAGAATAAACACATGCCCCTTTCGGATCAGCTCGGGAAAAAACTGCAGAAAAAATGTAATAAGCAGCAGGCGGATATGCATCCCATCCACATCGGCATCTGTGGCAATAATTATTTTGTTATACCGCAAATCTTCCAGGCTCTCTTCTATGTTAAGGGCAGCCTGCAACAGGTTGAACTCCTCATTTTCATACACCACTTTTTTGGTCAGCCCGAAAGTATTCAGCGGTTTTCCCCTCAAGCTGAAAACAGCCTGGGTATTTACATCGCGGGATTTTGTGATAGACCCGCTTGCCGAATCGCCCTCGGTTATAAAAATACTCGACTCGTCGGCCCTTTCGTTGTTACTACCAAAATGAATGCGGCAATCGCGCAGTTTTTTATTGTGCAGGCTTACTTTTTTTGCCCGCTGTTTGGCCAGTTTTTTAATTCCGGAGATGGCCTTACGTTCACGTTCTGATTCCACAATGCGTCTCAGCAGCATTTCTGCCGTATCCGGATTTTTGTGCAGAAAGTTATTCAGTTCTTTCTGTAAAAAATTTCCGACGTGCGCTCTCACTGAAGGCCCGTTGGGTCCAATGTCTTTCGAGCCTAATTTCGTTTTGGTCTGCGATTCGAATACCGGCTCCTCCACCTTAATACTCACCGCTGCCACAATGGAAGCGCGAATATCTGACGGGTCAAAATCTTTTTTGTAAAAATCGCGGATGGTTTTTACATACACTTCACGGAAAGCCTGAAGGTGGGTTCCTCCCTGGGTTGTATGCTGCCCGTTTACAAACGAATAGTAGTCTTCTCCGTAACGGTTCCCGTGGGTAACAGCAATTTCAATGTCCTCTCCCCTCAAATGAATAATCGGATAAATAGGATTATCATCTATATTCTCTTCCAGCAGGTCACGTAACCCGTTGCGGGAGTAAAACCGCTCGCCGTTAAATTCGATGATGAGCCCCGCATTCAGGAAAGTGTAGTTTTTAACCATATTCACTACATAGTCGCTAATGTAGTGGAAACTTCTGAATACTTCCGGATCAGGTTCAAACATCACCATGGTTCCGTTCGGTTCATCAATTCCTTTCAGGTCTTTTTCATCCTGAATGACTCCCTGACTGAAAACAATTTCTTTCGCCACACTTTCGCGTACCGAACGAATGGTAAATTTTGACGACAAGGCATTCACGGCTTTAATACCCACACCATTCAACCCTACCGACTTTTTAAATACCTTGGAATCATATTTGGCTCCCGTGTTCATTTTACTGGCCACATCTTCCAGCTTACCCAACGGAATACCCCGGCCAAAATCGCGAATAACTACTTTGTCTCCTTCAATATTGATGGTAATCTTCTTCCCAAATCCCATCATAAATTCGTCGATCGAGTTATCCATTACCTCCTTCAGCAAAACATAAATCCCGTCGTCAGCTGCTGTCCCGTCGCCCAGCTTACCAATATACATACCAGGACGTTTCCTGATGTGTTCCTGCCAGTCGAGTGTCCGTATTGTTCCTTCGTCGTAATTCGAAGTCATTTTCCTGAATTTTGGCACAAATATAACCAAAACCTCGGTGTTTTGTGCTTGTGCAGGTCAACCATTAACTAACAGGTTACAGTTGAAAAGTTTGGATAAAATTTCCCGGAAAAAGAAAAAATGAAGCTGCCTCAAAAGCAACGTTTCTATACGTTCTGCCCTGTTGAGCGCCACTGAAACATTCTCCTTTAAACTGGAAAAAATTCCGACTTTGCTCAGACTGGCAAAAAAAACTTTTGAGACAGCTTCCGATTTATTTATTGCTTACACCGTCTTCTCCACATTCCACACAAAAGCCCTGACCCCAACTTCTTTGTTAATCTCATCCAGTTTTCGCACGGCTTCGAGCAAACCGTCCACTGCTTCGTCGGGAATCATGGTGAGGGCGGCCGAGTTCATCTCCGGCCAGGTGTGTGTACCCATGCGC
This sequence comes from Mariniphaga sediminis, assembly GCF_003573545.1. Taxonomy (GTDB): domain Bacteria; phylum Bacteroidota; class Bacteroidia; order Bacteroidales; family Prolixibacteraceae; genus Mariniphaga; species Mariniphaga sediminis. Next base: position 7,229 of record NZ_QWET01000015.1, on the reverse strand, counting down.
GGCTCCCCGGTTTCGCTTCCCCTGCCTTTTACTTCACTAAACCAGGTGTAACCTCTTATTTCTAATTTACCGAGCATGTATTCCACACGCTCCGTATTTGCCTGGTTAAATATTATCATTACAGCTTTCATATTCTTTTTACTTTTTAATCATTGGTCACAGGTCGCTTGCTGCGACTACTCTCTTCCTTGCCTTATTCCATAAACTTAAACTGTTTGGCCACTTTTCCCTTTTTATTGCGTTCACCATGATGTGCCAACAGCCCGTACATTACAGGAACAACAATCATGGTTACCAATGTGGAAAATGTCAATCCGCCGATTACAGTAATCCCCATTGGCCGCCAAAGTTCGGCTCCTTCTCCGGTACTGAGCGCCAACGGCAACATTCCCAAAATGGTAGTTGCAGCGGTCATCAGGACAGGGCGCAACCTCGACTTTCCGGAAACAGCAATGGCTTCGTACAAGTCCAGCCCGCGATCGCGCATCAGGTTGGTAAAGTCAATAAGCACAATACCATTTTTCACCACGATACCAATCAGCAACACAGCCCCCAGTGCAGCTACCAGACTCAAGGTAGTGCCGGTAATAAGCAGCGCCAGAACCACACCGGTGAAGGCAAACGGAATGGAAAACATAATAACGAATGGCATGGTAAACGATTCAAACTGAGAGGCCATTACAATAAATACCAAAATTAAGCTGATGAGCATTAAAAGACCAAGGTCCAAAAATGATTCCTGCTGATCTTCATAAGCACCTCCAACATTCAGGATCAATTCCTGCGGAACTTTCACGTCGGCAATTTCGGTTTTAATCCGGTTGGCCAGTTCCCCCAGGGCAACCCGGTCAGGTTTGGCCGAAACAGTTACGATACGTTCCCGGCGTTTGTGCTCAATATTTGGCGGAGACCAGTATTCCTTTACCTCTCCCAGCTCCTTCAGTTTGATACGTTTCCCGGAAGGGGTTACAATCGAAAATTCTTCCAGTTCAGTAATCGAATTTCTGTATTCTTCTTCCAGTCTCACCCTGATATCGTATTCTTCCCCCTCTTCTTTATACTGAGAGGCAATCATCCCACTCACGCGATTCCGGATATTTGCGGACACCTGGGCAGTAGTGAGGCCGTGCAGCGCCATCTTATCACGATCGGGCACAAACTGCAACTCCGGTTTATCGTTTTTGCGGCTTACCTGCACATTGATAGCACCCGGCACCGCTGCCACTTTTTGACGTATCTCCTCCGCGAGGGCATTGGTCATATCAAAATCGTATCCGTAAATTTCCACGTCCACCGTATTGGTTGTTCCGCCCATTCCCTGCGCTGCCGTTTCAACACTAAAATTGATTACCTCCGGCAACGCGGCAATTTCTTCCCGCAGGGCAGCGGCCACGTCCCATACCGAACGTTCCCTTTCCTCGATGGGAGTTAGGCGCATCATAAAGTTAATCATGTTGGAACCGGTGCTCATAAAAAGGGAGAACAAGCCACCTTCATCGTCTGCCCCCGAAGAAGCAGCCATGACCTCCACTTCCGGAAATTTCTCATTGATTACTTTTTCCAGGTAGCGGGTAGTTTTGATGGTTTCTTCCACCCGGGTACCAGTTTGCAATTCAATGGAAGCTGTTACCCGGCTCTCGTCCGATTCAGGCATAAAATCGGTATGCACAAATTGTATCAGCATCATTGACCCTATAAAAATAGCCAGCGCCGCAAAAAGAGTAATCAATTTATGCCGGAGCGTCCAACGCAGCGTTTTTTCATAAAAATCATCGAGTTTTCCCAAAAACTTTTCAATAGTCCGGTCATAACTCAGCGGTCCCGGATTTTTCCTGCGTTCGCGCAACTTCAGAAACCGGGACGAAAGCATTGGGGTAAGCGAGATAGCGGCCAGTGTTGACGTGACTACGGTAATGGTAACAATCCACCCCAACTGATTGAAGAAAACACCCGTCATTCCCCCTACCAGCGTAAGTGGAAAAAATACCGCTACAACAACCAGTGTGGTAATAACAACGGCCAGCCAAACTTCATTGGTCGCATAAATGGCGGCCTCACGCGGGGTAGCGCCCCGTTCCACATGCCGGGTAATGTTTTCCAAAACCACAATCGCATCGTCCACCACCATTCCGATAGCGATAGACAACGATGTAAGTGAAATCACATTGATCGAACCTCCGGTAACGTAAAGGTAAAGGAATGCAACAATAAGCGATATGGGAATGGTGAGCACAATGATAAAAGTAGCGCGCCACCGTCCCAGGAAGAACAGTACAACCAACACAACAAACAAAAGGGCCCACATTAATGTCTCCGAAAGGTTTTTTACAGAACCTTTGATAAAATCGGATGTATCCATGATCAGACTGATTTCCACATCCGGCGGGAGGCTCTCCTGCAATTCATCCACCGTTTTCCGCGCTTCACGCGCTACTTTCACGGTATTGGCTCCCGACTGTTTCATTACAAACATACGGAGCCCGGTTTCACCATTTATTTTTTCATCAAGCGAAAGGTCTTTAATCGAATCGCGAACAACAGCTACATCGCGAATATAAACCGGTTTGCCGGACATGTTCCCTATTACCAGGTTTTCAATCCGCGAACTGGTACTGAACTCCCCCTGCACCCGCAACTGGTAGTCGAGTTTTCCCATTTTTATATTTCCGGAGGGCAGGTTCATATTCTCGGCAGCTACCGTATTACCAATTTGTTCGATGGTTAAATTGTAAGCTTCGAGTAACCGGGGATCGGCGTCAATATAAACCACGCGACGCGGCGCCCCCATTAGCCCGATGGAGCCAATTCCCTCGATACGGTTCATCGGATTGATGATTTTCTCATCCAGTAGTTTTTCGAGGCCGGGGTAACTTTCTTCGGCAGTTACCGCATAAAAAACAATAGGCATCATACTGGTATTGAACTTAAAAATCATCGGCCGTTCTGCATCTTCCGGCAGAAAATCGATGACACGATCAATCACATCCCTGATATCATTGGTTGCTTCAGCCAGGTCGGTTTCCCATTCAAACTCGAGGTTAATGACCGACAGGTTATCGGATGAGGTAGAAGTAATCTCCTTCAAATTATCCACCGAGTTAAGGGCATCTTCAATAGTACGTGTTACATTGGTTTCTATATCGCTGGCATTGGCGCCCGCATAAGTGGTCATTATCGAAATGTATGGAGGATCCATCTCCGGATACAAATCCACGGGGATTTGCACCAGTGAATAGATTCCCATTACTACAATGGCCGTAAAAACCATGAGTGTGGTAATAGGCTTGTTTACAGCATTTTTATATATGTTCATTTTGTATCCTTTTATCCATTACTATACGGGGTATTCATTTTTTTACTTCAACGGGGACACCATCGAGCAAACGGGCCTGTCCGCTAACAATGACGCGGGCTCCCGGTTTTAATTCATCCGAAAAGACTTCAATATTGTCGTCGTAGCGTCTCCCGACTGTAACAGAAACCCTGCGTGCCACACCGTTCTCTTCCACAAACAGGTAGCGATCATTTGAGCCCTGCAACTTCAAAACAGCCATAGAAGGCAACAGAATGGCTTCCTCTTTATCCAACTCAAAAGCAATGCGGGCAAACATCCCAGGACGCAAAAGTCCTTTGGCATTGTTTACCACCAGTTCTACCTTAAAAGTACGGTTTGCCGGGTCGATGGTGGGATGAATACGATCGATGCGCCCGGCAAATGTTTGCCCGGGATAAACATCCACCCGCACCGTTGTTTCCATCCTGTTCTTTACTTCCGGAAAGTATTTTTCCGAAACCGGAACCAGTACTTTCAGCCGGTCGATTTGCACAACGGAAAGTACGGCAGCTTTCCCTGCCGCAGTATTGGGAGCTCCGGAATACATCTCTCCCGGTTCAAAGTAACGACCGGAGATCACCCCGTCGAACGGGGCAACCAATTGCGTATTTTCCCTTAAAAATTCTACATTCGTTTTAGCCACTTCATATTGTGTCTGCAACTGGTCGTACTGCTGCTGTGCAATACTCCCGTATTTTGCAAGAGTATCAAGTCGCCGGAAATCCACCTCCAGGTTTTTTAACTGCACCTCGGCCTGAAGAAGTTGGGTACGGTCCATCTGTACAAGCGATTTTCCCTTGGCTACACGGTCGCCCACATCGGCAAAAATCCCTTCGATACGCCCGGGCGATGCCGGTGCCAAATGCACCTCTTCGTAAGCCTCAAGCGATGCCGGATATTCTACTGAACGGGCAACGGTTTGCATTTGCAATTCCATAGTCTTTACAACTTCCTTGTCCTGACCGGCATCAACTGTCCGGGCTTCTTCTTTTGAGCCACTTTTGCATGAACTGAAAAGCGCCGCTCCTAAAGTAAATACGATAATAAAAGTGCGAATTTGTTTCATGGTCCTTTTTTTAATTGTTTAATACTTGTCCTGTAAGTGTGTCCAGTGCGTTTTGAGCCTGCAATACTTCGAGCACCGAGGCAAGGTAGTCCGATTCTGCCTGCAGGTAATTGTTATCGGCGGTGGTTAGTTCCAAACCTGAAATCATGCCCTGTTCGTATTTTCGTTTCAGGTTTTCATACACTTCCCGTGAAATTTTTATGTTCTTCTGCTGTGTTTCATAGCTTTCCAGTGCATTATTCAAATTAAACCGTAACTGCTTAAACTGAATAGCCAGCTGGTCTTCCAACAACGCCTTGCTGTTTCTCGCCATTTCCAGGTCAATTTTTGCCTGCTTCACTTTTGCACGCCGTTCGCCGCTGGAAAAAACCGGAATATTCATTTGCAGCCCTACCATATGCCGTGGCGACATGTCGAAGGCGGGTTTCAACAACTTCTCCGTAAAATTGTAATAGCCTGAAACTGTGGGGAGGTAACTTGCTTTTTGTAAATCAATTTGTTTCTCGGTTATCTGCTCCTGCACTTCCACCAACTGATAGTCAGCATTTTCAGAAAGCTCGAAAGAGGTATCCGCCACCCAATTGGGTTCCAGGAAATCGGAAAGTGGCTGGGTCAGTTCCAATTCTGTTTCGGCAGTAACCCCTAATTGCAGGCGAAGAAGGTTTTTGGCCATCTCGTACTGACGTTCAGCCGATTTTACAGCATTATCGAGCGAATTGACCTGCACCGACAATTGATCAAGTTCTACCTTTTCCATTATTCCCACTTTTACCATGGGCTCGGTTTTCCGGTACACCTTCTGAAGGTTATCTTTATTTCCCTGCAAAATTTTCAACATCTCTTCCGAAACAAGAACCAGATAGTATCCTTCCACCACCTGGCTTACCACATCCTGTTCGGTTTTTTTCAGGCTTTTTTCCGACAGTTTCTTCGCCAGTTTGGCCGTTTGAACACCCACAAAATAGCTTCCGTTAAACAAAAGCTGACCTACCTGTAAGTTAAAGTTACTGGTTGGTTTAATGGGAATCTCAGTGGCCGGGGCACTTTCATCAAACTGAATGCTAATTTTGGCCCCCATGGCATTGGTATAATCGGCTGTAGCGTTAACCTGTGGTAGTCCGGCCGCCATGGTTGCCCAAAGTTTTTCCTGTGACTGATCCACTGCCAGCCCCGAATTTTTAATGGTTCGATTGTAATTTAGGGCGTGTTCTTTGGCGGCCGTCAGGTCAATTACCAGTTTGTCCTGGGGAAAAGCCGTGCCAAATAACAGCATACCCGAAAGAAAAATAATTATCTGTTTTCTTCTCATGGTGAATTGTTTTTGGTTTTATATCTGTTTTCTTTAACTGAATTTAAATCTGTCCTTTTTTAATCCCGCTCCCGCATTTTGTCGATAAGCTCAATCCCTTTGGTAGTAGAAATCCCCCGAATAAAATTGATTGTTAGGCCCTGAAACACATCGGCAAAACTGTACTCATCGCGCGGAAATATCTTTTCATCAGCCAGCAGGTTCATCTGTTCATGAAAAAGTTTGGCTACAATAAAAACATGGATATCCGGCCTGAACAGGCCCTCTTCAATTCCTTTGTGCAGCAACTTTTTGGAAAGCTCAAACTTTTCTTTCTCGTTATTCTCATGCAATGAATCCCATGTTTCAGGATAAAACTTTTTCATGTCCCGGAAAAACACCGGGTTTATGGAATTCATCGCCTTAATACCTTCCTGCATAAAAGAGTATATCGTTTCAATCACATTTCCTGAAGACGAAATGATTCGCTCGTTCCTTTCTTTGTGTTTCTCCCGTAAGACACGGAGGCACATATGCACCAGCTCCGTCTTATCTTTAAACATCTCATAAACAGTCCTCTTCGACATCCCCAAAGCAGATGCAATGCCATCCATCGTTACATTCCGAATCCCGAACTGCAAAAACTGCCTTGTTGCTTCATCAATAACCCTATCACTTATTTCCATCACAAAAAAAATTGAGGCTGCTAAATTAGTGAAAACTCAAAACACGCTGAAAGTTTTCCTGTGAATTGGGTATTTTCTTCGGTAAACAACGGATAATTTTATATTGAGATAACAGAAAGCCCTCCTTTTTCGGGCCCCCTGATGCTACAAATTGTTCATGCTTGTTTCCTCAGCCAGTAAAGCCCTTTTACTCCTGATTTAATATCATCCAACCGCAAAAGCACAAAAATCTTTTCTATATAAGCAATTACTCCCCACCCTAAGGCCACATAATACATCCAGGCATAAAACCCCCACACAAACAGCACAAAAAAGAAAATGCCCTGAATATAGCCGGCGCTTACAGCAGAATAGAGGTGTAGCCCGGGAATCTTTCCGAACCGGAAAAAGGCTATGACATAGCTTAACGCGAAAATACCAAGGAAAAGATAAAGCAACCAGGCGTGAGGCTGAATCTCTGTCCAGCGAAACCGGAATATCCCCAAAAGGGCCAGGAAATAAGTTCCCATGTCAGCAAGGTTATCGAGTGCGGCCCCAAACCGGGTCTGAAGTTTAAAAATACGCGCAATATTCCCATCCAGGATATCGCTAACCAGACTGATACACAAAAGCGTGACGAACCAGGCTTCATTATTTGACAGTGCCAGTGCCAGAATAACAGGGAATATAATCAGGCGGTAAAAACTGATTACATTGGGCACATTCAAAATATTTTCCCCTCTGAATAATAGTTTCATGTTAATATATCTATCTATAAAGTTTAATAATCAATATTTTAATTCAATCAGTTAGGTTATTGAAATTTTCATGTTCATGCTCCAGGCAATACTCTTTTGTCCTTAACTGATTAGGTCA
>NZ_QWET01000014.1 GCF_003573545.1 Mariniphaga sediminis | reverse complement strand
AGGATGAACGCAGCATAACCGCAGAACTTACAGGAACACTTCCTGCAGGGGTAAGCCTTAAGTTAACTGCCGGAACAGTTTCAACCGGTAATGGCAACCGGGGAAGTTCAGCAGGAGAGATTTCCTTGACATCTTCGGCCCAGGATTTGGTTACCGGAATTGGCAGTTGTTACACCGAGTCAGGTTACGAAAAAGGACACCAGTTGACTTATCAGCTCGACATGAATAATGACAGTTATGCTGACCTGGCTTCCGGTTCATATGATGTAACAGTTATTTACACGATTACCGGCGACGACGAAGATTAAAAAGATTTAAAAGAATATTTCATACATGAGCAGGCCAAAGCGCCTGCTTTTTTACATCTTTTTTATAAAGTTCTTTGAATAGTCAGTATTTGTGAAGTGTAAAAATCAGTATTCTGTACTTCGGAAATCGGTAATTGACCTTTCGTCAAAAAAACGTTGGGTGGTACTTTTATACTATGAAATTTTTGAGTGCCATACTACTGCTGATTTTTATTGCTCTTGTTCCTGTTTTTACAACTGGTCAAGAGAGACAGGCTGATCATAAAGTGAACATCGAAATACCTGAGGTGGCACTTCTTGGATTGGTTTCCGATGAAGCTTCTCAAGTTAATTTTACTGTTACAGCGCCCAACGAAGCAGGTAGTCCGGTCGATTTTTCCAATGCCAGTCAGAACAATGGTGTCTGGATCAATTATACTTCCATAATCCGCAGCCAGAATCATCGGAGAAAAGTGATGGCAATGGTTCAGGGTGAAATACCGGCTGGTGTTCATCTGTTTGTGGAAGCTTCGGAAGCAACAGGTGTTGGCAAAGGAATGTTGGGAAAACCCGTTGGAAAAGTAGCTCTTTCCGGTCAGGCAACTGAAGTAATTTCCGACATCGGAAGTTGTTTCACCGGGAAAGGTTCCAGTAACGGGCATCTTCTTTCCTATGAATTGGAAGCCGATAATTCCGCCAACGATTTTGTAACCCTTGAACATAGCCAAACAACGCTTCACGTAGTGTACACCCTGACAGACTACAATTAACAACTCCTTCCTTATTGTTTTCTTTTCAAAGAACTGTATTTTAGCAACAGCATTTTGTTGTTTGTCTACTAAAAACCATCGCAGATGAAATACGATTGTACGTTGAAAAAACTGACCATTTGGGTAGTATTGATTGTCTTTGCCCCATTTTTTTCTGATGCCAATATTATTGTGTTAAATGGATTAACCCATGAAAATCAGGTACAACCCGGTGAAACGTATCGGGGCGCTATTCAAATTCAGAATGCTTCTGAAAAAAACAGAAGCGTAAGGATTTACCAGCGTGATTACTGGTTTTCCTACACAGGTGAAAGTAAACACGATCCGGCTGGCAGTATGGAACGCTCCAATGCCGGATGGATTTCATTTAGTCCTGAGTTAATGGATTTGGGGCCCAATGAAGTTGCGTCTGTTAATTTTGAAGTGAGTGTGCCGGAGGGCGAGTCCTTTTCCGGGACATACTGGAGTGTTATCATGGTGGAAGGTATTGTACCTCCCGACACAAGCGGTTATTCCAAAGGGGTCACTATAAATACGGCCATTCGTTATGCCGTTCAGATTGTAACCAACATTGGCGAAACGGGTACAAACGATATTCAGTTTTTGGGTCTGGAGCTGGGGAAACGGGAAGAAACAACCCAGTTGTTTGTGGCTTTGGAGAATACGGGCGAACGGGTGCTCCGTCCCGAACTTGCGCTGGAATTGTTTGACGAAGCCGGTAATTCAGCCGGAATTATTAAGGCCGAACGCCGAAAGACGTTTCCGGGCACTTCGGTGATGGTAACCCTGAGGTTGGAAGGAATTAAACCGGGCAATTATACCGGTGTGCTTGTCGCTGATTGCGATGACGATCATGTTTTTGGCACAAATGTATCGTTTGAAATAGAATAATGCCCCTTAAACTGTTTGCCATATTTACCTTTCTGACATTGGCTGTTCTTGATTTACGGGGACAAACCGATCCGGTAGTTTCTATTTCCGCAACTAAAAAGCAGGCGGAAGTTCTTCCGGGACAGATTGTGAATCTTGCCTTTTTCGTGGAAAACAGTTCGGGTGAAGTTCAACCTGTGGAAACTAAAATGGACATTCCGCAGGGATGGAAACTTATTTCCTCCTCCCAGGCTTTTGAGTTAAAGCCCGGGGAAAAGAAATTTTTAATTTTTACTGTACAGGTACCTTCAAACAATCCCGTGGGCCATTTTGATGTTTCACTGCATGCAGTTCATTCCGGGACCAAAGAAATTTTCAGTTCATACACTGTTAGCCTGTTGGTGGGTGAAGTGGAAAAGATTGCCATGTTTTTGGTAGAGTCGCCCGATTATCTGACGGCCGGGGAAGAGCTCCGCGGAGAATTTTTACTTCAGAATCTGGGGAATACAAAGAAAAAAGTGTTTTTTGAAACCAGAAATTGCCAGGTTGAAGGCGCACAGGAGATAGAGGTGAAACCGGGGGAATCGGTTCGGGTTACTGCTGTGAATCAGACCTCACCCGATTGGACCGAAACCCGAAAGGAATATTATACCGTGCGTGCCCTGGTTTCCGGTAAAGTAGCAGAAAGTATTTTTCGCTCCGTAATGGTTTTTCCATCAAAAGAAGCGAAAAAGGATCTGTATTTCCGTTTCCCGGTTTCTGCATCGGCCACCTATTTGGCAACCAACCAAAAAGGGAAATATGAACATGCTTATCAGTTTGAGCTTTCAGGTAGCGGGGCACTTGATCCTGCAGGAAAACACAGGCTGGAATTTCTGGCGCGCGGTCCCAACAACTCCAATCTGAGTTTTCTGGGAATGTACGATCAGTATTTTGTCTCATATTCCCAGAATAATCTTGAGCTTTTTGCCGGAGAGAAAGCATTCAGCTTTACACCGCTTACTGAATCTTCCCGCTATGGTTTGGGAACAGAAAACAAAGTCATTTTCAATAACGGACTGAACCTGGGGTTTTTGTACGTAAAGCCCCGTTTTTACAAGGAAATTGAGAATGAGGTGGCAGCTTTTACCGGGTTCGATTTTAACAAAGAGAACAATGTTGAATTTTTTTATATCTCGAAAAAGTTAAGAGCAACTCCTGATCTTACGCAACTTTTTAGTGTAAATTCCCGGTTTCAGCCCTTTGACCGTACATCTGTCGAACTGGAAGTTTCTCGCGGGAATTTTCAGGAGAACTGGGACAATGCGCTTCGGGCAAACATCAGTTCACAGTTTTCTATTTTTAACCTTGCCGGCAATTATTTTTATACCGGCAAAGATTATCCCGGCTATTTTTCAAATTCCACTTTTTACTCAGGTAATTTCTCTGTAAAACTGACACCCCGTCTCAATTTGGGAGTGTATGCAAAAGAAGATTTCAGAAATGCGCAACTCGATACATTTTTTGTAACAGCTCCCTATTCCAAATCGTTTAGGGCAATGATTAATTATAATATTGCTTCCCGTTCGTACCTGAAATTTTTTTGGCGGGAATATGAACGGAAAGACCGTTTGGCGCTCGATAAGTTTCATTATAATACCCGTTCGCTCAACGCGCAGTTCAACCAACGGTTTAAAAAGATTGAATATTACCTTTTGGCCGAATACGGAGAAACAGCCAATTTTTTACTTGAATCTGCCGAAAACCGTCAAAATACATACCGGGGCTCGGCCAATATTACCTACCGGTTTAATTCGCTGCATTCCATTCGTGTTTTTGGTAGCTGGTCGAATATCAACAGTTTTGTTTCGGGAGAGCAGCGCAACCTGACAGCCGGCATGTCAGTGGTCAGCCAAATTGCCAAAAACCTGCGGGCAAACTTTCATCTGCAAAATGCTTACGATATTGATGATTACTATCGCAACCGCAACCTGATGCAACTGAACATTGACTTTACCCCGGCCCGGAAACATAAATTTTCACTCCGTAGTTTTTATACTCTTTTCAGGCAGCAGACAGAAGATCCTGAGTTTACTTTCTCGTTTAACTACACCTATAATTTTGGAATACCACTCAAAAAAATAATAAAAGCCGGTGATGTTACCGGACAGGTAATGCGCGAAAATGGGGAGCCGGCAGAAGGGATCGTGCTTTCATTTCAGGGAAAGACTACCATTACGGACCGAAACGGTGCATTTAGTTTTAGGTCGGTGCCTGCAGGAAGGCATTTGCTCTTTGTGGATCGGTCGAAGCTGGCTATTGACGAAGTTACCAGTATTCCCGATCCTTTTGAGGTTGAGGTTTTAGAAGATCGGGAAACCCCGTTTCATATTAAAATCACAAAAGGGACGAGGCTTTCCGGACGGTTAGAAGTAGAAGAAAGTTCCGTTTCGGTCTTGCGCAACAATGAAACCAACGCGAAAAATATCGTTGTCGAATTAAAAAGTGAACGAGAGCAATTCCGGATTACAAGCGACAAGGAAGGAAATTTTGTATTTCCACTGGTGAGGCCCGGGGAATGGACTTTTAGAGTGTATACGAACAGCCTGCCCGAAGGCTATGAGGTGGAAGATCCCATCCGTATCATTCAGTTGGAACCTGGCCGGGAAGAGAACGTTTCGGTGAAGATGAAGTCAAAAAAGCGTAAGATTATTTTTAAGTCGCAAAACAATGCGCTACAGCCGTTAAATTCTTTGAAAGTTAAATCAATACAGAAAAATTCTTCTGAAAATGAGAGGGAGGAAAAGCTGGAACCAATCAGTCGGATTTTTTATTCAGTGCAGGTGGGAGCCTTCGAAAAGAAGCTCTCCAGGGAGTCAGATTATTTCGGAGATGAGCCGTATGATTTTGAAAAACAAATTGATAACTTGCATAAATATTTTATCGGGCGGTATGTTACTTACAAGGAGGCTCTGGAAGCAAGGAAAAGGCTGGAAAAGAAATTTAGAAATCCGTTTGTGGCAAAATTTGAAAACGACCAGTTTATTCAGATAGAGTACAGGATTAATAACGAATAATAATGCATTATATGTTTTTAAAATATGGACTCAGGTTTTTGTTTTTGCTGATGCCTGTTTGCGCCTTTTCACAATGGGATAATGGGCAGGTTTCTGTTTTCTTTAGTATGCCTGAAGTGGCATTAGTGGATATAGAGCCGGGAGTAAACAACCGCATTCATTTCACATTGTCAGCAAGTACGGAATCGGGAAGTCAGCCGGTAATAGAAGAATCTGCTGATGAAACGCTGTGGATAAATTATTCTTCGGCCCTGGCCGGGCAGCAAGGTTCACGGTCGGTTACCGCCGAACTCTCACAGGGTGCGTTGCCGGAAGGGCTCCGGCTCTATCTGGAGGCGTCGGATTATACCGGGGGCGGTGACGGGCAGGTGGGACAGCCGGCAGGAAAGATAGAACTTTCCAATCAGCCCAGGCCGGTGATTACAGGGATTGGAAATTGTTATACCGGCGACGGGATTCAAAATGGACACCGGCTTACTTTTTCCATCGAGATTTCCGATTATGCAAATATGGCCGCTGCCGGGCAGTTTAATTTTGTAGTGCTTTATACGCTAACCGATAACTAGAAAATGATGATGAGTCTGAAAAAATATGGGAGTTTAATGTTATTGTTGTTTGTTCCGTTTTGGGTAGCGGGGCAGCAATTAAAAGTTGAAATTGAAGGGGATGCAAATTTTAGTAATTCTTTAATACCTGTCCGGGAGGCCGGAGAAGATTACAGTTCAACAATAGAGCATGAATCATCTTTGTATATTTCAGTGCTTTACGTTAATTACTTTGACTATTGGTTTAATCCCAATAAAAAGTGGAGCGTTTATGTGCATAAATCGGATATTGAGTGGAATTCTGATTTTACCATAAAAGCACGCCGGACCGGAAATGGATCCAGGGTTAACTGGTTTGCCCCCGGGGTTAATATTCATGATGGCACAAATTACCAGGAAATATCTAATAATCCTGTTTATTTTTTCAGAGGGCGACATGGCATAGCTTATATCCCTCTTTCTTTCCAGCTAAGCGGCTTTTCCGTTACGATGGGGGCAAAAGATTTTGAGACAAGCCTTGTTTTTACCGTTTACGACGACTGGTAGTTTTTTAAGTGGGTAGTATTTACCAGCTGAAATTTAATCCGAAATCTTCCGGGGCCAGGTTCCACTTGTCAATCAGCCATTTGGCAGCGCGAAGGTCGTAGCGGCTCCGGTCCATTTCGGGTAGTCCTTTAATCATATTAACCACCCCTTCTACTATTTCCGGGCTTTTTTCCCCAATGCAGTCAATGGTATTCAGTGCGTGACAACGTGCAAATCCATTGGGATTTTCCAGAACGGAAAGCAAGGCTTTTTTTGCCGGCTCTTTTTCGCCCAGGTTGTATAGCGCTTCGGCAGCTACGGTCACTACATTGGCTGATTCATCGTTTAGCGCTGCGAGCAAATCGTTCTTTGCAGGTGTTGCATTCTCTCCTAAAATGAGTAATCCGGTGGCTCCCCAGTAACGGATTGCACTTTCATCATTTTTCAGGAAAGATTGTAATGTTTTCAGGTTTTCAGGATTCCCCAAAGTAGCAGTTTCTGCTGCATCAATAACCGGTTCCAGATCAATCTGACCTGATCGCATGTAGTCATATACGGGCATTTCCCCGGTTCGATCGATGCGATCAGCTTCGGGAATAAAACCGGTGTCTTCAATCCGGCTAACCCATTCGTGGTTGGCCGCCCGCATCCGTATCAAAACATCTTTGTAGGCCGGATCCCCAGCGAGGTTATTAACTTCCCACGGGTCGTTTTCGGTATCATACAGTTCTTCTGCCGGCTTGGTATTCCAGAAAATGCTTTGGGTTTCGTTGCAGTCGCCGTTCAGGTAGGCCTGCTCCCATGAGCCAACGGAAGGCGCCCGCCACAGGTATTCCAAATGTTGACCATAAATGCGGTAAGGCATGTAGTTGCGGATGTAACGGTATTTTTGGTCGCGTACAGCCCGGCACATATCATAACGTTCATCCATTCTGCCGCGGAACATGTAAACATACTCCGGATCTGCAGATTTTTGTTCTCCCAGAAAAGCATTTCCCTGCATAAATTCCGGAATGGGAATGCCTGCAATGCTGAGCAGGGTAGGGGCCAAATCTACAAAGCTGATGAGCCGGTCCACTTTCGAACCCGATTTCCCTGCCGGGAATAGATGTTTGTATTTTTCGGGAATACGCACGATGAAAGGAACACGTGTCCCTGTTTCGTAAACAAATCTTTTACTGCGGGCCAATACACCGCCATGGTCGCCGTAGTAAAAAACGATTGTATTTTCAGACAGTCCGGCATCTTCCAGTTCCTGCAACCATTTTCCAACTTGTGTATCCAGGTCTTCTATCTTGTCATAATATTGCGCCCAGTCGTGTTTCATCGCCGGAGTAGCCGGGTGGTGCGGCGGAATAAATACTTCATCGGGACTATGCCGGAGTTGTTCGTCGGGAATGGAATCATGAAGGCAGCTTTCGTGCGAAATGTTGGTATTAAAAACAGCAAAAAAGGGTTGCCCCGGAGCCCTGTTTTTGTAGTGGGCATCGCGGCTGCATTCATCCCAGATTTGTTTCGGATCGATGCTTTCGGTATTGTAATCGGTTTTGGTATTGTTGGTACAGTAGTAGCCTGCATTGCGCAGGAATTCGGGATAGGTTCTTACTGTTTCCGATTTTGGGTAGGTACTCCGCATGTGCTGGTTTCCGCCCGAGTTGGCGTAAACGCCGGTAATAATGGTATTTCTGGCAGGAGCACACACCGGTGCGTTGGCATAGGCATGTGTATATAAAAATCCTTCAGAAGCTAATTCATCCAAATTAGGAGTAGTGGCAAATTCATCACCGTAGCAGCCCAGCAGCGGGCTGTTGTCTTCGCTGGTGAGCCACAAAATGTTGGGGAGTTCTTCGGGAGCCTTTTCCTGGCACCCTGAAAGGGTAAATGTGGATATTGTTACAAAACAAAGGAGGGCATAGCTGCTAAAAGTTTTAAAAATCATTTTGAATTGTTTTTGTTGAAAGATGTTCAAAGATACAAGAATGGATGATGGAAATCGAAAGAAATTCTTCAATAGTTTTTTTTATCCTGTGAAATTAAGATTGCCGCAAGTTAAGGCGCTCCTGTTTTGATATGCATCGAATCTCGCATATTTATTTCTTACCCTGCAATTGGGACAAACACAACAGAAATAGGTTGTTTTAACAGAAGATAGATTACACGTAATCCATCACTTTTCCGGCTATTTGGAGCAAGGAGATCTCCGCAATTTTGGTTTGAAATTTTACGGAGATAAGACGTTCTTCGGCATCAAGCAGGCTTTTTTGAACCTCGCGCAGTTCCAGTCCCGATAGGGCGCCCAGCCGGTAACGTTCCAGCGCAATTTCCAGATTTTCACGGGCTACATCCAGGTTTTGCTCTTCCATTTGTACAAGCCGCAGGTTATTTTCGTAGGCATAATAGACAGTAAGAAGCTCGGCTTTAATGTTCTGCTCTATTTCCTGATACCGGTACATCCGGTTTTCTGCTGCAATGCGGGCATTGGCCTTCTCGCGGCGACGATTAAATCCGTCGAAAATATCCATTCCCAGTGTGAGGCCGTAATTGAATGTCCGTGTTTGCTGGTTGTTAAGTGCCAGTTCACCGTAGTCACTGATGGTTCCAGTTCCGTAGCCACGGTAAGAATAATTGTAGCCCGACGACAGGTTCAGGTAGGGATACGATCTGGATGCAATGATTTTATAGTCCAGTTCCGAAATTTGTTGATCTTTTTTGGCAACCTGGAGACTGGTGTTTAAATCGAGAGTCAATTCCAGTAGTTCTGCATAATGTAAATCAGGATTGATGGCAATAGAAGTATCCTGCAGTGCAATACGCTCCTCCAGGTTTTCCAGCGCCATTAGTTTTTTTAACCGGACTTCTGATTCAAGGATGGCCTCGTTTTGCCGTGCCAGGCGGGAACTGTCTTCGTTCAGGTAAACAATAGACTGTAGCAATTCCAACTTTGAGGAAGCACCCAAAAGGTAACGATCCTCATCAATACGCACCCGTTCCCTTGAAAGCGAAACAGCATATTCCATGTTATTCTGGTAATTAAGCTGCTGAATGTAATAATAATATTCAGCGACTATTTGCGCTACCAGATTTTCCATGGCCATCTGGGTATTGAGTTCCCCAACCTGTTTTAACTCATCCAGTTTTTGATATGTCGTTTGTACATTCAACCCGTTAAAAATGGTCATATTCAGGTTTAAAGCTGCCGATCCCGTGGTGTTATGGATTCCACTCGATATCCTTTGGGAATCGTCGTTCATGTTTTGAGTAGTGGAAGTTAAGTTCCCTCCAAATCTGTTTGTGGTAGACACCGTAGGCAAAAATCCGGCATTTCCCCGGGTGTAATTATTGTCTGAAATTGCTTTTTCGTTACGGGCTACTTTCACCGAAAAATTTTGTTCCAGGCCGGTTGTCACGCACCGGCTCAGATCGTAAATTTCTTGCCCGGATGAATTTTCCGCAATTATAAAAATCAGAAAGACGGGGATGAGCCTTTTAATCATTAACAGGTTTTTCAATATGATTGATGTTACTCGCATTATCCGATGTATTATTTGATTCACTTGAAATTAACAGGTAAATGCCCGGGACTACATACAGGGTAAGGAATGTGGAAATCAGAAGTCCGCCTACTACGGCTGTCCCCATAGCCACGCGGCTTTGTGCCCCTTCTCCCAGTCCCATAGCAAGCGGCAGGATTCCCAGGATAGTCGACAGGCTTGTCATCAGAATAGGGCGGAACCGGGCGGCGGAGGCATATTTTATAGCTTCCAGTTTTTTCATCCCGGCCACTTTCCTTTGGTTGGCAAATTCCACGATAAGTATCCCGTTTTTGGAAACCAGCCCGATGAGCATAATGATTCCTATCTGGCTGAAAATATTCATGGTAATGTCAAAGTACCACATAAAAAACAGGGCGCCGGTTAATGCCAGGGGTACTGTCATCATTACAATAATGGGGTCTTTAAAACTTTCAAACTGCGCTGAAAGTACCAGGAAGATAAGCACAATGGCCAGAATAAATGCAAACATCAGGCTCGACGAACTTTCCATAAAGTCTTTTGAGTCGCCGTCGAGCGCAGTGCGAAACGAATCATCAAGTACCTTGTTAGCGATTTTGTCCATTTCTTCGATTCCCTCACTAATGGTTTTTTTATTGGCCAAATTAGAAGAGATTGTGGCAGATACAAACCGGTTGTAGCGGTAAAGCTCAGGTGGGGCAGTCGTTTCCTTCAGACTGACAAAATTGTCAAGCTGAACCATCTCACCCCTGCTGTTCCTTACATAGAGCGATTTTAGATCGAGGGGTTTGTTGCGGTCCTGACGGTGCAGCTCTCCCAAAATCTCGTATTGTTTCCCGTTCATGATAAAATAGCCGAACCGCTGTCCGCTTAATGCCAGTTGGAGTGTTTGCCCTATATTTTGGGTTGAAACGCCCAAAAGGTTGGCCTTATCCCGGTTGATTTCAATCTGTAATTCCGGCTTTGTGAATTTTAGGTTTACATCGGGCGATACAAAGATGGGGTTGTTGTTTACCTGAGCCATAAATTCGGGTAAAACTTCGCGGAGTTTATCGATGCTCGGTGCCTGTAGAACGTACTGGATTGGCGGACGGGCGCGTCTGCCGCCAAAGGTCGATCGTTGTACGACAGTGGCCCTGGCCTTTGTCTTTTTTCGGAGTTCGGCAGTAAGTTGGCTGGCGATTTCCTGCTGGGAACGTTCCCTTTCATCCGGGTGGGTTAGTACCACCCGCACAAATGCCCAGCTTCCTCTCACCAGGGTTGTAACATTTTCCCGTTCGGGGATTATATCATTGACCAGTTTGGCTATGTCCTCTACATAGTCGTAGTTGAATTCGTAAGTGGCCCCTTCGGGCGAAGTGACCCTTGCATTCATTTGCGAACGGTCTTCCAGAGGCGCCATTTCAGCCGGGATGATTTTCCACAAAACGAAAATGAAAACTCCCGATAGTAAAATAATAATCAGAGCAATATATTTTCGTTGCAGGAATTTTGCCAATGAACGCTGGTAGGCACCGTTGAGTCTGATAAAAAACTTTTCGGAATAATTGTATGCTTTACTTCGTTTGTGGCGTGTTTTTAACAGTTTGGTCGAAAGCATGGGGGTGAATGTAAGTGCGACAAACGATGAAATGGCCACGGCACCGGCTATAACAATACTGAACTCGCGGAAAAGCCTGCCCGTCATTCCTTCCAGAAAAACGATGGGAATGAATACAGCTACTAATGTAATGGTAGTGGCAATGATAGCAAAAAATATTTCGTTGGAACCTTTTAGCCCCGCCTCCAGGGGAGTCATTCCCTGTTCAATTTTCACATAGATATTTTCCATCATCACAATGGCGTCGTCTACCACCAGCCCGATAGAAAGTACAATGGCAAGCAGGGTCAGGACATTGATGGTGAACCCGGCGATGTACATGATAAAAAATGAACCAACCAGCGAAACGGGGATTACCAGGATGGGGATGAAGGTGGTTCGCCAGTCGCGCAGGAAAGCAAAAATGATAACGACAACCAGGAAAAAAGCCAGGTAAATGGTGGTTTTTACTTCCCTGATCGACGAACGGATGTATTTGGTATTGTCAAAGCCGATATCAATTTCCACATCATCGGGCAGATCCCTTTTCATAAATTCCAGTCGTTCATACACATCATCCACAATGTCGATATGGTTGGCGCCCGGTTGCGGAATAATGATGGTGGCAACCATGGGAATTCCATTCATTTTCATGATGCCGCGCAAATCTTCGGGGCCCAGCTCAGCCCGGCCGATATCGCGTACCCGGATAAGCTGATCTCCTGATTGTTTCAGGATGAGGCTGTTAAATTCTTCGGGGGTTGTCATCAACCCCAGTGTGCGGATGGTTAGTTCCGTGGTATTTCCTTCGATACTTCCTGCCGGAAGTTCAACATTTTCGCGGAGAATAGCGTTTCGCACATCGAGGGGGGTCATTTGGTAGCCGGCAAGCTTGGCCGGGTCGAGCCAGATGCGCATGGCATAGCGTTTTTCTCCCCAAATATCCACGGCACTCACACCCGAAATGGTTTGCAGTTGTTCTTTGAAGGTCAGTTCGGCGATTTCGGAAAGTTCGAGGAGCGATCGTTTCGGGCTCTTTATCGCAATCATAATGATAGGCTCGGCATCGGCATCGGCCTTGGAGACCGTTGGCGGATCGCAGTCGCGGGGCAGGTAACGTTGCGCCTGCGAAACTTTGTCGCGTACATCGTTGGCGGCCGTTTCCAGATCAACCGAGAGTTCAAATTCTACGGTGATCCGGCTGTTTCCCTGACTACTGCTACTGGTTAAAGAACGTATTCCCGGAATGCCGTTGATGGATTGTTCCAACGGCTCTGAAATCTGGGTTTCAATTACATCGGAGTTGGCGCCGGGATAAGAAGTTCTTACGGAAATGATGGGAGGGTCCACGCTGGGAAACTCCCTGACTCCAAGAAAGGTCATCCCGATTCCCCCGAACAGTAAAATAACCAGGGAAAAAACGGTCGCCAGTACCGGGCGTTTTATGCTAACGGATGAAAGACTCATTTTATTCGGTTACTAAATGTTGGTTTGTTACGATGGTATCGAGTTGTACCGGCAGGTCATTTCTTAATTGCAAAATAGCCGTTGTTAGCAGTGTGTCGCCAAAACTCAGTCCCTCCCTGATTTGAATGTGCGACTCGGTACGAAGGCCGGTAATGACCTTTTTCCCCTGTGCTTTCCCCTTGTTAAAAACGTATACTTTTTCACCATCCATTTCAGGAATTAGTGCTTCCGTAGGAATGGAAACGGCATTTTCAATTTGTGAAAGTCGCGCCCTGACACTGGCAAACCGGCCGGGTTTGAGTTCTTCGTTTACATTGGGATAAAGCGCTCGTGCCACAATGGTGCGGGTTTCAATATTTACTTTGGGGTCGATAGCATACACTTTTGCTTCAAAAGAATGCTGAAAGCCGTCGATGTTGAATGTGATAGGAAATCCGGGAGTTACTTCTCCGGCATAGCGCTCAGGAATGGAAAATTCGATTTTAAGCGGCCGGGTTTTTACCAGACGTACAATTTTGGTCTGGGTGGTGGCAAAAGCTCCTTCCGAGATCATACGCAGTCCGACAGTGCCATGAAAAGGAGCACGCAGTTCGGTTTCATCAATGCGGGCTTCAATGAGCATAATATCGGCTTCGATAGACTGTAGTTCGGTAGCTACCTGGTCATAACTTTCGCGGCTGATGGCATCGCGGTCGAGCAGTTGTCGTTGCCTGAACTCCCGTTCCTCAACAAGCTTTTTTTGTGCCCGTAATTTAAGCAATTGCGCCTGCAGTGGTTTATCATTGATTTTTGCCAGCAACTCACCTTTTTCAATGCGCGTGCCTTCCGCAAAATAGATACCTACTACTTTCCCGGAAGTTTCAAATGCCAGATCCACTTCTTCATCGGGCAGCAGCGAACCGGTGCTGTATATCAGTTCGTTCATTTTTGTAGGCACCAAAATGTACCCGCTGGCGTATAGCGGTTGCCTTCCTCCCCCATTACTGCCGGGCCCCGTCCGGAGTCCCGGTTCTTCTGTTGTGCGAAATAGCGGCTTAATTTTCGGATATAAAACAATGCCAGCTACAACCATTACCAGGACAATGGAAACGGATATCCTGAATATATTTTTTGTTGCCACGTCTTAAATTTTTAATATGAGTTTACTTGGTTTTGTTAAACTAAACAAATTTGACTAATGAAGTTGCAAAAGGTTAAATCCTAAATTCAGTAAAAGTAAAAAATCTTTTGGCGGATTTTTTTATATGCCCGGATAAACTTTGCCGAAATGGTGGTATTTGGCTCTTATACAATTTGTTTGTAAGACGTAGAAAGCCGCTGGACTGCTTTTTAATGAATTGATTATTTTGCTGCGGCAGCAACTTCTCCGATTATCTCCTCCAGAATATAACCTGCAGTCTCCACATTCGGAACATTGGAGAAAGTAAGTGTGAGTTTATTGCTGCGTTCCCGCATCTGCCCTTTGGTTTTACCTCTTTGCACGTATTGTACAATTTTCATAAACAGCGCCGATTGGTAAAATGGGGACTGCTGGTCGGAAATGAAATAACAAATCATTTTTCCTTCTTTGAGAATGATTTTTTCCATGCCCAGTTCGATGGCTTTCCATCGGAGTTTTACAACTTCAAGTAATTCCCTGGTTTCTGCCGGAAACGGGCCGAATCGATCTTTCAGACTATTGCGAAACAGATCCAGTTGTTCCCTGTTTTCAATGTTGTCAAGTTCGCGGTAAAGCAGCATCCGTTCCGAACTTCCGGGAATGTAGCTGTCGGGGAAAAGCAGTTCCAGATCAGTATCAACCTGGCAATCCTGTGTAAATTTTATGTTTAGAAAAGCCTGTGCCTGCTTCTGATCTTCTTCTTTGAAAACATTTTTAAACTCTTCTTCCTGCCGCAATTCCTGAATTGCTTCGTTGAGAATGCGGTGGTAGGTTTCAAACCCGATGTCGGCAATAAAGCCACTCTGTTCGGCTCCCAGCAGGTTCCCGGCTCCACGGATATCAAGGTCCTGCATGGCAATGTTAAACCCACTTCCGAGGTCAGAAAATTCTTCGATGGCTTTTAGCCGTCGCCTTGCCTCTGCACTTACTGCTGAAAGGGGTGGCGTTATGAGGTAGCAGAATGCTTTTTTGTTGGATCGCCCCACACGACCGCGCAACTGGTGCAAATCACTCAGTCCATAGTTTTCAGCATGATTGATAATCATTGTATTGGCATTGGGAATATCCAACCCCGACTCAATGATGGTGGTGGCTATCAATACATCATGATCGCCGTTAATAAAACCCAACATCACCTTTTCAAGTTGACGGCCTTCCATTTGCCCATGTCCCACGGCAGTGGAAATGCCGGGCACAATTTTTCTGATGGTAGCTTCCACTTCGTAAATATTCTGCACCCGGTTGTGAATAAAAAACACTTGTCCGTTGCGGGCTACCTCGTATAAGATTGCTTCGCGGATAAGTTGCTCATTAAAACCGTGTACCTCGGTAATAATCGGATAACGGTTAGGGGGTGGCGTCTGGATGATGGACAAATCGCGGGCGCCCATCAATGAAAACTGCAAGGTGCGTGGGATGGGCGTAGCAGTGAGAGTTAGTGTGTCCACATTTACCTTCAGCTTTTTTAGTTTGTCCTTTACCGAAACCCCGAACTTTTGTTCTTCATCGATAATAAGCAATCCCAGGTTTTTGAACTTCACATCTTTACTCACCAGCCGGTGGGTACCGATGAGGATATCAACTTTTCCTGCAGCCAGATCGGCTAACGTTTGTTTTATTTCGGCAGCAGATTTAAACCGGCTGATGTAGGCCACAGTTACTGGAAAATTTTCCAGGCGCTCGGAAAAGGTTTTATAGTGCTGCAATGCCAGAATGGTAGTAGGCACCAGCACGGCCACCTGCTTGCTGTCGGTTACCGCCTTGAATGCCGCCCGGATGGCCACCTCGGTTTTACCAAAACCCACATCGCCGCAAACCAGACGATCCATGGGAATTTGTTTTTCCATGTCTTCCTTGACCGCTGCGGTGGCTTTTTCCTGGTCGGGTGTGTCTTCGTAGATAAAGGAAGCCTCCAGTTCGGTTTGCAGGTACGAGTCGGGCGAGAAGGCAAATCCTTTTTCGGCCAGTCGTTCAGCATAAAGGGCAATCAACTCTTTGGCAATGTCCTTTACTTTGGACTTGGTGCTGTTTTTCATTTTTTGCCAGGCCCCGGTACCCAGTTTATTTAAATTGGGTTCGGTTCCGTCTTTGCCCTTGTATTTAGAAATACGATGCAACGAGTGGATATTTACGAGCAGGGAGTCGTTGTTTTTGTACACCAGCCGGATGGCTTCCTGCATTTTTCCGTTGATTTCGGTACGCACCAGCCCGGCAAATTTACCGATTCCATGATCGATATGCACCACGTAGTCGCCGGGGTGCAGCATATTCAGTTCTTTCAGCGAAATGGCTTCACGCTGTGCTTTTCTGGATTTCAGTTTAAACCGGTGGTAACGCTCGAAAATCTGATGGTCGGTGTAACAACAAATCTTCAGATCATGATCCACAAACCCTTCGTGCAATGTAAAATTTACCGGGGTAAAATGTACCGCCGTCTTGATATCCTGAAAAATAGCCTGCAATCGCTCTATCTGTTTTTCCTGGTTCGAAAGGATGAATATTTCATATCCGTCGTTTTGATGTTCTTCCAGGTTTTCACCGAGCAGATCAAATTTTTTATTAAAAACCGGTTGCCGGGCATGGGAGAATTTAACAACGAAATTCGGTTCAAAGCAGAGGTCAGTACCCCAGTCGCAAACGGTTTTGGAGTGCAGTTGTTTTTTCAGTGCTTCGCCCGTGATAATCATTTTTTTCAGATTATCCTCTTCGGCTTTTGCCAGAATGGTTTGCCGGTGAATATCATCTACCTGATGGAAAAACTGATTCATGTCGTTTCCGAAATAAAGCGTGTCTGCCGGTAGAAACTCGAATACCGAAACCCGATTGCCTTCCAGTTCTTCATTTTGAATATTAGGGACAACCGTTATTTTCCTGAAGGTTTCTTTTGAAATCTGGTTGTCGATGTTGAAGCTGCGGATGGATTCTACCTCGTCGCCAAAAAAATCGAGCCGGTAAGGGTCTTCGTTCGAATAGGAGAAGACATCCACAATGCTTCCCCGCACCGAGAATTGTCCCGGTTCGTAAACAAAGTCGACCCGCTCGAAGCCATATTCATACAAAAATTCGTTGATGAATTCAATAGAAATTTTGTCGCTGACAGCCACCTGCAGTGTATTTTTTTCGAGGTTGGGTTGCGAAATCACGGTTTCTACCAGTGCTTCGGGATAGGAAACAATCAGGCAGGATTCCTCATTGTCGTGCAGTTTGTTCAACGTTTCAGTCCGCTGCACGATATTTTCCTGTTCAGGCTGTCCGTACTGAATAGAACGTTTGTATGACGAAGGAAAAAACAGGGCCGGTTTTGCTAACCTCAGATTATTTAGATCATCATAAAAATAAGCGGCTTCCTCGCGGTCGTTTAGCAGCAGAACCATGTTTTGACGGAGTTCCTGAAACAGGTTGGCAGTCCATATTGTTTTGGCAGAGCCAATAAGTCCATTCAGGTGAATCTTTTCACCCGGGGGGGCACTGAGTTTTTTTGCCACTCCGGCAAAATGTTTTTGCCCCTTAAAGTATTTCAGAAATGCTACAGGTTCCAATTTTACCTGAAAATTTTGGCAAAATTATAAATAATGCAGGACTTGCAGAATGTTGTTCCCAATTTTTAGTGAACTCCTTTACCGGGAGTACGGGGAATCGCACCCCAGCAGTGTGTTGGTGGCATTAAAAATGTTTGAAATGAAACTGCAAGTGATTTCCAGAGGTTGTTTGAAGTTTCAACAAAAACCAACCCGGAATCCCGAAAACCTTCAACAAACTCCTGGCAGCGTTTATTACAGCATTTTAGTAGATTTGTATCTTTCGGGAATTCAATAATAAATCAGGAATGAATAAAACGATAGATGAGAATATCCTCCCCAAGTTTGGCATTGCTTTAAGCGGTGGGGGCGCGCGGGGAGTTGCCCACATTGGTGTGCTGGAGGCGCTGGAAGAGTTTGGAATAAAACCGCAAGTGGTTTCCGGTACCAGTATGGGAGCCATTGTAGGTGTGTTTTATGCAGCTGGCTTTTCGCCAAAAGAAATTCTTGATTTTCTGGTTACCCGGAAATTCCATACTATGATTAACTGGCATCTTCCCTTTAGCGGGCTTATTGACATGGGGAAGGTTCAGGAAGTGATGGAGGAAATGATTGGAGCCGATGATTTTTCTTCCCTGAAAATGCCTTTTTATTGTGCGGTAACCAACCTGAACAGTGGGTTGGAGGAGATAAGATCGGAAGGAAAGTTATTTCAGTGGGTATTGGCATCGGCTGCCATTCCGGTTGTTTTCGAACCACAAATAATTGACGGACAAACCTACACGGATGGCGGACTGCTGAATAATCTTCCGGCGGAAGCAATCCGGGATAAATGCCAGGTACTCATTGGTGTTCATGTAAACCACAATGGTCCGGAAGAAGAGGTAAAGGGGATGAAGACCATTGCCGAAAGGGCTTTCCGGTTGGGGATTGCCCAAAATGTGGAGAAGAGTAAGCAAATATGCGATTTTGTAATTGAGCCTCCGGAAGCGCGTAATTTCAATACATTCAACTTTAATAAAGCGGAAGAAATTTACGAGGTTGGCTACAATGAAACGAGAAACCAAATAATGAAAATGTTTGAAGACATTAATATTGAAAAGGTCGTAGAGTTGAAGAAAAACAGGAAGATGCAGTAAATGATACATGTTGAGGGATACAGGCATATATTGGCCTGTCCGCTATAGCCTGGCATAGGTTTAAAATGAGTTCTGGCAAAAGCGAATTACAATTTGGTTTTAGGTATTAAAGGATAATTTGTTGCACCGGGAAAGATTTATTCAGAATTTTTATATGATTTTATATTTTAGACCTCACTTTGAAAATCCGGTGGACTTTTGATATTTTTAAAACGCATTGAAATGGCGGCCCAATGGCCTTTTTTCATCGAAGCCGGCATTAAGATAAAACCTTAGTGAGACCGGGAAGCTCCGAAGACATGAGGAGATCACCCGGCCGAAGCTCGGGGAAGGCAATGCGGGGTAAAGACGCAACCCCGGAGTGGGTTGAATTATTGATAATCAGCTAATGTCAACTTTTGATTTGTATTATTCCTTCATCTTCTTATCCCACTAACATTTTTAATGTGCTCTGCCTTTAGAAAACAAATCGGAGTGTTAGAAATGTCACTCTCTTTCTGTTTTGGGGAACTGAAATTTTTGTTTAAAAAACTAAATCCAGCGGATTTTTCAGCTGAGCCTATTTCATATCACCCGGCGATTGAAACAATTTTTGGGGTTTGGAAAGAATAATTAATTTTTCAGGAACCTGCCGGCAATAGTTTCATTTGAAATAATTTTTTTTCTTCTACTTTTTCTCTGCTGAACAGGTCATCGTGGTAAAGGTTGTTGAGATACCTATTGGTCTGGTCAAGATAAAAATCGCTGGCAGGAATGCCACTTGTTCCGGTTGGGATAATTGTTTCAGACGCATCCCAGTTAGCCAGATCGAAAATATGCCGGTGGGAAGCCCCGTTCGTTACCTTGTACAGGTTGTTGTATGAATAGGAATACGGACAGACAGTATGGAAACTCCCCGGCATTTCGAAAGGCCCCCTGTTCAGGTTCAGTGCTTTGTCGAGTGCACTTACAACACCCAACGGGTGGCTCACTGTGAAAGTGTGAATCTTTCCCCATTGCCAGTCTTCCACATTCGGTCCGGATTGCTGTTTCAAATCTTCTGTTGTTTCCTGAAACGCACGAATCACAATATCGTTCCAGGTTTCTGGATCCGGCGTGTTTTTGTCGTCAATCCAATGTGATTTTTTTGCTGAAAGTACATGAACCATCAGGTTTTCCACAAGGGAGCGTTCACCCATGAATGAATGGAAAAGATCCTGGGGCAGATCATCTTTGACCAGGTTTTCAGCTACTTTTCGGAAAAGAATTTCAAAGATTGAAGCAGCCTGGCTTTCACGGCTGAGAACCAGATTCCAATCTTTCAGTTTTTGAAAAGCTGCTTGCCGGGTAGTGTCCCAGCTGGTCTTTGTTTCTAATGCTTCCAGAAAAACCGGAGTCCATTTTTCAGCTTTTTTCGATTGAATGTCTCCCTGAATGCGTTTAAAATCTGCAACGCCGTGTTGGGGAATTTCTTCCAGCATATCGCGAATGCGGTCGATACGGTCGGGTATGGCAAACCAGGTGCCGATGTGGTAAGGGTAATCTTCGGGAACCGTTTTGTTGTTGGCGGAAGAAACGTACCCGCGTTCCGGGTTGAACTCAAAAGGAAGTTCTTCAAAAGGGACAAACCCGGTCCAGTCGTAAAGGCTGGTATCGCCCGGATATATTTCGATTCCGCTGCCTTTGCGGAGAGGAACGCCGGCACAGGTTTGCAGGCCTATGTTTCCTGCTGCATCGGCATATACTATGTTCTGACTTACCGAACTAAACGTTTTTACCGCATGGCGGAAATCGCCCCAGTTATTGGCGCGGTTCAGTAAAAATACCGAGCGAAGTTCGTCGCTGTATTCATTCCCCAGCCAACGAATAGACAACGCCGTTTCTGTTTCGTTTTTAAACCTGTTTACCAGCGGTCCGCGGTGAGTAAATTTCAGGGTTTCCTTTATGGCTTCCTCCTCCTTGGTCTGAATGGTTTCTTCCCTGATAAGAAGGTCTTTCCATTGGCCATCCAGTAAATATTTTGTGGAGTCATTATTCAGTGTTTCAGTGTAAAAATCGAGGTCGTCCACATACACATTGGTCATTCCCCAGGCAATGGAATCGTTATGTCCGCAAATAACAAACGGCTGGCCGGGCAAAACAACACCGGTAACATTTAAAGAACCTTCTGTTACATGGTGCATTTGGTACCAGACTCCCGGAGCAAATAATCCGAGATGCATGTCGTTGGCCAGCAACGGTTTCCCTGTTTTGCTTTTTTTGCCTGATACCGCCCAGTTGTTGCTTCCCCTGAAAATTTCAGCCCCCAATTCTTTCAGCTTGTTATTTGCAGAAAGGAGGGTCTCTTCCGGGGGAATAGCAGGAGCATTAAAATCAGGAAAAATGGCGGTTGGATGGTTTTTCATGTCCGGAATTAATTCCTGAAGTTGTTCCGGCGTGATTTCCCGGTTTATTTGGTGGAGCAGAAGTTCGGTTCCCCACCCGGAGGTGAGATCCCACGCAAGGTACCCGATGAGGTTGACCGAATGCACCGGTTGCCAGGGGTCGGGTTGGTATCCCAAAATTTTAAATTCGGGCGGAAGCGGGTAATTTTCCAGGTAAAAATTGATTCCTTCTGAAAACGCCTTAAGAATAGTGGTTATTTCAGGGGACGATTTTGCCAGCACCTTTTCCGATTTTTCAGGAATACGCAAGGCGCGCATGAGCAGATCGGTATTGAGTTGATCTTTTCCCAGTATTTCCGAAAGCCGGCCCTGCGTTACCCGCCGTAATAAATCCATTTGCCACAGGCGGTCCTGCGCCATACAAAAGCCCACGGCACGGTATAGGTCGGTTTCATTTTTCGCGTAAATATGCGGAATGGCAAATGAATCGCGCAAAATAGTTACTTCGCCGGTTAACCCGGGAATTTGGACATCTTCAGAATAATCGGGCAAAGCAGCTTTTTTGATATTGTTCAGAATGAAGTAACCTGTAATAACGACAGCTATCAGAAGCAACACAATGGCCAAAAGGGTACGTTTAAATATTTTCATTTGATTCCGGTTTTATTGAATTCGATAAAAAAGATGTTGATTTTCATACATTACATACGTAATATTTCTAATTTTAAGACCCATAAAATTAAAAATCAATTAATAATGAAAAAAATTGTGATTCTTTTTTTTCTGGGTTGTTATGCTTTGGCAGGAATTGCCCAGGAAGCTGACAAGATTACCGGTGTTTGGTGGAACGATGAAAAAACGACTAAAATAGAAGTGGAGAAGAAAGACGGGAAGTATATAGGGACCATCGTTTACATGATTCCGGAAAAGTACGAAAACGGAGAACCGCCCAAAGATGATGAAAATCCCGATCCCAGTTTACGGAGTCGTTCTTTGATTGGGTTGCAAATTTTGGGTGGTTTTGAATACGATACCAAAAAGGAGGAGTGGAAAAACGGAACAATCTACGATCCGAAGTCAGGGAATACTTATGATTGTTATGCCTGGATGGAAAATACGGACTTGCTGAAATTGAAAGGTTTTGTGGGCGGTATCCGTTGGCTGGGGCGCAGTTCGGAGTGGTACCGGACTGAATTTTAGTGTATAAAATAAAAGACTTTTTAGAATTAAATTCGGAATTAAGTGATCCGGCGTGGAAAAAACTTTTAATTTTGTGGCGCTTGAAAAAAAGGGGATGAATATGCTAACATTTACCAAGGGATTGTTTCTGAGTTTATTGATGGTCGTTACCTGGTTAAATCCGGTAGCAGGTCAGTCTGATGATGGTCACGGAAGCCACCCCGAAGGGAATTCGCATGCGGAAGAAAAGTTTGATGCCGGGAAATTTGTGATTGAGCATGTGCTGGATTCTTACGAGTGGCACATTGCTTCTGTGGGGGAAAAGCATATAAACATCCCCCTTCCCATAATTCTTTTTAGTAAATATCCTGAACTGCATGAAGGTAGGAAGCTGCATATTTTTATGTCCACCAAATTTCATCACGGGCACGAAGATTACAGGGGTTTCCGTCTTTCTCACAGTGAAGAATACAACGGAAAGATTGTGGAATTGGATGCGCATGGGCACGAAATCGGGAGGCCTTTAGATCTTTCAATTACCAAGGTCGTTGCCGGAATTTTTGTATCAGTTATTGTACTGTTTTCCCTGTTGTTTGTAGCCGCCAAAACAGCGAAACGAAACAGGGGGAAAGCGCCCTCCGGCATTCAAAACCTGTTAGAACCTGTTATTGTATTTATTCGCGATGAGATTGCCATACCTTCTATTGGCGAAAAAAAATACAAAAAGTTTTTACCCATACTACTGAGCCTTTTCTTTTTCATTTTATTGAATAATTTGTTGGGGTTGATACCTATTTTCCCGTTTGGGGCTAATGTCTCCGGGAATATTGCCGTTACCATGGTGTTGGCGCTCTTTACGTTTGCTGTGACCAATATCAAAGGGAATAAACATTACTGGAAAGAAATATTTAATCCCGATGTGCCCTGGTGGTTGAAATACCCCATTCCGCTGATGCCTATTGTGGAGCTTTCAGGGGTTTTAACGAAACCGTTTGTGCTGATGATCCGGCTTTTTGCCAACATGCTGGCCGGGCACATGATTGTTACGGTGTTTATAAGTTTGATATTTATTTTCGGCAGCTTGATGGGGCCGGCGGCTGGTTACGGGGTTAGCCCGGTATCCATGGTGTTTTCGGTTTTTATCTTGCTGCTCGATGTGTTGGTTTCATTTATTCAGGCGTATGTTTTTACTCTGCTCTCGGCCATCTATTTTGGAATGTCGACTGCAGAAAGCCATTAATATTCATTATTTAAATTAAATGCTATGTTTTCAGCTATTTTAACAGTTTTGCTACAAGTAACGGCCGGCGCATCACTCGCTAAGATGGGTGCTGCAATTGGGGCTGCCATTGCTGCTGTTGGTGCCGGTTACGGCATTGGCCGTATTGGTTCGAGCGCGATGGAAGCCATTGCCCGTCAGCCAGAAGCAAGCGGGGACATCCGTTCCAACATGATTGTTTCAGCGGCATTGATCGAGGGGGTTTGCTTTTTTGCAGTAATCACCTGTGCCCTGGTTCTTTTTGTGTAGCAACCGTATTGAGGCAGTCACCTTCGGGATTGCCGGAGGGACTGTTTTTTACAATGAAATTTAAAATATAAAAAAGTTCTGATTATGGAATTGGTTACTCCGAATTTAGGAACAATATTCTGGATGGTTATCATTTTCGGGATTGTGGTTTTTGTCCTGAAAAAATTTGCCTGGAAACCGATCCTCAATGCACTGGAGGAGCGTGAAGAAACAATATCAAATGCTTTAAATGCTGCGGATGAAGCGCGAAAGGAGATGGCTGACCTGAAGGCCGGGAATGAACAGCTCATTGCTGAAGCCCGAAAGGAGAAGGAGGCTATTTTGCGTGATGCAATGAAGTTGAAAGACAGTATTATTGCCGAGGCTAAAGAAAAAGCTTCCGCCGAAGCCCGAAAAGATATTGAGAATGCCCGGCAGCAGATTCAGAACGAGAAAGCGAAAGCCATTAACGAGATGAAAACCCAAATGGCCGAAATATCCCTGATGATTGCCGAAAAGCTGATACGGAAGGAGATGGCCAGCGACAAACAACAGCAGGAGATGGCCAATAAGTTACTCGATGAATTCAAATTGAATTGAAAAGATGGACGAAAGCGCAGTTACGGTAAGGTATGCCAAAGCCATATTCTCATTGGCGAAACAGAATGATTTACTTGCTTCCCTGAAAACAGATATGGAGCTTATCTCCAATGTGTGCCGCCAGTCAGTCGATTTTGATTTGCTGCTGAAAAGTCCGGTGGTGAAATCATCCGAAAAAATAAGGCTGACAAAGCTGATTTTTGGGGAGAAAATAGATTCCCTTTCACTCGATTTTTTGGAGCTGGTAATGCGGAACAAACGGGAGGCATTTATTCCTTTTATCTGCCGGAATGTGCTGACGCTTATTCGGAAAGAAAAAAATATAAAAACGGCTGTGCTGACCACTGTCAGTGATATGGAT
Organism: Mariniphaga sediminis; assembly: GCF_003573545.1. Lineage (GTDB taxonomy): Bacteria > Bacteroidota > Bacteroidia > Bacteroidales > Prolixibacteraceae > Mariniphaga > Mariniphaga sediminis. Next base: position 122,335 of record NZ_QWET01000014.1, on the reverse strand, counting down.
GAAGCAACCATCCGAAAAGCAGAAAAAATTCTGGAAACAGAGTTGGGGAGTAAAGTCGAACTTTCGACAAAGGTAAATCCCCGGATGATTGGAGGTGTGATTCTACGTATCGACGACAGACAATATGATGCCAGTATAGCCACACAGCTTAAAAAAATGAAGCAGGAATTGTTAAAAACCCGCTTGGGATAAGATAGGAACAACTGATCATGGTACTCCTTCGGAGAAAAAAGATAGAAAAAAATGATAAACATTAAACCGGCTGAAATATCTGAAATACTGAAGCAGCAACTCGAAAACTTCAGATCAGAAGCTGAATTGGAAGAAGTGGGCACCGTTTTGCAGGTGGGCGACGGTATTGCCCGTATTTACGGCCTTTCGAATGTGGAATCAAATGAAATGATTGAATTCGAAAGTGGTATTAAAGGGATAGTGTTAAACCTTGAAGAAGACAATGTAGGCGCTGTATTGCTGGGGTCTACAGAAGAAGTAAAGGAAGGCGATACTGTAAAACGTCTGCAACGAATTGCTTCCATTATGGTGGGCGACCACCTCATGGGCCGGGTAATTAATACCATTGGAGAGCCACTCGACGGGAAAGGGCCAATTGGTGGGGAGTTGATGGAATTACCCCTTGAGCGTAAGGCGCCAGGCGTTATTTTCCGTCAGCCGGTGAAACAGCCTCTGCAAACAGGTTTGAAAGCCATTGATGCGATGATTCCTATTGGTCGCGGGCAACGCGAGCTTATTATCGGCGACCGCCAGACAGGGAAAACGGCCGTGGCTATTGATACCATCATTAATCAGCGGGAAAATTTCGAAAAAGGAAATCCTGTTTATTGTATCTATGTAGCCGTTGGCCAAAAGGGATCGACCGTTGCCAATATTGCCTCTACCTTACAAAAGCACGGGGCCATGGATTACACAATTATTGTTTCGTCAACCGCTTCCGACCCGGCTGCTTTGCAGTTTTATGCACCCTATGCCGGTATGACCATCGGGGAGTATTTTCGCGATACGGGCCGGGATGCCCTGATTGTACTCGACGACCTTTCGAAACAGGCTGTTTCTTACCGCGAGGTTTCCTTGTTGCTGCGCCGTCCACCCGGACGTGAAGCTTATCCCGGCGATGTATTTTACCTGCACTCCCGGTTGCTCGAAAGGGCTGCAAAAATCATAGAATCGGATGATATTGCCTCACAAATGAATGACCTTCCCGCAGGGTTAAAAAATAGAGTAAAAGGAGGAGGTTCGCTAACGGCGCTTCCCATCATCGAAACCCAGGCGGGAGATGTTTCTGCGTATATTCCCACCAATGTGATTTCCATTACCGACGGACAGATTTTCCTGGAGTCGAACCTGTTCAACGCCGGGTTCCGGCCTGCGATTAACGTGGGTATTTCTGTTTCTCGTGTGGGAGGAAACGCGCAGATTAAAGCAATGAAAAAAATTGCAGGTACCCTGAAACTCGACCAGGCGCAATACCGGGAACTGGAAGCTTTTTCCAAGTTTGGTTCCGACCTCGATGCAGCTACCATGCGCGTGCTTGATAAAGGGAGGAAGAACATGGAGATACTGAAACAAAACCAGTATACGCCCATGAAGGTAGAACACCAGGTATCCCTTATTTATTGCGGGGTAAAAGAATTGCTGCGGAATGTGCCGGTGGAAAAAGTAAAAGAATTTGAAACAAGCTTTCTTGAATTAATGGAAATGGAACACCGCGAGGTACTGGATTCCATAAAAGAAGGTAATATGACGGATGAGATCGAGCAGGTTTTAAAGGATGTGGCTGCCGAAGTGGCCGCAAAATACAATAGTGCAGACTGAATTGTTGACGCATGGCAGGATTAAAAGAAATACGTACACGCATTACCTCGGTAAAGACCACGCGTCAGGTAACCAGCGCCATGAAAATGGTTTCGGCCGCCAAGCTGAAAAAAGCCCAGGATGCCATTTTACAAATCAGGCCTTATGCCGATAAGCTGCATCAGATCCTGGTTTCTATTGGCGCCAGCCTCGAAGAGGTTGAAAGTTCAGTTTATACGCGTCAAAAGGAACCTGACAGAGTTTTGGTCATACTCATTTCCTCGAATCGTGGATTGTGTGGGGGATTCAATCTGAATATTGCAAAAAAAGCAATGGAGTTGGTTCATTCAAAATACAGTCTGCAATTACGATTGGGGGAAGTGGATTTTTTATGCATCGGGAAACAGGCTGAACGTCAGGTGAAGCTCCGGGGAATGAAGGTAGTAGAAAGCCATCATGAATTGTTTGACCACCTTGATACGGCACATGTTTATCAGTTGGCTGAAAATGTCATGAAAATGTTTGTTGAAAATGAATACGACAGGGTGGAACTGGTTTATAACCAGTTCTTGAATGCAGCTTCGCAGTTGAACAGCACAGAACAGTTTCTGCCGGTTGAAATGGAAAATGAGGAGGAGACGAAACAGTTTCGTGATTATATTTTTGAACCTTCGAAAGAATATATTGTACAGGAACTGATTCCGCAATCGCTGAAAATTCAGTTTTACAAAGCGTTGCTCGATTCCCATGCTGCTGAACACGGTGCTCGTATGACAGCCATGCACCAGGCTACCGACAATGCCACGGAGTTGATAAAAGATCTGACACTGCAATACAATAAAGTGCGCCAGGCTTCCATTACCAGTGAAATACTCGAGATTGTGAGCGGGGCAGAAGCCCTGAAAGGCTGAGGTCATTCCCTGGTTCGGATTCGGTAATTTCAATCACCGGGATCGGCAATTTGTAATTGCCGGTTAAGAAGGAATCCTGAACCTTTTCCGGTATTTTATGTGAAAATCTTTTTCCTCCCAACAATTACCAGGTTGGTTGCAGCCTGCAATCCATGCTCCATGGCTTTCGTTCTGAATTCATCAACCTGAAGCCGGAGGGCGTCATGTTCCGGGTGTCCTTTAATTTTTTCCAGCATCTGTTTCATCTTGTCAATCCTGAGTTCAAGGTCTGCTTCATCCTCTATCAGGTTTACATTCCGTCGGTGTTCGAAAAAGAACTGGACAGGCACTTCCGTTTCTTTCAGTATTTGAAGAATAGCATCTTTTGTAAATGTTTTCCGGTGAAATCTGCCCAGCATCCGATCGATGTGACTGCGAAAATGATGATACATTTTATGCACTTCCTGTGCCGGATTTAAATGATCGCTGATGGTTTCGTTTATAATAATATAACCGTCCGGTTTCACCACCCGTTTCATCTCCTTCAATCCTTTTTTTACCTTCGGAAGATGGTGCAAGGCCATTGAAATACTGACGACATCAAAGGAGTCATCTTCAAATTTAAGATTTTCCGCTTCCATCTCCAGAAAAGTAACATCAGGGAAGTTTTGGCGGGCTATTTCAAGTGATTCAGTATTTGGATCGATGCCTGTAATTTTTGCCCCCGGGAAGGTGTTTTGCAATGTATGCAGAAAACCTCCGTTTCCTGTACCCACATCAAGGATATTATGAATGGCTATATCTTTAAAATAATTTCTGAGTGGCTCCATGTGTTTAAAAATATGTTCTTCTGGTTGTTTTAAGCATTTCCCACAAATGTAAAAAAATCCCGTTCAATTGCCAGTGTGCCCTGCGGAACTATACCAACAGAAGCAAAGCCGACACGGCGGTTACTACAATTACAAAAGCCCGGTACGTTTTTTCAGGTATTTTTTTCACCAGCCAGATACCGAGAAATGCACCGGCTGCTATGCCGGGAAGCAGGATTAGATCGAGTTTCAACGTTTGCCAGTTGATGGTTTTCCAGATCAAAATGTGTAGCGGAAATTTGCTCAGGTTTATTATGAGAAAAAACCAGGCGCCGGTTCCGATGAAGCTGTTTTTGGGAAGGTGCATTGCCAGCAGGTAGATGGCAAAGATGGGGCCGGCTACATTTCCAATCATGGTGGCAAATCCGCCAAGGATTCCCATTGTGGCAGCAAACCACCAGGTATCCGGGAAAAAATTGCCGCTCTTTTGGCGATCTTTCCAAAGCATTAGGGCAATACAAATAAAAACCAGGATGGCAATGATATTTTTGAACCATTCATCATTAACAACTTCTCCAACCCATAATGCAATTCCTACACCAACGAATGCCCATGGGAGTAACTTCCATAAATAATGCCAACGGGCATGACGGTGGTAGTATCCTACCCCAAACCAATCGGCCATCATTAAAATGGGCAATAAAATACCGGTAGAGGCTTTTCCCCCGAAAATGAGGGCCAGCACCGGCACTACAAACATGGAAACTCCCGGAATGCCCACCTTCGACATCCCGATAAGCAGGGCGCAAAAAAACAGCAGCAACCACTGTAGTAACGTAAAATCAATCATTATGCAGGATTTTAGCGGGCAAAGGTAAAAGAAAACAGCCGGGAAGCCAACCTGCGGTATCTGCTAACCGATTTTGTCTTCCAAATCCCGGAGTTCTTCTTCTTTTATTTCGCCAAACCAGTTGGTCAGTTTTTTTCGGGCCTTTTCCTTTATTTCGGGAGTAATGTTCGATGAAACTTGTGTAAGCGCAAACAGAAGCACCCCTAAATCGTCGGAATAGCCAATCAGGGGCGTCAAATCGAAAATGGCATCCGTAGGAAGGATAAAATAACCGAGCGCCGCGGCAATCGACAGTTTGGTTTTTAAACTTACCCGTTTGTCATTCATCACATAGTATAGGAGTAAAACAGCGTAAACTACCTTTACCCCGGCTGATTTGGAAAATTGTTTTATTTTCTCCCAAAGCGATTCTTCTGAAAAATATTTTACAAACTGATTTTTATTCATTCAATAATCCCTCCTTTGGAACATCTAGAAACAAATAACACAAAGATATTTTTTTAGTTTTGTAGTCTCTTAAAAAACAGAATTGAAATGAATGATATACCACGTAAGTTAATTGTCCCTAAAAATGTTACTGATGCTTTGCGAACGGTTAAGTATCCGGGTAGTGACGAGGACGTTGTTTCGATGGACATGGTTCAGGAAATACGGATTGCCGGTCAACGGGTTAATTTTTCGTTGGTTTTTCAGAAAAGTGATGATCCGAATATTGAATCTCTGGTGCTGGAATGTGAAAAGGCAATTAAAACATTTGTAGGCGAACAGGTGGAGATTGAAGATAACATTGCGGTAAAATATATCCACAATATGGAACGTCCGGTATTGCCGGGGGTTAAAAACATTGTGGCCGTTGCTTCGGGAAAAGGCGGCGTGGGGAAATCAACCGTAGCCGTAAACCTTGCTGTGGCCCTTGCCAAATCCGGCGCCAGGGTGGGGTTGATTGACGCCGATATTTTTGGCCCTTCCATTCCCAAAATGTTTGGCTCGGAAGATTCCCGTCCTGCCGGTGTAAAAATTGATGGCCGCGACATGATTGTTCCCCTGGAGAAATACGGGGTAAAATTTCTTTCCATCGGTTTTTTTGTTGATTCGGACAGTGCAGTTATCTGGCGGGGCCCGATGGCTTCGAATGCACTGAAACAACTGATAATGGATGCCAACTGGGGCGAATTGGACTACATGCTTATAGACCTGCCTCCCGGTACAAGCGATATTCACCTTACGTTGGTTCAAACGCTTCCGGTGACCGGTGCGGTAATTGTTACCACTCCGCAGGATGTTGCGCTGGCCGACGTGGTGCGGGGAGCAAGTATGTTCCGGAGCAAATCCATTGATGTTCCGGTGCTCGGACTGGTGGAAAACATGGCATGGTTTACTCCAGCTGAACTGCCCGATAACAAATATTACATTTTCGGGAAAGACGGAGGGAAAATGCTGGCTGAGAAACTTGGCTTGAAGTTGCTCGGGCAGATTCCAATTGTGCAAAGTATCCGGGAAGGAGGAGACCAGGGTGTTCCAATTGCTGCAAATGCCGACTCAGTTAACGGAATGGCATTTGCCGATGTGGCAAAAAGCGTGATGCACCAGGTTCATTTACGTAATATCGAACGGGCCCCAACCAAAAAAGTGAAGATTACCCGGAAATGAATGTTTTCTACAATATTATACCAAAATCAGAGTTTATTCCTAAAGCCATTTAAAAACTGTTTTTGAAGCGATTTTTACTACATACAATCGGACTACTGCTCTTGTTGCCACTCTTTCAAAGGTGTTCTACCGAGAAGAATACATTTGCATCGCGTACGTACCATAAAGTTACGTCGCAGTATAATGTTTACTTTAATGCCAATGAAAGTTTTAAGGAAGGAGCAGAGCGGGTTGAAACAAGTATTGAAGACGACTTTACCCGGTTGTTGCCTATTTACAAAATAAGTGATCCTTCGGCGGGCAACCTGGCAAAATCTGATATGGATAATGCCGTTATCAAGGCTTCGAAGTTGATTGAGCTTCATTCGATTACAGAAAAACCCAAACGCCGGAGAAAACGAACCCGCCGTTACCAGGAGTTTGCCAGCCAGGAGGAATTTAATACCTGGATTGACGACAGTTACCTGCTGATGGGCAAAGCCTATTACTACCAGCATAATTTTATGGCTGCCATCGACAATCTTTCCTTCATTCTTCGAAAGTATCCTGACGGCGATGCCCGGCACGAAGCACAAATATGGCTCATTAGAAGCTACTCCGAATTGGAACGGTTTACAGAAGCATCTGAAGTTATTCAGGCTGTTCAGAATGACACTGATTTTCCGGGCAAACTGGAACGGGAGCTTGCCATTGCCACAGCCGATTATTATATGAAACAGCAGGAGTATGCCGAAGCCATCAAGTTTATTGATATTGCTCTGGGTAAAACCTTCTGGAAAAGGCAAAAGTCGCGGTTGCAGTATATTGTGGCGCAACTGTACGAAGAAATAGATAAACCCATGCTGGCTGCAAAAGCTTACCAAAAGGTTACCCGGCTTAATCCTGATTACCGGATGGCTTTCAATGCAAAAATTAATGCAGCCGGTGTTTTTTCTGAAGGTGGCGATGTGGAAAAGACGAAAAAGGATCTCCGGAGAATGTTGCGCGACAAAAAGAATGTGGAATTTCGTGACCAGATTTATTATGCGCTGGGGAATATATTTTTCAGGGAAGGCAGCCGCGATTTGGCCATTGAAAATTACAGTAGTTCGGTAGCCAGTAGTTACAATAACCCGTTTCAAAGGGCGCAGTCGGCCATTACCGTGGCTGGTATTCATTTTGAAGATCAAAATTACAGGGATGCACAGGCGTACTACGACAGCGCCATGATTATCATTGACGATACGTATCCGGATTATCCCAAACTTTATTCCCAGTACCGCAGTCTTACAAATTTGGTTGAGAATGTGCTGACTGTGGAACGCGAGGACAGTTTGCAACGCATTGCGAAAATGCCGGAAATGCAAAGGGAGGCTTTGATTGCGAAGTTGATGAGGGATGAGCAGGAGAAACAGCGTAATCTGGAAAGCCTGGCGCTACAGGGACAGAGAGAGCAAGGGTATTACCGTTCCAACCGCTACCGGATGGGTATGGGAACCGACCAGCAGGGAGCTGGATGGTATTTTTACAATCCGCAAACAGTGGCCTACGGGCAGGTGACTTTCCAGCAGCGTTGGGGAAAACGGACTTTAGCGGATAACTGGAGGAGATCAAACAAAAGTACCATTTCAATGGATGACATGGACGAAATGGGCGAAGCCGTTGATTCTTCTCTAATAGTTCAGCGTGTGGAAGACCCGCTTCAAAAAGAATATTACACCCAGGATTTGCCGCTTACCGACTCATTGATGAAGATTTCTCATGATCGGATAAGAGACGCCCTTTATAACGCCGGGAAAATTTACAAGTCGGAATTCTCCAACTACGAACGTTCGGCCAAATCATTCGAGGAACTAATGGAGCGCTATCCCGGTAATATTTACCAACTTTCGGCTTATTTCGATCTTTATGACTTGTACGAATTGATGGGGGATAAGCAAAAATCGAATTACTACCGGGATCTCATCATTTCCAAATTCCCCGAAAGTAAATATGCGCAATACCTGGTGAATCCCAACTTTTTTATTGAGATGGAGGCCCGCACCGACAGCCTGAACCGTCTTTACGAAGAAACGTTCCGGAATTACCGTTCCGGCCATTACCAAAATGTAATTGGACTTACAAAATCAATGAAGGGAATGAAACCCGACAGTCTGATCATCCCCAAAATTGATTTTATGGAAATGATTGCATGGGGGACTCAAACTGATATTCATAACTTTGAAAGGTCTCTGAAAGAGTATATCGAAACATGGCCCAAGGCGGAACCCACTCCTCTGGCAACGGAGATTCTGACCCTTATTCAGGATAGTACACTGGCCGATTACCAGAAACTGGTGGATATGGGATACATTAACGAAGAAATTCAGAACGAAGAGATTCTGTTGGCCGAACGGATGGAGAATGATGAGTTTGGAGGTAGATTTTCGTATGATGAAGATTTACTTCACTATTTTGTTATTGCATTCCCCCTCCGGGCTGAAGTGGATTTGGACAGGTTGAAATTCGATATTGCCAACTACAACATCGACCACTACACTAAAATAGATTTCGACATTGAAACCGAAGCATTGAACGAAAAAACCAACCTGGTGGTGGTACGTTCGCTCAATAACAAGGAAGACGGGGTTATTTACCATCGGGCTATTATTCGAAATGCTCCTGTTTTCAGGACTTTAAATGGGATTGATTATGTGAATTTTGCCATTTCTTCAGCCAACTACCGGCAAATTCTTTCGGAAGGTTCGATGGCCGATTACCTGAAATTTTTCGTAAAAAATTACAGCCGCTATGTGGGTCCCGACTTTAGCGATGAGGAACCGGAGATTTCGCCGGAAGAATTGATGGCACGGGCCCGGGAAGAGGAACAAATGTTGCGCGAACGGGGTGAGTTCAGGGTTGTGGAGACCGGTGCAAGCTCGCTGTTTGAGACTGATATTGATACAACGCAGAATTTTGTATTGGCAGTAAAAGATAAGAAACTTTCCCTTCGTCAGGCGATGAACGGATTTGCCCAGTTTAACCGCAGTGAATTCAGGGTGTGGAACCTTGCACTCCAGATAAAACAAGTTGGTGATTACCAGTTAATGGTGGTACAGGGAATACCTTCTCTGAACGAAGCCATGTCATATTTCAGGAAAGTGGTAATTACGCGCAGCCTTTTTGAACCGTTAGGGCAAACTACCTACCGGAATTTCCTTATTACAGGGGAAAATCTTCAAAAGCTTATCGAAGAAAATAAGGTGGAAGATTACATCAACTTCTTCCGTAGTAATTACATTCAGCGGGGTACTGCCCCGCAACCAGCCACCCCCCGGCAGGAGGGGCAAACGGCTCCGGCAGAAAGCCAGTCCGGGGTAGAAGAGGAACAGGAGACGGCAGAATCGTATTCGGGTCCTTACAGCACGGACATAGAGAAACCTCACTATTTTGTTTTTGTGATTCCTGCTGAAGGAGTTGATAAAGCATCGTTTATTAGCGGAATAGAGCAGTTCAACACGGCAGGCGGAGGAACATCCATGAAAATAGAAGAAATGCCTGTTGATGAATTTAGGGTTGCCATTGTAGTTTCAGGCCTTCCGGACAGGGAAGCGGCTACCCGCTATTCACAAACGGTGGTGCAAAACCGTGATCTCTACGCACCGCTTGGATCGGCCAGCTACCGTAATTTTCTGATTTCGACCGGGAATTTTGAGGTGTTCCTGCGCGAAAAGAATATTACTGACTACATGAACTTTTACAAACTTACCTATTTGAACGAGTAACGGGTTAAAGTTTGTTAAGCCTTGCCCCCACTCTTATTTTGTTTGTAATTTTACCACAATCGAAAACAATTAATAATGTGAATATGAGGAAGCCACGAATACTTTGGGTTGATGACGAGATTGATTTGCTGCGTGCACACATCATTTTTCTGGAGAGTAAAGATTATGAAGTGGAAACAGCAAACAACGGGCTGGATGCAGTGGAACGGGTGAAGGAGAAGTTTTTCGATACTATTTTTCTTGATGAAAATATGCCGGGAATGACCGGGCTGGAAACACTCACTCAAATAAAGGCCCTGGCACCTAATACACCGGTGGTAATGATTACCAAGAGTGAGGAAGAAAATATAATGGACGAAGCAATCGGTTCAAAAATTGCCGATTACCTCATCAAACCGGTTAATCCCAAACAGATTCTCCTTTCTCTCAAAAAAAATATCGACCAGAAACGACTGGTTACACAGCAAACAACTTCGGCTTATCAAATGCAGTTTTCACAAATTGGCATGCGAATTAATGAAAGGCTCAATTTCGATGAATGGCTGGATGTTTACAAAAAACTGGTTTTCTGGGAACTTGAACTGGCCGGTTCGGAAGACAATGCAATGGACCAGGTGCTGGCCATGCAAAAAGACGATGCCAATAAAGCATTTTTTAAATTCATTAAAGAAAATTACCTCCAGTGGTTGAACAAAGATTTGGGTGAAAGACCGATGCTTTCTTACGACGTATTTCAGCATAAGATATTTCCCCTGCTTGATAACGGGCAAAAGGTTTTTGTACTTGTGATAGATAACCTGCGTTTTGACCAGTGGCGCACCATTAGTCCTGTGTTTGAAGAATATTTCAGGATTGATTCGGATGAACTTTACCTGAGCATTTTGCCCACAGCTACCATGTATGCGCGTAATGCCATGTTTTCCGGCCTTCTGCCGGCAGAAATCGAAAAAGTATATCCTGAGTTATGGGAAGATGACGACAACGAAGGGAATAAAAACCGGCATGAGGAAGAATTGCTGCGAAAACAGTTGGAACGCCATCGCCGGAAAGAAAAGCTTTATTTTGAAAAAGTTTCGGGAATCCGACGTGATAGGCAGACCTCCGAAAGCCTCAACAATATTCTGGACAGCGACCTTTCGGTGATGGTTCTCAACTTTGTGGATATGATTTCGCATGCACGAACCGAAATGGAAATGATCCGTGAGCTGGCCAACAACGAAAAAGCTTACCGATCGCTGACACTAAGTTGGATCAATCATTCTGCATTACGCGAACTCATCCGCAGCCTGGCCGGGAATAATATTAAACTGGTGTTAACCACCGACCATGGCGCTATCAGGGTCGATAACGCGGTGAAAGTGATTGGCGACCGGGAGACCAATACCAATCTGCGTTATAAGCTGGGAAGAAATTTAAATTTCAAATCGAAACACGTGTTTGAAGTGCGCGATCCGCGGTTGGCGTTTCTGCCTTCACGTAATGTAAGCACCAGTTACATCTTTGCCCACAACAGCGACTTTTTCGCTTATCCGAACAATTATAACTATTACGCCAACTATTATAAAGATACATTTCAGCATGGGGGCATTTCCCTGGAAGAGATGATTGTCCCGCTTGTTACCATGGTGCCAAAAGGGTGAAACGAGCCATGAGAGAAAGGGGCACTTTCGCAACATTATTTATGGTGCAGGGTTCATATTTTTCCGTTGAAAGCCGGCAGTTATAAAGAAATGAGAATTAGTAAAATTCGACCGTTACTGAATTATAATAGATGGTGGTGGTCGCTTCAAACCCTGATTCGGTTCCTACGATGACCCACAGTGTTCCGTTTTCGTCAGTACTTATACCGAAGGGATTTTCGTTGGTAACGGTTTTTAATGTGTAAACCGCTTCTTCGGTGTCGTTGGAGAAATCGCCGATTACCTTCATGTTCTCGCCGTCTTCGTTTTGGTTGGCCTTATCGATGTTCATGCGGTAATGATTGTTGTCTTCAATCATTTTTTTGGGTTCTAATGGTGCTCCTCCGACTTTAATATAAACCGATTCCCCCGGACTGCCACCTACGCCTGCCATTCCATCAGGGATATTGGAAGCAAATTCGACGGTAAACGTTGTATAATAAACCGTGTTTGGCTCCAGGCCTGTTACCTTCTTTTTAACGAACATAAAAAGATCGTCGCTATGGTTATTGCCCGACAATTTTAGCGCCCATTGGTTTTGTTCGAGTGGCCCGGGAAGGGTGTCACGTTCAAACGTCAACTCATAAAATGCTTCTTCTCCCGCCGGGTAATCGGCAAAATCACCGATCCATCCATCGCTGTCGGCTTCAAAGTCCGAGGTAAAACTCATGGGGTCAGGTTGGTTCATGTTTTTATCGTTGCAGGAAAACAGGGCAAACAACATGGTTAATGTTATTAATACCAGATTTTTCATAAATGTCAGTTTTATTCAATTTTTTCAGGTATTCTGCATTCCTTGAATGTAACATAGAGGTTTGAAAACAAAAAATGAATACGCCGAAATTACGAAAATTTGCCTTATCTAAAACCATTCACAGGATCAATGCATCAAAATTATCAAGTATCTTTTTTTGACTTTTGTATGTACGGTAGTGTTTTTAGGAGAAGTAAACAAATTAATCAAAAGTGGTAAAAGCACTGGTTAATTATTTTTTGAACGGGAATACTGTGAATGAATGTAACGGAAGTGTCATATTTCTGTAGCTGCCATTTAACAGCATTGGCGTACTTTTGTATTGAGGAAACCATTTAATTATTTGAAAATGAGAAGAATTAATTTGAGTGTAAATGATGATGAAGGAAGGGAAGCTTTTAAAAATCAGATGCACAGATACTGAGTATGAAAATGAGATTCTTTTAAAAATCGTGTATAATTTCTGTTTTATTTGCGTTGTTATTCATGAAAATATGGATACAAACGTTGAATAAAATGCTTTTTGATTAATATTGAAGGATATTTTCTGACAGGAAGGTTTTTTACTAATTTTGAATTCAAGGAATTATTCTAATGGCCTAAACGATGACATTGATACATTCGGAGAAGCACGACTGGAAAACAATTTGGGAAGAGTTCAGAAAGGGAGACAAGGGAGCCTTTCAAAAAATGTACAATGCATTTCTGGATAAACTTTTTGCTTATGGTTCAAAACTTACATCCAATACATCGGTAGTTGAAGATAGTATTCAGGAATTATTTCTGGAAATGTATACCCACCGGAAAAATCTTTCAGAAACGGATAATCTGGAATATTACCTGCTTAAAGGATTACGCCGGATAATTTTTCACAGACTAAGAAAAGAAAATCGTTTTCACTCTCTGGAAGACGACAATACGGCAGCTCAAAATATTGTTTTTGAAGTAGAAGAAAATACCCCTGTTGATTTCAAAGAAGAAAAAATAGAACGTGTCAAAAGATTATTGTCTGCATTAAGTCCGAAAAATCGTGAAATTCTTTACCTGAAGTTTTACCAGGGACTCAGCTATCATCAGATTGGGGAAATGCTTAAAATAAAGCCAGATTCGGTAAAGAAACAGGTGTATCGGGTTATGTCGGGTTTAAAGGATCATGTAAAGAATAAACTATGGGAATTTTTCCTTTTATGTTTTAGAGCATAAAAAAAAAGAATTTTTATTGTCCACTTTTCAGGTCTGTGTCCCATTATATAGAAACGTGAGCCTGATGAATAAATGGGAAGACTATATTGAAGATCAAAAGTTTGTCAAATGGGTATTTGAACCCGACGAAAATATAAACAGGTATTTTGAAGATTATTTAAGAAATCACCCTGAACAAAAGGAGGAACTGTTCCGGGCTAAAGAAGAACTTCACCTGTTATCAATTTCCAACCCCAAAATCTCTTTTGAAAAAGGTTTACAACTCTATCAATCCATAATGAATCAGGTAAGTGTTAAGGATAAACGTACATTCAGGATTCGCCGGATGGGAGTTTTTATGCGGTATGCAGCTATCGCTATTCTGTTTTTAGCGATTGGGTCAATGCTGGTATATTTTCCAACACGAGGCAGAATGGACTTAAAACTTGCAGAAGAACTTTTTCTGAGGGACGCACAATATTACCCGGTTTTGTATTTTGAGGATGGCTCCAAACAGGAGGTTCTTTCAGAGAATAAATACATTGACCTTTCTGTACCAGGGAAATTGATTATTGGAAACGATACACTCAGTCAAAACAATGTAACGGCTGAAAAAAAGCTTCCCAATTTATTTATTGTTCCGAACGGACAAAGGCTGAAGGTTTGTCTCAACGACAAAAGCGAGGTTTGGCTTAATGCCGGAAGCCGTTTAATCTTACCCAAATCATTCAGTAAAAAGAAACGTGAGGTTTACCTGGCGGGGGAAGCATTTCTCGATGTATCCACAGATCTTCACAATCCTTTCATCGTGAATACTTCTACGATTGCAGTTAAAGTATTGGGTACAAAGTTTAACGTTTCGGCTTATCCTGAAGATAATGAGGTGTTAACAGTATTGCAGGAAGGGAAAGTTCAGATTCTGGATAACAATGCATTTTTTTCTGAAGTGAAAGCTGAATTGTCTCCAAATGAGATAGCCCGTTATAATAAAACGGACAAGCAACTGGATGTTCATGTCACTAATCATGAGCTATATACTCAATGGAAAGATGGCTCTCTGCGGTTTGAATACCAGCAGGCCAGTGATATGATTCGAAAGGTTGAAAGGTATTTTGATATCCGGATTTTATTAAAAGATCCGGCAAAAGGGGATGAAAAAATAAACGGGAAGCTGGATTTGAACGTAAATATGGATGAAGTATTGGAATATATAACAAAAATTACGCATGCAGAAATAAGGCAAATTGATAACAAAACCTATCTCTTGGAATAGAAAAAGAACCGGGAAATGGTGGCACATTTCCCGGCTTAAGTCAAACTGTTTCAAGAGTTGAACCAGTTTTATTAATTATAAACATTCAAAAGTATGAAAAAAAAGTTATTAAAGCATTTTCCTTCGTGGGAAAAGGGTAAACAATTATGGAGGATTATGAGACTAACCGTATTACTATCATTTTGTTTTGTTGTTTATGTGTCAGGTAATACCTACTCGCAGACAACAAAATTGAGCTTGAAACTAACGGACTCAACCATCAAAGAGGTGTTAGACCAGGTTGAGAAAAAAAGTGAGTTCTTCTTTCTGTACAATATCGATGAATTAAATGAAAAACAGAAGGTAGATATTGACGTGAAGAATGCCGGTATCCGGGAGATCCTGGATAAAGTATTAAAAGGACAAAATGTTGTCTACGATATTTATGACCGTCAAATCATCATTCGCAGAGAGATGAGAGATCGGCAACTGGCATTAGGGGACTTTGGGATGATTGAAGTTGTTCAGAACCAGGCAAAACAAATTACAGGAAAGGTTACCGATAAAGACGGACAGCCATTGCCCGGCGTAACGGTGGTGGTAAAAGGCACCACACAGGGAACCGTAACCAATGCCGACGGGGAATATTCGCTGATGAATGTTTCCGGGGATGCTACGCTGGTATTTTCGTTTGTAGGGATGCAAACACAGGAGGTAGCTGCCGGGGATCAGACCAACATTAATGTAACCATGGTAGAAGATCTAATCGGGATTGACGAGGTGGTTGCAATTGGGTATGGTTCTTTAAAGAAAAAGGATTTGACCAGTTCGGTTGTAACTATTACCCCCGAAGAAATGAATAAAGGGGTTATCCAGGATCCGGTTTTGGCGCTTCAGGGGAAAGTTCCCGGGTTAAATATTTCGAAGGATGGTAGTCCTTATGGGGGAACAGCCGTTCTTTTGCGAGGGGCTTCAACGTTGCGTGGTTCCCAGTCACCTATTTATGTTGTTGACGGGATGACAAACGCTGTTATGCCACCTATTGACGATATTGCTTCAATTGACATTCTGAAAGATGCGTCGGCCACAGCCATCTACGGATCGCGTGCGGCCAACGGGGTAATATTGGTTACAACTAAGAGTGGGAAGTCAGGAAAGCAGGTTATTTCATACAATGCCTATGTGGGCGTTGAAACCATTTCAAATAAAATCGATATGCTTTCGGCTGACGAGTATCGTTCTTATTTGTCAAGTAGCGGTTTGAGCCTTAACCCGGAAGATGAGATGGATGCCAATACAGACTGGCAGGACGAGATGACCAGAATGGGGATCTCCCATAAAAACAATATATCAATCAGTGGAGGTAATAACAAAACAACTTATATCTCAAGTATTGAATATTTGGAACAGGAAGGGATCATTATTGGTACCAGTAACAACCGGCTCAATATGCGCGGAAGGATTGAACAGTACGGGTTTAATGACAAGCTGAAATTACAATTCCAGTTGGGTGGAGTGATAAGCAATTCAGAGAGGCTTCTTGACGAAGATGAAACATTACTTAATATGCTTCAGTTCCAGCCAACCTATGCGGTTACAAACCCGGATGGTACCTACGCCGAAAGAGTATCAACCTCTCCGTACAATCCTGTGGCTATGGTCAGGCAGCATGATTATGATGTTATCAGTAAATCGATTTTTGGTAACGCCCGGGCTGAACTGAATATTATAGAAGGGCTGGATTATGTGCTCAACACATCATACAGAACCGGACAATCCAATGCCGGACAATATTATTCCAAATATTCCCGGCTTGATCAGGGGAGCAACGGTAAAGCCATACGTTCTTCTTACGGAAGCGAAAGCAAGCTTCTGGAAACATTTGCCACCTACAGCAAAGAATTTGAGAATCAAAGTTTCAAGCTCATGGCTGGTTATTCGTGGCAGGAGGATAAAACAGGAGACGGATTTCAGTCTTCTAATATCAATTTTGTTTCAGACGATTTGAAATATAACAACCTGGGGGTTGGTAGTGGTCATGACGGTTATGTAGTGGAATATGGTACTACCACTATGAGAACTTTACGGATGATCTCCGGTTATGCCCGCCTTAACTATGAGTTGAAAGACAAATACCTTTTGCAGGCCACAATCCGTCGTGATGGTTCGTCTGCTTTTGGTGAAAACGAACAGTGGGGTACATTCCCTTCGGCATCCATCGGATGGAGGATAATGGAAGAGCCTTTTGTTAAGAATATGAATATTTTTGACAATCTTAAGTTGCGTGCCGGGTATGGAGAAAGCGGCAACTCCCTGGGATTTGATCCGCTAATTAGTATTTTGCGATATGGCTCAGGCGGCAGTTTTTATTATCAAGGGTCCTGGCTGACAGGTATTACACCCACACAGAACGAGAGCCCGGATTTGAGATGGGAACGTACAAACATGCTTAATTTTGCTGTTGACTTTGCTATACTCAAAGGAAGGGTTAGCGGTACCGTGGAATATTACGATAAAATTACCAAAGATCTGATTTGGGATTATAATGTTCCGGCAACACAGTACTATGTGAATTCAATAGTCGCCAATGTGGGTGAAATTCAAAATAAAGGATGGGAAGTTTCGCTTACAGCCACCCCGGTAAATACCCGGAATTTTAGATGGAGTACATCCGCAAATGCAGCTTTTAACAAGAATGAGATTGTTTCTCTGTCGAACGAAATATACCAGGTGGAGTATGTTGACATATACGGAGTGGGGCAGCATGGTCAATCCGGGAACCTCGCTTTCAGGGTACAGGAAGGGTATCCAATCGGGCAATTCGCTCTTTGGGAATATGCCGGTGAAAACCAGGATGGAATTTCGCAGTTTGTAGATAAAGACGGAAACCTGACGATAAATCCATCGTCGCTTGATAGGAAAGTAACATCGGAAAATGCACAGCCTAAAGCCGTATTTGGCTGGAATAATACGTTTTCTTATAAGAGTTTCTCTCTCGACTTCCTTTTTAGGGGTGTAACCGGTAATCACATATTGAATGTAACCGCAGCAGACTTGAATTACCCTTCAGAAGTTGTTCGTTACAATGTATCGAAAAGAACCCTTAATGAATCGGTGAACAATACGCGGGCCAATTATACATCCACCCGCTATCTTGAAAAAGGAGATTACCTGAGGTTGGATAATGTAACCTTGTCGTATTCACCGAAGCTGTCTTCTGCCTATCTCAATAAATTAACCATCTACACCACGGTTAGCAATGTTTTTGTGCTCACTGATTATTCCGGTGTTGATCCTGAAGTGGGGATAACAGGGCTTACTCCCGGTGTCGATGATTCAAATAGTAATCCACTATATCCGAAAACCCGTTCCTTTGTTTTGGGAGTAAGTGTTGATTTTTAGTTTTTGTAACATTAAAAAATTGAATGAGATGAAATACATAAATAAAAGCATTTATTTCGTTGCTTTAACATTACTGATATTAATCGGGTGTACAGATCTGGATGTCCCGGTCGAATCCGAACTGACTGCGGATAATTTTCCTAATACTGAAGAAGACTTTATTGCCATTTCGGGCCCTGCATACAGGTTTCTGCATTATAAGTTTTTCACCATTAATCAAATAATGGTACAGGAGCTTATGGGTGATATGGCCATATTGACAGCGAATGGAGGTAACTGGTACGATGACGGCAGGTATCAAAATTATCACATGCATACTCCAACAGCCGATCAACGGTTTCTCCGGGAATCCTGGGCTGCCTGGTTCAATGGTATTTCCAAAATAAACAGTATCCTTCCGTTATTTGAGGAGAAAGAGGCAACTGAGGCAAGGGATTTGGCCATTGCTGAATTGCGTGCTTTCAGGGCATACCTGTATTTTATTCTGCAGGATAATTGGGGAGGAGTTCCTATTGTAACAGATTTTGGGCCGGAAGTTGAATTAAAAGGCAGAGACAGCCGGAAAGATGTGTGTGAGTTTATTGAAAATGAAGTGTTAGAAGTGTTGCCCGATTTAAGCGCTGAGACTGGTGTGGCAACTTATTCGCGTATGAATAAGTGGGCTGCTTATGCACTGTTGGCAAAACTTTATATGAACTGGGAAGTATATACCGGTGAGGCCGGTAGGTGGAATGATGCGGTAGCAGCATGCGACAACATCATCACGGAAGCCCAGACAAACGGAACGATTGCCCTTGATGAAGATTATCTTCGTATGTTTTATCCCGACAACGGTCCACATATTAAAGACTTTTTGTTTGCCATTCCATGCGACGGGGTACATATGAAGGAACATATACCTGCCCGCTACTGGCTTCACAGGGCTCTCCGGCAAAAGTATGAGATACCTTTTAACCCAAGCGGAAGTGTTAAAGCGTTGCCGGAGTATTACGATAAGTTTCTTGCCTGGAACGATGACGATGTCCGGAAAGAAATATGGCTGACCGGCAAACAGTACATGTTCGATGGTACTCCTATTATCATCAACACAACCAATGCCGGTTTGGATGAAAGGTATGACGGACCGGATCCGGATGCCCCGGTTGAGTTCCATTTTGAATTTACACGCGAGATAGAATTCCGTAATCCTGAGACATTCGATACAGGGAACGATGAATTGGGTAAAGCAGTCGGTTACCGGTGTAACAAGTTTTATCCGGACAAAAATTCGATTACCCGAAATCAGAACAATGATTTACCGATTTTTCGCTATGCGGATATTCTGTTACTGAAAGCAGAGGCCATATTAAGAGGGGCTAATGCAACCATGGGGCATACTGCGGTTTCTCTTGCCAACATGGTGCGCACACGTGCCAATGCAACCCCGTATACAACTCTTGATCTTGATGAATTGCTGGACGAGCGTGCCAGGGAGTTTGCTTACGAAGGGTGGAGAAGGAATGACCTGATAAGATTCGGAAAATTTGAAGAGCCCTGGGGGGTTAAAACTAGTACTGACATAAGAAAACGGATACTCCCGATACCTCAGGAGCAGATAGACCGTAATCCTTTACTGGAACAAAATCCTTCTTATTAACAGGATACCTTTTTTAAAATTTGATTGCGATTATCATGGCCGGGGGAGGTACATTTTTGGTTTACCTGTCCCGGCTCTTATACAGCTTTTGAGAACTGTAGTACGCTATTGTTAAATCACGAATTTGTATAATGAGACTAAATATTATTGGCCAATCTATTGTTGTTTTGTCATTCCTTTTTAGTTGTTCCGGTCCTCAGGAAAAAACGAATAGTGGAATTGAGTCTAAAACAGATTTTGTCGACCCGTTTATTGGTACAGCAACAGTAGGGCATACCTATCCTGCTGCCACCCTCCCGTTTGGAATGGTTCAGGTAGGTCCTGATACCGGAAATAAAGGATGGGACTGGTGTTCGGGGTACCACTCTCAGGACAGCTCTATTCTGGGTTTTTCACATACCCACCTTAGTGGAACAGGTGCTGCCGATATGGGCGATATACTGTTTATGCCGGTGGTGGGCGAAACTGTTTTTGATGCCGGCGATAAAGAGAATCCCGCTTCAGGTTATCGCTCACGTTTTTCACATTCCTCGGAAACAGCTAAACCGGGTTATTATTCGGTAAAACTGGATGATTACAATATTTTTGCTGAAATGACAGCTTCCCAACGGGTTGGTTTTCATCGGTATACTTTTCCCGAAAGTAGTCAGGCAGGTGTAATTATTGATTTGGAGCATGGCATGGAAGATGTCACACAGGAAAGCTCTATCAGGGTTGTCGATAATCAGACCATTACAGGATACCGGAATTCCAGCGGTTTTATTAAAGACCAGCATATTTACTTCTGCGCCCGTTTTTCAAAACCATTTGAAACCGTCACTTCTTACATTGACGGAGAAGAAGGAGAGGAGCGAAATTTCTCCGGAAAAGTGTGCAAGGTTTTTCTCCGGTTTAAAACAGAACCTGATGAGAAAGTGTTTGTGAAGGTTGGTCTTTCTGCTACCGGTGAAGAAGGCGCCATGAAAAATCTGCAAAAGGAAATTCCGGGTTGGGATTTTGAAAAAACCATGGAAGAAGCGAATGATCTTTGGAATGAATATCTTTCTAAAATTGAAGTAGAAACAATTAATGATGAGCAGAAAACTATTTTTTATACCGCTTTATATCACTCCCTTGTTTCTCCCAATTTGGTAACCGATGTGGATGGCTCATATCGCGGCTGGGATGGTGAAGTTTATAAGACGAAGGACTCACAGGAATTGTATACCAATTTTTCGTTGTGGGATACCTACCGGGCCATTCACCCGCTTTATGCTTTGTTGTTCCCGGATAAAAATGTTGACTTTATCAATTCAATGTTACAGCGATACAATGAGATCAATCAATTACCCATTAATGAATACGGGCAAAATGAAACGTATTGTATGATTGGCTATCATTCTATTCCCGTGATTTCAGAAGCAATTTTAAAGGATCAGGAAGGGTTTAGTTACGAGCTGGCGTATAAGGCAATGAAAGAAAGCGCAATGGATGATAGTCGGGGCGTTGGGTATATGAAAAAATACAAATATATTCCCAGCGAACTCGAAAGTAACTCTGTTTCCAAAGTGTTGGAATATGCTTATGATGACTGGTGTATTGCCCGGGTTGCCAAAAAGCTTTGGAAGATGGATGATTACACATACTTTATCGACCGGGCAAAATTTTATGAAAATCAATTCGATCCTTCAACGGGTTTTATGCGGGGCCGCCATGCCGACGGAAGCTGGGTTACTCCGTTTGATCCAAAGTCCGTTTCCATTCTTAACCAGGGAGATTTTACTGAAGGAAACTCCTGGCAATATACCTTTTACGTGCCTCAGGATGTCAATGCACTGATTGAACTGATGGGAGGCGATGAAGGATTCTGTACCAAACTGGATACCTTGTTTAATACCGATCCTTCTATTGATAACGAAAGGGCCTGGGATGTAACCGGGCTGATTGGCCAGTATGCGCACGGAAATGAACCCAGCCACCATATTGCCTATCTGTATAATTTTGCCGGGGAACCCTGGAAAACACAAGAGATGGTTCACAGAATTAAAACCGAGTTGTATTCAAGTGGTCGCGATGGTTTGTGTGGGAATGATGACTGCGGGCAAATGTCGGCCTGGTATATATTTAGCGCTTTGGGGTTTTATCCCGTAACTCCCGGAATGGATTATTATGTTATCGGGAGCCCATCCATAAAAAGTGCGAAACTTCATTTACCAAACGGGAAAGAGTTTGTGGTAAAAGCTGAAAGTGCATCCGACAGTAATTATTATATCCAGTCTGCTATGCTCAACGGGAAAAACCATTCCAAATCGTTTGTCAAATACGAAGATATACTGAAAGGCGGACTCCTTGAATTTAATATGGGAAATACACCACAGACTGATTGGGCGACGAAGTTGAACGAACGCCCTGCTTCCCGGATTAACGATTAGACCTTCCGTGGAGATCAGGTTCAGTGCAGTGGCTTACAAGGCTGTTAGTGATACTGTTAAAATTGACTTTCAATAAAAGATGGTTTTCACTTATTGGATTACAGACAGTTTGGTTTTGGGCCGGTTCTGGTTTTAAAGAAAATAGAAAAGATAAAAATCGCCGCATGTAATAATTGGGAGAATGGTTTAGCGGTGCGTGCTATGGGATTGTCTGAAATATCCCATTCAGAACTGTTCATGGCGAAGGGGTAACAGGGATATAGGATTAAACATCCTGCTCTGTTTACGATTTGGCTCCTGCTGTTTTTATCTGTTTGTTTTTGAGCCTGATTCATAGACAACCGGCGCAGCGCTGACAGATGTTTTTGAATAGAATGAATAATGTTTCAATAGATAAGAGATGAAAAGTGAGGTAATGAAAAAGTACAGTTTGATAACGTTGATATTAGTTTTTTCAATTTCTATTTTGTGTAATGGACAAAAACCTGTTGATTATGTCGATCCGTTTATTACTACCCAGGGGGATCATGGGCACTGGCATCCGGCGGCATTGGTTCCTTTTGGATTGGTAAAACTGGGACCGGACACTTACCCCGGTAGTTTAACAGCCGACGGGGATTTCGCCCATTCCGGTTATGATTACTCGGATAAGCAGATACGCGGGTTCAGTCATTTTCGAAAAGGAAGCTCGGGGGGAACTGCCATTTGCGACCGGGCAGGTTTGCTTTCGATTATCCCGTTTGCCAACGGGCACAACGAGTCTTTTTTTAAAAGCCCGGTTGCGGATATCGATAAAACTTCAGAAAAAGCAACACCAGGATATTATTCGGTACAGTTGGATAAGGAAAAAATTCGGGCAGAATTGACATCTTCAATACATGTCGGGTTACATCGTTATACCTTCCCAAAAGGGAAAAATGCAAAATTGTACCTCTACGAAGGAAACCAGGAGCGGTCTGTAAATATTTCCGGGGCCCCCAAAGGGGCGCATGTTATCGAGGGGGAGCAACAAACCTACTATGGGTCCATTTTTTTTACTGTCCATTTTAACTTGCCCATAGCCAATACAAAAGCCTGGTGTGCCGAAACAATAAAAGATACGGACAAGCTGGACAAACAGGACGCAGGAGGGTGGATTCTTGACTTTGGCGATTTAAAAGGAAAACAACTCCTTGTAAAAGTGGGTGTTTCCCACACAAGTATCGAGGCAGCCCGGAATAATCTGGAATCAGAATGTTCCGGATGGAGTTTTGCTTCATTGCAAAAGAAATCAAACAACGATTGGAATGAAGTACTTAAAAAAATTATTGTTGAAGGGGATAAAGAGTATAAAACCATTTTTTATACGGCGCTTTATCATACCTGTTTCTTACCTGTAAACATGACGGATGTTGAGGGGACTTACCCCGGGCTTGATCGTAAAAACCACAAAGCCGACGGGTATATTCATTACGACAATTATGCTTTCTGGGATTCCTTTCGGACTAAATATCCACTGTACAGTTTGTTTCAGCCTGCTGTTTACCGGGATATTGTTAAGTCGCTGAGTAATATTTATAAACAGGCAGACAACTGGGATCCATTCCCCGACAGTGAGCATCCTCCACATGGAGAGAAAAGTTTTCTGGCACAAGGAAAGGACGGTTACCTGGTAACAAGTACGTGCCGGCATGAGCACATGATTATGGTTATGGTAGACGCCTACTTTAAAGGATTGTTTGATGTTGACATTCAGGAGGTATATCCTTATTTGAAACAGGAAGTATTACTCCAGATGCCTGAAAAGTATGATAAAATTGGCTTCATTCCTAAACGTCCTGACCAAACGGGCGAATATTGCTGGGATAACTGGTGCCTGGCCCAGGTGGCTAAAGATATTGGGAAACAGGAAGATTATCAGTATTTTATGAAGCGGGCTGATTATTGGAAAAATACCTGGGACAGTTCCATCAAATATTTCCGTGCGCGGGCAGCTGATGGTTCCTGGCTCGATTTTCCTGAAGACCCGGCAATGAATCGTGAAAAATACACTTACGAAGGATCCAAATGGCACTGGCGTTGGAATGTATTGCACGACATGCCCGCGTTAATCAGCGCTTTTGGAGGGGAAGAAGCTTTTGTAAAAGAATTGAGCTATTTTTTCGATAACGATTTATATACCGCCGGAAACCAGATTGATCTGCAGGCCCCTTTCCTGTTCAATTACAGCGGGGCGCCCTGGCTTACCCAGAAGTGGGTTCGTAAAATTCTTACGGAGCCCATCGTTCAAAAATACGGGACACATGATTTTTTCCCGGAGCCCATTTTCGACAGGGTATATAAAGCTACTCCGGATGGGTACCTGGAAGAGATGGATGACGATTACGGGTGCATGTCGGGATGGTTCGCAATGAGCGCCATGGGACTGTTTCAGGTTTGCCCGGGAGATCCGGTATACCAGATTACGGCACCCATCTTTAAAAGTGTAAAGATTGAACTGGATGATCCTGTTTATCCGGGTAAAGAATTTATAATCAAAGCCGCAAAACTGAGTAAAACCAATATGTATATCCAATCGGCCAGACTGAATGGGAAGCCATTAAATCGTTCCTGGATTTCCCACGAAGAACTGGTAAACGGGGGAGAGTTGATTTTTGAAATGGGGCCTGAACCCAATAAAGCGTGGGGAACAGACTAACAGTTATCGTGCTTTGATTTACGTTTTGGGAAGAATGACTTTAGGAAAGGAGAAGAGTATGGAGGGCCGTATGAATGTTTCCACCCGTCGGGACATAAACAAAATGCCGTTTACCTGACCAGTGTAACATGCCCGTATATCGTTTTTAACCAGATTGTTAATGAATAAAATCAGAGGTATGAATGTTAAAAGGATAATTATATTACAGCTAATCATTGTGTTGGGGGCTTTGTCGCTTCCCAAACGTGCTGAATCCATAGTATCTAATCCGCTGATACAGGTTGTTCCAAACGAATTCATTAAAGAGTGGATACTATGCGGGCCATTTGCGCCTGATTTTGACGGAAATGACAAAACCGGCCAGATACGTTACACAACCGACTTTTTGCAAGCTGCTGGAGGGGAAAAAGTGACTGGTTTTTTTGAGGGGCAGGAACTTTCTTTCAATGGGAAAAAATACCAGTGGAAAGAGTTTCATTCCTCTGAGCCTTATGTTGACCTGAGGTCGGTTTACGGAGAGTGCCCGTTTACAACGGTATATGCAGCTTGTGAGATTGAGTCTGAAAGTGACCGGGAGGCCTGGTTGGGAGCCGGGAGCGACGATGGCATAAAAGTCTGGCTGAACGGCGAAATGGTTTGGGAAAACCAGAGCAACCGGTTTGCCAGCCTTGACGAAGATATGTTTCCGGTAAAATTAAAAAAGGGCAGGAATTTTATCTTGCTGAAAATTATCCAATCTACAGGGGGCTGGGGTTTTTATCTGCGGTTTATTGATCCTGAATTGCGTCTGGCAGAACTGACCTCTATGTCGTTACCCGGCGTTAATGTAGAAGAAACAGAAAAGGGCACACTTCGGGTGGTTATAGGTGAAAAATCCATTTATGCCGCGCAGGGACACAAATTCGAATCCGATGTTATTCTTAAAGATACGGAAGGAAATATTCATGTTTCTGAAAAAGTGGGTATAGGCCAACCTCTTGAAATCCCGGTAACAGAATTAAAAGATGGTTTGTATCATATCCATGCAGACTTTCATTTGGGAGCTAAAAAACTGCCCCTTGAAACGATTTCCTATTACCATGGACAGAAAAGCATCCGGTTGGCGGGCTACGAAGGAGACGGGCAAAAAAAATGCTTGTATGTGAAGGTTTTGGATAAAAATTTTAATGAGATTGAAGACGCTTTAGAAGAACTGAATTCGGGAGAATATACTTTTTTAAGGCCGAATATCCTGGATGTCCGGTTTCAGGTATTATTGGATGTGCCGTCATTGGGACGACGGTGGTTTCTCGTTGATAATAAGGGACGGGGATATAATTTTTCGGTAGAAGAACCCACCCGTTTGGATTTACCGCTGGAAGCGTTAAAGGGTCTTTCTTTTAAATTAGAAAAGGCATTACAAAATCCGGAAGAACTACCGGAGTGGTATGAAAATTTTCTGAAAAACAAGCTAAATTCTTTTGACCCAGGACAAGTAAATATCAGTCCGCAGGAGGTTTATGCGGCTTTGGAGCGGTTATCTGGCTGTAAATATAAACTCTCTCAAAAGTCGGGGGTAAATATTTGGGCGGCTTCGGCAATGGAAAAAATAGGCCGGGAAGAGCCTCTTCCGGAGGATGAACTGGATGCTGTGCATGTGGCATTGGCTAAAAATGAGTACGAAGCAGTTCAGGTGATCATTCGACCTGAAAAAGAGATGAGCGGATGGGAGATAGAGGCTGGCTCTTTCACTTCTAAAAATGGGGATGTGCTGGATGCATCGAACATATCTTTCAATGTGGTGGAATATGTTGAGGTGGAAATGCCGTCAAATGCAGCCGTAACTGTCCTTAACGATAAGTACATTAAAATTGCTAAGAATGAGGAATCATTCGGTACTCCCGGAATGTGGCCCGACCCATTGCCGGTTATGGATGGGGCGTTTGATGCCCCGGCAAACAAAAATACACCGGTATGGATTACCGTTTATGCTCCGGCAGGTCAGCCGGGCGGTGTTTACAGCGGACAGATTGTAGTCAAATCAAAGGGGAAGGTGGTTTCAACGGTTCCCCTTGAGGTGGAAGTTTTTGATTTTGTATTGCCAGAGGCAACCAACACAGCAACAGCTTATGGAGTAAATGTTAACGGGCAATACCACGGGCCGCTGACAAGCGAACAAAGCTCACAAGTTTACGACCTGTATACAAAATTTTGTGCTGCGCACCGTATTACGCCCTATGCCCCGCATCAATACGCCAATTTTAGTTATATACTGGAAGGTACACCCAAAATGGCAGTCCTTGATTTTACAAAATTCGATGCGGCTATGACAACCTGGCTCGATGAGTTCAATTTAACATCATTCAATATGGGCGGATTACCGGGGGCTATTGATGGCCACGCCCGCTACACGGATGAGTATAACCGGTTGTTTACAGATATATATTCACAGGTGCAGGAGCATTTACGTGAAAAAGGGTGGCTGGAAAAGGCTTACTGGTACTGGACTGATGAACCGGCTAAAGATAGTTACGCTGAGGTTAAAAAAGGGCTGGAACTGTTAAAGTCGGCTTGTCCGGATATTCGCCGGTTGTTAACACTTCACCTTGAACCGGCTCCGGTCAATTATTTTTATGGCAACGTAAACCTGTGGGTTCCCGTAATGGATTGGTACGATGTACAAAAAGCCCGGGCCCGGCAAAAACTTGGGGAAACGGCATGGTGGTATGTTTGCTGTGTTCCCAAAGGGCCTTATCCCGGTAATTTTATTGATCACCCGGCTATTAATCATCGCATACGATATTGGATGATGGACAAATATGGCGTTCAGGGAGATTTATATTGGCGTATAACTTATTGGGATCGCCACAATCCCTGGGATCAGGCTATGTCTATAAATGATAAGGGTTCCGGAATATGGGGAAATGGCGACGGTATTTTGGTTTATCCGCCTCGCCGGGAAAAATCGTCGGTGCCAATTATTGAGCCGCCCGTTTCCTCCATTCGCCTGGAATGTATTCGCGATGGTCTGGAAGATAAAGAATATTTATTCATGCTTTCGGATATTGTTAACACTCGCTCACAAAACAGTAACAGGGCAAAATCAGTCCTTCAGGATTCGCACAATGATTTAGTACAAAGTATGACCTGCTATGAACAGAACGTGACGGTATTGCAGGCAATCCGCTACAGGGCAGCACATATCATAGCAGGAGATATCTGAGGTTAATGATGATAAAACATAATCGAATAAAATAGAACGATGAAAAACTGTAGTTCAAAAATTAACCGGGGAAATAAGCTTATTTTATTAGCTGTGGTCGTTATTTTAGGTGCTTGTCAACCTGCAAAGGATAATAGCTCCGAAGATTCCAGGGGCAATATTGTTGTTGTCAACCACCGCGGCGCCAATCGTTTAGCTCCTGAATGTACTTATGCGGCGGCAAAAAAATCAATAGAACATGGGGCTACTTATATTGAGATTGACATACGCCGGAGCAAAGACGGTGTCTACTATATTATACATGACCGGCAACTTGATCGAACCACAAACGGTTCCGGGTTAATTTCTGAAACAGAATCCGCCGTAATGGATACGCTTGATGCAGGGGCCTGGTTTGCCCATAAATATAAAGGAGAAAAAGTTCCGCGTTTAAGGGAATTTCTTCAGTGGGTAAAAGGAAAGGCAAAGGTCTATTTCGATGTAAAAGATGTGGACCTGAAAGATTTTATCCCCATTGTGTATGAGTATGGTTTTGAAAATGAATGCTTTTTCTGGTTCTCTGATTGGGCTCTTGCTAAAGAATTCAGGGGGTTGCATCCGCACCTGGCATTAAAAGTAAATGCATATTCTGTGGAGGCGCTTGATTCATTGAAACGAATCTATAATCCGCAAATTATTGAATGTTCTGTGGATAATCTAACGGAAGAGTTTATGCATTCATGCCGGGAAAAAGGGATGAAGATTATGACCTGGATTCCGGGCAATGATTGGACCGCTTACCGTATGGCTATTGACAAGAAGGTTGATATGGTAAACATCGATAATCCCGATGTTTTTGAAGGGATGCTGAAAAATAACGGAGAGGTAAAAGGGCATAAGCTGATTGCCCACCGGGGTGGTATTGTAGAAGGGAAGTACAATGAATTTGATCCTGCTTCAATTCAGGCTGCCATTGATCAGGGATATTACATGCTGGAAATTGATGTCAGGGAGACAAAAGACGGGGAACTGATTGTTAACCACGACGATAATTTTAACCGGTTTTTTAATGACCCGCGCAGGGTAGGTGAGATGACCTGGGCGGAAATCCAAAAATTAAAATCGGAAAACGGAAACTATCATCCGCCATCCTTTGAACAGGTGGCAGAAATGTGTGCCGGAAAGGTAGAAATGATGATAGATGTGAAAGCCGATAACTCGTCCCCTGAATTTTACCGGAAGCTTGAAGCAATAATGGAGAAATATAATTTGCTTGAAGGAGCATATTTTATCGATAATGAAGCCAGAAAATATTTCTGGGGGAAAGCCAAATTTATGATCCGGGCTCCCGAGGCCGGTTTAATCCGTGAGAAATTTGAGAGCGGAGAAGATGTTTCCTGTCACTATTTCCTGTTCGACGCAGGAACCCGGCTCACCTCTTCGCTGGTTAAAATGTGCCAAAAAGCAAATATAACCGTGGTCCCTTCAGTGAATTTTGGCCACTACCATTTTGAAGATGTAGGAAGGGGGGCCAAACGCGACATTGAATTTTTAAAAGCCTGCGGGGTGACGGAATTTCAAATTGATTCTGACTTTGATGATTGGCTCCCAACTAAATAGGACTTCGAAATAATAATAAAATAAAATTGAAAGACATGAAAAAGACGATTGGTTTGTTCGGGGCGATAATGATAATGTTTTCACTGCTTTCGTGGGGACAAGATATTATGTCAACCCCTGTCCTAAGGTTTAATGAGGATGGAAAATTCAAAATAGTTCAGTTTACCGACATACATTATCAATATAACTCTTACAGGTCAGACAGTGCCCTGGTATTGATGAAAACAGTATTGGAAAGGGAGAAGCCTGACCTGGTGGTGCTGACCGGAGATATTGTTTGTACAACGAATACAACCCTTGCATGGTTGGATCTATCGAAAGTACTGATTGATGCAAAAGTCCCCTGGGCAGCGGTACTGGGCAACCATGATGCAGAATTCAAATACAATACAACGAAAGAGCAGATATTTGAAACCATGGTCGGGCTACCCTACAACCTTACGCAGGGAGGTCCTGAAGATGTTTCCGGAGAGGGGAATTATGTGCTGGAAGTAAAATCTTCAACATCAAATAAAAATGCGGCTTTGTTTTATTTTTTCGATTCCCAAATGGGTTTTCATCCGAAAGGAAATATGGGCAGTTATGAGTGGATTAATTTTGACCAGATTGCCTGGTACCGGGAGCAAAGTCGTGACTACTCCATGAAAAACGGGGTGAGTCCATACCCCGCCCTTGCCTTCTTTCACATTCCTTTGCCCGAGTACAAAGAAGTAATCGGGAAAAGTACAACGGTAGGTCTTCAGAAAGAGACGGTTTGTTCTCCCGATCTAAATTCGGGAATGTACACAGCCATGCTTGAGTGTAAGGATGTTATGGGCACTTTTGTGGGGCACGACCACAATAATAACTACATCGGATGTTTGCGTGATATATGCCTGGCTTACGGGAATGTAACCGGAAGGCAGTGCTATGGCGATATTGGCCGTGGGGCAAGGGTGATTGAGTTGTATGAAGGAGAACGGAAGTTTGATACCTGGATATTGAAGTTGTATGATTGTGACAGGGATAAAGATATTTGGACTCCCACCTATGATTACGAAAAGAAGTTTTTTGTCACTTATCCTGATTCTTTTATCGAAAAATAGAGCGGTTCCCCAAGGACCGGATATCAACAATAAAAGACAGATATGTGGACATTTATATCATTCATTAGTTTTACAGGATTTGTAGCATTTTTTGCATGGTGGCGACTGAGAAACCAAAATCTTCATTCGTCTGACGGTTACTTTCTTGGAGGCCGCAGCCTGAGTGCCATTGTGATTGCAAGCTCAATGCTTCTGACCAACATTTCTACTGAACATCTTATCGGAATGAATGGGTCGGCTTACAAAAACGGGTTGATAATTATCAGTTGGGAAGTAACCGCAACATTGGGGTTGATTCTGGGGGCGCTGTTCCTGGTGCCCCGCTATTTGAAGATGGGGCTGACTACCATTCCCAAATATCTGGAATTAAGGTTCGACAGGGGGACAAGAACCACTGTGGCAAGCCTTCTGATTCTCTCTTTTGTACTCACTTTGTTACCTATTGTTTTATATACCGGCGCCATTAACTTCGAGAGTATTTTTAATGTTTCAGAAGTTTTTGGAATTACCCGGCAGGAGGGAATATGGATTGTCGTGGTTGTAACCGGAGTTGTCGGTTCGCTTTACAGTATTTTTGGCGGGTTAAAGGCTGTCGCAGTTTCCGATTCTATTAATGGTGTGGGGCTGCTGATTGGCGGCCTGTTAATCCCGGTTCTGGCGCTGATAAATATCGGCGACGGAAGTATTATCAGCGGGATGGACAAGGTATATAAATTTGCGCCTGAGAAGTTCAGTGTTATCGGCGCTCCGGATTCGGTCCTGCCTTTTGGAACCCTTTTTACCGGGCTGGCTATTTGCCAGATATATTTCTGGAGTATGCACCAAACCATTATCCAGCGGGCGCTTGGCGCGAAAAACCTGGTAACCGCTCAGAAAGGATTGTTGCTCACCGGTGTTTTTAAAATTCTTGTACCTGTTATTATTGCCCTGCCCGGTGTTATTGGGTTTTATTATTTTGGCGATTCGCTCTATGATAAGCAGGACACCATTTATCCCATGATGATAAAAAAGGTATTGCCTGTCTATTTAATCGGTTTTTTTGCAGCGGTACTGATGGGCGCTGTGCTGAGCACATTTAACAGTGTAATTAACAGTGCCGCTACCATTTTTACAATTGATATTTATAAAGTTCATATTAATAAAAAAGCCAGCGAAGAAAAGATGGTACGGGTAGGAAAAAAGACCTCTACTATTCTATCTGTTTTTGCTATTCTGGTGGCCCCTTTCATGTCGAATGCCCCTGAAGGGCTGTATCAGCTGATGCAAACCTTAAATGGCTTTTTCTATATCCCGCTGGGAGCTGTTTTTATTGCAGGTTTTTTTCTGAAAAGGATATCTTCTACAGGAGTGAAAGTGGCACTGGCTGCCGGTCTTGTCTTCTATTCTATAACTACATTTATAGTAGATATCGGAATTCATTTTGTACATGTTTGGGGAATCATGTTTTCAGGCATGATTATCATAATGTACATTGTCTCTTATTTTTATCCGGTTCATTCCTATTTTAATATAAAAGATGCCCACGTAGTTGATTTACACGAGTGGAAATATGCAAAGCCTGCCGCAATTTTAATTGCCGTAGTTACTGTCAGTGTGTATGTATTTCTGTGGGGATCGTCATAGGTACTCCGCAAAATGTATAAATGAGTGGTGAATATTTTTATAAAAAAAACATTTAATAATTAATCGTATGATGTACAAAGACAAAATTGCTTTAATAACAGGAAGCAGTGTAAAGGGAAGCCTGGGAGCAACCATAGCGTTGAGATGTGCCAAAGAAGGGGCCAAAGGCATTGTTCTTACTGGTCTGGTATTAAAAGAAGATGATCCCGTTGAACTTGTCAGCGAAATAAAAAAAATAGGCGCTGAGGCTATTTTTATTCCGGCTAACCTGAAAAATCCGGATGAAATTACCTCCCTGATGAAACAGGCGGAAGAACATTTTGGCAGTATTGACGGATTGGTAAATGCCGCAGGGTTAACAACACGTGGCACTATTGAAGAATCGTCAGTAGAATTATGGGATGATCACATTGCCATTAATGCCCGGGCACCTTTTCTTTTAATGCAGGCTGCAATAAGGTTATGGCAAAGAAAGAAAATGCCGGGGGCAGTTGTAAATATTGTAACCCAGAGCGCCCATGGCGGACAGCCGTTTATTACCCCTTACTGTGCATCGAAGGGGGCACTGTTGACCCTGACAAAAAATGTGGCCTATTCTCAACGGTTTAACCGGATACGGGTGAATGCCATCCTGCCGGGATGGATGGACACCACAGGGGAGGCGGCTATCCAGAAAGAGTTTCATCATGCGCCTGATGACTGGCTGGAAAAGGCAGAATCCAAACAACCTATGGGGAAACTTATCAAGCCGGAAGAACTATCGTGGCTGGCCGTGTATCTTTTAAGCGACAACAGCGGCGTGGTAACGGGTTCCGCTATTGATTACGATCAGAATGTTATTGGAGCGTATGATTAACCATATCTGTTAAACCGGGAGCCCTGGGCTCCATATAAATAGGCTATTTCTTGTGTTGGTCTGTGGCATCATAAGTGTTTAAAGAGTACCTCTGCCGCTAAAAACGATGCAGAGAGGGAGCGAATTTTGTTGCTGACAAATTTGGATACATTGGAAATAGAAATATAAACTCATAGTATCTAAAAATTATGTTTCGTTTTTTAAGACCGCCTTCTCATAAACCTTTAATTGCGGAAGAGAAGATTGATTCAGTGTATAAACAGCACCGGATGAAGGTTTTCGCCGGTATTTTTATTGGCTATGCTGCCTATTACCTGTTACGTAAAAATTTTGCACTGGCTATTCCGGAGCTTATTAAAGAAGGCTATTCAAAAGGAGAGTTGGGAGTAGCATTTTCAGCTATTGCTTTATCGTATGGCATATCAAAATTTGTGATGGGTAATGTTTCTGACAGAAGCAATGCAAAATACTTTTTGCCATTAGGATTGATTTTGTCAGCCCTTACCATGTCCTTGATGGGAATAGCCGGGTGGGCCACATCTTCCATTACAATAATGTACATCCTTCTTTTTTTGAATGGATGGTTTCAGGGCATGGGATGGCCTCCGTGCGGAAGGGTTATGGTACATTGGTTTTCGTTGCAGGAAAGGGGCACAAAAATGGGTATTTGGAATGTGGCCCATAATGTGGGGGGAGGTTTAATCGGACCGCTGGCTATACTGGGAATAGCAATATTTGCAGACTGGCACAGCGTTTTTTATTTCCCGGCCATTATTGCTTCAGTTATTGCATTAATCGCATTGTATCTTATTACAGACACTCCGCAATCTGTCGGATTGCCGCCCGTTGAGGTATACAAAAATGATTTTCCGAAAACCACTACCGGAAATCCCGAAAAGGAATTAAAATCAAAAGAGATATTTCTGAAGTATGTATTTCCCAACAAATTCCTTTGGTACATCGCATTTGCAAACATATTTGTTTATATGATACGGTACGGCGTTATTGACTGGGCGCCCACATTTTTGTCGGAGGTGAAAGGATTTTCAACGGAAGAATCTAGTTGGGCCTATTTTGCGTACGAGTATGCCGGGATTCCGGGAACCTTGCTTTGCGGATATTTAAGCGACAAGGTCTTTCACGGAAACAGGGCGTCAGTCAGTATTATTTATATGGTGTTTGTATTGGCAGCCATATTGGTTTATTGGCTAACGCCGGCGGGTTATTTTTGGATTGATAACCTGGCGCTTATTGCCATTGGGTTTTTGATATACGGACCTGTCATGTTGATTGGTGTCCAGGCGTTGGATATGGTACCCAAAAAGGCTGCCGGCACTGCAGCAGGACTTACCGGAATGTTGGGCTACCTTGGTGGGGCGCTAACAGCAAATATTGCCATCGGTTATTTAGTCGATTTTTTTGGCTGGGATGGAGGGTTCATTTTACTACTGTCTGCCGGAATCCTGGCAATTGTGCTTACCGCATTAACATTAAAGCATGAAAGACAATTAACAGAAAGGAACTCAAAATGAAAACCAAAAAATTGATTAGCGTATTTATTATTTTGTTTTTTGTGTTATTATGCATTGCAGGAAGTGCCCAGGTAGAGTTTATTGCCCACAGGGGAGCATCTTACCTGGCGCCCGAGAATACCATTGCTTCGGCAAAACTGGGATGGGAATTGGGAGCAGAGTCTGTTGAGGTGGACATCCATTTATCAAAAAATAACCGGGTAATGGTAATCCATGATTCAGACACCAAAAAGGTTTCGGGAAAGTATTTGAAGGTTTCTGAAACCAAATCCAATGTTTTACGGAAGTTGGATGTTGGGTCGTTTAAAGATGAGAAATACAGCGATGAGATAATTCCTTACCTCGAAGAGAT
The DNA here is from genome assembly GCF_003573545.1 of Mariniphaga sediminis. Taxonomy (GTDB): domain Bacteria; phylum Bacteroidota; class Bacteroidia; order Bacteroidales; family Prolixibacteraceae; genus Mariniphaga; species Mariniphaga sediminis. The sequence goes on along the minus strand of NZ_QWET01000014.1, from coordinate 87,342 downwards.
TATCGAAATCATTCCCGCCGGGAAAAAGCTGGTTATAGAACTCAAAAGCCGCAAAGAAGTTATTCCCTGGATGAAAAAGGCAATTGATAAATGCGACAAGTTAGATCAATTGATATTTATCTGTTTTGATTGGGAAACAATTATTAAAACCAAACAAATATTTCCGGATAATACATGCTACTGGCTTTGTAATGACCCGAATGAACTGGAGAAACGATGGGAAGATGTGGCGAAGTCAGGATTGGAAGGTGTTGACCTGAAGCATTCCATTATTGATAAAAAAGTGATGGAAACCGCGAATGAACTTGGTCTTGAAGTATGGACATATACGGTGAATGATCCGGCTGAAGCCCGGCGTTTGATAAATATTGGGGTTACCGGAATAACTACAGACCGCCCGGGGTGGCTAAGGAAAAATATTCATTGATGCTATGAGGATGAAAAAACCCATAACCGTTTGGCTGAAATTGTAAATACCGGACAGGAAGAATTAGATGGTGCATTTTTATTGATAATTCGTTAAAAATCATATTTCTATGAAAAAGGTTTTATTTTTACTTGTAGTTTTTATTGGGATAAATTCTTTTGCCCAGGACTTTAATGTAATTACCTTCAATATTCGTAATAATAATCCGAATAATGATGATGGTGAAAATGCCTGGCCGTTGAGAAAGGAGCTGGTTTGTCAGTTGTTGCAATTTCATGAAGCGGCAATTTTTGGCTTGCAGGAGGCGTATGACAACCAGGTACAATATGTTGACTCATATTTGAAAAAATTCGAATGGATTGGAGTAGGAAGAGACGACGGGAAAAAGGCGGGTGAATTCTCTCCAATTTTTTACAACACTGAAATATTTAAACTGGAGAAGAAAGGTTGGTTCTGGTTGTCTGAAACACCGGGAAAACCAGGAAAGGGATGGGATGCCGACTGTGTGCGTATATGTACCTATGGGAAATTTGTTCAGAAAGAAACCGGCAAAAAACTGCTGGTTTTTAATACCCATTTCGACCATCGTGGTGCGCAGGCCAGAAGTAATTCCGTTGATCTTGTACTCCAAAAAATAGAAGAGCTCAATGAGGAGGGATTACCCGTAGTATTTATGGGCGATCTGAATATGCTTCCGGAAGAGGCGCCGATAAAACGGTTGAAGGAAAATCTGTCTGATTCAAGGGAAGTAACCAGGGAATTACCCTATGGGCCTTATGGAACAACCAGTAACGGGTTTAATTTTTTAAGTGAGCTTAAAGATCGTATAGACTATATTTTTGTAAATGAGCCAATCGATGTGCTTAAATATGCGGTTTTGTCCGATTCGAAAAACAGGCACTTCTTTTCCGATCATTTACCCGTATTTGTAAAAGTCAGCTTAAAATAAATTGGACAAACGAATGTCTGCTTTTGCCCGGAATGTATTTATTATCAGGATGTAGTGTCGTTCGGGTTATTAAAAAACAGACATGTATTTTTTGAAGAGAGTAATTTAATAAGAACAAAGATATAAAATGATAAATTGTGAAATTATAATGATTAAAAGGATGACTTACAGAATCGTAATAGTGTGTTTGCTGCTGGCGGGCAGTGTGCGGTTTGCAACGGGCCAACCGGAAAATCGCAATGTCTCAGGCAGTAGTGAGAAGATGGAGGTTGACTTTGGCTATGCTTTTTCAACCCCACACCGGTTGACCGTGTCTATTCCAAATGCCAGTGATAAAACATTGGTCGATGTTTATCCCGACAAATTGCGCCTGAAATGGTCGTACGATAACCTGTTGAGCATTCCGGCAGGCAGTTTTTGTACACCGGACCCTAAATGGCATGTCTTTATAACAACCGAACTTGACGGGAAAGTATTTGAAAACGTTACCTGGCAGCGTGGTGAAGACTGGCTCCCGATGGTTGAAACGGTTTATTCAGAACAGGGAGTAACAACAAAAATGCAAATCATTGGGGCCGAATCAGCTGCCCTTGTTCGCATCGATATGGTGAACAACGATAGCAAAAAGCATAGTGTGACTATCAACTGTTCAAACGACAGGAAAACAACAACCTACAATCCCGCGTGGGTTCAGTCCGATTGGGACAGCGATGTATTGCTTGCCGGAATGGAAGACCGTGCCGACCGGGTGAACCTTTTTATGACAGGCGGTGATGAGCAGCCTGTAAAAGACATCACCACAATTTCACAGGTGTGGAACCTGGAGCCGGGTGAAAAACGGACAGGTTGGATTGTGCGCCCTTATGTTGCCTACCATTCACAGTTAATTACATTGCGAAAACAGGATTGGGAAAAAGAATTTAACCGGGCAAAAGAAGCCTGGTATAACCTTATGGAGGAGGCTGTTAAAGTTCATATCCCCGATCCGGCTGTACAAAATGCTTTCTATGCCGGGCTGGCCGATTGTTTTATTATGCGTGAGCCTGTGAGCAGTGAATATGTTGCCAGTACGCCGGGAACAGAGAAATACCGGGCTGCCAATACCGGAGAAGCATCTATTGTCGCCATTTTTTTAGACCAGGTGGGATTACACACCGATGCGGCGAAAGGCTTTCAGTTAATAGCCGATATGCAGGGGGAAGACGGAAACTGGAACGACCCCAAAGGTTGGGGTCATTACATGTGGGGCATGGCAGGCTTTAAATCCTGGGCGTTAATGGAACATTATCGTATGACAGGGGATGTCGACTATTTGAGGAGCCTTTATCCGAGAATGTTAGCCAGTTCGCGCTGGCAGGAAACGCAACGGGCGAAAACCCGGAAACCCGTTGATGGTAAACGCACTCCCGATTATGGTTTAATGCCAAGGGGTATGGGCGATTGCGGATTATGGGATGGCGACGACCTGTTTGGTGTGTTTCTCCCTCACAATATTTGGGCAGTATTTGCCGATTCGCTGGCACTTGAAGCTGCGCGTATTTTGGGAAAAGACGACGATATTAAAGAACTGGCGCAGATCCATCGTACGGCGCTGAATGATTTGAAGTGGTCTTTGGAGCACGGTGCTATATCTGAAAATGGTTATAGATGGATTCCCGGTGTCGCCAACAAAACAGACGGCAGCCGCTGGGGAGCCCTTTACGCCACTTATCCGTGTGCTACCTTGCCGCGTAAGCATGAATTGATAAACGGCACTATCAGCAAGATTGAATCGTTTATCAGTCCCGGCGGAATTCCGGTAAATACAGGTTGGCTGAAAGATGGTTTGTGGGTGGCCATCGCCCTGGATAACCTGGCTGAAGCGCTTCTGTACCGCAATGAAGGCGATAAAGCCATTCAATACCTGTATGCTACTTTGAACCATGCTACACCGTTGATTTCCTGGTGCGAAGAACGTGGGCAGGAACCCGGGGCAGCAGATGCCACCGGCGACCTTCAGCATTTGTGGACTCCCTTGTCGGTCGGACGTTTTTTACGCGATGCATTGGTTATGGAAGACCAGCAAACATTGCACCTGGCGCGCGGAACAGCCCGCCAGTGGCTGGAAAATGGCCAAAAGGTCAGTGCCCTGGACATGCCGACCCATTTTGGTCCGGTATCCTATGAATTGCAAAGCAGCAAAAAGAAAGTGACCGGCTACATCGATCTGACCAATAATAGAGCAAAAGAGGTGGTGTTGCATATCCGGCTACCAAAAGATAAAGACATTGTTTCTGTAGATTCAGATGTACATGTGGAATTGGATACCCGGGCACAGACCATTACAGTAAAAAATGTAAATAAAAAAATAAACATAAATCTCACGGTAAAATAGAAAAGTATGGTAAACCTTTCTGTGTGTGGTTGCTGATTTTTATTTTCGTTAAATAATTCTCGGCATTTACGATTGTCTGGCAGGGAAAAATTAAAAAAAAGGGATAGGGAATGAGAATGAATTGGGGCAAACTTGTATTTCTGTTATTGGTAATTTTATGTGGTAATGTTTCGGCGCAGGATGACGATTTTGGACTGTGGCTGGATGCATTTGCCAATAAAAAGATACAATCATCTGAGTTTTCATTGTATGGTGAGTTTTTTACCCGGAACAATAATCGTTCGATAGACAGGGTAAGTATTGGGTTGGAAGGAGATCGCAGTGTGTTCAGGTTTATGAAAATAGGATTGGGGTACCTGTTGATGAATAAAAACAAAACAGACGATTATGAGTTAAGGCACAGGTTTTATACCCATGCAAAATTTAAATGGGAGGTATATAAACTCCGGTTCTCATTAAGAGAACGGTACCAGGTTACAAGATACCCCGGATACAATCTTGAATCGCCGGAATATTTGAATTACTGGAGAAATAAAATGAAAATAAGTTATGAGATACCCTCCTGTAAGATAAAACCGGTCATTGGGGTTGAAACTTTTATTCTAACCAATAAACAAGTATCTGATCGTTTAGATGAGGTAAGATATAGCCTTTCAGCATTATGTCCACTAACTGATTCAACTGATATCGAATTGTATGGATTGCTGGCGCAAATGCATGATCTAAATCAATATATTATTGGTGTTTCTTATCAAATTAAACTATGAAATTCAAGGTAATAACATATTTTATAGCATTCGTTTTCTGCTTCATGCTTTGTTTTCAAGGCACATACGGAACCCCTATAATTCCCTTTAATGGTGATGAGCAAAAACAAAAGTTTGATATACCAACAATACTTAAATCAGCAAATGCTTCCATAAAATTTGCAGTTGAAAGAACGTTAGTTCCATACAAAACGAACCTCTGTTGCAAATCAAGTTTTGTTGATTTAAATGGAGAAGTAATGGAAAGTATAAAGTGGCATCCTTTTGCTGCACTTGAGGGACCTGGATGGGCTGCTAATGCTGTTGGTGGAGCTTACGAAATTTTTTCATTTGGGAAATACATTAACGATTCCTCCATGGTCAATAAAGCAATTATGCTTCTTGATCATGTGTTGGAAGATGGTTTTGTAAATTACAATACCGGTTTTATTACAGGGTATCGCAATGTTGATACTGATATCCTTTTACAAAACTATGAACATAATAATGATTGGTTTTGCCCTGGTTCCATGGCTAAAATTGCATATCAGCTTTTAATATTCAGTGATCATGTAGATGAAGAGCGAAAAACAAAAATGAGAAGTATTGCTATTAAAACTGCTAACTGGATTAATTCTAATGTAAAGTTAGCTTCTAATGGCTGGTATCCCAGGCGCAGTGCTCCTGATGGTAGTGTTTACCCGTATAAACCTGATGGAAAAGATGATCCATTGTTTGAGAAAAGTGGAGATGGACTATTTATTATTCAGCTGAATACAGAATTAACAAAACGAGGTTTGGCAGATTATACCATTAGTATTAAGGAGAAAACAAACTTGTTTATGCAAATGGGAGGTATTTTCGGTAGCATTAACCATGATACTTATGATGAACATGAAGGAGTTGCTTATTCAGTTGCTTTCCTTACTTTGTTAGAAGTGTCATATCTGTTGGATAATGAAGCTATTCGTCAGTTTGCATATGAAAAATGTTTAAAAGGCCTTGATCGGTTTAAAATTACAGAAGACAAGAATGGTGTACAGTGTGCCGGATTATTGATTATGGAAGAAAGTTGGGACACTGCATACCTGTGGGAAAATGCTGAAGCTACATTAGCCTATATAAAAGCTTTTAATGATACTAAAGAAGAAACATTTTTAGAGGAAGCGTTTGTAATTCTTGTGGCTATTTCAAAACATCATCATGGAGAACATGGATTTTTAACGGAAGGAGTTGATTGGAACAATCATGTGGGGGCACAGCATCATTTTGGTGGTGCAGAATTTGGTGATATACAATATACAGAACCTCTTTTAAACAATTTACATATTGTAGAACCGACACTTATGGTAATAAGTCTTCTTGAACCGAAATAGCAATGTTGAATATGATTGGTAGTTTCTAAAAATAGTTTGTTATGAATAAGTTACCTGTGAAAATTCCGTTCTTGTTACTGGCCATCCCGGCAATACTTATGTATTTTGCATGTAATGGCTATGGTTTTGTGTTTCGGGCTGCAGTTACCGGTAGTTGCCTGATCATTTCAGCCGTTTTATTTTATAAAAGATTGAGGCAGAACCCTGATGTTTGGTATGTTTTAGTCGCCTTTGTTTTTTCAATTATTGGCGATTGGTTTATGTCGCACAAGGGCTCCAGTTTTGTACTGTTTTCAAGTGGGGTGGGGGCATTTTTTCTGGCACATGTTGGTTTTCTGGTTTTTGCCTTGAAGAACGGCCGGATAAAAAAGGTATTTACGGCTGTGGTGCTGGCAGTTTACCTGGTTTTCTTTGCTTTTTGGCTGTATCCGGCCATTGAGAGTACTCTGTTATTGGTGTCAGTGTTACTCTATTTGTTGATTTCCTGCATTTCATTGGGAGCAGCGTTGGGTATCAATACTTCTCCGATGGTGAGATGGGGGTTTTTCATAGGGATTGCCTTGCTTTTTTTCTCGGATACAATCATCGCTTTCCGTGAGTTTGCTTCTCTGCCACAACTAAGTTTTCTGATTCTGCCAACCTACTTTGCATCACATATTTTTGTGACATTTGCTTTAATCCAAAAGGCGATAATAAATAAGAATGAAACGTAAATTATAATCTATGAACTACATCCATTCTCTATTCATCCTGTTCCTGTTCATCTGTCAAGGTTGCCAGGTGGCCACTGATTCAGAAAAGTCGGATAACATGTGTAAGCCCTGGGTTTATTGGTGGTGGATGGGAAGCGCTGTGGATAAAGAGGATTTGAAAATCCAGCTAAACGAGTTTGCTGAGTCCGGAGTGGGAGGTGTCCATATTGTACCTATTTATGGTGTGCAGGAAAATGACAGGAATGACATTCCTTTTTTAAGTGAAAAGTGGATGGAAATGGTTGACTATACCATTCGTGAAGCAAAGAAAGTTGGATTAGGTGTTGATATTACTTTAGGAACAGGCTGGCCATACGGAGGGTCGTTTGTAGAAAAAGAAAATGCAGCCAAAAAACTTCAGGTTGAAACGTATGATTTGGGGAACACGTCAAAAATCGTTTTTGGTATGGATTCCATCAACAGAAATCAGGAGTTTTACAAGTTGCAAAAAATATTTGCGGTGAACCAGGAGGGGGAATCCATTGATTTGGAGCGATTCAAATCAAAAGAGAAAATAGAATGTGAAGTCCCTTCCGGCTCCTGGAAACTGGTGTTTCTGGGTACGGGTTTAACCAAACAAAAAGTAAAGCGTGCAGCTCCGGGCGGCGAAGGACTGGTAATGGATTACTTTGACAATAAGTCCGTGAAAAATTATCTGAATCATTTTGATTCTGTCTTTACAAATTCTCAATTCGAAATCAGGCCAAGAGCGATTTATCACGATTCATATGAAGTGTACAGGGCAGACTGGACCACCAACTTTTTTGGTGAGTTTGAGGCGCTCCGGGGATACGATTTGTCAGATGTATTGCCAGTATTTCTTGATGAGGAACACCCCGAACATCAGTTTGTAAAATGCGATGTCAGGGAAACGCTGTCCGATTTGCTACTGACATCATTTACCCGGTCGTGGAGCAGTTGGGCGCGTAAACACAACGTTGAAACAAGGAATCAGGCGCATGGTTCGCCGGGCAATATTCTGGACTATTATGCCGAAGCAACTATTCCGGAAACGGAATCGTTCGGTTCCAGCCAGTTTTCTATCCCCGGTGTCCGGGTTGATGAGGATTATGAAGAAGAACGTTTTGGCCGCCCCAGTCCTTTGATGATGAAGTTTGCTTCGTCACCAGCGCATTTGTATGGTAAAAAACAGGTGAGTTCCGAAACTGCGACCTGGCTTGGAAATCATTTCAAAGTGGCTTTATCCCAGATAAAACCACAGATTGACGAGCTGTTGGTGTCGGGAATAAATCATATTTTTTATCACGGTGCAACCTATTCCCCTGTAGCCGAAGAATTTCCTGGATGGCTGTTTTACGCCTCAACCAATTTCGGCAGGAATGCTCATTTTAAAGAGGAGCTTCCCCGGTTGAATGAGTACATTTATAATTGCCAGTCGCTGCTACAGAATTCAATCCCGGATAATGATATTTTGCTCTACTTCCCGATACACGATTTATGGACCAAAGACGAAGGGGAGTTGTTGTTGCAGCTTGATGTGCATAAATGGTCAAAGTGGTTTGGTGAAACGGCTTTCGGGGATTTGTCAAAACTTTTATGGGAGCAAGGGTATTCGTATGATTACATTTCCGACAGGCAAATAGCGCAGCTTCGGGTAAACGATGAAAACAAATTGTTTTTGAACGGAAGCTCAACGTATTCGGTTGTTGTAGTCCCTGAGCTTGATTTCATCAGTAAAGAAACATTTGCTGAGCTGGAAAAACTGGCGCAGCAAGGTGCAACGGTTGTATTCGCCGGTGATTTGCCCAAACACTTTGCCGGTTACACAGCATATTTGCAAAACAGTCCGGGATTGAGCACAGCAAAACAAAGGTTGGCTCAGTTTCCGGATGTTTACGTTGGGAATGAGGGGGTTTTAACGGTACTGGATAAGCTAAAAGTCAGGAACGAAAAGATGAAGCTTCAGGGGCTTGATTTTATCCGGAAGAAAAAAAACGGAACGCCTTTTTATTTTGTGACAAACCTGTCTGACCGGTTTTATGAAGATTCTGTAAGTATTTCCAGCGCGTGTAACTTCCTTGAAATATATGACCCACTAGCCAATAAAAGAGGATTTGTTGATGTGAAAGGGACAAAGGGAACAGGCAAAATATTCCTTCAGTTGCCACCCGGGAAATCGTGCTTTTTATTTCCACACCAAACAAAACCGGATTTGGATGCATGGAAGTTTGCGCATCCATCAGATACAATTGTATTTTCAGAGAAGTGGAATGTAACGTTTATCTCGGGAAATACGGAAAAATTAGCAGAAGGGTATACCATTGATTCTCTTTTCTCCTGGACTGAATGGGGGGATTCCGCGCTCTGCTATTTTTCAGGGAAAGCCAAATATACCAGTACTTTCAGTTTAAAAGGAAAACCATCACCGGAATCTGCCTACCTCCTTTGTCTGGATGATGTAAGGGAATCTGCAGAGGTTTGGATAAACGGGATTAACATGGGGACAATCTGGAGTGTGCCTTTACAACTCGAAATTCCGGGTACTGTTTTAAAGGCAGAGAACCAAATTGAAATAATCGTGCAGAACTTATCCGCGAACAAGATAATAGCGATGGATAAAGTGGGAGCGCCCTGGAAGAAATTCAAAGAAATAAATTTTGTGGATATCAAATACAAGCCGTTCGATGCTTCGGGCTGGGAACCGTCGCTTTCAGGAATCATCGGGAAGGCCTATCTCACTAAAATCAATTAAACATGAAAGAAAGACGAGTAAAAGCGATGTCTTTATTATTGAATAACTTATTCATAGTCCTTCTTATTATAACAGTTGTTTCATGCACTGAGGAGAAACCACAGCCGGAAAAGACCGGCATACAGCCCATTGGTTATGGAAATGTGGAAGCAGGGGGAGTATTGTGGTCGCGGGCAGCAGCCAGCATGAGCCGCTTGGAGAAGGGGCGGTATTTGCCGGATACCTTGTATCGTATTCCTTACCAGTCGTATCATTACGATGAATGGCCCGGCGACATGCCCGGGCGGACACTGTTGGCATTAACCCTTCTGGAACGTGCAACCGGTCGTGAAGCCAGGTACCTGGATGAACTGATTGCTGATTTTCCAAACCACCTTAACGACAAAGGTTACATGGGGAAAGATTACGGAGAGCTGATTAGTGAACAGCAATTGGCCGGAAATAGCTGGATGTTTCGCGGGCTTTGTGAACAGTACCTATGGAAAAAGGACCCGGTGATATTGTCACTTTTAAAAGGATTTGTGGAAGGATTGGCTTTGCCTACTTTGGGAGCTCATAAAAACTATCCGATTGACCCGGGTCCCAGGGAACACGCCGAAGAAATGCTGGGGCAATCTACCAAAATGCTGGATGGTTGGGTTTTATCCTCAGATGTTGGTTGTGACTTTGTTTTTATGGACGGGGTGGTTCAGGCATACCGAATACTGAAAACACCGGAGTTGAAAGAATTAAGTTATGAATTGGCTAATCGTTTTTTTGAGGTGGACTTGTATGGCATCAAAGCACAGACTCATGCATCGCTGACTGCAATTCGGGGCATCATCAGATTGTATGAATTAACCGGGGATACCAGGCTACTGGAAAAAGCAATCGAGCGATTTCATTTATACAAAGCCAAAGGAATGACTGAAAACTACGAGAATTTTAACTGGTTTCAACGAACCGACACCTGGACAGAGCCTTGCGCGGTGGTTGATTCTTACCTGGCTGCCCTTTCGCTTTGGCAACATACCGGCAATACCCAATATCTTTCAGACGCCCAGTTAATCTGGTACAATGGAATATGCGTGGGGCAGCGCGCCAACGGTGGTTTTGGCTTAAGTACTTGCCTGAATGGAGACCACGTTAACCTCGAAGCGTTTATGTACGAGGCACATTGGTGTTGCACCATGAGGGGTGCCGAAGCTTTTGCAACCAAAATAAAATCGCTGTATTTTACACAAAACGATACTATCTATATTCCGGATTTGGCCGACTCACAAGCTAAATTTGAATTACCCGGTGGAGAACTGAAGTTATCACAGAAAACGGATTATCCTTTCGGAGACAACGTGACATTCACTGTGACGGAATCCTCTCCGGATTTAATTGCAGTAATGAAAGTTTTCATCCCGGAGTGGGTGAGTGACGTAAAACTGGAAAAATCCGGGAAAGTGATGGATTATCAGTTGAAAGAAAACTGGCTGACCTATTCCGAAACGTTTGACAAAGGAGATACATTTACTCTCTGTTATAAACAAACCCCAACCGCGATTGCAGCCAATAATCCCGATTATTTAAAAATAAGAAAAGGCCCTTTATTATTGGGAGTGTATAATCCGAAAAATGAAATTGAATTACGCGGTAATCCGGAAATAAAAGAATTGGCAGAAGGTAAAATCATAATTGATGGAACCAATGCCGAATTAAAACCAATTTATCATGTGATGGATGAAAAGATGGGGTTGCCGGGTCAATATAAAATTCAAACACTATTTCACAAAACTGAATAAGTCCATATTATGAGAAATCTTACCGGTTTTTGTTATCAGGAGAAAGCAATGTCTGAAAAACAAATTTTTCGAAATTTAAAAAAGAGAACCTTCCGGTTCGGCAGGGTGTTGCTGGTAGCATTGTTGTTGTCTGCACATGGTTTTTCGGGGAATCTGTCGGTGGAATACCTCCGCTGCGAATACCTGGTAAATCCATTGGGCATACAAAATACCACTCCTCGTTTGAGTTGGATACTTACATCCGAAGAACGGAACCAGGTTCAAACGGCTTACCGGATTCTGGTGAGTTCAACGCCCGAAAAACTTGCTAACAATAATGCAGACCTTTGGGACTCGGGGAAAATGGAATCCAATCAAACCAATCAAATTGTTTACAGCGGAAAGCAGCTGCAATCGCGGGATGAATGCTACTGGAAGGTCAGGGTTTGGGATAAAAGCGGAGCGGTTTCTGAAAGCAGTGTGGCATATTGGTCGGTGGGACTGCTAAATTACAGCGACTGGAAAGCAAAGTGGATTACACACAATGTAGAACCTTTTACAGGCGATAAATACGAGGAACTTTATTTGCCGCCTGCCAGGTACCTGCGGAAGTCTTTTAAGCTCGGTAAGCAAATAAAAAGCGCCAAAGTTTATGCTTCGGCACTGGGGCTTTACGAGTTGAGGTTAAACGGGCAAAAAGTAGGCGATGCCTGTTTTACTCCGGGCTGGACCGACTACAACAAGCGTGTGTACTACAACACATACGATGTAACGGACTTGCTGAAGGCAGGTGAAAATGCCATTGGCGCTATCCTTGCCGATGGCTGGTACGCAGGTTACATCGGTTATGCCTTGTTTGTAAAACTGGATAAGGTAAGAGGTTTTTACGGAGAATCTCCTTCGTTTATCGGGCAGTTGGAGGTAACGTTTACCGATGGCTCAAAGGAAATAATTGCCTCCAGCGAAGAATGGATGGCCGGGCTCGGTCCAATCAGGGAGGCGGACATCCTGATGGGAGAAGTTTACGATGCCCGGCTGGAAAATACCGGCTGGGACCAGCCCGGTTTCAATGCTGAAAATTGGGAAAAAGCAGATTTAGGGTTGAAGTTGTCGGGTGCATTGGAGGCATATCCCGGGGTGTTGGTAAAGCACATAGAAGAAATTCAGCCAATAGAGATGACGGAGCCCGAAAAGGGGACTTACATTTTTAATCTGGGGAAAAATATTGCCGGAATCGTACGGCTGAAAGTGTCCGGAGAAAAGGGGGAGGAAGTCACCATTCGTTATGGAGAGATGCTTCATAATGACGGCTCGCTGATGACTGAAAACCTGCGAAAAGCAAGGGCTACCGATACCTATATACTAAAAGGCGAAGGTGTTGAAATTTGGGAACCCCGCTTCACTTATCACGGTTTTCAGTATGTGGAAGTTACCGGATTGTCGCAAAAACCGGATTTGTCCACTATTACCGGGATTGTTATGAATTCGGACACCAGGCAGGCAAGTACCTTCACGTGCTCTTCTGAAATGAACAATCAATTGTATCAAAATATATTGACCACCCAGTTTGCCAATTTTTTTGATGTCCCGACAGATTGTCCCCAACGCGACGAACGCCTTGGCTGGACGGGGGATGCGCAGCTGTATTCTGTTTCGGCTGCTTACAATGCCGACGTTTCCGCATTTTTCACCAAATGGATGCAGGATGTTGACGACGGACAACTCTGGTACGGAGCATACCCGATTTTTGCCCCTATTCCTTACATCCGGCCATACCATGTGCCGCATTCACCGGCCTGGTCCGATGCCGGTATTATCATTCCGTACAATATGTACAAAATATATGGCGATACGCTTTTGCTTCGCCGGATGTATCCGGGGATGAAGCGGTTCATGGACTTTCAGCTTTCTGAAAGTAACGGTTTTCTGAGACCCGGGTCCGGTAATAATTACGGCGATTGGCTGAGTCTGGGCAAAGAAACCTCGAAAGATTTAATTGCCAGCGCCTATTTTGCGTACGATGCAAAAATGATGTCTGAAATAGCGCAATGCCTGAATCAGGAAGAAGATGCAGCGTACTATCAGCATCTTTTTCAGAATATAAAAAAGGACTATGCCCGGCAATATATGAATGAAGACGGAAGCTTGAAGGAACATACCCAAACTGCTTATGCTTTGTCGTTATACATGGGCTTGTATCCGGAGAATCTGAAAGAACAGGGAGCAGCATTCCTTGCCAAAATGATTACGGAGAATGGAAACAGGTTTAGCAGCGGATTTATTGGTACCAAGCATGTTATGTTGGTTTTGTCTGACTTTGGGTACAATGATTTGGCCTATTCCCTGTTTACGCAAACGGAATATCCCAGTTGGGGATACTCGGTTGTGAACGGGAGTACCTCAATTTGGGAACGCTGGAATAGCTATACCAAAGAAACCGGTTTTCTAGGAGGTAAAACCCGGTCGGCGATGAACTCTTTTAGTCACTATTCTTTTGGCGCTGTTGCCGAGTGGATGTTTTCCAAAGCAGCCGGAATAGACACCGACGGCCCCGGGTTTCGGAAGATTATCATCAAACCCAGCATCGGCGAAGGGTTGCAGTTCATGAATGCCAGCTACAACAGCGTTAACGGGAGAATTGTATCTAACTGGAAAAAAGGAGATGACCGGCTGGAATTGCATGTGGAAATTCCGGCTAACACAAGTGCACAGATTTATGTTCCATCGGTGGAAAGAAAAAAGATACGTGAGGGAAAAACATTGATTGGCAAGTCGAATGATTTTTCGATTGTCGGAATAAACGGGACTTATACGGTTTTGCAAGTCGGTTCCGGAGTGTATGATTTTACTATTGAGAAATAGGTAAACGGAATAAAAAGGATGAAGCACAAAAAATACCGGATGTGGTTATTGCTGGGCATCGCTTTGGTTAGCCCGCGATATTTATATTCCATGAATGATAAAAGTTCCGGGGAAGAGGGACTCCTTCTTTATGAATTATCCGAACAACATCAAAACCTTCAGGATAATTTGCTCACAGTTGATACTTTCCCGAAAGAAATGTTTTGGGATTTTAATGAGTGGAATGATTATGACGAATGGATTGTTCCGGACCCCATTAGACGGGGAATTACAGGAGGTGCCCTCTGGATTTCTGTTGAAGGGGGAAAGTCCGGGAAAGACATGGATTCATGGGCTTATCAGGTGTGGGGAAGCAATCCAAAGTATGATATTGTCTCTCCCCAAAGATTAAATGTAACTGCTGAAAAATACAATATAATTCAAATGCGCATCCGTAATCTGTCTCCGGAAACCGATGGTTTAATCTTTTGGAGAACCCGCGATGATTCGGAGTCGGATGCCGGTCAGGTGCATTTTTCGATGAAGCCGGATTGCCCGGAATGGCAGGAAGTGACCTGTTACCTTCCGGATTCATGGCGTGGAACGATTGACCAGATACGAATCAGGCCGGCGCAAATGTGGATGAGGGGCGATATTTGGATTGATTGGATAAGAATAGGGCGTGGAGAACCAGAGGAGAAGTTACCTCGTCCCGACCTTTGTAGTGAAAAGGTGTTACCGGAGATTCACCTGCCCGGTATTTCGCAGGAAGATTTCCGGCAGGCCTTTGTGGTGCTGGATGAATGTTTGGTTACCGACGTTCCGCTGAAAGGCTTCAATTTTCCTTTTCTGGCGCCGGGAGGAAAATACGGCCAGTCGTGGTGGCAGCTCGATGCAAGCCTGAATATTGCGGGGGCAAAATGGGTGAATCAGGCACTTGTTGAAAACATGATGAGGGGGTTTGCCGGAGTTCAGGCGCAGAATCCCGATGGGCGCATTGACCTGTGGGGGGGGAGTCCGATGCGAGGTATGCCGGGAAATGTGAGCAGCCTTCCCCGATTTTTTGAGGCTGCTTTTGATGTGGCAACCCGAACCGATGATCAATCCTTGCAACACCTGATTCTGGAAGTTATGAAGAAATACCTCGCCTATTGGTTTTCTCCCGTTAAGAGGGATTCCGAAAGTAGATTGATTACCGCGGTGTTTGAGGAAAGTTTCAGCGATAAATCGTTTGGCGACCGGAATGCCAGGCCGGGAACACTGGCTCCTGTTGATTTGAATGTGGCCGTGGCCGTGGGTTGTTATAATACTTCGAAGTTGGCCCGCTATCTGGGCAACACAGAAGACGCGAAAATGTACTCCCTTTTGTTTGAGCAACTTTCTGCTGCAATTAATACGCATTTATGGAATGAAGAAAAAAAGGGGTTTTACAATTATGATGTCCGGGAAAACAAACAAAAGGACAGACTTATCTGCACCACGTTTGATCCCATGCGATTGGGCATTGCTCCGGAAGAACGAATCGAAAAAATGATCCCTACGCTCCTGAATCCCGACATTTTTAACTGGGGAACCCGACCGCTTACAAGCATTGCCAAAACAGATCCTGACTTTGTGGAGGCTACCGGTACTTACGACGGGACAGCGTGGTTTGGAGATGTGTGGACACTGCGCAACATGTTCATTGTGGCCGGACTGGAAGATGCAGGGAAACATGATTTGGCTGCCGAATTAAATTGGGCAAACATCAAAATGTTCAACAACAACTACAGTGAATACATTGCTCCGGGAACCGGTTCAGGAGAGGGGGTTAAACGTTACGGCTGGACTGCTTCCCAATATGTGCAGGGGATTATTGAACACCTTTTTGGAATTCAATACAATCATTTTGAAAGCCGGCTGTATATTTTTCCTCACATTCCGGAAGAACTCAAGGGGCAGGTTATTTCCATCCGTCGCCTCAGCATTCCGGGTAGTAACGACCTTCGGCTAAACCTGACGGTAGATTGTACATCCTCAGAAAAAGTGCAAATACAAATTAAGTTTGACGGCCATGTGCCCGATGGACGGGTGTGTGTCATGTTGCCTGACTCTGGCGGGAGAAAGTTCAGGGTGCAAAATGGAAAAAATAGTATGCCGCCACCTTCTGAAATCATTCAGGACAAAAAGAATTGTATGGGAATAGACATTCCGTTTCAAAATTTAATACGCCTGGATTTTGAGTAGATACTAATGCGATTTAAAAGGATAGGAACACGATAGATATTTTTTACGAAAACGAAAAATGAAACGAAAGTTTAGCTTGCTATTTATATTGCTGTTATTCAGTTGTGTGGATGTTTATTGTTCGAGCAGGACCGGAGACACCCTGGTCTTTCCAATCTATAAAATATGGCATTTTCACCAGAATGACAGCAGCGAAGGATGGCACTTTCCTGAAGAGCTTGGCGGGGTGGTTCATGGTGGGGCTGTATGGTTATCTTTTCCCCGCCCCCGGATGATGCAAGAAAACAGATTGAGTCTCAAAAATCCGGAATTGTATTCTATTGCTTCCCCCGGTTCCATTGGTGTTCCATCAGCCAAAGCACAAAAGCTTCGCATGCGCATTCTTAACTTGTCGCCGGAAACCAATGGGGAACTGTCATGGAATACCCGGGAACGTCCTGACGTTTTTTTTACGGTACCTTTCTCTGTGGAGCCGTATTCAGCAAACTGGCAGGAAGTTGAATGTCATTTGGATCAGGTACATTGGGAAGGGCACTTAAACCAGATAAAAATTAAGCCTGGGTTATTGGGAATGAGGGGAGACATATACATCGATTGGATTGCCATCACCGGAGGACATCCTCGTCCTTCAAGTGTAAAACCGGTAGTAAATGCGCCGGAATTGGTCCCCATAATTGAAATTCCTGGAATAACACAAGCTGATTTTCAAATGGCTTTTGATGTGCTAAATGATGCGATAATCTATGAAAACCTTCCGGTAAACGGCTTCAAATACCCGGTTGTGAGCCCTGGCGCTTCGGGCGAAGGGTATGGCTCAAACTGGTGGTTGTTGGATGCAATGCTTACCATCCCGGCCTTGAAATGGGTGAACCCTGCATTTTGCGAGAACATGGTACGGGGAGTTCTTGACGTGCAATCCCAAAATCCGGACGGACACATTGACCACTATGGAAGCACCCGGTACAGAGGAGCTCCATCTGACGTGAGCGTTCTTCCGCGTTGTTATTTTGAAGCGGGAAATCATGTTGCAATGGCTACTACAGATTCTGGTTTTCAGGAAGAAATTTATCATTCCCTGAAATCCTACCTGGACTGGTGGCTGACGCCTGTGAAGCGAAATGAAAAGTTTGGGCTGGTAACCGGCTATCACGAAGAAACTTTTTCGTGGCCATACTGGAGGGATCGGGAGAGTTTTTCGGAAAAAGGGAAAGAACAGATAAATTTTCCCGGCGAAGTGGCGCAGGTTGATTTGAATGTTTCGGTTGTTATGGGCTGTGAGATTGTGGCCGATTGGGCTTTGAAATTAGGCCGGCAGGACGAAGCTGAAAAATATAAAACGCTCAGTCATGATATCCAAAAAGCAATCAATCAATACATGTGGAACGAAGAAAAGGAGGCCTATTATTCCTTTGATGTGAAAGGAGGGAAGCAGGTACAATCTTTAATCAGTTATACATTCGACGTTTTTCGGTATGGGATTGTCCCGCCATCGAGAATTGAAAAGCTGGTGGAAAAATTAACAAACCCTGAATTGTTCAACTGGGGGAATATCCCGTTAACCACCATTGCGAAAACCGACCCTTTCTATGTTGAATGGACAGGGGATTATGCTCAACAGGCATGGGATGGAGATGTTTGGTCGATGAGAAACATGGTGGTTATCGACGGGCTGAAAGACATTGGGAAGAATAAGTTGGCCGCTGAACTGAACTGGAAAACAATTCAGATTTTTAATGCCAATTATGCCGAATTTCTGGAACCGGAAAAGGGCGAAGGTTTTGGGGTTAAACGTTATTGTTGGACAGCAGCCCAGTATATCCAGGCGATTGTTCAAAATCTTTTTGGCATTGAATATAGCCGTTACGAGAAGCGGCTGTTTATTTTTCCACATATTCCAGAAGAACTCCAGGAGCAGGTTATTTCCATCCGTCGCCTCAGAATTCCTGGCAGTAACGACCTTCGGCTAAACCTGACGGTAGATTGTACCTTATCAGAAAAGATGGATATAAAAATCGAAATTGACGGCGACCTTCCTGATGGTCGTATTTCGGTGATGTTGCCTGAAAACACAACAAAAACATTAAAAAGAATGAATGGCAAAACGACGGGGTTGCCAGCACTTAAAGGAGCAGAAAATAAGAAAAACTGCAAGGAGTTGGATATTCCGGTTCAGAAAGAAATTGTACTGACCTTCGGGGAAAAGAATGGAGACAATGAATAGTAACCCGAAAAAAGTATGGATGAATAAGATTTTAAACAGCTGAATAATAAATTTTTTAAACCGAATTAAAATGAAAAAAATTAGATCAATAATTCTTCTGTTCATAGTTCCTGTTATGTTGTTTGCCGAAAATTCCCATTACAATGTGCTGGATTTTGGGGCGGTTGGCAATGGCGAATTTGATAATACGGAGGCTTTTCAAAAAGCATTGGACAAAGCGGCCGAAACAGGCGGGATTGTGCATGTTCCAACAGGTAAATTTCGTTTTGACGGGGTTATACAAATTCCCCGTGCTGTTTCATTGCAGGGGATTGCTGCTGGTCCAGGTAATTTGTACTACGACAAAGGTACTGTGCTTATGCCTTATGCAGGACGGGACGATGAAAACTCGGATCCATTTATCAGGCTGGAAGCAAGCAGCACGTTAAAAGGACTTGGCATTATTTACCCGGAACAAAAACCACACGATATTCACCCGTATCCATATTGTATTCAGATAGTAGGTTACCGAAGTAATGTGATCGATGTGACCATTGCCAATGCTTACAATGGTATTGATTGCGGTTCGGTTTATCAGGGAGCACACAACCTGCGCGATATTAACATGTGTGCTCTGAGGCGGGGGATTTATGTAGATCGGACTACCGACATTGGAAGAATTGAAAACGTTCACATCCACAGCGTGAACTGGTGGGAGGTAAACTATCCCGACGGTATGAAAGAAGAAATTGATATTATAAATAAGTATACCCTTGAAAACCTGGAGGGTTTTATTATTGGCCGATGCGATTGGGAATACATGGTGAACTGTTTTGTGATCTGGGCAAAAGTTGGTTTTCGCTTTATCGAAACCCCAGGTGATCCCCGCGGGAACGATCCACAGGCCAATATCCTGATTACGCAAAGTGGTTCCGATGTGGGTCCGTTGGCCGTGCTGGTTGAAAAAACACAATACCATTGTGGAATTGCATTTTCCAACTGCCAGTTTATGGATGGGATACTGATTGAAGAAGAAAACCAGGGGCCGGTAAAACTTGCGAATTGCGGCTTTTGGGGTTGGGCTGAAACGCTGGGCGGAACGCACATTGTGAATAAAGGAAAGGGAACGGTTTACCTGACTGCCTGTAATTTTAACGCCAAAAACTGGGTGGAATGCCACTGGGAGCCGGAAATTCCATTCATCAAAATGACAAACGGCACCCTCCAAATGATGAATTGCCGTTTTCAGGACAACGGGAATGCGCCTGATGCACACATTGTTCTGGAAGAAGATGTTCGTGCCGCAGTTATTATGGGAAATAGTGTGGAAGGAGGTACCCTGCATGTTAACAATAGTTCGAAAGGAGAAGTGCAGATTTTTGGGAATGTAGGTGAATAAAAGAAGGAATAAATCATATTTAAATTATCAACCATGAACAGATTAAAACTTTTTACCCCCGGTGTAATCCTGCTTCTTTTTGTTTGGCTGTCGTTGAGTTCCGCAGCGCAAAGTACAAAACTGAAAACAGGAGAATGGCTGCGCAGCTGGTATCTGGCAGGACCCTTTCCGCTGGTTGAAAACACAAATGAAAACAAGCATTTGCCTGACTTTGATGTTGATTTTTTGAAAAAAAGGGGTGGTGAGACAAACCCGGCTGTTACAGAAAGAGCACCGGTAAAATTTAAAGGCACCACTGTTCGGTGGAAGAAGCATGAAAGTCCGGACTCGCTTGTCAATCTTGATATGGAAATTACACGTGTTCCTTATGTAACAGCGTACGCCTATACCGAAATTGAATCGGATACCGAAGGTATTTACATCTTTTCACTGGGAACCGACGATGGCGGACGACTGTGGGTAAACGGGCAGCAGGTGTGGGACTGTGTAAAAGCGCGTGGTGTAGCCCCTGATGACGATTTAATTCCTGTGCACTTACAGAAAGGGAAAAACACGATTTTGCTGAAAATTGAAGAACGGACTTCGGCCTGGGGATTTGTGGCCCGGTTCTTACCTTTTAATTTGTCTGATTTTGTAAACGGGCAGCAACTGTTTCATTCATCTGTTCGGAAAGATGGCAGCGTGGTGCTAAAATCGTCTGTCCAAAAGCCGGTTCTGGAATTGTTGTTTAAAGCCATTCAGGTTAAAGTGACCAGCGAAAACGGGAAAGAGGTGGTTTGGCAAGGGAACTGGGAGTTCGGGCAAGATCTTGTTTTACCGACGGGCAACAATGGCTATCAAAAGAATGATCTCACCATCTCCGCTACTCTGGCGGATGGAAGCCCCTGGCAAAAAGAAATTTCATTTTATTCGGGAATTCCTTCCATTTATACGCTTTTTAAAGATGGGAAAACTCCATATCGTATCATTGTTGCAGCAGATGCCTCCGAAAGTGAACAGTGGGCAGCTCAGGAGTTTCAGCATTGGCTGAAAAAAATAAGTGGAGTAACATTGCCAATAAAAACTGACGACGGGGAAATGACCGGA
The DNA here is from genome assembly GCF_003573545.1 of Mariniphaga sediminis. Lineage (GTDB taxonomy): Bacteria > Bacteroidota > Bacteroidia > Bacteroidales > Prolixibacteraceae > Mariniphaga > Mariniphaga sediminis. The sequence continues at coordinate 66,502 of NZ_QWET01000014.1, read as the reverse complement.
CACGAGATAATTGTGGGATACAACAAACACTCGCTGGCACTTCTGGAATCCGATACGGAAAAACCTGCCGAAACGGATGACAGTTATTCTTATAAGAACATAAACGAGAATATCCTTTTGCTGGGAGGAAAACAACGGGGAGCCATGTACGCTGTTTTCTCTTTTCTTGAAAATGAATTGGGTTGCAGGTGGTTCACCTCCTCTGTCAGCGTTATCCCTCAGCGAAATGAATATACGTTTACATATCTGAACCACACAGAATCTCCTTCTTTAAGGGTCCGGAACGATTTTTATTACGAAGCGTTTGAACCCATATGGGCGGCCCGTAACAAGGTGAACGGGGCGATGAATTTCAGGGAGCAACATGGCGGGGTTGAAGGGTACTGGGGAGTGCATACATTTTATCAGTTTATGCCCCCTTCTGAGTTTTTTGATACCCACCCGGAGTATTACAGTCTGATAGGCGGAAAGCGGACACATGACCGGGCGCAGCTTTGCCTGACCAATCCCGATGTACTGGAAATTATTACGGAAAAATTGAGAAAGGTGATGCGTGAAAATCCGGAATACCTGATCTATTCGGTTTCTCAAAACGACTGGTATGGTGCCTGTCAGTGCGAACATTGCCAGGCTATGGTGAAAGAAGAAAAAAGTGAGGCCGGATTGATGATTTGGTTTGTTAACCAGGTGGCAGAAAGGGTAAAAGATGAATTCCCCGATAAATATGTTGGCACCCTTGCTTATCAATATACCCGGAAACCTCCGGTAAATATTAAACCGCGCGAGAATGTTGTGGTGCGTGTATGCAGCATCGAATGTTGCTTTGCGCATGACTTTAAGAGCTGCCCGCAGAACAAGGATTTTCTGGAAGATCTGCAGGGATGGGCAGCCATTGCACCCCACATGTATATATGGGATTATGTGGTGAGTTTCACTGAATATATGTTGCCTTTCCCCAATTTTAATGTCCTTCAGTCAAACATCAAAACGTTTCGGGACAACAAAGCCATTGGGATTATGGAACAGGCTGCATACCAGAGCAGGGGCAGCGAGTTTGCCGATTTGCGTGCATACCTGATTGCCAAATTACTCTGGAATGCAGAAATAGATGTGAACAGGGTGATTGACGATTTTATGTCGGGATATTATGGACGCAGTGGTCAATACGTCCGTTTGTATTTTAATTTGTTGCATGGGTTAATTACACCCGAAACTCACTTTGGCTGTTTCCTGAGACACGACAACAACCTGTTTACAGATGAATTTATTGTAGAAGCTGAAAGAATATTTGATGTGGCGGAGAGTGTCGCCGATAACGATGAAATTTTGCAACGGGTGGAAGTGGCACGTTTACCTGTGATGTATCTGAAATGCGCAAAAAGGCCGGTTGAAGCAAGAATTGACGGGACTTATGACCGTTTTTGCCGAATCGTGGAACGCGAAGGATTTACTTTTTTATCGGAACGAGGAGAATCTTACAAGAAACAATTTCATAACAATGTACAAAATGCCGAATAAAACAGGTGAGGTTATGACAATTTGGATGAAAAGACTAAAAAGAAACAATGTTGTTTATTTGCTTTCCTGGATGTTTGGGATAGCTCATTCGCTCCCGGTTGTACCATTGATGTTCCGGTTCATATTATTAACGATACCTGTGAAAAGTGGAACGGATTTATTGAATTATCAGTTATGTTTGAGGGAGAAAAGGTGAACAGACAAAATATATCATGTGAGTTGGCCGGGTTGGGAAAAGAAGTGTATGAGGAGAAAATGAAGCTGCCTTCTGAAAAGGGAAAATATGAACTCGTCGCAGAAATAACTTACAACAGTGAGTCTGTAAAAAGTATCAGAGATTTTAAGATTAAATAATTTATAAAGAGACCGATATGAAAAAAATAGTATGGATATTCCCCGTTTTTTTATTGTTGGTAGCGGGTTCTTGCAGAGATAAAATTGCAGCTGATTTTCATGTTGTTAACCTGAAGTGTGAATACATGGCTGATGCTGTTGTTGTTAAAGATGCTCCCCGTTTTAGCTGGGAATTGCAGTCGCCGGAGGAAGGGCAGTGGCAAACTGCCTGGCAGGTCCTTGTTAGCGATGACATGGAAAAAATAAAAGAGAACAAGGGGACAATATGGAATAGCAAAAGAAAAAAAGGGGAGCAGAACTTTGGAATTAAATACCAGGGTGAAAAATTCCAGTCTTTCACTAAGTATTACTGGAAAGTCAGGGTTTGGGACCAAAACGGGAATGTTTCCGACTGGAGTGAGCCGGCCAGTTTTATTACCGGGGCATTCAATGAAACAGACTGGGAAGCTGAATGGATTGGCGACAAGCCTGAAAAGCCTCTTCAATATCCGTTATGTTATAAGCATATAGGTTATCTGAGTTCCTATACCGACAACGAAAACGAAGAAAAATGGGTACAGGTTGATTTGGGTGAGGTAAATGATTTTGATAAAATCAGGCTATATCCTTCCTTCAATAATAAGAAAGAGATTAAAGATTACTATTATCCTCTTGCGTTCCGTATTGAAGTAAGTGACGATGGGAATAACTGGAAAGAATGTGTAAAAATGAGCAGCGTGCAGGCTCCTGGCGGGAAGCCGGTAGAATTTTCTGTAGATAAGACGAAGGGGCGGTATGTCCGGTTTATTGCTACTAAATTGCAGCGGTATAATTTCCGAATCCACGACTATGAAGATCAGGGCGACAAAAGTAAAATGTTTGCTTTTTCCCTTGCCGAGCTCGAAGTACTCAATGATGGCAAGGTCTTATCGTCTGGATGTGAGGTAAGTTACAAAGATGCTTTAATAAAGATTGACAGGGAAGATGGGTATGATCCGGATATGCTTACCGATGGAATATTGGATACCCCTTTGCCTCCGGAAAGAAGGTCCATTCCTCCATCTCCGTTACTGAGGAAGGTGATCGAATTAAAAGGAAAACCAACAGAGGCATTGGCGTTTGTTTCCGCTTTGGGTGTTTATGATGTTTCATTCAATGCCCAATCGGCTGATCACCGGGTTTTGGCCCCTGAATGGACGGATTACCACAAGCGGGTGCAATACCAGGTGTTTGATGTCAGCCATTTGCTAAAAGAAGGGCAAAATGTGATTGGGGCGCAGTTAGCTGATGGCTGGTATGCCGGCATGCTCGGCCCAACGCGGTGGAGTCCGTATTTCCCGAGACGGGGTGCGTATGGACTGGACCGGCGGCTTTTTCTGCAGATGGAAGTGAAATATGAAAATGGAGAGAAAGAAACGTTTGTCAGCGATGGTTCCTGGAAAATGTACACCGATGGCCCCATTCGAATGGCAGATATTTTTTTGGGAGAAACATATGATGCCCGAAAAGAAGTACCGGGGTGGCAAACCACCGGTTTTAACGATGCCGAATGGAGTAGCGTTGTGGTGGATACTCAGGTTGATGTAAACCTGGAGGCACAGACGAATCAACCCATTAAAACGGTTCAAACAATGCCGGCCAAAGAAGTTACAAAGTCAAAAGATGGTCATTACATTTTCGATGTGGGAGAGAATATTGCCGGGTGGTGTAATATCAGGCTGGAAGGTAAACCGGGGGATGTAGTTGTATTGAGGCACGGTGAAATTCTGGATGAAGAAGATGAGCTGTACACCGAAAACCTGAGAGGGGCGCCTCAGATTGATTCAGTGATTCTTGGCAGTTCCGGCCAGTTGACATACGAGCCGCGGTTTACTTATCATGGGTTCCGGTATGTAGAAGTGGCAGGATTACGGGGCATACCCGATAAAAATATCCTGAATGCAAAAGTAGTTGCTTCAAACCTTCCCCGTACCGGGCATTTTGCCTGCTCAAACCCGATGCTCAACCAGCTGTACCGCAATATTAACCGGTCGCACATGGGTAACATGCACGGGGTGCCGACTGACTGCCCCCAGCGCGATGAACGCTGCGGCTGGATGGGAGATGTATATATTTTCGCCCAAACTTCCATGTTTAATCGCGATATGGCTGCTTTTTACAACAAGTGGATGGTGGATGTCCTGGATGCCCAATCTGAAAGGGGTACATTTCCTGACATTGCCCCTCATCCATTTGCAAAAGAAAAGCATTTTACCAATGCGCCAGGCTGGGCAGATGCCGGAATCAGGCTTCCATTTCTTATGTACATAAACTATGGCGACAAGGAAATTCTTGAAGAACATTTTGACGCCTATGCCCGGTACATCGAAAATATATGGAAGAACAATCCTGATTTGATCTGGAGAAGCGGGCTTGGCCTGAATTACGGTGACTGGTTGAATGGAAATACCATAGATGCAGAGGGTTTCCCGAAAACAGGCGCTCAAATTCCGTCGGAAGTGTTTTCCACCATCATGTTCTACAATTCTGTAAATACGATACGGAAAATGGCACAGGTTATTGGCAAACCAAAAGAAGCGGAATATTATTCCGGTTTGGCTGAGAATATTAAGGAAGCTTTTATCAATGAGTTTGTTGATGCGGAAGGAAGAATAGAAGGAGATGCCCAGGCATGTTATGCGATGGCACTTTTTTATGGATTGTATACCGAAGAGTTGGAGCAGCCGTTTGAAAAGCGGATGATAGAAAAATTCATTCCGTATGGCGGCCGGATGAATACGGGTTTTCATTCCACTTTATGCCTGATGAAAGAGCTGGTAAAAAGGGGATATTCGGAAAAAGCCTATGATTTACTTGAAAGCAAAGAATTTCCGTCGTGGGGGTACTCCATTGAGCAGGGGGCTACTTCTATGTGGGAACGCTGGGATAGTTATGTGAAAGGGCGCGGACCAAACAGCTCTAGTATGAACTCATTTAACCATTATGCCTTTGGCGCCATTGGGGAATGGATGTATGAAAATATTCTGGGAATACAACCTGACAGTAGTTCTCCCGGATACAAACATTTTATTTTGAAACCTTTACCCGGAGGTACGCTTACGTGGGCAGAAGGAAGTTATCATTCTGTTTCAGGAGAAATTGAGGTCAATTGGAAATTGGATGGCAACCGGTTTGTTTACCATTTTACCATACCCGCCAATACTTCAGCATCTGTTTATATGCCCGGGAAAAATATTAAACGATTTGAAAAGGTGAATGGTAAGCTGGAAGAGAGTACGGTCTTGCACGATTTTGAATATAAGGACGGCTACACGTTTTTTAAAGCTGAATCAGGTAGTTACACATATACCTCAGAAATTAATGAAGAAATTTAATCATTTTAAAATAGTAATATGATAAACAGGAGAAAGTTTTTGGCAACAGTGGGAACAATAGCGGCAGGAGCAGCCATTCCAAATCCGTTGAAAGCAGCAATACATGCAAGCGGCGAAAAGTTAAAAGTGGTTTTAATTGGAACAGGCGTTAGAGGAAACGGATTTTGGGGAAAGAGGTTGGTTGACGAATACAATGATATTCTTGAATTTGTAGGATTGGTTGACCACAATGAGAGTCGTTTAAAATATGCTGCAACATTTATTGGGGTTGGAAAAAACTGCGGATTATATACCAATTTCGAGGATATGATTGCAGAACAATCGCCGGATTTGATCATGGTAACGACTACCGATGCCACCCATCACATTTATATTATTAAATCGCTTGCCAGCGGCGTAGATGTTTTGACGGAAAAGCCCATGACAACAGATGAAGATAAGTGTCAGGATATCCTGGACGCTGAGCGCAAGTACAAGCGAAAAGTAATTGTAACTTTCAATTACCGGTGGAGCCCTTACAACACTAAAATCAAGGAAATGCTCATGAATAAAACAATCGGAGATGTTGTTTCTGTTGATTTTTCCTGGATGTTAAATACAAGCCACGGTGCTTCATATTTCCGCCGGTGGCATGGGCAACGTGAGCACAGCGGAACACTTTTGGTTCATAAGTCGACACATCACTTCGATCTTATTAACTGGTGGCTTGATTCTGACCCTGCAGAAGTTTTTGCCTATGGCGATCTGGAATTTTATGGAGGGAGGCCGGAAAAGAAAGGAGTCAGTTGCCGGAGTTGCGATGAAAAGAACTCATGTAAGTTTTATTGGGACATTACAAAAAGCAAAGATGACTATGAAAGGTACGTCCAACACGAGCATGTTGATGGCTACATTCGCGATAATTGCCTGTTCAGGCCTGAAATTAATATTTATGATAAAATGAATGTTAATATTAAATACGCCAATAATGTGTTTGTGAATTATATGCTCACCACTTATTCACCCTGGGAAGGCTGGCGTGTTGCATTTAATGGGACTAAAGGACGCCTGGAAGCATTTCTGGATGTACCTTATTTAGATGCCAATAAATTGTCGCAGGAAGAACTTCATGCTGCTGAAATGAACCAGCAAACTGACGGCGATCATGAAATGAAACCCATTATTTCTCATAAGTTATGGGAAGAGCAGGAAACAGTGTATGTACCATACAGCCATGCAGGACACGGAGGTGGTGATACAAGACTGCACAACCAGATTTTTGTACATCCGGAGAAGGAAGATATATACAAGCATATGGCCGGTGTCCGGGATGGGGCAATGTCTGTTCTGATTGGGATTGCAGCCCGGAAAAGTATTGAGTCAGGAAAGCCTGTGAGGGTTGCCGAACTGACACAACTTCAACCAAGGGCGAAAAGAATATAAACGATTCTTTTAATCATCCAAAGCATGAGATAGTCCCTGTATTGTCTTGTTTTTGGAAGGAATAAAAACCCCCAAACATTTTTTTCTTTTTAAAAGCAGGTAATTCTAAACGGTAGTTAAAGTCTGATAATCTGTCTGTAACAGCCTGTAGGTTATATTCGTGTTAAAAATGTATTGTGGTCTTACTGCATACTCCATTAAAATTAGACAGATTCCATTTTAGATCAAATATTTTTAAATTAGAATACCGAAAGGTATATTTGACCTTTGAAGATATTCATTTCAAAGGAGAGAAATCACGATGTATGATTTTTGCGACAAAAGCAAAATTGTAATACACATTTTTGTATGTGCGGAGGGTCAGAAGTCTAAACAATACCGGAAACGTTTATGGAAGTAATACAATATATCTTGGGAAGAAGGGAAAAGTTTTCGGTGGTGTTTTAATGAAAGACAGTAAAACCGGATAATTTCAACGAACGAAAAAGTAAACTAATGCGAATCAATATATTTTAAGTATTCGGGCATATTTTTTATGCAAAATGACGATGAAAAAATATGGAAAGGGTTGAAACAAAAGGACCTTAGTGCTTATCGCGAACTGTTTTTTAAGTACCATGGCCGCCTGGTTCTTTTTGCCCATAAATTTACCGGTGATTTACAAGTGTCGCAGGATATTGTACAGGATGCCTTTCTGGCCTTATGGGAAAAATCGCAGACCCTTAAAAATATAAAATCCCCCAAAACTTATTTGTTCCAGTCAGTCAGGAACAATTGCCGGAATTATCATCGCCATCTTCAGATTAAAAATACTGCAGAAGAGAAACTTGCTTCTCAGATTGATTCTTTTGAACTGGACGCTTTTTTCAATTACAACGATCCTTTGCATAGTTTGCTGGAGATGGAGATGGAGCAGAAAATTGAAGAGCTTGTTCAGTCCATGCCCGAAAAATGCCGCATGGTATTTCAAATGAGCCGCAGGGCGCACCTGAAAAATTCGGAGATTGCTGAACAATTGGGTATATCAATAAAAATGGTGGAAAAACATATTTCAAAGGCGTTGTTAATTCTACGTTCGGGTTTGTCCGATTATTTGGGGGCAGTCCTGTTTCTGGTTTTTGGCCCTAAAAATTCAAAAATATTCCTCCCCCATAGCGAGGATTAAATAGGGATAATTTTTTCAAGAAACGAGTTGCTCCGAATCTGGTTTGGAGTAGGTATCCTTTTGCATATAGCCACATTGACGGGGAAAGGAGTTGACCGGAGTTTAAAAATCTATGAGCAGTTCAGGTAAAAAAAATAATTTTTGTTTGTTCGGGAGGTAGGGTAACGATGGGCTGAAGTGTCTAACCTTTTGAAAGAGCAAATAAATGAGATCTAATAAATCAATTAAGGCAATCATTATTAACCATCTTGAGGGGAGCCTGAGTGGCGAAGAGTTGAAAAGACTTCATCAATGGCTTGCCCGTTCCGATGACAACCGGCGTTATTATTCCCGGATAAAAGATTTGTGGGAATCTTCTGTTTCAGATGCTGATCGGTTTGCCGAAACAGATAAAGAGTGGGGACGTTTCCTTGCCAGGGTTACCGAAAGCTACCAGTACAACATTTTTAGATTTAAAACCAACTTTCAGATTTTTTATCGTTTTGCAGCGATTCTGATTATTGGACTTATCGTGGGAGCGCTGGTAATGAACTATATTCCTTCCGGGGAACCTTTGCATATTTCATCAATGGCACCAAAAGGTTCCATTTCGCAAATGGTTCTTGATGACAGTACCATCGTATTTTTAAATGCTGATTCAAAGATCAGATATTCTCGTGGCATCCGGAAAAGCGAGCGGGAAATATTTTTAGAAGGGGAGGCATGGTTTAATGTAGCAAAGAATAAAAGCCGAACCTTTATCGTCCATACTTCCACCTACGATGTTCAGGTTACCGGAACAAAGTTTAATGTGAAATCATATGAGGAAGAGAATAAGGTAATTACAACACTGGAAGAAGGCAGGGTGGTTATCGCTTCATCAAAAAACTGTCAGTTGAATGAACCTGTAATCATGAAACCGGGCGAACAGGTGGTTCTGGATAAACTCTCTAATGAAATCTCTGTAAGAAAGGTTGACCCGTCCGTTTATTCTTCCTGGAAAGATAATAAGCTCATTTTCCTGAATATGAAACTGGATGAACTGGTTGTATTACTCGAAAGAGAATACGGTGTTGATATTGAGGTAGATGACTTGCGTATTTTAAAATATCATTATACGGGAACCATCAAAAATGAAACAATCATTGAAATTCTTGAGATAATCAAAAATACCCTGCCTATTGAATACAATATTGAGGGACAAACAATTCACATTCAAAACAAGGGGGTAAAATGATTTTAACTTGACCAAAAAAGCCGGAAAATGCTGTCACATCAACCGGCTTATACGATTTAATAAATGGTGCTGATACACCAAATGTTTAATTTAAAAAACGCTTAAATGTATGAAAAAAAATGAACATGGCCGAATCCCGGTTGATCGGGATTGGCGAAAAATTGGACGAGTAATGAAACTAACGACGATTATTTATTTTGTCTGTCTGATGCAGGTTTCTGCAACGGTTTATTCCCAGTCTACCAAATTTACTTTTCATGTGGAAAACATGAAAGTGGTGGACGTCCTCAAAAGGATAGAAGATAGCAGCAAGTTCCGTTTTTTTTATCAGAACGAGCAGGTAGATGTAAATCGCAGCGTAAGCATTAAAGTCAATGATGCTACTGTAGAACAAATCCTGGATGAAATGTTTGCAGGCAAGGATATTGGCTACAAAGTTATGCGCGACTTTTTGATACTGCTTAGTCCCAAAGATTTACAGGCGGGGCCGTTAGGAGCAGATGCTGTTCGTGCATTCCAGCAAAAATCGGTTTCCGGCAAAGTTACAGATTCTGATGGGCAGCCGCTGCCTGGTGTAACAGTAGTGGTTCAAGGCACCACCCAGGGAACGGTAACGAATGCGGATGGAGAATACTCTCTGGCCAATATTCCGGATAATGCTGCGATGGTGTTTTCTTTTGTAGGGATGAGAACTCGGGAAATACTGGTTGCAGGTAAAACCAATATTAATGTAATAATGGTCGAGGAATCCATTGGTTTAGAAGAGGTTGTGGCTATTGGTTATGGTGTGCAGAAAAAAGCAAACCTTACAGGGTCTGTTTCATCAGTAGGTATTACGGCAATAGAATCGAGAGCTGCGACGACCAGTGCTGCGAATATATTGCAGGGCAGGGTTGCAGGGTTGCGGGTTACTCAACCGGGAGGACAACCCGGAAGGGATGATGGTGCAATGGAAATAAGGGGTATGGGCTCTTTTGGCGCCTCTTCAAGCCCCTTGGTTCTGGTAGATGGTGTGACAGGTTCGATTACCAACCTCTCTCCAAATGATATTGAAAACATAACCGTACTGAAAGATGCTGCATCTGCTTCAATATACGGTGCCAGGGCTGCCAACGGGGTTATTCTGGTAACTACAAAAAAAGCCAAGACAAAAGGGTTTGTTATTGAATATAAATTGGATATGGGATCTCAATCTGCTACGAGATTGCCAGATCTTATTTATAATTCAGCAGAGTATATGGAAATGTATAATACTGCCTATGAGAGGGTTGGACTAACTCCTTTATATACTCAGGATATGATTGATGCATATGCCAATGCTAACAATGACCCTGAATATCCGAATTTTAACTGGATGGATTATTACTTCCATTCAGCTCCTACTATTAATAACTATCTGAGCATTTCCAATGTAACAGATAAAACCTCCTATAAGTTCTCGTTGAACTATTTAAATACAGATGGTATCGTTACAAATAACATCAATTACAAAAGATACAACGCTCAGTTAAATTTTGACAGCCAGTTAAACAAAGCAATTAAAATAGGAACCAACATAGGTATGGTGTTTAAGGATAATCATGAGCCTCCTGGCTGGGAGGAGTCATCCATCCTTGCCGTTATTAGGCTAGCTCCTAATTTTAGCCCGTTCTTGCCTGACGGTAGTGGTAGGAAAGCCGGAATGGCTTATCCTAACGAACCGCATTACGCTGCGGGACCATATTTTGACAATGGTGCAAGGTATACAAAAAACTATGGGCTTAATGCACAGGCATATGCAGATGTGGAAATATTTAAAGGATTGGTATGGTCTTCAAAATTCGCGGTTGACTATTCAGATAATACCGTGAAAGACTGGGGGTATAATACACAGGAGCACTATTATTTCCATAAGCTTCCCGGTGAGACAGATTATACTATAAGCCTTGGTGATGATGGTCCAACAAAAACCGGAGTTACGGATAATTACTGGAAATCCATTACACCAACGATTTATTCTACGCTGGCGTATAATACTACAATTGCTTCGAATCATAACATAAATGCCCTTTTGGGTTACGAGCAACAATCCGGGAAGACACAAATACTTCAGGGAAGCAAAAATGTATTTCCTATTACATACCTTAAGGAACTTGATGCAGGAGGTACTAGTGGTCAGACGACTGCGGGAACAGCTTATGAATGGGCACTGAGATCGTATTTTTGTCGATTGTCATATAATTACAAAGGCAAGTATTTACTTGAAGCTAATGCCCGTTATGACGGAACTTCACGCGTGTCGGAGGATAACAGATGGGGGGTTTTTCCTTCTGTTTCTGGTGGCTGGAGAATATCAGAAGAAAGTTTTATAAAGAATATCTCCTGGATAGATAATTTGAAGTTACGCGGTTCGTGGGGTATACTGGGAAATTCGGAGATTGGCAACTATCCCTACCAAAGTATTTATTCGCTTAGCCAATATGCATTTGGATCCAGCCCAACGGTAGGTGTGAGATCGACACGTTTGACGGATAAAAATCTAAGTTGGGAATCTACTAAGGTCATAAATTTCGGTATGGATGTGGATCTTTTTAAGAACCTGTTCGGCCTGACTTTCGACGTATTCAAGAAAAACACCTATGATATACTGGCCACATTACCTGTCCCAAATAGTCTGGGTTTAAAAGGACCAGTAACCAATGACGGAGAATTACAAAATACGGGATGGGAATTAGAACTCAGACATGCAAATAAAGTGGACGATTTTTCATATAATGCCAATTTTATAATTTCTGCGTTTAAAAATGAACTTTTGTCTATTGTAACTCCGACAAAAGGGATTAGAGAAGTAGGATTACCTTATAATTCATTTTACCTCTATGAAATGATTGGCATTTTCCAGAGTCAGGAAGAAATTGACAATTCTCCTACCCAAACACTGTATCCGCCATTTCCTGGATCTATCAAATTGAAGGATCAGGATGGAAATGGTGTTGTGGATGCGGATGACCGGGTGTCATATTCCCCGTTCCCGGATTTTACCTATTCATTTTTCTTTAATGCCGGATGGAAGGGATTTAATCTTTCTGTTTTTTTGCAAGGAGTTGAGGGGATGAATACAAGGATATCGAGTTGGGGATGGGACCCATTTAACCAAGGGGATCCGCCCAGTACCAGGTTTAGGGATGCCTGGACTCCTACAAATCCAAGCAATACCATTCCGGCAATCTATTACGGAGGTAATAACGGAGGTGCAGGTCAGAGTACTTATGATCTACAGGACGCCTCGTACATGCGTATTAAGAGTGTAAAATTATCCTATACACTTCCCCAAAGTGTAACCGACAGGATTAAGTCAAAAGGCATCACTGTATATATTTCTGGTGACAACCTGTTCACATTTACAGATTATCCGGGGATGGATCCTGAAAGAAGATCAACTGGTCCAGATGCCCAGCGGGCATTTGTCTATCCTCAAGTACGTACTTTGGGTGCCGGGATTGATGTTAAATTTTAAAATAAAAAAATATGAAAAAATATAATGTAATTAAAATTTCAGGGGCCATATTTATTTTATTGCTGTTCTTTTCCTGTGAAAAAGATTTCTTGGACAGGCAACCTCTGGACAAGGTTTCGAGTGAAACATTTTGGAATACTGAAAGTGATTTGCTAATGGCATTGGCAGGTTGTTATGATATGTTGAACAATGATGGTTGGGGTGGTGGACCTCTAAATTATCAAAGGGGGTATTCGGAGGGATTGACCGATATCGGCTTTGTTTATTGGAGTTTGTTTTCCATCCAGCCTATGAGCAGAGGCATTATTGAGGCTAGTGACGAAGGTAATTGGGCAGCAAATATCTATCGTGGATGTTATAAAGGAATTGCACAATGCAACCAGTTTCTTGACAATGTAGATAACGCTACAAGTGTGCCTGAAAGTAAAAGAAATGCATATAAAGGGGAAATTAAATTCCTTAGGGCAATGTTCTATTTTGAGCTAACTAAGATGTTTGGAGGCATTCCTCTCTACAAGGATACACCTGCAAACCCGGATGCATCAAAGGTTGCTAAAAGTTCCCAGGAAGAGGTATATGCATTTATTCTTGAAGACCTGGATTTTGCCATTGCAAATTTGCCTGATGAATCTTATACCGGACATGCGGTGAAAGGCAGTGCACAGGGAATAAAAGCAAGAGTACTATTAACTCAGGAGAAGTGGTCTGATGCAGCAAATCTGTTGCAGCAAATCATGGACTCAGGTAATTTTAGCCTTTACAGTGATTTCCCGAATATATTTCTTAATGCGGGACAAAATGATGCTAATAATACGGAAATAATGTTTTCATGCAATTATATTACTCCTTATGCAGCATTTCCATATGGTTATAATATTGAATATTGCGCCCATATATTTATAAGGTCAAATTATCTGGATTATTTTGAATGTACAGATGGATTACCTATTTCTGAATCGCCTTTGTATGATCCTTCAGATCCCTGGTCAAATCGCGATCCCCGGTTTTATCACACCATTAGGCAACCAGGTGAAGAATGGGAAGGATTTTATAGTCAAACCCAATTCGATCCTACAGGGGTAATGAATAGAAAGTATCTTGATGTTACTATCCCTGGTAATTATGCTAATGTTTATTTGAACGACTGGAATTTTGTACTCCTTCGTTATGCCGACATATTGTTGATGTATGCAGAAGCCAAAAATGAGGCAAGTGGTCCGGATGCAAGTGTTTATGCAGCAATTGATGAAGTTCGGGCGAGGCCAGGAGTGAATATGCCTCCGGTAGATCAGTCAAAATACAATTCCAAGGAGTTGGTAAGGGATTATATCCGTAACGAAAGGGCTGTTGAACTGGGAATAGAAGGTGTAAGGTTCGATGATTTAAAACGCTGGAAGATTGCTCATACTTTATTACCGACAATAAATGACATTGACGGTACACCTTTAGTATTCGAGGACAGGCAGTATCTGTGGCCATTCCCACAAAGCGAACTGGATAAAAATCCTAACCTTGTTCAAAATCCTGGTTATTAATTCATAAAGTACCCTGTGATCTAAGAAAATAGTAATCCACACCTACCCGGTTTGGGTGTGGATTATTGTTTTGTGTGACTGCCACCAGGCAAAGCTTTTCAATGAGGAGGGTGCTCCGGGATGGAAGGATACAATTTGCATAAAGATGATGGACTAACAGTTCAAATGAAACGATAATCTTTAGGCGTTTCCCCAATGGAGTAAAAAAGTATTCAAAACAGATGGCTTCCATGAAATACAAATCAGAACATCTGCCATTTTCAATCATAATTATCCTGATAATTATTGAATTCGTTTTTTTCCTTTCAAACGATTGGGGTAAAAATTGCAGGAATACGGTAAGAGGCATCACATCTATGCAGGCTGCAACAAGTAATTATGCAGCTTCCAAAAGGTACTGTCTTACTTTAAATCTAAAGGATGATCCTGATCTGATTTCTGAATATAAAAAATTGCATGAACATGTCTGGCCTGAAATTACAGCCGGCTTTGCAGAGGTTGGGATAGTCGATATGGAAATCTATATTCAAGGGAATAAATTATTTATGATTCTGGAAACAGTCAAGAATTTCGATCTAAAGAAAGATTTTGAGAGGATGGGGAAACTTCCCAGTCAAAAAGAATGGGAAAATCTTGTTTCCAAATTTCAGGATACAGATAATCCAGAGTCCATCGAAAAGTGGCAAACAATAGAACGAATCTTTAGGTATAAAAAATAAACCATGCTAACACGCTTTTAAAAACAAGAAAAATATTGAAACCCTAATGTAGTCGGATAATATGAAGGAAACAAAAAGGAGAACATTTTTGAAAAGAGTAACAGCAGTATCAGCGATTACGATCCTGAACCCAAATATAACACTTGGGACGATTAAAAAAGAGCTGCAAGGACATCCTTCTGGACAGATTATTCTAGACTCCAACCATCTTTCAGTAGCCCAACGCTCCCGTCGTATTGTAGTCAATCTGGATACAGGTTGGGGATTACCCGGAGTAGAGGGATTAGAGCCGAAAGAGTTTGTTGATGCATATATGGAATATCTTACAGGTATAGATGGAAGCCAAGTAGATAGTATCTGGTGGTGTTGGGGTGAAATGAATTACGCTCCATATCCCAGTAAGATATTACCGGCCAACCTGCAATATCAAAAATGGTTACAACAAGGCAAGGATCCTCTACCTATTGTAATTGAAAGTAGTAAGAAAAAGGGGATAGAAGCGTTTTATTCTTTCCGGATCAACGATTCCGGACTGGGAGGAGCAGGAACTGTCCTACCTTCGGAAGGTTGGATAAAGTGGTCTATGATCGAAAAGAATCCTCATTGGGGGCAACCATCACCGTTTTGGCCTTCACCATTCTATCACTACAATTTTGCTGTACCAGAGGTTAGGGAGTATAAACTAGCAATAATAAGGGAAGTAGTTGAAAATTATGATTTTGACGGTATTGAAATAGATTGGCGTTGCGGGTACGGGTGTTTGCCGTTTTATCATAAGTGGGAGAACCGGGAGCATCTCACTGAATTTATGCACTCAGTTAGAGAGATGCTACAGGAGAGAGCCCGGAAAAGAGGACGACCATTTCTGCTCGCAGTGCGGATACCGGAAAATATTGAAGGTTGTCATTATGATGGAATTCACGTTGAAAGATGGGTAGAAGAAAACCTGGTTGATATACTTGTCCTTGGGTGTAAAAACTTTGACGTTGATTTGGATGCTTTCAAACGTTTGACAGCAGGAACGCATATTAAACTCTATCCCTCTATGGACGATCACCATCGTGCCAGTGGCTATGAGCAACCTTCAATTGAATTGTATCGTGGTGTAGCTTCTACGTTTATACAACAGGGAGCGGACGGGATTTATGCTTTCAACTGGTATCCGGTTCCAATAATCCTGGACTCAAGAGCCAATCCGGAACAGGAGCAATTACGCCGTACTGCTCTTTGTGAAATGGGCAGTACAGAAACATTAAAATTCAAGGATAAAATATTTGTAACAGGACGACGTGGCGGTGGTGGTTGGCCTGAGACTGCTGAGTACTTTTATAAAAATACATGTGCTTTCGCCCAACTACCCAAAGAATTATCAAATAATCAGTCTGAGGAAGCATATATTTTCCTGAGGATAGGCGATGATATAGATACCTCTGCAGATAAGATTGAACAGATAAGTTTAAGGATACTTCTTTCAGATGTTACTGCAATTGACTTGCCATGGGAAAAGCGGATTAGTAAACCAGTCTGCATCGCCAGGCTTAGCAGCCGGGATTTTAACGAACCACCAACCATAGATCTTATTAGCCAACTCCGAATAAGAATTAACGGGGTAATTCTGGAACAACCGATTATTAACGATGGCTGGATAATATACCCAATCAAGGCAGTTCTGCTAGCACAGGGTAGCAATGTTATTGCATTTAGATTGAATGACAGAAATCCACTGGAAAAAGGACGAGTTACTATTGAAAAATTGGAATTAGATGTACGATACACAAATTGATAAATATGAAGAGGTAATGCGCACTTTTTCAAAAGAGCAAAGAAACTAGGAAAAAATGGATTTGGGACACATATGACCAGAGTCCATAGATAAATGGAATGAGATGGAGTGTATTTATAGGTTTAACCGAAAGGATATTAGCAGATAAAAAAATGGTATTAGGCTTGCCGGACATTATTGTTGTAGTTGTATTCCTTGCTGTAATACTCGGTACCGGGGTATATGTAGCTACAAGGGAAAAGATGACATCGGGCAACTACTTTCTTGCAGGACGTTCGCTATCGTGGCCGCTAATCGGCGCTTCATTGTTTGCCGCCAACATCTCGACAATCCATTTGGTAGGGCTTGCGGCTTCAGGCTATACCGATGGTTTGGTATGGGGCAATTTTGAATGGGGTGCTCCCTTTATTCTTATTATCCTGGGCCTGGTATTCGCCCCTTTTTACTTTAAAAACAAAATCTCCACTTTGCCTGAATTTCTCGAACGGCGTTATAGTGGCGCATCCAGAACATTTTTGGCAGTAATGGGGCTTTTTACCGCCCTGATGGTGCATATTGGATTAAGCCTTTATGCAGGGGCTGTTGTCCTTGAGCAGTTTTTTGGGATCAATATTTTCCTGTCCCTTTTGGTTATTTCGGTTATTGTTGTGATTTATACTGTCCTTGGGGGGCTAAAATCAGTCGTTATGCTCGATGCCATACAGTCAAGTATTCTTTTAGTGGGCGCTGTTATCATGACCGTTTTTGCCCTGTTGGAACTTCCCAAACACGGCATTCATAAATATACCGATTTGGTACATGCTGTACGCCCCGGGCAACTGGATATGCTTCAGTCCGGCGATCAGGCCAGCGGAGGTCTTACCTGGTATGCTGTTTTATTGGGGTATCCCATCCTCGGCATTTGGTACTGGTGCGGGGACCAGACTATTGTCCAAAGGGTGTTGGGGGCAAAATCGAAACGTGATGCTATGACAGGGCCTGTTTTTGCCGGTTTCCTTAAAATACTCCCGGTCTTTATAATGGTTTTCCCCGGAGTGTTGGGATATGTCCTGTTTAAAGATATTATTGGGGAGAACAGCAACGATACCCTCCCTGTTTTAATCAATCAGTTATTGCCGGCGGGACTTAGGGGTTTAGTCGCAGCTGCTCTCCTTGCCGCAGTGATGAGTACGGTATCATCTGCCCTGAACAGTTCCGGTACTCTTGTGGCTATCGATATATTCAAGCGAATAAAGCCAAATCTTTCCGGGCGTAGTCAATTACTTATTGGAAGGGTTAGTACCTTGTTTGTTATGGTCCTGGCAATGCTTTGGTCCACGCAGGGTGGTAAATTCACCAGTATCTTTGAGGCCATTAACACTGTTTTGTCCATGGTTTCTCCCCCTATTGCCACGGTCTTTATTCTCGGCGTATTCTGGAAGCGTGGCACCCGGCAGGCGGCATTCTCTACCCTGGTCCTCGGTTTTGTTTTGGGGGTTGTCGTGTTTTGTATTAACTTTTTCAAAACATCAGGAGACGGTATATATTTAATCCAACTCATCCGCGACATTCATTTTCTGATGCAGGCAGTATTCCTTTTTATAATATGTACAGCAAACTTTGTTGTTGTGAGCTTTCTTACACCGCCACCTTCCCCTAAAGCCATTTCAACATTAACTTTAGAAAAGCCCATGTCATTTATTACAAAGGGAAAACTGACTGGTTATACAGACCCGCGGTTACTGGCGGGTTTATTAGTGGTTGTAATGGCAATATTGTACTTGATATTTGGATAAAAAGATAAGGAAATGAAATTGAAGAATGATAAAAAAACAGCTTTGGTAACAGGCGCGGCACAAGGGCTTGGCAAGGCAATTGCTCTTGCCCTTGCTTCTTCCGGAATCACGGTTGTTGCAGCGGATATTAATATGCCGGCGTTGAAAGACCTGGAAAAGCAATTAACAGGCTATACACCGGGAAGTATGGTTTTCGGGTTAGATGTTTCAAAAATTCAGGAAGTAAAAAAGAGTGTAGAATCCCTGATATCCAGGTATGGACATGTGGATATTCTGGTTAACAATGCCGGAATCTGCCCCCGGACTGAGTTTGATAAAATTGAAGAAGAAGAGTGGGATCGAGTCCTTGCCGTCAACCTTAAAAGTGTCTTTTTTCTTTCACAATCAGTGATGCATTACATGAAACAGAACCGGTATGGCAGGATTGTCAACATCAGTTCAGCAGCCGGAAAAACAGGAGGCCTCCAGGTAGGCGCCCATTACGCTGCATCAAAAGCAGCCATTATATGCCTGACAAAAACCATAGCACGGCAGGGAGCAAAGTACGGTATTCTCTGCAATGCAATATGCCCGGGGGTAATTAATACAGAAATGACAACTGCTATATCGGGGCCGATGAGCAGTAATTATTTGGATAAGATACCCCTTGGAAGAGTGGGAAGTGCCGAAGATGTTGCAGGGGCAGTAAACTTTCTTGTTTCCGGTACCGGGGACTACATTACCGGTGAGATTCTGGATATAAACGGTGGGTTTGTAATGGATTAAAAAGGGAAAAGGACATGATTATTGATGCACATATTCATTTATGGGACAAGATCAAAGGCCGGTTGGGAGGAGAGGAAGTCTGTCCTGTTAGGGACGGGATAATCCGCGTAGGTGAAAAAGAAGTACAGGGAATGCCCACATGGTTTACCAATTGCCGTAATCCGGTAGAACTGGTTATTGCGGCACAGGAGGATGCAGGTGTCGATAAAGCAGTTGTCACGCAGGAATACCTTGACGGAAACCAGAATAAATACCTTTTACAAGTCATCCAAAAATACCCTGATCACTTTTTTGTCCACGGCCTCCTCGATTTTACCTATCCGGGGAACCTTAAGCAGGAGTTTAATGAAGTTGTTACAATGGGCTTTAAAGGGATAAAATGCCCGGCGATGTCTCTCCCTTTTTTAGAAAAGCCGGTCAGGCTTGATCAACCTGAGTTACAGTTTGTATGGGAGCAAATGTATGAAAGGGAGATGGTGCTATCCATCGACCTTGCCGAAGGTAGTATCCAGGTTCCTGAAATGAAACGGGTATTAAAAAGGCTACCTGGACTGAAGGTTGCAGTCGGCCATTTTGGGATGGCGGGCAGAAAAGACTGGATGCATCAGGTGCGGTTGGCGAAGTATAAAAATGTGTATATCGAATGTGGGGGCATTATTTGGTTATTCCGCCGGGAGGGTCCTCCTTTCCACACCGCACAGTTAAAAATCAAACAGGCAGTAAAAGCTGTAGGTGCCGATAAGATTATGTGGGGGTCAGACTACCCCAGGACGATGGTAGATTTCACCTACCGTCAAAGCCTGGATTTTGCCCGGTACGGGTGTGATTTTTTTTCACAGGAAGAAAGGAACCTGTTTTTAGGAGGGAATGCCGCCCGGCTTTACAGGTTCAGCTATTCAGCCAGGAAAAAAAAGCCGGCAACGCTGATAACGGAATTTTAATGCATAGAAATTAAAACAAAGGAATAATGAGGTTAAAAGGAAAGGTCGTAATTATCACGGGTTCGAGCAAGGGAATAGGAGAAGGTATAGCAAAAGTTTTCCACAAGGAAGGGGCAAAGGTCGTAATTGTTTGCCGGGACGAAAAAGCCGGAAGCAGGATGGCCCATGAATTAGGTACAGAAGAAGGCCGGTCACTATTTATTAAAACAGATATGACTAACAGCTCGGAGATCCGCAGAATGATAAATAAAACAGTTGAAGCTTTTGGGAAAATCGATATTCTTGTAAACAATGTAGGTTATCACCTCTCAAAAGATGCGCTTGCCACATCCGAAGATGAGTGGGAATTTATTCAGAACACCAACCTCAGGAGTACTTTCCTGTGCTCAAAATATGCCATCCCGCACCTGCAGAAAACAAAAGGTAACATCATAAACATCAGTAGCATGGTGGGTTTGGTCGGCCAGCCCAATGCAGTGGCTTATTCTGCTACAAAAGGGGGGCAGATTGCCATGACAAAGAATATGGCCATTGATTTTGCACCGGACGGTATCCGGGTTAATGTGATTTGTCCCGGATGGATACAAACTCCGTTGGTAGATGACTGGTTCAATCAGCAACAAGACCCTGAGGGTGCAAGGAAATATATATTTGGACAGCATCCCCTTGGCCGGATTGGTACAATAGAGGAATGCGGTTACCTGGCTGCATTCCTTGCCAGTGACGAGGCTGCTTTTATAACAGGTTCCGTCTTTAATATAGATGGAGGTGTGACTCTTGGTTATTAGGTTGAATTTAAAAAGAGATTGGATGATTTACGGATTACATTGCGCTGTCAGCGTATCAGATATGCAAAAGTCCCTGGAATTTTACAGGGATTTACTGGGGATGGAAGTAATAATGGAGCTTGACATGGAAGATGACCGGATTGGTCTTGTCATAGGAGAAACCGAAGCGAAGTGCCGGATAGTCCACCTGTCATCAGGCAGTGCGTTCCTCGAGTTGTTTCAGTACGTTCAGCCCCCGGGTAAAAATAGTGCATGGGAAATGAAACAGTATGATGTTGGAATAACCCATATAGGTCTTGAAGTGACAGGCTTTCATGAACTGCTAAAAAAATTAGAACAACATAATATCACGTTTCTGGGAAAACCTGTTGAGTTTCGTCCAGGTGTCTGGGTTGCCTATTTCAGGGGGCCGGATGGTGAAGTTTGTGAGATAAGGGAGCGTAATAATTTTAAAAAGTAAGAGCATGGATATACATAATAATTTTATAAACGGAAGATGGGTGCCCTCTGTTGAAGGGAAAACCTATCCACAGAAGAACCCGGCTGATTTGACCATTGTAACAGGGATATGGCAGGAATCCGGTGTCAAAGATGTTAAGAATGCAGTTGATTCGGCACAACAGGCTTTTAAAAACTGGAGCAGCCTTACCATTTATAAGCGGGCTGAGTATTTAAAAGTTGCCTTGACACTGATGCGTGAGAGGGCAAACAAAATTGCTGAAATTTTAACGGCAGAAAACGGGAAAACCCTGGCAGAGTCCAAAACAGAAATTAACTCAGCCATTAAGGAAATGGATTTCCAGATAAATGAGGGGCTTTACCGTCCGGGAGAAGTCGTTCCTTCGGCACAGGAAGGAGTAATGGCCTACAGCATAAGAAGGCCTTTGGGCGTTGTCGGTGTAATTGCCCCCTGGAATTTTCCATTCAATGTACCGGCCAGGAAATGTGTTCCGGCCCTGATTTCCGGAAATACCTGTGTGCTAAAGCCGGCATACCTCACTCCCGGGACAGGGGCAGCGTTTGTCAGGTTGTTTGAAGATGCCGGTTTACCTGAAGGGGTGTTGAATTTTGTTACAGGAAATGGTTCCGTTGCAGGGAATGCCCTTGTAACTTCCCCAAATGTAAAGGCAATTAGTTTTACGGGATCCACTAATGTCGGTATGGGTATTCAAAAAGCTGTTGCAGAAAACCTTGTCAGGACACAGCTGGAAATGGGAGGGAAAAATGCCATGGTCGTATTAAGCGACGCTGCCTTGAAAAAAGCTGCCAAAGAAGCTTCCCGGGCTGCATTTGCCTGTTCCGGGCAATGGTGTACTTCCACAAGCAGGGTCATTGTTGAGCAGTCTGTTTTAGAAGAATTCTTGTCAATGTTGATGGAGAATGTGAAAAAAATCAGAGTCGGGAACGGGGCCGTTTCAAATGCAGGGATGGGACCCGTTTGCGGAGAAGCTCAATTGAAAAGTGTATTGGAGGATATTGAAAAAGGGAAGTCAGAAGGGGCAAAAATACTCTACGGAGGAAACCGGTTGGAAACTGGTGATTATAAAAACGGTTGTTTCATTGAGCCTACAATCTTCACGGAGGTAACACCGGATATGTATATTGCCCGGGAAGAGATTTTTGGTCCGGTGCTTTCTGTCATGGCTGTTGCTGATTTTGAACAGGCCATTGCCGTTGCCAATAGTGTTAAATACGGTCTTTCCTCTTCCATATTTACCAACGACCTGCAAAAAGCCCACATGTTCATTGAACAAACAGATGTTGGGATGACCCATGTGAATATGTCAACAGCCTATAAAGAACCGCAGCTTAGTTTCGGAGGAGTGAAATTATCCGGTTTCGGTATCCCGGAAGCCGGGCACACAGGGATAGAATTTTTTACAGAGCATAAAGTCATTTATATAAAAAATAATCCGTAAGCAGGATGAAATTTTTAAAAGTAACACCAGAACTGGATTACAAAAAGATAATTGTTTCCCAAAATGATTATGAAGGGACAGACTCAAACCTTCTTGCAGGCATGGCCTTTGAAATCTTTCTTATCAGGGAATTTGAGAATATGTTGCTAACCCTTGCAGATGGTGGGTGTATTCACGGTCCTGTCCATACCAGTATTGGACAGGAAGCCTGTGCTGCCGGGGCAATGTCTGTTTTAAACCCAACAGACAAGATAGCTTCTACACACAGGGCCCATCATCATTACCTGGCAAAATTAATTGGTTCTTATTTTTCTGCCGGTTTTAATATTTTAAAGGATAAAATTCCTGAAACATTAACTGAAGGGGTAACACAACTTCTGGGAGAAGTAATGGGCTTGTCTGTTGGGTGCTGTGGAGGACGTGGAGGTTCCATGCATTTAAGGAATAAGGAAATTGGGTTTATTGGGAGTAATGCTATCGTGGCAGGAGGTGTCCCTCTGGCAACGGGCGCTGCATTTGCCTCTAAATTTAATAAAAAAAAGGAGGTAACCGTCTGTTTTCTGGGCGATGGCGCGGTACATCAGGGGGCATTCCATGAAGCGATAAACCTTGCAGGGATATGGGAGTTACCCATTATTTATGTTATCGAAAACAACCAATATGCTGTAGGGACTTCTGTAAAAGCAGCAGCAGGAATGGATGACCTGGCCCAAAAAGGAAGTGCCTACCGGTGTGTCAGCAGGATTGTTGACGGAATGGATCCTTTAGCCGTAATGCTTGCGGTAAATGAAGCAAAAGAAATAATCGAAAAAGTAAAAAAGCCCGTTCTGATAGAGGCAAAGTGTTACCGGTTTCCACACCATGCCGGACCAGTCTCAGGAAGCAATTTCGGATACCGGACCAAAGAGGAAGAAGAGAAGTGGAGAAAAAAAGACCCCTACACTGCTTATCCTGATAAACTGGCAGAGTATAACCTTCTCAGTGATGAGCAAATAGAACAAATCAAAGAAAAATCAAATGGAATTGTACAAGCCGCTGTGGATCATTGTACTATTCTGGAAGGCAAAAACTTTATTGTAAAAGACGGGCTTTGGCCAGACATAAAGAAAGTAGAAGACGGACTAAGAAGTGAAGGGACAGAATTTAATGATATTCTTTTTAGAGAAAAGGAGGATTTTAAAACGTTTGAAGAAATAATTTATTCGGATGCCATTGCTGCCGTAACGGGCAGAAATATGGAAAAAGACAATAATGTTTTTGTCCTGGGCGAAGAAGTCGCCCATTTTGGTGGAGGTCCGTACGGGGCAACCAAAGGGTTATTTCAGAAATATCCGGACAGGGTATTGAATACCCCCATTTCAGAGGCGGGTTTCACCGGTCTTGCCGGTGGGGCGGCAATGGATGGCCTGTATCCTGTTGTCGAGATTATGTTTGCGGATTTTACACTGGTCGCTGCAGATCAGTTATTTAACCAGATTGGTAAGTTGCGGCATATGTATGGCAATACAACCCACATGCCCGTTGTAGTGAGGATTAGAATTGCCACCGGCTGTGGTTATGGAGGGCAACACTCCATGGATCCGGTGGGTCTTTATTCCCTGTTCAGTGGATGGCGTATTATTGCCCCTTCCAATGCATTTGATTATGTCGGGCTTTTCAATTCTGCCATAAGATCTACCGACCCGGTTTTGTTGCTGGAACACAACAAACTTTACCCGCAAAAATTTGATATTCCTGCAGGTAACCTGGATTACTTCGTAAAGATGGGGAAAGCTAATGTAATCCGTTCTGGGAGCGATGTAACTGTTTTAAGTTATTCTTCCGGAATAAAATTATGTGCGGAAGCAGCAGAAGAGCTGGTAAAAGAGGGAATTGAGACAGAAATTATTGATTTGCGAACGGTAAGTCCCGCGGATATTGATTATGAACTGATAGGACAATCGCTGAAGAAGACCGGTGCTATCCTTGTTGTGGAACAGGCAGCTAAAAGCCTGGGAATAGGAAAGGCGATTGCATACGAATGCCAAATGCGTTTTTTTGACTATCTGGACAGTCCCATCGCATTGGTCAATGGCCTGGATATTCCTCCTCCTGTTTCGAAACCGCTTGAAGAAGAATGTCTTCCTGGTATAACCCAGGTCCGGAATATGATTTTTAGAGTAGCACGGAGGCAGGTGTAAAATGCACTTTACCCTGAATAGAAATGTGATTTTCAGGATTTGTTGAACAAAAAATTAGACAGAAAAAAAGATAGTATGGCAGTACCGGTAATTATGCCCCGCCAGGGGCAATCAGTGGAGAGTTGCATATTGGGAGAATGGTACAGGCAGGTTGGTGAGCAGGTGAAAACAGGCGACATCCTGTTTTCGTATGAAACAGATAAAGCCACTTTTGAAGAAGAAGCAAAAGCAGATGGTGAATTACTGGCTGTTTTTTACAGGGAGGGGGATGAAGTCCCTGTGCTGACCAATATTGCTGTTATCGGAAAGAAAGGCGAAAATACAGATGAATTTCGCCCGGCTGGGGAAACTCGTGAGGCCCGGAATAAAAATGAATCATTTCAAGCAGAAGTTAATGAAGCTGAAACGCAGGAGAATAAAGCTCTAAAGGGAACCATGGAAAACGATGAATTTCTTTTTCCCGGAGAGGAAGTACGAATAAAAATATCCCCTCTTGCCAAAGCAATTGCCAAAAAGTCGGGAGTTTCTTATGAAAAGATAAATGGTACAGGACCCAATGGCCGCATTATAGCAAAAGACATTGAAGCAATTATGAAATCCGGACCTAAACAATCCAGGAAACAGGCACATACAACACCGGAAAGTTTTGTCCCGGAACCCGGAAACAGGGAAGCTGAGATGAGCATTGGCCGGGGGAAAGATTCTGTTCCGTATAATCTGTTTTACGGAAATGACTATGAAGAGAAAAAGATTAGCCGGGTCCGCGGATTGATAGCTAAAACAATGCATACGTCCTTACAAAACTCGGCACAACTAACCCACCACATGAGTGCAGATGCAAGGAATATATTGTCTGTTCGCAAACAATTGAAAAAAGATTTCGTAGACGGAAGGAACCCGGAAAATATTACCATCAATGACCTGGTTTGTTATGCTGTTATCAGGGCTTTGGGAAAATGGCCGCAGGTCAATACCCACTTTCTGGGTGAAAGTATGCGTTGGTTTAAAAAAATCCATTTGGGAATTGCTGTTGATACGGAACGCGGGTTAATGGTACCTGTTGTCCGGAATGCAGACGACCTCTCCGTTAGGGGACTTTCATCCAGAATAAGTACGCTGGCCGCACAATGCCGGAAAGGAAGTATTAATCCGGAACTGTTGGAACCTGAAGCTGCAACATTTACCGTTTCAAACCTTGGCAATTACGGCGTGGAAATGTTTACTCCCATTATCAATCTGCCCCAATCGGCTATTCTGGGAGTGTGCGCTGTAACGCTGCGTCCCGGGGATTTGGGAGAGGGTGTCTATGGTTTTGTTCCCATGGTGGGTTTGTCGCTCACATACAACCATCAGGCTTTGGATGGTGGCGAGGCAACTTTATTCCTGCGTGAGATGAAAGAACAGATTGAAAATATAAACGATTATTTGCTTTAAGGAATATAGTTCTGTTAATAGTGTGAGCTACAATAATTAAGTGTAAATTAATACTAAATATCTATGAACATGAATAAAATGCTAATTATAGCTTTTCTTGTTTTATTGAGTTGTTCCCCGGGGACAGAGAAACAAAGTAAGAAACACAATCATGAAAGCAGGAAGGCCGGTGAAGTAAGAGGTAAAAGTGAATTTGAAGGGTATTTCCCCAATTCCCGGATATGGTCAGAAGCATTTGCTTCCGAATGGTCGGAAGGATACCCGGTAGGGAACGGAAGGATTGGAGGGATGGTACTTGGCGTGCCTCATCGTGAACGAATAGCATTAAACCATGACTTGCTGTGGAGGCAATACTGGACATACCAGAAACATAACACAGCCGAAGATATTGAAAAAATAAGGGATCATTGCCTTCAAAATGAATGGAATGAGGCTGAGGCCCTGGCGACACAAAAAATTGCTGTTACAGGGAAGCCCATTTATGTAAACCCTTACGTCCCTGCAGGGGATATGTATATCCATATGAATAATCAGGGAAGCAAGGTCTCAGATTATGTCCGGATGTTGGATATGGACAAGGGGATCGTGGAAGTCAGCTATAACTCAGGGGGCGTAAAGTATAAAAGAGAAACATTTTGTTCGTGGCCGGAAGGGATTATGGTAGTACGCTTGTCTGCCAATAAAGCAGCGGCATTGACAGGGGAAATATCATTGTCGAGGCTGGCCGACCCTGAATGCAGGGTTACAGGGTATTCAGATTTGGACAAGGTAATTATGGAAGGACAATTTGAAGAGGGGAAGAAGTTTGCGGTTGTTGCACAAATAATACAGCGGGGGGGACGGTTAACCGCCGGCAAAAAAGAATATCAGCAGGCAGGCGTAGAAATGCCGGAGAAAAGTTTCGGGTTAAAATACATATACCGGCAAAATCAGGAATCTCCGGAGAATAAAGGAGCCTCAACTTTTTTTGATTCTTCGGATGAAGTTTTAATTTTTTTAGCCATTACTGTGGATGATGAAGTTGAAAACGGGAAAAATCTGGTAGAAAAATGTTATGAAAGGCTTGAAAATGTGAATCCCAGCTACGAGGTTTTAAAAGAAAAACATATTGCCAGTCACCAGGAATTGTACAGGCGTGTTTCATTGGAGCTTGGGGTAGACGACCCGATGGTTGCCACAGACTCATTATTGAAAGAATCGATTGATAGTAATACGGTATCCCACTCTTTACTGGCGAAAATGTTTAATATGTCCAGATACCTTGCAATTTGTAGCGGACGCCCTCAGCCGGAAGGGCAACCTGCAAAAGCTCCAATTAACCTCCAGGGTATCTGGAACCAGGACAGGAGGCCCGCCTGGGATTGTGATTACCATCTGGATCTCAATGTTGAAATGTGTTACTGGCCTTTAGATATGGTTAGTTTGGGAGATCTGATGGAGCCACTAATGGATTGGGTCGAAGAACTTATTCCCCAGGGGAGGATAGCTGCAAAGGATTTATACGGATGTGACGGTATTTATTTCCCTCCTACCTGTGATTATAACAATATTGGCAATGTCGATAATATCGGTTTTTACTGGTCGGGAGGTGCGGCCTGGATTGCCCAGTTGCTATGGCAGCATTGGGAGTATAGCTGTGACCAGGAATTCCTGAAAGAACGGTTATACCCCTTCATGTTAGAAATAGGTGATTTTTATGAAGACTTTTTGTTTGAAAATGAAGAAGGTTTTTTAATCCCTTCATTGAGTACATCGCCTGAAATGCCTATCGCAGGAAGAGGGGGTACTTA
Source organism: Mariniphaga sediminis (assembly GCF_003573545.1). Lineage (GTDB taxonomy): Bacteria > Bacteroidota > Bacteroidia > Bacteroidales > Prolixibacteraceae > Mariniphaga > Mariniphaga sediminis. The sequence continues at coordinate 38,349 of NZ_QWET01000014.1, read as the reverse complement.
TAGTTTCCTTTCGTCTGCTTCTACAATGGATTTGGAATTAATCAGGGACCTTTTTACGCACCTGATTGAAGCAGGCAATCTTTTAAAGGTTGAACAAGGGGTACTTAACAAGTGGACTAACATCCTTGAAAAAGTGCCTCTCCCGAAAATTCATGATGATGGTTATCTGACTGAGTGGCTGGAAGACCATATCCCTGGCGATCCGGGGCACAGGCACAGATCACAGTTTGTCGGGTTAAGCCCTGGCGACCGTATTTCTTTTGAAAATACGCCAGATTATGCTGAGGCCGCTTACCTGGCATTAAAAAAGAGGCATGATTACGGAGTTAAAATGACTCAATCACTAACATATGTTTGGGATGCTCAGATTTTGGCAAGGCTTTACAGGGGAGATGAAGCTTATGGACAATTGAAGAGTATGCTCCCCATTCATGTATTGGATAACCTGCTGATTACTTGTAATGACTGGGGGGGGAAAGGAGGACTTGCCTGGTTTGAAGGGATTAAATTATTCCAGGTTGAAGCGAATATTGGATTGGCATCATCAATTATCGAGATGATTTTTCAGGATCGGCAACATTTATTAAAGTTTCTTCCGGCGCTTCCATCCGCCCTTCCCAATGGAGAAGTGAAAGGATTAAGGGCAAGAGGCGGATTTGAGGTTGGTTTGAATTGGAACCAGGGAAAAATTAATTCAGCAAATATTATTTCGGTAAGTGGGAAACAATGTCAGTTTAAAGACAATGGATTCAATAACATCAGAATTACATCAGAGGGGAAAGATGTGAAATTCAAAAGGGATAATGAAAAAGGAATTATAAGCTTTGAAACGGAAAAGGGAAAAGAATATCAGTTAGTATTTTAGAAAAACAATGTCCCTGCAATATTATTGAAAGGCGTATTAATTTCTTAATAAGATTTTTGGTAGAAGTTATCTAATATGAAATGAGCATGGAATTTACACAAAACGAAATGATTAAAATCGAATGCAAATTCCATGTGTTGCCTTAATTAATAAAAAAATTAAACACATGAAAAAAAACATTTTTATCTTTTTCGCTATACTTTGTATATGTTTTAACCACTCCTCATTATCAGCACAGCTGGCTATTAAGTCAGATGTTGCTAAAGGGGGTGACACTTTTGTTCCGGACAGGAAAGCGGGAATAAGTACTGCATTTGATCCTCAGGCAGCAGATTGGGACATATCCTGGCCCGGGGTTGTATCACAATATGACCTGGTTTATAAAAGCCCGCCGATTGACCCCATGCAGGGCATCCCTCTGGGCAATGGAGAAATTGCTGCCCTTTTTTGGTGCGAAGGTTCAAAAATAATTGCAGTAGTCAATAAAAGCGATTTGTGGGACGATGCAAAACCAGATACCCTTGATAACTGGGGAAATGAAAATTGTGATCAGTATACTACCCAGCGGCATGCCTGTCGGATAATTATCGATTTTCAGTTCCCGGTTTTTAATACCCTTTACTTATCCGGTTTTAATGCCCGGCTCAACCTGGCTGATGCTTCCATGACAATGGAAGCGGCCAGCCCGTTTGGGGAAGTAGGGCTAAAGGCATTTATCGACCATAAAACCGGAACCCTTTTTTATGAACTGAATAGTGATTTAAACGAAGACGTACCTGTGGAGGTTGCTGTTGAAAGGTATGGTTCCCGGACCTTTTCAGGGTGGTATCACCAAATAAACAGGGATGCTGCTATCGGGTTATCCGGGACGGATTCGTTTGCAGGAGATGAAAGTATTTTTATAACTCAAAAGCTCTCAAGTGGGACATTTGCAGTTGGAGGGACTGTCATCCGGGATAACGGGCTGGAAGTAAGTTATTCCCGCGAACATTCACGGAGGGTTTTAACCCGGCTATCCGGGAATAGTAAGAAGAATGTGCAGTTTGCCTTCGTTGTTACCTCTCCCGGCATTGACAATCCGGTTATCGAAGTAAAAGAATCTCTCTTTTCTATAAAGCAAAAAGGGGTTGAACCGTTCCGTAAATCCAATACAGAAGCCTGGAAGACTATTTGGGACAGGTCGTTTATGGATTATGGAGATGATTACCTGAATAACCTGTGGTATCTTACCATGTATTACGCCAATGCTTCGCAGGGTGGTAAATACCCCGGGCGTTTTAACAATGGATTGTGGGGCTGGAGCCACGATGTACAAAACTGGAATTTTTATTTCCACTGGAACCAGCAGCAGTTATGCTGGCCGTTGAATGCAGCCGGATTCCACGAACTGGTAACTCCATACCTCGATTTCAGGTTCAATTCATTACCACAGGCAAAAAAGGATGCGAAAAAATTCTTTGATTCCGGGGGGGCTTTTATCTCGGATGTAACCAACAGGAATGGGTATAATTCGCCACATACATTGCTTAACCATACACCCGTAGCAGAAATTGCCCTTGATTTTTGGCGGCAATACCAGTATACAGGGGATAAAAAATTCCTGGAAAAACAAGCCCTTCCATTTATTCTGGAAGCCGCCCGTTTTTTTGAATCGCTTTTGGTTAAGGAGGATGACGGATTGTACCATGCTAAAGAAGGGACTGGGTATGAAGGATGGATAAGGCTAAAGGATGGACTTACAGAACTGGTGTATGCAGAAGTATTGTTCTCAACGGCTTTGGAGGCTGTGAAAGTAGCCGGGGCTAATTTGCCTGAAGTAAAAATGTGGGAAGATATATTGGGGAATTTAGCCCCTCTTCCGGTTGTAAAAGCGAGTAAAGGGTTAATTGCCCGGGGAAAAGAAAAGTTGAATATTGCCCAAGGTATTTTCAAAGGGGCTTCTGTCTCAACTGATGATATTGTTTCGGCTGGTTGGGGTATCAAAGAAAAAAAATGGCTGGCTACATATTTTGACACAGACGATCCCGCCTATTCGTTTTTTTCGGAAGACAGTCCTGCCTATTCAATCCGAAGTAAAAGAAACGGATTAAAACTCCTTGATGGGATTTTCCCGGCTGTCCCTAACTCTCCTGTTTTTCCATCCGGATTGGTCGGGCTGTCGCAAAAAGATAGCAACTTGTTTGATGTTATGACAGCCACCACACTTTTATACGGCACTGAGTGCACGGGCTGGGATCCTGTCCCAATAGTTTTGGCACGTTTGGGGCTCTCCGAAGAATTGGCTGTTGATTTAGATAATTTTCCTTCGCGGTGGCAAATATACTGCAATGGCTGGGGGCATTGGGGGATGGAAGGCTTAATCAATGAGGACGCAGAACTGTTTTTTAAAACAAATACTGTAAAGGATATAAATAGCGATGAAAAGCTCCCGTTGCGTATGTGGCCATTCCGCCACATGTCGATGGAGTCCATGTCGGTATTGTCAACGGCAATGAACGAATCGTTGCTTCAAAGTTATGATGGTATTCTGCGGGTTTTCCCGGCATTCCCTGATGATAAAACCGGGCGGTTTACACTCCATGCTGTTGGAGGTTTTGTTGTCTCTGCCGAAATCAGGGAAGGGGAGGTACAATGGGTGTCTGTTAAAAGTTTACTTGGGAACCCGTGCCGGTTGGAATTACCCTGGAGTGAAGCTTTTGTCCGGTCAACCCTGAAAAAAAGGGTTAAAACAGTTAGCGGGGAAATAACAGAGGTAAAGACAAAAGCAGGTGAAGTTATTGTGTTTACCCAGGAAGAAGAAAGCCTCCGGTCGTGGACTGTTGAGTCGGAAAAACCACAATCCAATGAAAAAGTAAAATACCATCCTTCCGGTAAAACACAGTTGGGGATACCAAGGATGTTTTGACAATAAACAGGATGATTATAGTCTTTTCCCTTTTAATGGGAAAGATTATAAATAAAGAAACTTGGTCTGAATAAAATAGTAAGAGTTTAAATAGAAAAGAAATCATTATGAAAAGGAAAAATTTGATTATCGTTTGTCTACTAATTTTATGTTTTTTTCATTTATCTGCAAATTGCAAGCGAGAGGATAAAACTTCCACAACAGAAAAGTATTCAAGGTTTAAGCCTGGTCAACTTTGGACTGATGAAGACGGAGTTCCCATTCAATCTCATTTTGGCAGTGTATTTTACGATGATGGTGTTTATTACTGGGTTGGGCAAAATTATATTGGGGGACCAACAATTCCAAGAGGTTCATTTCCAAATCAACCATTTACATGGAATTTTAACACGGGAATATCAATTTATTCCTCAACTGATTTATATAACTGGAAGCTTAAGAATATAGTTTTAAATGAGACAAGTTTCGAACCTCAGAGCCTTCTCCAACCATTGAATTTAATTGGGCGTGTTAACATTATCAAAAATGATATGACAGGTAAATATATTTTGATGGGTGTTTTACTGAGTCCTGATTTTTTAACCATTAACGATGTGGTTTATGCAATATCTGATTCTCCGGTTGGACCTTTTGAATTTAAAGGGAAATTGAAATGGAAAAATGCACCAAACTTAACCGAAGATATATGGGATAGTGAAAAATTAACAGGAAAGAGAGACTCGCCGGAACGAATAAGAGGATGGGATATGGAACTTTTCAAAGACGAAGACAACAGAGCCTATCTTATTGTTGGCCATGGCGCTAATTATATTTATGAATTAAGCGATGATTATACCTCTGTGTTGAAAGGGGCATTGATGGAAGGAGTTGAAGGGGAGGCTCCGGCAATGATAAAGGATAATAATACCTATTATATTTTTGAATCGCAGCTGACCGGATATCAGGCGAATAGTAATACTTATTTTACTTCGGATAATATATGGGGGCCATGGGAGCCCAGAGGTAAATTTGCCAGAGGTAAAAATGAGGAAACCACGTTTGAATCTCAGGTTGCCCATGTGTTTCCATTAGTAAATTGCCCTGGGAAATTTATTTTTATCTCAGGCAAATACAATGAAGTATCGGGTGGAGATATTCTCGATCTTCAGGAAATCAAGCATATCTGGTTGCCTCTGGATATAGACAGGAAAAGCAAATCGGTACAAGTAAATTGGAGGGATGAATGGACTTTAGATGAATTAGAGTAATATTTAAAAATCGGTTATAAAATTACAGCAAAAACCATTGTGTTTTAAAGTATCTGTTTCTCTCTATTTAATAACCAAATCATTTTAAACATTAAATGCATTATATTAATATCATTCGAGTGGAGAAACTTACAATAATTTTATTGTTATTATTATTCGGTCTTAAGGCAAATCCGCAAAAAATAGATTTGATTACCAGGCAGGGGGCTATCCATGTTTTATACGAAGGGAAAGAACGAATATCAGGAGGTGTCCCAATATTCCAGGGGTCTCCCCCTGGGGCTCCTTCTATCATACAATCAGTAGAAAAAGATAGCGTTCTTCTTTTATCAATCCGAGCAGATAATCAGCGATTTATAAAAGGTGATGAGTTTGTTGGTGTTTTTTTCGATAAAATAAATGATTACCAAACAGGTATTTCATTATGGCGCTATGGCCCCTATTTATCATGGACAAAGCCCATCCGTATTGATCCTTTGGGACAAATGGCTGAATCAGATATACAATTTTATTACTGGAAACATTCTGATGGTTTATATGGTGCTGCCTTACCATTGAGTGGCAATGGATATCGCAGTACTTTAGGAAATGACAATAACAGGTGGGGATGTAAAGCATTAACATATAAAAGCCATTATCAGGATAAAGATATTCCATGTATTGCAATTGCATTTGGGGAAAATCCGTTTGAACTTTTTAGCAGGATTTACCGTGTTGCCCTTGAATCGATGGGAAAAGGGGAAAATATACAGGCTAAAAAAATACTTCCTGAACCATTCAATTATATAGGCTGGTGTTCCTGGAATTCCTCTAATTACGGTAAGAAACTTAATGAAGACCTGTTGATTGATGCAGCAAAATCATTTTGTGAGAACAACTTCCCTTTAGGTTGGATTTTGATTGATGATGGGTGGATTCAACATAGGGAACTTATGTTGACATCGTTGGAGCCCCCAAAAGAAAAATTTCCAAACGGGTTTCATATGGTTGTTGACAATTTGAAAAAAGATTTTCGTATAAAGTATATTGGAGTTTGGCATACAATAAATGGTTACTGGCATGGGATTGATTCTATATCTGAACTTGGTAAACGATATCGATCAGAAATGTTTTCGTGGAAGCATAAGGAAAACACAGAAATCAAGGATTCCCTTTTATGTCCCTTTTATTTTATTAGACCCGAAAGTGATTCTTTGTTGGCTTTTTATGAAAGTTGGCACAAATATTTTAGAAGTCAGGGGATTGATTTTGTAAAAGTAGACTACCAATTAATAACGGAACTTATGGCTATTGGTAATTATCCTGTTTTTCAGTTTTCAGAATCAATATACGAAGCAATGAATAAATCAGTGAAAGATAATTTTGATAATGCAATTATTCATTGTATGGACATGACACCTCAGGCATACTTAAATTTTGGGGAAACTGCCGTGGCAAGGTGTGTTGAGGATTATGTCCCATATAAACCAGAAGAAAACTACAATCTTGTACATGGAAATGCTGCTGCACATATAGTTCAAGCACTATATAATTCGATCTATTTTTCACAAATGGTATTTCCCGATCTGGATATGTTTCAATCTCACAATCCAAATGCCGTATTTCATGCCATTGCCCGGGCACTGAACAATGGTCCCATTTATATTACTGATAATGTAGGGAAACAGAATTTCGATGTGCTTACTCCTTTGATTTATGCTGATGGAAAAATCATCAGGTCTCAAACTTCGCTTCTTCCTACAGAAGACTGTCTGTTTACTGTTCAGGATGAAGTGCCGTTTAAAGCCTTCTCAAAGGTTGGCAATAAAGGATTACTGGCAGTGTGGAATGCTGCCGATGCCGATAAAGTTGCGGGGCACATCAAAGTGGCTGATATCAACGAAATTAATGGCAAAGATTTTTTACTATATGAATACTTTTCTAATAAAGTAAGAATGATAAGGAGAGAAACAAAAATCAATATTGAGCTGCTTAGGATGGGATTTAAACTTTTTTATGTTATCCCTGTAACAGATGGTTTTGCTGCAATTGGGCTGACCAACAAATACAATGCTCCGGCAACAATTTTAGCTGAAAATAAAAATGGGAGGTCAGTAAAAGTTAAGGTATACGAAGGTGGAACTTTCAAAGCATTTGTTGAAACAAAACCAAAACAAATAAAAGTAGACGGGGAATTGATTTTTGAATTTAGATACCTTGATCAAATACTTATATTGGATGTTTTGCAGAAAAATTCAGGCGTACATCCTGAGATTGAAATATTATGGTAAAATATATAAATGGTTCATTATGAAAAGGGAAATTACAATTATTATTTGTTCATTTATTTTATCTCTTATTGTTTTTACTATTTCTTGCAAGAGAGAAGTGTTGATTCAGGATAACAACAAAGCCTATGTCTCTTTCCGGATTGGCCCGGCCCAGTCATTGCCGGGGCAACGTTTTAACGAGTTACTGGATTTGTTTGACAAGTACCAGGGGGTAACGGATGAGATTACTTTTTTTACCCATGTCACGCATGCGCCACTACCACTTGAAAAATTCAGTGAACATGTTACGATTTTAAAGCAACGTATGGAACAAGCCAGGCAACGGGGTTACAAAACGGGTATCAACATACTGACGACCATCGGGCACCATAATGAAGACCTGGAAAATTCACTGAAAGGGGATTATACCTTTATGACCGGTATTGATGGGAATGTCAGCCACGGTTCTTTCTGCCCGAATGATGATAATATGCGTGAGTATATCCGTACTATTTACGAGTTAACCACAGAAGCAAACCCTGATTATATCTGGATTGATGATGATGTGAGGCTGGGGCATATGCCAATTGGCTATGGTTGTTTTTGTGACAATTGTCTGAAGATTTTTGAGCAGGAGACAGGAGCCAGGTATACCCGTGAAAGTTTAAAAAAAGCGTTTAATGAAGGGACAAAAGAAGAGAAACTAAAAGTCAGGGAAGAGTGGTTGCAACATAACCGGAATACCATTGCCCGGTTATTTACACTGGTAGAAGAAACAGTGCATGGAATCAGGCCGGATATGCCGTTGGGGTTTATGACGGGTGACCGTTTTTTTGAAGGCTATGATTTCGACAACTGGGCAAAAATACTGGCAGGCGCAGATAATGCCCCGGTGATGTGGCGACCGGGTGGAGGCTTTTATGGCGATACAAACACAGATGGATTGGCAGGTAAGTCACATGATATTGGCAGACAGGTATCTGTATTGCCCGAAGATATTGTTTCTATCCAGTCTGAGATTGAATGTTTCCCTTACCAGCGGCTAAAGAAAGCAGCCAATATTGTAGCGCTTGAAGCCTGCTCGCATATAGCTTCAGGTTGTACGGGCACAGCTTTTAATGTTCTTTCGATGTATGATGAGCCACTGGATGAGTATGAACCGCTAATGGCGCGGTTACAAGAGTCGAGGCCATTCTTTGACTTAATGGCAAAATCACTGGGGCGTTCTGCCATTACAGGGGTTAATACATTGTGGAACAAGGATAGTTATATTACCGGAAACCTGGAGGATGGAAATTGGGTAAGCGCCGGAAATCCTGTTACAGGGCATGATATGTATACTATCGGAATACCAGCATGTTATTCTGTAAACAATGGGCAGGTAACCATACTTGGTAAAGACAATGTTTATGCCTTTTCGAAACAACAGATTGAGGAATTGCTTTCGGGAGGGGTGTACATGGATGCTGAAGCTTTGCAGCAATTGAATAAGATGGGTTTTGGAGAATTGACCGGGTTCGAGGTGGAAAGCTCAGCTGATGTGGACCGGATAGAGAGATTTGCTACCCACCCACTCAACGGCAGCTTTGCCGGGAGGGAACGCGATAACAGACAGTCCTTTTGGAAATCCTTAGCTTACACACTTCGCAAAACCGATGAAAAAGCCCAGGTCCTTTCCAGACTGATTGACTATACAGGAGAGGAAGTATCGGACTGTACCATGGGGGTATTTGAAAATAAACTTGGCGGGCGTATTTGTGTGGCAGGTTATTATCCATGGAATTTCATGGAAAACCTGTCAAAAAGTTCACAGATGAAATCCGTTTTCAGGTGGCTTTCTAAAGATAGCCTACCAGGATATATAGCTTCTTTCCATAGAATGAACCTTTGGATTAGGGAACCGCAGGATGGTAAAATGGCATTGGCATTTTCTAATTCTTCATTCGACCCTGCAAAAGATGTAACCCTGATGTTACGGACAGAAAGCAAAGAAATAAAGGTGTATGATATGGAATGCAGGGAAACTGTGATCCGCTCATCAGGAGAAGACGGGCCTTATCAGAAATTTGTTATCCCGGAGGTTGAGCCCTGGCAAATGAGGTTGGTCGTAACCCAATAATAAAAGAACAATTACTAATGAAAAAAGAGGAAAAAAGAAGTAATGGAAACCCGAGGGTTAAAATAGGGATTACCTTCATTTTAATCACTTTAGGATTTGCAGAAGTTACTAATGGGCAGCAAAGACCTGTTGCCCAAAACAATATTGATGTACAACAATGGCTCGAAGAGCATTTTTCAGAAGGGGTTGTACCTCCTTTCTCTTTTGTTTATGATGGGGAAAATTCGAATAATTTCATTAAAAACTGGCAATTCCAGGCAGAAAAGTTAAAATCGGATAATCCTGATATAGACTGCTCGGTTTTTAAATATTCAGACAATAGGAGTGGCTTGACAGTAAAATGTTTTGTTAATTGTTATAAAGATTTTCCTGCCATTGATTGGGTGTTGAAATTCTCCAACCGTTCGGGGTCAAACACGCCATTAATCAAAGACGTTAGGGTCATTGACCATATATTCCCATATTCTCAGGGCGGGAATTTTATTCTTCACCATGCAAAAGGGAGCAATGCGTCGGCAGGTGATTTTATGCCTTTGCTCGATACATTGCAAATAAACCACGAGATCCGTATGATGCCTGATGGCGGAAGAGGTTCTTCAGATAATACGGCTTTCCCGTTTTTCAATATAGAAAGCCCTTCAAACGAAGGAATTATGGTTGCTGTAGGTTGGACTGGGCTGTGGTATGCCAACGTGGAAAAAGTTGACAACAGATCCGTTTCTTTGGCATCGGGCATGGTTCGTATGAATTTGACTTTATATCCTGAAGAAGAGATCCGTACGCCAAAAATTTGCCTGCTTTTCTGGAAAGGAGAAGACAGGATGGTGGGACATAACCAGTTCCGCCAGTTTGTTTTAGCGCATTATACCCGAAAAATTAACGGGCAATTTGTCGATTTACCCCTGTCAGCAGGGGTAAGCAGAGGGGGGCCTTCTCCATGCAACGAGTTTACCTGCCTGAACGAATCGTATGCGATAGCCACTATAGAACGGTTTAAACAATTTGACATAGTACCTGAAGTATGTTGGATTGATGCCGGATGGTATGAAGGAGGAGATGGCTGGTGGGAAGGTGTTGGCAATTGGAATATCGATAAAGAAAGGTTTCCAAATGGGTTGAAACCAGTCTCAGATGCAGTTCATTCAATTGGAGCAAAATTCTTATTGTGGTTTGAATTGGAACGCGTGCGAAAACATACATGGTTCGAAAAAGAGCATCCTGAATGGTTACTTGAATACCCGGCTACATCCAATAAAGATGACATTTATAATTATAATACCTATCTCTTTGATCTTGGAAATACAGAAGCGCGTTTATGGCTGACCGATTTTGTTTCAGATTTTCTGGAAAAAGAAGGGGTTGATTACTATCGTCAGGATTTCAACTGGGTTGATGGTGAAGGAAGTTGGAAAATGAAAGATAAACAGGGAAGGGAAGGTATCTCTGAAATCCGGTATATCGAAGGGTTGTATTCTTTCTGGGACAGTTTATTGGTTCGGTTTCCTGAATTAGTAATAGATAACTGTGCCAGTGGCGGGCGTCGTATTGATTTGGAAACCATATCCAGGAGCTCTCCCCTTTGGAGGTCTGACCATAGTTTTGGAAAACCCGATGGTTGTCAAAACCACACTTACGGGTTGAATTTTTACTTTCCCCTTCATGGAACTGGTCTTTTTGAGAGTTCGGCATATGATTTTCGATCCAGTATGAGTAGTTCGATGGTGCTTTTCTGGGATATACATAGTTCGGAAAGTTCTATTCCTCAAATGCAAAAATGCATGAGGGATTTTAAACGATTACGCCCATATTATTATGGCGACTACTATCCTCTGACCGGCACCGAGAACCTTATAGGCGATGCTATTTGGTTAGCTTATCAACTAAACCGGCCTGAACAAAAAGATGGGGTTATTCTGGCTTTCCGCCGGGAAAACTGTGAAGAAGAATCCTTGCAGGTCAGATTAAAAGGGTTGGACCCGCAGGCAGATTATGAATTAATTGATGAAGATTCTCAAATTAAGGAAATTAAAAACGGAGAAGAGCTGTTAAAAGGCGTAACCCTCAAATTAAAAGATAAGCCCGGATCCCTTTTGATTTGGTATAAGAGAATTCCATAAAACAGTTTAAAGGAAAAAAATGATAATCCATTCCCGCTATAAGAACAAAAGCAGCATTGTTCTTGAAAACATAAAACTGCGTGCAGAGTTCATCCCGGCCCCCGGTGGCAAACTGGCTTCGCTTATTAACAAAGAAACGGGATACGAGTACCTTTTACAACGGGCAAACAAGCATTACCGTGACCAGTCCTTCGCAGGCGTATATGTTGACGGGGAATGCAGCGGTTTCGATGACATGTTCCCGACCATAGATGCATGCAGGTACGGAAACGAGCCATGGGAAGGAGTTGAAATGGCCGACCATGGCGAAGTATGGTCATTACCCTGGAGGTACTTGGTTGATAACGATACGCTGCGCATGTCGGTTACAGGGGTGCGGTTCCCTTATACCCTTGAAAAGGAAGTTTATTTCACCCATGAAGATTCATTGCGGATAGACTATACCTTAACCAACAACAGCCCCTATGATTTTGAGTTCCTGTGGGCAGGCCACCTGATGCTGAATATGGAAGAGGGGACCAGGGTAGAGGTGCCGGAAGGATGCAAACAGGTTGTAACGGTTTTGTCCAATGGGGGCAGAAAATTTGGAGACGTCAGCCACTGGCCTTTTTTGAAAGATAACCTTGGGAACACCTGCAGGGCTGATATCGCCAGGGCAAAAGCTGTAAAAGGGTTTGAAAAATACTATTTCACGGGCAGGCTTACAGAAGGATGGTGCAGGCTGAAATACCCGGACAATAAAAATAGTTTAAAGATATCGTTCCCTGAAAGTACCGTCCCGTACCTGGGGATTTTAATGAATGAAGGAGGCTGGGACGAATTATACAATATAATTATTGAACCGTGCACGGTTTGTTACGACCGCCCGGATGTTGCAAAGGAGCATGGGCAGGTGAGCAAAGTGGGGGCAAAAGGCACTTACAAGTGGTACATCGAAATTATGGCTTAACATGAAAAACATAGAATAATGGGAAAAAAATTGGAAGGTAAAAAAGCCCTGGTAACCGGTTCCGGTACCGGCATCGGGCGGGAGATAGCCCTGGAGTTTGCCCGGCAAGGGGCGTCCGTTGTCCTGCATTATGCCCACAGTGCGGATGGTGCTGAATTAGCGGTAGCCGAAATCCAATCGGCTGGTGGTAAAGCAACAGCAATAAAAGCAGACCTGGCAGATGTAAAGCAGGCACAAAAACTGTCACGGGAGGCTATTGGTTTTTTAGGGGGGCTTGATATACTGGTAAACAACGCAGGAATTACGATGACCCTCGAATTTGAAAAGGTAAGCCCGGAACAGTTTGATATGCTCTATCAGGTTAACGTCAGGGGGCAATATTTTGTAACCCAGGCAGCTTTGGGGCCATTGGTTGAAAATAGGGGTGCCATCATCAACCTTTCCTCAGTGCACGGAATAAGGGCATGCAAAGGTCATTCTGTATATGCCGGTACCAAAGGTGCCATTATTTCGTATTCCCGTGAGCTGGCTGTCGAGCTGGCGCCTTTGGGTGTACGTGTCAATGTACTTGCCCCGGGGGCTGTGCCGGTCGAAAACCATTATAAAGCAGCAGGGACAGACGATTTTCGCGGACTGGGGCAGTTAATCCCCTGCGGGTTTGCAGGTACGCCGGGCGACATTGCCAAAGCAGCTGTTTTCCTGGCTTCCGGCGATGCAAGGTATATTGTAGGGCAGACAATAGTAATTGACGGGGGGACTACTTCGTGGATGTCATTCAGCGAAGGGTACCATGAAACAGGGCTCCGGCTGGGGAAAGGGTATGTCCCGGGGCTGTAGCTTATATTGAAATCAGGAAAAAAAATCAGAAAAAATGAAAGGTTTAACAGGAGAATTAAAAAAGCGGGTAAGGGAAAAAGATACCCTTCTTGCAGGGTGTGTTATGGATAGCCGTTCAGGGGCTGTTATTGAAATGTACCATGAAACAGGGTTCGATTTAATTATGGTAGACAGGGAGCATAGTGGATTAAACAATGAAACCATACTTGAGCATATCCGCCTGGCAAGGGCTTTAGGTATCCCATGTATGGTCAGGGTTGCAGAACCCGGTTATGCCGAATTGAACAGGACCATGGATTATGCCCCCGACGGAATATTTGTTCCGCGTATCCGCACAAGGGAAGAAGTTGAGAATATCATAAAGATGATAAAATTTCCGCCGAAAGGAGTTAAAGGTTATGGGGCCAGTACCTGCCCTGCCGGGAAATACGTGGGATGGGAAAATCCGTTGGAACAGCTGGATTTTTTCAATAAAAACTTTGTTGTCGGGATACAAATAGAAACGGCAGAGGCACTTGAAAACCTCGATGATATACTTTCAGTGCCGGGGATTGATATTGCCGTTGTAGGAAACGATGATTTATCCCTGGGGATGGGGATACCCACTCAATTTGACAGCCCTGAATACATTGCGGCAGTAAAAAAAATAATCTCAACCTGCAACAAGTATGAAGTACTGCCGGGGATTGCCTGCGGCGACCCTGTCAGGATAAAATTCTGGAAAGAGCAGGGAATGCGCGTTTTCTGGGCAGCTGCCGATATTATGAGTATGTGGCTGTACACGAAGCAGAGCTATAAAGCTATCCGGGAAGAATTGGCAAAAATATAATCAGATGAGACTACCCGAAAAGATGGAACATTTATCGGTTGGTACAAACCAAATTGCCCTTTTTTATCTGGGACAGGCAGGGTTTTGTATAAAAACCCCGGGGAATAAGTTAATCGTAATTGATGCTTATTTATCAGATGCCTGTGAAAGGATGTTTGGTTTCAAAAGGATGATACCACCGGTATTGGAAGCTGAAGAAATGGATGCTGATTTATACCTTTCCACCCATTCCCATGCCGACCACCTCGACCCGGATTCGCTGCCTGTTATTGCAAAAAACGGGAAAACATTTTTTATTGGCCCACCAGATTGTGAAGAGGGTTACATATCAAATAACCTCCCGGGAAGCAGGTATAACATATTGAAAGAAGGAGAAGAGTGGGAAGGAAATGGAATCCGTATAAAGGCGGTATTTGCAGATCACGGCGAACTTGCACCGGATGCAGTTGGCTTGTTGATAGAAACAGGAGGTGTTAAAATATACCATTGCGGGGATACTTGTTTTTCTCCGGATAAAATTAAAACCTCTTTAAATTCGGATGTAGATATCATGATAGCCCCAATTAACGGGCAGTATGGGAACATGAATGCAAAGGAGGCATGTTCCCTGGCGGCAATCGTAAAGCCCAAATTAGTGATTGCCTGCCATTTCTGGATGTTCCTTGAACATGTTTGCGGCGGGGGTCTGGGCGACCCGGCCACTTTTATAGCGGAATCGGCCGGTCTGCCTGAGACTGTTAACGCAAGAGTTATGGCGCCGGGCGAACTTTTAATATATCCCAAATAGGTTTGAATATGGAAAAAAGACCGGTAGTTGCGCGATTGAATGCAAGCACTTTCCCCATGAGCAGTGAAGAGAAAAAAATACTGTCCCGGGTTAATGCGGATATTATAGAAATAGAGGGGGAGACGGATGAAGAGATACTGTCACTATGCCGTGAGGTTGATGCCATAATGATTGTGTCATCCTATTTGAGAGGGGCTGTTATAAAGGCGATGGAAAACCTTAAAATTATTTCACGCCTTGGTACCGGGGTAGATAAAATTGATATGGATGAAGCTACCAGGCAAGGTATCATTGTAACCAACCTCCCGGATTTTTCGACAGACGAAGTTGCTGACCATACCATGGCCTTGCTCCTTTCTGTAGCAAGGCGGTTGAAGTACTATGAGGCCATGATGCGTAAAGGGCAGAGACCCGGATTGATAAACGGAATGCACCGTTTGTCAGTACAAAAACTGGGGGTCATAGGGTTTGGGCGTATAGGCAGGGCAGTGGTAAAACGGGCCAAAGGATTCGGGATGGATATATTGGTTTATGACCCGGCGGTATCATCTGAAGATGTACAAAATGAAGGTGTCAGGAAAGTGGATTTTGAAACCATCCTTACGGAGCCTGATTACCTGTGTTTACTGTGCCCGCTGACAGACAGGACAAGGGGGATGATAAAAATGGAAGAGTTGAAAAAAATGAAACCAACGGCTGTCCTCATCAATACCGGCAGGGGGGAACTGCTCAGCGAGCATGACCTTTCTGAAGCATTGAGGACAGGGGTTATCCGGTATGCAGCAGTGGATGTTTTTGGCGGGATAAATGTGTTTGCAGAAACCGGGTTCCCGGTTAACCACCCTTATTTTTCCCTGGATAACATTTTGCTGACCCCGCATGTGTCTGCTCTTTCGGAAGAGTCGTTAAAGGATGCAAGAACCGGGGGGGCAGAAGCAGTTGTAAAAACCCTTTCCGGAAAATATCCGGCACATATTGTCAACCCCGGGGTACAGTCAGGAATAAAGTTGGTACAGGGATAGAAATGTTTAACCAATTTTCCGTCACCTGTTTTACAGGTCCGGGAAAAAATAATGGATAAAATGGGGATATTAGCAGGATTGTTATTGGTAACCTTCTCCGGATTAGGGACAGGGACAGCCGCCTGGCCTTTTAAAAGGATAAAGGATATACACTTCGGTGAGTTCCTGTTTGTCAGTATGCTTACGGGGTTAATCATCTACCCGTGGGCTGTTGTTTTGTTCAATGTGCCAGACCCTGCCATGGTTATCAAAAGTGTTGGGTTTAAAACATTGCTGGCTTCTAACCTGCTATCGGTAAGTTGGGGCATAGCCAATATACTGTATATGGTTTGTGTCATAAGGATAGGGGCGTCGCTTGCCGGTGCCATCCTGTCTGCATTGGGGATGTCGGTTGGGGTTTTAATCCCTATGATTTTTAAGGGGAGTGGATTATTCAGTAATGCACCAGGCCTTTTTTCAAATACCGGGGGTGCAATCCTTGTTGGGCTGGCTACCCTGATAACCGGTTTAATATTCATAAGTAAAGCCGGATTTGGGCGGGAAAAAGTATTGTCCTCTGGTGAAAAGCAGGAAAAAGGGGAACAATCTTCAAAAAGTTTCTCCGGGGGGTTAATTCTTGCAGTGCTTGCAGGGATACTTTCCGGCGGTATATCCCTGGCATTTGTTTACAGCCAGGAGCCAATTATTGCAGCCGTAAAACAACAGGGGGCAGGAGAAATCACAGCAAACTTTACGGTATGGGCATTAGGGATGTTTGGAGGCGCTTTGGCAAATGTTTCTTATGGGGCTTATCTGATGATAAAAAGTAACCGGCGCGGACAATTTCCTATTCGGAAAGGAGAGTTTTTTTGTGGCGCTTTGGTCGGTTCGCAGTTTATTATTTCTATTGTCCTTCTGGGTAAAGGTATGGTTATGCTGGGGGTGCTGGGTGCATCGGTAGGCTTTGGCATACAACAATCATTGCAGGTTATAGGGAACCAGCTTGTAGGGTTTATTGGCGGTGAATGGAGGGGTATACGTGGCAAGCCTGTGAGATTAATGTATGTAGGACTAATCATTTTACTTGTGGCAGTATGTATTTTTGCATTTAGTAATGCAATCTATTCGATAACTTAATCAATAATAAAACGGGTTTAGGGGATTTTTTAGATGTGATAAAAATATTGCTAACGGGTATCAAAAATTAATATTTAAGGAAAGCAGTAACTTTTCTTTTAATTAATTCATATACAAAAGTTAATTTCTTATTTTTAGACAACTCTAGAAGAAGTGTTTACAAGAATAAAAATGAACTAAAAATAAAATAACCAATAACCAGCGAATTTCAAGTGTCTGTTTATGACAATTCATTAGCCTTTAACAAAACATTTCTGAGATATGAAAAAACATTCAGTTTACTTATTAACCGGTTTACGGATTTTGATAGGGTGGCACTTTTTATATGAAGGAATAGCAAAGTTAATAACTCCCGGATGGAGTGCCCAATCATATCTGTTGGGATCCCGATGGTTTTTTGCGGACATTTTTCACCAGATGGCATCCTCCCAGGGAGTTATGGAAGTGGTTGACTTTCTGAATGTATGGGGCCTTATACTCATTGGGTTATCGTTGTTTACTGGATTGCTGGTTCGCTGGTCGTCCGTTGCCGGATCCATCCTTTTGTTTTTTTATTTTGTGGCCTATCCGCCCATTCCGGGTTACTCCTTTGGCACTGTTACTGAAGGAAGCTACCTGTGGGTAAACAAAACCCTGATTGAGTTTTTTGTTTTACTTGTTTTCGTTTTTCTCCCTGCCGAATCTTTTTTCGGGGCTGACCGGTTAATCAAAAGGTGGAAGCAGGAAAAAGCTCATGCTCCCGTACCCCGGACAAAAAAAGAAAAAACATCTTTGCAACGACGTGAACTGCTGCGCGATTTGATCAGCATCCCGTTCCTGGGAGCTTTTGCCTATGCGGCCTACAAAAAACAGAAGTGGGACAGTTTCGAAGAAAAATTCCTCACCGGCAAACCGGATGCAACAACCAGCGCAACCCTTAAAAGTTTCAATTTTTCTTCACTTAACGAATTAAAAGGACAAATTCCAAAAGGCAGGATAGGGGATATAGAATTGAGCCGGCTGATAATGGGCGGCAACCTGATAGGTGGTTGGGCTCATGCCCGCGACCTACTCTATGCTTCCGAACTTGTAAAAGCGTACCATACCGATGAACGGGTAATGATGACCCTGCAACTGGCCGAAAAATGTGGCGTTAATACAATCCTGACAAATATTGCAATGGCAAGGATAATAAACAAATATTGGCATGAGACGGATGGGAAAATCCAATTTATTTCCGATTCCGGACAAAATGAAGAGAATATTATTAAATCGGTTGAAGCAGGAGCCTCCGCCATTTATTTCCATGGTGGAGTTGCTGATAGATATGTTCAGGAAGGAAAATTTGATGAGATTTCAAAATCATTGGAACTCATCAGAAGTTATGGCAAGCCGGCTGGCATAGGCGGTCATCTGTTAGAAACCATTCAAGGATGTGTAGAACAAGGTATCAAACCCGATTTCTGGATGAAAACGCTGCACCACCACAATTACTGGTCAGCACAGACTGATTCAGAACAAAAAAGGACTGTAGATGAAGGATACAAAGACAATATATTTTGTTTTAATCCCCAGGGAACAATTGATTACATGAACAGTCTGGAAGAACCATGGATAGCTTTCAAAATTATGGCAGCCGGGGCTATTCACCCGAAAGATGCGGTGCCTTATGCATTTAAGAATGGGGCTGACTTTATCGTTATGGGTATGTACGACTTCCAGGTAGTGGAAGATTGCAATATTATGCTGGATGTGCTTGATTCTGATTTTTTAAAGCACAGGCAAAGGCGCTGGCTTGCCTGAAAGCAGGAGACATAGAATGATAAAGTGGTGGTGAAAAAATGTTTTCAACGTGGTTTGTCTGTCCATTGAACGAGTTTCTGCAATTATAGAAAATTGGAATGGGCTTAAATTGCTTTCCCAGACTATTCCCTTAAGTTATAACAGAAGGATAAATTGATCGTTTTTTCTGCTTTGATTTTATCTTGAATTGCTTTTTTACATCCGGAGAATAAGGCCTGAGATTGGATGGGGTTAATAAATATGATTCAGCAATTTGGTCATATGTAGAAAGAGTAAATCAGTGTAGGGGAACTTTTCTGTTTATCCCGCCTGGAGCAAGGTTTTTTTTGTTTTTCAAATAAACAATGTTTGTCAAACTTAAACCCAAATAGTTTGCTGGTTTGATAGTCGTGACATGATATCCCGAAATTTAGCTCCTGACAAAATGTTGTTATACTTTCAGTTTGGGAGAAGGGAGCAAACAGAGTTGCAAAATATGTATTCTTTTGTAATTTTGGATTTCTCTGAAAGTCTAAATCTAAATGAAAGGCAAGGTTAAAAAGCAAGCTGTTGATGAAGCCCTGGTAAAACGATTTACGGGGGGCGACATGCAGGCATTCGATGACATTTATGCTGCCTTTAGTTACAAATTACAGAAATTTATTTTTACGCTGGTAAAAACCGAAACTGATACAGAGGATCTCATCCAGGAAGTATTTGTGAAGCTCTGGGAAAACAAAAATAAATTAAAGAATACAGCATCTTTTGAGACTTACCTGTTTACCATAGCCTACAATACAACCATTAGTTTTTTACGAAATAAAGCAAAGGATATTCAGTACGTTGAATATGTGAAGTCGGTTCAAATTGAGTTAAGTGATTTTAGTTTGATAGATGAGATTAATAAAGAAGAAGTTTACGAAAAAATTCATCTGCTCATAGAGAAAATGCCTCCCCGGCAACGTGAAGTTTTCAAGATGAAACATTTCAAAAACTATTCCTACAAGGAAATAGCCGAAGCATTAAATATTTCTGTCAATACAGTCGAAAATCACATGGTAAAAGCGCATAAATACCTTAAAGAGAGTTTAGGGAAAGCTTATTTGCTGGCTCTTTTTTTTGTGCATCTTTTTTTGTGAAAAAAAGTTATCATGGAATAGTGGTTTTTTGACTTTTGTCGTCTAACATGTAGTTATTTCAAAAATTTATCGTGGGAAGTACCTTGTTTGCAAATTTATTTTTATTGAACGTGAGGTACATAGAATAGCAAGTCAAAAGGAATGGACAAAAATCTTCTGAATAGGTATACAGCGAATCAATGTTCACCAAAAGAAATTGATGAATTTTTTAATTGGGTGGAAAAACATCCGGAGGAAAAGGCGGAAGGAAATCCATTATTTAGAAATTATTGGAATAACATTGAAATGGCAGATACTCCTGACATCGAATCATCTCAAAAGCGTTTGGACAGGATTCATCATATCATTAATCTAAATCAAGCCAGGCAAAAAGCAGCAAAAGATTTTGCCGGGAGAAAGGTTAAGTTAACTTCATGGTTTTCAAAAGCAGCTGCGATTCTTTTAATTCCAGTTTTAACATTGTTTGTTTATACCCGTTTTTTTCAATCAGGCTCCTATTTGTTATCAGATCTATCTCAGGATATTGAGATTGTTGCTCCTCCCGCATCCCGAATTCAGTTTGAATTGTCTGACGGGACAAAAGTCTGGCTTAACCAGGGGAGTAAAATGATTTATTCGCAGCCTTTTACCGGAAAAACCAGAACGGTGAATTTAGTCGGAGAAGGATATTTTGATGTTGCGCCGGATAAAACAAAACCCTTTATTGTTGAAACACAAAAAATGGCAGTAAAGGCAGTTGGCACCTCTTTTAATGTAAAAGCGTATGCTGACAATCCTTATTTTGAAACGACTTTGGAATCCGGTAAGGTTATTATATCCACAGAGGTAAATGGAAGTTCAAAAGAGGTTTGTACCATGAGCCCCAATGAGCAATTTGTTTTGAATGAAACGACAAATAAGTATTCACTTAAAAAGGTAAATCCGGAGAAGTATGTTTCCTGGAAAGACGGACTGCTAATGTTTCAGGACGACAGGTTGGATGAAGTTGCAGAACGATTATCCCGTTGGTATAATGTAAAAATAACACTCAAAGATTCGGAGTTAAGTTCTCTTACTTATACTGCAACTTTTATTGACGAAACACTCGAGCAGGCATTGGAAATGATGAAATTTGTCCTGCCTGTTTCATTCACTGTTTCAAACAAGTACAAATTGCCTGACAGCACATTCTCGGAAAAAGAAATATTAATCTATAAAAAAGGAGGTAAAACGAATTAAGAATTCTAAGAGTAGGTTATATAGAAAAGCAGGGCAATGCGCCACATTACCCTGCCTGTCAAATTTTAAAAAAACTCTTTATAAAAGAGTAATTTCTAACTATTAAAAGCAAAAGTATGAAAAAAACTGTTCACCCCGTCCAATGGGTGGGAAATGTGTACTTTGTACAAAAATTTTTATTGATTATGAGACTAACTGTCTTTCTAACGTTGTTTACTTTCCTCCACACTTTGGGAATAGAGACCTATTCTCAGGAGACAAAAATTTCTTTGAGCTTTAAAGATGCTCCTTTAAAAGAAGTTTTTAGATCCATTGAAAAAGAAACAGATTTTCGTTTCATGTACAGTTCTGCAATGATTGATGTGGACAAGAAAATAAACGTCAATTTAGAAAGAGAATTGATTTCAGAAGTACTGGAGGAAATATTGAGAGATACCGAAATCCAGTATAAAATTAATGGACGACAAATTCTTCTTTCTTTCAGAGATGAACGACTTAATTTGGGAGCCGACAGCCAACAACCCATATTGGTTGAAGGGAAAGTGACTGATAGTAGTAATCAACCCCTGCCCGGCGTTGCCATTGTAGTTAAAGGAACTACCCAGGGAACAGTTACCGATGCCAATGGTGGGTATTCGTTGCCAAACATTCCGGAAAATGCCACGCTGGTGTTCTCTTTTGTGGGGATGAGGATGCAGGAAGTAGTTGTCGGCGATAAAAAAAGGATTGATGTGGAGATGCAGGATGAAACCATCGGAATTGACGAAGTTGTAGCCGTTGCCTACGGCGTACAAAAGAAAACATCCGTGACGGCGTCGGTCTCTTCATTGAAAGCAGAAGAAATTGCATCAGAACCTGTCAGTAACCTCACCAACAGCCTGGGGGGGAAGTTATCAGGTGTTATTGTAAGACAGGTTTCCGGTCAGCCTGGTTCTGATGGCTCTAATATTTATATCCGGGGTATTGCTACAACAGGTTCAAGTAGCCCATTAGTAATTGTTGATGGGATTCCCAGAAGTTTTGATGAACTGGATCCGAATAGCATTGAAAATATTACGATTTTGAAAGATGCTGCAGCAGTCGCTCCATATGGAGTTGCAGGAGCCAACGGGGTTGTTTTGGTAACTACAAAAAGGGGATCAAGTGGGGAACCGACAATAAAATACAATGGTTATTATGGTATCCAGAATCCCACCTTTTTACCTGATTTTGTAAATCTGGAACAATATGCTCAGTTGAGAAATCGAATCGCAACAAATGCCGGTCAACCCATACCATGGACAGATGAAAGGCTGCAACTACATTTGAGTGGCGATGATCCGGAACGTTATCCGAATTGGGATGTTTTAGGGACAATCATTGAAAAAAATACGCCCATTACAAATCATAATATTGAAGTCTTTGGTGGAAATGAAAAGGTAAAATATTATGCAAGCCTTGGTTTTCAACGCCAAAATGGGATGTGGGAGACTGATTACGAAAACCGGTACTCTTTAATCATGAATTTGGATGCCAACGTTACCAACACCACTAAAGTTTCGTTTAATGTGAACGGAAGGATACAAAAACATATTGAACCAGCTGTTGGTGAAATGGTAAATCAGGGACCGGAATGGATTATGCAGTTGCTTTCCTATGCTCATCCGGATATGCCGCTTTTTTTTAATAATGGCCTTTATGGAACGTATATTACTCCGGCTGTTTATGCCAGTGGAGAAAAGAAGACAAACACAACGGCAATCTATACGCAATTGTCATTGGAACAGGAACTTCCCTTTATCCCAGGGCTTAGTCTTAAAGGGACATTCGCGTACGACCCAACGTTTATTTTTGCAAAAGCATGGCAAAAGGTAATGCACATTCATACGCTGGATGTTTCAACGGACCCTTATTCCTATATTGACGGAATATGGGGGCCTTCAGAACCTATTCTCAATGAGAGGTTCAGGAAATTTGATCAGTACACCTGGCAGGGGAGTTTAAATTATAATCAATCTTTTGGGAAAAACAACATATCAGCGCTTGCCCTTTTTGAAGGTAAAGAAAATACATACCATTATATGGCGGCAGGCAGAAGGAACTATAGCATTTTAATTGATGAATTGAATATGGGAAGTTCCGCAGCTGCTGATATTTCCAATTCAGGGTCAAGTACATTGGCCAGACAATTAGGGCTGGTTTATCGCTTGAGTTATAATTACGACAACAAGTATTTGATTGAAACAAGTGGAAGGTATGATGGGCACTATTACTTTGCACCCGGTAAAAAATGGGGATTCTTTCCCTCGGTAGCAGTTGGATGGCGACTGTCTGAAGAGAATTTTATTAAACAAAACCTGGATTGGGTAAACAATATTAAGCTGAGGGCATCATACGGTGAAGTAGGGGCCTTGGCAGGAAGCGCATTCCAGTACTTAAGTGCCTATAATGCATACGGACCCGCTCATGCATTTGATGGCAATGCTGTAAATGCAGTGAGAGAAAGTGCAGAAGCCAATAAAAATATTACATGGGAACGGGCTAAAAAGACCGACATTGGATTGGAAGTCAATTTGTGGAAAGGAATGCTGCATTTTGAAGCAGATTATTTTTATGAAAAAAGATCCAATATGCTTGTAAATCCAAATGTTGTTGTCCCGAGAGAATACGGAATCGGACTTAGCCAGGTAAACCAGGGAGTTATGGAAAACAGGGGTATCGATTTAAGCCTGGGCTCGAATTATAAAGTGTCAAATGACCTTGAAATATCTCTAAACGGGACCTTTACATATGCCCGAAATAAAATACTTGAAGTTTTTGAAACATCCGCTACATACGATAATCCAAACAGGCGGTTGACAGGAAAACCTCTGGGCGTTATTTTTGGTTACAATGCCCTTGGTTACTTTACGGCTGATGATTTTGATGCGGAGGGAAATCTAAAACCGGAAATTGCTACTCAACCATGGGGGGCAGTTCAACCCGGAGATCTCAGATATGAAGATGTAAGTAAAGACGGAAAAATTGATAACAATGATATTGTACAAATAGGAAAATCCAGAATCCCGGAAATTATTTACGGAATTTCACCAAATGTTCGGTACAAAAAATTCAATTTAACCCTAAACTTTCAGGGGGCAGGTAATGCAAATTTCAGGTTGCATGGTGCTGGCGCCTGGCCATTTTGGGGAAACCGGGCAGCTTATGTATCGCATCTGGACAACTGGACACCTGAAAATACGGATGCAAGGTATCCTCGTCTGGTTGCCGGACAGACTACCAATAACCAGCAGGTTTCAACATGGTGGGTTGAAAATACAAGCTATCTGAGATTGAAAAGTGCAACATTAAGTTACAATGTTCCTTCATTTATCTGTAATAAGATCGGTATGCAAAATGCCAGGATATTCCTTGCCGGGCAAAATTTATACACATGGACAAGTGTAATCAATTTTGATCCTGAGATGAACAACTCACAATCGTGGGACTATCCTCAGCAAACGGTTTACTCTGTTGGTGTTAATTTAACTTTCTGATATGAATTATAATCTAATGGAATTCAGATAATTTGATGAAATATAAAAATATTGGAAATATGAAAACACGAAAAATACATTATAAAAGCATAATAGCCTTTTTGATTCTCTTTGTAGGATTTACTTCTTGTGAAGATTATTTGGAAATTACCCCGAAAGACAAGATCTCAGACGGCGTTCTTTGGAGTGATATCAGCCAGACAGAACTATTTATAAATGATATTTATGCTGCTTTACCAAGCGTTGTCAACAGGTTTGACCCCTGGGAAAACTGGTCAGACGATGCGATGGATGGTATAAATGGTGCGACTTCGAGAAATGTATATGCAATAGCAGCCTATACGCCTGAAAATGCGGAAAATCAATGGGGGCAATATAGCAACATAAGAAAATGTAACTTGCTTATTAAAAACTTGTCAGGCAGCGATTTGCCGGAAGATTGGAAGGCTTTAAGGTTAGCAGAAGTAAGATTCTTGAGAGCCTACTTTTACTCCCTGCTTTGGACCTGGCATGGCGGTGTTCCAATTATTGAAGATGTTCTCAATTATAGTGAACAGGGGGATGAAATTTTCAGACCGAGAAATAGCTCAGAAGAAACATTTGATTTTATTACCAGAGAGTGCGATGCCATTGCAAATGACCTTCCGCTTGTAGCCAAAGAGAATGGCAGAATTACCCGGGGGGCAGCGCTTACTCTGAAAGCCTGGTGTGAGCTGTTCAATGCAAGCCCGCTGCATAATCCTGCAAATGACAAATCGAAATGGACGTTGGCAGCTTCAACCTACAAAGAGGTTATGGATTTAGGGGTGTATGATTTATTTCCCAATTACGAAACGTTGTTTTACGAAGAAAACAATTTCAACCAGGAAACAATTCTGGCCAAACCGCATGTGGGAGGAACGAATATTGGAAGAAGTACGGAAGGACTTGCCGGTCCCCATTTTTCCGGGGGGTCTCAGACTGCATATGGGATGTTAAATCCTACGCAGGAAATAGTGGATGAATATTTAATGGAGAATGGCCTGCCGATAACGGATCCTGAATCTGGTTATGATCCGCAAAATCCATATGCCGGGAGGGAAAAAAGATTCTATCAATCAATTGTTTATGATGGGTCTATGTGGAATGGCGCAGTATTCTACTCAAGGCTTGGTGTAGAAAGTAACAATGAGCTTGATCTGGGAATCTCAACAGGTGGAACAAACACGGGTTATTCTTTCCGGAAAGGGTTAAAAGAAGAATATGCCGTTAATGGGAATAACAGGCTAAGCAGTGCCAACTCAATTTTGTTTCGGTATGCTGAGGTCCTTCTGAGCTATGCTGAAGCGCAAAATGAAGCGGCAGGTCCCGATGCCTCGGTTTATGATGCCATAAATGAGGTAAGGACTCGTTCTGAACTTCCTTCTTTACCGGAAGGATTAACGCAGGAAGAGATGCGCGAAGAAATAAGAAGAGAACGCAGAATTGAACTTGCTTTCGAAGAACGACGCTGGTACGATTTAATTCGCTGGAAGATTGCCGAAGAAAAGTTAAATGGAAAGCTTCATGCCATGAGGATTGAAGAGGTGGACGGCAATTTGACTTATACGGTGATACCGGCGCCAGGAGGCGAAAGGATGTTTTATGCGGATAGGAATTATTATTTGCCTATTCCGCAATCAGCCATCGACCGGAATTCAAAATTGGAACAAAACCCTAATTACGAGTAAAGCTTATTTTTTATGGGCACCGACCTGAGATGAACCTGTTGAGGCATGTCGGTGCCCTTAATCTTCGTCTTATTAAAAGTAAAATATTCTGTTATGAAAATTTTTCTTCCCAAGATTTTTGTCATTTTTTTAGCATGGGTAATAATTTCATGCCAAAAAGAAAATGTGGAGTACGATTTGGTGATTTATGGTGGAACTTCAGCTGGTGTGACTGCTGCTGTTCAGGCTGCCAGATTGAATAAAAGTGTTCTAATTATTGAACCCGGAACCGAACAGCAACTGGGAGGGCTTACGACCGGCGGTCTTGGTAGGACTGACTTTGGAAATAAAAGGATTATTGGAGGAATTTCTCTTGAGTTTTATAAAGAGATAAACAAATATTATTTGAACGACAGTAACTGGACCTGGCAAAACAGGAGCGAATATTTTAAAAACCAGACATACCATCCCGGAGCCACGAATATTGAGGAAGAAAGCATGTGGTTTTTTGAACCTTCTGCCGCGCGTTCGATTTTCCAACACTGGATTCAGAAATACAATATTCCGGTTTTATACGGCGAGCGGATTATTCGCGAAGGCGAAGGAAAAGCTATCGAAAAAGAAGGTGGCTGGAAGGTTGCTGTTCCTGGCAGCGTTTCAGACGGTGTCGTGAAAAAAGATGAGAAGATAACAGAGATTGTTATGGAATCAGGTACCCGGATAAAAGCCAGATACTTTATTGATGCAACCTATGAAGGCGACTTGCTGGCAGGTGCCGGTGTTTCATTTACTGTTGGCCGTGAAGGATTTGATATTTATGAAGAATCTTTGAATGGAATCAGGACGAAGTTATCTATCCCTGACAGCGGTATGCCGGCCTGGAGGCACCACCAGTTTGAACCTGCCGTTGATCCTTATGTCGTTCAGGGCAACCCGGATTCAGGATTATTGCCAATGATTAAGTCCAACGGGCCTGGGACCGAAGGTAAATCGGACCATAAGATACAGGCATATTGTTTCCGGATGTGTTTGACGGATGTACCCGAAAATCGCATTTCTTTTGAAAAACCGGAAGGATATAATGAACTCGACTATGAATTGTTATTGAGAAATTATGAGGCTGGTTTCTCCCGGTTACCCTGGATAAATTCTCCTATGCCAAACCGTAAAACAGATACCAATAACCAGAGTGCATTTTCTACCGATTTTATCGGGGCCAATTACGATTACCCGGAGGCATCGTATGCTGAACGGAAAAATATTGTCGATGCGCACCTTCAGTATCAGATGGGATTGATGTGGACTTTGGCAAATCATCCGCGTATCCCTGATGACATTCGAACCGAAATGTCACGATGGGGGGTGACGAAAGACGAATTTGTTGAAGGAAATGGCTGGCAGGATCAGTTGTACATCAGGGAAGCACGGCGTATGATTTCTGATGTGGTAATGACACAGCATCACTGTCAGGGAAAAGTAGTTGAGAATGAGAGTATCGGCATGGGAGCTTATGGTATGGATTCGCATCATACACAACGCTATGTTGACGAAAACGGGTATGTTAAAAATGAAGGGGATGTGCAAATTGGACTGCGCAAGCCTTATCCGATTAGTTACAAATCGATTTTGCCAAAGGAAACAGAGTGTGCCAACTTATTGGTACCCGTTTGTTTATCTGCGTCGCATATAGCTTTTGGTTCCATACGCATGGAGCCGGTATTTATGGTACTGGGGCAGTCAGCTGCTATTGCTGCCTGTATGGCCATTGACAAGGATTGTTCCCTTCAGGAAATACCGTATGCAGAGTTAAAGCAAAAATTGCAAAGTGCCGGACAAATATTGAATCTCGAAGATATTCCCCAACAAAAATAGTACTGAGATATTTAATCTTTGGATTAGAATAAAAATGAAGAGAAGAGAATTTATAACATCTACCGCCCTAAGTTCCACGTTGCTGGCCAGCGGAGGGTTTCTATCGGCATTTAGTTCATCGCAATATGATGAAAAAGATGATAGTTTGATAAATCCTATCGTTCCTATTCAAATATTCCCTGGGTTTGAGGACAAAATAAAGTCAGATATTATTCATCTAAAAGAAAAGTATGGGCTGAAAAGGTTTTTAATTGTAGGTCCTTCAAAAGAATATCGTTACACAGGATTTCCCAAAAAACAAGTATTTGTTGGCCTTGGAGAGTTGGTCGTACACTTTAAAGAAGAACTGAAAAAATATGATATAGAGATTGGTTGGTGGTGTACAACAACTATCAGGATAGGTAAAGGAAAATTTCAAAGTATCATTAAGAGGGATGGCACGGTGGCAGAGGAGGCGTGTTGTCCGCTTGATGCAGATTATAAAGATACTTTTAGCGAATATGTTGCTACGGTGGTAAAGATTGCACATCCGTTTATGATTAATTTTGAGGATGATTATCACCTGAATGGAGGGTGCTTTTGCCCGTTGCATCTGAAAGAATTTTCAGAAAGAGAAGGCCGGTATTATTCACGGGAAGAGTTGCAAACTATTTTTAACAGTAAAACTGCCGAAGGATCCAGGTTGAAAAAAGCATGGGGGAAGTTGAGCAGGGATTCACTTGCCGGCCTGGCAAAATCAGTAAGAGAAAAAGTTGACAAAATTGCTCCTGAAACCCGTTTATGCCTTTGCCAAAGCGGGGCAAGCGAACATGATGGTAATTTTACAGAGGCTGTTGCCAAAGCTTTTGCAGGCAATACCCGTCCGATGGTTCGTGTTTATGGTTCAAGTTATATGTCTGACGAACCATTAAGTCTTCCCCGTTTCATTTTCAATCCTTTGTATCAGAGGCAACATTTACCGGAAAATTTTGAATTACTGCACGAGTCAGATTCTTTCCCGCACACACGGTTCTTTATGTCCAGCTCAAAATTGAAGACTTTCATGACAGCTGCATTTGCATACGGACTGGATGATTCTTTGTTTTATACCAATCAGTATCTTGAAAATCCTCTGGAAGAAAAAGGGTACAGGGAAATGTTCCTGAAAGAGTCTGAACGTTTTGCCGCACTTAAATTAGCTGTCCGGGATTGCACTGTGGGTGGTTGCGAAATATTCAGAAAACCGGGCACTTCTTTTAACTGGATAAATATAGCCGGTCGTCACGGAATCCCATATACTTCAAAAGGTGGCAAGGTGAAACTGCTTTCCGGCAATATTGTAGAGCAAATGGATCACGACGAAATCGTAAAATTATTGAGTGGGAGTGTTTTTCTGGATGGGGATGCTGCACGTCTGTTGTGTCAAAAAGGATACAGTAACCTGATTGGGGCAGAAATATCATCAAGGGAGGATACGCTACTCCCTCCTTTTTATGAAGGCGTTGTTAATCCGGAGCAGTTTCCGAATATCAAAAACCGGTTAATGTATAACTACGCGTGGGCTTTTAATAAAAGGAATAAGGATTGCTTTTATCAGATGAAACCTTTGGCTGGTGCTGAGGTGGTCACCGAATTTTTGAATTCCAGAAACGAACCTTTTTATCCGGCAATGACACGTTTTGAGAACAAACTTGGAGGAAGGGTTGCGGTTATGGCTTATAGTCTCGACGACGGTTATATTAATACCCGTTCTATATCCTTATTCAATTATTCCAAAAAAGAACTCATTCGCTCAATGATAGAATGGCTGGGAAAAGAGCCGCTTCCTGTTTATGTAAAAGATGTGCCAAATGCATTTTGCATATTCAGCCATTCAAAAACCAAAGATTATTCAGTAGTAGTAGTTACCGGATTAAATTCCGATACATTTGACCGCTTTACACTGGCAGTTGCCCCGGAATGGCAGGGCGCAAAGGTGCAGTTACTGAATAATGAAGGTATTTGGGAAACAGTGAAAACAGCAAAACACAATCAGGATTTTAGAATAGAGGCGAAGGTGTCAGTAATGAATCCGGTGGTGTTAAAACTGAACAAAGTGTAAAATGCAAAAAAGTAGATTTTGTGAGAAAGATAATTCATAGAAAGGGGAGCGTAAGTATTATATTCCTGTTGTTTTTATTTGGTCCGTCGCTGTTGGCCATTTCCGCCGGTTTAAAACTACCTGCTGTTATCAATAACAATATGGTGCTTCAACAGCAAAGTTCATGTAACTTCTGGGGGTGGGCAGAACCTGAAGACACAGTTCATGTAAGATTAGGATGGAACGGAGAAAATAAGTTTTGCGTGGCAGATGTTTCAGGTAAATGGAGAACCGATTTTACAACACCTTCGGCAGGTGGCCCTTATGAAATTAT
Organism: Mariniphaga sediminis; assembly: GCF_003573545.1. Lineage (GTDB taxonomy): Bacteria > Bacteroidota > Bacteroidia > Bacteroidales > Prolixibacteraceae > Mariniphaga > Mariniphaga sediminis. The sequence continues at coordinate 7,721 of NZ_QWET01000014.1, read as the reverse complement.
GATAAAAGCCGATACAACATATGCCCTTGAAAATATCCTGATTGGAGAAGTTTGGGTATGTAGTGGCCAGTCGAATATGGAGATGCCACTTCAGGGTTATATTTCAATGCCGGTAATGGGAAGCAATGATTTTATTGCTCATTCCCGTAATAATAACATACGGTTATTTACTGTGGGCAAAAAGGTTAGTACAACACCAGAAGATAATTGCAGTGGAAAATGGGTTGTTTCAGAACCCAAAGAGGCCGCCGGATTCAGTGCAGTGGCTTATTCTTTTGGGAAATACCTGGAAGAGGTACTTGACATTCCCATTGGATTAATTAACACTAGCTGGGGAGGTACGCCGGCAGAAGCATGGACAAGCGAAGCAACTCTTTTATCCGAATTTGGGACGTTGAATGCCACTGGTTTTAAAACGGATGGGTTAACTTCAAGTTCGCCTTCGGTTCTTTTCAATGGGATGATTCATCCTCTTTTAAACTATACGATTCGGGGAGTCATCTGGTACCAGGGAACGTCTAACCGGAAGCGTCCGGAACAATACTCCCGGCTATTCCCTGCGATGATAAAAAACTGGAGAAGGAGTTGGAACCAGGGGGAATTTCCATTTTATTTCGTTCAGAATGCACCTTATAGTTTTAGGTTTGACGAAAATACCCAATCTGCATTTTTACGTGAAGCCCAGTTGAAAACAATGCTTACAGTGCCGAATACGGGGATGGCCGTTACCATGGATGTAGGGGATTCACTCAGTAATCACCCTCCCGAGAAGATTATTGTAGGCAAAAGGCTGGCATATTGGGCATTGGCTAAAACCTATAATACAGAAGGGATTTCATATAGTGGGCCGGTTTATAAGTCCATGAAGGTAGATGAAAATAGAGCGATTCTTGCTTTTGATTATGCAAAGTTTGGTTTAACCAGTTTTGGGAAAGAACTGAGGCACTTTGAAATTTCAGAAGATGATAAAACGTTTTACCCTGCCCAAGCCGCTGTAAAAGATTCAACCGTTGAAGTTTGGTCTCCAAAAGTAAAAAAGCCTGTTTCCGTTCGTTATTGCTGGGATAATTATGTTGAAGGAACTTTATATAATAATGCCGGACTTCCAGCATCATCTTTCAGGACAGATGAATGGAAGTGAACCATAATATGTATAATAATCATGAAATGAGGATTTTTTATCAGTGTAGCAGCTTGTTTTTGTTGGTATCATAGGGGTGATCTGTTTCTCATTTGTAATGCATTTTTTCTGTATCATGGAGTATTATAATCTAATTGCTATAAAAAAATGTCAACCGACAATTACTGTATTGCTGACCAGAGAAGACTGTTTATTTCGTAACACTCACTATTCCCTACTGGCTTGATTTTTTCACGCGGAAAGAATATAAAATTGAAAGTGTACAATTGAAAATATGTTCTGAATTAGGCCGAACAGGGTGCCATTCAAAAAAGAAAGGGGCAAATCCTAAAAACAGATTTGTCCCTTTTGTTGTCCTGCCAGGGCTCGAACCTGGACTCTTCTGATCCAGAGTCAGACGTGTTGCCAATTACACCACAGGACAATTTCGCTGCAAAAGTATAAAAAATTTTAATGAATGTACCGGATATTCGATAAGCAGTTTTTACTTTTGATAAAGCAATCTAAAATGGCAATAGAAGAATCGAAATTTTATCATTTAGCGGGAATACTTGTAGCGGATGGCGGTGCAACCAAAACGAGTTGGTGTTTCTCCGGGAAAGGGAGCTCAACGGAACGGTTTTCTACCGGGGGGATTAACCCGTTTTTTAGTACCACAGATGATTTGATAAAGGAGTGGAAACAAAGTCCGGTAGCCCGGCTTTCAGGCAAGGTTGACAGGATATTTTTTTACGGAGCTGGTATCATAAACGAAGATAAAGCGCAAGGTATCAAAAAAGCGCTGGAAATATTTTTCCCGGAGGCCAAAGCAGAGGTGCAAGGCGATTTGCTGGCTGCCGCCCGAGCCACTTTGGGAAATAAGAGCGGCATTGCCTGTATTTTGGGAACAGGTTCTAACTCGTGTCAGTACGATGGAGCAAAAATTACGGCACACGTACCTCCTTTGGGATTTGTTCTGGGCGACGAAGGCAGTGGTGCTGATTTAGGGAAACAGTTGGTTGCCAGTTATCTGAAAAAGATAATGCCGCAGCCTCTCAGGGAAGAATTTTTTCAGAAGTATCCATTAGAGTATCCCGAATTTTTAAACCGGGTGTATCATCATCAAAATCCCAACCGGTTTCTGGCCGGATTTGTCCCCTTTTTAGCAGAAAACATCGGAGACGAATTTTGCGCGAAGTTGGTGGAAAATGCTTTTGATGCTTTTATTTCCCGGAATGTGGAACAGTATTCAACTGCCCGTAGTCAACCCATTTGTTTTGTCGGTTCAGTAGCTTTTCATTTTCAGGAACAACTAAAAAAGGTACTCTTGAAAAGGAATCTGAGCCCGGGAATTGTGTTAAAAGAACCATTGGAAAAGCTAGTGGATTACCATTTACAATTTCCCAACGGATAGACAATCTCAGTAAAATATAGTGACCTCAAAAAATGAGTTTCCGCTGTTTATATAAGGTTTACTCAATGGTGCTCTGGTCACGGGTCACTTTGAAAATCCGGTGGAGTAAAAAAGTAATCACGCTTAACCTTCAATATTCATTTAACTTTTTTTCTACCTTAAAATTCTCCCAAAACTAACTTTGAAGGTGTGATCAGATCTCACGAAACAATGTGAGTTCAATGCAAGAAACTTTACCTGCAAAACCCTATTCATAGTAACAGACTGGTTATCCACTTGTTTGGGGCTTTGCCCCAATCCCCACTTCATTTTTCTCCTTTGGATGAGAAAAACGAAGCACGAGGAAGGCATTTCCGAGCATCATGTCAAAATTAACCTTTGCGTTTTTTCAATCTGGCGAATTAGCCCGACTGACGGAATTTTGACATAGCCCGCATCAGGTATAGCTCACTTATAAATCAAAGTCAGGAATTGATAGAATAGGCCGGTTCACATATAAACATTTATGGCTAACACATCGGAGCGATGGCCTCGGTCGGTGAGCCGGAAAACAAGTGAAGACGGCGTTAAAAAATTACTGCTGTTTGAGGAGGTACGACGAGTTTCAGTAATTTTAGCCGGCAACACGTAGTTTTTCCGAGTGAAGCGAACGCAGCCTTGGGTTTTCTGTTTACTCTTTGGGCTAAACCAAAGAGTAAAATCGGCCTGATAAGGCATAAAAATATTGATGAGAAATGTATCTGAAAACAGATTACTCCACCGGATTTTTCGGGTGAGCCTTGGTCACCTGAAAAGTGTTGAAGAAGGATTCAGTGGGTAAATCGTAACCTGCCGGTTTTCAACTTATTTTATCTGAAGAAAATATTAATATCTTTGTTTCGTAGAAAAATACGGAAAGCAATAAAATAAAAATAGTAACTTGCGCGCTGATTAAGAAAGAAAGATATTTAAGATAATCATCAAACTTGCCGGAATGGTAAGTTTATGGTTTATTAGGTTTAGTTGGTTTAGGTTTTCCCGACTTTGTCGGGAATAAAAAGGCTGTCAAAGGACAGCCTTTTCTTTTATAGATTTATACAATGATTAGAATGGCGATAAAAAGCAGAAGTAACATGAGAAGCACAAACTGGTTGCGCACAAACAGTCCAAGCAGGATAAGTATTTCTGTGTCATCGTTCAGGGTCGTGAATAGTTCTATCTCCCCTTTTTCTTTGGTAATGAATTCATTGGAAGTGTAAGTGATAATTTCAGTACCATTAAATTTCCAGGACCAGCGTGACTGCCAGAAATTTTGGATTTCAAGCCCAAAACATTTCCCGTTAATCACCACATCGCTGCGGGGGTTGAAAAGGTTGATCATTACCATACCGAGCAACGACTGGTCGTTGGCATCGTAAATTTCGAGTTTAGACAGAAAAAATTCACGGTTCAGAACAAATAGTTTTCCGTTAATCATAGCCTGCGCTCTGGAACTCAACATATTTTCCCATCGTATATTGCCAATAAGATTCCCGTCTTCTCTGAGTTCCAGTTTCGACCCAAAAATATCTTTTGTCCAATGTAGCTTGTCCATCACACCTTTCAGACTAAATAGAAGTGCAATTTATGAATTAATAGTGAGATTAAAGGATAGATTTTAAATCATGTTATGCAGTGCTGTCGTTTTCTGTAAGCTCATTTATTATCATTGTAATGCAACAAAACTAACAGGCATCTTATGCTGGTATGATGAGTATATGTTTTGGACTGCCTGGCTCGTTTAAATAGGCGGATGTAGAGTCAGGAGGGGATAACGGTTTCAAAAAAAAATAATGGCACAATAAGTTAATCCAAGATGAATTCAGCTTGTTTCCCTTTCACATCAGATACAATTTTTTCACCGTCATAAGCCAATTCCCCGTTCACAAAAGTAGAGACCACACGATGGGAGAATTCCTCTCCTTCAAATGGCGACCATCCGCATTTGTAGAGTATGTTTTCAGGTGAAACAACCCAACTTCGGTTCGGGTCTATCAGAACAAGGTCGGCATAATATCCTTCGCGGATATAACCCCGGCGATCGATACGAAACAGGTCAGCAGGTGCGTGGCACATTTTCTGAACGACTTTTTCCACCGAAATAACACCTTTTCGGCTCATTTCGAGCATGGCAACCAGCGAGTGCTGTACCAGTGGTCCACCCGACGGCGCGTTGAAATAGGTATTGTTTTTTTCTTCCAATGTATGCGGGGCGTGGTCGGTGGCAATCACGTCAATTTTATCTGAAAGCAATGCTTCCCAAAGGGCTTCTTTGTCTTTCATCGTTTTTACAGCCGGGTTCCATTTTATAAGGTTTCCTTTTGTAATATAATCGCGATCATCGAACCATAAGTGGTGTACACAAACCTCCGCAGTAATATGTTTGTCTTTTACTTTTCCCGGAGAGAACAACTCCATCTCTTTTCCTGACGAAAGATGGAGAACGTGCAGCCGGGTGTTGTATTTCGAAGCCAGCTCCACTGCTTTTGAGGATGATTTGTAGCATGCTTCAACACTCCGGATGTGGCAGTGCCTTGAAACCGGTACATTCTCTCCGTACCTTTCCCGGGCAATTTTGGTATTTTCCTGAATGGTTTTTTCGTCTTCACAATGGGTTGCAATCAATGTGGGGGCGTTTTTGAAAATTTCAGAAAGTGTTTCTTCGTCATCGACCAACATGTTGCCGGTTGAAGAGCCCATAAAAATTTTGATGCCGCATACTTTTGAAGGATCGGTTTTCAACACTTCATCCAGGTTGTCATTGGTGGCGCCCATGTAAAATGAGAAATTGGCAGGCGAAACCCTGGCTGCCCGCTGGTATTTTTCCTGGAGTAATTCCTGGGTTACTGTTTGCGGTTTGGTGTTGGGCATTTCCATAAATGTAGTTACACCACCTGCCACAGCAGCCCGGCTTTCGGTGGCAATTTCACCCTTGTAGGTGAGGCCCGGTTCGCGAAAGTGCACCTGATCGTCGATAACTCCGGGAATAAGAAAGAGACCGGAAGCATCCACAATTTCAAGTCCATTCAAATCAAGATTTTCGGGAATCTTGTGTGGGAAAATATTCTCAATTTTATCCTGACTGATTAAAACACTTCCCTTGAATTTCAATCCTTCGTTGATTATAGTAGCGTCTTTAATAAGCCTTTTCATATTCTTCCCTTTTAATTATGGTATATTATTTCTTTCCCCGTATAAAGTCGTACCTGCAAATTGTTGCTGCTGTTTTTTGCAACGAATTACTTCAATGGATTATTGCCGGTTGTAATTCCTGAACCAACTTCTGATTTTCATTTTCATTACCCCCCAAAGCGCTTCATTAAAAATTCCACCGCTCATTTTCGAAGTTCCTTCTTTGCGGTCGGTAAATACAATCGGTACTTCTTCAATATTAAATCCAAACTTCCAGGCGGTAAATTTCATTTCAATCTGAAATCCGTAACCGATGAGTTTTATTTTTTCAAAGTCGATGGTTTCGAGTACTTTGCGCCGGTAGCATTTAAATCCGGCAGTGGTGTCCATTATTTTCATGCCGGTAACAATTCGTACATACATCGACGCGAAGTACGACATCAGCACGCGCCCTAGTGGCCAGTTAATGACGTTAATTCCTGAAATATAACGAGAGCCGATGGCTACGTCGGCACCGTTATTAACCGCTTGGTGCAAACGTTCCAGGTCATCCGGATTGTGTGAAAAATCGCAATCCATTTCGCAAATGTATTCATAACCATTTTCCAGCGCCCATTTAAACCCGGCAATGTATGCGGTTCCGAGCCCCAGTTTCCCTTTCCGTTCCAAAATATGTAGTTGTTCCGGGAACTCCTCCTGCAATCTTTTTACAATCGCGGCTGTTCCGTCAGGCGAATTGTCTTCAACTATTAATAAGTGGAATGGCGTTTTCAGTGAAAAGACTTTGCGGATCATTTTCTCCACATTTTCCTTTTCATTGTACGTAGGAATGATAACCAGATTCTTCGACACGTTGTTTCATTTTTATTAAAAAAACGAAAATACACTTTTGATTACAATTTTTATTCATCTCTACCTTTAATATTTTTTTTATTATTGAAATTAAAATGAATAAAACCATCCTTAAAATGAAGCAGAAAGAGTTTATTAAGGTCGATTTGAATAATGAAGTACACTGCAGTAACCTGCTGAAGTTATTGAACGATTATATGGAAGATGATATAGGTACAGGAAAGCCGATGCCCAAAGAACTGGGGCCGCAAATTATTGACGGATTAAAAGAGCATCCGGTCTACCTTGGTTTTTTTGCCTGTGTGGAAGATGAGTTTGCTGCGCTGGCCAACTGTAACCTCAATTTTTCTACCTGGCAGGCCAAACCACTTATTAATATCCATGATTTTATTGTTTCTCCGGATTTTCGCAAGCAGGGTGTCGGGCTTTTTCTTTTAAAAGAAATTGAAAGATATGCGACTCAAAAGGGGTACTGCCGGATAAACCTTGAAGTGCGACACGACAATTACAATGCACAGAATCTTTACCTGAAGGCAGGATTCAATGAATGTGTCCCACGCAATTATTTCTGGGAGAAGCGTATGTTAACTTAATTTCAAAAAAGATAGTATTTGGTATTCAGGGTGTTGAATAATTTTTGGGGCGAAAGGTAAAAAAAGGGTTAAAAAAAGTTTGCAGGAATTAAAAAGGCTTATACATTTGCAGCCGCTTTGAGAGCGATGTTCATTGTAAGGATTGAGGGGAGAAGGATAGGTTTGGCAGTTGGAAGGCGAAAGATTTTTAGGGATTAAAAAAAAGTTTGAGCCGGGATAAAAAAAACCGAAAAATTATTTGGTTAAAGAAAAAGAGTTATTACCTTTGCCGCCCCGAAATAAAGGGAACAGTTCCGGCAGGGATGCAAGAGAGAGAGGAGAATGGGTTAGAGGCTGCCGGTAAAATTAGGAAAAAGATGAAGGGTCAGCATTTAAGATGAGGTGCTGATTTTTTATGGAAAGATACAAAAAGAAGAGTTCTTTAAAATTTTGAAATAAAGCATTAAAAAAAAGCAAGGTGTACCAACTTTGTTGATTTCTGAGAGAATCATATCTGAGCGAAAGAGATTTTAAACTTTTTATAATTACAACGGAGAGTTTGATCCTGGCTCAGGATGAACGCTAGCGGGAGGCTTAACACATGCAAGCCGAG
>NZ_QWET01000013.1 GCF_003573545.1 Mariniphaga sediminis | reverse complement strand
GTGGTTCAACGATGTGACAGACTCTGGATTCAAATCCTTCAATACAATATCAGCAACCTTCTATGCTCATTATTCAGAGATATTAAACTATTTTGACAACAGAAGTACAAATGCATCTGCTGAATCTTTTAATGCAAAAATTAAAGCTTTTAGAAGTCAGTTCAGGGGAGTAAGGGACATTACATTTTTCTTGTTTAGATTAACTAAAATTTATGCTTAATTATTTACTCCCCCACAGAAAGTTCACTTGAGCCCTTTTATACCCTAAATGTTTATAAATAGTTTAAAAATCTCTTGCACTCCTAATCCATGTTTTCTATTTCAGGTTTCATAAAAATAGGCCATCGTACGAAAAAGGGATTTGTACTGGAAAAGTTGGTTTGAGTCCCAAAGGAAATTTATACCCTGAATGTTTATAAATAATGCGAATCAAGAGTTGATATAAGCTGATGATCAATAATTCAACCCACTCCGGGGTTGCGTCTTTATCCCGCATTGCCTTCCCCGAGCTTCGCACGGGGCTATTTTTATTTATGTCCTTCTGACAATTCTTTATCCAGAAAAGGGATTAAACAATAATAGTCGCGGGTAAAACCCGAGGTAATGAAGTGGATATGAGAAGAACACCGAAGTGAGTTCAACCCTTTACATAAATAGTTTAAAAACCTCTTGCGCTCCTACGCCCTGTTTTCTATTTCAGGTTTCATAAAAATAGGTCATCGTAAGAAAAAAGGATTTGCACCGGAAAAAGTTAGTTTGAGCCCAAAGTAGAAGATTTATACCAAAAATAATGAGAAAGAGGATTACGGCAACATATTTTTCGGACCGTTTGATTGTCTTCTTTTCAATGTGAGTTGGGAGGATCTTCATTCAGTCCTGACGGAGCTCAGAGTATTGCCAGGGCTGAATGAACTCAGAACATTTGCATATCGTGTAGTTTTTTGTAGCGCCCGTCGGAAGCAAGTAATTCTTCGTGGGTACCTTTTTCCACCATTACGCCTTTGTGCAGAACGCAAATCATATCTGCATTCTTAACGGTGGAAAGCCGGTGGGCAATCACCAGCGATGTACGGTTTTGCATGAGCTTTACCAAGGCATCCTGTACCAGCCTTTCCGATTCCGTGTCAAGTGATGACGTGGCTTCATCAAGAATCAGGATGGGTGGATTTTTCATCACTGCCCGCGCAATGGAGAGGCGTTGTTTCTGTCCTCCCGAAAGTTTGTCGCCCCTGTCGCCAATGGTTGTCTGGTAACCGTTTTCGGTGGCCATAATAAAGTCGTGCGCGTTGGCAATTTTAGCGGCGTGTATCACCTTTTCTTCCGTAACATCGTCCATCCCGAATGCAATGTTGTTGTAAAAAGTGTCATTAAACAGGATGGGTTCCTGGTTTACATACCCGATAAGATTTCTCAGGTCTTTAATTTTCAGGTCGCGCAGGTCGGAGCCGTCAATAATTATACTGCCCTTGCTTACATCCCAGAAGCGGGGCAACAGGTCGACCAGTGTTGTTTTTCCGCTTCCGGATCTTCCGACAAATGCCACGGTCTTTCCTTTCTCAATCTCCAGGGAAATGTCTTTTAATACGGGAGTTGAATTGTAGGCAAAAGAAACATTCTTATAAATGATTTTGGATTGAAAATCGTTGATGGTTTTTGCATCCTTTTTTTCCGTGATGGCTGTTTTGGTATACAGAATTTTGTCGATACGCTCCATTGAGGCCAGTCCTTTTTCCACACTGTAGAGGGCGGTTGAAAATGCTTTGGCCGGATTGATAATATTGTAAAAGAAGACGAGGTAACCGATAAATGTAGCGGCATCAAGCGAACCTTTGTCGTTCAGGATAAGCCGGCCGCCGTACCATAAAACCACGATGATAATTGCCGTTCCGAGAAATTCACTCATGGGGTGGGCAAGGAACCGGCGCCACATCAACTGGTTCATAATATGAAAGTAGTTGTCATTCTCTTTTTCAAATCTTTTGGTTGCCCGGTTTTCGGCGTTAAAAGCTTTGATAATGCGCAGTCCGGAGAGGTCTTCCTCAATAACGGATAAAATTTCGCCCATTTTGCTCTGGCCCTTGCGGCTCTCCCTTTTCAGGCTTTTACCAATGCGGCCGATGATGTACCCGGCAATGGGGAACATCACAAAAACGAACAGCGTAAGGCTCCAGCTCATGTAAACCATTACCGCTATTGAAACAATGATGAGTATCGGGTTTTTTATCATCATGTCCAGCGAGTTCATAATGGAGTTTTCCACTTCGGTTACGTCACCGGTCATGCGAGCCATAATGTCTCCCTTGCGTTCGTCTGAGAAAAAGCCCAACGGCAGTTTCAGAATTTTCCGGTAGATTTTGGAGCGGATGTCGCGCACCACGCCGTTGCGGATAACCACAATCATAAAGTTCGCCAGGTAATAGAATCCTACCTTCAGAAAAACAGTAACGATGATGAATATCCCGATAAAAACCAGGGCCTGTTCATGACTATATCTTTCAATAACCTGGCTGATCAGATAATTGCTGTATTCGGTGAAGGCGGAAACACTAAACCCTATTTCGGGTTGCGTGGTAACAAGCTCCTGTGTTCCGAACAAAATTTTCAGTGAAGGAATCAGCAGGAGAAAGGAAAATGCTCCGAAAATGGCGCTCAGGAAGTTGAAAACAATATTCCAGATGAGTTTCCATTTATAGGGCGGGATAAACCGGCGAAGTAAATGTAGAAGGTCTTTCATTAAAATACTCCTGTATAATTCTGTGGCGTAATTTTCTTCAGTTCGTTTTTAACTTGTTCATCAACGTCCAGTCCTTCAATAAAATTGTGTATGGCCTGTTTGTTAATTACTTCATTCTTGCGGGTTAAATCTTTTAAGGCTTCGTAAGGATTGGGGAAGAACTCGCGTCGCAAAATGGTTTGAATAGCCTCAGCAACCACCGCCCAGTTTTCTTCCAAATCTTTTTCAATGGCGGCTTGGTTCAGTAACAGTTTGCCCAATCCTTTCAGCGTTGATTGGAGAGCGATGACTGTATGTCCGAAAGGCACGCCAATAAAACGGGTTACGGTAGAATCAGTGAGGTCGCGTTGCAGTCGCGAAACGGGCAGTTTGGAAGAGAGTTGTTCGAACCCGGCATTGGCAATCCCGATATTTCCTTCCGAATTTTCAAAGTCGATAGGATTTACCTTGTGCGGCATGGTAGAGGAGCCCACTTCCCCTTTTTTTATTTTTTGCCTGAAGTAGTTCATGGAAATGTAGGTCCACATGTCGCGGTCAAGGTCGAGCACGATGTTGTTAATACGTTTCATCGCGTCGAAAATAGCGCCGTAATTGTCGTAGTGTGCAATTTGTGTCGTGTACTGAGAACGCTCTAATCCCAGGTTTTCTTTACAAAAGTTGTTGGCAAACTGTGGCCAGTCAATTTCCGGATAAGCTACATAATGTGCATTGAAGTTTCCGGTGGCCCCGCCAAATTTTGCATGGCAGGGGAGGGCGCGCAACTGATCGAGCTGCCCCCGGATGCGTTCGGTAAAAACCCTGATTTCTTTTCCCAGTTTGGTAGGTGAGGCCGGCTGTCCGTGGGTTTTTGCCAGCATCGGAATATCTTTCCATTGTGCCGCCAGTTCTTCCAGCTTTTCAATCAACTGCTCCACCAGCGGGTAATATTCTGCATCAAGCGCATCGTGAATCGATTTGGGCAGCGCGGTGTTGTTGGCATCCTGCGATGTGAGGCCAAAGTGGATAAACTCTCTGTATTTGGCCAACCCGATTTTATCAAACTCTTCTTTTAAAAAATATTCCACTGCCTTTACATCGTGGTTAGTCACGCTTTCAATTTCTTTTACCCGCGCAGCATTTTCAACTGAAAACTGACGGTGGATTTCGCGTAATTCGTCAAGTTTGGCTTTGGGAATACCTTCCAGTTGCGGCAACGGGATTTTGCTAAGCGCCACAAAATATTCAATCTCTACAAACACCCGGTATTTTATCAGGGCATATTCACTAAAGTATTTCCAAAGGTTTTCCACTTTACTGTGGTATCTGCCGTCAACCGGCGAAATGGCTGTCAATGTATTCGAATTCATTTTTATATCCTTAAAATGCTCGGCAAAGTTAGTAATTTAGCCGAATTTGGATTTTTATTCAGGAATGATAATTTTTAAACCATTGTGCCGGATTTATTTATAACTTCGCTGCATAACCTGTTTGTCAGGAGAATATTTCAATAATTTTTAAGATGATAAAAATGAACAGGACAATTTATATATTATTTATTTTCTTGCTGGGTTTTCTGACTTTTGGGGTTGCCAAAGCCGAAGGTGAAAGTGAAAAGCTGGTTTATAAATTCGATATAAAACAGGAGATTACAAGGGCCACCTGGCGGCAAACCCAGCAGGCGTTTGAAGCGGCTGATACGCTGGGGGCTGATGTGTTTCTGATTCATATGAATACTTATGGGGGAACCGTGTTGGATGCAGATTCCATTCGTACTAAAATTATGCAAAGTCCTATCCCTGTGTATGTTTTTATTGACAATAATGCTGCATCTGCCGGTGCGCTGATTTCCATTGCCTGCGACAGTATTTACATGCGTCCGGGAGGAAGTATCGGCGCGGCCACGGTGGTGAACCAAACCGGACAGGCAATGCCCGATAAATACCAGAGCTATATGCGTTCTACCATGCGGGCTACGGCCGAATCGCACGGCAGGGATACCCTTATAACCGGGAACGATACTATTGTGAAATGGCGACGCGATCCTAAAATTGCAGAGGCTATGGTCGATCAGTCAGTTTATATCGAAGGACTTATCGATACCGGCAAAGTGTTGACGTTTACTCCTGTAGAAGCCATGGAACATGGTTTCTGTGAAGGGATTGCTGAAAATATTCCGGAGGTTTTGAAACAGGTGGGTATTGAAGAATATAAGATAGTAGAGTATGAACTTACCTGGATTGAGCGGATAATCGGGTTCCTTGTTCATCCGATGGTTTCGGGGCTTCTTATAATGGCTATTATCGGTGGAATTTATTTTGAGATGCAAACGCCGGGAATTGGGTTTCCGCTGGGAGTCGCTATTCTGGCTGCGGTACTTTATTTTGCCCCGTTGTATCTGGAAGGGCTGGCCGAACATTGGGAAATTATCGTTTTTATTATCGGATTAATTCTGATTGCCGTCGAAATCTTTGTGCTCCCCGGATTTGGAGTAGCCGGAATTTTGGGGGTATTGTTTGTTTTTGTCGGCCTGGTTTTGAGTCTTATCGAAAATGTTGTTTTCGATTTTGAACCCGTCAATACGGAAAAACTTGGTGTAGCTATAATGACCGTAGTTGTTGGAATTATGGGCGGTTTTATTCTGTCGCTTTATCTCGGCAAAAAACTTTTTACTTCTCATTCAGGCCCCTTTAAAAACCTGGCACTAAATACTGTTCAGGATATAAAAGAAGGGTATTTGAATGTGGATGCCTCGTTTGTGGCGTTGAAAGGAAAAACCGGCACGGCGCAAACGGTACTTCGTCCGGGAGGAAAGGTTTTGATTGACGGGGAGGTTTATGATGCAATTACCGAAGCCGGATTTATTGACCGCGGGGAAGATATTGTAGTGCTAAAAGTGGGAACAGCCCAGTTATACGTTGACCGGCCGGAAGGATAATTGGTTTTATTACTGAAGTTTCCATAATTGTAATTACAAGGTTATAACTTTTATGTAAATTGCAAAATCCTGACCAACGGCAATCTGTCTGTAAGTTTCCCCTTTTATGACCAAATTCTGAACGTAAAGCCAAAATCAGCTTTGGCCTTTTCTATATATTTTTTGTTTTCCACAAAAGGTACCGATTGCAAATCAGCACCAGCTGGGGGCTATGGGTAGTGCGGAGTGTAACTGTACAAAGATATCAAACCATTAAACAGTTAAACGTAGGTGATTATCTTCAATCCCCCACAATACTCCGCATTACCTATGAGCCTTTGTTAGAGCACCTGATTTATTCCCTCCAATGCTCTGGTTTATTCAATTCAACAGCACAAATAACATTTCCTTTACCAATTACAAATCCTTCCGGATTCAAAGACTGAACCATCCATGCATTTGCATATTCAGCTGGTATTGGATATGGTGCGCTAAATCCAAGTTTTTTGGCATCAGGAATAAATCCAAACTTTGGGTAATAATCCATATGTCCTAATACAAAAACCATTTCAGACCCCATTTCTTTTAATCTTTTCAGCCCTTCATTAATTAATAACCCACCAACACCTTGTTTTTGATATTCCGGTATAACAGCTAAGGGGGCAAGAATATGAAAGAATGGCTGTGTTGTGTTCATTTCATTTATATACACTCGGGTAAATAAAATATGTCCAATGGGTTTTTTATCATGAAACGCCAGCAAGGAAAGAACTGGTTCAGCTGTTTGGTCACGTAACAAATCAGCGGTCAATTTGGCTTCTTTTACATAGCCAAATGCTTGTTCTTCAACTACCATAATGTCATTGAAATCCTTACTATTAGTCTCTCTAATTTGAATATTTATTTTTGGCATGATTATATCTTTTTATAACAGCATACGTCGGTATGCCAATTAACTCAATGTCCTACGAAAAACAACTGAACTTTTGCTATTATTCAGGTATTTACAGAACAATAATTTTTACTTTTTTAGCAATAATAATTTAATTGAAATACGTCTCAATCAGAATCACACTAAATGTAACTTGATTAACACGTTGGTTGAAGGGTTCGACAGGTGTCAGATATTTACCTTTATCAGAATAAAGGCAATAATTTGTATACTGGACAACCTGCCTGTTATACCGAATACTTATATGTATTGAATGTCGTTTTATTCATAAGATGTAATGATAATCTTTTTTAGTAAAACTTTCGAAAAATATTGACATTTTTCTTTGAACTTAGCTATTGTTATGTGACCGAATGGTCACTTTCAGGTTGTCGTTGCAGATTTTGGAGAGCGTCAGTGTCCGCCAGGAGAAAGGAGCAGATACAGCGCACCGTACGAGCTCCGTAGTGCAATTGTAATTAGGCAACGTTTATTTGTTATCCTTAATTTTAACCCGATTGTTATCGAAAATATGCTCAAATTCAATAGTATAGCTATCCCGGCAAGCCCTCCTTTTTCAACGGAGTAAATGTTTCAATATCATAGATAATTCCCAAAATTTAAATTGCAATGGAGAGAATTTTACCAAGAGAAATCAGGCTAATTTTCATTTGCGTATTTTTTTAGTAGCGATCTAACTATTAATTGATGAAATGGTTTTACAGGGAAAAAATATAACCTTCCGAAAAAATTGTTAAACTGGACAATTGTCGATAAAAATAAAGTACTATTTGTATTACTTTTCTCTATCATAACAGATGTCCTGAAATTTAGGTGCTTATCATTCTCTGCCATAACAATTTCGTTTTCATTTCGGTCTGTTACGGTAAAATATACTGCCTTAGTGCCTATTGAATAATATGGTTCTATTATAGTATCATTTTTTTTGCCCGTTTTTAGCCCAAATACTTTGACTATAATATCTCTAAGTTTCATTAAATTGTCTACCCACTTAGGAGTCTTAAAGATATCCGTAGTTATTCTGTCAATGGAATAATCATTTAATGTTATCTGAGTTTTATAGGTGTCAGAATAGTCAATTTTTCCAAAGCCATTTAAAATTATGGACTTGTCCGGAACATAGTCAAGTTTAACTACTTTTTTCATGGTGGTGTCTTTAAATGTTGTATGTTGAGCTTTATTCAACATCATTTCAATTTCAGCTAATTACAGCATATTCTCCATCTAAATTATTCGTTTTAAACCTTTTGTCGAAGGCAGATTGTTTTTGTTTGGCATTCATTCTTTTGTCTCCTTCTTTTTACTTATCAGATATTTCAAATTGAAACCCATGGATATTGCAAAGAATAGAATGCTTACAAAAACTAATATGGTATTATTATCTAAAACAAAATAATTAATTATAAAAGTAATGAATCCAATCAACATAAAGCTCTGTTCGATAATAAGTGGCAAATTGTCTGTCTTCTTTTTATTCATTTTTTTTCTCCTTTTTGATGCGTTAAAAAAATATCTTTTGGTTCATAAATAGATTCATTTTAGCCTTGCCCACCACGGTGGTGGCATGAGGTCGTGTCGGTCAGACAAGAGTTTGAGTATCCAACCAAAACTGAGGCAGGCAGGAGATTCGACTGTGTCGAATCGAACCAAACCCAGCCATGCCTTATACCACGTGTTAGGCACTGGCATTATTAATCTACTTCTATTTGTTCAAGCATTTTTTTGTTAAATGATTTTAAATCATCAATTGACATGATCTGTCCATGTCCTCCAATTACGTTATCAATATTATACATTCGTTTTTCAAGCCAGCGAATTGCCTTTACCCACAAATCCTTATCTGACATTGTTTTATTATTCATGCTTGGTCTTCCATATTGAAACATTAAATCTCCTGTAAAAAGCAATTTCAATTCAGGAACATAAATTAAAATATCACTCATTGAATGGCATTTGCCAAAGTACTTTAATTCAAAAGTAATATTTCTCATATCAATGTTAAGGCTGTCAGAAAATGTAATATTGGGTTTCATTATAGGAGTTAAATTCTCTATATCATTATATGAGTTTTGATACCGTGTTTTTTGTTTAAAAGCATTGTCCCATTCTTCTGAATTTTGCTCGTATTTTTGCAATTCCAAGTCATATTCCTTAATTATTTTACCAACAGTGCTTTTTACTTTTTCCGGGTCTTCCCATTGATTTTTAATTTCTTTTAAACTATTCTCATGTCCAACAATTTTGGATTTATTAAAAACACTGTTGCCCCGGTTGTGGTCATGATGGGCATGTGTATTTATTACATAAACAAAATTATCACATTGGAACTTCGTCTTAATTCGATCTCTGAATTTTGATGTTAGACCTGTTGAAATACCTGCATCTATAAGAACTATACCTTTGTCAGTATTTATAGCTGTAATTGCATCAGAACCAAATAAAGCCATAATAGTATTGTCGTTTATACGATTTATTTGAATTAGAGAATCAATCAAATTATTAGTTCTATTTGGTTGATTGTTATCAATATCTTGAGCGTATTGATTTAAAGATATTAAAAAGGATACGAGAAATATTGAAATTATCTTTGTTTCCATTTTTCTTTTTTTGCTTCCGACTAACGGTTGGTACATGTTGTCGTTGCGGATTTCGAAGAGCGTTCATGTCCGGCAGGACTGAACGGCGATGCAAGAATCCGCGGCTGGCGCACCACTGAACCCCGCCCTGCAATATGTACTGTGTTAGCCACCGTTTTTTTCTTTTAATTTTCTTTCCTCAATTTCTTTTAAAGTTTCACCGTTTTTGTTTCTCCAAGTCACCCTTCCATTAACAGAGTACCCGAGTATTATGGCTGCAGCTTGTGAAGAACTTGTAAACTCATATTCATCAGCAAAAATCATTCGGTCTCCCTCAGTTACTACTATTTCTTTTTCTAGAAGTGTTCTCCTTAAATTTGAATAACTGCCTGATAACGAATCTGTTTCCTTGGGATTACATCCGCTTCCTTTTTCCACCAAAAGACCATTTGAAGTCAACTTTCCTTTTGCCTTCCAATTTGAAACATCTAGAAAAAGAGCTAAATCTCGTTCTTCCTTTTTACTTGTTAGCATTTCTCCGTTGTTTTCGACGAGATTAAATCCAAGTGTAGGTAACAGTACCTTTACGTTATCTAAAAATGTATCCATTTCGTCAATCACCATTTTGGGCAAATTAATTTTATTGCCATCTTTTTTATTTACCGTTCTATATTCGGCATTCTTCAATAGTAATTCAATTAGTCTTTGTTCTAAGTATTTGGTATGAGAAACTGTTAAATTTTCATCTTTAGAACTGAAAGCAATAATTGTCTCAAAGAAGGATTTATTTTCGTCTCGAATATGCTGTACTAACCTTTCTGAGATATTGTTTGCTTCTCCAATATATACTAGTTTGTCGTCAGGGTTTTCATCACTTTGACCAACTAGAAAATATATTCCTGGTTTGTTTATTTCTTCGTAATCCTTAGAATTGGGAAATAAGTTTCGCGGAACTTTAATTGCCTGTCCAGTCCAATTAGACATATAGGCAAAAATGACTCCTTCCGGATTTCCGTCGACTAAATAATTTGTAATTGTTATTCCTCTTTTTAACATATCTGTTTCTTTTTCAAAATGTTGCCTAACGGTTGGTACATGTTTTCGGGGCGGATTTCGGAGAGCGTTCCTGTCCGAAGGACACGAAACTGCGATGCGAGAATCCGCAGTTGGCGTACCACCAAACCCCGCCCTGCAATATGCACTTTGTTATACAAAGTTTTTTAACTCGATAATTGGATTAATAGTTTTTTGGTTTCCTCAGAACTCGGTCTTGGTGCATCTTCGTTGACAATTTTTCCATCCTTCCCAATAATTATGTACCTTGGGATGCCTGGGATTTTTAGGTTATAATCATTTTCGAGCTTCTTCATTACTTCATCGTCAATAAAAAAGTGTTGTCCTTTTAACCCCTCCAATTTTATTGTTTGTTTCCAGTTTTCTTCTTCGGAGCTAATACAGAGGTAAATCATGCTGATTTTTGTTGTGTCAATTTCTTCGTAAAGTTTCTTGGAAGAAGGAAACTCCTGCTTGCATGGGCCACACCACGTTGCCCAAAAGTCGACGTACAAAACTTTGTTTGGATTTTGTTTTATAATTGTTTCAAAAACAGGTGCTCCTTTAAAATCCGATTTAACAATTTTTGTTTCATTCGTGAGGCTTATTGAGTTCGCCTTTTCTCGACGTTCTATCCGTTCTTGATTTTCATCTAGTATTTTTTTGTAAAGCAATGTATTGTGTAAAGATGGATGGAATTGCGACAGGATTTGACTTGTTTCATCTACTGTACAACCATTATATAGCATATAGAAAGAATGCAGTGCAGCTAATGAGTTGCTATTATTTTTTATATAATTCATTGAAAAATTAAAATCGGCTGACCAAAGCATGCTAATACTATCATTAATTTCTTTTAATCTGTCTTTTCTTGCGTTCGCAGCTTTTCTTTGAAGTTCGAAAATTGAATTAAGAAACTTCTCCAACCTTTCTGCAAGAAACTTATTATATTCATCATTTAGCTTGCCACCTTCGACTTTCGAATTCAAATCCCAATTGTCTAAATTTATTGTAGCATTTAAAGTTCCTGGCTCTAAGAAAAATGTATTTACACCAATTATTTTATCCATTTGATAATGCATATAGTATACTTGCGGTGTATCTATGATTCCTGTAAAAACAAACTTTCCATTTTCAATCTTAGCCGAGTCCCTGTCATTATAGTTGCCGGGAAATTTGACCATATAAATCCATTCTTCATTTTGTGGGCCATCAAAAGAACCATTTAAAATATATTTGTTGTCTTGTTGGCATCCTGCTAAAATTACTATTAGAAGAAATAAAATAGCGTTTTTCATTGTTTATGGTTTTAAAAATTTTGTATAACGGTTGGTACATGTTGTCGGGGCGGATTTCGGAGAGCGTTCCTGTCCGAAGGACACGGAACTGCGAAACGAGAATCCGCAGTTGGCGTACCACCAAACCCCGCCCTGCAATATGTACTGTGTTGGGCTTAGTTTTTTATTCATTTAGGAACATATTATTTTTTTTCTTAATAGTTTGATTTAAGGTACAAGAAGTTACGGTTGTCTGGTGAGCGAAAAGTGAGATTGTTCCCTTCAATACTAAAAATATATTTTTCACCTAATAAATCTTTCATATCCAAGTATTTATTTATTTTATTCTCATTTCTGATAAAAGCACAATTATAATTAAACCTATCTTGCAATTCTCCGAAATTCTCATGATATATCCACATTAAATCTTGCATGTAATAATTCTCATTATTATAAAGAAATATTTCCATCTTATTTCCTGAACAATCTTTATTTTTTGGGTTGACACCCCAACCACCGCTAAGGTGAAAATATATTTCATTGTCTGGTATCAGGTTCAAAATAGCATCTTCCAATTCTTTATTTTCAATACTTATATCTGCAAGCTTGTAGAACTTATCTAAACTCTTATAGTCATATCTTTTTATTGATGCTGTCTGATCTGACTGGACAAAAAAACTGGTTCTATCTGTAGCTTCAATTATTAAGGTATCTGATTTAAAATGATAAGTAGCGTTATTAAATGCTCTGTGGTTTTTAAAAGTGCCTGTAAAATTGGGAAAACAATAAGCTGCGGTACACATTATATTATTTGTTTTTAAGGTGTCGTTGGAAACTCTGATGTACCCTCTACAGCCATTGCACCCATCACTGTAACTTAAAAAATTGCCATAACTTAAAGTATCATGAGAACTAGTATTTTCGAGAAAATCTCCAATACTTACAGTCCAGCCTCCGTTGTTTAAGAACTTCTGAACTTCTTGTTTCCCCATCTCAATTAATTTTTTAGGTCGCTTTTTTTGTGGATATCCACGATTACGTTTTTTTTCGTATGCTTTTTCTATGCTTCTGTTAACTTCTTCCACCAATGAGTCTGGAACATTCATTTTTACTAACCGCCAGCTACCTATTAATTTTTTATCAAAACCGAAGTCTCGGGAATTTGCTGCTTTTTCAAGTCCATGATTGATTACAGAATCCTTTTCGTAATACAGCGATATTTTCCCGTTTTCAAGCAGTAATTTGTTACTTGAGATACTATACTTAAATGCTCCATGTAATTCGTTACGCAAATCAAAAGTAGCTCCTTTGATTCCCAGATGACCTTTCAGTCTTGGTCCAATAAGTCTTACGGAATCACCGTCTAATTGATAGAAATTTTCGAAGGAATAAGATTCACTGAATTTGTATTTCCCATCTACGAGATAAAATGAACCCCAATGAGAAAATCTATTACTTGAATCATATCCAAAATAAATGTATGGTGAAACATTTTCAGCAGGACTTTTAGATACGCCATCAATTACTATTGATTTTAAATACCATTTACCTCTAATATTTTCTGTCTTTTTCCCAGATGCAAGTATGGAGTTAATAATAAGGAATGTATTTAATATTATAATCAGTTTTTTCATTTTTCAAAATTAAGCCCAACGATTGCGTATATTTCCAAGTCCATTTATTTCTCTATGCAAGGCATCATTCCGTACCTTTTCTGCACTACTGTTTTGGCTGAAAACTTTTTTCTGTGAATGTATCTGTCCGGAATGTAACATTGGTTTTTGGTGTTAGTTGAAATACAAAAAATTACGGGAACTAAATTAGGGATTGCCGCCGGAAAAAACAAGCGGGAAATTGATTTTTTGTTTCCAATAAAAGGTACCAATTACAAATTGGCACCAGCGGGGGTTGACTGGTTGGAAAGTGTGGGTGACGCGAATTCCAATTCGCGTTTTTTTTCGGCGAATCGGATTTCGCCGCACCCGGAAACAAGAATAACGCTCATTTGTTATTCTTGTAGTTTAAAGAAAGAACAATGTTGCCATATATCGAAAAATATTTTGCTGAATTGTGGTTCCTGGTATTGGAAATGGCGCCGTGGCTTTTGCTGGGGCTTATTTTTGCCGGGTTGCTGAAGGTCTATTTTCCTCAGAAGCACATCGATAAATATATGGGGAAATCGAATTTCCGTTCGGCTGTAAATGCGTCATTAATTGGAATTCCTATGCCACTTTGCTCCTGTGGGGTTATTCCCACCGGAATTTCGTTTTTTCGTAACGGCGCATCAAAAGTGGCTACCAATTCATTTTTAATTTCAACTCCGCAAACAGGAGTCGATTCTATTCTGGCAACCTATTCCATGCTGGGCTGGCCTTTTGCTGTAATGCGCCCTTTTGTTGCTTTTTTTACAGGTATTGCCGGTGGGGTCATCACAAAATTTCTGGTGAAGGAGAAACCTGCCCGTCCGGTTTCAGCCTTTTCAAACCTGAAATTAGATATGGCAACATTGGGAAAGCCGGCAGTGATGGCTGTAGAAAAGTCAGGCGCAGATTGCAGCGATGCGTCGTGCGGATGTCATGAACCCGAAACAGTTGACACACGGCATTCTTTGGTACGGGCTGCTGATTATGCTTTTGTGGAGTTGTTGCAAGACATTGCCAAATGGCTGATTATTGGTTTTATGCTGGCTGCTTTGATTTCAGTCGCTTTGCCCGATGAATTTTTTAGTTCTTTCCAGGGGCTGGGCCTGTTGGAGTTGCTGGTTATTCTGGCCGCCTCAATTCCTTTGTACGTTTGTGCAACCGGCTCTATTCCCATTGCTGCCGTGTTGCTGATGAAAGGTGTTTCCCCCGGAGCAGCATTGGTTTTTCTGATGGCAGGACCGGCAACCAATGTGGCTACCATGACGGTTTTGGGAAAAACAATGGGGCGTAAATCGCTCATCGCTTATTTGAGTACAATTATTGGAGGCGCCCTGGTTTTTGGTTTGCTGGTAAATATGCTCATCCCGGCCGACTGGATACTGGACAAGGTGGTTCATGTTCATGATGGCGGTGAGGGACACGAGATGCTGCCTTCCTGGTTGATGTGGGCTTCGGCTATCGTGCTCGTTATTTCCATGATTGGCGGTTATTTTTATGGGATGGTCCAGAAAAAAACTAAAATGGAAAAGGGGGAAGGAGTTACTGTAAAGGTTACCGGAATGACCTGTTCCCATTGTGAATCCAATGTAAAACGAAACCTGGAAGCGCTGGACGGAATTACCAGTGTAGTGGCCGACAACCGCAGTGAAACTGTAAAAATTACCGGTTCCGGCTATGATTTGGAAAATGTGAAAAAAACGGTAGAAGGCCTGGGATATAAATATGTGGGCTGACATACATCGCCGTGCCTGAATTCCCAAAATTGGAAATATAACAGAATACAGAGTCTGTCGGTTTGAACCACAGAATCGAAAGGAATACATCATTTAAGATATGACATGGCACTCCCAAAATAATTTTTAAGTAGATTTGCCTTGTTCGTTTAAAAATGTATATCGAAGACTTTGTTTCATTTTAAATTTTTAATCATAATGAAAATAATTAGAAATACGCTTTTGTTACTTGCTTTAAATTTAGGTGTCTGTGCTTCTGCGCTGGCACAATCATCCAATGATGGGTCAGAAGTGATTGGCCGCTGGGACCTGACTATTGTGATAGAAGGTGATGATTTGGAGGATTTGGGGCTTTTCCGGCATGGCCTGATGGATGCCGCCGGGTTTCCCGGATGGCTGGAAATAAAACGTTCGGGCTTCTCAACCCTTGTGGGGTATTATGTGGGTTACGAAGGAAGCGCCCGTCCCATTTCAGAGATTCATTATTCGGCAAAAGACGGAAAGTATCATTTTACCATTCCTCCGCAATGGATGGACATTGAGGATATTTATTTTGAATTTACACTGAAGGACAATAAACTGAGTGGATACAAAATGCTCGATGGCCATAAACTTGAGTGGACCGGTGTGCGGGCTCCGTCGCTTATCCGGGAAAAACCACCGGTATGGGGAAATCCTAAAAACCTGCTGGATGATAACCTGTCCAGATGGATTGTACCGGAAAACAACAAGTTCCGTATGGTGGACGGTGTGCTGGTAAACACGGAGGCCGGCGGTAACCTGGTGACCAATGAGAAGTTCGATGATTTTAAACTGAGTGTTGAATTCAGGTATCCCGAAGGAAGCAACAGCGGAATCTATTTACGCGGTCGTTATGAAGTTCAGATTGAAGACAGTCCGGTAAATAAAACCAGTAACGTGAGTATTGGCGGTGTTTACGGTTTTATTGAACCGGCCGTGTATGCAGCCAAAAAGCCAGGAGAATGGCAAACGTATGAAATTACCCTGGTAGGGAGGCATGTAACCATTGTACATAATGGAATCGAAGTTATTTCCAACCGGCCTATCCCGGGAATCACCGGTGGTTCGCTGGATAGTAATGAAGGGAATCCGGGCCCGATTCAGGTACAGGGAGATCATGGCCCTGTTGAATTCCGTAAATTTGTAATTACTCCCGCTGTCAACTGATTGGTATTCAGGGAGACAAAAATAAACAAGGAGACGTTCTTTCATAGAGCGTCCCCTTGTTCATTTAATTTTTCACCAAAGGAAAATGTTTACTGAGCTACCGTTGTTGTGGTAAATGTTATCCTGCCAACTTCTTTCACACTGCCAGAAACAAATAGCTTTTTTGTTCCATTAAAAGGTTACTTTATTGAAGGTCCAGCTTATATTATTGGTTTGTAATTTACTTCGAAAGTCCCCAAAATGATAGGGAAGGAGCGGCAACCCGGCTTTTCTTAAAAGCTATTCCCCTAAGATGTTCTTGTTCTTAAAAATAAAAAGGAGAAGGCATAATATATGATTACGCCTTCTCCTTCAAAAAATGTTTTAATTAGGGTCTCCTAAAAAAGGAGAACATAATTATGTAATGAAAGTTACGTGAAAATTTATTTCAACATTTTTTTCACCTGCTGGTATACATTCTCGCCGTTGAATCCCAGTTTTTCATCCAATACTTTGTAGGGTGCTGAATAACCGAATGACTCCATACCCCAGATTTTTCCGTTTTCACCTACCAGGCCGGCAAGGGTTACCGGCAATCCGGCAGTCAGTCCAAAACGCGGAACTCCAACAGGAAGTACTTTTTGCTGGTAATCTTCCGGCTGATTCCGGAACAATCCTTCTGATGGAGCGGAAACCACCTGCACATTCAATCCTTCTTTTTCGGTGAGCAGTTTTGCACCTTCTACCAGGGTAGATACCTCAGAGCCGCTGGCTACCAATACCACGTCGGGTTTTTCAGCTGGTTTTACAACAATGTAAGCTCCTTTTTCCGATTGTAATGCCGATTCGTAAGCATTTCCTTCTGTCGGTAAGTTTTCTATATTCTGGCGTGATAATATGAGCGCGGTTGGTGTTGCTGTATTTTCCATTGCCATTTTCCAGGCTACCGTTGTTTCGTTACCGTCGGCCGGACGAAGCACCAGTACACTGTTTTCACCGTTATGGTTTTTCAGTTTCTCCATGAGCCTGATTTGCGCTTCCTGTTCTACCGGTTGGTGGGTGGGACCATCTTCGCCTACACGGAATGCATCATGCGTCCAAACATATTTCACCGGAAGTTCCATTAGCGCAGCCAAACGGACAGCTGGCTTCATGTAGTCAGAAAAAACGAAGAAGGTTCCGCATACCGCTATAACACCTCCGTGCAGTGCCATTCCGTTAACCAGACAGGCCATGGTGAGCTCGCTAACTCCTGCCTGGAGAAATGAGCCACTGAAATCCCCATTTTTGAAAGAGGTGGTTTTTTTCAGAAAGCCGTCTGTTTTATCTGAATTGGAAAGGTCGGCAGATGCCACAATCAGGTTTTCTACCTTATTGTACATGGCTCCCAACACGTTTCCTGATGCCCCGCGGGTGGCAATATTTTCTTTTTGTTCGAGCGAAGAGAAATCAAATTCCGGTGCCGCGTCAGAGAAGAATGAATTTAGCTTGGCCGCCAGTTCTGGGTTAGCTTTTTGCCATTCAGCCTGTTCCGCTTTTTTCGCAGCAGCAGCAGCAATCAGTTCTTTTTTCCGGTTATCGTAAAATGCCTGAACGTCCTCAAAAATCTGGAAAGGATTCTCAGGATCGCCGCCCAGGTTTTGTATTGTTTTTTCAAAAGAAGCGCCTGCATCGGACAGTGGCATACCGTGCGTAGATGTTTGCCGTTCAAAGTTTTCACCGGATTCGGTAAGGGCGCCTTTACCCATAATGGTTTTCCCGATAATGAGGGTGGGCTTTTCGGTTTCGGCGTTTGCTTTTTTCAGCGCGTCTCTTATCTGGTCCGGATTGTTTCCTTCAATACTGAGTACATTCCAGCCCCAGGCTTCGTATTTTTTGGCCGTATCTTCTATTGTAACATCGGTAGTAGGAGAAGAAAGCTGGATGTCGTTGGAATCGTAAAACATGATTAGGTTGCCTAATCCCAGGTAACCGGCAATGCGGCCTGCACCCTGCGATACCTCTTCCTGGATTCCTCCGTCAGAAATAAAAGCGTAAATTTTGTGCGACATCCAATCGCCAAAACGAGCAGTCAGAAAACGTTCTGCAATAGCAGCACCTACTGCCATGGTATGTCCCTGACCAAGCGGGCCCGAAGTATTTTCAACGCCACGAGCCACATCAAGTTCCGGGTGACCAGGTGTTACGCTGCCCCACTGCCTGAAATTTTTCAGGTCATCCATGTTGTAATAGCCTGCCAGAGACAGTACAGAATAGAGCATGGGCGACATGTGTCCCGGATCGAGAAAGAACCGGTCACGGTTAGCCCAGCTTGTATCGGAAGGATCGTAGTTTAAGAATTCACTATAAAGGATATGGATAAAATCTGCTCCACCCATAGCCCCACCGGGGTGCCCCGATTTTGCTTTTTCCACCATGGCGGCAGAAAGAATACGAATGTTATTTGCTGCTTTAGTTTCAATTTGTTTGCTCATTATCATATGAATTTATTCAATTTATGTAATAGTTTTACAGTGGAAAACCAAAGATAACAGAAAAGAGGAACCCTGTGGCTTCCTCCTGTTTTAAACGGTTTAATTCTGAATAACCCGAACCATAAAGACTCCTTCAATGGCCTTCAATTTGGCTTTTATTCCCTCATCAATTTCCGGTCGGGTTACGTCAATGATGTTGTAGGCAATATTTTCGTGCTTTTTGTTCAGCATATTGTCGATATTCAGGCCCTCTGAAGCCAGGACACTGGAAATCTGGCTTACCATGTTGGGAATGTTCTGGTTTGCAATAATAATTCTGGCTCCTCCGTTCCGTTCCATTTGAGCCTCAGGAAAGTTAACTGAGTTTTTGATATTCCCGTCTTCCAGAAAATCTTTTACCTGGTTTACCGCCATGATGGCACAGTTCGTTTCAGATTCGCTTGTGGAAGCCCCCAAGTGTGGAATGGCAATTACTTTATCCATTTTTAGGGTCTCTTCATTGGGAAAATCGGTTACATAGGATGCCACTTTTCCTGATGCAATAGCTTCTTTCAAATCGTTAATGTCAACCAGTCCTCCGCGGGCAAAATTCAGGATTCTTACATTTTTTTTCATCATCCCGAACTTTTCTTTGTTGATATATCCCTTTGTTTCCGGAGTGAGCGGAATATTCAACGTAACATAGTCGGCCTGGCTGAGAAGTGACTGGATCCCTTTTACCCACTTTACCTGGTTGCTCAGTTGCAATGCCTGCTTTACAGACATGTAGGGATCGTAACCGATAACTTTCATACCCAGTGTGTGCGCTGCATTGGCAACCAACACCCCGATGGCGCCCAAACCTATTACCGCCAGCGTTTTTCCTTTGATTTCCTGTCCGGCAAAGTTCTTCTTACCCTGCTCAATGAGGGAAGGAACTTCCTCTCCTTTGCCAACCAGTGTTTTAGCCCAGGAAATTCCTTCGGCAATTCCCCTGGATGCAAGCAGAAGGCCGGCAATAACCAATTCTTTCACCCCATTGGCGTTGGCCCCCGGAGTATTGAATACTACAACACCCTTTTCTGTGCATTTGTCAATAGGAATGTTGTTAACTCCCGCGCCGGCACGTGCAACCGCCTTTAACGACTCGGGCAATTCCATCTCGTGCATATTAAAACTACGAAGGACAACAGCATCCGGATTCGGGATTTCGCTGGCTATTTCATACTTGTCTAATGGAAAAAGCCCCAACCCATCGGGATCGATTTTATTTAACGTTTGAATTTTAAACATTTGGTTTGTTCTTTTATTATATGATTTAATTCTGAATTTTGTTCAGACTCAAAATGAATGACAAATATCACTAAATTATCTGAGGATACTAGGGCTTAATTGGGTTAAGTTTTCAATATGAAATTAACATTAAGGCTGTCCGGCAATATTAGAAATGTCCCTTTTTCAGACCTGCGAAATACTTCCGGGAGGCCCTTTTTACATGCGGGGAAAGAAGCAATGCCGAAATTACTGTTGGAAAGGCCATCAGGGCAAATGCAATGTCAACAAATCCTATAACTACCCTGAGTTGTGAAACAGAGCCAATGGTGATGGCAGCAACAAAACATTTTGTCGCAATGAATTGAACCCGTTCGAAAGCTTTTCAGGGAATGAAAGAAAACGAATGGAAAACCGTTCTATCCGAACAGAAATGTTATTTCAATTGAACCTTAACAAAGACGGGCAGGTGATCTGAAGGAAACCGGTGGTCATTAAAGTTGGATAACGCAGCGTATTTTAACACTTTTATTCCTCCCTGCACAAAAATATAGTCGATACGTCCGGTAAGATCGGCGTCCAGCTTAAATCCAGAGAATGTCCCAACTGGTCCGAATGGAGGGTTCTCTGAAACCTCGCGACTGTCTCTCAGGTATTTTTTTAACAGGGAAATCGGTTCCTGATCAGGCGTCAGGTTCAGGTCTCCTGTTAAAATCACCGGTAGATTTTTGTTGTAAGTCATCTCTTCTATTTTTTCCCGGATAAGGATCGCCGAATTTTTCCGGGCTTCAACCCCCCTGTGATCAAAGTGGGTGTTAAAAACCAAAAATTGTTTTCCGGTCACTTTCGACTGGAAATGACCCCAAGTAGCAATGCGGTTAAGAGCCGCGTCCCATCCTTTGCTTGGCTTTTCCGGTGTTTCCGAGAGCCAGAAGTTTCCCTGCTTTAATAGAATAAATTTCGATTTTTTATAGAAAATGGGAGTGAACTCACCTCCGGTTTTTCCGTCTTCACGGCCCACACCAAACCATTCGTATTCGGGAAGTTCATTTTGGACATCCAATATCTGGCCGTGCAACGCTTCCTGCAAACCAAAAATATCAGCCTCGTAAAACCGGAGTAGCCCGGTAGCCATTTCAATACGGTTGGGCCAGGCATTGATTCCATCATTGGCCGTATTGTACCTGATATTGAAAGAAACAATATTCATTTGTTGCGAAAATAGCGCTGAGGGAATTAACAGCAAAATGATATAAACTATATTTTTCATTATTGACAGAAATTGAATGGTTCATATTCGGGATTTTGGACTTTTCCTCTTACAATGGTACGAAGAGATTCGCCTTTTTTATTCACCACAAAATTGTAGCAGAAGTCCACAATCTCATCAAAGTATGCGGTCAAGGGTTTGCTGGCCATTTCATGACCACCTCCACAGGTTGTGTGCAACCAGTAAGGAACGCCAAGTTCTTCCAGTTTATTTGCCAGGGTAAAAGAACCGTGTAACACCAGGTAACCCGGCTGTCCTTTTTCGCAATAATGGTGGGGGGCTGTGGCGTAAGGTACCAGCTTGTCATCGGTGCCGTGGAAAAAGAGCGAGGGGATAGCTGAATCATCGTAGATTTTAGTTGTATCAGGAATGGCACCAGCCATGCCAATGACTCCTGCGTAAGAAACCGGTCCCGCTTCAAGGTCATAGCAAAGCGGCGGCGTATAAGCTGCAATGAGAGCCGCTTCAGCACCGGCACTGCTTCCCGCAAGGATTATTTTGTAGGGATCAATACCAAAATGTTCATGATTTTGAATCAGGTAAAAAGTGGCATCGCTAATGTCTTCTACTGCGGCATCGAATGTTTTAAATTTTTCGGCAACTGGACAGTTGCAGCCAAAACCGCCAGGCTGATCTTTTCGGGTTAACCGGTACGAAATGGAAGCTACTGCATAGCCATATCCGGCCAGTTTGTTGCAAAAATTTACAATCTGCTCGTTGTCGCGTTGTCCGCCCTGGAATCCTCCGCCATGGACATACAGCACCAGGGGCCGATCTGTATCCGGATCGTTTGCGGGCAAATAAATATCAAAATCAAGACTTTCTCCCTCTTTTGAAATGTAGGTATGTGTTTCAATTACAACTTCGTCCGTATAAGGATGAAGGTATTTAACCTGTCCCTTCAAAGGGATTGCAAATACAAATGCTATGAGAATAAATGTGATTTTTTTATTCATTCTTGTGAAATTTTTTTTCGAATATAGTCATTTGGAGAGCAATTGAAAAACCGAACAAAAAAAATGGGACCCGGAAACTCCGAATCCCAAATCTAAATGCCCTTTTTTAAAACCAGATAGTTTAATTACGCAATTGTAATTTTTTGCATTTATCTTCCCATATATTTTTGTAATGAACTTCTGTAATTTGGATACCATTTATTCAAAGATTAGTCCAAATGTACCATTGGTTGAAAATCAGTATTTTGTAGTCTTTATGGTATTTTTTACTGTTTCAATATGGGACATTGACTTTAGATATGGGATAAAAAATCCGGTAAATTGCTTACCGGATTCTTTTTTAAACACATTTTTTAATGAAACCTAAAAACGCTCGCGTTTTGTATATTTTGTATGCAGCAAATGATGTGAGATTTCGCCCAGTGGTTCTTTCAGGAAATCTTTATATAATTTTTGAACCTCCGGGTTTTCATGTGATTTTCTGATAGGCAGCTCAGCATCTTCTGCATAAATGGCTTCCGCTCTTTTTCCCCGTATTTCGGGATTGGTTGGAATGGGTTGGCCACCGCCTCCAAGGCAACCACCCGGACACGCCATAATCTCGACAAAATGAAAATCTGCCTTTCCTGCTTTTATGGCATCCATTACTTTTTTGGCATTTACCAATCCATGTGCAACGGCACACTTCAATTCCACGCCATCAAGAAATGCCCATTCTTTGAGTGGTTTTTCAATCTTTATGGTTGCTTTTCTTACGCCTTCCATTCCTCTTACCGAAGTAATATTGAGGTTTTCAAATGGAACTTCTCTTCCGGTTACCAGTTCGTAAGCCGTACGTAAGGCTGCTTCCATCACACCACCGGTTGCTCCGAAAATAACGCCTGCACCCGTCGATTCGCCCATCAGCCGGTCAAATTTTGCCGGTGGCAGTTTGTCAAAGTCAAGCCCGGCCTGTTTAATTAGTATGGCCAGTTCGCGGGTAGTTAAAACATAATCCACATCACGGTAACCACTGTCATGCATTTCAGGTCTGTGAGCCTCAAATTTTTTGGCAGTGCAGGGCATAATGGAAACCGAAATGATATTCTCCGGATCAAGGTTCCGGGCTTTGGCATAATAGGTTTTTGCCAGCGCGCCGAACATTTGCTGAGGCGACTTGCAGGTTGATAAGTTGTCCAGATATTCCGGATAAAGATGCTCAATATATTTTATCCATCCTGGTGAGCAGGAAGTTGCCATAGGCAATTTTACATTTTTGTCCTTATCAACCAGTGCCTTTTTTAGTCTGGATAGCAATTCGTTGCCTTCTTCTATGATGGTGAGGTCAGCCGTAAAATCGGTATCAAGTACCGAATCGAAACCCAATCTTTTCAACGCGGCCGCCATTTTCCCGGTCACACGTTCTCCCGGTTTCATTCCCATTTCTTCCCCCAATCCTACACGAACGGCTGGCGCAGTTTGTACCACCACGTGTTTGGTTGGATCAGAAATAGCCTCCCATACTTCTTCGATGTAGTTTTTCTCTACCAGCGCTCCGGTGGGGCAGTGGTTTACACACTGGCCGCAGTTGGTGCATACTACATCGTTCATCGCCTTCTCAAAGAATGTCGCTATTTTCATCCGGTCGCCTTTGTAGGCCACCGTTAATGCATTTACCCCCTGTAGTTCGGCACAGGTGCGCACGCAACGCTGACAACGGATACACTTACTGTCATCTTTCATTATAGATGGCGAGAACATATCGATGGTGTAGTTTTTTAGCGGTGCCAGTTCGATAAAATCCTGCGTCATAATTTTGTATTCCGATGCCAAATCCTGCAACTCGCAATTACCGTTTCGATAACACTTGGTGCAGTCGGCATTGTGCTCGGCCAACAGCAGTTCAATAATATGTTTTCGTGAGTTTCTTACTTTCAGGCTGTTAGTGAGTATTTCCATTCCTTCTTCACAGGGAGTGGCACAGGCAGCAGAAAGCCGTTTCTGGCCTACCACCTCCACTACGCATACACGGCAGTTCCCGGCTACGCAAAGGTCTTTATGGTAACAAAGTGTAGGAATTTTTATCCCTTCCTCTTCCGCCGCTTCGAGAATGGTTTTTCCCTTTTGTATATCAACAGGGAAACCATTTATTGTAACTTGTATTTTTTTCTCCATTGTTTCTGATTTTTGGTTTTAGTATATCATCTCCTCCCGGAAGTTTTCCACAATGGAAGAGAAAGAGTTTGCCACTGACTGCCCCAGTCCACATTTTGCGGTAAGTTGCATGGTTTCGGTAAGCTTCAGTAACTTGTTGAGGTATGAGGCAGGTTTCTCTCCCCGTTTTACGGCCTTAATGCCCAGCAAGAGCTGCTGGCAACCGACGCGGCAGGGCGTACATTGGCCACATGATTCTTCCCTGAAAAACTCGAGGTAGTTGTCGAGCACGTTAAACATGGAACGGGAACTGTTGAAAAGCATCATCGATCCTCCTGTGGGGAGTGAAATACCAACCAGTTTGCCTTCGTAGCCAATGGCAGTATCTTTGAATTTTTTGCGTGGCACCAGAAACCCGGAGGCTCCGCCAACCTGGACAGCTTTGGTATCACCGTCGCCAAATTCGTACACAAAATCCTGAAGGCTCATTCCCAATTCGAGTTCGTAAATACCTGGTTTGGGCGTATCTCCCGAAACAGAGAAGAGTTTGGTTCCGCGTGAATACTGAACTCCCAGATCGTAAAATTTTTTGGCTCCGTACTTAAAAATGGTAAACGCGTGCACCAGCGTTTCTACATTGTTTACCACAGTGGGCATATTCATGTAGCCTGCCTGAGTTGGAAACGGCGGTTTATTACGAGGTTCTCCGCGCCGTCCCTGCATCGATTCCATCAGGGCGGTTTCTTCCCCGCAAATGTAAGCGCCGCTGCCCATGAAAATTTTTATGGTGAAATCGAGGTTGATCTCCTTACAATAATAATGAAACTCATCAATGACCTTTTTTAATTCCTCTTCCAGAAATTTATATTCTCCCCGCAGGTAGATGAATCCTTCTGTTGCTCCGGTAACATAGCCACAAACGGCCATGGCTGTGAGTACTTTATATGGTACTTTTGAAAGAATTTCCCGGTCTTTAAAAGTCCCCGGTTCCCCTTCGTCAGCATTGCAGATTACATACTTTTTAGGCGCTTTCGATTCAGCAGTCAACTTCCACTTCAGGCCGGTGGGAAACCCTGCTCCCCCGCGACCTTTCAGTTCTGAACTAATCAGTTCGTTTATGATGTCTTCAGGTTTCTTTTTGATGGTAGCTGAAAGTACTTTTTCATAGTCGTTTTCATTCCTGAAAATGAAATCTACCCTTTTTAACTGATATGAGTATGCCATGGTTTCCTGTTTTAAATGTCCTTCATGTAACCGGTGAGAATTTCCCTCGCTTTTTCCGGAGTAACTTCCGTATAAACTTCATCGTTTATTAACATTGCCGGAGCCTTGTGGCACCAGCCCAGGCAGTTGGTTTCCAGGAGAGTAAATCTTTTGTCGGGTGTTGTTTCCCCGGTTTTGATTTTCAACATGTCCTGAATGGCAAACAGCAGTTGGTTTTTACCTTTCATGGCGCAGGTAATGGTCCTGCAAACCCGTATGATGTATTTACCTGCGGGTTTTGTTTCCAGGAACGAATAGAAGGTAGCCGTTCCGAATACTTCCGCGGCAGGAATGTCCATCTCGCGGGCAATTTCGACCATGGAGTATTCCGAGAGGAACTTTTCCTGCTGGACTACCCCCTGCATTACAGGCAGGAGACTTTCCCGCTTCCTTCCATGTTGATCAGCTAGATCTTTGATCAAAGATTCAATGGGATTCATAGAAAAAATTTAAGTTATAAAATCGATTAATTTTGGTTGCACTAAATACTTTTCTTCAGATAAATTCTGTTTTTAAATAATTAGTATCTTTTTGATGTAGTTCACTAAAAAATCTGTGTATAAAAATAAGCAGATGATTGATAAAAAACGAAGACATTGTTGTGTAACATGTCTGTTTTTCAACACATTTTTGATTGTGTAAAGTAGATTAATTTTAAATAAGATGGGTTTATGATTTTTGTCAAAATATGACGTGTTTTTTTTTCGTATATTAAACCTCGTTTTGAAAAAAGCAGAAAACAGAAGCAACCTTTTTAGCCATAAGGTTGTCTTAGTATGTAAGGTCTTGATTTTAACAAACAATTTTCGGAAAAGCCATGAAGACACATCTATTTTATTTCTTATTCTGGGTAATATTATTTTTGCCCGGGTCTGGTTGGGCCCAACTATTGTCCATTTCTGGATATGTGAAAAACAATGTAAGCGGACAAGCCATTCAAAATGCTACTATTTTTGAAAGCGTCTCCGGTATCGGTACCATCTCTAATAATGACGGGTATTACAAACTTTTGCTTAATCCGGGTGAGCAGAGTTTAAAAATTTCTTTTTCCGGATTTAACGTATACACATCAACGTTTGAACTGGAAAAGGATACAGTTATTTCTGTTCAGTTGAAACCCGAAATTTTGCCGGCAAATAAGTATGTTGCCGGTGCAGGTGAAAAGAAAGGTGTGGATGAATCAGCGCCAAACGAAAATAACCCGCGAAAGCGAAAATAACGCCGCCTGCCCTTTCTTTTGAAAAGGTTGAAGGAAACACCGTTTCCCCTAAATACTCATTACTTCGTGCTGAATTATTCTTCGTAAAGCCTTAGTATGAAATGAATGGGTGTAGCAGGCGCATTTTCATTCCGCCAACTCACTCTTTCCTTTCTATTTTTCGGATAACACAGGCGTGATTGCCATTCCCTGGCTTTTATCAGGACGGGGAATTTGCAGCAGATCGCTCAGGGTAGGAGCGAGGTCAATGGCATTGTACTTTTCTCTGATTATTTTGGGCTGAATCCCGGCACCGTAAAATACCAAAGGGATGTGCGACTGGTCGGTAAAATTCACCTTTTTGAATTTATAGCCAGGTTGCCAGCCTTCTTTTAGCAAATAGAGAAAATCGCCCGAACGGTCTTTGGTATATGATTTATAAAGAGTACCCAGCAAGCCGTTTCCGGAATTTCCCTTTTCAAGCTGATTGGCCGGCATTGAAAGTTGGACACCTTCAAACTGGTTGATAAAATTGGAAGCTTCCTCCCTCATTTCATCGAGGTTAATTTTCCTTTTCTTTATCAAATCGTGGTTTAAATAAACCTGTAGCCCGGAATAATATTCAATCCATCTTTCCTGTCCGTAAGTAACATTCAGGTAGGATGTAAGCAGTGCAATGGCGTTTTCAGGCATAAAGTAATCTACCGGAAGGTGAAATTCTTCCTGCAGGTATTTCACCGGATAGGAAGCCGAGGTGTTGGCTGTCAGGAAAAAAAGGACATTTTGTTTTCCGTACTTTTGTTCGACGTGGCTAATGAGCTCAGCTATATATTTGTCGAGGTGCAGGTAGCTGTCCTGCATCTCAACGGATGTTGGCCCGAATGAGTTATTTTCGTAGTCCATCGATGAAAAAAACACGGTGACAAAATCAGTTGTTTCATCTTCGCCAATGGGTTCTTTTTCAAATAGCTGAATGGCAAAATCCTTGATGACCTGGTTGGCATAAGGTGTTGTTTTAAAAGGGGTCATGGATTCTGCTTTTCGGGTGTAGCGACCAATGGTATGAGGGAAGGTGTTCCAAAGGTCGAAATATCCTTTTTCATGCACGTATTCATCTTCCACACTTTCCGTGTACGCCTTTGGAGGCAAAAGGGTAACCCAGTTTTGATAACTGTATCTTTCCGGGTAATTTTCGGTATTGAAATCGCGTACCCAGTCGGGAAAGGTGCTGATGTAGAACGAACTGGAAACCATTCGTCCCGATTCGGGATCAAACCAAAAGGCGCCGTCAGCTGCGTGTCCGGCCGAGAAAATAGCAGATTCACGGTTTATGGCGGCACTGTATATCAGTGATTTCCCCATCGAGAATATTTTCAGGTTGTCGGTAAATGTGTTGGTGAGTAATTTTTTGGGAGAGGCATTTCCAAATTTTGTGTCGGCGCCTACTGTAAAATAGTAATCATCTTCTGTGCATTCTGTTTCTTTGCTTCGCAGTCTGTCGTACCATGTTTTTCCAATAATTCCGTGAACGGAAGGTGTAACGCCTGTAAAAAGGGTGGCTGTCCCGCTGGCATAACTTTGGGTGTGTTGCAATAAATTTACGTTGGTGCAAACGGCT
Source organism: Mariniphaga sediminis (assembly GCF_003573545.1). Lineage (GTDB taxonomy): Bacteria > Bacteroidota > Bacteroidia > Bacteroidales > Prolixibacteraceae > Mariniphaga > Mariniphaga sediminis. The sequence goes on along the minus strand of NZ_QWET01000013.1, from coordinate 128,782 downwards.
CCCTCTGAAAACAGTTTTTTAAAGCCATTTAACTCAAATTTATTCCAGTAACGTTGTATGTAATCGGGGCGCATATTTTCTACTACCAGCCCAATGACCACTTTCGGTTTTTGCGACGCTGGCCCGTAAACCGACGGGCTCTGGGCCAATAATTTCCCTAAAAAAAACAAACAAAGTAAAAGGGTTGAAACTCTCCTCATAATACGTATTAATTTGGCCGCCTAAAGTAACAAAGTAATTTCTGATTTCAAAGAAACGGGAGCCCCGGAGAGCATCCTGTTTTCCGGCTGACTTGAAACTTTTAGCCTTTTGTCCTTTGGAAATTATTGTATCCTTTAATTATTTGCATCACGGTATATCTTCGCTAAAAAGAAGAAGTATTCAGGTAAAACCTGTCAGAGCAAACTACTATAAAATATTGTCAGGAAATCAAACCTGCCGATGCCGTTGCAGGCGTTTTGTCTTATCCTTCCAACCGGAAAATTTCCAAAGGTTTGTAGATCGGGCCGGTGGGCTTCAGAATGCTTTGGTATAGAATAATTTCATGGATGACAATTGACTGGATATCGGTGTCGCGATATTTGTCAATAGCATTATAAAAGTTTCTTTTGTCTTTCAGAAATTTGAGCCGGGCAAGAGTAAGGTGCGGGCTAAAGGGGCGGTTTTCCTTTTCAAATCCCAGAGCGAAGAGTTGCAAATTAATTTCTGCAGCTAACTGTTGTAGCGCTTCACCTTCTTCAATACCAATAAACAGCACCCGGGGAATTCCTTTGTTTTTAAAAAAAGCCAGACCTTTTAGTCGAAATGAAAAAGCATTGCTCCGCGCTGAAATTTTTTTCAGTATGGCTTTCAAATCATCCACCTGATGAAGGGTAGTGTCTCCCAAAAATTTTAAGGTTAAATGAAGGTTGTTCTCATCCACCCATTTTACAGGTTCACCGGCCAATTCATTTTTTAATTCTTTCAGTTTGAGAAGCAGGGGTGGTTCGGGGTTAATTTTTAGGGCAATAAAAGTACGCAGCAAATCAGACATAACTTGTGTTTTATAAGTATCCGATTTCAATGAGGCTAACCACTTCCTCAATGATACGATCCTCTCCCTTGGGGTCGTATTCTTCCTTCAAATTACTTCCAAACAGGCGCGCAATGCCCTGCCAGAAAACGGCCGGCACTCCGCCCCTGAAATCTTTAATGAGGCTGAAAGATGTACGACTGGTCTCACGATCAATTAATTTCAGCAAAATACGACCTTCGGAGAGTGTCATTCGTTTTAAATCATCTTTGTATTCATCAAGTAATTGTTGTTCCAGCTCTTTCATCATTTTCCGCCGTGACCTGTCATCCTCAAGAGCCAGGTATTTCGGTTCATATTCCCGTAGCATTTCACCGGCGAGTTTGGCATACGGATATACTTTCTTAACCTTCTCGATAAACCGGTTGTACCGTCTTCTTTGCCGGTTATTCTTAAACTCCCTTTGGGGAAAAACAACAATTTCAGGTATGTTTTTATGTATGATTGTATCGCCTTTTTCAATAATTCCCATCATCAGCGCTGAATCTTTTTCCTGCGCCGCCAGGCCCTTCTGAAGAAGAAAGCCGACAACAACTACCATTCCCGCTATTTTAAATACTTTTCCCATTTTAATAAAGAAAACGAAGATATTCTTTTTCCATTATTGCACGTGCAAAGTTTATATCTTTGATGCAGTTTTACAACTATATTTGACTTAAATGAAAACGTGTATTGATTCTGAAATCGGTAAGCTGGAAGGAGTGGTGATTCACACACCGGGATCGGAGGTGGAAAATATGACTCCAGGATATGCGGAGCGCGCCCTTTACAGTGACATTTTAAATCTCTCGATTGCCTTAAATGAATATTCCCAACTGGTAGGGGTTTTAAAAAAAATTACGCAGGTGTTTGACATAAAAAAAATGCTTGCAGAGATTCTGGATAACCGGGTAGTTAAGATGCAACTGCTCCGGGAAATATGTAACCATGAAGGCATTCCGGGGATGGAGGGGGCGTTGGCTGAAAACGATGCTTCTACGCTTGCTGGCCTGTTGATTGAAGGGGTTATCCTGGAGCGAAATAACCTAACCAACTACCTTAGTCCGGAAAAATTTTTGTTACGTCCGCTGCATAACCTGTTTTTTACCCGCGACTCAGCCATGGGAATGAATGGGAAGATGCTTATCGGACGAATGGCTAATCCCGTACGCGAACGTGAAACGATGATAATGGAGGCGATTTTTAATAACCATCCGGCATTTGAAACGGATACGCTGAATCCCATTAAACCGATTCACGGAATTCCTGTTGATGCAAAGGCAACCCTTGAGGGGGGAGACTTTCAGGTTATTCGGGACAACATTTATGTGATAGGAAAAGGCGTTCGGACCAGTACACAGGGAATCGACTTCATTATTGAAAATATAAAAAGACAGGGGAGAGGCACACATCATATTATTGTACAGGAGTTGCCTTCCGTTCCCGAGTCATTTATCCACCTGGATATGGTTTTTACCTGTCTCGATGTCGATACTTGCATGGTATACGAGCCGGTGGTTTACGGACTTAGCCGGTTTAAAACCATTTCTATTCAAATTGATAATGGGAAAGTTAAAATTGACGAACAGCCCAATATAACCAAGGCTTTAAAAAAGCTTGGGATTGATTTAAAACCGGTTGTTTGCGGAGGAAATGAAGATCCGTGGGTGCAGGAGCGGGAACAGTGGCATAGTGGAGCTAATTTTTTCGCTTTTGAACCAGGAAAAATTATCGGGTACGAAAGGAATGTCCATACGTTGGAAGAATTAAACAAAAATGGCTTTGAGATTTTTCGGGCATCGGATATAATTAGCGGAAAAGTGAATACAGACAATTACAGGAAATGTGTTGTTACCATTGCAGGTTCGGAACTGGCACGGGGCGGTGGGGGCGCGCGCTGTATGACTATGCCGGTCTGCCGGGCCAACGTAAACTGGTGACCTGCTTGATTCTTTTTTGTCCATATTGCGTGATTTACAATCGCGCATTTCAAAACATTAATACGCAGTAATCTGTCTGAAAATACTATTTAATCATGCGAAAACGTAAGGTGAATGAACTAAACCGCCTGTCGGAACAAGAGTTTAAAGAAGCGTCTAAAACGCCGCTGGTTGTTGTGCTCGACAATATTCGCAGTTGCAATAATATCGGTTCGGTTTTTCGTACCTCCGATGCTTTGCTGCTGGAAAAAATTTACCTGTGTGGGATCACTGCCACACCTCCCAATAAGGAAATTCATAAAACCGCTTTGGATGCAGAAAAATCGGTAGAATGGGAATATGTTGAGAAAACGGAGGATGCGGTGGCGAAACTGCATGAAAACGGATATAAAGTGTTTGCCGTAGAACAGGTGGAAAACAGTATTTCTCTTCCCTGTTTTTTGCCCCCTGATAATGGGAAACTTGCCCTGGTTTTTGGCAATGAAGTAAAAGGCGTTCAGCAAAAGGTGGTGAACCGGTGCGATGGCGCCATCGAAATTCCTCAGTATGGTACCAAACACTCTTTCAATGTGTCAGTAAGCGCCGGGATTGTGTTGTGGGACATCTTTCAGAAACTAAAAAATTAACTATTTTTATTCTTCAATCGAACAAGAATAAAAATGAACACACTAAAACCTATTCCTGAAGAATTTCTCCATTTTATCTGGGAAAACCGGCTTTTTTTTTCTGAAAACCTGAAAACGACAGGGGGTGAGCCATTAGAGATTTTGAATACAGGAAGGAGAAACAGTGATTCCGGGCCAGATTTTTTTAATGCAAAAGTTAAGATTGGCGAAACCGTCTGGGCCGGGAATATTGAGATTCATAAAAAAGTTTCAGACTGGGAAAGGCATGCCCACACAGGCGACAAGGCTTATGAAAATGTTATTTTACATGTAGTGGAACTGGCAGATAAAAAGGTTTTCCGCGAAAACGGGACTGAAATTGCCTCCCTTGAATTTTCCTGGCCGGAGCAATTCACGCAAAATTATCAGAAACTACTGGATGCCAAAACCTGGATTGCCTGCGAAGAACAATTCTATCACTTCGATCCTGTTGTGCTTCGCCTTGGATTCAACCGCCTGATGATTGAACGGTTGGAAGACAAAACCGGGGAAATAATCCGGGGGTTAGAGCAAAACCAGTATAATTGGAATGAAACATTCTACCAGATGCTGGCCCGCATGTTTGGCTTCAAAGTCAACTCAGTTCCCTTCGGTTTGCTGGCCAAGGCAGTGCCGTTACATATTCTGGCTAAACATAAAAACAGTCTTTTCCAACTGGAGGCTCTGCTTTTTGGAGCTTCAGGACTGCTAAACGAAGAACTTTTGGGCGATGACTATTTTCTCGAACTTCGGAAAGAATTTGGGTTTCTGCACAAAAAGTACCAGTTGGCCCCGGTGGAAGCCCACCTTTGGAAGTTTATGCGGTTGCGTCCTGTCAATTTTCCGACCATTCGTATTTCGCAACTGGCGGCACTGGTCTATCATTCACAGGGACTTTTTTCCAAAATTGTGGATACAGAAAAGGTGGAAGATCTGAGAGAGCTGTTCAGGGTAAAGGCTTCGGAGTATTGGGATAACCACTACCGTTTCAATAAACTCTCTCCCCGGAAGCATGTGAAAGAGCTGGGCGAAAATTCCATTGATACACTGATTGTAAATGTGGTTGTGCCATTTCTGTTTGTATATGGCGAGCGGCAAAACAGGCATCATCTGAAAAACCGGTCACTCGATTTTCTGGAGAAACTCCAGCCGGAAAAGAATACCATTATAAATAAGTGGAAAAAACTGGGGGTTGAGGCCCGTTCTGCCTTTGAAACCCAAGCGTTGCTACAGTTGAAAAATAAACATTGCGAGAATAGAAAGTGTTTAAGTTGCCCGATTGGGAATAAGCTGGTAAAAACAGTTCATTAAGGCGAAAATAATTCCACTGCAAGATTGACCTGCTCAGGGTCTCCCAAAACATAGGCAGTATCTCCCGGCAAAAACATTGTTTTGAGCGTTGGGCGTTCAATAATTTCGTCACCTCTTTTAATCGCAAGTAAGGTAACTCCTGTTCTTTTTCTCAGATCTGTCTCTCCGAGGTTCTTTCCGGCAGCGAATGAATTTTCTTCCACTGATATGGCTGAAATATTGACATTGGGAAGTTCGTCAAGGATGGATGGTTGGTTTACCATGTCCTTTTCACTAAATGTTCCCAGGCTCATACTTCGGATATGCGCCAGCATCCGGTTTATCTCCTTCTGCGGATAAAGTCTTTTCATCAGTACCCTGTTGAAGAAGTCGATGGCTATTTCAAATTTTTCCGGGAAAATCTGGTCGGCACCCATTTTAAATAGTTCGGGCACATTTTCAATATTCCGGGCGCGGGCAATTACAAAGGCACTGCTGTTTATTTTTTTTACTTTTTCGATGATGGCCATGGAAGGAATGATATCGCCAACTGAAACTACTACCACATCGGCTGCATTAACATGGGCTTTTAGCAAAATGGGTTCATTCACGGCATCACCGTAAACCACATTGTCGGCATTATCCATTTTTTCTTTGGCAATGGTCGGATCAAAGACTACTGATACATGTTGTATATCATATTGTTTTGCCATTACTGAAAGTTTCAGGGCACTGGAGTCTTTTCCAATTATTACGAGGTGATTTTTGAAATCGGGAATATCAATTTCTTTTAAAGGAAAAAGACCATGTACAAGAAAGTCGGGTAACCGGAGTTTCAAAAAGGAGTTGGCAACCGGAAGGGAAATATTCATCAGCAGGGGAGTAAGCGCCATGGTAATGACGGCAACGGCCAAAAAAAGATGGTAGCTGAAGGAAGAAAGGATGGCCGCATCAAATCCTACTTTGGCAAGGAGGAACGAAAATTCACCTACCTGGCTCAAGGCGAACCCGATGAGAACAATGCCGCGAAACGTGTGGCCGAGTATAAAACCGGTGAAAGATGCAATTATTGTTTTCAGGACAATAAGAAGCAAAACACTCCCGACAACCAGCAGGATGTTGTCAACTACAAAGGAGAGATCCAGCAACATGCCGATTGACACAAAGAAAAAGCTCGTAAAAATATCTTTAAAAGGCATCAGGTTCCCAAAAGCATTGTGACTGTACTCCGACTCTGAAATCATAAGACCGGCCAGAAATGCCCCGAATGCCAGAGACAGCCCCAGCTTGTACGTCAGGAGGGCAATGCCAAAACAAATCAGGAAAATGCTCATCATAAACAACTCCTGGTTTTTGGCCAGGGCGATAAAATGCAGCACCTTAGGAAAAAACCAACGGTTACCGACGTAAACTAAACCGATAATGCCCGTTGCTTTTAAAAACAACACCAGCAGTTCCTTGCCAATATCCACCGAGTTATTGCTCAGCAGGTTGGCAAAAAGTAGCAGGGGAACCAGCAATAAATCCTGGAAGATAAGAATACCGAGGACTGTCCTTCCGTAATTGGAAGTAAGTTCGGAACGTTCCTGCAATAATTTCAGCACAAGCGCCGAACTGCTTAGTGCCGCCAGAAAGCCAATGAAAAGACCCCCTTTCCAATCCATGTGGAAGAATGAGGAGAGCAGGTAAAATAAAACTGCCGTAACAGAAACCTGTAACAGGCCGCCAAAAAATACAATCCGCCGGATTCTTAAAAGGTGTTTCAGCGAAAATTCCAGTCCAATTGTAAACAATAACAAAACAACTCCTATTTCAGCCAGAAGTTCAATATTGTGCTCTTCTTTAACCAATGCCAGAAGATGAGGGCCGGCAATAATTCCTGTCATTAAATATCCTACTACCGTAGGAATTTTTAACCGCGTGAAAAGCAGGTTTACAAAAGTTGCAAGGGCAAATATGATGACGATATCCGGTAAAACTGTCAGTTCCATATTTCTGTTTAATGGATGCTCTAAGATAGTTTATTCTCATAAAAACAGAGGGAAAAAAATAAAAAAAGGCGCCTTTAAAAGACGCCTTTCCGGATACGTACCACATTCATCTTAGAGTCGTGTAGTGCATTGAATTGAGTTTATTCCCCCTGCACGCATCAATCTCAGAGGAGAAGACTTTGTGCCACATTGCCCACCCGAAGCAGTGGGTATAAAAGGGAATATTTCTGAAATACGACATGAATTATTCACTATCGCCATAGTGGTACGTTCCTTCATATTCAAACAGATCATCATCGTAATCAGTGCTTGTTACCCTGAACTTTACAGAATCAAGCCCTGCGATTTGGATCTCCTCCAGGTTGAAGGAAACATAAGCGGCATAAGGAATATCTTCCATGTCGCCGTTGTCGTTGTGTCTCAACTCCAGCTCAATGGGCTGGTCGTCTGCGGTGAGTTCACCGGGCTCCTTCACCAGGTTAATGTAGTGTACTTCGTAACGGCCCCAATACTTGATTTCAAAATTTAAAAGGCTGTCGGTCATCCAGCACTCTTTTACAATAACGGGATCGTTTCCGATACTGTCCTGATTCTCTTCAGTGATATCGAGAATTCCTTTTAGCAGAATCTTTTTTACCGAATTTACCTTGATGTAGTAGTTTTCTATTTGACCGTCATCGCCGGCATCATCATCCAGAATGGTATAATTGATTAAAATACGGTCGCCTGTTTTCAGGCGTGATTCCGGATCGTTCGTGCCGTAATAATACCAGGGTAACCGGTAACCGGATGCAACAGGGATTAATTTATCGCCATTATCCATGTTGATTTGATATTCCATTGGGTCCGAATTTACCTGCTCAACCATTCCAAAACCAACCCACATTCTGCCAAGTGAATATCCATCATCGTCTAAACAGCTGGTTGTAAAAACCATTAATCCCAATAAAATAAATAAAGCATACTTTTTCATGACTTTCTCTCCTTTACAAATAACTTTATATTATATACACCCAAAAGATTGAAACAGGGGTACAAGGGTTGCGTGAGAAGAAATTTTTTTTTTAATTTTTTTTGTTTTCTTTTTTTTATGGCAAAAATTATTGGCCGAATGGCGTTTCCGTACTTTTTCATTTTAGGACAATGTTAATATGTATATGACAAAATTCTGTCATACCTGTTTCATGACAAATTGTAAACAGAATGAAATGGCACAGGTATTGTTATTGACTATTTCATATATGTAAATAATTATATATTTTTGGGAAATGAAAAAAGTTGAATCTTTACAGGAATTAAAAAATGAAACAGCACAGAACGAAAATGTTTGGCTGTTGTTATATAAAAAAGGATCGGTACAGAGTGACTGCGCTTTCGAAAATTATCAAAAAGGGGAAAAAATGGCTGAAGGGGAAGACAATAACACTATTTTTTATGCCGCTGATGTAGCGCAGGTAAGGGATATTCATCCTGAATATGGTGTAACCAGCGTGCCTTCTGCCCTTCATTTTGAAAAAGGGGTATTGAGGAATATTGTAAAAGGATGTCATCAACCGGAACAATTTAATGCTATTTTTGACAAACCGGCAGTACTGGTTTCTGCCAACGGAGAAAAGAAGGTACAAAAGAATGTAACGGTTTACACCACGCCTACCTGCACCTGGTGCAACGTTGTTAAAAGGCACTTTCAGGAGCATGGCGTACGCTACCGTGAGGTAGACGTTTCGCGGGATCAGAAAGCTGCCGAGGAAATGGTACGAAGGAGTGGCCAGCAGGGGGTTCCTCAAACGGATATTAACGGAGAAATAATTGTAGGTTTCGACAAAACGAGAATAAATTCATTATTGGGAATAAATTAAAATTGAAATAAAATGAAAAAGGTAGTATTTATTCTGGCATTGGCAGCCATTACATTACAAAGCTGTAATTCAGGCCAGGCAAAAGACAAAAGCAGTGAAACTTCGGAGGCTTCTGCGCCCGTTCAAATGGTATCTGAAGAAAAAGGGACTGCAGGTGGCTCAGTTCTCTTAACCAAAGAGGTTTTCCTGAACAAAGTGTGGGATTATCAAAATTCACCGCAGGAGTGGGTTTATAAAGGCGATAAGCCGGCATTGATCGATTTTTATGCCGATTGGTGCGGACCATGTAAAATTGCTTCCCCTATTCTTGAAGAAATTTCGAAAGAGTATGCCGGTGATATTTACGTGTATAAAATTGATACTGAAAAAGAACGTGAATTGGCATCGGTATTCGGGGTGAGCAGTATTCCTGCTTTTCTTTACATCCCACAAAACGGAAAACCAGTCATGATGTCAGGTATTGCCCGTTCAAAAGAAGATACAAAAAAGATGTTTAAAGATAACATCAGCAAATATTTGTTAACTTCAAATTAGTGTTAAACGTTAATTAAAGAATGGTAAAAATGAAAGAGTTACAGCCAATTAATCAGAATGTTCTGCTGGAACTTTCTGAGGACAGTGCGGAACAAAAAACCGCCGCGGGAATTATTATTCCCGATTCTGCAAAAGAAAAGCAGGAAGTTGGAAAAGTCGTTGCCGTTAGCAACATCGAAAATGCCGAGATTGCACCTGGAGATGAGGTTCTTTACAAAAAGTTTTCGGGTACGGAAATCGACTTTGATGGTAAAAAGTACCTGTTGGTGCCTTATGCCGATATCCTGTCGAAAGTTGTAGAAACCGAATCAATTTAAAAGGCTATTTACTCAGGATTTTACTCATTCTGTCAGAAACGTTTCGAAAATCGACATAAAAAGCCGGGATTTTTTCCCGGCTTTTTTTATGATTTGGAAATGGTATTTATCAGTTCTTCAGTGCCTAACAGTTGCTGTTCTCCTGTTTGCATATTTTTCAGGGTAAATTTTTGTTCGGCTATTTCCGACTCGCCTGCCAAAACTACAAACTGAATTTGTTTTTTATTGGCATAGTTCATCTGTTTTTTCATCTTGGCACTTTCAGGATAAATTTCTGAATTGATGCCTGCGCTGCGCAATTTTGTCAGAACGGGCAGGCAGTAGGCTTCTTCTTTTTCTCCGAAATTTACAAACATGACACGGGTAATTTCAGGTGATTCCTGTGGAAAAAGGTTGAGCTGTTCCAGTACATCATAAATGCGTTCGGCCCCGAAGGAAATGCCGACGCCCGAAACTCCTGGCAGTCCGAAAATGCCGGTTAAATCGTCGTAGCGTCCGCCGCCACAAATACTGCCCATTTCCATGTCGGTGGTTTTTACTTCGATAATGGCGCCGGTATAATAGTTCAACCCGCGGGCCAGTGTGAGATCCAGTTCTACACCGGTATTCAGCCCCATTGGCTGGAGGTAATTAAAAAGCGTTTTGAGCTCTTCCACTCCCTTCATTCCAATTTCCGAAGCAGCAAGAATGGATTCCAACTGAACCATTTTTTCACCGGTACTGCCTTGAAGCGCCAGTATTGGTTGAAGGTTTTCAACGGCTACCTTCGAAACACCTTTTTCCTCCAGTTCCCGGTTTACATTTTCGATTCCTATTTTTTCCAGCTTATCGATGGCAACGGTAATGTCGGTCAGACGTTCATGCTCCCCAATTATTTCGGCAATTCCGGCCAGAATTTTCCGGTTATTTAATTTTACAATTGCATTGATTTTCAGTTGTGTGAAAACATTGTCTATAATCTGAATAAGTTCTGCTTCATTTAGCAGGCTGTTACTGCCAATTACGTCTGCGTCGCATTGGTAAAACTCACGGTAACGTCCTTTCTGCGGGCGATCGGCACGCCACACAGGCTGCATTTGGTAACGGCGGAAAGGAAAAACAATGTCGTTACGGTATTGTACTACAAACCGGGCAAACGGCACAGTGAGGTCGTAGCGCAGCCCTTTTTCAGAAAGTTTAGGAGTAAGCTTATTGGAATCCTTTTTGTCCAGCAGTTCATTGGGCACCTTTGAAATAAAATCACCCGAATTCAGAATTTTGAACAGCAGCTTGTCACCCTCTTCACCATACTTTCCCATCAGGGTTGAAAGGTTTTCCATGGCAGGCGTTTCAATGGGTTGAAAGCCGTACAGCCGGAAAACTTTTTTAATGGTATTGAAAATGTAATTCCGTTTCACCACTTCGGCTGGTGAAAAATCACGGGTTCCTTTCGGAATAGACGGTTTTTGTGCCATTGTTCATGTTTTATTTCAGGGGGGCAAAAATAAGGAAATTATAGTGAGTTTAAAATGCGTGTCACGGTTTTAAATCGTACATTCTAAACCGGACCTTTATAAATTGCTGGACCAAACTACCGCAACCTGTTGGGAAACTACGGCTCTCCCGGTTTACCTGTCGATACTTTGCAGGAAAAATCGATTTTTAAAAGTCATTCCTTTTTTGTTCTTTCGCAGATTAAACCGAACAGTGTTTTTATGGAAGAAAATAAAAAAGAAGGTCGTTATTCCCGAATATATAACCAGCTGAGTGAATTGGTTTTAAAAAGTAACAGCCCGGTTGCAAGGATGGCTACCATCGTCGCCGTCTTGCACCACAAAATGGAAACTTTTTTTTGGACAGGTTTTTACATACTGGAAAACGGAGAAATGACTGTACAAATGTATCAGGGGCCGGTGGCTTGCCAGGTTCTTGAGAAGAACAAAGGGGTTTGCTGGGCAGCGTTTAACCAAAAAAATGCGGTGGTGGTGGAAGATGTTCACCTGTTTCCCGGGCACATTGCCTGCGACTCGCGTTCCAATTCCGAAATTGTGGTACCGTTAAAAAACCGGGAAGGAGAAATTATCGGTGTTCTGGATGTGGACAGCAAAGAAAAAGCCAATTTTGACGCTGTTGATGTAAAATGGCTGGAAAGGATACTTGAACTCATTTACGCGTAATCTCCAATGGATTTATACTCCTTTTTATAAAGGATAGCACTTTTTTATACGATTTTTATCCTGTTTTTCTGATTTAAGAACCTGTATCCTTCTTTTATTCAATTCTTACAGGCTTTTAAATTATCGTTATTTTGACTAATTATAAATATCGTTCAAAAAGTAAACAAGTGATTATTTTATAGCGGATTTCAGATTGAAGAAATTATTTTTGATTTTTTTTTAAACTGAAATTATAAATCATATAAAAATGACAGATCAGAACAGTGCCATTAAATTTTATAGTGGCGAACAGATTCCGGTGGAACTACACAAAGTACGTATCGTACAAAAGTTATTTCTAAAACCGATTGAAGAACGCAAAGCTGCGATGGAAGAGGCAGGGTTCAATACTTTTTTGCTGAGTACAAAAGATGTTTTCCTTGATATGCTTACCGACTCGGGCACCAATGCCATGAGTGACAACCAGGTTTCTTCGATGCTGCAGGCCGACGATGCTTATGCCGGGTCGCAAAGTTTTTACCGCATGGAACGGGCACTCCGCGATGTGTTTGGAAAACATTACGTGTTGCCGGCACACCAGGGACGTGCTGCCGAAAACATCGTTTCTCAGGCTTTCATTAAAAAAGGCGATGTTATCCCAATGAATTACCACTTTACAACAACCAAAGAACACATGGAACTAAACGGTGGTAAGGTGTTGGAGATTTTTGCTGACGATGCTCTGGAGATTAAGAGCAGCAAACTGTTCAAAGGCAATATCGACATTGAAAAACTGAAAGCCGTTTTCAAAGAATACGGAAAAGAACGCGTCGCATTTGTACGTATGGAAGCGTCTACCAACCTGATTGGCGGGCAGCCTTTTTCGATGCAAAACATGCGTGACGTGAAAAAAGTATGCGATGAAAACGAAACGATGATGGTATTGGATGCCAGTTTAATTGGCGAAAATGCTTACTTCATAAAACAACGGGAAGAAGAATTTAAAAATGCCAATATCAAAGATATCCTGCTGGAAATGTGTAGCTATGCCGACCTTGTATATTTCTCGAGCCGTAAGGTTAGCTCCACACGTGGGGGCGGAATTGTAACCAACAGCAAAGATCTCTACATGAAAATGCGCGACCTGCTCGTGCTTTACGAAGGGTTCCTTACTTATGGAGGAATGTCAGTTCGTGAAATTGAGGCAATGGCAGTGGGGATTAACGAAACCTGCGATGAAACCGTTATCAGTCAGTCGCCTTCATTTATTGCCTATGCCGTAAACCAGCTCGACGCTGCCGGAATACCCGTAATTACTCCTCCCGGAGCCCTGGGGTGCCACGTAGATGCCAAAGGATTTTTACCACATGTGCCTCAGGCTGAATATCCGGCCGGAGCATTGGCTTCCGCACTTTTTATTATTTCCGGTATTCGTGGAATGGAACGGGGAACCATCTCCAGCGTTCGCGACGAAAATGGCGATGATATTCTGGCCGATGTGGAATTACTCCGCCTTGCATTCCCGCGCCGTGTGTTTACCCTCTCGCAAACCATGTTTGTGGTTGACCGCGTAAAATGGCTCTATGATAACCGTGAGTTGATTGGTGGTTTGGAATGGGTTGAAGAACCGCCACTGCTGCGTTTCTTTATGGGACGCCTGAAAGCCAAAACCGATTGGCCTGAAAAACTGTTGGCCAAATTCAAAAAAGATTTTGGAGAATCATTGTAAAAAAATACAAAAGGGAATCCGGTTCGGGTTCCCTTTTTTTATTCTTTTCAACAACGTGGCAATGCTGTAATTGCTAAGTCAACTTTTTTGTTAACCGTTCGATCTCTCTTTTCGGAGATGCATTTTCATACAAAATCCGGTAAACAGCTTCGGAGATAGGCATGGATACACCATACTTTTTATTGATCTCATAGATGGACTTTGAAGCATAATAGCCTTCAGCAACCATATCCATGTCGAGAATCGCATTTTTTACGGAATACCCTTTCCCAATCATCGTCCCAAACATCCGGTTCCGGCTAAACTGTGAATAAACCGTTACCATCAGATCGCCAAGATACGCCGAATCCTTAATGTCCCTGTTAATGGGGTGAACGGTATCAACGAATCGTTTTATTTCACGGATAGCGTTGGAAACCAGTACTGCATGAAAATTATCGCCGTAGCGTAAACCATGGGCAATTCCCGCCCCGATAGCAATAATATTTTTAATGACCGAGGTATATTCTGTTCCCCAAATGTCATCGGAAACCGATGTGAAAATGTAGTTGCAATTTACCAAACGGGCAAAATTAGCTGCTTTGCTTTCATCCAGACCGGCGAGGGTCAGGTACGAAAGTTTTTCAAGGGCTACTTCCTCTGCGTGGCATGGTCCGGCAATGACGCCCATATTCTCAAACGGTACATTAAAATGTTTGTTCAGGTATTCCACCATCAGGAGGTTCTCTTCCGAAACAATACCCTTAATACCCGACAAAATATATTTATGGCGGAGATCGGATTTAACTTTTTCCAGAATTCCTGGCAGGAAGGCAGACGGAACAGCTAAAACCAGTATATCCGACTCACTGGTAATTTTATTTATGTTTGTATAAAATTGAATGCGATCAAGATCGAATTCTACACTTTGCAGATATCGCGGATTACTTTTCAATTTTTTAAACCTTTCAACGGTCTCTTTTTTTCTGAAAAACCAATTGATTTGCCCTACATTTTCAAGCAACATTTTTGATAAAGCCGTTGCCCAGCTTCCGCTTCCGATAACAGCAACCTTATTTGTACTAATATTCATTGTCCTCTATTTCGGCCGGCAAAGATAGGAAGATTATAAAATTTTCTTTTTAATTTGCGCGAATGTTGTATTTTCAACGAACATAAATCATTTCTAAAATTAAAAATCTGAACCCATGCAGAAATACATTCTTTCGCTTGATTCCGGCACTACGAGCAACCGGGCTATTCTGTTTAGCCATTCGGGAGAAATAGCCGGAATGGCACAACAGGAATTCGAACAGGTTTATCCTCGTCCCGGCTGGGTAGAGCACCGTCCGCATGATATTTGGGAAACACAGTTGAAAGTGGCCCGCGAGGTGTTGGAAAAGCAAAAGGTTTCGCCCTCAGAGGTGGCCGGCATTGGCATCACCAATCAGCGCGAAACTACCCTTGTCTGGAATCGGGAAACAGGCGAACCGGTTTATAATGCTATTGTGTGGCAGGATCGTCGTACAGCAAGTATTTGTGACGAACTAAAAAGTCGGGGGTTGGAAAACACTTTCGCAAAAAAAACAGGCCTTGTGCTCGATGCCTATTTTTCAGGAACAAAAATCAAGTGGATACTCGATAATGTGGAAGGTGTCCGTGAACAGGCGCTGGCAGGTAAGCTGGCTTTTGGCACGGTGGATACCTGGCTGATATGGAAACTCACTGGCGGAAAACTTCACATAACGGACGTAACCAATGCCAGTCGTACACTATTGTTCAATATTCACACATTGCAATGGGACGACGAGCTTTTGGAAATACTCGGTGTTCCGAAACAAATGTTGCCCAACGTAAAACCAAGCAGTGAGATTTACGGAAATACGGATAAAGATATTTTAGGTGAGGAAATTCCGGTTGCCGGCATCGCCGGGGATCAGCAGGCAGCATTGTTTGGCCAGATGTGTTCCGGAGAAGGGATGGTGAAAAATACGTACGGAACAGGCTGTTTTGTTGTGATGAACACCGGAAGCAAGCCCATTGCTTCAAAACACAATTTGCTTACTACTATTGCCTGGCAGGTAGGAGGAAAAACTACCTATGCCCTTGAGGGGAGCATTTTTATTGGCGGGGCTGTGGTTCAGTGGCTTCGCGACCAACTGGGGATTATCAAATCTTCAGGAGAGATTGAAGAGCTTGCCCTGGAAGTGGATGACAGCGACGGGGTTTCATTTGTGCCCGGTTTTGTGGGATTGGGAGCACCACACTGGGACCAGTACGCAGCGGGCACCATCACCGGGTTGAGCCGGGGTACCAACAAAGCCCATATTGCGCGGGCAGCGTTGGAAGCCATTGCATTACAATCCATGGAGGTAATTGAGACGATGGTAAAGGATTCGGGAATTTCGTTACATGAACTCCGGGTTGACGGGGGCGCAGTAGTGAATAACCTGCTGATGCAAATTCAGGCCGACGCCATTGCTACCGATGTCGTAAGGCCAAAGGTGACAGAGACGACGGCATTGGGAGCTGCCTATCTGGCTGGCCTGGCTACCGGTTTCTGGGAAAGTATGGAAGAAGTGAAAAAGCAATGGCAGGTTGACCGACGGTTTCAACCAGCGGAAAACAGGGACGCTTTCAAAAAAGTGATTGCTAACTGGAGAAAAGCGGTAGAACGCAGCAAAGGCTGGTACGAGGGGCATTGAAAAAAGACAAAATTTATTTTTCTAAAGACTAATACTGAAAAACAATGATAGAATTTTTTGGAGAATTTCTCGGTACATTTATTTTGATTTTATTGGGCAATGGTGTCGTAGCCAATGTTAATCTGGATAAAACGCATAGTCAGGGTAGCGGATGGATTGTTATTACAGCAGGATGGGCTATGGCTGTGTTTGTTGCTGTTTTGTCAACTGCTGATATCAGCGGAGCCCATATTAACCCCGCCGTTACGTTGGGGTTGGCGTTTAGCGGTTTATTCGAATGGGCTAAAGTTGCGCCATTTATTCTGGCTCAAATGCTTGGTGCTATGTTGGGGGCATTATCTGTTTATGTATTTTTCCGGCATCATTTTAGCATTACTGCTACCGCCGGGGCAAAAAAAGCCTGTTTTTGCACAGGACCTGCCATCCGGCATTTTCGTAATAACTTTTTTTCTGAAGCGGTAGGAACCTTTGTTCTTGTTTTGGCTGTATTACTGATTACTTTACCTCAACTGGAATACCAGAGTTTAGGTGGCAGTACAAAAGTAGGGTTGGGGTCATTGGGAGCGCTGCCTGTGGCGTTGGTGGTATTTTCCATCGGGCTTAGCCTGGGGGGAACTACCGGATATGCTATTAATCCTGCTCGTGATTTGGGGCCGCGAATAGTTCATGCCCTGCTGCCATTAAAAAATAAAGACAATACTGACTGGCAGTACTCCTGGATACCTGTTTTGGGCCCGGTTGCAGGAGCGGGCCTGGCATCTCTTGTACATTATTTTATCATTTGCAATTGCTGAAATGATTTTTTTTTCCAGAAAAAAATGTGAAGGTTTTGTAAATGAAAAAGTTTTGCTACATTTGTAAGGCAATACGTTCTGTATTGCTTGTGTGTTTGGGGGTTAACATTTGAGGGCAGCTGATGAGCTGCCCTTTTTTCTTTTCCATTATTTTGTTCTACATACCCGCTTACCCAATATTATTAACCACAAACGCAAAATCAAGGCTGAAATTGTTCCCTGGGCTACCTTTTTGGGGGGAGGAATGAAAATTTGGTGATTTGTCAAAAGCATTGGAAAATGAGTACCAATGCTAAAAATGTTAAATCCCGGAGTACACTCAATTTTGAAATCGTTTTATTTACTGTATCGCATTTTCTGATAAAATGGATATATTCGTATTGTATTAATGGTTTTCTGTTATGAAAAAAGCGTTTGTTACTGCACCAAACAATTCCAGGGAGGAGTATGCCCGGGAAGTTTATAAGAGTTTATTTGAGGATCATATAAGGGATTTGAAGGAGATTGTTGACCAGGTATTATCGATGCCTCAGCTACCACCCGGGCTGGACAAAAAGTTGGATCAACTACTGAAAAACCTTCTGAAAGACAGGGAGCGTTATGCCGATTTTTTTTATAATGCGCCGGTATCTTATCTGATCCTTGATCGTAATCACGAAATAGTTGATGCCAATTTCCAGGCCGAAAAACTATTACAATCCAATCGCGACCAATTGAAGGGTACCGATTTTACCCGTTATATTGCTTCGGATTCTCTCGACATATATAACTTTTTAATCAAAAATCTGAAAGCTGATAATTTTGAAGATGGTTATAATCTGAAAATTGTCACGAATAACAACCATTTTTTTGCACGGTTTTTTGGCATAACCAGCGATGAAAGTTCAGATGGGGAGTATATGTTTCGTCTTGCTTTTTTTGAAATTCCGACGGAGGTGGAATTGAAGGGGAAATTTGCTGATGAATCTCGGTGGTTCAATGAAGACGTACCTTTGGATTCAGCCTTTTTGGTAAATGTGAGCCATGAGATTCGGACTCCCATGAACGGAATTATAGGATTTGCTGATTTGCTTAATCCGGAGGTTACACCTGAGAACCTTCAACGATATGTTGAAATTATACGAAGCAGCGGAAAGCGGATGCTTGATATAATTGATGATTTGATTGTAGTTTCAAAAATTGAATCGGGTGCTGTAGCTCCGGTCAAGGTGAAGACCAGTTTAAGTGAATTATTCGAATATCTTTTTGCCGTTTTTCAGCCTGAGGCGGAGAAACAAGGACTTGAATTAAAGGTAGATACATCCTTGGAGGTACGTGATGTTAGTATAGCAACCGACAAGGAAAAATTGTACGCCGTTTTTAGTAACCTGATTGGAAATAGCCTGAAATATACAGAGAATGGGCAGATCGTTTTTGGTTGCAGGGAAAAGGATAAAACGATAGAATTTTTTGTGGAAGATACCGGTATGGGAATTGCAAAAGCGGATCAGGAAAATATATTCGGTCGTTTTTCCCGTACAGGTAAAAATGGAGGCGCCGGGCTTGGACTATACATTTCACGGTCGTATGTTGAAATGTTGGGTGGAAACATTGAGGTAAATTCCGAAGAAGGGAAGGGGAGTACCTTCAGTTTTGTGATTCCGTGTGAAGATTGTGTTGAAAATGATATAGTAGAAGAATCTGCTTCGGTTTTTCTGACACCGGATGAAATGTTAAACAGACTGACTGTACTGGTAGCTGAAGATGATGAAGTGGCCCGTATTTATCTTTCCGAATTGCTGGAAAGTAAGTGTAAAAGAGTACTATTTGCAACGAATGGTAAAGAAGCTGTGGAGTTGTATAAAACCAACCCCGGCATTGATATGGTTTTGATGGACATAAAAATGCCTGTGCTGGATGGATACTCAGCAGCCATAAAGATTAAGGAACTGGATAAAACGGCATTTATTGTTGCACAAACAGCTTATGCCCTTGCAAGCGAGAGGGAAAAAGCACTGGCAGCAGGGTGTACCGATTACCTGGCCAAACCGTTAATGCAAAAAGATTTGTTTTCGGTTATATCGAAGTACCTGGCCTGATCCTTTTTTCTTTATCCCTGACAGGACTCGTAACCCTGTCAGGGATAAACTTTTATTAATTTACTATACCTGCAATGGCAGCTCCCAGCAAGCTGGAGTTTGCTACTTCAACAATCTCGTAGTGACGCTCATTTTTACCGGAAAGGAACTCCTGGAGAAAGCCTTCAAACATTTTTTGAAAATTTTTCAATTTGTAGAAAGTTGTACCTTCGATTGTCAGGAGCACTGGCTTTTCAGCCGTTTTTGCTTTATCTGTTTTTAAGATAACGGCAGCAAGATTGCCCGCCACAAGTTTGGCAGATCGTTCAATCATCCCTTCAATAATTTCGGCTGCTGCTGTTTTATCTTCTTCGGAAACCAGGGATTTTCCCAGTATATTTTCATCCGGATTGATTCCACAGACAAACTTGTTCACTTCCTCTGAAGTAAGTTCTGCTAACGCAATAATGTTATTTTTTGATGCTTCGGAAAAAACATTTTCATTGGCGGCAACTTTTAGTGCAGTAGTGCAAAGCCCTCCAAAATAACCTCCCGAAAACATTTTCTCAAACGAATAGCGTCCCGGGTTTTTGGTTTGGTTATCAAACAGCACATCAATATCAGTGCGCGGCACCTTGTCAAAGTTGCCTGATTCAATATTAATGATCTGGTTTTTCTCCAAATCGAGATTCGGTGTTTTGGTTATGTTTTTATTGGATTCAATGTAGGAAGTGTTGGTTCCGGTGCCAAGAATAAATCCAATATAGGTATCATACGATTTTGCGGCAGTGGCAGCCTGTCCGGCAAGCAGGGTAGCAACCGTATCATTCAGTAAAACCACCTCCTTTTCAGGGGTACCCATTGCTTCCAGTGTTTTCTTTCCAATCATTTCCCCAATCACTTCAGGCGCTTTTACTTCTTTGCTCCACTCAACCAGTTTTCCGTCCTTGTTGGGAAACATTTCAACTGCATAAGAAAAACAGAAACCTATTTTTTCCGACTCTGCTTTGTATTCTTCCAGGAATTCTGCCATTTTTTCGAAAAATTCCTCTTTTGATAATTCTTTATCAACAGCAGGCATACTCGTGTTTTTCAGGTTTTCTGTTACCAGTTGCATTTTTTCGTCGAAGTAAACCTTCGCAGTCCTGAAGTTGGTTCCGCCCGCATCAACGGCAATTACCGGCAGATTAGGTTTTAGTTCCTTACCGGTTTCGATATAAGTGGGAATCATCATCAACGAACTTTCCTTGTTTTGCAAGCCTGCGTCCATATCACGTATAAACAGGTCGGTCAGTTTTTGAATATCTATTTCCGAAGCTGTTAGCTTGTGGTCCTTTAAAAATTGTTTTGCTTTGCTCATTATTATTTGTTTTTATTCAACATTTTCAATTCTAAATACCCAGGCATATTGACTGGGATTGGTTAATGGAGAAAGTGATGGAGGAGTAATTGATAATGTATTTCCCGATTTTTTAGCCCGTATTTTACCGTCAAAACCAAGGAGCGAAATTTTTTCAGCCTTTTTTATTCCTTTTACTAAAACTGGTTTTTCAGGAAATTCAGTACATATTACATATAGGTTGTTCCCTTTTTTTGTGAAATATACATTTGGGGAATTATTGTTTGTGGCTCCTTCCCATTTGCGGGTTCCATAAATGGCATCTCCGTTAATAGTGAGCCAGGTGCCCATGTCGAGAAGGCGTTGCTGCTGAATGACCGGAATTCGACCGTCGGAAGTTGGCCCAATATCGAGTAGCAGATTGCCGCCGGCAGCTACTTTTTCAATAAGCAAGTCCACCAGTTGGTCAGACGTCATATAATTATCAAGATCCTCTATTTGATTGTATCCAAAAGAAGTGCCGATTCCACGGCACTCTTCCCATGGTTGTTGAACATCTCCAATGCCAACATTTCCGTGTACCTGATCATATTCGGTTGTATAATAACCGCCATGGACCCCCCGGGTTTCTTTCCCCCAGCGATCGTTCACAGCTATACGATCTTTCACCGGAGATTCATTATACAGCCAGGAGAGGAATTCAGTACTTTTCCACTTTTCACTTGGATGATCCCATTCACCGTCGGTCCAGAGAATGTCTGGTTCATAGCGGGTGACCAAATCTTTCATTTGCGGAATCATGTGGTCGTCTACATATTTTTCAAGGTTATTGTGGTACAGAGGATTATACCATTCATAAAGAGAATAATAAAATCCCATGTGCAGCCCGGCCCTTTTTACGGCATCGGTCAGGTCGCCACACAGGTCACGGTGCGGGCCAATATCAACACTGTTCCAGTTCCAGCTTTGATCACTTGGCCAAAGTGTAAAGCCTTCATGATGCTTAGAGGTAAGTACAACATATTTGGCACCTGCTTTTTTAAACACATCGGCCCAGTGATTCGGATTAAAATGTTGCGCTTTAAAACCGGCTGCAAAATCCTGGTATTTAAAGTTTTCACCATACATGTTGTTGTGGTATTCACGAAACAGTTTGCCAGCGTCGGTGTCACTATTGATTTTACTCCAGTACCATTCAGAATATTTGGCATAAATACCGATGTCAGCATCGGCAGGTGCCCAGGCGGGTACAGAATAAACGCCCCAATGGATAAAAATTCCAAACTTGACATCTTCGAACCACCCCGGAACGGGCCTGCTATCAATAGACTCCCAGGTAGCGTCGTATTTCTGCGCGCTTAAGTAATTAAAAAACAATAAGAAAAGGATTATTCCCGGTACTTGTTTCATTTTAGTTGGTTTAAAAATAAGTGAACAATATAAAATGTTGTTAAGTTCAAATTCTGTTTAATATATGCTGCGAAGCTTGAGTCGTTTCATTCTGTGTTGAATTCTGCCTGGCGTCGGTCAATTTCTTCCTCTTCCGTTAAACTCCTTTATTGCCTCAAGCATAGCCACTATATTTTCTACAGGTACATTGGCCTGTATATTATGAACTGTATTAAAGATGAAACCACCGTCTTTAATAAAAATTTCACAGTTTCTCAGCACCTGCTCCCTTACTTCCTGAGGAGTTCCGAAAGGTAACACTTTTTGTGTATCTACTCCGCCTCCCCAGAAAACAAGGTCTCTGCCATATTTTTCTTTCAGTTTTTTTGGTTCCATACCGGCGGCATTGATTTGTACCGGGTTTAGAATATCGAATCCGGCCCGGATAAACCCTTCAAGAAATGGTTCCACAGCCCCGCAGGAATGTTTAAAGGTTTTCCATTGTGTGTTGTAGTGAATCCAGTCGTTCATTTTTTTATAGTAGGGCAGCCAAATTTCTTCAAACTGTTCCAGCGAGCAAAAAGTGGAATCCTGTGTACCGAAATCGGTTCCGCACATGAATACGGCATCCACTTTGTTTCCTACAACCGCATAAATACGACGCAGGTTTTCAATAGCAATTTCAGCCTGCTTTTCGAAGATTTTTTTAATGTGTTTCGGACGGCTGATGGTGCTCATGTACCACTCTGCCACATCACGAATACCTTTAGGATTGCGCAGTTGCATTCCCGGAACCAGGGCAATATCACCGAGCGCGGTCCCGCCAAAAGCTGCAACAACCGCCTTCCCTGAGAAGTAAGCTTTATCAATTTCTACCCGCCAGTGTTCCAACTCCTGATCGGAAATCAGTCCAAACTCTTCCAGGTTGTCTTCTGCATTTAACTTCTCCTCCTCAATGGGATTCTGTCGGATAATAGCATCGAAAAAATACCCGGTTTTAGGCATTCGGGCTGAGGGCGGGATAGAAGTGTCGCCTTCGGGATGCATCAATACATCCCCATCTTCGCTGTAGGAAACATTAAAGTTCATCGGTACCATTACCCGCTGTCCCCAAGGGGTTTTCCACTCTTTATAAGGACCATGGTTGTTAAATCCGAACATATTGTTTTTTCCCCAGGCACCGATTACGTCGATGCCGATGGAGTCAATCAGTTCCCAGCCTACTTCACCCAGCATTTGGAATGGTTCAATCACACGAATGGGTTTTCGCTGCAATCCAAAATGCCTGCGCAATCGCGAAATGGCATGTACGTGAATACCTGTCACCGCTGTAGAGCCAAAGTCGATGACCACGCGATCGGGTTGCCGGTGATTTATGGCTTTTAAAAATTGTTCTTTTGAGTTCATATTTGTTGTTTTATTTTCCGGTTTCGAAATGATTACTGTACTCTCTAATATCTACTTGTAATTCTGCGCTTACAAATTTGCGTAAATTTGCAATGAATTTTGAGCAAATCTGCTACATAACAGGTTTTATCCTGTACCCTCCGCCCGATAAACATTGACTCGATTTCTGCATATATTTGTCACCTAAATTATTCCCATCTTTTTCATTAAAAAGGTAGCATTCATGGTTTGTGTAACGCCATCGGTGAGAAGATAATCGAAAATCATTTCGTTATTTTCCAGTTTTATTTCAAAGCACTTGTTGAATACCATTTGCGGGTATTCGTTCTCCATTTCACTGATTTTTAAATCGTGGGTTGCAATGAGGGCCACCGCTTTTAATTCCAGCAATTTTCGAATTAATTCCTTTGAGCCGTTTAACTTATCCACCGAGTTTGTTCCTTTCAACATCTCGTCGAGAATAACAAAAATACGTTCACCATTCTCCAACCTGTCCAGCACTGCTTTTATTCTTTTCAGTTCGGCAAAAAAGTAGGACTCGTCTTTTAACAGGGAATCGGTTGTCCGCATGTTGGTGTACACTTTCACCGGGGTAAAGACAAACTCCTGCGCGCTAACCGGCGCTCCTGTGCGCCCAAGTATCAGGTTGACGCCCACTGTACGAAGAAACGTGCTTTTGCCTGCCATGTTGGCCCCGGTAATAATTCCCACTTTCGACCAGCCGGTTATGGACAGGTCGTTGCAGACCCTTTTCTCTGCATGAAGCAACGGATGCCCCAGTTGTTTGGCGTGGAAAGTAAAACCACCTTCATGAATTTTTGGGTAAATGAATTGTGTTTGATTGTATGCCAGGTTGGCCAGGCTAATCAGTGCATCGGTTTCTGCAATAACATCAAGCCACGCGGTAAGCTTTTTCCGGTTTTTCCGGTGCCAGTCCCAGAGCTTATAAACACAGCGGACATCCCATAAAAATATAGAATTGAGTAGTATGGTAACCACCACGTTTTGCCGGTATTCAAACTGGCTGACCAATTTTTTTAAATGACGGAAAATATGACTTGCCCGGTCAGGGTTGCGCACTTTTTTTTGAAGTTCTGCCAGGTAGGGCGCTTTAAAATCCCGTTCTTCAATAAACTCCAGCAGTTGCATGTACTTTCCCAGTAATTCCGATTTTCTTCCAAAAAACTGGTAATACTGTGTTATCCTTTTTGTCATGGAAAACAGCAACCCCCACTGGATAAAAATCATCAGAAACAGTAAAAGGTTGGTCATTCCCAAAACGGCAGGGATTATGGAAAGGATAGTCAGCACCGGAATGACAACGGTAAGCAGGCGGATTCCGGCGGAGCGGTTCAGGTTGAGAGAGGTCTCCGACCATCTCCTGATCTCTTCATTTAGTTCGGCCGTTTCTTTAAACAGGTGTCCGTTTGCCAGAAAATACAGCCTCCAGTTGGGAATGGCCGAAAGTTCGCGGATGGCTTCCTGTTTTTGTTCTATTTCTGACTTGGTCAGCGGAGGATTTTGCAGCCAACCCGCTAACCGCTGCCGGCCACTTAGGGTGGAAGTGCGGTTGATAAACTGAAACAGGGAGCCTTCGCCAAATAAATCCAGGTCGTATGAATTGAAATGAGAAGTGTCCAGAAAATCTTCCCCGTTTTCAAAATGGCTGAACCGGTGCTCCAGCGCAAGAAGTTCGTCTTCGGTAATTTTTTTCAGTACCTGGAACTTCTTTTTTTGTTTTTCAAGCTGAATATTCTTTTTCACTAAAAAGAAGAAGGTGGCTGCAGGAATTAACGATGCCACCACTGTTAACCATCCGTTCCAACCCCAAACTGTCAGAGGGATAAAAATCAGTAGAAAGGAAGTAAGCCGGTACCAGGTAAACCGTTTTATCTGAAATGAAACGGATTTTAATTTAAAGGAATACGTGCTTGCCTTTTGAGAATAAAACGTATACGATTCGTTCATCTATAAGTAATTATAGCGGTGAAGGATAAAAGCCATTATAAAAATGGTAGCTGTCAGGATGGAAAAAACAAGCAATATTGTTCCCATTTGCAGGGGCAAAAGGTTGGTTGTTTCAATTTTTGGGTTTCGGAACAGAAAAAAGTGGATTTCAAGAAACATAAGCGCTTTGTATGTTCCCATTCCGATGAGCCAGCCAAGCAAAGCGCCGCCCAGAATATCGAGCGGGTAATGCACACCGGAATAAATGCGTGAATAGGAGACAACCACTGCCCATAAAAGAATTAGAAACCAGTAGCCCCGGTTGCGGAACAAACGGGTGGTAAAAGCAAAAATGGCAAAAACATTGGCGGCATGCGATGAAACAAATCCGTGTAACCCTCCTTTCCTCAGTACATTATGTACATGTCCTTCCAGCTCAGGATTGTGTACGGGCCGTAACCGTTGAATTGTTTCTTTCAGCAATACAGACAGCTGGTCGCTAAAAAGGATTGTTATGCTTAACAAAAGCAAAACAAGCCACCATTTACTTTTATAAATTTTAAAAATAAAAAACAGGATTACGGCGTAAAACGGAATCCAGGTTTCTTTGCGGGTGACCATCAGCATGATAGTATCCCAGAAATCGCTGTGAAAACCGTTGAGAAATAAAAAAAGTTCCGTGTCGAATTCTAATATTTTTTGTAATAAATCCATTAACTATTCAAAATTTGCCAGATTTTGTCTTTTAACTGCGGGATGTTAAATCTTGTTGCCGATGAAAAAAACAGATGCGGTACATCTTTTAGTTCAGTACTGATTTCCTTACTCAACTCTTCGTCAAGCATATCGGACTTGCTGATAGCCAAAAGCCGCTGTTTGTCGAGTAGTTCGGGATTGTATTTTTCCAGTTCGTTAAGCAGAATGTGATACTCTTTCAGGTGGTCCGGGCTGTCGGCCGGAACAAGGAACAGCAGCATCGAATTGCGCTCAATGTGACGCAGGAAACGTAATCCCAGCCCTTTTCCCTCATTGGCCCCTTCAATTATTCCGGGGATATCAGCCATTACAAACGATTGCTCATCGCGGTAGTTCACTATTCCAAGGTTGGGAGTGAGGGTTGTAAAGGGGTAGTCTGCAATTTTGGGTTTGGCCGCTGAAACAACCGACAACAGCGTCGATTTTCCCGCACTGGGGAAACCTACCAAACCTACATCGGCCAACACTTTTAGTTCCAGTATTTTCCATCCTTCCTGACCGGGTTCTCCTGGTTGGGCGTAGCGCGGTGTCTGATTTGTAGAGGATTTAAAGTGGTCGTTTCCCAGTCCGCCCCGGCCGCCTTCCATCAGTGTTTTTTGCTCGCCATGTTCTGTAATCTCAAACAAAAATTCACCGGTTTCTCCATCACGGGCAATAGTTCCGAGCGGAACTTCAAGGATAATGTCTTCTCCGTCTGCTCCGAATTTACGCTGTGCACCGCCGGGATTTCCATTCCCGGCCTTAACATGTTTACTGTATTTCAGGTGAAGCAGGGTCCATTTATGCTGGTTGCCTTCGAGAATTATGTGCCCCCCGCGTCCACCGTCGCCGCCATCGGGACCTCCTTTCGGGACAAATTTCTCGCGTCGCAAATGAGCCGAACCGGCTCCACCGTGCCCTGATTTACAGTGTATCTTTACATAATCGACAAAATTCGATTCTACCATTTTATATATTCTCCGCTACTTCCTTTAATCGTCCTGCAATATCGCTAATACTCCCCATTCCGTTTATTCCGAAATGTTTTCCCTGCTTTTTATAATACTCAATTAACGGCAAGGTTTTTTTGTTATAAACATTGATTCTGTTTTCAATAACAGACTGGTCCTGGTCGTCGGCCCTTCCTGAAATTTTTCCTCGTTCCAGCAGTCGGTCTATAAGCTCTTGTTTTTCGACTTCCAGGCTTAACATTCCCGAAACGGGCGTTTTGTTTTCGTTTAACAGGTTATCGAGTGCTTTGGCCTGATCGACTGTTCGGGGGAAGCCATCAAAAATAAAACCTTTGGCATTTTGGTTTGCATCCAGTTTACTTTTTATCATTCCAATAACGACTTCATCGGGAACCAGTTCCCCTTTGTCCATGTTTGCTTTTGCCTTCAATCCAAGTTCTGTTCCGGCAGCTATTTCGCTGCGCAACAAATCTCCGGTGGACAGGTGAATTAAACCGAAAGAATTAATTAAAAACTCGGCCTGTGTGCCTTTTCCTGCGCCTGGAGGACCAAATAATACAAGATTCAGCATATTGTTTTGTTATTCGTTAATAATAGAGAAAATGTCTGCAAGGTTTCGCCCCTGTCCATCGTAGTCGAGGCCGTAGCCCACAATAAAGTCGTTTGGGATTTCCATCCCAACATAATCTAACTGCACTTTCTTTATTAGTGCATCGGGTTTCAACAACAGCGTTGCTATAATCACTTCGCGCGGATTCAACTGCCGCAACTGTTCCTGAATATTTTCGATGGTTATCCCGCTGTCTACAATATCTTCCAGTACTACCACCGTACGCCCTTCAATATTTTGACTTAATCCGATGAGTTGTTTCACTTCGCCAGTAGTTTTATCACCTTTGTATGAAGCCAGCTTTACAAATGAAATTTCAGCTTCAACCGACTCCATTCTTTTAAATAAATCGGCCGCAAACATAAACGATCCATTCAATATGCAAATGAACAATGGTTGTTTCCCTTTCAGCTTTTCGTTCAGAGAATCAGCTATTTTTTCAACTGCGGAAAGGATTTTTTCATGAGAAATAAAAAGTTTAAAGTTTTTGTTGTGAATTTTGATTTTTTTCATTCGTGGAAAAAATTATTTTTATAAGTAGCTTTTATGCTGTATTTTCGCCTCAAAATTTTGATGCCACAAAATAACAAAACAAATTGATTAACTAAAAATATAAGATAGAAAAGATGGAAGCAAAAGTAAGCATTATCATGGGGAGTACGTCCGATTTGGATGTGATGTCGAAAGCGGCAAAGTTGCTTGATGAGTTTGAAATACCGTTTGAAATGAATGCCCTTTCGGCACATCGTACACCGGAAGAAGTAGAAACCTTTGCAAAAGGAGCTAAGGATCGTGGTGTGAAGGTGATAATTGCCGGCGCCGGAATGGCAGCACACCTGCCGGGTGTGATTGCCGCCATGACCCCGCTGCCGGTAATCGGGGTTCCAATAAATGCCAGTTTGGCCGGGTTCGATTCTATTTTGGCTATTCTGCAAATGCCTCCGGGAATTCCGGTCGCCACAGTTGCCGTAAACGGCGCCATGAATGCAGCTATTCTTGCTGTACAAATGATGGCTACCGGCAATGATGAATTGATGCAAAAAATGATTGGCTACAAGGAGAGCCTGAAACAGAAAATTGTAAAGGCCAATCAAGAACTTTCGGAAGTAAAATATAAATTTAAGACGAACTAACCTGGTTCGCGCAAAACGTACTAAACGTATTTCTATGGGATTACTGCCCCCCGAGGAGAGGGGCAGTAATTTTTTTTTGTTTCTGCGTGTCGGGTCTTGTGACGGCAAAATGTGGAACAGATATATTTAGTTAGACGCAGTTAACCCGGTTGCATAATTTGGAACATTATCATAATCAGATGACAAATTGAGATGTTTGGCAGGGTGTTAAAATATTGACAACAAGTTGAATAATATATAAAATATTACAAGATGAAAAGAATAATTCTAATTGCTGCAGTTTGTATTATTTCTACAAATTTATTTTCGCAGACTTACAAACTGGAAACTATTTTTTCGGATAAAGTAAGCGAAACGTATCTTTCTCATTGGAAGGTTATTGAATCAACCGAGGAGAATAATATCAACACATTTTCATTGTGGGGGTATCAACTTTATTTTGATGACTGGGCTAAAGGAGCTTATGAAACGAAATATTTCAAAGGAAACGCAAAAGAAACATTTCGTTTTTTGACAGAAATTAACCAGTTCTCCGAAGAATATAAAAATGAGGATAAAGTGGTAACGCACATTCAGGGTGTACAAGTGAGGACTATGAAACAATTAGGATTTAAATACACTTTGGTGTATGACAAGGAGAATAAAGTCGTTTGTATGTTCAATCAAAAACAATGGCAGGAAATGCTAAATCAATTTATTTCATATTGTGACGAAATGCGCATTGACTATAAATTGTAATGCCCGCAAGAATCTGCAGGGACTTTGGCTTAAAAATTTAGGAATGGGTAAATTCTTTGAAGGGTTTCCCCATTTTTTTAGCCACCTCTTAAAATATATCTTTTTCGGTACCCGAAAAGGTTAGATGTTTCCTTTGGGCTTAATTTTTAGTTTCTGTCCGATGGTCAGGTTGGTGCCGTTACCGAGGTTGTTAAGTCTTACAATGTCGTCGGGCGAGATTCCGTTGTGCCGTTTGGCAATATCCCAAATGGTATCGCCATTTTTAACGGTGTAATATTCATAATTGGGATCCAGTGGTTTGGATTGCTGCTTGTTGCTGCTTGAAACACCGGCAGATTTCCCGATGGATGCCTGTTTCTGGGAAAAGGTCATGGAATTTATTTTCTCGTATTTCTCCTTTTGATCTTTGGGGACATAAATTACCAACTTTTGTCCTGCGCGAATCAGGTTTCGGTGAATATTGTTCCAGTACTTTAAATCGGAAGTACGTACCCGGAACCACGATGAGATAAAGCCCACATTATCGCCTGTTTTTACCGTATATAAAATTTTGGCTTTTCCTTCCACGTCAGCCGGAGTAAAATAATTGGAAGAAGGACTGGAAGGGCTCACCAGTGTATTGTCCGGAAAATATTTTTCACGTTCGTAGGCAAAAACTGCAGTATCCAAATCAATAAAATCCATAATTTTTTGAG
Organism: Mariniphaga sediminis; assembly: GCF_003573545.1. Classification (GTDB taxonomy): domain Bacteria; phylum Bacteroidota; class Bacteroidia; order Bacteroidales; family Prolixibacteraceae; genus Mariniphaga; species Mariniphaga sediminis. The sequence continues at coordinate 98,793 of NZ_QWET01000013.1, read as the reverse complement.
TGGGGAGGGTGAGGGGATAGGGTTTACCGGGTTTAGCCGGAATTACATCCCTTCGGTACATGGGATTTAATGAACGCAATTGTTCTTTTTCTATGTTGAGCGTTGCTTCCAGTTGGTTAAAATGCAGGAAATCATGAATGAAAACAGTATCCGTTTTTAATGGCATTTCGGGCATTCGTGGTTGCAGGTTGTGCTCTTTGTAATAGTTCATAACGTAAACAGCCGCGACAAATGCAGGCACGTAGCCGCGGGTTTCGCGTGGTAGCCTGTAATAAATTTCCCAGTAATTGCGCTTGTTTCCCGCCCGGCGAATAGCCCGGTTTACATTGCCGGGGCCGCAATTGTATGCGGCAATAGCAAGGAACCAGTCTTCATACGTATCATACAGGTATTTAAAATATTTTGCTGCTGCTTCTGTGGATTTTAATGGATCGCGGCGTTCATCCACAAAACTGCTGATTTCCAGCCCCATTTGTTTGCCGGTTCCATACATAAATTGCCACAACCCGTTGGCGCCTGCCCGCGAGAGAGCCTTGGGATTCAGGGCCGATTCGATGATGGGAAGGTATTTCAGTTCGAGTGGCAGATTGTAACGGTCAAGTGTTTCTTCAAAAATGGGAAAGTAGTAGGCTGAAAGCCCAAGCATCACTTCTACCAGGTCGCGTCTTTTTTCGGTATATAACTGGATGAAGTTTTTAACCACCTTGTTGTACGACAGGTCAATAACCTGTTGCGTTTCTTTCAACCGGGCTATGTACACGGAGTCGGGTAGATTGGTAGGGTAAACATTGGTGAAACGGACCTCGGAAGAATCAAAGTGAAACATATTTTTGATATACCATGTATTCACCAGACTATCCATTTTTTCTGAAAAAATATCGTTCAGGTCTTCATCCGGGATTGAAATATTTTCAAGTGAAAGGGTGTCGGAACTAATTTGCGAAGAAGCTGTAATTGTTGAGTCCTCAGGAACAGAAGCCGGAGCAATCCTGGCTATCAGTTCAGGTTCCAGATTTTTTATAGGGGGCATTTCCACTCTTGGTCTTCCGGACTCCTGCGCCGCCAGTATTTGTGTAAAAAAAACAATTATCAAAGTTCCAACATACGTCACCAAAATCTTCCACATACTTCAAAAATTAAATCTAAAATTAACGCAATAAATAAAATTATTATCGATATTCAACATCGAAGGTTGCCAGTTCATGGTCAAATCATCCCCGATATCAAAATCGAAAAGATGGGCATCAACACTGGCATCGATAATATTCAGCCCGTAAAATCCGACAATACTAATAAATAATAAGTCGCGGTTACGCCGGTAATAATCCTGTTGTTTGGAAAGTGCGGTTTTTAGATTATTGAATTGGGTTGGATTGTTCAAATCGTAATTGTTTCGTCTTACCGCTTCTATTTTCAGGTAATCCTGTGTTTCCGGATCATCGTCGGTAAGATGCCGGTATCCTGTTCTAAACAATTGGTAGTTTTCGTTATTCCAGTCGATAAAATACCCGATAGCTCCAAAGCCGATGTAAATGATTGGGATTTTCCAGTATTTTTTATTATACGCCTGTCCCAAACCCGGGAGGATAGCTGAATAAATGGTTGCTTTCCGGGGCGAGTGTACTTTTTCCTCTTCTTCCACCGGAGGGAGTTTTTTCACTGTTTTCAGGGTATCAGTATCCACCAGTTGCGCCTGGAGGTTAAGTACCGCCAACAACTGGATTACTATCAGTATATTTTTCAACAGATACCCTCTTTTAATCACGCTTCGTAATTTTTTGCCCAAAAATAGAAGTTTCATTGCAGAGAGAACCAGGAAGGGGTGTTTTATTTATTGTTTTCAATTATTTTAACAATTCGTTCAAGGTCATTTCCTGATTTAAAAGGAATTACAATTTTCCCTTTGCCTTTTTCATTCACCGAAATACCAATACGCGATCCCAGCAATTTTCCCAGTTGCCCTTTGTAATCCCTGTATTCCTTAGGTAGTTCTTTTTTTCTGGATTGATTTTGTTGCAGGCCTTCTTCGTCGAGGCTCCGCACAATTTCCTCTACTCTTCGAACCGAAAAGCCGTATTTTACGATTTGCTGGTAAATCATTTCCTGCACATCGGCATCTTCTATATTAATAAGCGCCCGTGCATGTCCCATGCTGATCTCTTTTTCGCGCAGCGCCTTCTGAATTATAGCCGGAAGCTTTAGTAACCGAAGATAATTGGCAATTGTGGAACGTTTTTTACCTACCCGTCCGCTCAGGTCTTCCTGTGTAAATTCAAGTTCGTCCATCAATCGCTGGTAACTGAGCGCAATTTCGATGGCATCCAAATCTTCGCGCTGAATATTTTCTACCAGCGCCATTTCCAGCATTCCGTCATCTTTGGCGTGGCGGATGTAGGCCGGGATAGTTTCCATTCCGGCTTTTTGTGCGGCCCTGAAGCGGCGTTCACCTGCAATAATCTGAAAGCTGTCGGATCCGTTTTTTCGCAGGGTAATAGGTTGAATGAGCCCTATCTCCCGGATGGATGCCGCCAGTTCTTCAAGCGACTCTTCGTCAAATTTTGAGCGCGGTTGAAAGGGATTCGCTTCAATTTTAGTAAGTTCAATTTCGCTGATACCGGCCTGCTTCATTTTCTCCGCATCGTCGATAAGCGCTCCCAAGCCCCTTCCCAGTGCATTCCTTTTTGCCATAGCCCAATAATATTAACTGTTAATGATTTTACTTTCCTGCGCCATGCGCGTCATTCCGTTTCGTTGAAGAATTTCACGGGCGAGGTTCATGTGGTTGATTGCTCCCCGCGAACTGGCATCATAAAGTACCACCGGTTTCCCGTAACTTGGCGCCTCGCTTAACTTTACATTTCGCTGAATGACTGTTTCAAAAACCATGTCCTGGAAGTGACGCTTCACTTCTTCATAAACCTGGTTCGAAAGGTTCAGTCGTGAGTCGAACATCGTCAGAAGAAAACCTTCAATTTCCAATTCAGGGTTGAGCCGGTTCTGTATAATTTTAATGGTATTCAGCAGTTTTCCCAATCCTTCGAGCGCAAAATATTCACACTGCACCGGAATTATTACCGAATCAGATGCTGTAAGTGCATTTACGGTAATCAGACCAAGCGAAGGAGAACAATCGATAAAAATAAAATCGTAGGTGTCTTTTAGTTTTTCGATCGTCCCACGAAGTATTTTTTCCCGGTTGGGCATGTTGAGCATTTCAATCTCGGCACCTACCAGGTCGATGTGAGAAGGAATGATATCGAGGTTGGCTACATCGGTTTTGAGAATAACCTTTTCCGGATCAATCTCATCCACAATACATTCATAAATACTCGACTGCACATTTTTAACATCAAACCCGAATCCTGAGGTAGAGTTTGCCTGCGGATCAGCATCAATTATCAGTACTTTCTGTTCCAATACAGCCAGGCTCGCCGCCAGGTTAATGGTGGTAGTGGTTTTTCCTACCCCTCCCTTCTGGTTTGCCAGAGATATAATTTTTCCCATTAATTTTTTGTTTTAATGAACGGTTTCAAATTTAATAAATTAGCCTTAACCACATAAAGGTATTTTTTGACATCGCTCGTTAGTAACTGATTAAGACGCTGGAATTGAGCAGTTAAAAAGTTTATATTTTTTGTGATTTCATTATCTGTATCAATTGATTCTTGTCGACAGTAACCACCCCGGGGCTTTCGCAAACCAATCCGCCGGCTATATTCGACATCAGTGCCATAGTTTCATGCGCTAATCCGGCGGCCATTGTAAGTCCGGCCACCGCAATGACCGAATCACCTGCTCCCGAAACATCAGAAATGTGGCGGATTACAGCCGGATAATATTGTTCTTTCTCGCCGTTGCTGATAAAAACCCCTAACTCCGAGAGTGTAATAAAAATAAGTTTGAAGTTCTGTTTTCTTCTGAAAACATGGGCCGCTTCCCGCAAGGCCTCCAGGTTTCCTTTTTCAAGGGCTACACCGGTCCCTTCCATAAACTCCTTAAAATTGGGTTTGAAAAGATCGATGTTCCGGTAGTGGTGGAAATTTCGTTTTTTAGGGTCGGCGGCAACGGGAATCCCCTTTTTCTGCGCAACATTGTTTATTTCTTCAAAAAGACCGGGAGTAATCACCCCTTTGTCGTAATCCACAAAAATGATAACATCGACTTTGTTGGATTCGATTTCTTTTTTTATTCCGTCAGCCAGCATCTGCTCAATCGATGCATCAATTAACCCGGTAGATTCCTCGTCAACCCGAGCAATGTGTTGTCCTTTCCCGATGATACGGCTTTTTACGGTAGTAACCCTATTGGGATCCATAAAAATTCCGTGTTCCGGCAGGTTATTCTTCCGAATCATTTTTTGGAATTTACGCCCTTTGTCATCGTCGCCTATTACGGAAAACAATACGGGAACAGCGCCCAGCGCACTGATGTTTAAGGAGACATTGGCAGCGCCGCCCAGCCGGCTTTCGCGGTGTGTGACAGAAACAATAGGAATGGGAGCTTCGGGAGATACCCGATCTACCGTGCCCCACATATAGGTATCAACCATTGCGTCGCCAATAACAATTGCACGCATTTGGTGGAATTGTTCAAATATTCGATTGACTTCTTTTTCGTTCACCCGGTTTTATAAAAAGCACAAAACTAAGAAAAAATGAGAATCGGGGAAAGGCCGTGCATAGTTTTAGCCGGCCAAAGAGGTTTATCCTGCTTCTCAGGCAGGATCTACATCAATGTTGATGATGCAGCTGCTGTTTTCTTTAAGCCGGCGAACGGTTTCGATTCCCTGTGCGACAAATATTTTTACTTCATCGAGTGGCAGGAGCGGATCTATTTTTAACCAAATTTCCTTATGATACCACAACTGGATACGGCTTACCAGCGGAAACTCGGGCCCAAGTACTTTCATGTTTCTGTTCCGGCGTAACAAGTCTGCCAACTGACCGGCTACCCGGTTTACATTTTCCGGATTTTTGTGTTTTACAATGAGTTTAATAAACCGGTAATATGGCGGATATTTAAACAGCTGGCGTTCTTTCATTTGTTCCCTGAAAGCGTTGGTGTAATCCTGCCGTCTGATAATTTCCACCAATGGGTGCTCAGGTTGTGCGGTCTGAACCACCACTTTTCCCCGGCTGTGTTTTCTTCCGGCCCGCCCGCTCACCTGTGAAATAAGCTGGTAGGCCCGCTCATGCGCCCTGAAATCGGGGAAGTTAATGAGGTTGTCTGCATTTAAAATGCCCACAACACTTACATGCTCGAAGTCAAGTCCTTTGGTCACCATTTGTGTGCCAATCAATATGTCGGTTTTTTTCGTTTCCAGGTTTTTGATTATTTTTTCGAAGGCGTTTTTCGACCGGGTAGTGTCGAGGTCCATTCTGGCTATCTGAACCCCTGGAAAAAGCGGTTTCAGTTCATCTTCGATTTTTTCGGTGCCAAATCCCCGTGTTTTTATTTCGGGTGAACCACATTCAGGGCATTCCGGGGGCATGGCAATGCTAAAACCACAGTAGTGGCAATTCAGCCTTTTTTTGTATTTGTGATAAGTGAGGCTTACTTCACAGTTTTTGCACCGGGGAATCCATCCGCAGGTAAAGCACTGAACAAAAGGAGAATATCCTCTTCTGTTTTGGAAAAGAATAATCTGTTCCTTGTTTTGAAGCGCCTCTTCCATTAATCCAAAAAGCTCGGGAGTGAGTACCGATCGCATTTGTTTTTTCTTCCATGCGCGTTTTAAATCGGCAATGATTATTTCTGGAAGCTCTACATTCGAGTGCCTTTTTGTGAGGTTTACCAATCCGTATTTTCCGGTGAGTGCATTGAAAAAACTTTCATACGAAGGGGTGGCAGAGCCAAGTAAAATGTGAGCCGAATTTTGTTTCCCCAATACTACGGCCATATCGCGGGCATGGTACCGGGGCGCCGGATCAAACTGTTTGAATGAGTTTTCATGTTCCTCGTCCACAATAACAAGTCCCAGTTTTGAAAAGGGCATAAACAGCGCTGAGCGTGCCCCCAGAATGACCTGGTAACCTTGTTGCGGATTGGTTTGGAATTGTAATACCTTTTTCCATATTTCCACCCGCTCCTGGCTGTTTAGCCGCGAATGATAAATTCCTACTTTCGATCCGAATACATTTTTCAGCCGCTCAATAATTTGCGTGGTAAGGGCAATTTCCGGAAGCAGGTATAACGCCTGTCGTCCTGATTTCAGTACTTCATCAATCAGGTGAATGTAAATTTCCGTTTTACCGCTGGCCGTAATCCCGTGAATCAGCGCTACCTGATTTTTTTCAAAACAGTTCTTTATCTCTTCCAGCGCCTGTTGCTGGTGCCTGTTTAACAGGTTCAAATCTGCTTGCTTTTCCCGTTTTTCGTCAATGCGCGAAACCTGTTGCTGAAAAGATTTTACTATTTTTTTATTTATGAGACCGTTTAAAAGAGAAGCGCTAAATTCGGCTCCTTTCAACAATTCTTTCTTACTGATAAAGGATTTTTGTCCCGGTTGAAAGGCGTGGATTTTTTCGCAGAAAAGAAAAAGCAGTGCTTCCTGTTTTTTTGCGCGCTGCAACGTTTCAATTTTTTGCTCCAGAACTTCTTCCGATGTTATTTGGGGGTGAAATTTCAGATACGTTTCTGTCTTAGGTTTATATTTTGAATTTATTTTTTCCTCTACCCGAATGATATTCCGGTCGAGAAGTGATTTTAATGCCGAGTAAGAAAAATTATTTCCCAGCTTTTTTTGCAGTATCTCAAGGGAGGAAACATCCTGCTTAACCTGCTCAAGAATACGGAATTCTTTTTCAGAAACCGGGTGTTCTTCCTCGTTGCCGGTCAGCATAATTTTCGATTTGCTTTCCAGTTTTAACCCTGGCGGAAGAGCGGCCCGGAAAATATCGCCCAGCGTGCAGCAGTAGTAGCTTGCCATCCATTTCCATAATTCAAAATTTTGATGTAAAACCACCGGCTCCTCGTCCAAAAGCTGAATAATCTCTTTTGTTTCGATATTTTGGGGAGCGCTTTGGGAGAGGGAAAATACCAGCGCGGCATAAAACTTTTTTGCGCCAAACTGTACTACAACCCGTTGCCCTGGCCTGATTTGTCCGTGCCATTGTTCCGGCACACGATACGTGAATGCATCGTGCAGCGGGAGGGGTAAAATAACCTGGGCAAACATTTCGGGCATGGGTCTTATTTTTGCTTCATCAAAGAAACAAAAAAATCCCTGATCAATCGAATCGCTGGGTGACCCAGTCGGCTACTTCTTCCATCAGCCAGTTGGGCGTGGACGTTGCACCGCAAATTCCTACCGATTCAGCATTTTCAAACCATGCAGGGTCAATTTCGGAAGTGCGCGAAATGTGATGAGTCCTCGGGTTTTCTTCTTTACAAATGGTGTATAAATATTTTCCGTTGGAACTTTTATGGCCGGCCACAAACAGTATGAGGTCGAAATTAAGCACAAATTTTTTGAGGTGCGGTACGCGGTTGGAAACCTGCCGGCAGATAGAATCTTTAATTTCCACCGGAATGCCTGGCTTCATGCTTGTTTTCACCTTGTCGGCAATGGCATAAAAATCTTCTACTCTTTTGGTTGTCTGGGAGTAAAGGGATACGGGACGCGAAAAGTCTATCTGTTCTACGTCATTTATGTTCTCCAGAACAATCGCCTTGTTATCTATTTGCCCGTCGAGGCCAATTACTTCAGCATGTCCCTTTTTTCCGAAAATAACTATCTGCCCGTCTTGCGCCTTGCTTTTTTCGTACGATCCTTTTACTTTTTCCTGAAGTGTCAGAACTACGGGGCAGGTGGCGTCAATCAGTTCAATATTGTTATTCCGGGCATGTTCGTAAGTTTCCGGGGGTTCGCCGTGCGCCCGGATGAGTACTTTGCAATCTTTTAACTGATAGTATTCCTCTCTTGAAACAGAATGAAGCCCCATTTTTTCGAGGCGCTCTACCTCCATTCCGTTGTGAACAATGTCGCCAAGACAATATAACTTGTTGCTGTGTTTCAGTTCGCTCTCGGCAGATCGAATGGTTTTAATTACACCAAAACAAAAACCGGAACGTTGGTCAATTTCAACTCTCATTTCTCCTCCATTTTTTCTCTTGCTTTGTTCAAACTCCATTGCAACTGTTCTTCACGCGTGAGGTTACTGTTGTCGAGCACAATGGCATCGTCTGCCTTTTTCAGGGGACTTACCTCGCGGCCGGAGTCGATGGCATCACGCTGTTCTACATTTTGGAGTATTTCGTCAAAATCAACTTCCAGTCCTTTTTCTTTTAGCTCGAGGTAGCGCCTCTGTGCCCTTATTTTTGGCGATGCCGTCATAAAAATTTTCAACTCAGCATCGGGAAAAACTACGGTGCCAATATCGCGGCCATCCATCACAATTCCCTTGCTTTTTCCATTTTCGCGTTGTTGTTTCACCATTTCATGACGCACTTCGGCAATGGTGCTGACAGGGCTCACGTTTTGCGAAACTTCCAGTTGCCTAATCTCCTCTTCAATATTTTCACCATTTAAGAACGTCGTGTTCTTTTCTGCTTTTTCATCCCAGTCGAAAGTAATTTTTATCTCTTTCAACCTGGAAATGACCTTTTCCCTGTCGGGTTGGCCGTTTAAAAACAAGCCTTTACGCAGGGCGTAAAGAGTAACTGCCCGGTACATGGCGCCGCTGTCAATGTATACGTATCCCAATTCACGGGCCAGCGATTTGGCCAATGTACTTTTTCCACACGATGAATGCCCGTCGATGGCAATTACAATCTTTTTTTCGGTCATTAGTTTTGCTTTTAGGACAAAGATAAAAAAGGATTTTAAATCAGACCCGGTTGTCTTTTAATTAAAGTTATTCATTCAGATTTATGGCAAGAGAAAGCAGGTTGGAAGAACCGGCCAGGTGAAAACGGGAAGTGGCAAAGTCGAGCCGGAACCTTTTTATTTTTAGCCCGAACCCAAGTGAAAACCCCACCGTGGAAAGGCGTTCCTTAAATTTCAACTCCTGTCGCCGCTGGTAGTTATACCCCGCCCGGATTGTAAAATTGTCGGATGGAAGTATTTCAATGCCAAATACGGCATGCCTCATGATTTGTTTGGCAAAACTTTCCTGCCGTTCATACCAGTTTTCGAGGTTTTCCTCTTCTGCATCTTCATTCCATGCCAAATCCCAATTGGTAAGGTGCTGCATGGTGAGTGAAAAAACAACCGGAGCATATTTGAGCCTGGTACTGATTCCTGCCTGCAGGTTGAATGGAATGGGTTCGCGATCCCCGTTATTGTAGTAGGTAGTAATCTGTCCGCCAATATTTCTTGCTACCAAAGCCACATGGGTAAGGCTGTCTTTGCTGCTGAAGTTGATCCCTAAATCGGCTGCCAGGCCAAACGAGCGGTAACTTTCAAAAACCGAAAAAACAGGTTTAAGATTGGCTCCGTAACTAAGCCGTTTGTACTGGTTGGAGTAGATCATGTTCAGGGCATATTCGGCTGCATTAAAAAAATTTCCCGTAAGTATTCCCAGTTCGGTGGCTTCTTTAAAATCGCCGTAATTAATATAGTGCATTCCCAATGCAAAATTCCCGATTCCATCATATTTACGTGCATACGATGCATAACCGTAGTTAATATCTACAAAGTAGTTGACATAGTTAACCAGAACATTATGGTGCATGCCCTGGTGTAACAATGCCGGGTTATGAAATGGCAGGTTAAGATCCGAAGTATCTGTAAGGGCTATCTGTGTCCCTCCCAAAGCAGCCATCCTGGCTGAGTTGGTTAGCTCCAGAAACTGGTACGTTGTTTCACCTCCTATTTGGGCCCTGCCAATAAAAGCAGATAATATATAAAGAGTAATCAGGTAAATTTTCCGGTTCATTCGCTTTTTGTATATCCTCTTAAAACGCCAAATGTATTGAAATATTACTTTTTTTTCAACTCCTCAAAGATTTCATAAACCACAGGGCAGGTTTCACAGTTTTTGTGCGACAAATTTAGTATTTGCAAAAAACGCTTTCTGTCCGTGTGCGGATATTCGCGGCAGGCTTTGGGGCGACTGGCATACACCATGCAATAATTGTCGGGAAGCAGAAAGGGACATGGTCGCTCTTTAAAAACAAAATCGCCATCTTCATCGGTTTTTACATATTGTTCCAGAAAAACGGAAGGTTTCAGTTTTAAATGTTTGGCCAGCCGGTCAATGTCCTTGTTTGTGAGCCGGGGGCCAATGGTTTTACAGCAGTTGGCGCAATCGAGGCAACTGAATGAGTCAAATGCTTCGTGGTGCAGCTCGTGTACTACATCGTCCAGATTTTTGGGCTTTTTCTTTTTTAATTTCCTGATGAATGAGGCCGTTTCCTGCCTGCTTTTTTCAGTAAGAAACTGAAGCTCTTCCGGTGTTTTGTAGTTTATCTGCTGCATTTTTTAGATAGAATGTACTTCAATATTTTTTTGTTTAGGTAGTTTCTTTTTTCGGGTCTGAGCCAGGAATAGCCCGGCGATTACCACCAGGATACCAACTATTTGTTGTACGCCTAACTTTTCTTTCAAAACAAAAAAGGAGAGAATGGCCACAAAAACCGGAATAAGGTTTACAAAAGTGTTGGAACGGTTTACCCCGATTTGCCGGATGCTTTGGGTGAAAAACACAAACGCCAGGGTAGATGAAAAAACCGCAAGCAGTACAATGGCCCTGAATGCCTGCGGATGGAAGGGAGTAGCCAGAAAATCATTAAAACTTACTGAAAACCAAACAGGTAAAAACAAGAATATACCTATAAGGTTCTGGTAAGCAATAATGGTGAGTGTGTTGTAGCGCGGAACCACATACCGTAATACGATAGAGTAGGCGATAGCCCCAAAAACCGCAACAAACTCAAGTCCTATTCCCAGTGGAGAAGCGTCGAACCGAAAAGAACGGTCGAGTACCACAAGGGCTACCCCCAAAAAGGAAAAGATAAATCCGGCTATATTTTTCCAGCGAACCTTTTCCCGGAAAAAATACCAGGCGGCAATGGGCGACAAAAGCGGAATGGTAGCCACAATAACCGAAGCCACTGTGGAAGAGACATACAACAATCCATAACTTTCTCCCAAAAAATAGATGAAGGGCTCGAAAAATGCCATCAGGGCAAACAGGCCCAAATCTTTTTTTGTGGGTTTTTGCAGCCGTTTCAAAACCCAGGCAATAACCCAGATAAGTGCAGCCGAAATAACAAGCCTGAAAAGCACCACCGTAATGGGCTGATATGCCAGGTAGGCAATTTTAAACCACACAAAGGAGAAGCCCCAAAAAAATGCTGCGCCCAGCGCCGACCCGTAGGCCAGTAATTCTTTATTTTTCATTGGCAAAGAAACTGGCCGTAAAATTAACTTTTTAAGCCGATTCCCCGGAAAACTTTTTCCTTACCGTACCGGAAAATGCAGAAAGCAGCTTCTTCTGTTTTAATCGCCGTTATTCAGCAGGTTTTGGCTCAGTGCCTGCAATGTTATTTCCTTGTGCGAGTTTGGTACCAGCACCGAAATATTGTAGCGGCTTCCTCCATAAGAAATCATTCGGATGGGGATACCGTCCAGGGCATTGAAAAGTTTTGAAGCAAAGCCTTTTTCCTCGCCGATAATGTCACCTACAATACAAATAATTGTCATGTTATGATCTACTTCTACCGTTCCGAATTTATCGAGATCATTGAGAATTTTTTTCAAACGTTCCGTGTTGTCGATAGTAAGGGAAACGGCCACTTCTGAAGTGGAGATCATATCGATGGGCGTTTTGTATTTCTCGAAAATCCTGAAAACGTTTTTGAGAAATCCATAGGCCATTAACATACGATCAGAACGAATTTTTATGGCTGTAATTCCATCTTTTGCAGCCACCGCTTTTATACCTGTTCCTGCTGTTCTTGAAGTGATAAGAGTACCGGAATCAGAAGGATTCAGGGTGTTTTTCAACCGTACCGGGATATCTTGTACCCTCGCCGGAAACACGGTTTGCGGGTGCAGTATTTTTGCCCCGAAATAAGCCAGCTCAGCCGCTTCATAAAATGAAAGCTGATCAATTTTTTTTGTATTTTCCACGTACCGTGGATCGTTATTATGAAACCCGTCAATATCAGTCCAGATTTGAATTTCTTCGGCATCTATGGCTGCGCCAATCAATGAAGCTGTATAATCGCTGCCGCCACGCTGCAGGTTGTCAATATCTCCATCAGCATTCCGGCAGATGTACCCTTGTGTGATGTAATAATCGGCATCTCCAACTTCTTCTATAACCTTGTCTATATGGTTGCCAATGTATTGCGAGTCAGCAGCTTTGTCTTCGTCGATCCGCATAAAGTCAAGGGCAGGGAGCAATTTCGCCTGGTATCCTTCTTCGTTCAGTAACAGGGTAAAAAGTTGGGTCGAAATGAGCTCGCCCTGGGCCAAAATGGTATTTTCACCTACCTTGGTAAACCTTCCGGAAGTGAAAGATTTTATGGTGTTAAACGAAGATTTGATAATCTTCATCCCTTTCTTTTTATTTTCGTCTTTTTCAAACAATTCTTTTACTACCTTTTTGTAGCCCGATTCAAGATCCCCAATGAGAATCCCGGCAGTTTCCCTGTTCTTTTTCCACAGAAGATCTGCAATTTCCACTAAAGCATTAGTGGTGCCCGACATAGCTGAAAGCACAACGATTTTTTTCTCGCCGTCGGTAATTATTTCCATTACAGCCCGCATATTTTCAGGCGAGCCAACTGATGTTCCGCCAAATTTTAAGACTTTCATTTTTAAATGATTTTAATCTGTTTACCGGTCACAAAGATGTATTTTTTTTGCACAAATGGCACCTGTAGCCAATCAAATTTTTTTTACATCTCTTCCTTTTTTGTGAGAATAGCTGTAAGTGGCTTTTTTGTAGTGTTTTATGCGAAAGAAGGAATTTATTGGTTTTTTATCTTTTTATGAAGAATTTTGAGAAAGTATACATTTTGGGCGAATATTTATTCATTCTCCGGAAAGAACTTTTCCAGAAAAAATTCTACCAGGTCTTTTCCCGATGGATCGATAATTCCTATTTCCGGGGCATACACAACTGCTTCGAGGCCAACTTCTCCTGCTTTATTTTTTATGGCTTTGGCGTGAAGAGGATGGTGGTTTAACTCATCATCGTTGGAAGGAATGCCGTTTTTATGTTTGTTATAGACAAAAATAGGCGGATCGTTTTTATCCATTTTATTAAGGAAGTCGAGTTCGTTCCTGATTTCTTTGTACTCGAGTAAATCCGTGCCGTTCACCGTTTTCAATCCAAAAGCCGTCGCGATGGCCTGCCGCTTCTTCGGGGTTTCCGACATGGGGACTCCCACAATTTTTTCCCATTGAAAAATATCGTAAGTTGATTGCGTTGCAAATGCCCCTGCGCAGGTGAGGCGTGTAGATTCTCGCAATACCGGATCGGGATTCCCGGGGTCGGCCATTTCATCGCTAAAAGCCAGCCACAAAGCTGTTCCGGCACCGGCTGAGCCGCCCGAGCAGGCTATCCGTGTTTTGTCAATATTATACTTTGCCGCATGATGTCGGATATATTGCAGACACCTCTTGGAGTCATTAAAACTGGCCTTAATTCCATAAGGTGCTTCGGTCATAAACCGGTAGTTTATGGTGGCCACAGAAACTCCCGCGTCCAGAAAACGGACCAAATCTTCTGAGCCAAAGTATTTGGATTTGTCGCCGCCGGTAAAACCACCACCGTGAATATAGATGACAAGCGGGGTGGGGGTTTCAGAGTTAGCAAGCCAAATGTCGAATGTATTACGCGGGTGATCACCGTATTTTTCATTTACAAAAGTGGCTTGTTCCCCCCTTATGTTTAACGGTTCGGATATTTCCGTAAATTCAATTTCGTTTCCCAAAATTTACCTGTTTCATTTTACAATGAAATGACGTACCTTGTTTTCAATCCGCCATTTTTTCTTTTTTATTTCTGTTTTCTGATATTCAGTTCCGAAACTGAAACTTGGGCAAAAATAGGATTTAGATAAAAAGAGACAAAAATTTTTGACAGGAAAATTAGAATGAACCGAAAATGGTGTGTGTTTCCGAATTAAAATAGATGGTGGAATAGATGTTAAACCCTTCCTTGTTCGTGAATAGTTTTCGTTTGATGTAAAGTACAGGCTGCCCGTTTTTTAGCCGCAGTAACGTCCTGATTTTTTTGTCGGGAATAATGGCTTTCAATTGCTGTTCGCCGCCCAGGATGGTTACCTGGTAATGTTTACGTAACACTTCGAAAAGTGACTTGTTCTCAAATGACCGGCTGGTAAATCGTGGCAGGTTCATGTTCGGAAGGTGGTTGATGTCGTAAAAAACCGGTTTGCCGTCTACATACCGGAGCCGTTCCATAAAAATACATCCTGATTCTTTTTCGACTTCCGATAAGTTAAAAGCAAATGTTTCGGGCCATTGTCTGATTTCAGGTTTTTGCAGAATATCCGTTTTTAGGTAGCGGACTCCGATGGCTGAGGCAGTTCCTGAAATAGACAAAATGCCTATATTTTGAGGGGGTTTCCGCACAATACTTCCTTTTCCCTGCTTTTTCAGAATGAGGCCGTCTTTAACCAACGTGTCAAGTGCATGCCGAACAGTAGGACGGGTCATGCCGTGAACGGCGCACAATTCATTTTCAGAAGGGAGTAAACTTCCTTCTTCATATACCCCGGAAAGAATGTGTTTCCGAAGCAGTTCGTATAGCTTTCTGTATTGTGGTACGTTTTCCATCATGCCTCAAAGTTAAAAAATAATTTAAAATATTACGACAACTTGTATTTACAAGTTATTATTTTTACTTTTACACCGTCCAAAATCATTATTTGAAACTGATAATTTAAATACCTTATATTTAATAGGTATTTTAGAATAAATAATGATTGATAGATTTGCAATAACTGAGAATCTAATTGAGCATATTTGTATTAACAAGTTGATTAAAATAATTTAAAAAAAATGGCAATACCCGTATTAATGCCCCGCCAGGGCCAATCTGTTGAATCATGTATAATGGGACAATGGTACAAGTCGGTGGGGGAGGAAGTGAGTGAAGGCGATTTGCTTTTTTCTTATGAAACCGACAAAGCCTCTTTTGAAGAAGAGGCCAAAGCCGATGGTATTTTGCTGGCTGCCTTCTTTGAAGAGGGAGATGAAGTGCCGGTGCTTACCAATGTAGCGGTTATTGGGAAAGAAGGAGAGAGTACAGATGAGTTTGCTCCAGGAAATGAAGGTGCTTCGGTAGTTAAGGAAGATGAGCCGGAGCAGGAAAAAAAGGATGAAGAATCGTCCAAAGTAATTGAATTCGATGTGGAAGAAACGGATGAAGAAAGGCGTATCCGTATTTCTCCGCTGGCAAAGAACATGGCGGAAAAGATGGGCGTGAATGTTCAGTCGCTGAAAGGTTCCGGGCCGCGTGGCCGCATTATTGCGCGCGATGTGGAAGTAGCGGCACAAAAGGCTGGCGAAGTGGTAGCAACACCAAAGGCAGCAACACCGGAACCAGTTCAACCGGCTGTAAAACCTGCTGCCCCGAAAGTGTTGCAAACCGGTGCGGATTTCGAAGTAAAATCCATTCCGAACATTCGCAAGCTGATTGCTTCAGCTATGCATCAGTCACTGCAAAATTCGGCACAGCTTACACACCATCTTAGCGCTGATGCCCGGCAGATTTTAAAATTACGCAAGAAATATAAGAAAGAATACGCCGATGGAAATGTTTCCCAGAATGTAACAATCAACGATTTGGTCTGTTTTGCTGTTATTCGTGCGCTGGAGAAGTTTCCGCAGGTAAATACACATTACCTGGGCGACAAAATGAAATGGTTTAAGAAAGTGCATCTCGGATTGGCGGTGGATACTGAACGCGGATTAATGGTTCCGGCGCTTCAAAATGCCGATGATCTTTCCATAACCGGACTTTCTTACCAACTGCAACAATTGGCTACACAGGCCCGGAATGGAAACGTTAATCCAGACCTGTTGAGCCCGGAAGCCGCTACCTTTACGGTTTCAAATCTGGGGAACTACGGTGTCGAAATATTTACACCGGTCATTAACCTGCCGCAAACGGCTATTTTGGGCGTTTGTACCATTATTCCGCGTCCGAAGCAAATTGAGGATGGCGTTTACGCTTTTGTCCCCATGATAGGACTGTCGCTCACTTACGATCACCAGGCCCTCGACGGCGGTGAAGCTACCCGCTTCCTTGCGGAGATTAAAGATCAGATTGAGAACTTATCCGTTTAAAGTTGAATGTTAAAAGTTTAAATAATGCCTAAAAATCAATTCATAAATCCTGACGAGGTCAGGAAATCAAAACAACTGGAATTTAATCCCATTCCGGTAAACCAATACAATAAAACAATTGAGCAGGAAAAGGAAAACTTTACAAAGGAAGATTTTCTGCGCATATTTAATGACATGGTGGTAATCCGTGAGTTTGAAACCATGTTGAACCTCATTAAAACAAGGGGTGAATACAACGAGGTCCCATACAATCATCCCGGCCCTGCCCACCTTTCCATCGGACAGGAAGCTGCGGCAGTGGGTATGGCCTACACCCTTGATGTGGAGGACTTTATTTTTGGATCGCACCGCAGTCACGGCGAAATTCTGGCCAAAGGTTTGTCGGCCATTGCAAAGCTCGACGATGAAACGCTGGAAAAAATCATGGAAACCCATTTTGACGGGGTCACGCTGGCACCGGTGAAAGCAGGGCACACCGGCACAACCAAAGAGCTGGCAGTAAAGTTTTTGCTTTACGGAACACTGGCAGAAGTTTTTGCGCGCGAAACAGGATTTAATAAAGGACTTGGCGGTTCTATGCATGCCTTTTTTACACCGTTTGGCGTTTATCCCAATAATGCCATTGTGGGGGGCTCAGGCGATATCTCAGTGGGGGCTGCGCTGTTCAAAAAAGTGAACCGCAAAAAAGGAATTGTAGTGGCTAACATCGGCGATGCTTCCATGGGGTGCGGCCCTGTTTGGGAAGGATTGACATTCGCCACCATGGATCAGTTCAGAACCTTGTGGGACGATGATATGAAAGGCGGACTACCGCTTATTATCAATATTGTAAACAACCAGTATGGAATGGGTGGCCAAACATGTGGGGAAACCATGGGGTATGAAGTGGCAGCCCGCATCGGCGCCGGTTTGAATAAAGACCAGATGCATGCCGAGCGCGTGGATGGGTACAACCCACTGGCTGTTATCGACGCTTACCGTCGCAAGAAAAAAATTATAGATGAAAAACGTGGTCCGGTGCTTCTTGATGTACTGACCTACAGATACAGCGGGCATTCTCCTTCCGATGCTTCTTCGTACCGTTCGAAAGAGGAAGTGGAAGCCTGGGAAAGCCAGGATTCTATCGTGTGGTTTGGCAATGAGCTGGTAAATGCCGGAATTGCCACCAAAGAAGAATTGGAACAGATTAAAAGTGAAACGGAAAGTTTAATTACTTCAACACTGAAGTTGGCTATCGACGATGATGTTTCGCCGCGCATGGATATGAAAAAATATCCGAACCTGATTGGCGAAATGATGTTTAGCGACCAATCGGTTGACAGGATGGAAGATCGTGAGCCCGAAGTGAATCATCCAATGGAAGAGAATCCAAGGGTACAACAGCTTACCAAAAAAGAGCGGTTCATGTTTGACGCGAACGGAAAACCGCATTCTAAAATAAAAACCTATGCCTTGCGCGACGGAATTTTTGAAGCTATTGTGGATAGGTTTTACAAAGATCCTACATTGATAGCCTACGGGGAAGAAAACCGTGACTGGGGTGGTGCATTTGCCGTTTACCGCGGCCTTACCGAAGCATTGCCTTACCACCGTCTTTTCAACTCGCCCATTTCGGAGGGAGCCATTGTAGGTACCGCAATCGGTTACGCCATGTGTGGCGGTCGTGTAATTCCCGAAATTATGTATTG
The DNA here is from genome assembly GCF_003573545.1 of Mariniphaga sediminis. Taxonomy (GTDB): domain Bacteria; phylum Bacteroidota; class Bacteroidia; order Bacteroidales; family Prolixibacteraceae; genus Mariniphaga; species Mariniphaga sediminis. Next base: position 80,835 of record NZ_QWET01000013.1, on the reverse strand, counting down.
CGACTTCCTCGGACGGGCCGGCGATGAAGTATTTAACCAACTCCCGAAATGGCAGGCCATGAGTGGAAATGTATTGAAAATGCCGGTGGTTATCCGGGTTTCGGTAGGCTCCAAGTACGGAGCACAGCACTCGCAGGACTGGACAGCACTTGCCGCACACATTCCGGGGTTAAAAGTGGTATTCCCGGCTTCGCCCTACGATGCTAAAGGGTTGATGAATGCTGCTTTGCAGGGAACCGATCCGGTAGTATTCTTTGAAAGCCAGCGAATTTACGACATTGGCGAAATGTTCCACGAAGAGGGGGTACCGGAAGGGTACTACGAAATTCCGATTGGCGAGCCCGATGTTAAAAAAGCAGGTAGTGATGTGACCATTCTTACAATTGGCGCTACACTTTACCGGGCAATGGATGCCGCTAAAATTTTAGAAGAAAAATATAACCTTTCTGCCGAAGTTATAGACGCCCGATCGTTGGTGCCGTTTAATTACGACACGGTCATCGAATCAATCAAAAAAACCGGACGGATTGTTATTTCAGGCGACGCTTCAGCGCGCGGTTCATTTATGCGTGATTTGGCTTCGAATATTACCGAACTGGCCTTCGATTACCTCGATGCTCCGCCGGTAGTAGTAGGATCCCGCAACTGGATTACACCGGCCCACGAGCTGGAAGATTACTTCTTCCCTCAGCCGGAATGGATTGTAGATGCCATTCATGAACGTATTCTTCCGTTGGCGGGGTACTCCCCTGAAAACGACTTTACCGAAGAAGAACAGTTGGACAGGAACGCGAAAGGCATATAAAGAGGCTGCGGAGGTGTGCCTGCCTGTTCATCGGGCAGGGGTGGCAATCCGCACATTTGATTTTGCAGTATTTTCAGAAAGAGGGACTAAAGAGTTCCTCTTTTTTTTATGTGCCTTTTTGTACAGCCTTTGAGCAAAGTTGAACTACCTGGAAACTATTCAAGAGTTAATATTAGCTGATTGTCAGAAAATTAACCCAATCCGGGGTTGCATCTTTACACCGAATTGCCTTTCCCGAGTTTCGCACGGCGCTATTTTTATTTATGTCCTTCGGACACTTCTTTATCCCGAAAGGGATTAAACAATTATTTTGAATAGCTACGGGTAAAACCCGTTGTAGTGAGGTAGGTGTGAGACGACCCCTGCAGAGGGTTCAACCTTTGGTTCGAATAATAAGGTAAACCTGTATGAGACCAAAAATGGAGAAAAATTAGCGCTTTTTCCTCGCAAGGGCCAGGATTATTCCCAAAAGAGTAATAGCGCCACTAAAAATAACGGGTGTCCAGTCTGCTTTGCTAACAGCCACATCCACCCCCAAAACATTAAAACTTTCGGAATCCTGAATAGCCTGGTACCCAAAATACAGTAACCCGATCAGGCCCACAAAAAGTAATACGAGTCCTACTTTTTTCATCCTAAAATAATGAAGTTATGAATTGTCTTTTCTTTCTGTAATAAACGGGAGATTACTTCAATAGTTTAAAATTTTTTTGTTTCCTGAACCGGGTATCCCAACAATCGCGACTTTGAGATAGAGGGGGCTGGTTGTTTTTGTACCCTGTTGTTTTGCCGGAAAGTCATACTTTCTTCACAGTCATGGTGAATCAATTTTTTTTACCTTTGGACGCTCATGAAAAAAGGGAAAACCATACAAGAACAGATGAATCTCTTTGGAAGTCAGAGAGAACCTTTTGTTTTTTTGATTGATTTTCTAATGGAGCAACCGCTGATTTTTTCATGGAAAGAAGCCAGGGGAAAAATAAAATGGGAAACACCAGGTACTATTAATTTTGTTCATCCCCCGGAAACACCTGAATTGAAGCAGTGGAATTCGTATCCTGTCACCTTTGAAACATATAAAAAAGGATTTGACGTAGTCCTGGAACATATCCATAAGGGAGACACCTACTTGTTAAATTTTACCCAACCCACACCGGTTGAAACCAACCTGTCCCTGGAAGAAATTTTTTACCTCAGTGAAGCACCATACAAAATCTTGCTGGAGAATCAATTTGTCTGTTTCTCTCCGGAATCCTTTGTGAAAATTAAAAACGGAAAAATTGCATCGTTTCCCATGAAAGGGACCATTGATGCGGAAACGGAAAAAGCCGAGGAGCTGATTCTTTCCGATTCGAAGGAACTGGCAGAACACAATACGATAGTTGATTTGATTCGTAATGACCTGAGTCTGGTGGCTGAAAATGTTACCGTGGAAAGGTTTAGGTACCTGGAACGAATTCATACCGCCCAAAAAGATTTGTGGCAGGTAAGTTCTGAAATCACAGGGGCTTTGCCGGAAAACTACGCCTCTAGAATTGGCGATATCCTGTTTGCGATGTTACCTGCAGGGTCTGTGTCCGGAGCTCCGAAGAAAAAAACAGTGGAAATTATACAAAAAGCTGAAAACTACGAAAGAGGTTACTATACGGGTGTTTTTGGAGTATTTGACGGGAAAAACCTGGACAGTTGTGTGCTGATTCGTTTTTTGGAGAATCAGGACGGACACCTGGTTTACAAAAGCGGTGGCGGTATCACGTTTATGAGCCATGCGGAAACCGAGTATGAAGAAATGAAAAAGAAGGTGTATGTCCCTATTGCTTGAGACGATCAAATGTAAAGACGGAAAACTGTTTAATCTTCCGTTTCACCAGGCTCGTTTCGACCAGGCCCGAAGGAATTATTATGGTTTGAAAGATACAATACACCTCGAAGAAATCCTTAAAATCCCAAATAAGTGTAAAAATGGCCTTTTTCGTTGCAGAGTGATTTATGCGGGCAAAATTGAAAAGATTGAGTTTCTGCCGCATCAGTACCGACCGGTTGATAGTTTGAGGTTAGTAAAAGACTCTTCAGTTAATTATGATTTCAAATATACTGACCGGAGATTGCTGGAGGAATTATTTGCGCAGCGGGGAGATTGCGACGATATCCTGATTGTAAAAAACGGGTGTGTTACGGACAGTTTTACTGCCAATGTGGTATTTTTTGACGGATTACGCTGGTGGACGCCCGATACGCCGCTTTTGCCCGGTACTCAAAGAGCCCGGTTGCTTCATGAAAAGAAAATTTTTGAGTGCAGAATAACATTGGAAAATCTTCCCAAATACTCCAAAGTAGGCCTGATTAATGCCCTGCAGGATTTAAATGAAATGCCGGTAGTAAGTGCAGAAAGAATAATTACTTTTTAACCACGAAAAGTATTTTTACTACTCCATCTTTTCTTTTGTGTTAAAATTCCATGTAAAAAAAACAATTTTCAACAAGAAAAGAACAGGTATTCTGTATATATTTGGTATCAAGCAACAGAATTCACTTTAAAAGAATACCTATGAACAGAACTATTAAACTCTCAGTAATTCTATTGCTGGTTCTCTCCCTGATGTGGGGTTGTTCGTCTAACCGGGCTGTAACACCGGAAACAGCTTTGGAATCCTACCTGGCAAACAACGACAAATCGTTTGAATGGGAACTGGCCGATTCTTATGAACAAAACGGACTAAAAGTTTACAACCTGATGGTGACTTCCCAAAAATGGCGGGAATATACCTGGAAGCATCAGGTTGCGGTAATTGTGCCGGAGAAAATTGATTACGATGGCGCGCTCCTCTTTATTACGGGAGGAAGTAACAAAAATGAAATGCCAAACTGGAAAAAACCAGACGATGGCACCATTCAGATGATGGGAATGGTCGCACAAAAGAACAATGCTTTGGTAGTCGTGGTTTTCCAGGTCCCGAACCAGCCACTTTTTGATGATCTTACCGAAGATGAGATTATTTCTTTAACCCTCCACAACTACAGGAATGATAAAGACTTGACCTGGCCACTGTTGTTCCCGATGGTAAAAAGCGCTGTCCGGGCAATGGATGCTGTTCAGGAATTTTCGTCGCAGACCTTAAAGCACGAAATTAACAGGTTTGTGGTTTCCGGAGCATCGAAAAGGGGATGGACCACCTGGCTCACCGGCGCCAGCGATCCACGCGTGGAAGCCATTGCCCCAATGGTGATCGACATGCTGAACATGCCCGTGAATATTGATTATCATGTGAAAGCATGGGGGGATTACAGTATTCAGATTGCAGATTATGTAAGGCTGGGAATAGCACAGGATGTGAATACTCCCGACGGGCAGGAAATTACAACTATGATCGATCCGTATTCTTACCGGAAAAAATTGACCATGCCCAAACTAATCTTTAACGGGACCAACGATGAATATTGGCCTGTAGATGCAGTTAAAAATTATTTAGATCAAATTCCCGGTGAAAATTACCTTCATTATGTTCCCAACGCAGGCCATGGTCTGGGAGATAAGAAGCAGGCTGTTCAGGCTTTGAGTGCTTTTTTCGGTGAAACACTTGAAAGGAAAGGATACCCTGAATGTAGCTGGGAAATTAAAGAAAACGGGCGCGAAATTCTCCTGCATGTCAATGCTTCGGAAGAAGAACTTGCGGGTGTGGTTTTATGGACTGTAGATTCGGATGACCGGGATTTCAGGGATAACGAGTTCATAAAAAAAGACTTGCCAAAAGGAGAAAACAGCGTGGTTGAAGTTACCCTTAGTTATCCCGAATCCGGGTTCCGAGCATTTTACATTGACCTTTTGTATCCCGATAAAAACGGCGACATTTATTCTATAAGTACACGGATGTTTGTAGCCGATGAGAATGAAGTTCTGTAGCCGTTGACAGATATTTGTTTTAAAATATTTTAACATTCTATTGAAGAATGCGTAAATAAGTAGAAGATTAACCAATAATTTGAACTATGAAACGAAAACTAAAATTTTTGATCTTGATCTTTTCTATTCTGACGATGTGTGTGTTATCGTCATGTAAAGAAGATGAATCCCGACCGACTTTCCCTCTTTCCGCGGAAATTTTTCACAGTATTGCCGGAAAACAGGTAGCATTTACTGCACTCACCCACAGCGCTGAAAACTGGACGTGGAATTTTGGTGACGGAAACACCAGTACAGAAAAAAATCCGGTCCATGTTTACGAGGAAGGCGGTTATTATGTGGCCTCATTAACGGCCAGTGATGGTGCCGGAAATTCGGTTGCCAAAGAAGTGAACCTGGCCATTGAACTTACACCCTATGCACTGCTGACCGGCGATCATACCGCCGATGGTTACAACGGAAAAACCTGGAAGCTGACATCTGGTCATGTTGCGGCAGGAGATTACTTTGCCAATGCTGATGCTGACTTAAGTGTTGTAGAGGGTACTCCAAAACCGTTATCTGATGGAATATTCAGTGCTCAGTTTGCAATGGGTGATGTTTACAAGGACGAGTTTACCTTTCACTATGACGGCAGCTATGAGCATGATGTAAAAGAAGATGGCGCTTCTTTTGGTGGTCTCGTATACGAATTGGTATTAAGCGGAGGAAGTTATGATAATGTTGTCAATGCAAATGGAAAGGACTATGGACTTTGTATTGCAAAATACACTCCTCAAACCGGAGCTACGTTTACTTTTTCTGAAAATGAAGACTTTACGGTGTCTTCTGTTTATAGCCCACCCACCTATTCTCTCACTTTCAATAATGTGATGACATTGGATTTTTCGGGTACAGAGTTTATCGGATTCCGCGATTTTCAGCGTAAAGTAATAGTAAAATCCATTTCCGATTCACGCATGCAATTAATAATGTTTATGGCAGCAGGCTCAGATCCTGTCCAGATTATTGGCATAAACACGAATGCCCTGGTACTCAGTTTCGACGTCGTTAATTGAAACCTGTTTTAAATTTATTCATTATGAAAATAAAAAAAGTAATACATATAAATGGCCGAATTTTCGCCTGTATATTGTCGTTGGGAATACTCATCAACCTTTTTGCTGTTGATGCCATTGCCCAGGAGACAATAAATGTAACAGGAACGGTAACCTCTGCTGAGGATGGACTTACCCTTCCCGGAGTCAGCGTAGCAGTTAAAGGTGCCGCAGCGGGTACTGTTACCAATATGGATGGAAATTACAACCTAAAAGTAGCGAATGATGCAACACTGGTTTTTTCTTTTATCGGATTTAAAACGCAAGAAGTTGCTGTGCAGGGCAGAAGTACTATCAATATTGTAATGGAGGTAAGTATTGAAGCCTTGGAAGAAGTGGTTGTTACCGCCTTGGGGATAAAACGCGAAGAAAAATCACTGGGGTTTTCTGTAGGAAAAGTCAGCGGTGAAGAGTTAACCAGAGTTGCCCAGGAAAATGTATTAAATTCTATGGCAGGAAAAGTTTCCGGGGTAACCATCAGTTCAACGGGGGGAGCTGGTTCTTCTGTAAATATGGTTATTCGGGGAGCTACCTCAATAAGTAATGATAACCAGCCCCTTTTTGTGGTGGATGGTGTGCCCATGTCTAATACCGTAAACAATGTGGGTGGTTTTGGATCTGATAACCGTGTGGATTATGGAAACGCGATTGCCGACCTCGATCCGGAAAGTATTGAAAGTGTTTCTGTCCTTAAAGGCCCGAATGCTACCGCCTTATACGGCTCCCGTGCGGGGAACGGGGTCGTGCTCATTACTACTAAAAAAGCACAAGAGGGAGGATTAAAGGTATCAGTTACTTCCAATACCGTTATGGACTTCCCGGTTCGATTTCTGGGAGTACATACCCAATTTGCATCCGGTTTTTTCTCGTATCGCCCTGAAAATGTGGGAGGTGGTGTGTTGCCGGAAATAAATCCTATTGAAGGAACAGGGGCCGGGCCGGAAAATGACAAAGGCTATTGGGCTGTACAATGGGATTCTCCTTTAGATGCTAATGGAGTGCGTGTTCCTACGGAAGTTGTTTCTTATCCCAACAATTTCAGAAATTTTATTAACGATTATGCTTTTACCACAACCAACGGGGCTTCAATTTCAAGCAGTTCATCAGCTGTTAATTACCGGTTGGGGGTTACAAACATGGTTCACAATGGGTTGATTCCCAATTCCGATCTCAACAAAAACAGTTTGTCGTTGTCTGCTTCTTCAACCCCACGAAAAAATCTTACCATTAGCTCTGATATCAACTTTACCAATAGCTGGGCTGATAACAGACCCGCTTCCAACCGGGGAACAAATCCACTGCAATGGGTCTATTCTCATCCTTCCAATATTGATATCACAAAATTAAAGGACTACGGTTCGGGCAACGATATAAAACGTGTTTCGGGGGGACACGAAAACCCGTATTTTCTTGCTAACGATGTAAACAATAGTTTTGACCGTTACAGGGTATATGGCAATATAATGGCCACCTGGGAGATATCGTCCAAATTAAGCTTGATGGGACGCATGGTACTGAATAAAACAGACGACGTACGTGAGACCAAAATAGCTCCCGGCTATACGAAAGAGCCCAACAACGGTGCTTATGGAATTGTTAGCTCGGTTAGCCTGGAACGTAATATGGATTTTTTGTTTACTTATGAAGATTCCTGGAATGGCTTCGCTTTAACAACATCGGCCGGAGGAAATGTCCGTTATGCGAAATCGCAAAGTGTAAGTAATTCTTCCAAGTCGGGGTCAGGGTTGAGTGTACCCAACCTGTTCACTGTAGGAAATATTAGTTCAGGATCTTTGGTTTACTCCAGTTACAAAAGCCAAAGACAAATGAATAGTCTATATGCCTTGGCAAACCTGGCCTGGAAAGAAATTGCTTATATAGACCTGACAGCCAGAAATGATTGGGCGAGTACTCTTGTTGCAAGTAAACGTTCTTTCTTTTATCCTTCAGCATCGCTAAGTTTAATGGCCGATCAGATCTTAAATCTGGGAGACCGGGTTGATATGTTAAAAATTAGAGGAGGATGGGCTCAGGCAGGAAACGATACAAACCCATACAGGTTAGAAGCAACCTACGGTGATGCAGGCCAGTGGGGTGACGCAGTCAGGTTAGCAAAAGCTAGTGGGCTGCTTAGTCCTAACCTTAAGCCGGAGATAGCAACGTCATGGGAAATTGGAACAGATATCAGATTGTTTTCAAATAGGCTACGGTTTGAAGGAACATATTATACCATCGACAACCGGAACCAGATATTTTATGTTCCTCTTGCAGGATCAACAGGTTTTAGCAGTATTAATATAAATGCGGGATTGTTGCAAAGCAAAGGCTTGGAATTTATGATAGGATTGACTCCTGTAAGAACAAGGGACTGGAAATGGGACCTCAATCTTAATTTTACGAAAAATGACACAAGGATACTGGAATTATCAGAAGAATTGGAGTTTGTTGAATTCTGGGATCAGGCAAGAGTTAGAAATATAGGTTATGTAAAAGGGAATAGTGCTGGCCCTGATGGTCTCATGAATACTTCTGATGATATTTATCATGACGGACGTGTAGGTAATTTATACTCCCGGAAGGTGATGCGGGTAACTGACCCTGATTCAGAGTATTATGGATTTCCAATACTTGGAAGTGGACTTGACGCCGAATGGCAGGGGGAAGATGAATATTCCAAAGTAGGAAACTATAACCCCGATTTTATTATGGGACTACAATCTTCCCTGACATACAAAAATTTTACTTTAAACATGACTTTTGACTGGCGATCTGGAGGTCAGTACGTGTCTCAGTCATTCCGATATTTATCTGAAGATTCCATGTCAAAAGTATGGCTCGACGGACTGGTTCATCCGGGAGATTTGGGCGGCGCTGCCAGCGGTGCATTGCGTGACTGGGTTCTTGCCAACAAAGAACAATTGTTACTGGGCGATGATTTAAGACCAGTTGGAGGACCTACCCCTGAGTTTGGAGGATTTCCGGAAAGTTTCAGTGGAGTGACTGTTTACGACGGAACTTTTGCTCCGGGGGTAATTGGCTACCACGATGAAAACGGGAAATTTATTTTGGAACAGGAAAACCTGGGAGGTGAAGGCACTGTGTTTTTGCCTTATGTGGTGAGCTATCCATGGGATATAGGTGAAGCCAACCTGTTTGATGCAGATTATGTGAAGCTAAGGGAAGTATCATTAACTTATATGGTACCTCAAAAGTTCTCGCAGAAACTGGGTATGCAGGATATAAATCTTTCATTATACAGCCGCAATATTATTTTGTGGACGAAAGATTCTGAAATGGGAGTTGATCCGGAAAGGGCTTATCAGGCAGAAGGAAACGGCAGGTTCAACCAGGGAGTTGAAAGATACAATGCTGAACCCTGGGTTGTTCCTATTGGGTTTAAACTGGGTTTTTCTTTTTAAACGCTAAAATTTATTATCATGAATAAAATAAAAAACAGTTTCGTAGTTGCATTGACTATAATCCTTGCTTCTTTTTTCTCCTGCAAGGATCTCGATGAACTGAATATCAATCCAAACGGAGCAGATCCGGCCATTGCCGATCTTAACCTTTTAATGCCCACTTTTGTTGTAGGAATTGGCCAGCAGGTTGTCGGCCTGGGAGTTGGCGATATTGCCGGTGTAATGCAGCATACCCAGAAAGACGGTTGGTCAGGTGGGCATAATGATTATGACTGGGGTATTGGTAGTAAAAGCTGGTCGGGATACTACGGAATTCTAAGAAATATTGATGAGTTCCATAAGAAAGCAATTGAGGGAGAGTATGAATTTCACCAGGGAGTTGCTTTGGTCATGAAAGCTTATACTTTTGGATTAATAGCCGATTTGTGGGGTGATGCACCTTACACCGAAGCCTTGAAAGCTGAAGAGGGTGAAGGATATTTTAAACCTGTATTTGATCCGCAAAAGGATATATATCTTGGAATTCTGGCTGATTTGGAAAATGCCAACACCCTTCTGTCAAAAGGGGAGGAAGCTTATATGAATATTGTCCCGACACAGGATTTAATATATAGCGGCAGTGCATCAAAATGGAGAAAACTGGCTAATTCCCTGGCTTTGCGTTATTACATGCGGCTTTCGGAAAAAGAATCTGGCATTGCCCAGGAAGGAATTAGTAAAATCGCCTCAGATCCCGGTACATACCCGGTAATTACGAGTGCATCTGATGATGCAACAATAGACTATATCGGGTCATCACCTTCTGACTCCTGGCCTACAAATACCGTTTATGATACAGACCCCAGAGGAGCCTATTTTCGCGTAAAAATGTGCGCTACATTGGTAGAAGCCATGCAGGAACTAAACGACCCACGTCTGGGTGTTTATGCCAATAAAATTGAGATTCCGCTTCAAAAAGTTGAGGGAGAAGAAATTGACAGGATTGTAAATGGTATCCGGGAGGTTTCACAGGATATTATTGATGATTATACCGAAGCATGGGGGGTTGGTGTTGACTTCGACACGGAATATGTAGGAATACCTCCATCAATTTATGCGGCTCCTCAGTACAATCTAAATCCCAATCTCGATCAGGCCGTCTATAATCCGCATTGTTCGCAGTTAAATGACATGTATAAAGAAACCAACGGAGATTTATTGCTGATGCGGCTTATGTCAGCTGCCGAAGTTCATTTTATTCTTTCAGAGGCGGCCTTGTATGGTTGGATTTCTGGAAGTCCTGATGAGCATTATGCTTCTGGAATTCAGGAATCATTTAATGCCTGGGGCCTTGGCGATGCATTCGATGGGTATATTGCTGGCGCTCCCTATTCGGGGCTGGAAAGTATTATTGAACAAAAGTGGATAGCAAGCTGGACAGCTGCGGCTGAGTCCTGGTTTGACTGGCGGAGAACGGGTTTGCCGGAATTGCAAACAGGAGAATCAGCCAGGAGAGAGGCGCTGCCACTTCGTTTCTACTATCATTATGCAGATGAAATAGCTAAAAATACAGTAAATGCTGAAGAAGCTATTTCCCGGCTGGAACCTACTCAATACAAAGGGAATGACCCGAGCAACAATAGTGCCTGGTCGAAAATGTGGTTATTACAGGGTACGGGAAAACCTTACTAAATAAGATGTAACCACTTAGATGAAGCAGGCAAATAATACTGCCTGCTTCATTTTTTTTGCCTCTGTTGCTTTTGACTTTTCATAAAAGAATAATCATGTTATAATGAAAGTGCTCCGTTCTTTTTTTAAAGGGGTGAAATATTTTGTATTCCTGTTTTTTGGGATGTTGCTAATTATTTTCATCGTTCTTTTTATTCCTCCAATCTGGCGTAATCTGGTAACTTATCCCGGGCTGGAAAAGAAGGTAGCTGCCTTCAATAAACTCCGGAAAGAACCGCCCCGAATGACCGAACTTAATACTTACCGGGGCATCTTACATGCTCACAGCTTTTGGTCGCATGACAGCGAAGGAACGCTCCACGATCTTATTCCTGCTGCAAAAAACAACGGCATCGAATTTATCTTTCTGACTGACCATCCGCACGGCAATCTTGATACTTTTCCGCGCGGTTACAGTGGGATGTTCGATGGTGTGCTTATTGAACCGGGCAGCGAAAAAAAGGAACTGGGCGTATGGCCACTGGACTCTGCCGTTATTAACTGGGGAACGGATAAAGATACCCTGATAAAACAGGTGGTTTCTTCCGGCGGAATGGTAGTTTACGTTCATACGGAGGAGGCACATAATTGGGGCAATCCTTTTTACCAGGGCATGGAGATATATAATTTTCATACCGATGTAAAAGATGAAAAGTGGCTGCCTCACATTGCCAACTTTTTGGTAAACGGAAAAAGATACCGGCACTGGGCTTTGCGGGAGGTATTTGATGAACAGAAAACCATTCTGGCACGCTGGGATTCACTCAATAACCACCGAAAGATTTTCGGCTACTCTGCAGTTGATACGCATGAAAATATGAATATCCGCGCCCGGAAAATGGATAATGGATTCATCCAATGGGTGGGCCCCAATGCTAACCCGTTCGATACGGTCAGTGTTAATTTCTGGAATAGCTGGCTTTTCCACGAACCGGATGAGAACGGCTGGGTTTTCCGGTTTATGATTGACACGTATAACGAAGGTTTTGGGTACATTACCAATTATGTGTTAGCTGATACTCTGTCTGTTTCTTCCATCTCTTCGAACATAAAACGCGGACACCTTTATGCCGCTTTCAAAAGTCTTGGCGATGCCAAAGGTTTTCTGTACTGGTCGAAAAACACAGGGAATGAAACCAGCGGAATTTTGGGCGATTCTGTATCCATAAATCAGGCTGCTTCGTTGCATGCAATCTCTCCCTTGCCCGGCCGGTTCAGACTGCTGCGAAACGGGGAAACAGTGGATACTTCCGCAGAAACATATGAATATACCTGGAATAAACCACTGGAGAGAGGTGCGTATCGTATGGAGATACACGTAGATGTGAACGGTACACTTACTCCCTGGCTTTATACCAACCCGATTTATATTTATTGATTTAATCTACAGGAAATGAAAATTTTAATAGCAATTATTATAGCCGGTTTTGTTTCGGTATCTGCCCTGCATGCCCAGGTTTTTAAAGCCGGTGCTGCCAAACGGGTAGTTACACCGCACGAACTGCTCCCTATTTCAGGTGGTATGGGCGTTCCAGAAATGCCTGTCGGGAAAAAGGGTGACCTTTTTGTCCGGGCATTGGTATTGGAAAAAGGCGAAACGAGAGTTGCCATTGTGAGTATCGACAACCTGGGCTGGCCGGCAGTGCTGGGCGATCGTTCCCGGAAATTAATAAAGGGGATTCTGCCTGAAAATATTCTGATTGGGGCTACTCATACGCACAGCGCTCCTGATGCATATGCCTTTACCGATGAAAAAGGAAATACTGGTGCTGATTTGGAATATTTGGACTGGTGCGCCAGTCAGATGGCAGATGCCGTAAATGAAGCCATTGCAAACCTGGAACCGGCAGTATTGAAAACCGCGGTAGGCGAAGCGAAAGGTAAAATTGCGTATAACTACTATGCTCCCCGGTTATATGATCCGCGCTGCGGGGTTATTCAGTGTATTTCAGCATCCGGAAATAACAAAGGAAAAACCATTGCTACACTGGTAAACTATGCTACCCACCCCGAAATACTGGGGACCAAACGTAAACTTGTTAGTCCCGATTTGTGCGGGCCTCTGTACGAGCGGATTGAATCGAAAGCAGGCGGGGTGGCCATTTTTATGAACAGCGCACAGGGCGGGATGGTCACAGCTGATAATCGCCGTGAAAACGGAGAAGAAGCCAACGACTGGGAAGAGTGCATCCGTATCGGGTACCTGCTGGCCGACGAAGCGTTGGATATTATCAACCCAGCGGGGATACAGGAGAATCCCGAATTATTCTGCGCATCGAAAAGAATTGAATTTCCCGTTGAATCGGAGGCCATGCAGTGGGCATTGCAAAATTCCCTGCTTTTAAAAGAATCTGCTCCAACCGGGGACTTCAGCAAGATTTCTACCCGGCTCAACCTGTTAAATATTGGGAAAGCGCAGGTACTTACCATTCCCGGTGAAGCGTTACCCAATATTGGTTTTTACCTGAAACGGAATATGAAAACCAGCCAGCCCTTTTTGTTTGGCCTCACCAACGATGCCTTTGGTTATATTCTTGTGAAGGAAGATTTTAACAGTTTCGAACGATACAACTACATCAGTCGCACCTCGTTGGGTGAATTTACCGGTGAAATATATATTGACGAAGCGCTTAAAATGATACAAGAGAATCCGGGGGTTGAAAATCAATGATATTCAATGTTGAATAGTTTTTTTAGCGGAATATTGTATCCTGTATTTCACTTCCCACAGAATGAACGTGACATTTCTAACACTCCTATTTGATTTCTAAAGTCAGAACATATTAAAAATGTTAGTGGGATAAGAATATGAAGGAATAATACGAATCAAAAGTTGACATTCGCTGATTATCAAAAATTCAACCCACTCCGGGGTTGCGTCTTTACCCCGCATTGCCTTCCCCGAGCTTCGCACGGGGCTATTTTTATTTATGTCCTTCGGACATTTCTTTATCCCGAAAGGGATTAAACAATAATAGCCACGGGTAAAACCCATGGTAATGAATTGGGTATGAAAAGAACCCCGAAGTGGGTTCAATTCTTGATTTACATGAATAGATCTATTTTCCCTACCGGGGATCTTCATCTTCATAAAACCTAACTTCGGCCGGGTGATCTCCTCATGTCTTCGGAGCTTCCCGGTCTCACTAAGGTTTTATCTTAATGCCGGTTTCGATGAAAAAAGGCCATTGAGCCGCCATTTCAATGCACTTTAAAAATATCAAAAGTCCACCGGATTTTAAAAGTGACTCGTAGTTTCTCCTGTATTGTGAAAAATGAAACACTTGTTATGTGGTTTTCCGGTAGCGCCAAATGGCCAGGCTCAGGAAGGTAATTCCCAGAGCGGTCAGCGAGAGAAATTCTTCCATTAAATCGATAAATCCTGAGCCTTTGAGAATGATATTCCGCATGATTCTCATGAAGTAGGAAATAGGGTTGACCAAGTTTGCCGTTTGTGCCCAGTGCGGCATACTTTCCACCGGTGTAAAAATGCCGCCCATCAAAATAAACACAATCATAAAAAAGAAACTTACAAACATTACCTGCTGCTGGGTATCAGTAATGGTAGAAATGAATAGTCCCAGTCCAAGAACCCCTACGAGATAAACACCAGCCATTCCGAAAAGCAACCACAGACTACCAACGATGGGGAGATCAAACACCAGCCAGGCAATAAACAGTCCGAAAGCGAGGTCAAAAAGGGCAATTACCCAAAACGGAACCAGCTTACCGATGATAAACTGGTATTTTTTTACCGGCGTAACGTTAAGCTGCTCGATGGTGCCAATTTCTTTTTCGCGTACTAGGTTCATTCCCGACATAAACATTCCGATGATGGTAACCAGAATAGCCAGAATGCCAGGGGCCATGTACCATTTATAGTCGAGTTCGGTGTTGTACCAGTAGCTTTCTGCCATTTTTATTTCTGTGGGCGGTGTAAATTCAGGAATCCCTTTCCATTCGGCCACCAGGTTTCTGTTAAAGTGACCAATAATTCGCGATGAGTAAGCATAAATCAGTTGTGCGGTGTTTCCATCGATAGCATTTACCAGCAGTTGCAACCGGGCTTTGTCATCGCGGATGAGGCTGCGTTCCATGTTGGCAGGAATTACCAGAATAGCATCAGCGTCGTCGCTTAAAAGCATTTCTTCACCAAGAGTTTCATCGGGTACCGCAAAGGCGAGGTGATAGAACGGAATGGCATCGAATTTGGCAATCAGCTCCCGTGATGTTTCGGACAGGTCTTTGTCAACCACCACCATGTCGATTTTTTTCATGTCGAATGTGGCAGCAAAAACCAGGACCAGCATTTGTATCAATGGCACCGCAAAAATCATAGGCAACATGGTTTTGTTCCGGAATATCTGCCGGAATTCTTTTTGAAGTATGTATATTATCGTTTTCATAGACGAATGCTTCCCGCTTTTATTTCAAGTTATTTTTACCAGACGTTTGTCGCTTGAGACTATTCTTTAATGCTAAATTCTTCACAATTTTATTTTATTACTTACAGCTATTGGCTACTCCAATCTTATCTTAAACTTTTTCACACTCAACACAATGAAAAATAGAGTCATTCCAATCAGAATCAGGGTCTCCTTCCACACAAAAAGAATTCCCACACCTTTGAGCATAATACCGCGGACGATGGTGATAAAGTACCTGGCCGGCATAATGTGGCTGAGCCACTGTAAAACTTCCGGCATATTTTTAATAGGAAAAATGAATCCGGATAAAATGATAGTGGGGAGCATCAGTCCAACCATCGAAATAAACATGGCTGTCATTTGGTTTTTAGCAGCGGTGGAAATGAGAATTCCCAGGCAGAGGGCCATCATAATAAACAGAATGGTTTCCAGCATCAGCAGGATAAAACTACCGGAAATGGGTACACCAAAAACAAGATTGCCGATAAGAACAATTACAAAAGCATTGGCGATAGACAGCAGCAGATAAGGCAGTACTTTGCCGATAATAATTTGTCCCGGTTTGAGGGGTGATACCAGCAGTATTTCCATGGTTCCGAGTTCTTTTTCCCGGGTGATGGAAATGGAAGTCATCATGGCGGAAATGAGCATTAAAATAAGCGCCATTACCCCCGGCACAAACATATAGGCGCTTTTCATTTCTTCGTTAAAGTACATGCGAACTTCAGATTGAATTTGCAAGGGCATTTCCAGGTTGGGGTGCATCTTTTTTACATAGTCGTTGATAATTCCGCTGGTGTATGAAACCACCAGCCGGGCGGTATTTGGATCGGATGCGTCTGCAATGAGTTGCACATCTGCTTTGCCTTCTTTGGTTAGTTTTTCGCTGAAATTACTTCCAAACACGACCACTTCCTTTACCTTCCCTTTTCTGAAAATCGCATCGATATCATTGGTGTTTTCCAGGTTTTTATCAAGTATAAAATATCCTGACGACAGCAGTTTATTGGTAATTTCCTGTGTTGTAACATCTTTCGACTGGTCGTATATGGCAATGTGTACGTCCCGGATTTCACTTTTTATCACTGTCCCGAAAATCAGTAGCTGGGCAATGGGAATCCCGAACAAAATCAGCATGGTTCGCGGGTCGCGAAAAATGTGGAAGAATTCTTTTTTTATAAAAGAGAGTAACTGAGTCATTAGTCGTTAGTAGTTAGATCATACTTTTTTGCAATCCGGTTATCATTTTTTGAATTTCATCCAGTTCTGAATATAAGTTGTCAAAATTGAATTGATTTAAAAATCCAAGTTCTTTAGAAATGATTAATTGTGTTTCCAATTCAAATGAAGATCCTCTGGCAATGTCCAGAAAATGAGAAAATTCCTTTTTGCCTCCTCTACCCGCACCTTCTGCAATATTTGAAGGAATAGAAACAGCACATCTTCTGATTTGTGAAACAATTCCATACATTTCTTCTTTTGGAAAATTTGATGTGCGAGAATAAATCTTTGTTACAAGTTGAATTGCTTTTTGCCATACTTTTAATTCTTTAAATTTGTTCATGATACTTGATTTAAGTTTAACATTTCAGCTATTTGAGATGAATCTTACTTCTGAATCTTTCCTACTCACTACTCACTACTTGTTACTAGCAGCTATCTTGCTATTTGTAAAAACACTTCGTCCATATTGCTGGCCTGGTACTTTTCTTTCAGCTTTGCCGGGGTATCAAGCGCTTCTATTTTTCCGGCATCCATAATCGAAACGCGGTCGCAGTATTCGGCTTCGTCCATATAATGGGTCGTTACAAATACCGTAATACCATTGTTGGCTGCTTCGTAAATGAGGTCCCAAAACTTTCGGCGTGTTACAGGGTCAACACCGCCGGTGGGTTCATCAAGAAATACGATTTTGGGATCATGAAAAATAGCTACCGAAAAAGCCAGTTTCTGTTTCCATCCCAATGGAAGTCCTGCAATTAGTTTTCCGCGGGCTTCTCCCATTCCCAGTTTTTTCAGCAGTTCGGCTTCTTTTTCTTTTCTTTTTTTTGCTGAAATCCCATAAATTCCTGCATAAAGCTGAATGTTTTCCGAAACGGTCAAATCTTCATACAATGAAAATTTCTGGCTCATATACCCGATGTTTTTTTTGATTTTTTCCGTCTCTCGGTAAATATCAAATCCAGCTACATTCACGTCGCCCGAAGTGGGAGAGGAGAGTCCGCATAAAATGCGGATAGCCGTTGTTTTGCCGGCGCCATTTGCCCCAAGGAACCCAAAAATTTCACCTTTATGCACATCAAACGTGAGGTGGTCGTTGGCCATGAAGTTTCCGAATTTTTTAACCAGGTTTTTTACTGCAATAATAGTTTCCATGATGAGTCAGTGATCAGTTTACAGAATCTTGCTGCTACCGAATTTTTCCGGATTCAAAATCATAAAATGTATCAGCTTGCATGGCAAAGTACTTTGGATAATTCCGCTTTCGATACGCTTCTGCACATTGCTACAGGTTGGCCACGACGATCTCCGCATCAGGCCCGTGAGTGAATATGTTTCCTCTTTCAGAAATTTTTTTGAAATCTCATAAACTTCCATTACAAGGCTGAATGCTTTCCTGTATACATGCAAATCTCTATAATCCATATTAATTTGTCTTTACGTTTTATTTTGTCAACTCTTCTTACTCACTGCTCACTGCCTGCTCCTGCATACTCATGAACACATCCTCAATTCCAGGCGGAATCTCTTCCACCAATACATTTTTGTGATTTAGTTTTTCGAGGTAAATATCCAGTTCTGTCGTTTCCACATTATCCTCAATACCTGTGAAGTGGGCATACTGCCCGAATGCAAATACAGACTCTGCCTTTTTAAATGCCCGCAAATCATTAATTAACCGGTACATTTCGTCGGAACGGGCCCGGATGATTTTTCGCGGGAATTTTTCGGTAATCCGCCGGGGCGAATCCACGTCCAGTATTTTCCCTTTCTGAATCAGGGCCACCCGGTCGCAAAGGGTGGCTTCGTCCATGTAAGGTGTTGAAACCAGGATGGTAATTTCTTTTTTTTGCAGTTTTTTCAGCATCTCCCAGAATTCTTTTCTTGAAACTGCATCTACACCCGTGGTTGGCTCATCAAGCACCAGGATTTTAGGTTTGTGAATGAGTGCACAAGACAACGCCAGTTTTTGCTTCATCCCGCCTGAAAGTTTCCCGGCACGCCGCGTTTTGAACGGTTCAATCTGGTAATAAATGTCGCGGATGAGGTCGTAGTTTTTTTCTACTGTAGTTCCGAAAACTGTGGCGAAGAAGTTCAGGTTTTCCTCCACGCTCAAATCCTGGTATAATGAAAACCGTCCGGGCATGTAACCCACAATATGCCTTATCTTTTTGAAATCCTTTATCACATCAAATCCGTTCATTTTAGCCTCACCAGTGTCCGGAAGGAGCAGGGTCATCAGAATCCGCATCAGCGTGGTTTTTCCTGCCCCGTCAGGGCCAATCAGTCCAAACAGTTCCCCTTCATTTACTTGAAGTGTGATTTCCTTTAGCGCCTGAACATCCTCGTAGGATTTTGATATTTGACTAATTTCTATCATTTAGTGATTTATTTTGCTGCAAGTTGAATACAATGAGCGTTTGATTTGGTTCAGGGGAGAGTATTTCTGAGATGTTATAATTCTCCATTGAAATCCTTTCTTGTTGATATGTAGATCTCTAAAAACCATCGTGATACTTTTGCCATTAAGTTACTGTCAACCTATACACTGATTACCGTTTACTGAATACTGTCTACTAAATACTGTAGGCTTGCTACCAGCTAATCTCACCCGGCATTCCGATTTTCAGTGTGCCGTCGTTTTTAACCGCTACTTTCACTGCATACACAAGTTTTACCCGTTCTTCCTTTGTTTGAATGATTTTGGGCGTAAACTCCGCTTCCGGCGAAATCCAGGTTACCTTTCCCCGGAGTGTCTGGTTCTCAGTGGCCGTTTTGTCGATAAGAACGTCCACCTGCTGCCCGATTTTAATGTGGGGAAGTTGTGCCCCGCTTACGTAAACTTTGAGTATCAGTTCCTCCAGATTTGCCATTTTGAAGAGCGGTTTACCGGGTGTTGCCAGTTCACCCTGTTCAATATATGTTTCCAGAATAGTTCCGTTCGCGGGAGATTTTATCGTACAGCGTCTCAGTAAGTCTTCAGTGGTTTCTTTTTGGGTTTCCAGCACATCCAGTTCCCTGTTCACAGATGTAAATTGTGTTTTGGTACTTTCAATCTGTTTTTCAATAACATTGATTTGCCCGGTAATGTCGTCCAGTTGTTTTTGGGTTGCCGCCTGATCCTTTACCATTCGGGCTATTCTTTTTTCATTGGTTCTCAGGTTTTTTATCTGTTCCTCGAAAACCACAACCTGCGACTGAATGGCCTGACGTTTGGCAACAATTGCCGCTTTTTGTGCTTCAATCTGCTTCAGTTTCAGGTTCCATTGAACTGTGTCTGTTATCAACGCCACAAAGCCTGCATCGACTTTCCCCCCCTTTTCAATATTTAGCTGAAGGATTTTTCCCGACGATTCGGAAGAAACGATGACCGGATCGGCTTCAAAATTTCCATAAGCATCCGATTTTTCATCGTTGTTATTACAGCTAAAAAATAAAACTGCCAGCGCTGCGACAAATAAATTTTTTCTCATAGTTTCTTGTTTTTTTGTTTTCTGAATACATGGACTGTCCGTTTAAACTGCCTACTGCACACCTTTTCCTTTAATGAGGTTGTATTTCTCTTTTGCTTCATTCAGTTGAATCCGGTGTAGTTCGGCATTGAGTTTCGCAATGGTTTCTGCCTGCACATCCTGAATGTAGTCTGTTGTTGTAATGGTTTCGTTTTCAAGCTTTGAGGCGGATGATTGGGCAATTTCAGTACGTAGGGTTACCATTCTTGAATCTGTTTTCAATAGTTCTTCCAGTTTTCCAATTTGTTCGTTTTGTTGTGCCAGCAACAGGCTTATATTTTGATTGAATGTTTCTTCCTGTTTTGAAATCATTTCCGATTGCAGCCGGAGTACCTGTTTTTGCCGGCTGGTTTTTTTCCAGTCGAAAGCATTCCATGAAACCCCAAGCCCAACCACATAGTAGGCGTCAAAGTTTTCATTTAACATGTTTAAACCGGGGCGTCCGTAGCCTGCCTGCCCAAAGCCAAATATCTTTGGATTACGACTTTTGGTCAGTAAGTCGTTTTGCTTTTCCAATGTTGTTTTTTGAGCTTCAAAAAGCTCCAGTTCAGGACGCGAAAGTTGACTCTGTGCGTTTATTTGTGTTGTATTATATTTTAATTCTGTGCTTTTGTCAATGGTTATTCCGGTCAGAATAGAGAGCATTTGGATGGCTGTTCTTTTCCCCGCTTCCAACTGCAGTTCATTTTGTTCCAGGTTCAGTATTTCTGCCTCCAGTACCAGTACAGACGTTTTTTCCAGCATCTGGTTTTCGACACCCGACTGAACGGCTTTTAGTTTTTCCAGCAATACTTTTTTCTGGGCGGCTAAAACCTCTTTTTGTTTATCCATGGCAAGCGCGGTAAAAAAAGCCTGGGAAACCTGTTCATTTAATTTATACAATTCTACCTCCACCTGGCAGAGAGTGCTTTGCAAAACAGCCTCTTCCATTTTGGCGCTTGCTGCCGTAATACCGCCATCCCAAATACTTTGTTTCAGCTCGGCGTATGCTTTATATTGATCATTTGAAACCGACGGAATTGAAATCCCCGGCATGGAAATGTCCACTTTGGTAACATCAGACTGATAGGTGGCCTGCCCATTTAGCATTACCTGCGGCAGGTAATTGGTCTGAATGTTTTCCATTTTTAGGGATGTTATTTCCTGCCAAATTTCCACCTGTTTCAGGTTGGGGTAATTCTCACGCGCCCAGGTATAGCAGTCATCAAGAGAAACCGCAGGCTGGGCAAAAATGGTTGTGACATTCAAAAGTAAAATTAGCAGCAGTACTGTTTTCATTTTATCAGAATTGAATTTAGAATGAATTCTTTCACTGTTTTTTTTCTTTCGAGAAGAAAATCGTTGTAGGCTTTATTGTCATTTTCAAAAAACATTATTTTCATGAGAGGTTTGGCCGCAACCGGGAAAATACTCAGGGCAAGCATGTTGATTAATAAATCTTTTGGGTTGGCTTTGCGGATTTTGCCTGCTTCTATTTCCCTCTCAAACATGCCGAAAATTTCCTGTGGTTTTACCCCCGAACTTTTTATTACCGAAGCCAGGAATTCAGGATCGCGATGAATTTCTTTTAAAATGAAGGAAGGTAGAAATGGATTTTTTATCAGCAGTTCGATGTATTTGTCGATGAAAGTCCCCAGTTTTTCTTCGAAGGGAAGATCGGAGTTTATCAATGTGTTGATGTTGGGAAAAACCTGGCGAAATACTTTTCTGAAAATAGCTTCGAACAACTTTTCCTTTGTCCGGAAATAGTAGTGAAGCAGCGCTTTGTTGATCCCAGCTTCGTTTGCAATTTCCTGCATCCGTGCACCATCCATTCCTTTGTGTGTGAAAACCTTTTTTGCGGCATTCAAAATTTTTTCCTCGGTATTGTCTTTCTTTATTTCAGTCATTATCCAATAAATTATTTAGTGCTTCATTTTATTCTTTCTCTCAGGAAGATGTGGAAAATTAAATTTTAACCATTCGATTTAACCATGCGGTCAAAAGTATGGTAAATAAAATTATTGGCCAAACATTTTAACTGAAAAGTTTAACCTTTTGGTTAAAATGCGATTTGATTCTTATATTATCGGGCTGCTAATTTATAGGGAAAACCAGTGGTTTGATATCGATAAATGATTGATAGAGAGAAGAAAATGAATTCCAAATGATGATTAAGATTAAACAATCACTTGTATTATTTTTTTGTAGGGTGCGTTTAATCTTTGATGTTAGATGAAATGCATTTTGGGGTATGTTCCAAATTTGGAGGAAGGATATATTTACAGAAGGAGTTAAATGAGTTGGCGGAATTATTTCTTTTTACTTGAAATTCTGATTTTGATCTCCGCAGCCAAAGTCAGATGTATTTCAATGTATTGAAAGATAATTCCGCCAACAGGCTAATAAATTAAGTACGGTATATATTCATCAGCATTTTTTTTCAGTTCCTTCATTTTCTTTATCTACCTGGTCACGAAACCATTGGAGTGGGTGAGAGGTAGGCCGCTCAATAGGCATTCCGTAAACACGGTCATTTACAAGCGACGCAAGTACACCCAATGCCCTTGAAACTCCAAATAAAACAGTGTAGAAAGTATATTCCTTAATTCCGTAGTGATAAAGCAGCGAACCACTGAAAGCATCCACGTTCGGCCACGGGTTTTTAATTTTGCCGATGCTCGAAAGAATGGGTGGTACTACGCGGTACAACTGATTCACAAGATTTATCATGAAATCGTCTTTAATGTATTTATCGGCGAATTCCTGCTGGGCTGTAAACCGCGGGTCGGTTTTGCGCAGTACGGCATGCCCGTATCCCGGTATCACACGGCCTTCTTCCAGTGTTTGTTTAATATAGGCTGCTACCTGTTCGTCGGTAGGCGTATCCGTATCAAGGTCTTCAATCATCTGGAACATCCAGTGAATAACATCCTGGTTGGCAAAGCCATGTAACGGTCCGGCCAGACCAGTCATCGCAGCGGCGTAAGCATAGTAAGGATTACTTAATGCCGAACCTACGAGGTGGGCGGTATGTGCAGAAACATTTCCTCCTTCGTGGTCAGCATGAATTACCATGTAAAGACGAAATAACCGGCGGATGTCTTCGGAGTCGAATCCCATCATGTGTGCCAGGTTTCCGGCCCAGTCGAGACGTGGGTTGGGCTCAATATGTTGTTCATTGTAAAAATTGCGCCTGTAAATGTATGCTGCAATATGCGGTAACCGGGCAATCAGGTTCATTACATCTTCGTACGTCGAATCCCAGAAATATTTTTTGTTTACTCCTGCACGGTAAGCCTTTTGGAAGATGGATTCAGTAGCCAACGATAAAATGGCAGCACTGAATTGTGTCATCGGCCGCGAATTTTTTGGCATGGCATCAATAACGTCGAAAACATGCTGCGGTACATGCGCCCGGGTGGCAAAATCTTTCGACAGGTTATTCACATCATCCTGCGTGGGAATCTCCCCAATCAGCATTAAATAAAAAAGACCTTCTGGTAAAGGTTCTCCTTCCGGAGAAATTTTAGGCAGCTTCTCCCGCAGCTCCGGGATAGAGTATCCTTTAAACCGAATGCCTTCGTTGGGGTCTAGTTTCGAAGTGTCGGTTACCAATAACGGGATGCCTTTCATTCCTGAAAACACCTGTCCCAAAGTAACCTTTGCTATGACTTTATCAGCGTGTTCATTTTTTATCCGCTGAAATTCTTTGGAGCATTTACTTGCTTTTTGAAAAAACCGGTACTTAATGTATTCCATTTCTTTATGTTTTTTAGTTTTTTATCAATGAATGTTTTTAATTATCTCATCTGCAAAAGCTGAAGTGGTGAGCAGTCTGGCTCCCTCCATCTGCGCATAAAGGTCAGATGTAACTTTACGTTTGGCAAACACGTGCTCCATAGCATCGTAAACGTGCTCAGCTGCTTCGTACCATCCCATATATTCGAGCATCATTACGGCGGAAAGGATAAGCGAACTGGGGTTTGCTTTTCCGGAACCTGCAATATCCGGAGCTGTACCATGGGTTGCTTCGAAAATTGCGTAGCCATTCATGAAGTTGATATTGGCTCCGGGCGAGATTCCTATGCCGCCAACCATTGCTGCCAACTGATCGGAAATGTAGTCACCGTTCAGGTTCATCGTGGCAATTACCGAATGATCATAAGGCTTTAAAAGCGATTCCTGCAAAAAGGCATCGGTTATAACATCTTTTATAATA
Source organism: Mariniphaga sediminis (assembly GCF_003573545.1). Lineage (GTDB taxonomy): Bacteria > Bacteroidota > Bacteroidia > Bacteroidales > Prolixibacteraceae > Mariniphaga > Mariniphaga sediminis. Next base: position 56,542 of record NZ_QWET01000013.1, on the reverse strand, counting down.
ACCTTTCCTTCTTTTTGCGCGTTCTCCAGAGCGCTTTCTGCATCAAGACGGCCTTTTTCCGTTTTTATTTTTTCGAATTGCCTCCATGTGAAGGTTTTTTCAGCAAAATCACTTTCGGCCAGGTCGTATCCCCAGTTTTTGAAAGCTCCTTCTGTAAATTTCATGATGTTTCCCTTGTGCACCAGCGTAACAGAAGGCAATCCTCTTTGGATTGCATATTTAATGGCAGCCCGGATTAACCTTTCAGAACCTTCTTTTGACACTGGTTTAATACCAAAAGATGAAGATTCGGGGAATCGGATTTTGTCTACCCCCATTTCTTTTACAAGGAAATCACACAGTTTCTGAGCATCCAACTCGCCGGCCATGTATTCTATTCCTGCATAAATATCTTCCGTGTTTTCGCGGAAAATATGCATGTCCACCAGCGACGGATACCGGATAGGCGAGGGGACTCCTTTAAACCAGCGTACCGGACGGAGACATACGAACAGGTCGAGGGATTGTCGCAGTGCTACATTAAGTGAGCGGATTCCTTCACCTACGGGCGTTTGCAACGGCCCTTTTATTCCCACGAGATATTCTTTAAAAGCATTGATCGTTTCATCCGGAAGGTAATTCCCGGTTTTTCGAAAGGCTTTGTCACCAGCCAGAACTTCTTTCCAGGTAATTTTACGGCTTTTTCCGTAAGCTTTCACCACTGCGGCATCAACTACCTTTTGGGAAGGGCCGGTAATATCCCGCCCAATACCGTCTCCTTCAATGAATGGAATGACCGGATTGTCGGGTACCTGTAGCTTTCCGTTTATGTTTTTTATTTTATCCATTTTTCATCTGTTTACAATTGTTCTTTTTTAATGGTAACAGATGCCTGCCCGCCCATGTAGGAAGGCAGGGAATTTTCATAAAAATCATAACCATGCTTTTGCGTAAATATATTTATGCATGATCGTTTCATACGCCGAGTTTCTTTTGCAGATTTTGATCCAATGCTTCCAGGAATCCCTGAGTGGTAAGGTAATGTTCTTCTTTCAGACCTTTACCATGAATGATAAGCGCCAGATCCTTTGTCATTTTTCCAGATTCTACGGTTTCTATACACACTTGTTCCAGTGTATTGGCAAAATTGATGAGATCTTCATTTTCATCTAGTTTCCCCCTGAATTCGAGGCCACGTGTCCACGCAAAAATGGAGGCAATGGGGTTGGTTGATGTGGGATTTCCCTTTTGGTGCTGTCGGAAGTGGCGCGTAACGGTTCCGTGAGCCGCTTCGGCTTCCATCGTTTTGCCGTCAGGAGTAACCAGCGTTGAAGTCATCAGTCCCAACGAACCGAAACCCTGTGCTACGGTGTCGCTCTGCACATCTCCGTCGTAGTTTTTGCAGGCCCACACAAAGCCCCCTTCCCATTTCAATGCAGCGGCCACCATGTCATCAATCAGACGGTGTTCGTAAGTAATCCCAACTTCTTCAAACTTGTCTTTGTATTCGTTCTCGTAAATTTCCTGGAAAATATCTTTAAAACGGCCATCATATTTTTTCAGAATCGTATTTTTTGTCGACATGTAAAGCGGCCATTTTTTTAGAATGGCCTGGTTCATGCAGGAACGTGCAAAACCGCGGATAGACTCGTCGGTATTGTACATCGCCATTGCCACGCCATCTCCTTCAAAATGATACACTTCGTGTGAAATAGGTTCGCTGCCATCGTCAGGAGTGTATGTGATGGTCAGTTTACCTTTGCCTTTGGTCACAAAGTCTGTAGCACGATACTGGTCTCCAAAAGCATGCCTCCCGATACAAATCGGTTGCTTCCAGCCCGGCACTAAACGGGGAATATTTTTGATGAGAATGGGTTCACGAAAAACCGTTCCTCCCAAAATATTACGGATAGTACCATTGGGTGATTTCCACATGTGTTTCAACCCGAATTCTTCCAGGCGCACTTCGTCGGGGGTAATGGTGGCGCATTTTACACCCACACCGTATTTTTGTATGGCGTGTGCGGCGTCAACCGTAACCTGATCGTCCGTTGCATCCCGGTGCTCCATACCCAAATCGAAATATTTTAATTCGATATCAAGGTAAGGTAAGATCAGCTTTTGTTTAATAAAATCCCAGATTACCCGGGTCATCTCGTCTCCGTCGAGTTCTACCACAGGATTTTGAACTTTGATTTTTTGCATGAAACTATTTTTTATTTTTTACATATTATAATTCTTTGTTGAGCTACGCCCGTCTTTGCCTGTCAATTAAGGGAGGTAAGAATCAGGTACAGTTCGACTCTATATAAAAAGGTCAGTCCTGTAATTTTTGTAAATAAAAATTCGGGATTGTCATTTTGCCGGAATGAAATCCCGGCTGTATTCAAATATTTTGTTTTCTAATCAGATTCAGGGCTGATCCGGCCTTAAACCATTCAATTTGCTGCGCATTATATGTGTGGTTCAATTTGATGGCATCTTTGGAACCATCTGCATGAACGACTTCAACTGTAAGTTGTTTTTCCGGAGCAAATGACTCTAAGTCAACAAAATTGAATGTGTCATTTTCCTGAATCAGATCATAATCCGCTTCATTGGCGAAGGTAAGCCCAAGCATTCCCTGCTTTTTCAGGTTTGTTTCATGAATGCGCGCAAATGATTTTACAATCACAGCCTTCACACCAAGATGCCGGGGCTCCATTGCAGCATGCTCGCGGGAAGAACCTTCTCCATAATTATGATCGCCCACAATGACTGTGGGAATATTGTTCGCCTTATAGTCGCGCTGAACCGCAGGCACTTCACCATATTCCCCTGTAAGTTGGTTTTTTACTTTATTGCTTTCATTATTGAAAGCGTTTACAGCACCTATGAGCAGATTATTCGAAATATTGTCTAAGTGTCCCCGGAAACGAAGCCATGGTCCGGCCATCGAAATGTGGTCGGTAGTACATTTCCCAAGAGCTTTGATGAGCAGTTTGGCCCCACTTATATTTTTACCGTTCCATGCGGCAAAAGGCTCAAGCAATTGTAACCTTTTTGAGTCAGGCTCAACCGAAACATTAACCTGGGACCCGTCTTTGGCCGGAGCCTGATAACCGGCATCTTTTACTTCAAACCCGTTTACAGGTAATTCAAAACCCGTTGGGGGATCAAGTTTTACTTTTTCTCCTTTATCGTTAACAAGCGTATCTTCTATCGGGTTAAAATCAAGCCTTCCGGAAATTGCCAGGGCAGTAACCAGCTCAGGCGACGTTACAAACGCATGGGTATTTGGATTGCCATCGTTTCTTTTTGAGAAGTTCCGGTTGAATGAATGTACAATGGTGTTCTTCTCGTTTTTTTCGGCACCAGGCCGCGCCCATTGTCCGATACACGGACCACAGGCATTGGCAAATACTTTACCACCCATTTGTTCAAAAGTATTGATATATCCGTCGCGTTCGATGGTATAACGCACTTGTTCGGACCCGGGAGTAATGGTAAACTCTGATTTAACTTTCAATCCTTTGTCAACTGCCTGTTTGGCAATAGACGATGCACGTGAAATATCTTCGTAAGATGAATTTGTACAACTTCCGATGAGTCCTACCGAAACATCAAGAGGCCAGCCGTTCTTTTCTGCTACTTTTTTCATTTCAGAAACCGGGGTTGCCAGGTCGGGGGTAAATGGTCCGTTAATATGTGGTTCCAGTTCAGAGAGATTAATCTCTATTAACTGGTCATAATATTTTTCAGGGTTTTCATAAACTTCCGGGTCGGGAGAAAGAACATCTTTCAATTCTTTGGCCATTTCAGCTACTTCCGCCCTGCCGGTAGCTTGCAGGTAACGTTCCATGCTGTCGTCATAAGCAAAAATACTGGTGGTGGCTCCCACCTCGGCTCCCATATTACATATGGTACCTTTTCCGGTGGCCGAAAGTGATTCAGCTCCTTCACCAAAGTACTCTACAATGGCTCCTGTACCTCCTTTTACTGTGAGAATACCGGCCACTTTCAGTATAATATCTTTTGGGGCGGTCCAGCCATTCAGCTTTCCGGTAAGTTTAACTCCAATCAGCTTGGGCATTTTCAGTTCCCAGGGCATCCCGGCCATTACATCTACTGCATCGGCTCCACCCACACCAATGGCTATCATTCCCAATCCTCCGGCATTCGGAGTGTGCGAGTCGGTACCAATCATCATTCCTCCGGGAAAAGCATAATTCTCCAGTACAACCTGGTGAATAATTCCGGCGCCGGGTTTCCAGAATCCGATACCATATTTATTCGAAACTGATTCTAAAAAATCAAACACTTCCCTGTTTACATTGAATGAGGTGCTGAGGTCTGTTTTACCATCAATATGCGCCTGAATCAGGTGGTCGCAATGTACCGTGGATGGAACTGATGTAGTCTCCTTTCCCGAATTCATAAACTGAAGCAGCGCCATCTGGGCGGTGGCATCCTGCATGGCAACACGGTCCGGGGCAAAATCAACATAGTCTTTCCCACGTCCAAATGTCTCCAGTGTTTGAGTCTCAAACAGATGGGCATATAAAATCTTTTCCGCGTATGTAAGGGGTCGTTTCAATTTTTTTTTGGCTTTTTCTACCCGATTGGGCATTTGCTCATAAACTTTTTTAATTAAGTCCGCATCAAACATGTTTATATATTTTTTTTTATGAATTTTACCTTACCTAAAAATCTCACAAAAATTAACAATAAAAATCAGCAAAAGTTCCAATCTTTGAATAGTTTTTTTTTGGCGAGTTCAAATATAGAAAAAAAATGACGAATGTCAGTTTTTCTGGCTTTCAGGGGAAGTCTGAGTTATGCTGCAAATTGGTTTGTGGTCAGAAAAAAGCAAATTAAAAAAGGGAAAGTAACCTGAATTACTCTCCCTTTTCGTAGCGAGAGGCGGTCCTGTTTGAAGAGGTCAACACCCTACTGAAGACCATTGACCAGAAAATCAACGCTCAGCACCAAAAGCTGGAAGATGCTGCCACCAAAGCAGACCTTACAAGCGAAAAGATTGCCATTGAAAAGGCTTTCCTGCAAACATCCCGTAATTTATCGGTCTTGGATCAAAAACTTAACCAGCTCTCAGTATCTGTTCAAGAGTCAGAAGATCAAATTCGTTCAGGGTTTGAAAGCGTTCTTTCAACTTTAAAAGACCAGGAAAACGAGCGAATCGCCCGCCACAAGCGCCAGCTTAAACTAAAATCAAGGAATGTGATCATGGCTTTCGTCTTCCTTTTCCTCTTATTTACTGTTTCGCTAATCGGGAATATTTATCAAAGAAATGAACTAACGCGCGTGAGCGATAATGATCTCAAGTACCGGTACATCAAAATGGTCGGTGGGATTAACGCTGAGGAGCTTTCCAAATTGGAAGATATTTTTCACTAGGATAAGGACAAAGAGTTGATTAGAGAAATTCGGAAGCGGATGGGCAAGTATGAAAGCAAGATGGATCAAGAGAATGAAGACTAGAGAACCCCAAGCTTCATTTCCTTTTTTACTACTTCTGCGGAGTTAGAAATATATAGTTTTCAATTATATCTTTAAAGGATTGTCTTTTCAGACACGAATCAGCGGACCATACGACCAAGCAGATGCCGCACCAATAGCCAAGCAAATCTGTCCATCATTATTGTTGAAATCAGGCTCTTGAAAAATCTCTGGCATTTCCTTTATATGCTTTTCATTCGCGCCTTGATCCGATCTTGATTTGAATCAAGTTAATAAGCCCGAATTCCCCCTTACTTTGCGCCATTATTGAATTTTAATAGCCATCTATGAATTTAATTTACAATGTTATGAAAACAGAGAACAACAATTTCAAACCAGCCTTGATGTTTGTGCTTCTGGGCTGTGTTCTTTTAAGTTGCCGGGAGATTGAGCCTGGCGTTGATCCGCCGGAACCGGAAAGCAAGCTGCCAGGCCATCTTGCCGGAAACTGGCTAGAAAGCTGGAGCCTGTCTATGGCGCATGAGTTTGATTCGCTACTCTATAATCCGCAAACCCATGTTTGGTTCAGAGGAAGTTATGATCCGTGGTCGATGGACCCGGTTCCTGGCTTTGGGATTCAACTTAGGCAGGACGGTAGCTTCATCTGGGCAGTTGTTGCCAGCACAAGCACGGGCGGATGCCAGATATACACTGCCCGGTATCTGAAAGGAGAAGTCAAAAGCGAGGGTGACTCGCTGATCTTTTCAACAGCAACCCACCAGATGAAATACCACAGTGTATGCAATCCGGGGAATAATTTCGACCGGAGTGAAGATCAAAACAGCTTCAGCCTCTCTTATGCTTTGTCGTCAACCAGTAACAACGCCGGACAAGCGTTTGAAGTGCTGACACTAACTGCTCCAGACGGGTCGCAAACCCAATATATGAGAAACAAATACAATTAACCAATTCAAAAATTAGTATAAAAATGAAAAAACAATACCTGATCTGGATGATCCTAATCGTGTCATCCCTGGTCATCTTCTCGTGTGACGAAGAAGACGATTCGATCCCGGCGGTTAATCCGTTAACTGCCAATGCCGGCGAGGACAAACAAACTACAACCGGCTCTGCCGTTGTCCTGGATGGCAGCGCCTCAACAGATGCTGAAGGCGGAACATTCAACTATTCATGGAGTATCAAAAGTAAACCTGCCGGAAGTGCGGCATCGCTCGACGATGGAAGCAGCGCAACTCCCGGTTTTGTTGCCGATAAAGCTGGTGTATTTTTGATTGAGCTCATCATCAGCAAAGATCAATGGACTGCAAAAGATGAAGTAAAAATTGCCGTTTCGGAAGCAAGCGGTCCCCAAATGGTGGAGATATCGGAAGATATTGTCGTGGATCTGGTTCTGGAAGATATTTTTACTGAAGACTGGACCAAAGTCGATTATCTGGTGACAAACGTGATCAATGTTGATGCCCGCCTAACGATCAAACCTGGTGTGAAAGTCGCTTTTGCTGAAAATACTGGTTTGATGATCTCATCAACCGGCTCGTTCGTATCGGAGGGAGGCGAGGCTGAAGGAGACCGGATCTACCTGACGGGTGAAACCGAAACCATCGGATTTTGGGGCGGTTTGCTTTTGCAGTCGGCTGATGTCGACAACAAGATGAATTACACTTCACTTTCGTGCGCTGGTGCAAACCCGGATCAAAATGCTTTTTCGGCCGGCATGTACCTTGACAGTGGAAGCAAGATCAGCATCAGCCACTCGTCGTTCACCAAGAATGCCGGGATGGGACTTTTTGCTGCGCCGGGGAGCGAACTGGCCGGTTTTTCATCCAACTACATGATGGGGAATGAAGAAGACAATTTCGTTATTGCCCTTCCCGCTTCGGAAGTTGGCAAGATCGCACCCGATTGTCAGTTTTGGAATGCCGGGATTGCCGTGTTGACTGCTGATCTGAACAACGGAGCTACCATCGAATGGGGGTCATATAATTACACACTGCTCAGCGGGCTGGAAGTGACCCACGGCACCCGGCTGAAAATTGCTGAACAGGCCCGCATCTATGTCAACGAAAACGAAAGGATTGCTGCGCTTTCCGGCGGTTCAATCACAGCAGTTAGTCGTGACGCCAATCCCATTGTTATTTCAGGCCTGGGAGAAACCCCTGGCTATTGGAAAGGTATTTTTATTGAAAACAGTGGCAATAATCCCAGCAAGTTTCAGTATGTCAATATCCGGTATGCAGGCAGTACACCGCTGGCAGGTGACCAGCCGGCAACGATCCATCTGGGTGTTAACGGCAAGGCAGCCATTGACAACACTTCGCTTGGTTTGGGAGCTGGGGATGGCATAGAGGCAACATCGGACGGAGCTACCTTGTTAAGTTTTAGTTCGAACGTTGTGCGTGAACACCAGGGATATCCGCTGGCTGTTTCAACCCAAAATGTTGCTGTGATTGACGAATGGAGCCATTTTGTAAACAATGGAAAAAGTCAGGTCCGGATTGACGGGAACTTTCCCATTGCCAACGATCAGGAAACCATTTGGAAAGGCTTCCGCCAGACAGATTTCAGTTATCATGTCCGCGGATTAAGCAACGACCTGGTTGTTTGGTCTGGCTTGAAGCTGAACGAAGGGGTCGTCCTGGAAATGGAGCCCGGTTCGCGAATTGTGGTCGAAGATGCCAACAACAGGCAGGGCTACCTGTACGCCATAGGAAATGATGCTAAAAACATTGTCTTTAAGGCTGTTGATGAGGTGCCCGGTTCATGGCACGGGATTACCTTTTCCAGTTTGAATACCAAAAACTATTTCGATCATGTCCAGGTGTTACACGGTGGCAAAACTGTTGACAACAGCTTTTCGGCCAACATTGTGGTCGACAATAGTCCCGAAGGTAAACTGACGATCCTTAATTCAGTTGTCGGTTACAGCGGACAGCATGGGATTTCGGTTGTCAACGATAAACGCGAAAACCTGGCTGATGACAATATTAGTTTTACTTCAATTCCGGGCAGTACAATTTACGCCTGGTAACATATTGTTTTTGCAAGCCAGGAAACAAAAAGGGATCCGATCTTCTAATTTTGAAGATCGGATCCCTGCTTTTTGGCTATCCTGAAATTTAAGGGATAGTCGTTATCGCCTTTCTTTTAGGATCCGCTCAATCGACCTATGTGCTCTTTCTATCAAATTCTCAAGGTTTGCATCCAAGAGTTTCCCTTGGCGTTTCAATATCTTCCCGGCAATCATCACTGTATCAACATGGTTTTCGTTGGCATACAAGACCACTGAAGAGACCGGGTTAATGGAAGGTGATAAGGAAATATTTTTGATGTCGATCAAAATTAGATCGGCTTGTTTTCCTACTTCCAGTGATCCGGTCGTACGGTCCAGCCCCAATGTTTTTGCCCCACCAATGGTTGCCACTTTCAGGATGTCCGAATCGTGGATCGTCAACTTTTCAGGCATGCTACCTGATTGATACAGTCGCTCATTTTGTATGGCGCGTTCGGCTTGCAACGCCACTTTCATCTGGTCAAACAGGCTTCCTGATGTTGCCGACACCACATCAACCCCTAAACCACAAGCGATTCCGTATTTCAAAGCTTTCCCAGTTACCGGCAAGCCTAATCCCATCTGTAGCTCGACTTCCGGAGTTACCGAAATGCTGCACTGATGTGCTGCCAACAATTCCAGACTGGTGAGCAAGCAGATCCAGTACTTCCATATCGTTCCGCCTCTCAGGCAGTTCAGGAAGATAGTGTCTTATTTTTTGGTTAAGGTCAAGCCGCCCCTCCTGCACCAAGGTCATGATGGCAGTAGCCGAAATTAATTTAGTTGCTGATGCCAGCTGAAAAGCCGTTTCTTTGGTATTGAGGATTTGATGCTCAACGCTGGCCAAACCATAAGCTTTCATCATCGCAACCTGACCATCTTCGATAATAGCGACCGACGAAGCCGGAATATGAAACGTTTCCATTTTCTATTTGATGCCATTTTTTCATGAAATTCTCTTCTCCGTCGAATAATTTCAATTCGGATCCTTTGTGGAATATCTCATACGAAGGAGCCAACAACAGTTTCCCGGAATCAGGGTATTCGCACACATCATAGCCGATGAAGGTTCGAACATCCAAATAATACAAGGCTCTGAGCCATGATTATAAAATTGATGGGCACCAGTCACGCCCATCTCGAAAAATATGATATCGCCACGATTTACGATCTCAAGTCTCTCTGGGGTTCTTAGCGTCATCGTCCCAGACACAACCATGAATAATTCTTCGGCATGTCGATGAAAATGATACGGAGCGGAAAATTGCCCGGGATTTAATAACCTCAAATCAAAATTCAAGTTCTGTGGCCTAATGCCCATTTTAACCCTTGAAATGTCCGAAAACAATCTGAAATTATCGATTTTATTTGGATCCTCTTTAAAATCCCTTTTGTCTCTTTTTAAGATTGTTGCCATATGCTTGCTTATTTATTTGTGACCTAGTTGATATGCAGCTCGTTTGATTTTTAAACCATCCAATTTGAAAGAATACAAAACAACCAATTAAATTAGCGTTAAAGATGCAGATAGGCCAACCGAAAAATTACGCGAGAGGTGCTGAACACCCAATATAGACCTGGAATGTAATCCTGCATCACCAAGGGCATTGACGAACAAGTCGGAAGCGCCGTTTACGACTTCGGGCGCACTATCCCAATTATCACCGGACTGGAAGTAAGCATCAATATGATTTAATCCCAATACCTTGTGAAAGCCAAGCTTATGCTGGATTTGCGAGAGTACATTCAGTCCGCAAAGTTGCATGGCCTTGTATCCGTCTTCTGCAGAAAGAGTTTCCCCCAACCGACCCTGGTAAAAATATTCACCATTAATAATTGGGAATTGAATGGAAATATAAGCGACCTTTCCCCTGACGTTTACAGAAACGTAGTTTCCTCCGGGAATGGATGCTGATGGCAAGGCAAAGCCCAGTTGATTCAGCCGTTTTATGACTGTTTCCGTGGTCATGCGGTTGTTCTTCATTTCAATTAAAATTTCAAAATATCTCCGTTATTTGGAATGAATAGCTGACCATCTCCAATATTATTCTGAATAGCCGCGCGTAATATACTCTCTCGGGTTTCTGTTTCATGATCCAGGGCGTTTAAGTGTGTCGCAATCACCTTGCTTTCAGGCCAATACTGAAGTAAACTCAGCACTTGTTCAGCATTCATGATTACTGGTTCTGTATCTTCTTGCAAGTCGGCGCAAAAAACATCATGCTGTTTAAAAAACTTATTACCGCCTGCATGACAAATCATTATTTCCGGCTGGTGAACATCAATGGACTCTCTTACCAAATGGCAATATATCGTATCGCCCAACCAATAAAGTGTTTTCTCTGCTGAACTTTGAAAAAGATAACCAGACACAGGCCCCATGTATTTCAAAATAGAGCCACTCCCATGCTGCCCTTTTGTTCGATAAATTGTGGTTTTACCTACAACTATTGCACTTTCGACAGGTGTCACATTCTGAAAACCAACACTTTCTATTGACTGACAATCTTCTGGCTGACAGAAAATAGGCATATCTTTCGGAACTAGACTTTGGGCTGCATTGTCAAAATGATCAGGATGTAGATGTGAGATCATGATGTACTCCACCCCCTCTAATATCGAATCGACACTAACAGGAAGATCAGATATTGGGTTGTTTGACCTACCCGCAAATGATAACTGCGTGTATTTTTCGGCAAAATAAGGATCAATAAGAAATGTTGCTCCGCCGTACTTTAACTTTATTGTTGCATTTCTGATATGTTGTATTTCCATAATTTCCAGTGTCATACATTTAATACCTTCATTCTCTTTCTCTGGACAAATTTCCGCAATAAGTCAAGGTGAAAAAATGAAGTGGTTCACAAAATATTAGTGAACTAGTTCACACATGTCAGTCGAAAATCGTTTGAGCCTTGATTTTACTTAAGAACTCCCTTGTGATACCTAAATAAGAGGCGATGAGATATTGTGGAACACGTCGCTCAATTTCAGGAAATTGATTTTTAAAGTCTAAGTACCTGTCTTTGGCAGCCTTACTTAGGTTATTAACGATCCGCTTTTGTGAAAAACAAAATGCCTGCTGAAGCATCATCCTGAAAACCCGCTCCAGTTTTGGGATTTTCTCATACAGCAGTTGTGAATTCTGACGACTTATCTGTGCCAGTGTACAATTCTCCAGGCATTGAATGTTGAAATCGGCGGGAGTCTGGTTAATAAAACTTTCTAAATCGACCACCCACCAGTTTTCAACGGCAAAACTTCCAACAAAATTATCACCTTCACTATTCACAAAGAATGTATTTAAACATCCCTTAATCACAAATGACTCGTGTGTACATATGTCCCCTTGTTGCAACACATATTGCTTCTTGAGGTAATTCCTGACAGTAACATGTTGAGATAGGATGAATTCTTCTTCTGGCGACATCACCACAAAATGGTTGATGTATGCTATCAGAGGTTTGATTTCTTGCATGGTTTCCATTTTCTATTTATAATGATCCTTACTAATAAACAATTATTACAAAAAAAAGTCAAGAGACTCATTCAAATAGCGGCCAGCTACGAATTTCCTAACGAAACCTACCTCATAAAGGCATTGATACTGAGTATGCCCCAGAAATCCTAAAATATTCATCGCAATATATTTCTCAATGTGACCTCAATTGCAACATCTCAGGAGGAACAACAGGATAGCTTTCAGTTGCACATAACATGAAAATCGCACATCCAGAATAACTTTCGATAATTCATTTGCCCCCCCCTAGATTTAAGTTGCAAATCCGCTGATTAACTGACCAATAAAGTTTAATAGACAAGACGGCTATTTGCCCGCTTCCGAAATATAAGTCTCGGGGAGTGAAGCCGCAAAAAGACTACTGCACAAAGCCATTTTTTCAATCATTATTTATATTCCGTTTCCTTTTGTCTGGCTCAACCCCTAAACTTGGATGGTACCTACGCGTTCAATTAAACAGGCCTTTGGCAGTTTGGACACCACATCTTCTCTCAATAGCTTTCCGCTATATTCAATTTATGCATGGGGAACCATACTCTAAAATAGAATGGGATAACATTATATTTTTTCAATCTCTTGTGTTTCAGTATACCAAGGCGAATTCTAATCACCTCTCTGTTGATCCTTAATTGGAATATAGCGTGGGAAATGGGCTAAACAGTTACATGCAAATAAAAAGGAGCTACAAATTTAAACTTTGTAACTCCTTTATTTTAAGTAGCGAGAGGCGGGCTTGAACCGCCGACCTCATGATTATGAATCATGCGCTCTAACCAGCTGAGCTACCTCGCCATTATTTCAATTTCTTTTTGTAACCTCCTCAATAATCTGTCAGAACGTTTTCCGTCAGAGCTTTTCTCTATACCCTTTGAAATTCGAGGTGCAAATATAGTATTTATTTTTTTTCAGCATGCTGAATCGTGAAAAATTTGGCTGAAAGTTGCAGTGGTTTTTTGAAACTTGTTGTAAGTTAAAAACAGAATACCTATATTGCCGAAAAACAGAATATGTCAGAGAAGGTAAAAGTCCAGTTCGAGTATGTAATTAACTGCTCACCAAAGGTTTTATATAACAGGCTCAGTTCTGCTTCTGGTTTGGCAGAGTGGTTTGCCGACGATGTACGTGTTCAGGGAAAACGGTTTACTTTTATTTGGGAAGATTCGGAGCAGGTTGCTGAAATGACGTTGCGTAAAGAAAATCGCCTGGTTCGTTTTAACTGGCTTGAGGATGAAGACCTCTATTTTGAGTTTAAAATTACGCAGGATGAACTTACCGGTGATGTCTCGCTCATTATAATTGATTTTGCCGAAGAAGATGAAACCGACGAAGCGCGTGAGCTTTGGAATACACAAATTGCTGATCTGAAACATGTTCTTGGTTCCTGATGCCATATTTTTCTGTGGTACTCTTTCCATTTCTTTATTTAATAATAAATTTGGAGGTTCTAAATGAGCTTCTTAACCTTTTTTTGCTTTACAAATCTTTAAAATAATTTAGTTTTGTATCTGTCTAAATAATTGGGGCTGTCAATGAGGAAGTTGCATTGGTATATTATAAAATCGTTTTTAGGGCCATTTTTTATGACCTTTTTTATTGTTGTGTTCGTTTTGCTTATGCAGTTTCTGTGGAAGTATGTAGATGATTTAGTAGGCAAGGGACTCGACATTAAAGTGCTGGGTGAAATGTTGTTTTACGCCTCCTTCGGTTTGTTGCCTTATGCTTTCCCATTGGCCATGCTGCTGGCCTCCATTATGACTTTTGGTTCTTTCGGTGAAAACTACGAGTTAGTGGCGATGAAGTCTTCCGGAATTTCGCTTTACCGTATTATGAAACCTCTTATGTTTATCGCGATACTGGTAACGTTTACAGCTTTTTATTTTGCCAATTATATCCTGCCGCATACCAACCTCCGGTTTACAACTTTGCTTTGGAGTGTAAAGCAACAGCGTCCCGAATTGGTTTTACAGGAAGGAGTATTTACGAATGAAATTGACGGATATAGTATCCGGATTGGCCGTAAAAATAAAAAGACCAACGTTCTTTACGACTTGCTTATTTATGATCATACCCGGAATAAAACCAATGAGATAGTGACAGTGGCTGATTCAGGCCTTCTTCGTATTACAGAAGATAAAAAGTATATGGTTTTAAATCTGTACAATGGTGTAAATTACTCGGAAGGAACTGAACAATCCCGGAGATCGAAGGACCAGACATATCCTTTTCAGCGCGATAATTTTGATGAACAGGTTATCAGAGCAAAGGTGCGGGGATTTGATTTTAACCGCAGAGATGAGAATATTTTTCGCAATACTTACCGGATGCTGAATACGGAACAACTTCGTTTTATGGAGGATTCGCTGGGGGCGGACTATCATATCCGGCTCCGGGATTTTATGGTTCAGATAAAGTTGAATTATCCCATAACCAGGAGGATACACAATCTTACAGCTCCGCATGATTCCCTGAAACGGGAAGTGGACATTCAGCCCGATTCGTTGTTTAGTTTTGATCAGTATTTTGACGTGCAGGATAAATGGGTAAAGGCAGAGATTACCCAGGCTGCTTTGGAGGATGCCCGCAACAATGTTCAAACACTCAATATGTATGACGATGAGTTGTATAACCGGAAAAAACACCTGAACAAATACACAATGGAACGGCACCGGAAATACACCCTCTCGCTGGCCGTGCTTATTTTCTTTTTTATCGGAGCGCCTTTGGGGGCTATTATCAGGAAAGGCGGGCTGGGTATGCCGGTAGTTGTATCTATTTTATTGTTCATTGCATATTATATCGTTTCCATGACCGGAGAAAAATCGGCCCGTGAAGATGTTTGGGATATGTTTGCCGGAATGTGGTTTTCATCCTTTATCTTTTTACCGGTGGGAATCTGGCTTTCATACAAGGCTGCAACTGACGCAGCATTGATGAGTGCTGAAACCTATAGTAAGTTGCTGGAAAAACTGGGCATTGAAAAGTTGAACAATAAATTAAAAAAGCGAAAATGAGAATTTTGCAGGTTACAAATAAAGTTCCTTATCCTGCCAACGATGGAGGCGCTATTGCTTGTATGAACCTGACCCGGGGGTTTGCTTTGCTGGGCCATGAAGTTACTGTCCTTGCAATGAACACAAAAAAACATCATACCGACCTTTCGGACATCCCGGAATTTGTAAAGGACTGGGCGGAATTCAGACTGGTGGGAGTGCCTGCGCGTATTACATTCTATGCCGCTATCGTAAATTTTTTATTTTCAGGAAAACCATACAATGCCGTCCGGTTTATTTCAAAACAGTTTGCCCGGGAGCTTCAAAGGTTGCTGACTGAAAAAAATTTCGACATTGTACAATTGGAAGGATTGTATGTTTGCCCCTATATTCCGCTTATCCGGAAATATTCAAAAGCAAAAATTGTTTACCGGGCGCATAATATTGAGCATGAAATATGGGATAGAAGTGCTGCCTTGTCAAAAGGATTAAAAAAGTTTTACCTGAAGGTTCTCACCAGACGTATACGAGCTTTCGAGAAGAGTTTCCTCAATCAGTATGATTTACTCGTCCCTATTACAGAGCGTGACGGAATGCTTCTTAATAAAATGGGGAATTCCCGTCCGGCCCATGTATCACCAACCGGGATTGACTCACAGGTATTGATTCCTCATGCGAAAAACCTGGAACATCCGTCGCTGTTTCATATTGGTTCGTTGGAGTGGGCGCCTAACCAGGAAGGATTGCTTTGGTTTGTAGAAAAATGTTGGCCGAAGATTTTAAAAAAGTTTCCTGAACTGAAATTTTATATTGCCGGACGAAAAGCGCCCGAGTGGCTGGTGCGCCGGTTTAGGGCACCAAACATTGTTTTTATGGGCGAAATTCCTGATGCCTACGAGTTTATGAACTCCAAATCAATCATGGTAGTTCCCTTGTTTTCAGGGAGTGGTATGCGTATCAAAATTATTGAAGGAATGGCGCTGGGGAAACCCATTGTTTCAACCCCTATCGGTACGGAAGGAATTGCAACCCAGTCGGGGAAGAATATTCTGATTGCCGACAATGAACAGGAATTTATTTCAGACATCGGACGGCTGATTACCGACAAAGAGCTTTTTCATAATATCGGGCGAAATGCCATTGAGTATATCCAGGAAAAATTTGATAACTTAGCCCTGGCCGGTGCGCTTACCGGTTTTTACAAAAAACATATTGAATGATTTTGAAGCTTTTTTTCTGGATATTCCTTTTTATTCTTGTTTATACATATTTTGGATACCCTTTTATTTTATTTCTGATTACCGGAATTAAAAAGTTTTTCCGGATGGACAAAAAGGATGTAGTTACCGAATATGAACCGGAAGTTTGTCTTTTTGTGACAGCTTACAATGAAAAGGATTTTATCCGGGGAAAGGTGGAGAACTCGTTCCAACTGGATTATCCGAAGGAAAAGGTGCAGTATATTTGGGTAACCGACGGTTCAGACGACGGAACCCCGGATTTATTACAGAAGTACGAACATTTGGAAGTATTTCATGAAGCTGCCCGAAAGGGTAAAATGCATGCAATGAACCGGGGAATACAGTTTGTAAAAGCACCTGTTGTTATTTTTTCCGATACCAATACTTTTTTGAATAAAAAAGCTATTCGGGAGATTGTGGCCTGTTTCAGCGATCCCCGTATCGGATGCGTGGCAGGGGAGAAGCGTATTGTAGAGCACAAAGCCGACTCGGCTGCTGCCGCCGGTGAAGGGTTCTACTGGAAATTTGAATCTTGGGTAAAAAAGATGGATGCAGAACTCAACTCGGCAGTGGGAGCGGTGGGGGAGTTGTTTGCCATTCGTCGTGAACTTTTTGAAGAGGTGGAACCTGATACAATTCTCGACGATTTTATTATTTCTCTCCGGATAGCCCAAAGAGGATATAAAATTGCCTATACCCCCAATGCTTATGCTGAAGAAACCGCTTCCCTGAATGTGAAGGAGGAGTTGAAACGAAAGGTCAGGATTGCTGCCGGAGGAATGCAGGCGCTGTTCCGTTTGAGAAAATTGCTGAACCCTTTTCGCTACGGGGTGCTTACCTGGCAGTATTTTTCGCATAAAGTACTGCGCTGGACACTGGCACCGGTTTCACTTTTTCTTTTGGTACTGGTTAACGGAATCATTGTTTGGGAAAACGGATTTTCCGGCCTGATGGATTTTTATCTTACTTTTTTTGGCCTTCAGCTTTTATTTTACCTCTTCGCCGCAATGGGCTGGTATCTGGAAAACCGCAGGCTCCGGTTGAAGATACTTTTCGTTCCTTACTATTTTGTTTCCATTCATTATGCCGCCATTCAGGGTATTTTCAGATATTTTAGAGGAAAGCAGCCGGCAAGCTGGGAGAAATCCAAAAGGGCCGGTTCGGATTGATTTTTACCGGAATACATCTCCATCCGGTGAATTTTTATTGGTTACTGGAAATTGGAGGCAAGAAACTCAACCTGGATTTTTCAAGAGTGCGAACAAAGAATCAAGGACCTGCTCCTGAGGATGGAAAACTCTGAATAAATCGGCAAAAGTGGCAGTTCCCGAACCGCTTCCATATTGCATTTACAGCCTATTCAGCAAATTCCGGTTCTTTCTGGCGTTTCTTCTCCGCCTCGTTGTTGTCTTCAATAATTTCTGCTACAATATGGCCAAAGTCGCTGTAAGTGGCCTCATCCACCAACATCATGGCGTTAAGGTACACCACCAGTTGGTTATTGATTATGTTTGTTACTTCTTCCTTTAAGTCCGTGACCTTCGCATCAATCCTTTCCTGGGATTTTTCCTTTTCATAATCAATCTGGGCTTGTTCGAGTTCCTCCTGTGCTGCATGAAGCGAGGCAATCAGCTCAATACATCCTGAAAGCGACAACACGGCATCCTGCATGTCGGATTGAACCAAATCGGCCAGCATGGAATTAAATAAGGACGGTTTGGTTGGGTAACTTTCACCGGTTACAGACAATCCGTAACGGTTAATTACATTTTCTATTTTTTGCGCAGCGAGCTTTACCGTTGGGTCAGGGTGGCGGGAGTAACCCTGTGCGAGATAAATGAGCGACCGAAGGTAATAGTTGCGCATCTCGACTTTTTCTTTGAGATAGAATTTTGATTTTGCATACTTAATGGCTTTCGACAGCAGTGTCCTTTTTTCCCTGAGACCGGTTATCATATCATCCAGATATATATCGTTTTTTATACCGGTTTTTTCATACACCTTGCAAATACGTGTAGCCACAGTATCTACCTCTTTCATGCAGCTGTTAGTCATCAGTCTTTTCATATTGGTTTTTTTATGTCTATAAAGGTTACCGTTTGTATCCTGCTACGGGCTACATATTGTAAGTTTCAGGAGACTTGGTTTTTAACAGGCGTAAACTTAAGAAAAAAATGGCACATTAAATTATCGCAACCGTTTTTTTACTGTGTTAAACCTTCTTCTTTACAGAAGAATTATTTAGTGTAGTTGAGCTGATTTTTCAAAAGAGTTGATTAACTACTTTTTACAGCCAATCATCATATTTTTTGGGATAATATTTTTTAATATGTATCCGGAACTTTTTTTGAAACGAATTTAACATTCCGTTTAATAATGCTTTTTGATTTCCATGCAAAGACACTTTGAGAAAAAGAAAGTTTGTTCCCTGTGTATTATTAAAAATTGATTCAGCCCCATATTTGGCAAGTTTGCGGGGCCATCATGAATAATTTTAAGCTATACCGGATGTATGGTAAAACTTTTTTGGGGGATTCAGAATATGATATGTCAGATCATATAATTATTCATCCGTCAATGTTTTTGCCTGCCGTTTCCGGTCGTGCTCATTCAGCAGAATTTTTCGGATACGCATAAATTTTGGAGTTACCTCGAGGTATTCGTCATTTCGGATATATTCCATGGCTTCCTCAAGCGAAAATTTGATGGCCGGAGCAATACTCGTTTTGTCATCAGATCCGGCCGCCCGCATGTTGGTGAGCTTTTTCGTACGGATAATATTGATGGTCAGGTCGTCCTGCCGAGTGTTTTCGCCAATTACCTGACCTGCATACACATCTTGACCAGGGTCAACAAAAAAGCGACCGCGATCCTGCATTTTGTCGATGGAATAGGCGATGGCTGTTCCCGTCTCCAGAGAAATAAGCGCCCCGTTACGATGCACACCCAGGTTTCCTTTCCAGGGTTCATATCCTTTGAACCGGTGGGCCATAATCGCTTCTCCTTCCGTGGCGGTAAGCATCTGGTTTCGTAACCCGATAATACCGCGTGCGGGAATGGAGAATTCCAGATGTGCCCGGTCTCCTTTCATGTCGATGTTTATAATTTCACCTTTGCGCTGGGTAACCTGCTCAATCACTTTCCCCGAAAATTCTTCGGGAACCTGAACCGTCAAATATTCCACCGGCTCGTTTTTAACACCGTCGATTTCCTTTATGATAACTTTGGGTTGTCCCAATTGCATTTCATATCCTTCGCGACGCATGGTTTCCACTAAGATGGAAAGGTGCAGAATTCCGCGACCGAACACAAGAAACGAATCGGCCGAGTTGGTTTCTTGCACCCGCAATGCCAGGTTTTTTTCTGTTTCTTTGAACAACCGTTCGCGTAATTGACGGGAAGTAACAAACTTTCCATCCTTTCCAAAGAAAGGAGAATTGTTGGCCACAAACAGCATACTCATAGTAGGTTCATCTACCCGGATAGGCTCCAGGCCTTCGGGCTCCAGCGCGTCGGCAATGGTGTCGCCAATATCGAACCCTTCAAGGCCCAGCACGGCACATATTTCTCCGGATGGAACCGGTTCTTTGGTTTTTTCCTTGCCAAGCCCTTCAAAAAGATATACCTCTTTGGCAACTGATTTTACCGTACTTCTGTCGCGTTTTACCAGTGAAACCGGTGAGCCTGGAATCAGTTGTCCCCGGGTTATTTTCCCTACAGCAATCCTTCCTGTGTAAGACGAATAGTCAAGTGAGGTGATGCGCATTTGTAAAGTACCCTCTTTGTGGCTGGCCGGGGGAATGTGTTCCAGAATCACATCAAGTAAATGGCTGATGTCTTGGGCTTCTTCTTTCCAGTCTGGGCCCATCCACCCGGCTTTTGCGGAACCGTAAACTGTTGGAAAATCAAGTTGCTCTTCGGTGGCATCAAGGCTGAACATAAGGTCGAACACTTTTTCCTGTGCGATATCGGGCGTACAATTGGGTTTGTCCACTTTATTCACTACCACGATGGGTTTCAGTCCCAACTCCAGGGCTTTTTGCAGCACAAACCGGGTTTGCGGCATGGGGCCTTCAAACGCATCAACGATGAGCAACACCCCATCTGCCATATTGAGTACTCGTTCCACCTCACCGCCAAAATCGGAGTGACCGGGAGTATCTATGATATTTATTTTAGTTTCCTTGTACCGAATGGATACATTTTTGGATAGAATGGTAATTCCACGCTCCCTTTCCAGATCATTGTTATCGAGAATTAGTTCCCCTATATCCTGGTTTTCCCTGAACAATTTCACCTGGTGCAACATACGGTCAACCAGTGTGGTTTTCCCGTGATCAACGTGGGCGATGATAGCTATATTTCGTATTTCAGTCATTTTTAATCCATTTTAGTTGTTATTTCCTGCTTCTCCTTTTTCCTCTTTCATCTCTTGCAGAGAGGTTATGGAGGACTGTGAAAGTGGCGTGCAAAAGTAAAAAAGAAAAGTTTCTGACAGAGAAACAGAAAGTTAAATTGCAGAACCTGGTAAAAAAATTAATATCCGCATGTAATTATTATTACACTTTATTCCAGTCAGTATCAAACTGAATCCGGGAATCTGTAAATATGTATTGTTGGTTATTTCCCTTCAGCAAAGTCCTGTAAATAAGAAAAACGTTCGGTCAACTTTCCGTTTTTTGTAATGGAAGCGCGGTCAATAACGCCATCCGGATCTTCTCCCAAAAGGTGGGGAAACACTTTATCGATAAGATTTCGGCCAAAGTCAAATGAGGCATCTTTGGGCAATTCGCAGGGTAGATTATCTACAGCCTGCACCGTCACATTCTTTCCGGAAGAAAAGGGTGGCGCAGTTTCCCCGGTTTCGGGATTGTAGTCATAAAACGGATTGTCGATAGTTGCTGCCCTTTTGGTAGAAGGGATGGAACCTTCAATATCGCAGGTAATGTCGGAAATGACACGGATACGAAAATCCCGGCGTTTCATCTCCTCTGCCGTAAAAAGGACCGGCGCTTTGGGGTCCCAAAAGGCAGCGGCGATTAGCAGGTCAGCGGAACGTGCAAAGGGTAAAAATGCATTCTCATACATTTCCGGGTGATTAAAAAAGTGCATCAGGTCAAAAATATTTCCATCCTTCCGCTTTGCGTAATCCCCGGGTAAAAGCTGTGTGTAAACAGGTTGGGACGGTTTTTCCGTTTCCAGGAAATCTTCTGGAGAAAGCCGTTGGATTTTCATAAAATCAAGTACTTCTACCGCCCCGGCGGCCACCCGCCCGTCGCCGGTAAGCGCTATTTTCGTTGGAGGCAGGTTTATTTCAGTTAACTGATGCAGCATTTCTTCCAGCCCTTCACATTGGTGCGCCGGTTTCAGTTCAAAGATGCGGTTACGCAGCCCCAATGCCCGGAGGCCGTTGTATGCGCCGACCAATCCGGCAAAGCGACCAAACCCGATGATGCGGAACCCGTTCCGGTCGGTAAGCACTTCGTAGTCTACCAGCTGGATATTTTTTTGAAGTACGGCCTGAAGCAGTTTCCTGTTGTACTCCTGCTTTTTAATGGTATGCGAAAAGAAAAAACAGATTTTCCCGGGAACCAAATCCGGTACCGGCACTTCTTTTACTCCCAGCAGTATGTCGCAATCCGTTACGTCTTCCTGAACCGGGATACCTGCCAGACGATATGCTTCATCGCTGAAACATCTTACTGTACTTGACTGCGCTATTACCTGCACTCCAGGAAATTTTTCCTGTACTTCCACACACTGGTCGGGTGTTAGCGGTACCCGCCTGTCCCGAGGGAGTTTCCCTTCCCGTAAAATTCCAAGTTTCATGTTTCAAATATAGGCAACGGAAAGGGAAAAACCTGATTTGTTCAGGGATATGGATCGCGGGAAATATTTTTTGTGCCAAACTCGCGCTAACTTAGGTTGTTTAATCTGTTCTCCCCAAATGCAAATCTTTATGAATGGGTGGTTTGGTAATGGGCATGGTTATTCTATGAGTGTTTCTGTTATTTTTATGGAAGAGACGGCAAAAAAGCCATAAGCTCCATTTGAGATGTTGCCCGGTACATTGGCCGGAATACTTCCAACTACGCCAACTCCCCGCCATTCGGTTTCCGACATCATGGCTCTGATAAACTGATAATAGGAATTGCTCATCGAATGTACATATTCAGTAATCATTGTTCCTCTTAAAATTCCGTTGCGGGTGTATTCGCCATAAATTAGCAGGGCAGCGGGTTCTACTGCGCCATGAATAAAAAATGTGGAGTCTAACAGAATCCGGTCATTTTCTGAAATTCTTCTGGTGTACCAGTCAGGCGCTTCCCAGCCCGGAGGGTAATATTCAGATGCATCATCCGGAATCTGGTAAACCATCCGGTATTTGTATGGCACTGCCGAACCAAAATTACCTCGCAAAGTAAACATGTAAAAATCATCGTTAAACTGGGATGTGGTGTATTCAACGGGTTCAATTGACGGAGCAGCTACCAGGGAATCGGAAGCGTAATAATCCTTTCCTTCCAGACGAATATGTAACGTATATTTTTTCCCAATCTCGCCTTTGACATTATTATTTGTTGCGTAAATACCCGGTTCTTTTTCTGCTAATTCAAAGGTTGTTGTTCCATCGTTTATGGTTACTTGTGCACCGGAAACAGTTTCGGGGTTTTTATTTCCTACCACAGGTAATGTGCGGCTTAATTTTACAATATGTTCCTGCTCAACATCGGTTAACAACCCTTCCACAACCAGGTTGTGGGTTGATGTATCCGCGCCTTCCCATTTTATTTCAGTTATACATGAAATTTGAGTGAGCATTAGTAAAGAAAGAAATATATAGGGTATTCTTATCATGACTTTAAAATTTAAAATTATAGGTTACACTTGGCAGTACCGAGAACAAAGAGAATTTCTGATACGCAATTTTATTGGGGTCTTGAACCACATTAATATCCTGCATTTGAGGACCAACAAATACGGTAAGGGCATTCAAACGTCCGTAAGCATTGTAAAGGGAGAATACCCAACTCCCTTCCCAATTCCGGTTGGGTTTTTCCTTGTTTTTTAGCGTAAATGCCAAATCCAAACGATGGTAATCGGGAATACGGTCGCTGTTTTTTTCGCCATATACCGGGACAATGTATTTATCGAAAACAAATGTTTCCACGGGCAATGTGGTTGCATAACCACTGCTGTAAATCCAGTTTGCCGAAAATGAGCTACGCCTGGAAAGTTGATAGCTGCCATTAAATGTAATCCGGTGGGGTTGGTCGTGTGCAGCCGGATACCGTTTGCCGTTGTTTATTCCGGGAATTTTATAGAATATCCGGGAATAGGAATAGGATACTGCCCCGTTTAATCTTCCGCTGTTTTTTTCCAGCGAAAGCTCTAAGCCGTAAGCTTCACCTTTTCCCGGTTTAAGTAACTTTTCCACATTGCGGTTCATCGTCAGCAATGAATGGTCGGCATATTCGAGCTGATTGTTTAATTTCCGGTAATAAACCTCGCTGGAGAAACGGTATCTGTTTTGGGCAAATTTCAAAAACCAACCCATACTGAAATTGGTACTGGACGCCGGGGCAATATTATTATTGGTTGGATACCATACATCAAGTACACTAAACGAAGTCGCAGAATTTGATAACAGGTGCAGGTATTGCAGGGTGCGGGTGAAATTGAATTTTAATGAAGCATTTTTTCCGGTCAGATAACTTAATCCCAATCGGGGTTCAAGCCCGAATTTAGTCGTTACAATACCCTGGTTGTGTTGTGTCGATGTAACTTCATTGCCGTTAAAATTTAATTCTTCGTAGGGTGCCAATAAATGATACAGGTTCCATCTTAGTCCGTAACTTAGCGTAAGTTTTTGCATTACCCTTTGCTCGTTGGAAACATAAAAACTGTTCAGGTTGGTATTAGCCTGCGGCACTTCTTTAAATACTGAATTTTTATCGAAAGGCTTGCCGGGGTTTAATTTTTTGAACGAAGACTGAATCCCAAATTTTATGGTATTATTAGAATTAGGATACCAGGTAAAATCAACTTTCGCTTTTAAATCAGTGACACCGGCTTCCCAGTTAACCGGGCTTGTTGCCCTTGGAAAGTTTATTTCGTAATTATAATTGCTGTAAATCAGTGTGGTATTTGAAAAAAGGCGACTGTTGAAAATGTGGTTCCAGCGGAGTGTTCCGGTTGCATTTCCCCAAAAAATGTGATAGTTAAGCGGGGTGATTTTTATGGCATCCTGCCCAAAATAACCGGAAAGGAATAACCTGTTTCTGTCGTTGAATTTATAGTTTGTTTTCAGGTTGAAATCGTAAAAATAGAGTTTTGATTTTCTGGTGTATTCATCTGCCGAAAGCTTAAATGCCAGGTCAGCGTAAGTTCGTCGTCCTGTTATCAGAAAGGAAGATTTGTCTTTTGCCAAAGGACCTTCGAGCATTAACCGGCTAGAGACGGTTCCTACCCCTCCCGATACAGAAAACCGTTCCATATTTCCTTCTTTCATTTGAATATCCAGTACCGATGAAAGGCGGCTGCCGTAATTGGCAGGAAAATCGTTTCGGTAAAATGTCAGGCTGTTAATGGCATCGGAGTTAAACACCGAAAAAAATCCCATCAGGTGCGATGGGTTGTAAACTGTGGCTTCATCGAGCAAAATAAGGTTTTGCCCTGCGGCCCCGCCCCGCACATTAAAACTGGTTGCACCTTCCCCTTTTGTGGATACGCCCGGTAAAAGTTGAACCGTTTTTATTAAGTCGGATTCGCCGGCAAGAGTTGGCACCTGCTTGATATCGAGCGCGGTTAAACGTTTGGTATTCATGTTAACCGACCTTAATGCCCTGGTGTTGTCTTCAGCTGTTATCTCAATTTCATTGATGGTAATGGCCTTTTCTTCCAGTTCAATATTGAGTGTCTGATCTTCTGTCTGAACAACGACAACTTTTTGACTTTTATACCCCATGTTGCTTGCGGTAAGCTGTTTTTCCGTGTTTTCCAGTGTGAGGGAATAGAATCCGTAAGCGTTGGTTACTGTTCCTTTGTAGGTTCCGGGTATGGCTACCGTTGCCCCAACAAGCGCCTCTCCGGTTTGAGAACTGGTTACATACCCATTTACTGTATAGGTACCTTTGTGCTCTGTTTTTGAGGAGTTTCCTTTTTTTCTTTTTATTATAATCGAATGGCTTTCAATATCAACCGTGAACATACTTTCAGGAAACACCTCTTTTAAAAGTTGTGATAAACTAATTTTGCCGGAAGAAAGTTGAACCTCCCGATCCGTAGCAATGTCAGACGTCTTGTAAATGAAAGAATAATCTGTCTGTTTTTGTACGGCATTTAAAATGTCTTCGATGCTGTTGGTTGAGTTTTTTAGTCTTATTTCAATACTGTCAGGTTGTGCATGCACTTTCGCCGACAGGTAAAAAAGGAACAAGAGTAGCATTGTTTTCATGTAATCTGTTTTCATCATTGTTTAATTGTTTTCGTCCGGACTTTTATTTTTTATTGTTTCTGTTTTAATTGTGATATAGCGGTTGTTTATGGTGTAATTGAATTCAAGGGGACTGCCTAAAATGTGAAGGATTTCGGAAATGGTTGCATCCGCTTTAAACTGTCCTGTTACCTCCTCACCGGCAATTTCCTGTGGCACCTGAATTTTGTACAGGTATTTTTTCTCCAGTAACTCACAGACCTTTTTAAATGGGGTGCCGTTGAACTGAAGTTTCGTAACGGTATCGCTGAATTGTTTGCTCTCCGTTAATTTTGTTTTTGTGTTGTAGGTAATCTCATCCCCGGGTTGAAGGATGATCGTTTCGGATTGATTCAAAAACCGGATTTTCCCTTCGTAGAGTTTTACATCAACCTCCATCCCGGATTTTAGATTGAAAGAAGTTCCCAGTACCTGGATCTGCGATTGGTTCGAATGAACCGTAAAAGGTTGTTGCGGGTCATTGCTGATATCGAAAAATGCTTCCCCCTCCAGGTGGACTTCCCGGTTAAACCTTTTTTTTGCAGTAAGCATGGCGCCAGGCTGCAGGTAAATGGTTGATGAGTCGGGTAAATGTATAACCGGCCCGGCTTCGGTGTAATCATAAATAATTTTTGCTGAGCTCGAATAAAAATAAACCAAATAGGCAGAGGCTAAAATCAACAGGATAGATGCAGCAATTTTTACCAGGGGTTGCATCCGCAAAAAGACGGTGGCTTTGGCCGGTTGTTTTTTGCCGGATGACTTCAATTCTTCCCATTTTTTTTCTACATCAATAGAGTTGTATAACGGGTATGAATCGGCAGCTTCGAATGCTTTTTTGAATTTCCTGAAGTAAGATCTGTGTTCGTTACTTTCCTGAATCCATTTTTCTACCTGACGGATTTCATTTTCATCAGCTGTGTTATTTAAATAGTTAAATAACTGACGATCGCTAATATTTAAATGATTTTTGTTCATGCTTTCAATTATTAGTCGGATTAAATGCAGGTACTACTTACCTGCGAAATGATTTTTTTTACAAAAACGAAAATAGAATGTGTAGCAGGTGGTCTTTTAAAGCGGTCTTTAACTTCTTTAAAGCCTTGAAAATATGGGCTTCTACTGTTCTGACAGAAATATTAAGCTCTGCTGCAATTTCTTTATTTGATTTACCTTCATTCCGGCTTTTTATAAAAATATGCCGGCATTGCCCGGGCAAGGTGTCAACAATTTCATATATTGTTTTTTCAAGCTCCGTGCGATCAAACAGGTTTTCCATCTGACCAGTCTGGTCTGCTGTTGTCAGCGACTCAATGTATTTTTTTTGCGACTTTTCTTTTTTTATGAGATCAATACTTTTGTAGTAGACCGCTTTCTTTAGATAGGGGTATACATCTCCCTGAATCGATTTTGTATCAAGGTGTTCATAAAGCTCCAGAAATACCTGTTGCACCACGTCCTCTGCATCATCCATGTTATTTAAACACCGGTAAGAAACAAGGCAAAGCGCTTTGAAGTATTTAAAGTATGCTTTCCTGAATTCGGGTTCTGTTATTTTCACGTTGTACTGTAATAATGGAGAATTAATTTAATTCCATAGGTAGGACAAGATTCACAATAATTACTTTATGGTGGCTGATTTTCCTGAAAGGTGTTTTTGTATTCTTATGTAATCCGCTTGTATTGGGACCTGGACAGTTGGGTGGGGGAGTCTGAAAAGTGAAATGAAGTATAAAGTCAGGCTGTGGTTAAAGGATGGTTAAACCTGACAGGATTTAAATCCTGTCAGGTTTAAATTAAAAAGGTGGATTAAAAATCGGTATAATCCCACTTACCGCGGTAAGGACGGCCTACCATCAGGTTGGCGTAATCGTCGCCTTTAAATTTTTCGGCTGCCGGGTCCCATAGCAACGGGCGCTGTAATTCGTAAGCAATGTTGGTAAGGTTACAAACCGAAGCGGTCCGGTGCCCTGTTTCTACATCTGAAACCGGTTTGGTACGGTTTCTCATGGCGTCAATCCAATCCTGGTAATGATTGTCGCTGACATAAACCCGTTTGTCGGTTTCTTTCAGATCGGTTTGGGCCAGTTTTTCATTGGGATAGGTACGCAGAAAACTTCTACTTACTTCAATTCTTCCTTCCGTTCCAATTATCTGTACACCATTTCCATCATCTTCTCCTCCCCAAAGTTTATGGTTCAGGCGCACCCCATTTTCATAAATCATTGTTAAACCATGCGTCTGAGCTGGCTCTTCGGGTGGAAGAAACTGTACCGGCCCTGATTCGTCCATGTTCAAAGCCCATTGTGCTATATCAAACATGTGGGCTCCCCAGTCGGTAATAAGGCCGCCGCCAAAATCGCGGTATCCGCGCCACCATGCCCAGGGACCGTTTACATCAGGCGGTGCCAGTATTTCGTTGTAGCCCCGGTAAAGCGAAGGGCCTATCCATTCGTTCCAGTCGAGACCTTCCGGTACCGGTTGGGTGGGCAGGTCGCATTGTTTTACCGGCTCGCCTACGCTCACGTTAATCTCCTTGATTTCGCCGATGTAACCATTTCGGGCCAGTTCCACAGCATGGCGGAAATCGCGCCACGAACGCTGCATATTGCCGGTTTGAAATACACGGTCGTATTTTCGGGTGGCATCAACCATAGCCCGTCCTTCGGCAACGGTAAGCGATAATGGTTTTTCGCAATAAATATCTTTACCGGCTTTGGCCGCGTCAACTACCATTTGAGCGTGCCAGTGGTCGGGAGAAGCTATTACTACCGCATCGATGTCACTGCGTTCGAGTAACTCACGGTAAAAATGGTATCCGTCCACTTTTACATTCAGGCCATTACCGGAATTGTTTTTATTGGCCTTTTCAACAAACAAATCAAGTTTGTTTTTGAATACATCACAGGCTGCAACCACTGCAGTTCCTTCACATTTACCAATGCCTTTCAGCAAGGTAGTAACCTGTTTCCCAACGCCAATGTATCCCAGATTAATCCGGTCGTTGGCAGCAACAAAACCATTTCCTCCCATCACGTGCCTCGGGATAATGGTAACAGCAGCAGCGCCTGCGGCTGCTTTTCCAATAAAATTTCTACGATTCATTTTATTCACTCTTTAATTGGTTTATAGTTATTTTACATCTTTAGTACATCTGAAACCGGTGTTGAATAGCGAAGTTTCATGCGAGTTCATTGAACGTCCGCTTACAGAAAAACTATCTTCTCCATTTTGATCAAAAAAGAACGATCCGCCGCGAATCACTTTCACGTTTGATTGAACAGGGTAAGATTCACTGCTTCCGGGGTAGGGTTTGTAAATGTCGGCACACCATTGCCACACATTCCCTCCCATATCCGTTAATCCGGCTTCGTTTTCTCCGAATGCTCCCACCGGTGAGGTAAACAGGTATCCGTCCTTCGTCTCCGGAGCATTGATGGGGCCCTGCCATGTATTGGCAAAGTATTGGCCGTTTACCGAAATTTCGTTCCCCCAGCTAAATTTTTGTCCGCTGTTTTTTCCACTCCGGGCGGCAAACTCCCATTCTGCTTCGGTAGGCAGCCGCTTGCCGGCCCAACTTGCATAGGCCATGGCATCGTTCCAGCTAACATGCGTAACCGGATGACTATCTTCTG
This sequence comes from Mariniphaga sediminis, assembly GCF_003573545.1. Taxonomy (GTDB): domain Bacteria; phylum Bacteroidota; class Bacteroidia; order Bacteroidales; family Prolixibacteraceae; genus Mariniphaga; species Mariniphaga sediminis. The sequence continues at coordinate 27,196 of NZ_QWET01000013.1, read as the reverse complement.
CCATAGGGCCTGCCGGACCAAATGGTTTTTGCCAGGTAGCCCCGGGCAGAAGCTCCCAGGCCTGCTTGTCGAGGTTGAAAACACCCGAGTCTCCAAATTTCTCTGCCTCTGTTTTATGTCCGGTAGCTTCAATAAATTCACGGAATTGTGCCGCAGTAACCGGCGATTTGTCCATATAAAAAGGGTCAACTTTTTTCTCATGAACAGGCCGCTCGTTGGGCAGTCCGTCTTCCGACCCCATCATAAAAGTTCCACCTTCCAAAAATATCATTTCACTTTCCGAAACTTTTTTTTCCCCGGTAACTATCTCTTTATTTTTTTTTGGCGCAGTCTCCGTTTGAACCCGTGTAGCATTTTGTTGCTCTCCTCCGGTAGATTTTTCTTTTTGGGATGACTGACCAGAACAAGCGGTTATTATCAATAAAACTGTAAAATAGAAGAGTTGTCTCATTCCTGAAAATTATTCTTTGGTAAAAATGGCCGTTTTTATTTTGTTTTCAAAACGAAAGGGAACATTCCTTGTAATTTTATAAACGAATAAATACGGCATTTTTTGGCTATTTGTCCGGGATAAGTATCACTTTATTGAGGCCAGGTTCTTTTTCGTAAAGCCGCTTAAACCATTCAGCTCCTTCGGAGAGCGGGGCTACAGCAGAAACCAGTTTTGAAACGTCCACTTTTTTTGCTGCCAGCAAGTCGAGCGCCAGCTCGTATTCTCCTTTAATGGCGCAGCTTCCCTGCACTGTAATTTCACTTGTAACCACTTTTTGAAGCGGAAACTGAATTTCCGGGGAGAGGTTCCCAACAAGAACGACAGTACCCCCTTTGCGTGTATTTGTAATGCAGGTTTGAACGGTTTCTGTAATTCCTACTACCTCAAAAGTCAGATCGAAACCACGGCTTTTGGTAAGTTGCAGGATACGTTCATCTATATCTTTTTCTTTTGGGTTGAAAGTAAAATCGGCACCGAATTCATGTGCCAGCTTGAGTTTTTTATGGTCGATATCGATAACAACCACCGGGTTGGCGCCAAAAAGTTTGAGCAGTTGGACCACAAAAACCCCTACCATTCCTGCGCCGGCAACCATCGCACTGTTGCCGGGTTTCAGCCCGGAAACATTCACGGCATGGGCAGCCACTGCAATGGGTTCAACCATGGCAGCCTCCACAAACGAAACATTCTCCGGAATGCGATGAAGAATATGTTGGGGTACGGCCAGCCTTTCAGCAAAAGCCCCGTGACGGCGGTATTCTCCGGGCGAGACTCCCAGTACCTGCCGGTTGTTGCTCAGGTTATAATGCCCTTTCAGTGTGAACCAGTCGTTGAGCGGGTAAACAGTGGAGTCAAAGGTTACACGATCACCGGTTTTCCAGTTTTTTACATCACTTCCCGTTTCAATAATCACACCTGACGCTTCATGTCCCATTACCAGCGGTGGTTTCCGGCGCCCGGTGCTGCCATCCATTCCATGCACGTCACTGCCACATATTCCGCATGCTTTAATTTCTATTAAAACCTCTCCGGAATGTATTTCCGGTTCGGGAAAATCACGGTAATTCAATTGGTTGTATTCGTCCAGTACAAGCGCTTTCATTATTCTGTTTTTTCGGTCTCAATTCATACAAAAATAATGTTAATAAACGGGAATGTGCCTTTCAGTATAATGTTATATTTACGCGTTGTCAAAAAACCGTATGAAAAGCCAAAAGTCTGCCGTCCGTATAAGGTTTGTAATCTTATTACTGATTTCTGTGTTGTGTGCACACGGGCAGGATGTGTCTTTTTCTCAATTTTATACCAACCCGCTTTATTTAAATCCTGCCTTTGCCGGTTCGATGGAGGTTCCAAGAATAGCGCTTCAGTATCGTAACCAGTGGCACAGTTTCAGCAATGCGTTCAACACTTATAGCGCTGCCGCTGATTTTCCGGTGAAAAAATTGAAGGGAGGCGTTGGTTTTTTTCTTTTGAATGATGCGCAGGCCGGTAACAGTTACCGATCGATTGAGGCCAGCGCAGTTTACTCGGTTTTTATAAAGTTAAGTGAAAGGTTTCGTATGCATGGGGGAATCCAGGCGGGCTTTAAGCGCCATTCCCTCGATGTTAACAAGTTGGTTTTTCCGGATAATGTGGACCCCAGTTTTGGGAACCATGGAATTTCGGGAGAGCTGGAATATTTTTCCGATGCCGGTTTTTCCTTTGCCGACTTTTCTACCGGAGTTTTGCTCTACAGTCAACGATTTTTTGGAGGCGTTGCGGCACACCATCTGGCAGAACCGCGCCAGTCGTTTTACACCAGCAAAGAGGACGATAGTAATAAACTCTATCGTAAATATACTGCTCATCTGGGAGCCCGGCTTCCGGTTTACCTTAATGGGCAGCATCGGAAAAAATTTGATATTTCCCCGCAAATGATTATGCAATATCAGGGAAATTCAGGACAGATGAATTACGGGCTTTTGGTTTCGAAATGGGGGGTTACAACCGGTACATGGTTCCGGCAAAATTTTGGGCTGAAGTACGATGCCTTGATTCTCCTTGCGGGGTTCATGAAAAAGAACTGGCAGTTAACTTATACTTACGATATGGCTGTTTCCGGAGTTTACGGAGAAGCAGGTGGTACAAGTGAAATCAGCCTGGTTTTTCTATTTAAAGAGATTGATCTGGGGAGCTACCTTCCTTTTCACCAGGTTCATGACGACAAATTCGGGTTTCAGTGATTTTTCTAACTTACCGGATTAAAAGAACCTGTCCTTTTTGTTCGTGTTTAAAACCCTGGATGTCGAAATAGCGGGAAATCCACACGTAATTTCCCATGGGGGCGGGGCTTCCGTTGGGTGTGGTTCCATCCCATGCTTCTTCGGGCGAATGGGTTTGAAATACCCGGTGCCCGTTTCGGTCAAAAATTTCCAGCTTGAAGCGCGAAAGGTCGGCACCGGCGCCAACCGGCATGAAGGTCCGGTTTTTTTCGATGGGACTGTCCGGACGAAATGCATTGGGAGTATAAACGGAAAAGGGGAGTATTGTGATCAGTGTGGCGGTAGTGTCTTTACAGCCATATTCCGATTCTGCGAAAAGGGATGAGGTGTATTCGCCCAATTCGGTGTAGGTATGGACAGCATCCCGACCTGAGGACGAGTTCCCATCGCCAAAATTCCAGAAGAAAATATCGGCGCTTTCTGATTGATTGGTAAATGTAATACGGGCATTTTCTATTAAGGCAACAGGATAGTCCACATCAAAGACGGCTTCAGGTTTGGGATGAACCCAAATCCAGTCCTCTTTGATGAGTGTGTCGGTGCATCCGGTTTCTGAAGAAATGGTAATTAAACCCACATCAAATCTTCCTGAATCAGGAAAAACAATGAGGCCTGATTGTCCGGTGGCAGAGGAGATACTGTCGGCAATCCAATAAAAATCAAGGTGCTCATCTTCAGGATCAGCAAAAACTTCTGTGACAAAAGGCTGGCAATCTTCTAAATGCTCTGCGGAAAAATCGAAATGTGGTTTCCGTTTCAGTTGCATTTCCAGCGGATTGCTCAGGCACCCGAATTCGTTTACTACCAGCCTGACTGTACCAACTGGTTTTTCAATGATTACGTTGATGGAATCGTTTCCCGTACCGGTTTGGTACATGCCGTCAAATTCCCAGGAACAAAAGGAAGAGTCGGTATTTTGCGGATAATAAATGAGGATGGAATCGGTATAACAAAACCTGGGGTCGGCAGATATTGTGGCAACAGGTGTTGGGAATACCTTCACCATACTGTCGATAGTAAAGCTGTTCTGACACTGCGTGACAGGATTGGTGATGGTCAGGCTTGCGCTGTAAAATCCGGTTTCCGTATAATATTTTGTTACATTCTGGTTTTGCGAGGATGTGCCGTCGTCAAATTCCCAGTTGAATTCAACGTTGTCTTCTACCAGGAGTTTGCCCGAGAACCCGACGGTCAGCTCATCGCAACCACGGGTTGGACTTGCCATCATTGTAAAGTTGGGTTTGGCTCCCAATGGTTTTATTGTCGTGTCGCTGTAACAGCCGTTGTCGTTAATAAAAAGACTGATGTGAGGTGGATTTTCGAGAAAGGCTCCCAATGAAACCTGGTAATTCTGCCACCCCAAGGTGTCAACGAACCGACAGCCATCCAAATCCCAGAAAAAAGTGGCACTGTCAGTTGCCGCTCCGCTAAAGCGCAGCTTTTTACTGTAACCTTCACATTTTTCATCGTTTTCAAAAGTAAAATCAGAATTGGGTTGCGGATGGAACCGGATAAAAAAGGTGTCTCTTTTTATACATCCGTCAGTTGTTTTAAGCTGGTAGTATACTTTGTAACTGCCCCATTCTTTTGCTTCAATATTTACAGAAGTGTGGGATTCATTGGAAAATATAAGGGGTGAAGCTTTGTCTGTATTCCATTCAAAACTGCCTGGGTAATTCCATACAGATTTAGGAGCTCCGGAAATTGAAACTGAAAGGTGTGCTGATTTTTCTCCGCACACCAGCGCCGGGCCGGATATTTCTGTGCCGGGAACCGGAAAAACCTCCATCTGCATGGTGTCCCGGGCAGGACAGCCGTACTGATCCCAAACGGTAACGCGGAATTCACCCGTTTGCGCCGCGGTAAATTTTTGGAAGGTAGAAAGGGTATCGCCCTGTTCATTTTGCCACAGGTAACCGGTAAACCCATCGTTGGCATCAAGTTCTACGGAGTAAGGTTCGCACCCTTGATCGGTTTCAATACCCAGCTCTGTTTCCGGGTGGCTGACATAAAGGTATATGGAATCTTCCAGTTCGCACCCGTCTATAGTCGTCACTTTTACACGATACCTTCCGGGTTGGTTTACGGTTAATGTTTGTCCGGAATCTCCTGTATTCCAGGTGTACGTGTCGAAATAAGGGCCTGCGTCAAGTGTCCGTGAATCGCCGTGGCAGAGTAGGAGGGTGTCTCCGTTGAAATCGATACTTTTACCAAGATCAAGTACCAGATTGAGATTGAATCCAACCCCATAGCCATACGACTCAACCCCTCCAAATCCGTAAACATAGGCAAGGAAACCACGATCTTCCTTCGTATTGAAAATCCGGTAAGTTCCCGGTCCGATCGAAAGTTGTGCCCATGAATAATTACTTCCGGAAAATGGTGTAAACTCGTTTTGGATGTGGTCTCCGTCAAATAAAATATTGCCGGTTTCTTCGGTTAGTGTAACAATATTTACATAGTATTTTTGAATCTGATCCGAGTCGTATGCAACAAAAGTGACATCATTTTTTGACTGCGTAACAGAACTCAGAACAATCATAAACGGGTCTCCGTTACCTCCAGTGTATTCTTTGTCAACCGATTGTGACTGACTGTATTGAACCACCAGAAGCGGTTTTTCGGAGAATATTCTTTTGGGCTGATTGTGATAAAGAACCAGTTCCTTAAACTCTCCGCGGTTTAATTCAAAAGGGGAAAGCCCATCAATATAAACAATCGTATTGTCGTGTGCGGCCATGATGCGGTATAGATCCTGCTCACGCGATTTTAGGGGAACAACATAGTATTCCCGGCCCCAGGAATGGATGGGGGGAATTTGTTCATACAAATGATCCCATGCCGAAACCCCTGTCTGTGCAGGAACCGTAGTTGCAAGAGAACCGGAATAAAATGCCACCGGTTTATCAGCTAGAATGTAACTTCCGGTTAAGTCTCCCTGCCCAGGAAGGTTGTCGCGGTTCATAGATTGCACCTGAAATACTTCCCCTTTATTCAGTACAACTTCAATGGTGTCGCCAGCGCTTACCTGTTTATCTGTCACTTTGGAAGGAACAATCAGCACCTTAGTTAAGTCGGTTGTGGCAACAATCAGAAACTGGCTGTTTCTTCCATTGCCGTAATTACCATTATTTTCATGAATGTGCGGTTCATAGCATATTGCAAAGTATTCGTTGCCCAGCGAAGCTACCGGGTAGATCACTGCAACGTCTGCTGAGTTTCGATCCCAGTTCAGTGCATATACATTTACCGACTTTTCCGAAACCAGTCGAATTCCTTTGTCTTGTATCTCCTCAGAGCCGGTCGCTTCAACCAGTTGCCAGGGGATTTCAATACGGACTCTGTTATTTGCCTGAACAGTATATGTTCCGTTAAACTGCGTTTCATCTTTCCCAGTAAAAACCTGGAAATTTGTGGTTTCACGCGCTGTTACCGTAATTTCAACAAAATGCTGATTATGGTAGTTCCTGCTTTCCATGAAGCCGAACCAAAACTCCGTGCCTTCTGTTGATTTACGGCAAAGATCATCCTGCGCCAATAGGCTGGCTGCCAAACTAAAAAATACTATAAATAAGAAAACCCTCTTCAATACTTAATTTGCCTCGCTGGTAAAAGTTTAAACCTGGCTAAATTCCAGAGGGGTAAGAAATATCTTTTTTACTTTACTCACGGTGTCTGCGTATTCCTCTTTTACCCGCATAACATTCCATTCGTCGCTTTCACGGAATTTATCCCAGTTGGCATCCCGCTCTTCCATGCCTTTAAACCACAGCATGTACATGAGTGCCGGCATAAATCTTCCGGCCAGAATTTCTCCAAAGAATACGGGATGCAGTCCTACTTTTTCAAAAAGCGGCAGTTCTTCTGTATCGAACATTTTCACTTTTCGCCTGAATGCATCTTCGTTATAACTTTCATAGGTGCGTAGCTCGAACAACCCCCGGTTTTTGGCCGGCATTTTAAATTGGGGAATGCTCTTGAATGCATCCATTAAAAAAGTTTCATGCCGTTCAAAAACCGGTTGGTTGGCAGGAAGATCGAAATAACTCTTTGCCGCTTCGAGGTAGGTTTTGCTGGTTTTCATTTCCTGAACGGTATTCCAGTAATCGGAAGGGCTTTTGTGGATGTGTAGAATGTATACCCGTGGAGGCTCTTCCATGCTGTATTCACCAAAGGCGCCAACTGTTGCCCCTCTGCTGTTAAGGAAAGGAATCACAGCCTGTGTGTAATACTCTTTCAACTGACTGATTCCGCCTCTCCGGGCGAATTGATACACCTTCAGTTCATACAGGTTTTTTTCTTCAGCAGGAATATTACGGGCGCTTAAATTGCTTGATACAACTGCCGTTCCTGCAAATGCTGCCGATTTTTTCAAAAACGATCTTCTTTCCATTTCTGTGGTTTTTTATTCCTGCCAATATACAAATTATTGCTTTGCAAACCAGCCTTATAAACTTTCAATATTTTGGGGTAATGCCTGCATGTTATTATATATTTTGGAAGGAAACATATTTTTTCCAAACCTTTTAACCAGGAGGAGACATACTCTTTTCAGTGATGCAAAAGTAAGGCTTCATTTAAGGCCTGTTACGAGCAGAAGAAAAACGGGTTGGCATAATAATTGGGTTACGGGCAGTAAAACAGAGAACGTTTCACGCAGGCAGAAAAAATGCCGGGAAATTATACTTAGATAGATAATGTGAACGTTTAGAATAAAATTTTATGCCATGAAACAGTTAATTATTATCACGTTTTTTTTAATGTCTTCGGTTGTTTTGGTAGCCCAGCCAACATTTGATTTAGGTATCAAAGCCGGGATAAACAATTCAAAAGTTACGTTTAGGGCAAGTGAGTATAACTCTGAGTCGATAGTAAAAGCGCATTTTGGCGCCTTTGGCCGCCTTGGCTGGGGAAGGATTTATGTGCAGCCTGAAGCTTATTTTAGTTCCAAAGGAGGCGAGGTATTTGAAGAGGGCACCCCTTCTGAAAGAGCCGGGCGGTTCGATTATAACAACATTGATATTCCGGTATTGCTGGGTGTGAAGGTGATTAATGGAGGAATGGCCAATGTCAGGGTGATGGCCGGACCGGTGTTCAGCGTCATGACTTCGAATAAAATTGATGGTAACGATCTTTTAAATAAACAGTATTATGAAGATAATTATTTTGGTTACCAGTACGGTATCGGTGTGGATGTGTCAAATTTTTTCATCGATGCCCGTATGGAACATGGAGGGGAACTGTATAAACATCCCACGCTGGATATCGACGGGAAAAACCAGACCTTCATGATTACTGTCGGATTTAAAATTCTTTAAATATAAAATACAAACCCAACCATTAAGAAAATGCCTGCCATGTGCGGGCATTTTTTTTGTCATTTTGAAATTTTATTATCAATATGATAGATAGACGCAGCAACCAATGAACTTTCTCTTCTAAATATTTAATAAAAGAAGAGATAAATACCGACCGGATTTTGTTTTTGTTGATCTAAATGGACACCATCGTTTTTGATGGAAGAAGCTGTTTTCGTATTTTAGAGGAAATAATCTAAATCAAATCTGATGAAAAGAATTTCCGTTTCTGTTATGGTTTTGTTTTGGACAACTTTCCAGCTTGTTGCACAGGATCGGGTTACAGGTAGGGATTTTGCCACCCGCAGCGAAGTAATTGCCCAAAACGGAATGGCCTGCACCAGTCAGCCATTAGCTACCCAGGTTGCAATCGATATTTTAAAGTCAGGCGGGAATGCTGTTGATGCTGCCATTGCAGCTAATGCTGTGCTGGGGCTTGTTGAGCCCACCGGCTGTGGAATGGGCGGCGACTTGTTTGCTATTGTGTGGGATGCCAAAACCCAAAGGTTGTATGGGCTGAATGCCAGCGGACGATCGCCATACGATCTTACACTTGAGTATTTTAAGGAAAATAACTACGAGAAAATTCCTGCATTTGGACCGCTTCCTGTGTCGGTGCCTGGTTGTGTGGACGGGTGGTTTGAGTTGCACACTAAATTTGGAACCCTTCCGATGGAAAAAATTTTTTCACCTGCCATTCAGTACGCCCGTGATGGCTTCCCGCTTTCAGAGGTGATTGCCTACGCCTGGCAGAGGAATGCTGAGATACTGAAGGAATACCCTGGCTTTGCCGAAGTTTTTATGCCCGGCGGAAAAGCTCCGGGGAAAGGAGAAATTTTCAAAAATCCTTTTCTGGCAGGTACTTTGGAGCATATTGCCCGCGAAGGTCGTGATGTTTTTTATAAGGGCGAAATAGCACAAAAGATCGTAAAATATGTGCAGGAGCAGGGTGGCTTTCTGAGTATGAAAGACTTTGAAGATCACACTTCTGAGTGGGTGGACCCAGTTTCGGTAAACTACCGCGGATACGATGTGTGGGAGCTTCCACCCAACGGCCAGGGAACTGCGGTGCTGCAAATGCTTAACATTCTTGAAAATTATGACATTGCAGAAATGGGGTTTGGGTCGCCGGAATATATGCATCTTTTTATAGAGGCGAAAAAACTGGCGTTTGAAGATCGCGCCAAATATTATTCCGACCCGGATTTTAACAATTTGCCCATCGAAGAACTTATTTCCAAAGAATATGGAAAAAAACAAGCCGGGATGATTAACCCGGACCGGGCGGCCAACACGTACCCGGCATGGGAAATGGAGCGCGGGAATACCATTTACCTGACTACGGCCGATAAGGAAGGAAACATGGTTTCGCTCATTCAAAGTAATTTTAGGGGGTTGGGTTCCGGAATGACTCCCGGGAAGCTGGGGTTTATTTTGCAGGATCGGGGCGAACTGTTTTCTTTAGAGGAAGGGCACTTTAATGTGTATGAGCCACACAAACGTCCGTTCCATACCATTATTCCGGCATTTATAACTCAGGACGGCAAGCCGTTTATCAGTTTTGGTGTTATGGGAGGTGATATGCAACCGCAGGGACATGTTCAGATAATTTGTAATATCATAGACTTTGGGATGAACCTGCAGGAAGCAGGCGATGCCCCCAGGATTCAGCACACCGGTTCCAGTAAGCCCACGGGCAGTAAAATGACAGATGGCGGAAATGTGACTTTGGAATCAGGTTTTTCATACCAAAGCATTCGTAAACTGATGCAGAAAGGGCACCGGATTGGTTTTGGCTATGGGGCTTATGGCGGGTATCAGGCTATTCTTTGGGATAGTAAGAATAAAGTATATTATGGCGCCTCGGAGTCAAGAAAGGACGGTCAGGCTGCCGGGTTTTAAATGCCCGAATGGCAGGGGATATTTTTCAATAAAAAAAGCCCTTCTGCATAATAACAGAAAGGCTTTTGTATTTGTAATTCTTTATTTACCAGATAAAACGTACTGACAGGGCTATTTCATCGCCCCAGAAGCCGGTATAGCCGATAATATTAAATCCCGGTTTCCAATCCAGACTGATGTTGAACGGAATGGGTTCAATGTTGTATTCAATACCGATAATTCCATCGATACCGACAACGGTATAATTGTCATTATCATCAAACCAGGGGTGATCATCATATCCATCCCAAAAGCCGATGTGACCACCAAAACCATAATACCAGTTCAGTCTGGGTGTGTCAAAGGCCTGGGCATGGATTTCATACAGACCTGTAATGTTAAAGCCCCGCCAGCGGCTTGACAACAAGCCTTCAATGGCCCTGTCGCTTTCGATAAAATGTTTAACGGTTAATCCATTTGACAAGCCACCCCTTACACCAATCCCTGTGTTATAATCCTGCGCATTGGCTGACAACACAACAAGAAGAAATAGTGTGGATGCAAGAAATACTTTTTTCATCATTTTCTGTTTTTAATTAATACTAGTGTTCGTTTATAACGTTTAAAATGCAAATTTAGTTGTAATATTTATTGGGAGGACGGGATTTAACTACTGGCTGAAAACATAGGAAATAATATTCGCTCCCATTTTTAATGCCCTCTCCCGGACCTCGGGCGGGTCGTTATGCACGGCCGGATCCTCCCATCCATCTCCAAGGTCTGATTCATAGGTGTAAAGACATACCATACGTTCTTCGATAAAAATTCCGAATGCCTGCGGTTGTTTATTGGCGTGCTCATGAATTTTTGGTAATCCTTCGCTGAAATTATATTTTTTATGAAAGAGCGGGTGGGAAGGAGGCAATTCCACTAATTCTCTATTGGGGAATACTTTTTTGATTTCCCGGCGGAAAAATTCATCTAACCCGTAGTTGTCGTCCACATGCAAAAAGCCACCGGCTTCCAGGTAAGTTTTCAGGTTGAGGGCTTCGTTTTCCGAAAGCACAATGTTGCCGTGACCGGTGAGATGTACAAACGGAAAGTGGAAGATTTCGGTGCTGCCAATTTCTACGGTGGATGGTTCGGGGTGGATGTTGGTGTGCAATTCTTGATTGCAATAGGCAATTAAGTTAGGCAGGGCCGTCGGATCGGCATACCAGTCGCCACCGCCACCGTATTTAAGCAGTGCAATTTTTACGGATTGCGACCGGGCATTGGTCCAGCCTGCCAGCAACATGAAAAAGAATAAAAAGAATTTTATATAATTAAAATTGTTCTTTTTTTGAATGGCAACAGATGCCTGTCTGCGCGGTGTCGTAAGACAGGGAACTCCCGGTTTCTGATAGCTACCGGGATTCATCAAACTTTTGTATGAATATTTTTTATTTATGGTCATTTCATGGCAACAATTATGGCGAAAATACAATTCCGCGGGGAATTGAAAAAATTAAACAGGCCAGAGCTTACATTATTCGTTGGCCAGGTTTACAATATGACAGGCAACGACTCCTGCCGTTTCGGTGCGCAAACGCGAATTTCCAAGCGATATTTCTTTGAAGTTGTGCGCTTTTGCCTGCTCTACTTCTCCCGGGCTGAAATCACCTTCAGGCCCGATTAAAATCAACGTGCTGTTTTTCCTTTCTATTTCTTCCTTTAAATGCGGTTTTTCGCCCTGTTGACAATGAGCAATAAATTTTTGAGAAGCTATTTCTTTTTGAATGAGTGCATTAAATGAGGTTAGGGGGTTTAATTTGGGAAGATAAGCTTTGACCGATTGTTTCATGGCTGAAATTACTATTTTTTCCAGACGTTCCGGTTTTATGGTTTTCCGTTCGCTGTGCTCACTCAGGAATGGCGTAATTTCATCGATTCCTATTTCCGTTGCTTTTTCTAAAAACCATTCCAACCGATCGATATTTTTGGTGGGGGCGATGGCAATATGCAACCAAAAATCCCTTTTGTTAAATTCCTGTTGTGCTTCCAATACGGTGAGCCTACATTTTTTGGGAAGGGGCTCTGTTATTTCTGCCGTATAAAAACCACCTTTCCCGTCTACTACCTGTACCTTGTCGCCTTTGCCGAGGCGCATCGATTTTACAACATGTTTTGATTCCGTTTCGTCTAGCGTAATTTCATTACCCAAAACAACGGGCATATAGAATATCTGCATGGTAACGTATTTTTCTTGTTTGCAAAGTTAGTCCAAATTTAAGTAGCCGGACGTTTGCTTGTTTAACATTTTCTTTTTATGCCTGCGGATAAGATTACCGGGAAGTTTAGGAGACTCAGGATCTACCTGAATCATCAACTTTTATATTATTATTTCAGCTTATTTAATTTTGCCCATTCATTTTTTCGAAATGTTTGAGGCGAAAAACCTGTTTTCATTTTGAACAACCGACAAAAGTAAAAATCGGATTCAAAGCCCAGTTCGTAGGCAATTTGTTGAGAGTTAGTATTCGAATTTAGTAGCAGGTTTTTTGCTTTTTCTATTTTTAAAAGCAGAAAGTACTGTAATGGTGGCAGCCCTGTTTGGCGTTTAAAATCACTTCTGAATTTTGAGTAGCTTACCCCAAGGTTTTGGGCCAGTGTTTTAAAGTTAATGTCTTCGCCAATCTTTTCATTCATAATATGTTTTGCCCGTGAAACAGGCGATTCATTTTTCAAGCCTGAACCATGTTGTGTGTTACAAAATTCTGCCATCAGTTGCATGCAAACCCCGGAGGCTATTCGCTGAAAACCAAAAGGCTCTTCTTTAATGAGCTGGTGAATGGAGCGGAAGAGTTTTGTCACCAACTGGTTATTAAATTTACCTGCAACTGGATTCTCTTTTTTAAAAAAGTATTCCTTTATCATTAAATGGGCAATTTCTCCCGAAAAACCTACCCAGTGTTCTGTCCATCCTGTTTTTTTATTGGGCTTGTAACGATGCCATTCTCCCGGGAATACTAAAAATGCATCTCCTCCGTGTATCTTCTGTTTTCCTGCCGTTTTGCTTTCAAATAGTCCTTCTCCTTCAGAAATAAGAACAAGGTGAAATTCGTTGATAATGCGCCCGGTTTTCCAGGAGAACATATGGGTTCCCGGATGTCCTTTGGGAGGATATTCTGACCCTTTGGGTATTATAGTGTACCCTGCATCATTGACAATAAAACCCCATTTTTGGTCCAGTTCTGAAATAATAAGGTATTTTTTAAAGTTGGCTTTTGATATGTCATTTTGTGCAATGAATTTGTCACTTTCTCTATTTAAATGCATTGATTAGTAGTGTAGATTTGTTTTCAAAATTATAAAAAATATAAATCAAATAGTATTGACGTAAAATTTTGGTTTGGCTATGATTTTTGATGTTGGCGTGGAATTATAATGCTTGTTTTCTTCTGTTACTCCTCGTTACCAGGGAATTTTAACCAGGGCATTACGATAAAAAATAATTATAAACCATAAACTTACATCCGGATGAAAATTTTTTTGATAGCGGTTATCTTACCTCTCCTTTTTGTACGTTGTACATCTTTTAACGAAGGAGAAACAGTATCTTCAGTCAGCAATTACTCCCAGCTTAAAAGTCTTTTTGTTAATCCTCCCCCGGAATACCGCAGCGCTCCGCTTTGGGATTGGAATGATTTAATTACGGAAGAAGGAATTTCATTTCAGATGGAAGAGTTTAAAAAGGCGGGTATTGGGGGTGTTTTTGTGCATCCGCGTCCCGGACTGGTTACTGAATACCTCTCGGAGGATTGGTTTCATTTGTTCGATTATACAGTTCAGAAAGGGAAAGAGCTGGGAATGAAAGTATGGATTTATGATGAAAATTCGTATCCTTCGGGTTTTGCAGGGGGACATGTTCCGGCAGAAATGCCCGATTCTTACCAAAATGGAACGGGTTTAAAAATGGAAATCAGCCAGGAACTGAACATTGTTCCTTCTGATACTATTGCTGTCGTTTTAAAGAAAACCGATTCCGGGTTTACTAATATTACCGCCCGGCTGGGGCAGGAAGAAACAGAAAAGGGAACCTATTATATATTCAGGAAGACCTATCCTGCGAGGTCGCTTTGGTATGGCGGATATACCTATGTTGATTTATTGCACAAAGGGGTAACCGAAAAGTTTATGGAGCTTACCATGACCAAAGGGTATGAAAGAAACAGTGCTGATTTTGGAAAAACACTTCCGGGCATTTTTACCGACGAGCCGAATTTGGAAGCAGCCATGTCAAGAGGTACACATTTACGCTGGACCCCTGATTTATGGGACGTTTTTGAGCAGCGCTGGGGGTATGATTTAAAGGTGAACCTGCCTTCCCTGGTAGAAGAAACAGGAGACTGGAAAAAAGTACGACACGATTATTATGAAACCCTGGTTGAGCTTTTTGTTGAACGGTGGGCAAAACCATGGTCGGAATATTGCGAAGAAAAAAATCTGGTATGGACCGGACATTATTGGGAGCATGGGTGGCCTGTTCCAACCGACGGGATGGATGAATCTGCATTTTACATCTGGCATCAAATGCCGGGGGTTGATATGTTGGGCAACGAGTTTGTGGATGATGGACAGGGCGGGCAATTCGGAAATACCCGTGCCGTACGTGAATTAAGGAGCGCTGCAAATCAGGCCGGACGTAACAGAACATTAAGCGAAACATATGGCGGCGGAGGCTGGAATATGGATTTTGAAAAATACAAACAGCTTGTTGACTGGCAGTGCGTTTTGGGGGTTAATTTTGTAAACCAGCATCTTTCTTATTATACATTAAAAGGGGTCCGGAAATTTGACTATCCTCCTTCATTTTCGTATCACGAACCCTGGTGGAAAAATTATTCAAAAATGGGCGATTACATCGGACGTGTTAGTCTGGCAATGTCGTCGGGAGAGCAAATTAATTCCACGTTGGTTCTTCAGCCCAACACCACAGCCTGGATGTACTTTTCGCGCACCAAAAAACATCCGGTGCTGGACACAATTAAGTACCGCTTTAAGGATTTTGTGTATCAGCTGGAAAGGAGGCATGTGGAATATGATTTGGGATCGGAGAATGTATTGAAAACACTGGGAAGTGTTTCCGGTGGAAATTTAATTGTGGGGGAGAGGGCCTACACATTGGTGGTTATTCCGGAAACCATGGAGAATATTGATGCCAGTACATTCAACCTGCTAAAAGCGTTTTTACATTCCGGTGGAGAAGTATTGTCTTTCAGAAAAGAAATTGTAAGAGTGGATGGAAGTGAAAGCGATGCATGCGCCAGGTTGCAGCAGGATTATCCGGAGCAATGGATTGTGGCTGAAAATATGGATGACGCGCAATGCCGGTCGTTGTTTTTTACAAATGATTTTTCAGTTGACGAAAAGGATGAAGCAGGCGAATTGTATTTTCAACGCCGGATTTTACAGGACGGCCAGTTGTTGTTTTTTGTAAATTCGGATGAACAAGATGCAGCAGCCGCTACCATTTCTGCTTCCGGGAAAAGTGTGGTAAAAATGAATTTGGAAAACGGGCAAACGCATCTGGTTCCGTCTACCAGGGAGAAGGGCCATGTTATTTTTGATTTGCAGCTTGAGCCGGTAGGAAGTGCGTTGTATTTTGTTTCAGAAAAAGAAGAAGAGGAACCGGAAGCGATTATTGAAAAATCAGATTGGAAGCTGGTTGAAGCAGCAGGCGAAATGAAGGTACATGCTGAATCCAAAAATATTTTGGTGCTGAACTACCTGGATTTGAAAACCGCTCAAACAACCAGGGAGAATACTTATTTTATGACTGCACTGATTTCCCTGTTTCAGGAAAACGGTGTAGAGTTTGGGAACCCGTGGCAGCATAAAATTCAGTACAAAAAGAATTACCTGGATCTCGACCAGTTCCCGGAGAGTTCGGGGTTTACCGTTGACTATCATTTTTACATGGCAGATGGGGCTGATGTTTCCGGGTTTTCAGAGGTTCAGGCAGTGGTTGAACGTCCTGAACTTTGGTCGGTTCACATTAACGGGACTGCTGTTGAAAAGGAGGACGGAGAATATTGGATTGACAAAGATTTTCCTGTATTTCGAGTGGGAAACCATTTAAAACCAGGTAAAAATACCCTCTCGCTCAAAGCAAATCGTATGTCGGTATTTGCCGAGCTGATGCCGGTTTATATTCTTGGCAACTTTAAGGTTCAGCCGCGGGAAGCAGGTTTCGAGATAATAAACGGAACCCTCAGCGGTCTGGGATCGTGGAAAGATTCCGGGTATATTTTTTATTCAGACAAAGTGTCTTATTCGCAAAAATTCAATATCGAAAAAGGAACAGCCGATTTTAAGGTAAAACTCAATAACTGGCAAGGAACTGTGGCCGAGGTGCTGGTAAATAATAAAAAGGCGGGAATTATTGCCTGGGCGCCCGATGAACTGAATGTAACAGAGCTGTTAAAAGAAGGGGAGAACGAAATTTCGGTCCGGGTTGTCGGAAGCCTGAAAAATACCTTCGGCGAATTTTATCGCAAAGATAAAAACTGGATTTACGGGCCTCATGGCTGGAACAATGCGCCGGAGCATCAACCTACTTTCGATAAATATTTTATAGATGATTACGGATTGATGGAACCTTTTAAACTCTTGAGGAATTAACAGTGCATAAAAATATAAGGCACCTCAGATTGTGCCCCTGCCTCCGGTGATTGTTTGAAAGAAATTCTAAAAAACTACCCGATTAAGTAAAGTGCGTACTATGACTAAAGTTGGATTATTTGGAATAGGCCTTGATACCTACTGGCCTCAGTTTGAAGGGTTGCTCAACAACCTGGAAGGATACCAACGCCAGATTAAAAACAGAATGGGTGGGTTTGGTGTGGATGTGGTTGATGCCGGAGTGGTGGATAATCCGGTGAAAGCGCGGGAAGCGGCTGATTATTTAAAGTCAGAAGATGTTGAAATTGTATTTCTGTATGTTTCAACTTATGCACTGTCTTCAACCGTTTTGCCGGTGGCTCAAAAGGTAAAAGTTCCCATTGTATTATTAAATCTTCAGCCGGTGGCTCAATTGGATTATGAAGCTTTTAATCAACTGGGCGACCGCGGAAAAATGACCGGAGTGTGGCTGGAGCATTGTCAGGCATGTTCAGTTCCAGAAATTGCAAGTGTGTTTAACCGTTCGGGAATCCCGTACGATGTTGTAACCGGATACCTGCAGGACGATGATGCCTGGGCCGACATTAAAGCCTGGACGGAAGCAGCAACAGTTGCCGCAGCTATGCGAAATAACCGGTTGGGAATTTTGGGGCACTTTTATAACGGAATGCTGGATGTTTATACGGACATTACCAAACAATCCGCCGTATTTGGAACGCACATTGAATTGCTGGAAATGTGTGAATTAAAAAGATACCGGGATGAGATAAAGGAGTCCGAAGTGGTAGCAAAAATAGAAGAGTTTAACAGCACATTTGAGGTGTCTCCCGAATGTGAACGGGCAGAGTTGGAACGGGCTGCACGAACATCAGTCGCGCTTGATAAATTAATAGAAGCCCACAACCTGGGCGCCATGGCTTATTATTATGAAGGTGAACCGGGCAATGATTACGAACATATTGTAACTTCTGTAATTGCAGGAAATACGCTGCTTACAGGGAAAGATATTCCGGTAGCAGGGGAGTGTGAAGTGAAAAATGCACAGGCAATGAAAATAATGGCTGAATTTGGCGCCGGAGGATCGTTTTCTGAATTTTACCTGATGGATTTTACCGATGATGTGGTTTATCTGGGACACGACGGCCCTGCTCATTTTGCCATTTCCGAAGAGCGAGTAAAACTGGTTCCTTTGTCTGTTTACCACGGGAAACCCGGCAAAGGCCTTTCCATTCAGATGAATGTAAAACAGGGACCTGTTACGTTACTTTCAGTGGTTGAGGGGAAAGATGGTATTTTTTTATTGGTGGCCGAAGGGGAATCAGTCGCGGGACCGATTCTTCAGATTGGAAATACCAACAGCAGGTATAAATTCGCATTAAGCGCAAAAGAATTTATGAATCAATGGTCGAAACAAGGACCGGCACATCATTGCGCTATTGGAGTGGGGCATATTGCCAATAAAATTGAAAAGCTGGGGAGGATTTTGAAAATCGACGTAATTAAAATAGGGTAGATTTACCGGGGAAGTTTGTGCTGCAAAACGGTGGGGAATGGATGATTAATGGGCAATCTGCCTATTTTTCTTTGTCGCAGATTATTTCAGCTCTATCCGTATTTTTAGCGAACAGGTACCGTAAAATAAAATTTGCTTCCTTTTCCGGGCTGGCTTTCGATCCGGATATTTGTTCGGTGTTTCGATATAAATTCTTTGGAAATCAGTAGTCCCAGTCCGGTTCCTCCTTCATCCCGAGTTCCCGGAGTAGAGAAATTTTCTTCAATCCGGAATAGTTTCTCTATATCGCTGCTTTTCATTCCCACTCCGTTATCTGATACTGAAATTTCCAGCCCGCCATCGTTCGGTTGGGCCGAAATAACAATTTTTCCCCCGGGCCAGGTAAATTTAATGGCATTTGAAATAAGATTTCGCAGCACCGTGGCAATCATTACCCGGTCGGCCACGCAGTTTGTGTTTTCCGGTAATTCCTTCGAAATGGTTATCGACTTGTATTTGGCTGTTTCGGTAAACAACTCAGTAACTTCATCAATCAGCCCGGCCATTTCAAAAGGTATTGGGGTAAATTTTATTTTTCCGGTTTGCGAACGCGACCAGTCGAGCAGGTTTAAAAGCAACTCCATTGCCTGTTGCGAAGAGTTGTATATGTTTCGGGCATAGCTTTCAATTTTTTCATAGTTCTTTTCCTGAACCTTTTCTATCAAAAGCTCGCTAAAACCGATTACCCCGCTAAACGGAATTTTTAGATCGTGTGAAATGATGGAGAAGAATTTGTCTTTAGTGGCAATGAGTTCCTGAAGTTCAGTTTTAGATTTTTTTAATTCAATATTTTTTTGTTGAGTTCTTGCCCGTTCGAGATCAAACTTCTTTTTGAGCCAGACAACGGTAAAGCTAAAAGCAGTAAAGGAAATAATAAAGCTGGTAGATAAGTCAATTATTCGCGATTCATCATCAATGTAATCCAAAAACCATTCATGCTTAATAAAGTATAAGCCGACTAACACAACGGCAAGAAAAATGAAACTGACTGATATAGTCCAATATCTTTTTCTGTTATCGCTGTAGATGAGCAGAAATATGGCTAAAAAGAAAAACAGGGGAGCTGATCCTTCTATTCCCTGAAAATAGAACCAACTGAATACCAGAATGAGAGAAACCAATATTTGAAATGGGAAGATCAAAGGTTGGGTTATGCCCTTAAAAGCAGATAAATAGAAAAAAATACTTAGTGTAATTCCTAATAAGGCAATCACCCAATTTATCAGGAGATAATTTTCGGTAAGAATATTTATGTTGATGACGAATGTGACGAAACAGGTGATTGCTCCCACAAGGGTAACAATACTAAAGACTTTATTTTCAAAAATACCTTTTTTCGAATCGTATAAAAGCAACTTAAGTTTATGTGTTATTTCTTTCATACATGCAGTTTAGTTTCTGCAATGTAATTGATTTTGACCAATAATAGCTTCTATTTAGATGAATTTTAGCGAAGAAAGAAATATTCTGTCAATGGTAGTTTAGCGTAATTTCAAGAGGCTGAAAAATGAATTGTAGAGGGAGTAGTTGTTTTTTCTGGGATTGTTTTATGGAACGATAGTTCCTGGACATGGCTCTGTTTGGGCAAAATAAAAAGGGCTGCATTGCTGCAACCCTTTCCAGGAAATTATTTGCGTTATAAACTTTTTTTGGCGAGATAAAAGTCCACCATTTCATAGTCGCTCTTTTCACGTTCTTCCATCTCGGCAACCGTTTTTGGCGGAGGTACGATCACTTTTTCGCCTGGCTTCCAGTCAAGTGGCAGGGCAACGCTGTGTTTGTCGGCTGTCTGCAAAGCAGTCAACACCCTGATGATTTCATCCATATTCCTTCCCACATTCAGCGGGTAGTACATAATCAGTCTGATTTTCCCTTGTGGGTCAATAAAAAATACGGCTCTTACAGCGGCAGTTTCACTTTCGTTGGGCTGCAACATTCCATATAATTTTGAAACCTTCATGTCAATGTCGGCAATAATCGGGAAGTTAAACAGCACGCCTGTGTTTTTCTTAACATTGTTTACCCAGGCAACGTGCGCATGAATACTGTCGATACTTAATCCCATGAGTTTGGTATTTTTTTCTTCAAACTCTTTGCTGCGAACGGCAAAACCACTCATCTCTGTAGTACATACGGGTGTAAAGTCGGCTGGGTGAGAAAATAAAACCACCCAACTTCCTTTGTTATATTCTGAAAACTGAATAGGTCCCCAAGTGGTGTTGGCACTAAAGTCAGGTGCTTTGTCGCCAATACGTGGCATTGTCATTACTTTTTCTTCTTCCATGATTTTAGTAATTTAAATTGTTATTGAATTTATTTTTTTATTGTCTAAACGTTTTTTTATGAGAATAAGTTCAAATAAAAGCTTTGGTCAATATAAGAAAAATAACAGAGGAACAACCGGAATGTTTATCAAAATGGATTATTTTGTTTTCTTCTTTCCTGAAGGCCATAAGGAAGAGAAGTAAATCAGGATTAAAGAGAGGAGAACGAGCAGGCTGCTTACCATGAGCTTTTCATTTTTCTCCATCAGAAAAAGTGCATAAGTATTAATTTGTTGCCAATAGGTAATGGTAAGCAAAACCATTAGGTTGTTAATTGAATGGCCAAGTATGGCAAGCAAGATGCTTCGGGTACGAATCATAATCCAGCCCAGCAACAAGCCCAAAACAAAGGTTGCGGGCATTTGCCAGGGGTTTAAATGAAATAACGAAAACAGCAGGGCTGACATAAAAACTGCCGTAAACGCATGGTAGTTTTTCCGGAGTCCGTGCAGGATAAGTCCCCTGAAAATCAGTTCTTCTACAACCGGAGCAATAACCGCTACTTTCATAAAAGCACCCCACCAGCCAAAATCGCTGTCGAAAATTTTGCCAAACAGTTCCCAAAACCAGGGAGGGGCGGGGAGTACCTTTTCAATGACTAGGTTTAACTCATCCAGTAAATTATGGGCGCCCCAGAAAAAAGTAATTAGGGGAATCAAAACAAGGGGGTTAAAAAACTTGAGAGGAAAAACTTCCTTCAATGGCGACTTCGATTTGCGGAAACCGTACAGAAGGATAAATAATGTGGAACCTGTATTTAAAATAATTTTTTTTACGGGATTGTAGAGATAATCGGTGCCATGGTAATAATCGATCAGAGCCAGGGGGAAATCAACAACCGTTTGAATAAACAGATAAAGAATCAGCAGGTGAATGGCCTGCATAATGGTTGGATAATATGTTTGCTTCAATAGCTGCATGCTCCAAATATTCAATACAAGATAAACATTTTTTTGGTTAAGTAGTCTTGTAAATTGTGGCCGTTTTGAAAGAGAAATAGCGTTGCGAAAGGTAACTAAATGCAACGACGATAACAGTAGTCAGCATTTTTGATAAAGTGGCGTAAAGACCCACATATTCCACAAAAAATTTCAAAAAAACATAATTGAGCAGAATTGATGCCAGTACGGTAACTCCGTAGCGAAATAGCTGAATGCGCCCGCGCAGCTCAGAGGCAGTGAAAGTAACATATTTGGCCAAAATAAAACCTGTAATAAAGGTAATGGGAAAAACCATTAAGAATGCCGCTATATGCGGGCTGATAGCAACAAAACCGAGATCGAGAATTTGACGGTCGAGAATATACCTGTAAAAAATAAAATAGAGAAAAATATCGAAAGCCGTATTGGCGCCTCCCGTAACTCCATACCTGAAAATCTCGATGGGGACAAACCTCAGAAAAGGAAAGTAAAAGCTGTCAACAACCCGGATAATGAGTACACGAAAAAAATGTAAAATATTCCTCATAAATTGAACTTATCCCTAATTACAGCAAAGAAACAATATTCATCCGAAATATCCAATTTGCTATAGATCGGGTGGTTTACGTAACTGTTTTTTTTGTCCCCGCTTCTTTTTACTTTCCAGCCGTTTTAGCCGGGAGGCTATAGTGGGCTGTGTTTTTTTTCTTTTGCGCGGTCTGGTCAGCGCTTTTTCAATGAGTTCAAAAAATTTTTGGGTGGCTTGTTCCCTGTTTTGCCATTGGCTGCGTTCCGAGCTGGCTGTTATCAAAAGTTCACCCTGGAGATTGATTCTGCTGTTTAGTTTTGAAAGAATAAGCCTTTTTTCGGTTTCATTCAATACTTCCGATTTACTGACTGGGAACCGCAACTCAATCTTTGTATTTACCTTGTTTACATTCTGTCCGCCCGGCCCGCTACTCCTGCTGGCTGAAACCTGCACTTCGGTTAAAAGCTTTTCTTTTTTTGAGTCGGAAAGTATCATAAATTCTTAACTGGTTTTACTGATTATCTCCAGCTTTTTCCTGTCAGTAATAAGAATGTCTTTTCCTTTGAGTCGGATAATTTTTTCCTTCTCAAATTCTTTCAGGAATTTAATAGCACTTTCGGTAGAAACAGAAGCAAAATCGGCAATTTCCTGCCGGGTGAGAAATTCAAATACATTCTCTTTCAAAAAATCTTCCTGCGAAAGGTAGAGCAGGCTGGAAGCCAACTTTCCACGCATTTGCTTGTACGAAAGGTTTTTTATGATTTCCAGTAAGTGGCGTTCGTTTCGGTAGTTTTTAGAGGTGACTTCCAGCGCAAACTGTGGATTTTCAAGCAGAACTTCTTTCAGGCTTTCCTTTTCAATCATACAAATTTCAGAATCTTTCAGCGCCTGTGTGGAATAGGTGTGAATGTTTTCTCCAAAAATGGAAGAGAACGCCAGGAAATTGCCGGTTTTTTCCAGGCTGATATTTACCTGTTTTTCAAACCCGGTTTGAAGGTAAACTTTTACCAGACCACGCACCACAAAAAGTACGTAAGGGGCAAAGGCTCCCTGTTTGAAAATAGTTTCCCCTTTCAGGTAAGTAAT
Source organism: Mariniphaga sediminis (assembly GCF_003573545.1). Lineage (GTDB taxonomy): Bacteria > Bacteroidota > Bacteroidia > Bacteroidales > Prolixibacteraceae > Mariniphaga > Mariniphaga sediminis. Next base: position 4,127 of record NZ_QWET01000013.1, on the reverse strand, counting down.
CCGGGTTTTGTTTTGGGCCAGCTGGGCCAATGCCTCCGGGAGGTGTTGAAAAAGCCCCTCGATTGCTCCCGGTTGCCCTGTTTTTTGTGATTGTTCGTTATTCATCTTTCGCTTTCTGAAATCATTACAAATGTATAAAAACAATCCAATCTGTCTGGCGACAGGAAAAAAACTGAAATATTTCAGTTCCTGTCCTTTTATAAGCCAGTGCGCTTTTCTTGCCCTGAAAGGAGGTCCGGACTATTTTTGTCGAAAAGTTTTGAATATGAAACGAGCATGTAAAATATTTACGTCCAGGAGCATGATAAAATACATGCAAGTTTCCCGTCTGACCGCCAAAGCCGGGCAGGCATACAATACTTTTGAAAACAAACAACTTTAATAGTATGAAAAAACGGGTAGCCATTCCGGTGACAAATGAACAGTTAAGCGAATTTTTCGGAGAGTGCAATCACTACGAAATTTTCGGAATCGACGGGAAAATCGTCGACAGGGAAAGAATGAGTCTTCCTGCCGGGACTACTACCTCCGAACTTCCCGGGTGGTTGGAAGAGATGGGGATTACCGATGTAATTACATTCAGGGTAAACCCGAAAATTATACATCTTTTCGCTTCCAAAAAAGTGAATCTTTTTGTGGGAGTGCCCGTGAATTCACCTGAAGTGTTAATTGAAGAGTACCTGCAGGGAAAACTGGAATCGGATGAAAAAATTATTAGGGAAATTACGTATTCAACAAAAAAAATAGATGTTTAATCTTATTGTTAAAATTTTAATAAATTAATTATGAAATTGTTACAAACAAATCTCCAGGAAATTGAAACAGCTTCCGAGCTGAAAAAGATGATAGAAGAAAACGAGAATGTGATGGTATGTTGCGGGCGGATGGGCCCCATGTGTATGCCGGTTTACGATGTAATGGAAGAGCTGGAGGAAGAACGCTCCAATATCAAATTTGCGGTTATGGCATTTGATAATCCGGAGGCAGCCGTTATTCGCAATGCGCCGGAATGCAGCGGTTTTATGGGATTACCGTTCACCATGTACTACAAAGGTGGAAAAGTGGCCCACGCAACCAGTAGCATCCAGAATATGCAGCAGGTATCTGCTATTTTAGACGAACAGTTTGCAGAAAAAGTATAAGTAAATGGAGGATGTGTTTGATGTAATGGTGATTGGCGCGGGGGCGGCCGGCTTAACAGCCGGCATTTACGCCTCGCGCGCCAAACTCTCCACGCTCATTTTAAACGAAGGGGCAGTTGGAGGGCAAATGGTGCTTACCGAAGAAATAGCTAATTATCCCGGAGTGCCTGCCACAAAAGGATACATGCTGGCCAACACCATGAAACAGCAGGCCAAAAGTTTCGGGTGTAAAATAAAGTCGAATATAAAAATAGCCCGCTACCAGTTTGAAGGAAAAGTAAAAACGGTAGAGTTGGAAGATGGCAGGAGTTTCCGGGCAAAAACGGTAATCCTCACTCCCGGAGGAAGGCCACGTTCTTTGAATGTTGAAGGAGAAGAGCAGTTTAAAGGAAAGGGGATTTCGTACTGCGCTACCTGCGACGGTGATTTTTTTACCGGGAAAGAAGTAGTTGTGGTAGGAGGTGGAAATTCGGCTTTGGAAGAGGCGATAGCTTTAACACAATATGCAACCAAAGTGACTATTGTGCACCAGTTCGATCATTTTCAGGCATTTAAACATGCGGTGGAAGAAGCGCAGGGGAATCCCAAAATCAATTTTATTATGGAATCGGAATTGCGCGGTTTTTCCGGAAACGGTGTCTTGCAAAAAGTGGAAATTGAACATTTACCTACCGGAAAGAGAAGCGAGTTAAAAACCGACGGAACATTTATTTTTGTGGGTTACCAGCCCAACACCGAAAACCTGAAAGGGTTGATACAATTGAATGAGCGGAATGAAATTGCAGTAGACACTGCCATGAAAACCAATGTGGATGGTATTTTTGCTGCGGGTGACTGCATTGCCAAGCGCTACCGCCAGGTTACTACTGCCGTGGCAGAGGGAACCGTTGCAGCGTTAAGCGCAGCAGAGTATTTAAGAAATTGAGAAATCCGATTGTTAATCCCGGCGTTGTCGGGAAGATATTAACGTTAATCCAAAAAAGAAAGTATTATGGCAAAACAACAAGTTAAAATAAACTGGCTGGAAAATATGGCTTTTTCAGCCGAGGTGAACGGACATAAAATTATATTGGATGCCACAGAAAATGTGGGTGGCGAGAATCGTGGCCCGCGCCCGAAACCGCTTATGCTAACAGCACTGGCGGGTTGCACGGGCATGGACGTGGTTTCAATCCTGAAAAAAATGCGGGTGGATGTAGATGGTTTCAACGTATATGTTGAAGGTGATCTTACCGAAGAGCATCCCAAACAATTTACCCAAATGCATGTGATTTATGAATTTAAAGGAAAAAACCTCCCGGTGGAAAAAATCCAAAAAGCAGTAACCCTTTCAGAAGAACGTTATTGTGGAGTGAGCGCGATGTACCGCAAAGCAATTGGACTCACTTCCGAAATTAGAATCATTGAAAACTAGAAAGTATGTCAACTACCTTAATCATTATTCTTGCATCTCTGGCGGCGCTGGTCGGGTTAATAACGTTCAATTATTACCGCATGAAAAACATGAAACCAGTGGCCGACAGTAACAAAATAAAAGTGTTGGGAAATAAAAATTTCAAGCCTGTTATCCGCCGGGGAATTACCCTGGTGGATTTCTGGGCGCCGTGGTGTGCCCCTTGTAAAATGGTAGCGCCCGTTTTGAACGAAATTGCTGAAGCAGAAGATCGTGTAACCATAGCTAAAGTAAATGTAGATCAGCAACAGCAACTGGCACAAAGGTTTAAAGTGCGTAACATCCCTACACTCATTATGTTTCGCGACGGAAAAGAAGTAAATCGTTACGTAGGCGTTAAAACCAAAAAGTTTTTGGAGAAGGAAATTGCATCAGAGTTAGGTTAGTTTTTTTGCTTTTTTTTGAGAACGTGTTAAAACAACATTTTCTGAAAATTATCTTCACTAAATGGTTATGTGCTGATTTTCAGAAAAATTATATAAGTATAACAACGAACAGTGGGGAGAGACAGCCTTCGCCATTTTGGCGCTGGTCGTGATAGAGAATAGGATTCCGAAGGGAGTCCTATCTGTTTTTGTATTTCACAATTTGGGTCAAACCTTGAAGGTTTTTTAAGAATACCTCAGATTACAATTTCTCCTTTCAGAAACGTTACAGCTTTTCCTCCAATTTCTACCCGTTGTCCTAAATTCTTACAATAAATAATGCCGCCCCGTTTTGAAATTTGCCTGGCCACCATTTCATTTTTTCCAAGTTTTTTAGCCCAATAGGGAATTAACATGGTGTGTGCCGATCCGGTAACAGGGTCTTCGTCAATTCCTGCTCCGGGGGCAAAAAAACGGGATACAAAATCAAACGCTGAGTTTGAAGCCGGCGCGGTGGCTATAACACCCCGCGAACCCAGAGTTTTCAGAGAAAGGAAATCCGGTTGGAGGGATTGGATTTCTTTTTCCTCGTGGTAAACGAAAAGCAAGTCTTCGCGGCCTTTATAACATTTTTTCGGTTTGATGTTGAACGCTTTTAGTGTTTTCTCAGGAAGGTCAGTTTCCTTTAATTCAGAGACAGGGAAATCGAGTACAAGGAGGTCGCCCGCCTTTTTAACTTTTAACAGGCCGCTTTTCGACTGAAACCTGATTTGCGGCTCCGGGTAACCCAAATGATTAAAAAGAACATGTGCCGATGCTAATGTAGCGTGCCCACAGAGGTTTACCTCAGTGGTTGGGGTGAACCACCGAATGTGAAAATCTTGGTTGTCCGGAATAAAAAAGGCGGTTTCCGAAAGGTTGTTTTCTTCCGCAATGTTTTGCATGGTTTGATCCGGGAGCCATTCCTGTAACGGTACAACTGCAGCCGGGTTCCCACTGAAAACCTTTTCCGTAAAAGCGTCGGCCTGATAAAGAGTTAGTTTCATGTTAATATATCTATCTATAAAGTTTAATAATCAATATTTTAATTCAATCAGTTAGGTTATTGAAATTTTCATGTTCATGCTCCAGGCAATACTCTTTTGTCCTTAACTGATTAGGTCACTT